>JADJCM010000001.1:0-1200000 GCA_016703225.1 Lysobacterales bacterium
CAACTTCCCTACAACCTGACCCCAGGTGCCAGCGCCTTCCTGACCGTATTCGACACCCCGCCGAGCGACAGCGTGCGCAGCGCCACCTGGACCGTCACCACCACCTACGGCGCAACGCCGGCGCGGTCCGACCAGTACGAGATCACCCGATTCCTGTTCGCGGATGGGTTTGAGTAGCCGATCGATGGCGAAAAAGGCCGAGGCGTTCGGCAGGTCGACTCTCCGTCTCACTGGATCGGCGCTTCGAAGAAAAAGCACTCGGGCAAGAACGCCGGCGCGACAAGGGCGGCGTCGGTGGCGGACACGCCGCAATGAGCGAACACGTCGCGCCATCGCGCCACTTCCTTTGCGACGTGATTGTAGATGTCGCGGGCAGCATCAGCGGATAGTCCGAAGCGAGCGGCTTGGGAGAGCAGGTTGTAGCAACTGGCAGTGCGTCCGTAGTCACCCACGATGAGCGCGAGATCGCGCCGTTCGAGACTGACGACCGGCGCCGGCACCAGATCGTACGCCGGCGAGAGGCGCCATCCTTTGGGCTTGCGAAGCAAGGCGTGATTGCGCGGGTGATCATCGTTGTTGGTCACTGCCGCGTTGAACACCATGCGTCGGAAGACCTCAGCGCAGTCGACATCGGGCTTGTCGGACCAGCGTCGCAGTTCATCGGCAAGGAGCGGGTAGGACCACTTCCCGCGATCGAGGTGAGTGTCGCCGCACTGGAGGACGGTCAATCCGCTGACCATGCCGTAGCGAAGGTAGCCGGCTGCCGTGAATTCGCGATCGAAGCGCGCGAGCATCAGGATATCGATCGAACCCGAGGACTGCAGGCGAGACGCGGTGACCGTAATGCCGCAGCGGCGGGCAAGTTCCAGCGTCGCGAACTCGACGCGCTGGAGATTGAATCGATCGTCCTTGGATGGAAATTTGCCGAGCCAAAGCTGATCGTTGTACTCGATCGTGGCCTTGGGTCGAGCACCGCCCATGCTCGTACCAGCGTTTACGAACTGCTGGATTTGTGGATCGACCACGCCGCCGGCTTCGATCGCTTGCATGGCTGCCAGCAAGGCGGGCATCTGCTGTGTCCGGTTGTAGTGCCGGCTCGGCGCGGGCGGCTCTGGCTTCAAGCCGAACGTCAGATGTCCGGCGCCGTCCTGCGGCCCGCTGAGCAGATAGTCGATCTCATGAAGGTCATCTGGGCCGCGCTCCAGTGTGTGCTCAATGACGCGACGACCCCACGCGTCAGGCCCGGCATCGCGCACCGCACCAGGCACCCCCTTGAGCTGGGTGAACGCGTAGCTCGTTTTGCCCAAAGGCAAGGCGAAAGGATCGAGCGCGATCGAGTCTTGGCGGCCGAGAAAGCGGTCGCCGTAGCGGAAGCGTCCGATGGCCACGCCGTCGGGCAGGGTCTCGATGGTGAGCTTCGCAGCTGGCACCGTTTCAAGCGTGCCGGGCAACTGCACGTAGATGAAGCACGAGCGCTCAGAAGTCATAGTCATCAGCTGCCGCGGTGGTACGGCCGACGCGACGCGGTCGGCGCGATGCCTCAAGCGACTTGCCATGCAAATCGGCATCGGGATCGACAACGCCATCCAGGGTCTTGTCGAGACCGAGTGCCCAGATGACTGAAAGGCACACGCCGATCGACGTGCCGGGCGTGCCATTTTCCAGAGCGGACAGCGTGTTTCTGTTGATGCCGGCCTTCAAGGCCAAGTCTGCGGACGACCAGCCGCGGCGGATTCGCGCAACGCGAATGCGGTCGCCCAACTGGGCAATACGGGCCACGACTTGGGGCGGATAGGGAAATTTGCTCATTATGGCCAGCTTAGTTCGCTTTTATGCCTACTATAGCAGGCGATTGATCGCATTGAGGCACTCAGCCTCTTCCAATGACACATGAGCCTGAGCGGTTCTGGCCGGGGTCATCCTTGGATGCGATCGACTGGCCATCGGCATGGTCGCCCGTGAGCAGGCGACCGCGACCGTCGTGCGGGTTTCAACCTGGCCACTCAGGTTCAGCGTCAGTGGCGCCAAGCACGGTGCGACGCATCCTCATCAAGCGTCGCGCCGACGTGCTCGCGCTGCGCCGCGATATCCGCAATCGCGTGCCGCGATCGGTACCGAAGAACTGCACCTGGGGCCTCGACCTGACCACCGTGACCGACATGACGAAGCGCCAACGCCTCGTGCTCGGCATCGTTGATCACGGCACGCGCATGCATCGCCCTTCGCGAACTCACTGACCGACGCTCGCTGACGATCCTGCGCGAAATCATCGCCGCTATTCGCCAGTTCGGTTTCCCGAAACAGATTCGCGTCGACAACGATCCGAGCTTGAAGTCGCGCGTCATGCGCAGCGCGTTGCGCGTGCTCAGTGTGAAACTTCAGGTCGTCGACATCGCCTGTCCGTGGCAAAACGGACGCGTTGAGCGCTTCTTCGGCGCGTTCAAGGCGGCGATGGCGCGCATCATCGTCAATAACGCGAGTAGCCCACCGAGCACGACGACCATCCAGAAACTCGCCGCGGCCAGCGACCGTGCCAAGCCCGCACGCCTCGAATACGTCTTTCGCGCGCGCAAGAACGAGCAAAGCCAGCTTTGCGGGCTGGCTTCGTCGAATTTCTTCGCGCTGGCGCTCGATCTTCGGCTCATCGGCGGCGGATCAGGTCAGAAAATTGCTCGCTTCGGGCAGTGGAGGCGGCTTGAAACACTTGGCATAGGGCAGTGACTTTCCCGGCAAGTTACCCCACAGTTACCCCGAGCCAAAAAAGACAAGGGCCTGCGCACCGTGAAGCACGCAAGCCCTTGTTTTCATTGGTGCCGGAGATAGGATTCGAACCTACGACCTACGCATTACGAATGCGCCGCTCTACCAACTGAGCTACACCGGCGGGAGTCCCTGTCGAACCCGGCAATCGCGATCGATCTGCCGCGCCCAGGCTCGAAGGGGGGCGCATTCTAGGGGCTGGCACCGCGCGGGCGCAACCGCGGCTACAGGCCGGGTTGGGGGTTAGTGATCTGTCCGGTTCTGCGCACGCAATCGTCCGGTTGTCATCGGCCCTGAAGGGGCGCGAGATGAGACGACTGGAGGTGCTACAGGAGGTTCGGAAGATGAGGTTTGAAGAGGCTTACGAGGGGATGGCAGGCGGGTCGGCTGACGCAGTCGGATGCGGCCCGGATTCTCGGCATGTGCGATCGCAGTTTCCGGCGGTATTTGCCGCGATACGAAGCGGAAGGGCTGGACGGGCTGATGGATCGACGGCTGGCAGGTCCAACCGGCTGGCGCCGGTGGACGAAGTGATCGCGTTGACGGAGTTGTATGCCCGGCAACACAGCGGCTGGAACGTGAAGCATTTCCATAGCTGGTGCCAGCGCCGGGCGGCGCGCGCAGTTACACCTGGGTCAAGCTGCGGCTACAGGGCGCGAAGCTGGTCGCGAAGGCGGCGAAGCGCGGCGTGCATCGCAAGCGACGGGAGCGTTCGGCGCTACCGGGGATGATGATCCATCAGGACGGCAGCACGCATGAATGGTGTGTTGGTCGAAAATGGGACTTGATCGCGACCATGGACGATGCCACCAACACGCACTATTCGATGTTCTTCGTCGACGAGGAAGGCACATTGAGCAGCCTGCAAGGGGTGCGCGACGATCCTGGCCCAGGGGCTGTTCAGTTCGTTCTACAGCGATCGCGGCAGCCACTATTGGTATACGCCGCAGACCGGCGGGAAAGTCGATAAGGCCCGTCCCACCCAGTTCGGTCGGGCCCCTGAAACAGCTGGGCATCGAGATGATCGCAGCCTACTCACCCGAGGCCCGCGGCCGTTCCGAGCGCGCTTTCGGAACGCATCAAGGGCGCCTTCCGAACGAACTTGCCCTGGCGGGGATCACCGACATGACCGCAGCCAATCGCTATCTGCGCGACGTCTACATGCCGGCCTTCAATGTCGAATCTGCCCAGCCCGCGATGGCCGAGGGCTCGGCATTTGTGCCGTGGATCGGCACCAATCTCGACGACATTCTGTGCGAACAGCACGAGCGCATCGTCGGCGCTGACAACTGCGTCCAGTTCGAGGGGCGGAGTTTGCAGATCCCACAGGACAGGAACCGCTGCCACTACGTCCGCGCGCGAGTCAGCGTACACCGCCACGCGAATGGCCAGCTCGCCTTGTTCCACGGCCCGCGTCGCCTCGCCACCTACAACGCCGACGGCCAGCCAGCCGAACAGATCGAAGTGGCAGCGTGATTCGCGCGCTGCGCGCGGAAACCGGCTACGGGCTACGCCCTCCGCCGATTCCCGCGCGCAGGCAAAAAAGCGGACAATTCATGTGCTACGGAACCGGACAAGTCTAAAAACCCGCGACACCGCGGCTACAGGCCGCGGGCCATCCCGTTCGGCGGCGCAGGAGCTCCGCTCCTGCAGCTGCTGGGCTCGCGTGGCGAGAACGAACCGCTTCCCGGCACGAGTCCTGCGAGTTGAACCGCATCCGCGGGGGGAGCGAACATGACGGCGAGCGTGGCGATGGAGGCGAAGTGCGCGAAGCCGCGACCAGGCAACGCAGCCGCGGAGCGGACACGATTTTGGAGTGCTTGCCTCGCAGTTGCCTTGCTGGCCAGCGTGACCCTGGCCAATCCAGCCGACGACCGCACTCCGACCGACCGCTTGTCCCCCGCTGCCGAGCAGGCCATGTGGCAGGAGATCCAGGGCAACCTCGCAGTGCTCAGGCAGCAGTCGTTGCTGCCGATGCCCACGAGCCCGACTGCGGTCGGCTACCAGTTTCCACTGCGGCTGGCACCCGGGCTCCCCGACTTCGCCGGCCATCGCGTATCCGCGTTTGCCGACCACAATCCGACGGCCGGCGCGGTGCTCGACTACAACGGCGGCTCGCGCACCTACGACGGCCATCGCGGCACCGACCTGGCGCTCACGCCGTTCAACTGGAACAAGGTGGACGCGGGCGACATGCAAGCGGTCGCGGCTGCGGCCGGCACCATTGCCGGCAAGTCGAACGTCGATGCCACCGACCACAATCCCTGCGACGGCGGCAGCAATGCCGATCCGTGGAACTACGTCACCGTGATCCATGCCGATGGCACCATGACCATCTACGGACACCTGCGCTACAACTCGCTCACCGGCAAGAGCATCGGCCAGACCGTGGCGCAGGGCGAATACCTCGGAACCGCCGCGAGTTCGGGCAACTCGAGCGGCCCGCATCTTCATTTCGAGGTGCGGTTCGGTTCCTACTCGAGCGCAGAGTGGACCGATCCCTACGCCGGCCCGAACAGCCAGCCGCAGTCGTTGTGGCTCAGCCAGCGTCCCTATCTCGACTCGGCGATCAATCGCCTGAGCACACATTCGAGTCCGCCGAGCACCGCAAACGCCTGCGCGCAGACGATCACCCATCTGCAAGACAGCTTCAGCACGCCGCAGAACCTCTACTTCTACGCATTCTTCCGCGACTACCAGGGCGCAGTGCCCGCGCAACTCGCCATCTATCGACCAGACGGCAGCGTCTTCCAATCGTGGCAGTACACCACGGCCACCGCCTTCGCCTCGTCCTGGACCGGCTCCTGGCTGTACAACTTCCCGGCCGGATCGGCGCCCGGCACCTGGCGCTTCGAGGCGATCTACAACGGCGCCAGCCACAACACCTACTTCAACGTCGATGCCCCGACTGCGATCGCGGTCTCCAGCCCGAACGGCGGCGAACTCTGGGATCGCGCGCTACCGCATGCGATCAACTGGACCGACAACCTCGGCGGCGAAGTGAACATCGATCTCGATCGCAACGATGTCGCGATCGCGCGACTGGCCAGCAACGCGCCGAGCAGTGGTGCGTTCTTGTGGACGCCGGACCCAGCAATCACGCTCGGCCCCGGCTATCGCGTGCGCGTCACGAGCGTCACCGCACCGGGCCTCGCCGACTCCAGCGACGCGAGCTTCACGCTGAGCAACGACCAATACCTTTTCGCCGACAGCTTCGAGGCACCACCGCTCACTCCACCATGAGCAACCGCAGTTCCTTGGGCAGCGCGAAGACCATGTCCTCGGGTTCGCCGTGGAGATCGCGCACTTCGCTGGCACCGGCGCTGCGCAGGTAGTCGACCACCGCCTGCACCAGCGATTCCGGTGCCGAGGCGCCGGCGGTGACGCCGACTTGGTGCTTGCCGGCCAGCCACGCCGGACTGATGTCCTGGGCGCCGTCGATCAGGTGCGCCTCGACACCGTGCTTTGCGGCGAGTTCCCGCAGGCGGTTCGAGTTCGAGGAATTGGTCGAGCCGACCACGAGCACCAGATCGCACTCGGCGGCGAGTTGCTTGACCGCATCCTGGCGGTTCTGGGTGGCGTAGCAGATGTCGTCGTGGCGTGGTCCGACGATGTTCGGGAAGCGCGCGCGCAGGGCCGCGATGATGGCCGTGGTGTCGTCCACCGACAGCGTGGTCTGGGTGACGTAGGCGAGTTCGTGTTCGGTATCGAGATCGAGCCCGGCCACGTCCGCGGTGGTCTCGACCAGCAGCATGCGGCCACCGGCACTCGCGTCCCATTGCCCGAGCGTACCCTCGACCTCAGGATGACCGGCGTGGCCGATCATCGCGACATTGCGCCCGGCGCGGGCGTGGCGCGCGACCTCGATATGCACCTTGGTCACCAGCGGGCAGGTCGCGTCGAACACCTTGAGCCCGCGTCCGCGCGCCTCGCTGCGCACCTGTTGCGAGACGCCGTGGGCGCTGAAGATCACGGTCGCGCCATCCGGCACCTGCTCCAGCTCCTCGACGAACACGGCGCCGCGCGAGCGCAGGTTGTCAACGACGAAGCGGTTGTGCACGACTTCGTGGCGCACGTAGATCGGCGCACCGAAGGCCTCGATCGCGCGCTCGACGATTTCGATGGCACGGTCGACGCCGGCGCAGAAGCCGCGGGGATTGGCGAGCAACACTTCCACTCAGGAATCCTTCTTCGCATCGCGCCAGCCGAACAGGATCAACACTGCCGCACCGCAGACGATGGCGGAGTCGGCGACGTTGAACGCCGGCCAGTGCCAGTCGCGCCAGTACCAGAGGATGAAATCGACGACGTAGCCAAGCCGCACGCGATCGATGACGTTGCCGATGGCGCCGCCGATGACCAGCGCGAAGGCGAGCGCACTGAAACGCTCATGCCTGGACAGGCGCGCGAGCGCGATCGCGAAACCGGCAGACACCAGCAACGCGAACCCGGACAAGCCCCAGCGCGTCCAGACCTCGCCATCGGCGAACATCGAGAAGGCAACGCCGGTGTTGTGCGCCATGGTCCAGTCGAAGCAGCCGGCAATCACCGGTTTGCGCTCGCCGTAGCTCAGGTGTTCGACCGCGACCCACTTGGTCAACTGGTCGAGCACGATGATCAGCGCCGACAGCGAGAGCCAGCGCAACAGGCCGGACAGACCCAAGAGATCGCGGGCCGGAGCCCGCTCCCACTTAGAACCAGTCACGCCGTTCGCCCTCGCCGGCCACGTTGCTCACGCAGCGACCGCACAGCTCCGAATGATCGGGTTCGCAGCCGACATCGCTGCGGTGGTGCCAGCAGCGCACGCACTTGCCGGCGCTCGTCGGCGTCACCACCACTTTCGCCACGGCCGAACCGAAGGTCGCGGCGATTGCGTCGGCGGGTGCTGCGTCGAGCGCATCTACGCGCACCTCCGAGGTGATGAAGAAGAAGCGCAGCTCGGCGCGGCAGGCATCGAGGCGCGCGATCGATGTCGCATCAAGATGGAGATCGACCTCGGCCTCGAGCGAGCCGCCGATCTTCTTCTCGTTGCGCAGCTCCTCGATGCGCTTCAGGGCCGCACCACGCAATGCGGTCAAGTCCGCGATCAACGCACTCTCCTCGGCCGTCACCGAAAGCCCCGCGAACAGCGGCTCGATCTCGGCGAAGGTCGAGAAGAACACCGAGTCGTGCTTGCGCGCCGGCATCAGCGCCCAGATTTCCTCGGCGGTGAAACTGCTGATCGGCGCCAGCGCCCGCACCAGCACTTCGAGCGCGGCATGCATCGCCGTCTGCGCCGAACGTCGTGCCGGGGCCGCTTCCTGCATCGTGTACAGACGATCCTTGGTCATGTCGAGATAGGCCGCGCCCATGTCCACGGTGCAGAAGCGCATCAATTCCTGCACCAGCGTGGCGAACTCGCACAGATCGCGACTACTGTCGGCAGGCGCGCGCGCATCCGGCCCGAACACGCGCTGCGCGAGCTTCAGCACGCGCTCGGCCTGGCTCATGGCATGGCGGTCGAGCAGCAACAGGTTCGCCACCGGCACGCGATCGGCGTCCGGATTGAAGCCGTGCAAATTGCCGAGCAGGAAGCGCGCGGTATTGCGGATGCGCCGGTAGCTGTCGCCGACGCGCTTCAGGATCTCGTCGCCGCAGGTCATCTCGTTGCGATAGTCGGTCGATGCAACCCACAGCCGCAGCACATCGGCGCCCATGGCGTTGATCACCTTCTGCGGCGCAACGACATTGCCGAGCGACTTCGACATCTTGCGGCCCTGCGCATCGACGGTGAAACCGTGCGTCAGCACCGTCGTGTACGGCGCGCGGCCATGCATCGCGACCGAGGTCAGCAGCGCCGAATGGAACCAGCCGCGGTGCTGGTCGGAACCTTCGAGATACATCGTGCCGACACGATCTCCCTTCAGCTCTTCACGCGAATCGAGCACGCCGGCATGGGTGACGCCGGAGTCGAACCAGACATCGAGGATGTCGGTGACCTTGTCGTAACGCGCGGCGTCGGCACCGATCAGGGTCGCGGCATCGAGCTCGTACCAGGCATCGACGCCATCGCGTTCGACGATGTCGGCGACCCGACCGAGCAGCGCAACCGTATCCGGGTGCGGCACCTGGGTTTCCTTGTCGATGAACAGCGCGATCGGCACGCCCCAGGTGCGCTGGCGCGAGATGCACCAGTCGGGACGGTTCGCGATCATGCCGGTGATGCGTTCCTGGCCCCAGTCCGGCAGCCACTGCACTTGCTGGATCGACGCCAGCGACTGCGCACGCAGGCCGGCCTGGTCCATGGCGATGAACCACTGCGGCGTCGCGCGGAACGCGACCGGCGTCTTGTGCCGCCAGCAGTGCGGATAGCTGTGTTCGAGCTTGCCCGACGCAAGCAGCACGCCGCGTTCGCGCAGCAACTCGATGATCACGTCGTTCGCCTTCCAGACGAACATGCCTTCGACGAACTCGGTGCCGCTCACGAACACGCCATTGCCGCCGACCGGATTCAGTACCTCGAGACCGTACTTCTGGCCAACCACGAAGTCTTCCTGGCCATGGCCGGGCGCCGTGTGCACGGCGCCGGTACCGGCGTCGGCGGTGACGTGATCACCGAGGATCACTGGCACGTGACGCGAGGAAATGAATGGATGTCGCAGCCTGACGTGCTCGAGCTCGGCACCTTTCGCGCGACCGAGCACGGTCATTGCCTCGACACCGGCGCGCTGCAGCACATCGGCCGCGAGCGCCTCGGCCAGCACCAGCAGCACGCGCCTGCCGCCGCGCGGCGGTCCCTCGACCAGCACGTAGTCGAACTCCGCATTCAGTGAGACGGCCATGCTCGCCGGCAGTGTCCACGGCGTCGTCGTCCAGATCGGCACGGCCACGATCGAATCACCTTGTTGCACACCGAAACGCGCGGCCAAGGCATCCGCGTCGAGCGCGTCGTAGGCAACGTCGATCTGCGGCGAAACCTTGTCGGCGTATTCGATCTCGGCCTCGGCCAAGGCCGAGCCACAGTCGAAGCACCAGTGGACTGGTTTGGCGCCACGCGCGAGGTGGCCGTTGGCGACGATCTTCGCCAGTGCACGCAATTCGTCGGCCTCGAACTTGAAGTCCATGGTGCGATAGGGCTGCTCCCAGTAGCCGAGCACGCCGAGGCGCTTGAAGTCGGCGCGCTGGCTGTCGATCTGCTTGGCCGCATACTCGCGGCACTTCGCGCGGAAGCTGCGGGCATCGACCTTGACGCCGACCTTGCCGATGTCCTTCTCGACCACGAGTTCGATCGGCAGGCCATGGCAGTCCCAGCCCGGCACGTAGGGCGAACGGAAGCCGCTGAGCAGCTTGCCCTTGACGACGATGTCCTTCAGCGTCTTGTTCACGGCATGGCCGATATGGATCTCGCCATTGGCGTAGGGCGGGCCGTCGTGCAACACGTAGCTCGGACGCGACGCCGTGTGCGCCTGCAGTCGCGCGTGCAGCTGCGACGCATCCCAATGCGCCAGCGCCTGCGGTTCGCGCGTCGGCAAGTCGCCCTTCATCGCGAACTTGGTGTCCGGCAGGTGGATCGTGTTCTTGTAGTCGATGCTCACGCGGGCTCCCGCTGATTCGTCGTGGATTCGGAAAGGATGCGGCGCGCCTCGATGGCATCGAGGTGCATGCGCGCGGTCAGGTCATCGAGGTTGGCGAAGCGTTCCTCGTCGCGGATTTTGGCAACGAAGTCGACCCGCAGGCGCCGCCCGTAGAGATCGCCGTCGAAGTCGAACAGATGTGCTTCGAGCAGAAGCTCGCGGCCATTCACGGTCGGGCGCGTGCCGAGGCTGGCCACCGACGGCCAGTGCCGCATGCCGGCACCGGTCACGCGCACCGCGTAGATGCCGTGCACCGGCGGCAGACGTTCGCCCAGTGGAATGTTCGCGGTCGGGTAGCCAAGCGTGCGTCCGAGCTTCTGGCCGTGGATGACGCGGCCACTGATCGCGAAGTCGCGCCCGAGCAGGCGCCGCGCCAGGGCATGATCACCAGCGAGCAGGGCGGCGCGCACGCGCGTGCTCGACACGCGCTCGCCATCGACCAGCACCGGTTCGATCGGGTGGGCGCTGAAGCCGAGTTCCGCGCCCATGTCGCGCAGCATCGCCAGATCGCCGCGACGCGCATGACCGAAGCGGAAATCGGGCCCAATCCAGACCTCGCGCGCACCCAGCCGCTCGACCAGCACGCGCTGCACGAACTCCTCGGCCGCGGTATTCGCCAGGGCCTGGTTGAAGCGCAACAGCCCGAGCCGGTCGATGCCGAGCGCGTGCGTCAACTTCACCTTCTCGCGCACCGTGCTCAAGCGCAGCAGCGGACCACCGCGCCCGAAGAACTCGCGCGGCAAGGGCTCGAACCCGAGCAGCACTGCCTCGCAGTCCAGTTCACGCGCCCGCGCCAACGCACGCCCGATCAGGGCCTGGTGACCCCGATGCAAACCGTCGAACGCGCCGATGGCGATGACTGCGCCACGCGGGCAAAGGCGCGGCCCGCGCGTATCGCGAAACAGGAAGCTCATGGAACGGCGGAGTATAGCGGCGGATCGACCGGAATCCCGGGCGCGGCATTGTGGCGATCCCGAGCCAGAGCATCGCGGCTGCCGCCGCTCCCACTGGGGCTCCATGGGGGGGATGGTTAGAAAATGAGTGGAAGCAAGAGATCGCGGCTTGGAAGCCGCTCCCACTGTCGCCCTTCAAGCGTTGTTCGGAGAAAAAGTGGGCGCGGCTTCCAAGCCGCGATGACTGACAGTTGCGCCCACATCCCAAGCCCGAAGCCACAACGAAACGATGTCGAAGCGGCGGAAGCTGCGATGCAGCGCGGAAACTGCCAGCCGGGATCCCGCAGATGCCGTTGCTCGCAGGCTCAGGCCGCGCGGAAGCGCAGCGCGATGATGGCGACCAGCACGGCGAGCATGACGACGATCATTGAACTTGCTTCGTTGCGCATGGGGCGTTCTCCTGTGCTCAGCATCGTAGAACCGCGTCACGGGCAAACTGATGGCGAGCATGAGCCGCGCTGATGGCGGGACAACAGACCGACGGCGGAGACATCCCGTGTTCAGAAAGCGCGATCGAGGGATTCGCGTTCAGCCGCGATCCCGCAAATGCCGCGGCCGCAGGCCGAGGGCCAGCAGGACCAGCCCGTAGGCGCTGGCACCGGCGGCAATCGCAGTGAGCAGCCAGAGGATGCGCGCCTGCCAGTGCAGCAGCGACCAGTCGCCAATGAAGGCGCGCAGCGCAAGCAAGGTCGCGACCATGGTCAGGCCGGCGACGATCAGCTTGGACAGGTATGCCGGCCAGCCGGGCTGCGCGGCGAACAGTTGCTGGCGGCGCAATGCGATGAAGAGCCACAGCGCGTTGACGATGCCGGCGAGGCCGGTCGCGAGCGCAATACCGGCGTGGCCACCGAGGGTGTGGTTCAGCGCCAGCGGCGTGACGATCGCGAGCGTCAGACCGACGTTGCTGGCCACCGTCCACAAGGCCGCGTGCATCGGCGTCTTCGTATCCTGGCGCGCATAGAACGCCGGCAGCAGCACCTTGCTGGCCATGAACGCGGGCACGCCGATGCTCATCGCGATCAAGCTCCAGGCCGCCATCTGGGTGTCGTGCGCGGTGAAGCGGCCGTAGTTGTAGACCGTCGCCGTGATCGGCTCGGCAAGGAACATCAGCCCGAGCCCGGCGGGCCAACCGACCAGCAGGACCAGGCGCAGTCCCCAGTCCAGCGAATGCGAATAACCATCGTGGTCCTGCGCGGCAAAACGACGCGCCAGGTGCGGCAGGATCACGGTGCCGATCGCGACCCCGAACAGGCCGAGCGGAAACTCGATCAGCCGGTCCGAGTAATACAGCCAGTCCTGCGATCCATCGGCGAGCAGGGACGCAAACACGGTGCCGACGAGCAGGTTCACCTGCGCCACCGAAGACGAGAACAGCGTCGGGAGCATCAGCTTGCCGACACGGCGCACCTCGGCGTGATGGAAGCCGAGCTTGAAGCGCGGCCGCAGCCCAAGCCTGATCAAGGCCGGCCACAACAAGGCCAATTGCAGAAAACCGGCAACCAGCACACCCCAGGCCAGGGCTTTCGGCGGCACCGCCATCTGCGGCGCCAGCAACAGCATCGCCGCGATCACGGTGATGTTGTGCAGCACCGGCGTGAACGCGGCCAATCCGAACTTGCCGTAGCTGTTCAGCACCGACGCGCACAACGCCATCAGCGAAATGAAGATCAGGTAGGGAAAGGTGATGCGCAGCATCTCGGCGGTGAGCGCGAACTTCTCCGGCTCGTCGAGCGCGCCCGGGGTGAACACGGTCGCGATCAGCGGTGCCGCCAGCACGCCGATGCCGGCGACCACGAACACCACCGCCGCCAGCGACCCGGCCATGTGATCGATGAAGTCGCGCAGCCGCTCGCGGTCGCCGCTCTCGCGGATCTCGTTCAGCACCGGCACGAAGGCCATCTGCATCGAGCCTTCGGCGAAGATCCGGCGCAGGAAATTCGGGATCCGGTAGGCGACGATGAACGCGCTCATCGCTCCGCCGGTGCCAAACAGGGTGGCCTGAAGCATGTCGCGGGCGAAGCCGGCGATGCGCGACAAGAACGTCATCGCCGAGAACACCAGGGTCGAGCGCAAGAGCTTCATGAACCGCCCCCCGGCCGGGCGCATTGACTCCGGAAGGCGATGCCCGGATAATTCGCGCCCTTTTTCACCCCCCCGAATCCCGGAGTCCAGCTGTGGCCAATATCAAGTCCGCGAAGAAGCGCGCGGTTCAGGCGGAAAAGCACCGCCTGCACAACAACAGTCAGCGTTCGCAGATGCGTACGGCCGTGAAAAACGTGCTGAAGCTGATCGAGACCGGCAACAAGACCGGCGCCGAAACCGCATTCAAGACCGCGGAATCGCTGCTCGACCGGTTCGCCGGTCGTGGTCAGATCCACAAGAACAAGGCCTCGCGCCACAAGAGCCGCATCACGGCCCGCATCCGCGCGATGGCATGAGACGAAGCTGCCCTGCTTCGTGTTGACGAAAAAGCCGGCGCAAGCCGGCTTTTTTGTATGGTGAATCCAGCGCTGCGGGGCATCCATGCTCTCGTGGGCTCGAAATTTGCTTTTGTGGGTGCGAAATTTTTTCGCACGCTCTTGCTGGAAAAGCGTGCAAAAAAATTTCGCACCCACAAGAGCCGCACGCGGCGCTCCTACGGGCACGGTCATGCGTTGGCGGCGTCGTCAGCCGCATCACGTTTTTCGGCCTCGATGAAGGCCATCGCCTTCTTCGCTACCAAGTCGCAGCCCTCGCCGGTCGCTGCGGACACCGCGAACCACGGCTTGCGCGTCCAGCGCAGGCGCTTGAGCAGGTCCTTCACGCGCGCGTCGCGGTCTTCCTCGGCGATCAGATCGATCTTGTTGAACACCAGCCAGCGCGGACGCTTGGCCAGGTCGACGTCGAACTTCTTGAGTTCGCGCTCGATCGTCTTGACTTGCTCGACCGGGTCGATCGCCTCGTCCATCGGCGCGATGTCGACCACGTGCAGCAGCAGGCTGGTGCGCGAGACGTGTTTCAGGAACTGGATGCCGAGTCCGGCGCCTTCAGCCGCGCCCTCGATCACGCCGGGAATGTCGGCGATCACGAAACTGTGATCGCGGCTGATCGAGACCACGCCGAGGTTCGGATACAGCGTCGTGAACGGATAGTCTGCGACCTTCGGCGTCGCCGCCGACACCGCGCGAATGAACGTGGACTTGCCCGCATTCGGAAAGCCGAGCAAGCCGACATCGGCCAGCAGCTTGAGTTCGAGACGGATCTCGCGCTCGTCACCCGGTGTGCCCGGCTGCGCGCGCCGCGGCGAGCGGTTGGTCGAGGACTTGAACACCATGTTGCCGGCGCCGCCCTTGCCGCCCTGCGCGACCAGCGTGCGCTGGCCATGCCGGGTCAGGTCGGCGATGACTTCCTCGGTGTCGACATTCATGATCGCGGTGCCGGCCGGCACGCGGATCACGATGTCCTCGCCGGCCGCACCGGTCATCTGTCGGCCCATGCCGTTCTCGCCGCGCTTGGCGCGGAACACGCGCTCGTGGCGGAAGTCGACCAGGGTGTTCAGGTTCTCGTCGGCCTGCACGATCACGCTGCCGCCTTCGCCGCCATTGCCGCCGTCGGGACCACCGAGCGGAATGAACTTCTCGCGCCGGAAGCTGACGCTGCCGTTGCCGCCGGCTCCGGCGATCACCTTGATCTCAGCTTCGTCGACGAATTTCATGGGCGGAGGATGCTTGATCGGACATGAAACTGAAAGGCCGCGAAACGGATTTTCGCGGCCTGGAAGATGGCGTCGTCACCGGGCTTCGGGTCCCAGAAACGGGAAAGCCCCGCAGCGCGGGGCTCTCCGGTGAAGCGAATGGCGCCTTGCTTCAGCGAACGCTGACGGTGCGGCGACCGCCGTTCGGACCCTTGACGCTGAACTCGACCAAGCCGTCCGCGAGCGCGAACAGGGTGTGGTCGCGGCCGAGACCGACGTTCGTGCCGGGGTGATACTGGGTACCGCGCTGACGCACGATGATGTTGCCGGCTTCCACCGCCTGGCCACCAAAGAGCTTGACGCCCAGGTACTTCGGATTGGAATCGCGGCCGTTCCGGGTGGAACCTACGCCTTTTTTCTGTGCCATGGCTGCTCTCCTCGGCCCTTACTTGTGGATGCCAGTGATTTCGACTTCGGTGAAGTGCTGACGGTGACCCATCTGCTTGCGGAAGTGCTTGCGACGCCGGAACTTGACGATCCGGATCTTGTCGCCACGGCCATGCGACTTGATCGTCGCGCTGACCGACGCACCGGCCACGGTCGGCGTGCCGACGCTGATAGCGTCGCCGTCGCCGAGCAGGAGGACCTGGTCGAACTTCACCGAGGAACCGGCCTCGGCATCCAACTTCTCGATTCGCAGGATTTCGCCCTGCATCACGCGGTACTGTTTACCGCCAGTGACAACAACTGCGTACATGATGGCTTTGCCTCTGTAGTTATTTTGGCCACGGTCGCCGGACACCTTGCTCCGCCGACCCGTTCCCTTGCGGACACGAAGTCCAAAAAGGGCGCGGAGCATAGCTGCAGCAAGGGTCAACGGTCAATGAATGGCCGGTCGGCCTCCGCGTGAACCGTCGCACTGCCCCCTCGCTGCGGCTGCAGGCGTGGGGCCGTGCGGCATGAACCTGTTTCACATGGAGCGCGCGCACCTGCCTGTTAGCCTTCGCGGCTCCCTGCAAGAGTCTGGGCGATGGACACGATCCGCCTGCGTGGCGCGCGCACGCACAACCTCAAGAACATCGATCTCGACCTGCCGCGCGACCAGCTGATCGTGATCACCGGGCTGTCCGGTTCGGGCAAGTCCTCGCTGGCGTTCGACACGATCTACGCGGAGGGCCAGCGCCGCTACGTCGAATCGCTGTCGTCCTATGCGCGGCAGTTCCTGAGCGTGATGGAGAAGCCGGACCTCGACCACATCGAGGGCCTGTCGCCGGCGATCTCGATCGAGCAGAAATCGACGTCGCACAACCCGCGTTCGACGGTTGGCACCATCACCGAGATCTACGACTACCTGCGCCTGCTGTATGCACGCACCGGCACCCCGCATTGCCCCGACCACGGCCAGCCGCTGGCGGCGCAGACGGTGTCGCAGATGGTCGATGCAACGCTGGCGCTCGATGCCGACCAGCGTTACATGCTGCTCGCACCGATCATCCGCGAGCGCAAGGGTGAACATCTGCAGGTGTTCGAGCAATTGCGTGCGCAGGGCTATGTGCGCGTGCGCGTGAACGGAAGCATCCACGAGATCGACGCGGTACCGAAGCTCGGCCTGCGCAACAAGCACACCATCGAAGTCGTGGTCGATCGTTTCAAGCCGAAAGCCGACCTTAAGCAACGACTCGCCGAGTCCTTCGAGAATGCGCTCAAGCTCAGCGAAGGCAGGGTCATCGTCGCCGAGATGGATGCGCCCGAAGCGAAGGAGATCTTGTACTCGTCGAAGTTCAGCTGCCCGATCTGCGACTACTCGCTGAGCGAACTGGAACCGCGGTTGTTCTCGTTCAATTCGCCGGTCGGCGCCTGCAGCAAGTGCGACGGCCTCGGCGTGGCCCAGTTCTTCGATCCGGCGCGCGTGGTCGCGCACCCGGAACTGGCGCTGGCCAACGGCGCCATCAAGAGCTGGGATCGCCGCAACAGCTACTACTTCGCGATGATCCTGGCGCTGTCGAAGCACTACGGCTTCGATGTCGAGACGCCGTGGCAGAAGCTGTCGACGGAGGTGCGCGAGCGCATCCTGCACGGCAGCGGCAGCGACGAGATCAACTTCCGCTATGCCAGCGAATCCGGCGGCCTGACGGTGAATCGCAAGCATCGTTTCGAGGGCATCCTGAACAACCTCGAACGCCGCTATCGCGAGACCGAATCGGCGATGGTGCGCGAGGAACTGGCGAAGTTCATCAGCGAACGTCCCTGCCCCGAATGCGGCGGCCAGCGCCTCGGCCGCGCCGCGCGCAATGTCTTCGTCGGCGGATGTGCACTGCCGACGGTGACGGCCTGGCCGGTCGAGGAGACGCAGCGCTTCTTCGAACACCTGCAGCTGGAAGGCTGGCGCGGCGAGATCGCGGCCAAGATCGTCAAGGAAATCCGCGAGCGCCTGCGCTTCCTGATCGATGTCGGGCTCGATTACCTCACGCTCGATCGCAAGGCCGACTCCCTGTCCGGTGGCGAAGCGCAGCGCATTCGCCTCGCCTCGCAGATCGGTGCCGGCCTGGTCGGCGTGATGTACGTGCTCGACGAACCCTCGATCGGCCTGCACCAGCGCGACAACGAGCGCCTGCTGGCGACACTCACGCGCCTGCGCGATCTCGGCAATACCGTGATCGTGGTCGAGCACGACGAGGACGCGATCCGCAGCGCCGACCACATCCTCGACATCGGCCCCGGTGCCGGCGTGCATGGCGGCGAGATCGTCGCGCAGGGCCAGCTCGCCGACATTCTCGCCGCCAAACGTTCGCTGACCGGGGACTACCTCGCCGGACGCAAGGCGATCGCGGTGCCAACGCAACGCCGCGAGCCCGTCGCGGATCAATGGCTGCGCCTGCGCGATGCGCACGGCAACAACCTGCAGCACGTCGATCTCGAGATCCCGGCCGGATTGTTCGTGTGCGTCACCGGCGTCTCCGGTTCGGGCAAATCCACCCTGGTCAACGACACCCTGTTCCGCATCGCCGCGGTGCAGCTCAATGGCGCCGCCGAACAGCCGGCACCCTACGGCAAGGTCGAAGGTATCGATCTGTTCGACAAGGTCGTGGACATTGACCAGAGTCCGATCGGGCGCACCCCGCGTTCGAACCCGGCCACCTATACCGGCCTGTTCACGCCGCTGCGCGAACTGTTCGCGCAGGTGCCCGAGGCGCGCGCGCGCGGCTACGAGACCGGGCGCTTCAGCTTCAACGTCAAGGGCGGCCGTTGCGAGGCCTGCCAGGGCGACGGCCTGCTCAAGGTCGAGATGCACTTCCTGCCCGACGTGTACGTGCCCTGCGACGTATGCCACGGCAAGCGCTACAACCGCGAGACGCTGGAGATCCTGTTCAAGGGGCATTCGATCCGCGACGTGCTGGAGATGACGGTCGAGGATGCACTCGCAGTATTCGACAAGGTGCCGGTGCTCGCACGCAAGCTGCAGACGCTGATGGACGTGGGCCTGACCTACATCCAGCTCGGCCAGAGCGCGACCACGCTTTCGGGCGGCGAGGCGCAGCGCGTGAAGCTGTCGCGCGAACTCTCGAAGCGCGATACCGGGCGCACGCTCTACATCCTCGACGAGCCGACCACCGGCCTGCACTTCCACGACGTCGCGCAACTGCTCGGCGTCTTGCATCGCCTGCGCGACGACGGCAACACGGTGGTC
Source organism: Lysobacterales bacterium (assembly GCA_016703225.1). NCBI lineage: Bacteria > Pseudomonadati > Pseudomonadota > Gammaproteobacteria > Lysobacterales > Lysobacterales bacterium. The sequence continues at coordinate 18,688 of JADJCM010000001.1, forward strand.
GTGATCGAGCACAACCTCGACGTGATCAAGACCGCCGACTGGGTCATCGACCTCGGCCCCGAGGGCGGCGCGCGGCGGCCGCATCATCGCCACCGGCACCCCCGAACAATTGGCGGCACATGCGCATTCGCATACCGGGCACTTCTTGCGCCGACTGTTCGACACCAGCCCGCCCGCCGCGACGAAGACGGCGAAACCGAAATCCCCGAAGCGGAGCAAGACATGAGCGAGCCCACGACGACGCCGAAACTGCTGGTGCGCGCCCCGGTGACGGTGCGCTGGGGCGACATGGACGCCTACGGCCACGTCAACAACTCGGTCTATGCGACCTACGTCGAGGAAGCGCGCCTGCAGTGGTTCCGCAGCCTCGATGCCGACTGGATGGGCGAAGACGCCGCGCCGATCCTGGCGGCGCTGAACACGAACTTCCGCAGGCCGATCGAATGGCCGGCCGAGATCGTGGTCGAGATGTACGCCGGACGTGTCGGCCGCAGCTCGTTCACGGCGAGCTTCCGCATGCTCGACCGCGCCGCGCCTGAAGTGCTCTACGCCGAAGGCGACAGCGTGCTGGTCTGGATCGATCCGCGCAGCGGCAAGTCGATCGAACTGCCGGCACACCTGCGCGCGGCACTGGCCTGATTGCATCGGCGTGAATCCGGATTGCGCCGCGCTACGTTCTGTCTACCGACGCGCGGCCGACTTGGCCGCAGGGAGCGCTGATGAACCCGGACACCCTGATCGCCGCGGCCGGACTGATCGGCCTCGCCTTGATCCTCGTCACCGCCATCCACGCCGCGGCGAGACTTCGCATCGCGCAGTTGGACGCACTGCGCCAGTTGCTGGCCCAGGGCACCGACCTCGACACCGCGACACGCCTGGTTGATCCAGGACATCGCACGCGGCAGTTGCGGCGCGGCCTGCTGCTGCTTGCGATCGGACTGGCCTGGAGTGTGACCACCTGGTTGATCGGCGGCCGCGGCTGGATCGCCGGCGTTGCGCCGATCCTGCTCGGAAGCGTGTTCCTGGTGATGCATGGCGTCGAGCGCCGCACGCGCTGAGCCCGTGCCGCAGGAGCGGCAATGGATCGCGCGTGTCGTCGTCGATGGCGACCACGCCGCGTTCGCCGAACTGGTGCGCCTGCATCAGTCGCCGTTGCGCCAATTCCTGCGTCGGCTGGTCGGCGACGATCACGCGCTGGCGGACGACCTTGCGCAAGAGACCATGCTCAAGGCCTGGCGCCATATCGCGAGCTTCCGCGGCGACGGCCGTTTCCTGAGCTGGTTGTTCCGCATCGGGTTCCAGACCTTTGCCGACCGCCGTCGCGCGCTCGGGCAGCGCATCGACGTACCCATCGAGGATGAGGCGCTCCCGGTGCTGGACGAACCCGATCGCGACATCGACGGCGATCGTCTGCTGCGCCTGATCGACCAACTGCAGCCGCTGGAACGAAGCGCCATGCATCTGCACTACGGACAGGATCTCAGCCACAGCGAAGTGGCCGACACCCTGCAGATCCCGATCGGCACGGTCAAGAGCCTGATTCGCCGCGCCCGCCTGAAGCTGCAGCGCGTCTGCGGCATTGCCCCATGGAGAGCGGATCATGAATGAAGATGCAGACTTCGATGCACGTCTGCGCGCCAGCTTTCGCGGCGAGTCGGAGGCGGCCGATGACGGCTTTGCGGCGCGCGTGCTCGCCGGGATTGCCGCATCGTCACCCGCACAGGAGCCCGCACGCGCGGCACAGATCGCCGGGCTCGGTGCAGTTCCCGTGCTGGTCACGCTGCTGGCGCTGAGCGGACTGATGCCGACGACACTGATCGAGACGCTGCTCAGCGCCCTGCTGCTCACCGGCACCTGTGCCCTGGCCTGGATCGGCACTGCATCCGACTTGCCCTCGGGCCACGTCATGCAGGTGCAAACGCCGCACTGAACCCGCCCGCGCGGCGCGGGCGAAACCACATGGAGCACCGATGAAACGCAGCTGGTTATGGACTGCGACGGGCGCACTCGCGCTCGCGACGACGACCGCGATCACCACCATCGCAATACTGTCCCAAGACGGTGTGCCGACCGACGCGATCCGCGCATCGCTGCACTCGAAGAAGCTGGGCGAATCACGCGACTACGTGGTGCATCTGCCCGCGAGTTACCGCTGCGATCCGCAGCGGCGCTACGCCGTCGCCTACGTACTCGATGCCGGGCCGCAGTTCATCACCATGGTCCAATCGAGCAGCCTGCTCGCCCGCCTCGGGCTGGCGGCGGAACTGATCGTGGTCGGAATTCCGAGTCCGGATGACACCTCCCGACAACGCGACTACACGCCGCCGGGCATGCGCCAGGACGTCGATCGCGCCGACTCTCCAGCGGGTGAAGCCGATCGGTTTCTCGGGTTCATCCGCGACGAACTGATCGTGGAGATCGAGCGAAGGTATCGCAGCAACCGCATCCGCATCCTGTCCGGACATTCGCGCGGTGGACTGTTCGTGGTGCACTCGCTGCTCGCCGCACCGGAACTGTTCACGGCACGCTTCGCCCACAGCCCGGCGTTGTGGCGCGACGATCATGCAATGCTCAAACGGCTCCGCGCACAACTGCCGCAACTGCCTGGCGAGACCTACCTGTTTCTGAGCCTCGGTGATGACGAGAACGAGAAGATGCGCGCCGGCTATGACGCTGCGCTGCAAGCACTTGCGACGACCGCACCCGACACGGTGCGCTGGTCGCATGAACTCAGCGTCGGCGCCGACCACGGCAGCAACATGGCCATGGCCACGCCGATCGCCCTGTATCGCTATTTCACGGCAGGCTCTGGAACCGCGCCAACCACTGGGAGAATTCCCGACGCGTGTCGCCATCACCCCCCAAAGCGCGCTTCCACTACCGGCGCCGGCATTGTGCTGGCGCCCGCGGTCCGCCGCGTCGTCGCTTGCAACGGAGTCGCTCATGAAGCTTCGCATCACCTTTCAGACCGTGGTCACGGTCGCATTGCTCGCCCTCGCCGGCCTTGCTGGCGCCAGCAGCGGCACGCCCAGCCCAAAGCTGCGGCCACCGCAGAGCATCGAACAGCGCTGCCACAACCAGTTCCTGAACTGCATGTTTGGCGGCAACAGCATGTTGTGCGGCTGGAACTACCAGGATTGCCTGCGCGGTGGGCCGGGGCCGATCCTGACGCTCGCGAACAATGCTTCGCCATTGCGCTCGGAAGCTGAGCTGGAGCAGCAGACGCATGCCCTGCGCAGCCTGATCGCCGCCAATGTGCGGCCGCAGGCGAGCAAGTCGATGAGCTGGGTGTATTGCCGCAAGATGATGGAGAAATGCGACCGCGGCGACCAGAGCGCCTGCGAGCTGTTCGACCGCTACTGCGGCGGTTGAGGCAACGGCGCCGCCGGGTTGCACGACCCGGCGGCGTTGCGCAACGCGGTGGCACGCGCGGCATCGCCGAACTGCACCGCGATTTCCGCCAGGCGCGACAGTTGCCGGGCGCTGTCGCAGGGCCGCGGCCACGGCCGCGGCAGCTCGGGTGCGATCGCGAGCACGGCATCGAGCCGTTCGCGCACGTTGCCGGCGTCGCGATCCTGCAGCTCGATCTCGGCCAGCACGCGCAACGGCACCAGTGCCGCGTGCGCGCTATCCGCAGGCGCGGACGCAAGTGCCTGCAATGCGCTGGCTTGTGCTGCGTCGCTGCGGCCCGCGCGCCACTCGGCCTCGGCGCGCAGCGCGAGTGCCGTGGCCAGCTGCGCCGTCGCGGCGCCGGTACGACGCTGCAGCGCACCGACACAAGGTTCGAGCAGCGCCAATGCGCGCGTCGCATCGCCGCCACGCGTGTACGCCTCCCCGGCCAGACACGACGGCGCGAACGCGCCGCGTTGCGACTGCGGATCGAGCGCTTCGCGCTGCGCCTGCGCCGCCGCGAATGCGGCAACCGCGGCGGCGAAATCGCCGCGTTCGAACGCCGCTTCGCCGCGGTTGGCGTGGGTGGCTTCGAGCAAGGGGTGCGGCGGTTTCAGCAAGGCCTTGAAGATCGCGAGCGCGCGCTCGAATGCCTGCGATGCCTGCGCCGGGTCAGCGGCGTACAGCGCTGCGAGACCGAGCGAGTTTTCGACATAGCCGGCGATCACGTGCGGGCCATCGAGAATCGACGCAGCGATGGCGCGCGCTTCGAGCAACAGTGCCAACGCCGCCTGCGGCGCGTCGGCTTCGATCTCGCGCAGCGCCAGCGACTCGAGCGCACTGACCACGGCCAGATCGCGATCGCCGTAGCGGGCGCGCAACGCCGCCAGGTTCTCGCGCAGCACCGCGCGCGCCGCGTCATCCTGACCGGCGCCGGCGAGCGCTTCGCCGTACAGCTCGCGCACCTCCAGCCGCAGTGGATCATCCGCTGCGAGCAGGCGCCGCGCGGCGGTGTCGGCTTCGGTGTGCAGTGCCAAGGCCGCGGGCGAATCCTCGGCATGGTCGCGCAGTTGCCCGAGCCGCGATAAGGCGCTGATGCGCGCCGCACCGAACTCGCCACCGGCACCGTCGTACTCCGCCAGCGCCTTCTGCAGCCGCGACGCGCCGTCACGATAGGTGCCCTCACGAAACGCGGTGTGCGCGAGACTTGCCTCGGCACGCAGCCACAGCGGCGAAGCGCCGCCGTGCTGCCTGCGCGCGGTCGCGCTGGCGCGTTCGAGCAGCGTGCGCGACGGCGCCAGGCGGCTGTAGCCGCGTTCCAGTTCACCGAGCACCAGCTGCAGTTCGACGCGGCTCTCGGGGTCGTCGCCGAACTGTTGCTCGATGCGCGCCGCCGCGCGGTCGAGCAGCCGCTCCGGCGTGCGCGACGACGCCCCGGGGCGCAAGTCGTGCAGCAACGCCAACACGAAGTCGCGACTGCGCCGTGCGCGCTCGGCTTCCTGCACCGCAGCCGCAGCGGCACGATCGGCGCGCAAGGATGCACGCACGCTGACTACGGTCGCCAACGCCAGTCCGAGTACCGCGGCCAGGACCAGAGCCAGTGCCAGCCGATGCCGGCGCACGAACTTGCCGCTGCGGTAGCGCCAGTTGTCGGCGCGGGCGCGCACTGTTTCCTGGCGCAACCAGCGTTCCAGGTCCTCGCCGAATTCATGCGCAGATGCGTAGCGCAGTTCCGGTTCGCGGCGCAGCGCGCGTTCCAGGATCGCATCCAGATCGCCACGCAACTGCGCCCGCAATGCTGCCGCCGAATGCAGCCCGCGCCGGGCTGCGGCCGCCGCATCGACCCGCGCTGAGGGCCGCTGCAGCCAACCACCCTCGGCCTGTTGCGGCCGCGCTGCCGACAGCAGTTCGTGCAGCAGGGCACCGAGGCCATAGACGTCGGTGGCGGTGGTGATGTCGCCCTGCGCCAGCTGTTCCGGGGCGGCGTAGGCCGGCGTCAGCAGATGCAGGCCGGTGCCGGTGCGGTCGCGCTCGGCACCGGTGGCGTCGAGCAGCTTGGCGATGCCGAAGTCGAGCAGGTGCGGCTCGCCGTCGCCACCGACCAGCACGTTGCCGGGCTTGAGGTCACGGTGCACGACCAGGTTTCGATGCGCGTAGGCGACCGCGGCGCAGACCTTCAGGAACAACCGCACGCGTGTGGCGCAGTCGAGGCCGCGGGCGTCGCAGTACGCGCCGATCGGTTCGCCCTCGATCAGCTCCATCGCGATGTAGGGCGCGCCGCTGCGGTCGAGGCCGGCGTCGAACAGGCGGCTGATGCAGGGATGGTTGAGGCGGGCGAGGATGCGCTGCTCGCGCAGGAAGCGCTCGCGCCATTCCGGCGTGAACAGCGTCGTGCGCAGGAACTTGATCGCGACCCGTTGCGGCAACTGCGGGTCCTGGTGGCGCGCGGACCACACCGTGGCCATGCCGCCTTGCCCGATCAGCGCATCGAGGCAGTAGCGGCCGACGGCGTCGCCCGCCTTCGGTACCGCAGGCGGCGCACCAAGCAGTCCTTCGGCCACGGCCGTGGGGTCGCGGTCGAGCACGCCGACGCGCGCGGCTGCCGCCTGCAATCGAGCCGCTGCTGCACGCCAGGCGGCGGGCACCTCGGCATCGGCCAATACCCGCGCCTGCGCCTCGGCATCGAGGTCGAACCACGCATCCAGCCACTCCGCCGGCGGCGTGTCCGGGTCCGCGGAGCTCACGCCGAGGCGCCCATCGCGTCATGGATCAGGGCGCGCGCCTTGCGCCAGTCGCGTTCGATGGTGCGCGTGTCAACCTCGAGCGCGTTCGCCGTATCCTCGACCGACAAGCCGGCGAAGAAGCGCAGCTCGACCACCTGCACCAGCCGCGGATGCGTTGCACCGAGCGCGGTCAGGGCCTGGTCCATCGCCAGCAACTCCAGGCATTCGTCGTCGGCGACCAGTTCCTGCTCGGGCATTTCCACGCGCAGCGCGCCGCCGCCGCGCTTGCTGCGCATGCGATGTCTGGCACGGTCGATCAGGATGCTGCGCATGGCGCGCGCAGCGTACGCGAAAAAGTGTCCGCGATCGCGCCAGGCGAGATCGGCGTCGCCGAACAGCGACAGGTAGGCGTCGTGCACCAACGCCGTGGTTGCGAGTGAGGGTGAGTCGGCTTCGCGTCCGAGCTGCCGGCGCGCGAGTTCCTTGAGCCGCGCGTAAATCAGCGGCAGCAGGCGATTGGCCGCCTCGGCGTCGCCGGCACCGGCGCGCCCGAGCAGGCCGGTGATGTCCGACCCGGGCGCCGCAGCGTCGTGCTCGCTCTTACTCGAACCCATCGCCGAACAGTCCCGACGAGCCCCACACCGGGCGCTCGCTGGTGACGCTGATCGGCTGCACGGTTTCGCGCAGCGGCGTCGCGGCGCCACCGTTGATGGCAATGCTGCCGCCGCTCGAACTCATGCCCTTCACCAGCACGATGCTGGCGTTGCCGCGCGTCGGATGGCTGAGCGTGATGGTCCAGCTGGCGCCGTTGTCGACCAGATTGGCAGTGAGCGCGGCCTCGCCGGCGTCATAGCCGGTGACCAGGTGCAGGAAGTAGGCGTCGGTGCTGCCGGACTGGTCGAGCTCGACGCGATACTGGCCGGCCTCCTCGTCGCCGGGGCGGTCTTCGTTGAGGACGCGATAGCTTGGGCTCGTCGGCAACAAGGTGATCAGCTCCGAGGTCTGCGTGCCCAGTGCGGCCGCAACGCGATTTGTACTCGCTGTCGGCAGCGTTTCGAAGTGCATGACGAAGGTACGTCGCACCAGGTTGGCAGCGACGTGCGGGCCATCGAGCAGCCATCCTCCGCCGTTGTACCAGGGCAGCAGCGAATCGGCGGAACCGCGCGTGCGATCGAGGATCAGCAGCGTCTGCAACGGCCGGATGAACAGGAACTCGCGCCAGGCTTTGTCCGCATAGGGCCAGTCGACGCGGCTGTCGGGCATGTTGCGATAGGCATCCGAGTAATCCACCGCGACGTAACCGAACTGCGGCTCGTGCTGCAGCCGCTTCACCGCGGGCAGGCCACGCGGTTGCTCGCCACGGTCGCCGCCTTCCGGGATCACGTGCGGGCCGCGCCCGACCCAGCGCCCGGTGTTCCAGCCCTCGAACAGCAGCGTGTTGTGCGCCAGCGGATGCTCGGTGTCGATATTGCCGTTGCCCTGGAAACCGGCGATCTGGTCGGAATAGCCGGCGGTCTCGCGTGTCAGGAAGCGACCCTTGCGCCACATCTGGAAGCTGCCGGCATCGTAGTGGCGATGCTCGGTGCCGCCCGGCGTGCCGAGCTGCAGATGCACCTGGGTGGCGCTGGCGTCGTGCGCCGAACGCAGGTCGAACACCTGCGCGCCGGGCGCGTAGTAGTCGAGCGGCAGATCGGCGAAGTCGGCTGCCGAACCGGTGCCGCCGAGGGCATCGAACAGCCAGCTGCGTCCGGCATTCGTGGTCGCGAGCCAGGCGCGGGCATGGCGCGCGTTGCCACTCGCGACGTCGCGCGCACCGAAGTAGCGGGCGAAGTCGCCGAGATAGTTGCGCGCATTGATCACGCCGCCGCCGTGCAGGTTCTCGTCGTCGTTGAACGGGAACAGCAGATAGCCGCCGGTGAAGCCGGTGTTGAGCGTGGTTGCACCGGGTGTGGTGCCGTACAGCGTCGCGTAGATCGCCTCGCGATAGTAAGGCGAGAGCGCAAAGGCGTCGTAGCCGAAATCGCCGGCACTGGCGAACGCAATGATCGGGTAGGACAGGCTGACCACACCGTAGTCGCCGCCCTCGGGGAACACGCCGCCGCGGCCGAAGTCCTGGTACCAGGACGGAAACCAGGTGCCGTAGCGGGTGTCGAGCGACTGGTTGATGAACTCCTGAGCGCGGGCGTTCTCGTGGAAGCTGGCGATGCCCCACATCAGCAGATTGCGGGTGCGTCCCGTGAAGTAGTTGTTGGCCTCCGAACCCTGGTTGGCGAAATCGTCATTGATTTCCAGGTCCATGTAGCCGTTCCAGCGCGTGACCAGCGTGCTGATTTCGGCCGGCGTGAAGCGGTCGTGGCACCAGTCGTAGATCAGCAGCAGTTCTTCGCCCTGCTGGCGCAAGGCATCGCGGCGGCTGCCATTGTTCTCGACCAGCCAGGCGACCAGATAGTCGGCGGCGAGATCGCAATCACCGACATTGGCGGTAAGCACGCCACGCAATGCGCGCTCATACTGGATGTCGCCACCGGCGGGCGTGAACGGATTCGTGGCGAAACGCGCCTGCGCCTGCGCCAGCCGCGCGCCATTGCCGAACCACAGCCGCGGATGGCTGGTCGGGATGGTCAGGTTGGCCGCCTGGCAGGCGGTGGCGAGTCCGAACAGGATCAGGGTCAGCAGGGTTTTCATGGCGCTCCTCGGGTCATTCTGCCCTTAGCGTCAAAATGCGACCGCAGCCGACATGCCGCACGAAAGATTGCAGAAACCTTGGCTGATCATGGCGTTGAGCGATTTCGCAGCCACTTTTTCCCTGCTCGGTCAGACGATACTGCTGCGAGCGACTGCTCGGCTTGTCGGCAATGGACATCTCGATCCAGCCACCGGCCAGAGAGGGGCCGAGATAGCGCTCGCCGAACCACTTGCGATCCTGCAAGTCCAGTTCCGCCTGCAAGGCTTCGCGGCTCATGGCGCCGTGCAGCGCGAGCAGCAAGCGCTCGACCTGGGGGGTAACCTGGGGGGCATCCTGGGGGGGTCGCTTCGACGACCGCAGCGAGGATCATGCCAAGCATGAACGTGACGAAAGGCGCGGCGTCGGCCTGGCGCGTGCTCTCGCCGATTCCGCGGTAGTAGGCCTCCTGATGTTCATGCACCAGGCTCTCGACCGGTGCGCGCCAGCCATCGCAATAGATCCTTCATCAGCTGCGGCACACGATCCGCTTGCGACGCCATGTGCAGGAGCTTGCTTCCGGCCATCACCCCCACGCCCTGGCGACGCCATATCCCGGCGTCGTCGACGAGGCCGCTCATCAGGATGCGATGCGCTTCCAGCAAGTCCGCCTCGCGCGTCGGGCGCCAGCGCCCGAGCTGTTCATAGGCCATGAGTGCATTGCGCACTTCCTGAATCTCGCGCGGGGGTGCCGCGACCCGCTTGCCTTGGAGGATGGCGGTGATCTGCAGCTCGCTCAGCGTGTTGCCTTCGATCGCCAAGGAGCCGTGGATGGTGCGGATGCGATTGTCGCGGCGCAGACGCAGGTCACGACCGACCTCCGCTCGGGCCGACAATTTCCCCACCGCCTCGGCGACGCGCGCTACCTGGCTCACGATGCCGGATCCGAGCGTGCATGGCGGAGAGTACGCGCGCTTCATGAACCGCTCACGGCGCGCGCACGAGCAAGCGCGCCTCGACGCGGGCTTTGGGTCCCTGCAGCGCGATCTTCACCTCCGCGCCCTCGGGCAGCTCGCGCTGCGGCCTGAACATCATCAGGTGCAGGCCGCCGGGTTTCAGCTCGACCCGACCATTCGCAGGCACACGCAGCTCGAGCACGCGGCGCATGCGCATGGTGCCGGCGTCGTCGATCATCTCGTGGATCTCGATCGCGCCGAAATCGGCGCTGTCGGCCGCGTTGAGCACGACCTCGGCGTCGCCGTGGTTCTCGATCACCAGGTATCCGGCACGCACCTTCGCGACCGGCGGCGCGGCGCGGATCCAACCATCGCGCGCCGCGAGTGCCGCGTCGCCGGCCTGCACCACACCCATCGCCAACAGCACCAGCCACAGCAAGGCACGCATCGTCATCGTCGTCGGACCACGGGAAAGGGGCGGCTATGATACGTGCCCGCCCCGCCCGCATCGGTGAACCGCATGCTCGAACGCATCGAACACGACCGCATCCTCGAACTGCGCCTGGCGCGTCCGCCGGTCAACGCGCTGTCACCGGCGCTGGTGGCGCAGTTGCGCCCGGCGCTCGCCGACGCGGCCGGCCAGGGCTTTCGCGCGGTGGTGCTTTCGGGCCAGCCGAAGATGTTCTCGGGCGGGCTCGACGTGATCGAACTGCTGCAACTGGATCGCGCCGGCATGATCGCGTTCTGGGACGACTTCTTCGGACTGATGGCCGCGATCGCGCGCTCGCCCATCCCGACCGTCGCCGCCATCACCGGGCATTCGCCCGCCGGCGGCGCGGTGCTGTCGATCTTCTGCGACTACCGCGTCATGGCGCGCTCGCCGGACCCGGACAAGCCCTTCCGCATCGGACTGAACGAGGTACAGGTCGGGCTGATGGTGCCGGAAGTGATCCAGCTCGCACTGCGGCGCCTGGTCGGCGCGCATCGCGCCGAGCGGCTGATGGTCGCCGGCGCGATGCTCGACAGCGACGAAGCGCTGCGCATCGGTTTCGTCGACGAAGTGGTCGCCATCGACGCCGTCATCCCGCGAGCCCTCGCCTGGTGCCAACAACACCTGTTCCTGCCTCCGCTGGCAGTGGCCAACACGCGGCGCTTTGCTCGCAGCGACCTCGCCGAAATCATGGCCGACCCCCACCGCTTCCCCGCCGCAAGCTTCGCCGACATCTGGTTCGGCGAAGAGACGCAGACGGTGCTGAAGGCACTCGTCGAAAAACTCAAGTCCAAGACCTGACCCGGCCCTCATGCGACCGGAATCACGCGAACCTCCGCGCACCTGCTCACCCACGGCGCGGCGGACTTCCGCCGCCTCGGGGACCGCATCCGCGTCTCGGACATTGGCGGATCGCGCTCAATACGGCCCCGTCATCGGCGTGGTGGCGTCGAAGCGGGTGCCGTACCAGTGGCCATTGCTGAGCAGGAACAGGCTGTCGCCGAGCAACAGGGTGCGGGCGCCGTCGACGTGGCGGTAGGGCGGGCCGACCGGGGCGGCGAGTACCGCCCGGTGTTCGCGGTAGCCGTGCACGAAGCCGCTCGCATCAACCTCGAAACTGGCGACGCCGCTGAACTGCCAGGGGGCCCAGGACCACGGTTCGGAATAGCTGCCGTCGTGGCGGACGATCGGGATGGCGATGCGCGTGCGCGCGTCGGGAGTGACGGCGGCGGCGATGGCGTGGTGGTCGTCGAGCAGCGCGGAATCGCTGCCGCGGGTGCCGCTGATCTGTCGCCAGGACTCGATCGGATGCAGCGGATCGCGCTGGTCGAACAGGCTGAACTTCAGGCCGAGCAACCACGCCCCACCCCAACCGTCGCCGCCGCTCGCGGGTGTGGCATCGCGACCGACGCCGAGCAGAAAACCGCCGGGCAGCGGATGCAGGTAGTCGGAGTACCCGGTGATCTCGAGCGCCGAATCGAGCTTGGGGTCGAGCGGGTCGGAGAGGTCGATCGCATACAACGGGTCGGTGCGGAAGAAGCTGACCGCATAGGCACGATCACCGACGAAACGCACGCCGTAGGCTTGCTCGTTGGGCGGGCCGATCGGTGCCGGGCGTGCAGCGTTGGGCAGCGACGCAATGCGTTCGAGCTGTCGGCTGGCGGTGTTCTCGCGCAGCACCGAGAGTTCGAACAGCGTCGTCGCCGACCAGGACCACCAAGCGTGGTCGGTCAGCACACGCAGTAGCCCGTCGCGTTCGGAGAAGCGGAATGCGCCCTCGGCTGAGGTACTGATGCTGCCCGGCACGCTGCCACTCGCGCGATAGCTCAGGTCGGGCAGCGCCAGCTTGTGGATATCGAGCTGCGGCGCAGCGCCACCGGACGGCACAATGCCCGAGGCGATGCGGTACTCGCTGGTCGCCAGATACCAGGCACCGGGCGCGACGTAGGAGAGCTCCGGGCGCGCAAACAGCGACACGAACACGGGCGCGCCACCGCCGAGATCGAAACGCGACAGCGTGGTCAGGCTGCGCTCGTAGTCGTTGGGCGCGAAGTTCGGAAGCCACACGGATTCGAGCGTGACCATCGGCTGCCACGGGCCGCCGTTCTCGCGCCACTGCGGCAGGATCGGCGCGCCGGCATCGGTGACCTGCACCAGCCGCGAGCTGGCGAGGAACAGCGCGTCGCCGACCAGCCGACTGGTCGCGAACATGCCTTGCAGCTCGATGCGCCGAACCTCCTGCGGCATGCCTTCCACGTCCAGCGTGTACACGACCGCGACCACGTTGCCGTCGATCGGCTCGAAACCGCACCACGGCGAAAACGCGGTGTAGAACGGATTGAGCCCGGCGAGCAGGATCAGGCGCGTCTGCGCCCCCTGCCCGGCGACATGCAGCCCGATCTCCTGCATGCCTTCGGGCAGCGCGATCGAGCCCGTCTCGCTGGCCACGCCGCTCGCCGCATCGAGCACATGCAGACGCAGGCGGCGCACGCCATCGTCGCGAGCGCTCAGGCTGTATACGCGACTGCCGATGCGCTGGATCAGGTCGTATTCGCCGACACCTTCTTCCTGCACATTGGTGTCGCTGGCGGTGGTGGCCGCAGGCACACCCGGCGAGAAATCGATGCAGCCATCGAGGTTGTAGTACGGATTGTGCGCTGCGGTTTGTTGCACGAAGTGCGTCATCGCTGCCGCGTCGGAAAAGCGCGCCAGTGCCCCCGCATGCAGCCGCGTGTTCGGTGCTTCGGTGTAGCGCGAGAGCGCCTTGTCCGGGCGCGACCAGAACACACCCTGCGCGTCGCCGAGGGTGATCGACGCAATGGCATCGTCCTGGCCACGGAAGCGGATGCGGGTTTCGCCGCCGGCTTCCGACAGCAGCCGGCAACCGGGGTCGCAAACGCGACGCACGCGTGTGGCCGCGAGCAGCCCTTCACCGATATCGCCCTGCGCGAATGCCCAAGTTGGCTCGCCGCCACGGTCGTAACCGAGCGAGATCGAGCCGACCCAGCGGCCCTGCTGGATCAGCAGCTGGCCGTGCCCGCCATCGACCGGGTCGAACCAGAAGCCGGAACGGTCGCCGAGACTGAAGTCGCGGTTGACGACGTAGCGAACCAGCGTGTGTTCGCGCGTACGGCCATCGAGTTGCAGCACCACGTGCGCCGCGTCTTCGCTGTGCCGCACGAAGTTCAGCTGCCCGGCCTGCGTGGCCCCGCCCAACTGTTGACGCGCCACGTCCCAGCGCGGCCGATACAGCGCCATCGCCACCTGCCCCGGACCCGCGCGCACCGCGCCGCCGAACCACCAGCGCGGCGCACCGGCGGCGTCGAAATCGGTGAGCAGCGCCGAACTGATCGCACCCGAAGGCGCGATCGTCAGCGCCCAGCCGGAATCGGTGGGGTCAAACCAGACATCGGTGCGCTCGGCATCGGCGGGCGCGGTGTAGTCGCGCTGCGCCAGCACCGGCGCAGCGATCAGGATCAGGCAACAAAGCAGCAGTGCGCGCATCGGAGGTCTCCTCGGGCATTCCTGCCCAGACGACGCCCGTGCGTGACGATTCCCCCAGCGCGCCGCCGCAGCCTCAGAAACCGAGGCTGAGCCCGAGGTGGACACTGCGCCCCATGCCCGCCACCGCGATGCCCCAGGGCACGCCGTTCATGCTCATGGTCGTGCCCTGACCGAGGTAGGCACCGCCAGTCGGCAGGCGATAGCCGCGGTCGAACAGGTTCTCGATGCCGGCGTCAAGACGCAGGCGACCGAACTCGCGCGAGGTGCGCAGGTGCAGCAGCCCATAGCCGTCGGTCGGCACCTCGTTGCGCACCGCCGACACGTGGTCCTTGGCATCGACCAGTTCCAATTCGAGCACGCTGTTCCAGCCGCCGAACGCATGCTTGAAGCGCAGCCGTGCGTTCAGCGGCATCAGGTTGTAGAGATCGTCGTCGCGCTCGCGGTTCACGCCGCGCAGATGGTTGACGATGCCCTCGAACGCGAACGCGCCGAACCCGCCTTCGCCGAGTCGCGCCTCACCCGATAGATCGATGCCAACCAACCGCGCCGACTGGTTCGACAGTTGCAGCACGTTGAAGCGGTTGGCGGCCCAGCCGGTGCGCGGCGCGGCGTCGATGTAGTCGTGCACGCTCGTGTAGTGCGGCGTGGCGCGCAGCCGCCAGGCGTGGTCGGCGGCGTGCCAGTCGAAGGTCGCCGACAGCGTGTGCGCGACCTCAGGTTCCAGGTCGATGCTGCCGATGTAGCCGTTGCCGTCGCCGACGAAGTTGTTCATCGTCGCCGCCATCGGCCAGCTCGACCAGGTGTAGCGTTCGTACAGGTTCGGCGTGCGCGCCTTGCGCGCGAGGCCAAACTCGAGATCGAAACGTGCACTCGGCGTGTAGCGCGCCAATGCGGTCAGGTCCCAATTGTGGTCGTTGCGTTCGCGATCGCGGGCATTGAAGGCGTTGGCCTCGGCGTACTGGCCGCCGGGCGCGTTCGGCATCGTGTTGTAGCCGCGCACATCGCCGGCGTCGGTATGCACCTGTTCGAAACGAGCGCCGAGCAAGGTCATCCAGGCATCGGAGACGTGCTGCTCCCACTCCGCGAACAGTGCGTTGCGATCGCGTTCGCCATCGGCGATGTTCCAGAAAACACCGGGGCCCATGCCGCCGCCTGAGGGCGTCCACCAGTCGTCGAGTTCATACCGTTGCATCTCCGCGCCGACGCGCAACAGGTCGGCGGCACCGAACCCGAGATCGGCCGCGACCCGCGCGCCGCTGGTGCGACCGGCGCTGTACATCGGCATGCCGCCGGCGCAGGTGCCGGCCGGGTCACCCATGTAGCGGATCGGATCGCAGGGATTGCCGGGGCCCGAGTTGCTGCCATACCAGAAGCGCTTGTCCGGCCCGAAGTCCATGAAGTGATCGACGCGCTCGTGGTAGGCACTGGCATCGAGCGCACCCCAGCCGAACTCGCCGCGATAACGCAGGCTGCCGCGCTGCTGGGTGTTGTCGAGCAGGTCCATGCGCTGGTTCGGGAACAACTGCTCGGGCATGTCCTGGTAGCCGAGCTTTGCCTCCAGCAGGTGCGCGTCGCGCTTCAGCGCCAGAGTCAGTGCGTGGTTCGCGGTTTCGTAGGCGGTCGAGCCGACCTCATCGAGCGGCAATTCGTGACCCGGCCGACCAGTACTCGCTGCCGGCTTGAAGTCGCGCCCGGCGCGGTAGTTGTCGGCGCGGCTGCTGCCCCCGCGATAGCCGACGTGGAAGCCATCATTCGCCCAGTGCAGATCGACACTCCCGCCAAGCGCCGCATTGTTGCTGCGGTAGAAACTCGCGACCTCGCCACCGGCGCGCGTTTCACCCGTCGCTGCAAACGCCGGCGCCGGTGTAGTGGCGACGATGCTGCCGCCGATGCTGTCGCCGCCAAGGCTGACCGGCGCGATGCCGGCGTACACCTGCAACGACGCGACCTGCGCCGGGTCCAGGTAGGAGAGCGGCGGATTCATGTGGTTCGGGCAGGTCGCGACCAGATCCATGCCGTCGACGCGGATACGCAGGCGATCATCGGCCAGGCCATGCACGGCAGGCAGGCTGGAGACGCCACCGGCACCGTTCAACTGTACGCCCGGCACATCGCGCAGCAAGGCTGCAGTGTCGCTGGTGGCGGCGCGCTTGGCCTTGAGGCCGCGCGCCGGGCTCGCGTTCGGCAGGGGTTCGGGCGCGACCTCCTCGATCTCGACCCGTGGCAGGGTTTTCTCGGTGGCGAAGGCGGAAGCGGACAGCGCGGCGAACACCGCGGCCGCGAGGGCGTGTGGGCGGGACATGGAGGACTCCGGAAACGTGGAAAACGATCCGGACAGTCTAGGAATCGGGTCGCGGCACGTCGCTGCGACACGTTGTCGCAGTGGCGCCTAGCCGGCGACGCTGCGCACCGGTACCGGCTGCTGCGGCCAGCGCTTGCGGATGCTGGCGCGGATGCCGGCAGCGTCGAGCCCGACCTCGGTCAGCAGCTCTTCGCGCGTCATGTGCTCGATGAAGCGGTCGGGCAGGCCGAGCTGCAGCAGCGGAACCGCGATCCCGTGCGCGGCCAGCAGTTCGGCGACGGCGGAACCGGCGCCGCCTTGCACCGCATTGTCCTCGATCGTGATCAGACCATCGTGGCTGCGCGCGATCTCCAGCAGCAGCTTCTCGTCCAGCGGCTTGATGAAACGCATGTTGACCACGGTGGCGTCGATCTCCAGACCGACCTTCGCAGCCTCCGCGACCATCGCCCCGAACGCGAGCAGGGCGAGGCTACGCCCGCGACGCCGTACCTCGGCCTCGCCGATTGGCAGTGTGTCGAGATTCTTTGGCACCGCGACGCCGGGGCCGCTGCCGCGCGGATAACGCACTGCCGCAGGGCCAGGATGGCGATAGCCGGTCGAGAGCATGCGTCGACACTCGGCTTCGTCGGCCGGTGCCATCAGCACCAGGTTCGGGATGCAGCGCAGGAAGCTCAGATCGAAACTGCCGGCATGGGTCGCACCATCGGGACCGACCACGCCGGCGCGGTCGATCGCGAACAGCACGTCGAGGTTCTGCAGCGCGACGTCGTGGATCAGCTGGTCGTAGCCACGCTGCAGGAAGGTCGAGTAGATCGCGACCACCGGCTTCATGCCCTCGCAGGCCATGCCGGCGGCGAGCGTGACCGCATGCTGCTCGGCAATGGCGACATCGAAATACTGCCGCGGATACTCCTGCGAGAAGCGCACCAGGCCGGAACCTTCGCGCATCGCCGGGGTGATGCCGGCGAGCTTGGGGTCGGTCGCGGCCATGTCGCACAGCCAGTCGCCGAACACCTGGGTGTAGCTCGGTTTGGTCGGTGCGGCCTTCTTGACCACGCCGACTTCGGGATCGAACGGCCCGACCGCGTGGTATTCGATCTGGTCGCCCTCGGCGCGCTCGTAGCCCTTGCCCTTGCGCGTGATCACATGCAGCAGCTGCGGCCCCTTGAGCTCGCGTAGGGTGCGCAATATGCGCAGCATCTCCGGCAGATCATGTCCATCCACCGGCCCCGTGTAATGAAACCCCATCTCCTCGAACAGCGTCGACGGCAGCGCCATGCCCTTCCAATGTTCTTCCCAGCGTTTGAGGAATTTGCCGGTGCGGCTCTTGGCCGGAAACAGCTTCTTGCCGCCCTCGCGGAACGCGGTGTACGCGGGCCCCGCAAGCAGTCGCGCAAACATCTTGGTCAGGCCGCCGACGTTCTCGCTGATCGACATCTGGTTGTCGTTCAACACCACCAGCAGGTTCGGCTCCGGATCCATGCCACCGGCGTGGTTCAGCGCCTCGTAGGCCATGCCCGCGGTCATCGCGCCATCGCCGATCACCGCCACCACCTTGCGCGTATCGCCCTGCCGTTGCAGCGCGACCGCCATGCCGAGCGCCGCCGAAATCGACGTGGAGGAATGGCCGACGCCAAAGGTGTCGTATTCGCTTTCCTCGCGCCGCGGGAACGGCGCCACGCCGTTGCGCTGCTTGACCGTCTGGATGGTGTCGCGGCGCCCGCTCAGGATCTTGTGCGGATAGCACTGGTGGCCCACGTCCCAGACCAGGCGATCGGTCGGCGTGTCGTACAGCCAATGCAAGGCCACGGTCAGCTCGACGACGCCGAGCCCGGCGGCGAAATGCCCGCCCGACACCGCCACCGAATCGATCAGATGGCCGCGCAGTTCCGCGGCGATCGCCGACAGCTCGGATTCGGGAAAGCGGCGCAAGTCACCGGGGACGGCAATCTGCGCCAGTCGCGGGTAGCGCGTGGCATCGATCATGGACAGGATCAAATCAGGGAATACGGGCGATTGTCCGGCGAAGGTCTGGAGAGAGCAAGGCAAAGGCCGGGCAAGGCAGTCGCGAGACCCGTCCTCGCGGAGGCCAAAGCCTCGTCAGCGAATGGGTCGCTATGGTCCGGCGCGACCCCGGCACCGATCCGCCAAGCGCCGGACTCGACCCGCTCCGAGACAGGAATCAAGCGCCGATGCTGGTGGTGATGGATGAAAGCGGTGACACCGGCTTCAAGCTCGGGCGGGGCTCCACCAGCCATTTCGTCGTGGCGATGGTGCGCTTCGACGACGACCGCGCCGCGCAACAGACCGGGGCCTGCATCACCGACCTGAAACAGCGCCTGCAGATCAACGGGGAAATCAAGTTCTCCAAGTCTCCGGACGGGGTGCGCGACTAGTTCTTTTCGGCCGTACGCGAGCAGGAGTTCCGCGCCCGAATGCTGGTCGTCGAGAAGCAGCGTCTGTACAGCGAACGCCTGAAGCGCGACAGCGACTGCTTCTACAACTTCTTTCTGCGCCTGCTGATGACACACGATCACGACACGCTGCGCGACGCCAGGATCAAGGTCGACGGCAGCGGGGACCGCCGGTTCAAGTGCGAGCTGGCCGGCTATCCGCGACGTGAGCTGGCGCAAGGCAAGGTAGCCAGTCTGCGCTTCGTCGACTCCAGGAACGACAACCTGATCCAACTGGCCGACATGTGCGCGGGCGCTGTGCTGCGTGCCCGGCGCGACGACGAGCGCCGGGACGCCCGCTGGATGCGCCAGCTGGGCCCGCGGCTGGAAAACGTCTGGGATTTCGGGTGACTCGAAAAAACGAAGGGAGCGACGTGGTCGCCCCCTTGTCCGCACCCTCGGCCTAGCCGGACGATCGCCCGGCAAGCACACCTTACGGAGACGGTTCGGTCCGAAGGGGCTAGGTGCGCGCATCTTACGCCGAATTTCCACCGCGGCAAAACGAGGTTTCCTTCGATGAGTCGAGACCGTGCGACAGCGCTGCCGAAAACGCGCTTCGTCGCGTTCACTCCCCCGGGTGGTAACGCCGCACGGCGCGGCGCTCGACGTCTTCGCGGTAGAAGGCTGCGTCCTTGAATTGGCGGGTGGCGTAGTGTTCGGCCTGGTCGGCGAAGTGCGGGGAGGCCGGGTCGCCGCTCTGGCCGCCGGCGAGCAGGGTGCGGGCGCGCAGGCGCGGGCCGAACTCGACCGCGGCGATGAAGCTGTTGCCCTTGCGGCCGTAGATGCGCTTCGTCCCTTCTCCCGGCAAGGCGCCGAACGCGGCGAGCGCACCCCAGTTGCCCGAGGCCATCGGCACCGGCAGGCTCGGCCGCGCATCGTCGTAGCGTTGTTCGATGGCGCCATCGAGGCGCTGGTAGCGATTCACTTCACGCCAAGGCGTTTCCCAGCTGCCGAAGTCGCGTTCGAGCGTTGCGACCACGCGCGCAAACGCGGCCAGCCGGTCCGCAGCGAGGCTGTCGCGCCCGGCCCACTCGACCTGCGCCAGCGGCGACAACCCGGGCGGCAGCGCCGGATGTTCGAGCAGCGCCACGCCATAGAAGTGCGCCAGCGTCATCCCCGCCGAGTCCAGCGCGACCTTGCGGTCCCAGCGCCTGAGCACCGAGATCGGGCGCGCGAGCTGCGGCCAGTTGCGGGCATCGTGGTCGTAGGCGGTGAACAAACCCGGCAACAACACCTCGAAGGCCGGCAGTTCGGGATCGTGTGCGAGTTCGATCAGGCTATCGAGTGTCAGGTCCTTCGCGTCCTTCAGCATGCGCACGGCGTGGATCGCGCGGTAGGTCTCGGCATCCGGCGCCATGTAGCGCGGATAGTCGTCGCGCTTCGGGCTGAAGTCGAGCGCGGCGTTGAACGGTGTCGAGTTGCAGTTCTGGATCCAACCGTTGCCGGGATTCAGCAGCGTGATCATCTCGTCGAGTTCATGCAGGCCCTGCCAGTCGCTGCGCGGATCGCTGCCGTCCAGCGGCTGCGAATAGTCCAACGCCGGGTCGCGCTTCGGCATGAAGTTGCCGTGGAAATAGGCGATGTTGCCGCTGGCGTCGGCGAACACGGTGTTGTTCGAGGAATTGGCTCGAATCTGCATCATGTCCCGGAAGCCGGCATAGTCGCGCGTCTTCATGCGCAGGTAGCTCTGGCGGAGCGCATCGACCGGCTTCCAGTTGATCCGCGTCGT
This sequence comes from Lysobacterales bacterium, assembly GCA_016703225.1. Classification (NCBI taxonomy): domain Bacteria; kingdom Pseudomonadati; phylum Pseudomonadota; class Gammaproteobacteria; order Lysobacterales; species Lysobacterales bacterium. The sequence goes on from JADJCM010000001.1 coordinate 38,897, forward strand.
CGTCCAGCGTCCGTCGATCGTGTGCGTGACCGGGCCCTGGCGCGTGCGGTAGACCGGGAAGGTGCGGCTGCGAATCGCGTCGCCATCGCGGTAGCTCAGCGACACATCGAAGGTCTCGACCGGACTCATTACATCGCCATCGCGGACCTTCAGCACGTCGCCATCGCGCCGCACCTGCTGCACGTATTCGTCGATGAAATCGGCGTAGCTCGAGGTGTGCATCCAGCCGGTGGTTTCGTTGAATCCCTGGTAGACGAAGAACTGCCCCCAGGTCACCGCGCCATAGGCATTCAAGCCTTCCTCGCTGACCACATGCACTTCGCCGCGGAAGAACAGCGAGGTGTGCGGATTGATCAGCAGCAGCGGATGACCCGAGCGCGTGCGACTGCCTGCGATCGCAAAGCCGTTGGAACCGGAAGGTTCGGCAAAGCGCGCCGGCGCGGATGCGATCGGCAACGGCGCGGGCTGCCGGACTTCTGCGGAAGCCGATGCCAGGCTCGCCTCGACCGCGCGACCGCGGCCGTAGAACGCGGCGATGCCTTCGAGCGGCACCGACTCGATGTCGCCACCGATCGAGCCTTCGAAGAAATAGAACGGCATCCACGGCTCGAAGCGCGTGAGCCGTTGCGGCTTCACCCCGGGGTGGGTCGCCAGATAGAAGTTCAGGCCATCGGCGAAGGCTTGGCAGAGTTCGCGTAACCATTCCGGAGCGTGCGCATACGCGGCCTCGGCTTCTGCGCGCGTCATGTACAAGTTCGCGCGCAGGTCGCTCCACAACGCCGACTCGCCCTGCACTTCGGCCAGCCGCCCGATCGCCCACAGATAGTTGCGCTCGATCCGCGGGAAGTCGTCCTCGGCCTGCGCGTAGAGCAGCCCAAACACGGCATCGGCATCGGTCTTGCCGTAGATGTGCGGCACGCCGAAGTCGTCGCGGAGGATGGTGACGCGCGCAGCGATCGCGGCCAACCGCTCGGATTCGGACACGACCGCCGTCGCTGCCTGTTCAGGCGGGGGCGCTTCTCGGGGCGGCGAGGCGCAGCCAGCCAGCACGAACAGCCCGCCAAGCAACCATTGCAGACGCATCATCGCCGACTCCCGCTTTCCAAGGACGCGTGCACGATAGCGGTTCGTCACCCCCACGTTCACGGGGTTGGGACGACTCGTCACTTGGCCGATGCTGCGCGCAGTCATTCCGGGGTTCCCATGTCCATCCTGTGTCGCGCCAGTCTGCTGGCAGTTCTGGCCAGCGCCCCTCTCGCGCAGGCCGCCACCTACACCGTCGATACCACCTCGGCCGACGCCGGCGTGTCCGGCTGCGACGACGGCATCGGCAACGACTGTTCGCTCGCCGGCGCGGTGGCCAAGGCCAATGTCAGCAGCGGCGTGATCGACGCCATCCATTTCAACATTCCGACCAGCGATCCCGGCTGCAACGCCGCGCAAGGCTGGTGCGTGATCGCCGGTTCCGGCGAAATCTCGGTCAACGAAGCCCTGACCCTCGACGGTTTCTCGCAGCCCGGCGCCTCGGCGAACACCATCGCCGCCAACGCCGGCGGACTGAACACGGTACACAAGATCCAGCTCAACCCGGCGCTGAGGTTCACCGCGCCCGGCACGGTGCGCGGGCTGGTGCTGAACGGCCGCGGCAACGGCCAGGTGTATCCGCTCAAGTACACGAACTCGACGCCGACGAGCAGCGAGTTCGTCATCGAAGGCAATGCCTTCGGCGAGGCGCTCGATGGCGGCATCAGCATGGTGAACTGGGCGTTCGTGCTTGAGTCGCGCCAACCGGTGCGCGTCGGCGGCCTGACGCCTGCCGCTCGCAATCTGTTCTGCAAGGCCGGCGCCAGCATCGTCAACCACACCAACACCGGCAAGCTGAAGGTGTACGGCAACCTGTTCGGGGTCGGCGCCGACGGCCACACCATGAGCAGTTGCAGCGTCGCCGAAGCCATCGACGGCAACTTCCCGTACTACGACGACGACTACATCTACTTTGGTTCGGACGACCCGAACGGCCGCAACGTGGTCGCACGCAAGGGCCTCGACATCACGCCGAAGAACATCGCCTTCAACAACCAGTCGCTGGCGCCGGTGGTGGTACAGGGCAATCACTTCGGACTCGGTGCCGATGGCGTCACGCCGCTCGCGCTCGAATACGCCTACATCGCCTCGAACGTCGCCGCCCTGATGTTCGGCGGCGACCAACCTGGCGATGGCAACCTCGTGGTCGGCCCGAGCAGCGGCAATTTCGCCGCCATCGACACCGGCAGCAACAGTCGCGGCGCGGTGTTCGGCAATCATTTCGTCGATACCCACCTGAAGCCCTGGTACCTGCGCTGGCCGACCGGCGACGGTCCGCTGATGCGCCGTCCGAACGATGCCGGCGACGCCGACGGCAGCCTCGGCGGGCGCGACAGCAGCGTGCAGAACCATCCGGAGATCACCGCGTTCGCGCTCGAGGCCGACGGACTGCACCTCAGCTACCGCATCGATGCCAGCACGGCCAACGCGCAGTATCCGCTGCAAGTCGAGTTCTATTCGGCGATCACGCAGGCGCCGCTCGATCGCTTGGGCAGCGACGTGTACGAAGCATCCGACGCGCAGTCGATCAAGAGCGTCGTGCTGCCGCTGCCGCCAACGCCGTGGCCGGCGGACGCGGTTGTGGTCGCTTCGACACTCGGCGCGATGCCGCCGGCGCCGTCCTCGCGCGCATCGAGCGAGCTCGGCTGGCATCCGTTGACCCTGACCTTCGCACCCGGCACGACGGCCACGCAGATCGAGAACACCGCCAAGACCGTGACGGTGAACGTCGCCGGCCCGGCACCGTTTGTTCCGCGCGGCAGCGTGCGCATCAGCTACTCCGCCTGGGGCAGCACCTACGCATACTGCGACGCCGCACTCAACGCCACCGGCCCCGCCTCCGCCAGCGCCACCTGCACGCTGCCGGCGATGGCGCTCGGCGTGCACGCACTCGGCGCCGTGCTCGACACCCGCTACTTGCCCTTCGGCGACGCCGCCACCGGCGGCAACCCGTCGGCATCGATGAGCCACAGCTTCGTCGCCGATGCCTTGTTCAAGGATGGTTTCGAGTAGCGCTCACGGTCCTTCGCGGAGACGCATGCGCGCCTCTGCCAAGACCTCCTCTGCCAGCCCCTGCGGGAGTTCCACTCGCGTCGCGCATCGTCCTCCCGTGGTCCTTCGCCATGGCTTGGAAGTCCATCCGTCTTGTCGTCGCCCGGCTCCTTGCAACCAGACTTGATGCAGGCTCCTACGACCAGCGTCGACCCCGTTCGGTGGAGGATACTTCGATCCTCGGCACCGAGGCGAACAGCGATGTGCTCGCCTGCACGATATCGGACGGTGGCGACATCATCGGCTTCCTATCCGGCGCAACCAATCTGCTGGCCAGCGACCAGAGCGGCGCCGTCGATGCATTCATCGATACCCCGTCCAACCTGTTCCGGTTGTCGCGCAGCGACACCGGCACGGAACTCCTGGTGCCCACGGACGGCGAACCCCGACGGCTCTTCTGCGACAGAGGAAACTGGGCGCAGGGCGGTGGCCCTGATGTTGCCGCCCAGATCGGGTTGACTATGGTCAATGTCGACCGCAACGACGCGACGATAATCTCTTCGCTGGCGTCACGATGTCAGGTGGACGCCGTCGGGTGGGCCACACAAATCGGGAGAATTGGCCATGGTGATCGATATCAACCACGATCGGGGCGCTTCGAAAGTCGCCCGAGTGATATGGCCGCCCTGCCTGCTCGCCCTCGCGGCGCTGCTGGTCGCCAATGCCGCCATCGCGGCGCCGCTTGCATGCGTGCCAGCGCCGCCGGGTCTCGGCGCCTGGTGGTCCGGCGAGGACAACGCGTTCGACCGCCTCGGCAATTACCCCGGTAGCCTGACCAATGGCGTCGGCTACGGGCCGGGGTTTGTCGGTCGCGCATTCCAGTTCGACGGGATCGACGATTCGATGCGGGTCGGCTTGCTCGGCGGCATCGGACTGACCGAAACCGGTCCGTTTACGATCGCCGCCTGGGTGAACACCAGCGCCGCCGACTTGCCAGCGCTGCAGGTCATCGCCGGCAACTACATGGGGGAGGGCGGCGGCATCGGCAACTTCTCCTTGTACCTGAGGATCGACAGCGGCAATCTCCTGTTCGCCATCAATCAACGGCAGTTGGCGGATACCTACGTGAACACGGCGATCGCCAATGGCTGGCACCTGGTGGTCGCGACCTATGACGGCAGCGTCATGGCGCTCTACGTCGACGGCGAACTGCGCGGATCAACGCCGCGCACCTTTTCGGGTTCGACTCCGAACACGCGTGGCTGGAACATCGGCAATTTCTCCGACGAGACCAATTCCGCGCACGGCTTCAACTCGAGCTTCAACGGCCTGATCGACGAAGTCGCCTTGTTCAGCCGGATGCTGAGCGCGGGCGAAATCAGCTCCATTTTCAACGCTGGCGGCGACGGGATCTGCACACCAACGATCTTCGCGGACGGTTTCGAAAGCGATTGACATTGAATCCGTGTGGAGGAAGGGCGGAGCGCCCAGCAACAAAGATCGCAGTTTGCATCCCCTGCCATGAGTCAACGCAATCCGACAGGAGTTCGTTCAGGCGCAAGATGCGGGCGACAATAGCCGCAGCGCCGACGTGACCCTGGTCGAGCCGGAGTCCGGCCATATCGAGTTCGCGACCGCCAACATCGACGTCCCGGAAGCATCCAGCAACGTGACGATCGAGGTCATCCGCCGCGGCGGCCAGGGGTTCGGCTTCCCATCGGTCGCGGTGGCCACGGCCGGCAATGCTGCCAATGGATCCGATTTCAGCCTGGCACCCTCGGGCGTGACCGCCAAGCGGTGTGGAGTCGTGGCCCTGACGGCGCACATCCGCGACGACGACGGATCGCTGTTCGCGGACGGCTTCGAGTAGTTCAACGCGCGTCGAAGTCAGCGACGAAGATCTCGTCGAAGCGCTCGATCCAGACGCAGGGTCCGGCTTCGAGGCGGATCTCGATCGCGGCCAGCATCTCGCGGTAGGCCGGTATCGCGGCGCCATTGATGCCGGCGGCACCGCGGATCATGAAGACGCCGAACGCACGGTGTCTGAAGTCCGCCCAGGGCATCGTGCCGAAGGCGCCGAGGCTGTGGACCAGTTGCAGTCGTTCGGGGCCGCCGAGACCATCGATCCAGGCGCCGAGGCCGTAGTGCACCGGCGGCGTGACGCCGGGCGGAACTTCAAGTGCCGGCAAGCCGGCCGCGCGATCCACGAGCAGGCGATCGGCAGCACCCATGGACAGCAGGCGGCGGTTGTTCGAGCGTCCGTCGTTGGCGAGGAGGTGCAGCAGCCGACCCAGGTCGCGCAAGTTGCTGCGCGCACCGCCGGCAATCGGGTAGTTGCTGGTGGCGCCGAAGGCCTGCCAGTCGATCGAGCCGATGCCAAGCGGCACGCCCAGTTCCGCCTGCCATCCCGCTTCCCAGTCGAGCCCGGTCGCGACTTCGGCAACGCGACCGGCGATGTGCATCGACACGCCGCCGTAAGCGAACTGGCCGCCCACCGTGAACCCCGCGGGCAGCGACCGGCAGCAGGCGATCTGGTCCACCGCTTCGGCCAGCGTGATCGTGCGGTCGAACACCAGCGGGTCGCCGGAATCGCCGCCGTAACCGGCGGTGTGCGAGAACATCTGCGCGACGCTCATCGTCGCCTTGTCGCCAGTGAATTGCGGCAGCACGGCAGCGACGGGCGCATCCGCATCGATGCGGCCGTCGTCGATCAGCTGCAGGATGCGCACGCCCGAGACCAGCTTGCTCGCGGACGCGATCGGCACCACGGTGGCGGCGCCATGGCTGCCGAAGTAGCGCTCATGCAGCAGGCCCTGGCGGTCGCCGATCAGGATCGCGCCACCAGGCAAGCCCTGGTCCTGCATCAACTGCTCGAAGCGCGCGTCCGCATCCGCAAAACTGCAGATCGACTGCGCATGCGCCAGCGGACCCGCCAGCAGCGCCCACAACGCCAAACCCGTTCGTTTCATCCGATCGACCCCATCACCCGAGCAACCTCGCGCTCAACGCAGCGGGTCGCGCGCCGTTGACGCAAGGATGCGACCGGGGCCGGCGCTATGCTTGCGGTTCCGCTGCTGCCCCTTGAACGATGGAACGCATCCGCTACACGCTCGAAACCTTGGAACCGGCCGACGCCGCGCTGTCGCGGCGGCAGCTCGACGTCGGGCGCTGGCGCATCGGCCGTGGCGGCGATTGCGCGGTGCAGCTCGACGTGCGCGGCGTGTCGCGCGAGCACGTCGAGATCGAGGTGCTCGGCGACGGCGGCTGCGTGGTACGCGACCTCGATTCCACCAACGGCAGCCGCGTCGACGGTCGTCGCATCGGCCAGATCGCCTGCCGCGGCGACTTCGTGCTCGACCTCGGTGGGGTGCGGCTGCGCGTGCACGAGCACGCCGACGAACCGGCCGGGCTGGCGTTTCGCACCGGCGAGATCGACCCGCCGAACGCGGCGCAGCGCACCGCGCTGGGTACCCAGCAACTGACGCTGGCGACGCGGTTGCGCGAGGCGCTGTGGCGCGAATTGGCCACGGCCCGCCCGGGTTTCGAGGCAACGCTGCCGCGCGTGCTCGCGGCCTTCGCGCAGGCGCTCGAATTCGACGCGCTGCGCCTGCTCGACCTCGACGGAAACGTGCGTGCCGCCTGCGGCATCGACTGCGAACTGGCGCTGGTGCTGGAACACGCCGGCTGGCGGGTGCTGGCTGACGCTGCGGGCGCGACGCGTGTCCCCGCGCTGGCCGCCGTGCTGGCACCGCTGCTCGACCTGCTGCCGGAGCCGATGCCCACCGGCTATGCAACGGTGCCCGCTGCCAGTCACCCGCCCGGCGTGCCGAGCCGCAACGAAGCCCTGCTGCGCCGCCTGCAGGCGCTCGGACGCGTCGCGCGCAGCCGCGTCAACGTGCTGGTGTTCGGCGAGACCGGTGCCGGCAAGGACGCGCTCGCACGCTGGGTGCACGACAGCTCGCCGCGGCGCAAGGCACCCTTCGTCGCGATCAACTGCGCAGCGCTGCCGCGCGATCTGCTGGAAGCCGAACTGTTCGGCATCGAGCGCGGCGCGGCCACCGGCGTCGATGCGCGCGCGGGCGTGTTCGAGCGCGCCAACGGCGGCACGCTGTTCCTCGATGAACTCGGCGACATGCCGCCCGAGACCCAGGTGCGACTGCTGCGCGCGGTCGAGGAAGGCCGCATCCTGCGCATCGGCGGCAAACATCTGGTGGACATCGACGTGCGCCTGGTCGGCGCCACGAATCGTGATCTGGCCAACGAAGTCGAAGCCGGCCGCTTCCGACTCGACCTCTACCATCGCCTCGCCGGATTCGAGATCCGCCTGCCGCCACTGCGCGAGCGGCGCGAGGACATCGCCCCGCTGGCCATCCACTTCTTCCAGCAGGCGCTGGCCGAGAACGCCCAGCGCAGCCCCGGCATGAGCGCCGCGGCGCTGGCCACGCTGCAGGCCTGGCACTGGCCGGGCAACGTGCGCGAACTGCGCCAGGTGGTCGAGACCGCCACCGCGATGCTGCATCCAGGCGAAGCGCTCGACCGCGTGCACCTGCCGGAACGACTGCAGGCGCTGCCGCTGCCGAACGCGATCGCCCAGGCATCCGGCGCCCTCGCCGCCGCACCCGACGCCGCCGCCGGCATCGGCCTCGAAGCCGCCCTGCACCGCGCCGAAGCCGAAGCCCTGCGCACCGCCCTCGCCCGCCACGGCCAGGGCGAAGCCGCCTGGCGCGCACTCGGCATCGGCAAGACCAGCTTCTACAAGAAGCTCCGCGAACACGGCCTCGGCCGCGGCGAGCCCGACGAGGCTTGATCCCGCTGCGGGCCATATCGTCGGATTCGGTTGACTTCATCCGACGATGAGTAACACCCTGCCCCACCAGGAGCAGCCCTCCAAGCTCGCCGACCTCCCCGCCCCGCGCTTGCGCGTGTATCCGCGCAAGACCGTTTTCGCCGAGAAGCTGGAGGCCATCGCCAGTCTCGGCATGACCAGCAGCCGGATGAAGGACTACTTCGACCTGCTGGCATTGCCCCGCGAAAATGCGATGAATCCCCGCGATCTTGCGCAGGCGATCGGCGGCGCCTTCGCGCGTCGTCAGACCGCCTTGCCCGATGGCCTGACCGATGGCCTGACCGAAGGATTCGCCGCCGATGCCGAAAAAGGTAAGCTTTGGCAGGCCTTCCTCCATCGGAACCGCCTGGCCGCCCCTGCACTCGGTGATGTGGCCGACGTCGGGAACGATGACCGAGGCTAGGTCTCGAAGCCGTTCTGGAAGATCGCGTCCGGCGCCGCTCCCGGCGGTCGCTCATCGGCACCGAGGTCGTGGTTGCCGAAGCGATCGGCGACACCGAGGTCGTCGAGGCCACGAACCTCGTTGTCGATATCGCGATCAACCGGCACATGGCCCGATGTGTCGCAATAATCGATGGCGTCGGAATCCGCGCGCAGATGCGGGTCGCCAGTCGCCGGTGACGACCACACCTGCGCGGGGTCGGTCTCGATCAAGTAGGTGGTCGGGAGTACCACCGGCAGTGATCCGGTCTCGTGGGCAATTGCGCAGCGAGCGAAGTGCTGACCACCGCTGCCGGCGGGTCCGAACACCTTGTCCGGTCCGCCACCCGTGGGCGCCTGGCCGAACCCTTCCACCGCCAGACTTGAATACAGGTCGACACGGCCATTGTTGCCGGCCTGCAACAGGTACATTCCCAGGCCTGGCGTGGAACTCCCCCACAGCGAAGAGAAGGCGACTCGCGCATGGCCGCCGTTGCGCGCAAACACGTGGGTTCCGACGCCAGCGTTGTCGTACAACACACCCCCCTCCAGCAACAAGTAGCTGTCGCTGCCATCGACCAACGCGACATTGCCTTCATCGAGCGACGTGTTTCCGGTGACATAGGTCTGCCGGATCGCTGCAGTCGCACCGCCGGCGACGTAGATGGCGCCGCCTTCGGAGGTGACGCCGGCAAGCGATGCGTTCGAGTTTCCCTCAAGCAACGAGCAGCGGACGGCGCGGGCGCAACTCGCCAGGTCCCGATCCATCAGCAAGTCGGCACCAGCCCCGACGTAGAGCCCACCGCCATCCTCGTAGCTGAGGTTGTCGACGATCTCGGCCGAAAGAATCTCGACACGGGTTCCCGCACCAGTGGCGTAGATGCCGCCGCCATTCTTTTCGGCGATGTTGTCTCGCACTGATGCCGCCTCGGCCGACGACCCGAGCACGTTCACGTTCGCGCCGGTGGTGGTGTAGATGCCGCCGCCATTGAAGTCGGCGTGATTGTTCCAGACGCCTTCGAAGATGGTCGCTCCGAAGGTGCTGGGTCCGCCGGCGGAAAGGTTGACGGTGCAGCCCGACGCAGCGTAGATGCCGCCACCATTGAACGCGGCGGTGTTGTCGCGTATCAGCGCGCCATCGGCAATGGCCACCGTGCCCGCTCCCGTGCAGTAAACGCCGCCACCGTCGAACGTTGCGGCGCCATGCCAGATCATCGAGCCCGAGAGCATCACCAGACTGGCGCCGCCGCTGAGATAAAGATTGCCGCCGGTTCCGGCTTTGCCGGCGTTGAGGACCGCACCATCGTCGAGGGTGATGAGACTGCTGCCACTGGCGGTCAACGGCCGACCGCCATTGACATCACTGATCAGCCGCAGCTTGCGCACCGTGGCGTGGGTGTTGACGAACTCGAACAGATCGCCCTGGGTCGCGGTGATGTCGCGCTGCTGCTCGGCGGTATCGGCGCAACTCACGCCCCCGCGAATCGTGACCGACCCTTCGTTGGTCAGGTTCAAGGCGACGGCACCCGTGTGCGTCTGGTTGGCGGTGATGATGAGGGTATCGCTGCCGGAACTGACCGCGGCGGCGAGAAAGGCAGTCGCCAGGCTGCTGTGGGTACATCCCGCACCGCTGCCGACCACGATGGTGTCGGCCAGCGTCGAAACGGGCGTCAGCAGCAGGCCAATCAGCGGCCAGCGCGCCAGACCGAACCTTCGTCGAACGCATCGCATGATCGCACTCCTCCCGGCCAGGGTCGCGAAAGTGTCGCACGGGCTCGGATCGCGCGCTGGCGCGCGTCGAAGGACTTGACCTCGGGCGTCACCTGCGCGCGCAGGCTGAAGCGACCGTCGCAACTGGTCGTGCTCGACTGCAGTTCGCCGCGGAGTTGGAAGTGCGCGCGCGTGTCAGCGTTCGCCCCGCAGCCGCGACTCGACCAGTGCGCGCAGGGCGGCGAGGTCTTGGCGCAGCACAGCGATCTCGTTGTCCTTGGCCGCATTCTCGGCTTCCAGCTTCGCATTCAGACCCTGGATCGCCGCGAGCGCGACTCCCGCGCTGTCAACCGTGCTGATGGTGCGCTCGTCTTCACCGAGACCGAATGCAGCGCGGAAGTCCTGCGCGACCGGGCCGAGGTGGCGCACGCTCGGTTCGTTGCGATACGACCACTGGCTGAGCGGCAACTGCGTCACGCGCGTCAGCACGTCACTGGCATCGATCGGCTCGAAGCCGGTCTTGCTGGCGCGGTCGCTGACGTTGGTGAAGCTCTGCGCACGCGCGGTGCCGGTGGGCGTGCTGGCGGCGGGACCGAGCGTCATCAGCAGGCTGCCGCCGGCGCCCGGGTCGAGCCCGGTATTGCTGTGCACGCCGCCCCGGAACCAGGCGAAGTAGCCGTTGCCGCCAGAGCGGAAGTACTGCGTATCCGACTGCACGCCGATGCCGTACGAGGTGCCGAACAGGTTCAGCATCTGCCGCGTCGCACTGCCAAAGGACAATGCGCCCGGAGACTGCACCACCGCACTCCCCGCCACCGTCAGCGCCGCTCCGACCTCCGGCGCGTTGGTGTTGATTGCCACGCCATTCTGGGCGCGGATCAGGAACTGGTTGGGGCCGGTGGAAACGAAGTTGGCCACCTGACTGTCGGCCCAGGCGAAGGTGCCTTCGTCGCCATTGGCATCACCGCTGGCAGCGACACTCGAGCAGCCAAACCCGGCGTATCCGGAAGACGACCCGACCCGAACCTTGGCGCTATGTCCAGCGGCGAACGAACTCTCGCCGCCGGCACAGTTGCCCGAGCCCCCGGGCACCGTGCTGTACAAGTGGCTCGCCGAATTGCCGTGGCCGCCGCCGACCGAGGCGCTTTCGCCACTGGCGTTGTTAATTTCGCCGCCGCCAACCATGCCATAGAGCCCCCCAGCACCGTTGCGATAACCGCCGGCGACGGTGGCAAAGGCACGATCCCCAACGGTGCCCAGATAGTCGCCAGCCTTGTTGCCGAAGCCGCCGCCAACCGTACCGTAGTGGTCGCCGACGTAGTTCGGAAAATCGTTGGAGAACTCCGGGTCGCTGTTACCAAACGGAACGCCGCCACCGGCGATCGTCGCTCCGCGCACGTTGGCCTCGGTATAGTTGGAGCGACTTCCAGCAATCACGTTGGCAGTGATCGGCAAACCTTCAAACAACTCCGCGCTTGGCTCGATGCGCAGGCTCTGCACGTTGGCCGTGCGCAGCACCAACGGCTGCGCGTCGGTGGTGCCGAGGAAGTTGGTCGCGGGGTTGCTGCCGGCATCGCCGGTGGCGCTCCAGCAGGCGCCGATCAAGGGGGCGCTGATCGCCTTGCTGCGGCCGGGCAGGCTGGCGTAGGCGGCGCTGCCGGCATCGCGTACGGCGACTTCGAGCCAGGCTTCGCGGTCCTTCGCGAGCGGCGCATCGAAGCGCAGTTCGAAGCGGCCGTCCTTGACTTCGACGCTCGAAAACTCGATGGGCGCCATCAGGCCCGATGCCGATTTCTCATCGGTGTAAGCGGCGATGCGCAGGTCGTAGCGACCGTTGGCGGGCTGCCCGCGATCATCGAGCTGGCCCTGATAGACGAACTCGCCGGCGTGCGCGGCGGGGAGCAATGCAGCGAGCAGGGCGGCGTGCAGCAGGGACGAGGCGAAACGGCGGGACATGGTGGAATCTCCGGTGCGATGCATGGGTTCAGGGGCCTTCGAAGCCGTCCTTGAACAGGTTGAAGTCGAGCGGGTCGCAGCTCGCATTCGTGGACTTGAGCGCGAAGCGGCCATCGCCGGACTTCGCCACGGGCGTCACCCGCGCCTGCGCGCGCAAGCTGAAGCGACCGTCGTTGCTGGTCGCGCTCGGTTGCAGTTCGCCGCGAAGTTGGAAGCGCGTGGGCTCGGCGGCGGCGAGGTCGGCGCCTGACAGCAGCAGACCAAGGACCAGAATTCGCGTGCGCATCTCAGCGGCTTCCATCGGCGACCGCGGGAGCCAGCAGCGCGCGCAGGTCGGTCAGTTGCTGCTGCAGCGCGACGAGTTCGTCGCGGATCGCGGTGTTGTCCTCACGCAGCGCGTTGTTCTCCGCCTCCAGCTTCGCGTTCAGACCCTGGATCGCCGCAAGCGCGACGCCGGCGCTGTCAACCGTGCTGATGGTGCGCTCGTCTTCGCCGAGGCCGAATGCAGCGCGGAAGTCCTGCGCGACCGGGCCGAGGTGGCGCACGCTCGGTTCGTTGCGATAGGACCACTGGCTGAGCGGCAACTGCGTCACGCGCGTCAGCACTTCGCTGGCATCGATCGGCTCGAAGCCGGTCTTGCTGGCGCGGTCGCTGACGTTGGTGAAGCTCTGCGCACGCGCGGTGCCGGTGGGCGTGCTCGCGGCGGGCCCGAGCGTCATCAGCAGGCTGCCGCCGGCGCCCGGATCGAGCCCGGTATTGCTGTGCACGCCGCCCCGGAACCAGGCGAAGTAGCCGTTGCCACCGGAGCGGAAGTACTGCGTATCCGACTGCACGCCGATGCCGTAGGTGTTGCCCCACAGGTTCAGCATCTGCCGTGTGCTGCTGCCGAAGGACAAGCTGTTTGGCGACTGCACCACCACGTTGCCCGCCACCGTCAACGCTGCAGTCTCCTCCGGCGTGTTGGTGTTGATCGCCACCCCGCCCTGGGCGCGGATCAGGAACTGGTTGGGGCCGGTAGAGACGAAGTCCGCATCCTGATAGTCGGCCCAGACGAACGTGCCCCGGTCGCCAACGGTGCCCACCGTTGCTATGCCGTTGCAACCCTGTCCTGCGCTTCCCGAGCCGCTGCCGGGGCGAACCTTGGCGCGGCTTCCGTTCGCGGAAGACAGAACACCGCCCGCACAGTTGTAGGCTCCACCTGAGACCGAGCTGTAGTAGCCGCTGGCGGTGTTGAATCCACCGCCGCTGATCGAACCAAGGCTGCCACTGGCCATGTTCGCTCCACCGCCCGCAACGGTACTGGCGGAACCACTGGCGGTATTGCTTCCACCACCGCCAACCGTTCCGCCACCACCGGGGGGCGCTATTGGAGTCACCACCGCCGATGAAGCTATTTTCGCCAGCAGCGATGTTGTCGGCGCCCCCCGAGATCGTGCTCAGGCTTCCCATTGCCAGATTGCCCTTGCCGCCGCCCACGACCGCAAACGACTGCAGATCCAGATCTCCATCATCCATGCCAGCCACATTGCCGTAGCCGCCGCCGATGGTTCCGTAGTGGTCGGCGATTTGATTCGGCGACTCGCCGCTGAAATCCGGGTCGCTGTCGCCGGTGGGCACGCCGCCGCCGGAAATGGTCGCGCCGCGTACGCCGGCCGTCACGCCGTTGACGCGCGATCCCGCGATCGCATTCGCGGTGATCGGCAGACCGCCCGACAGGATGCTGGAGGGCTCGATGCGCAGGCTCTGCACGTTGGCCGTGCGCAGCACCAACGGCTGCGCGTCGGTGGTGCCGAGGAAGTGGGTCGCGGGGTTGCTGCCGGCATCCCCCGTAGCGCTCCAGCAGGCGCCGATCAGGGGGGCGCTGATTGCCTTGCTGCGTCCCGGGAGGCTGGCGTAGGCGCTGCTGCCCGCGTCGCGTACGGCGACTTCGAGCCAGGCTTCGCGCTCCTTCGCGAGCGGCGCATCGAAGCGCAGTTCGAAGCGGCCGTCCTTGACTTCGACGCTCGAAAACTCGATCGGCGCCATCAGGCCGGATGCTGATTTTTCATCGGTGTAAGCGGCGATGCGCAGGTCGTAGCGACCGTTGGCGGGCTGCCCGCGATCATCGAGCTGGCCCTGATAGACGAACTCGCCGGCGTGCGCGGCGGGGATCAATGCGGCGAGCAGGGCGGCGTGCAGCAGGGACGAGGCGAAACGGCGGGACATGGTGGAATCTCCGGTGCGATGCATGGGTTCAGGGGCCTTCGAAGCCGTCCTTGAACAGGTTGAAGTCGAGCGGGTCGCAGCTCGCATTCGTGGACTTGAGCGCGAAGCGGCCATCGGCCGACTTGGCCTCGGGCGTCACCCGCGCCTCGGCGCGCAGGCTGAAGCGACCGTCCGAACTGGTCGCGCTCGATTGCAGTTCGCCGCGGAGCTGGAAGCGCGTGGGATCGGCGGCAATCACCGCGCCGACGGGCAGCAAGGACGCGACACCGAGCAGCAAGCGGAAGTGCGCGCGCATGTCAGCGCTCCGCCGGCAGACGCGATTCGATCAGTGCGCGCAAGGCGGCAACTTCGGCTGACTGCCGATCGCGCAGGGCGGCGAGGTCGTGGCGCAGCACAGCGATCTCGTTGTCCTTGGCCGCATTCTCGGCTTCCAGCTTCGCATTCAGACCCTGGATCGCCGCAAGCGCGACTCCCGCGCTGTCGACCGTGCTGATGGTGCGCTCGTCTTCACCGAGACCGAATGCAGCGCGGAAGTCCTGCGCGACCGGGCCGAGGTGGCGCACGCTCGGTTCGTTGCGATACGACCACTGGCTGAGCGGCAACTGCGTCACGCGCGTCAGCACGTCACTGGCATCGATCGGCTCGAAGCCGGTCTTGCTGGCGCGGTCGCTGACGTTGGTGAAGCTCTGCGCACGCGCGGTGCCGGTGGGCGTGCTGGCGGCGGGACCGAGCGTCATCAGCAGGCTGCCGCCGGCGCCCGGGTCGAGCCCGGTATTGCTGTGCACGCCGCCCCGGAACCAGGCGAAGTAGCCGTTACCGCCAGAGCGGAAATACTGCGTATCCGACTGCACGCCGATGCCGTAGGTGTTGCCCCACAGGTTCAGCATCTGCCGTGTGCTGCTGCCGAAGGACAAGCTGTTTGGCGACTGCACCACCACATTGCCCGCCACCGTCAACGCTGCAGTCTCCTCCGGCGTGTTGGTGTTGATCGCCACCCCGCCCTGGGCGCGGATCAGGAACTGGTTGGGGCCGGAAGAGACGAAGTCCGCATCCTGATAGTCGGCCCAGACGAACGTGCCCCGGTCGCCAACGGTGCCCACCGTTGCTACGCCGTTGCAACCCTGTCCTGCGCTTCCCGAGCCGCTGCCGGGGCGAACCTTGGCGCGGCTTCCGTTCGCGGAAGACAGAACACCGCCCGCACAGTTGTAGGCTCCACCTGAGACGGAGCTGTAGCCGCCGCTGGCGGTGTTGAATCCACCGCCGCTGATCGAACCAAGGCTGCCACTGGCCATGTTCGCTCCACCGCCCGCAACGGTACTGGCGGAACCACTGGCGGTATTGCTTCCACCACCGCCAACCGTTCCGCCACCACCGGGGGCGCTATTGGAGTCACCACCGCCGATGAAGCTATTTTCGCCAGCAGCGATGTTGTCGGCGCCCCCCGAGATCGTGCTCAGGCTTCCCATTGCCAGATTGCCCTTGCCGCCGCCCACGACCGCAAACGACTGCAGATCCAGATCTCCCTCATCCATGCCGGCCACATTGCCGTAGCCGCCGCCGATGGTTCCGTAGTGGTCCGCAATCTGGTTCGGCGACTCGCCACTGAAATCCGGGTCGCTGTCGCCGCTGGGCACGCCGCCGCCGGAAATGGTCGCGCCACGCACCCCGGCCGTCACGCCGTTGACGCGCGATCCCGCGATCGCATTCGCGGTGATCGGCAGCCCACCAAACAGAGTGCTGGAAGGCTCGATGCGCAGGCTCTGCACGTTGGCCGTGCGCAGCACCAGCGGCTGCGCGTCGGTGGTGCCCAGGAAGTGGGTCGCGGGGTTGCTGCCGGCATCCCCCGTAGCGCTCCAGCAGGCGCCGATCAGGGGGGCGCTGATCGCCTTGCTGCGGCCGGGCAGGCTAGCGTAGGCGACGCTGCCCGCGTCGCGTACGGCGACTTCAAGCCAAGCTTCGCGGTCCTTCGCGAGCGGCGCGTCGAAGCGCAGTTCGAAGCGGCCGTCCTTGACTTCAACGCTCGGAAACTCGATCGGCGCCATCAGGCCGGATGCCGCTTTTTCATCGGTGTAAGCGGCGATGCGCAGGTCGTAGCGACCGTTGGCGGGCTGCCCGCGATCATCGAGCTGGCCCTGATAGACGAACTCGCCGGCGTGCGCGGCGGGGATCAATGCGGCGAGCAGGGCGGCGTGCAGCAGGGACGAGGCGAAACGGCGGGACATGGTGGAATCTCCGGTGCGATGCATGGGTTCAGGGGCCTTCGAAGCCGTCCTTGAACAGGTTGAAGTCGAGCGGGTCGCAGCTCGCATTCGTGGACTTGAGCGCGAAGCGGCCATCGCCGGACTTCGCCTCGGGCGTCACCCGCGCCTGCGCGCGCAAGCTGAAGCGACCGTCGTTGCTGGTCGCGCTCGGTTGCAGTTCGCCGCGAAGTTGGAAGCGCGTGGGCTCGGCGGCGGCGAGGTCGGCGCCTGACAGCAGCAGACCAAGGACCAGAATTCGCGTGCGCATCTCAGCGGCTTCCATCGGCGACCGCGGGAGCCAGCAGCGCGCGCAGGTCGGTCAGTTGCTGCTGCAGCGCGATGAGTTCGCGCGACTGCTGCTCGCGCAAACTGGTGATTTCGTCGCGGATCGCAGTGTTGTCTTCACGCAGCGCGGTGTTCTCCGCTTCGAGCTTCGCGTTCAGCCCCTGGATCGCGGCCAGCGCAACGCCGGCGCTGTCGACCGTGCTGATGGTGCGCTCGTCTTCGCCGAGGCCGAATGCAGCGCGGAAGTCCTGCGCGACCGGGCCGAGGTGGCGCACGCTCGGTTCGTTGCGATAGGACCACTGACTGAGCGGCAACTGCGTCACGCGCGTCAGCACTTCGCTGGCATCGATCGGCTCGAAGCCGGTCTTGCTGGCGCGGTCGCTGACGTTGGTGAAGCTCTGCGCACGCGCGGTGCCGGTGGGCGTGCTCGCGGCGGGCCCGAGCGTCATCAGCAGGCTGCCGCCGGCGCCCGGATCGAGCCCGGTGTTGCTGTGCACGCCGCCCTTGAACCAGGCGAAGTAGCCGTTGCCGCCGGAGCGGAAATACTGCGTATCCGACTGCACGCCGATGCCGTACGAGGTGCCGAACAGATTGATCATCTGCCGCGTTGAACTGCCGAAGGACAAGGCCCCCGGAGGCTGCACCACCGCATTGCCCGCCACCGTCAGCGCCGCACCCGCCTCCGGCGCGTTGGTGTTGATCGCCACGCCACCCTGGGCGCGGATCAGGAACTGGTTGGGGCCGGTGGAAACGAAGTTGGCCACCTGACTGTCGGCCCAGGCGAAGGTGCCTTCGTCGCCATTGGCATCACCGCTGGTGGCTACACCGTCGCATCCGAACCCGGCGTTCCCGGAAGCCGAACCCACCCGCACCTTGGCCAGGTGGCCAGCCGCAAACGACACCAAGCCACCTGCGCAATTGTAAAGCCCCCCGGCCGCCGTACTCATGCTATGGCTTGCCGTGTTGCCTCTACCACCCGAAACCATCGCACCCTCACCACTGGCTCGGTTGATTTCGCCGCCTCCGACCGCGGCAGCGAATCCCGTTGCATTGTTGTAAGCGCCGCCTGCGACGGTGGCAAAGGCGCGATCGCCCGCGGTACCCAGGAGGTCACCTGCCAAGTTGTTGTTGCCACCCCACCGTGCCGTAGTGGTCAGCGACGCGATTCGGACCCTCGTTGAGGAAGTCGGGGTCGTTGTCGCCGAAGGGCACGCCACCGCCAGCGATCGTGGCGCCGCGCACAGCAACCTCGGTGTAGTTGGACTTACTTCCCGCAATTACATTCGCGGTGATCGGCAGACCACCCGACAGGATGCTGGATGGCTCGATGCGCAGGCTCTGCACGTTGGCCGTGCGCAGCACCAACGGCTGCGCGTCGGTGGTGCCGAGGAAGTGGGTGGTGGGGTTGCTGCCAGCATCGCCGGTGGCGCTCCAGCAGGCGCCGATCAGGGGGGCGCTGATTGCCTTGCTGCGTCCCGGGAGGCTCGCGTAGGCGGCGCTGCCGGCATCGCGTACGGCGACTTCGAGCCAGGCTTCGCGCTCCTTCGCGAGCGGCGCATCGAAGCGCAGTTCGAAGCGGCCGTCCTTGACTTCGACGCTCGGAAACTCGATCGGCGCCATCAGACCGGATGCCGATTTTTCATCGGTGTAAGCGGCGATGCGCAGGTCGTAGCGACCGTTGGCGGGGACACCGCGATCATCGAGCTTGCCCTGATAGACGAACTCGCCGGCATGCGCGGCGGGGAGCAATGCAGCGAGCAGGGCGGCGTGCAAAAGGGGCGAGGGGAAACGCGGGTGCATGGGCGTGGATCCGGTGGTGGGGGTCACCGGGGGATACGCAGTCGCGCAGCAAACACTGACATCGGCCGTGGCGATGGCCGGGGGCAGGCCTATCCCGAAGGCGCCTCGGACCTGGCGCAGGAGCCGCCGATCGCCACGCGGTGGCCGTCGCGGCACTCGCCGAGGCGCGCCGCGGCGGCATCGAGCGCGGCGCGCAGCTCCTCGCCAAAGGCGTAATCCTGGGGCGGCGGATGCCGGGCGCCGGCGCTGTCGCGCAATTCCGGGCACGGCGCATCACGCAGCCAGGCGTAGCCGAGGTAGTCCGGCTGCGGCGGCTGCGCCAATGCCGCCGCCAGTTCGGGCAACAGTGCCTGGCCTCGTGCACAGGCAGCGCCGACGCGCGCCAGCAGCGGCCGCGGATCGAGCGGATCCGAATAGCGGCGCAGCGCCGACTCGATCTGCGCGAACTGGCGTGCAGCCTGATCGCGGTCACCGCCTTGCAGCAGCACGTAGCTGAGCCCGAGCCAGAACTCGGCGTCGTACCCGCCGGTCTCCGCCTCCGGGTGTCCTGGCGGCAGCGGCAGCGCGCGCGCGATGCGCAACGCACCGTCCAGGTCGCCGTGTTGCAAGTGCAGTTGTGCGCGCAGCCCGGCGTGGACCGCCTGCCAGGTGCCGTCGTCCCACACGGCGGCACGTTCGGCTTCCAGGTCGGCTGCGAATTGCAGATCCTCGGCACGGCGCTGTTCCGGCGGCAGCAGGCCGATGCGGTAGATCGCCATCTGCAGGCGCCAGCCGCGGTTGTTCGAGCGGTCGCGCATCCGATCCTGCTGCAGCAGGTGCATGGTCGCGTCGCGATGCTGGCGCAGCATGCGCTCGGCATTGCCGCGCGCGAACGGGGTCTCGGTGGACTGCAGCAGGTCCTCGCCCAAGGCGTAGGCCTCGCGAAAGCGCTCCAGCGCCAGGTCGTAGCGCCCGCGATCGCGCAATGCCTGCGCCTGGTGGTTGGCCACGAGGAAGCGCTGCCCGGACCCCAGTCCCGGCAGCGCCGCAGCGCGCTCGATCCAGCGCAACTGAAGATGCGGTTCTCCCTGCTGGCCATAGGCATCGGCCAGACGCAGGCAGGCCACGAACAGGCGATCGACGTCCGCCACGTCGGATTCGAGTAGGGCGACGGCGCGCCTGCTGGCCTCGACGGCGCGCGCGCCGGCACCCGCCGTGTTGTACAGCCGCGCCAGCGAGACATACAGGTCGGCCCGCGCCATGGGCTGGTCGGCGAGATCGCGATCGAGCGTCTCGAACGCGCGATCGGCCAGTTGCAGCGCGTTGGGCATCGCGCCCTCGTGGTTCCACGGTTCGGCGGCGAGAAACACCTGCTGCAGGAAGCGCTGTGTCGCCTGCGCGCTTTGGGCGTTGGCCTCGGCCTCGCGCTGGGCGAGCCGCGCGGTGCGCGCCTGCTGCAAGCTGAAGACGGTGGCGGCGAGCAGCACCGTCGCGACCAGCGCCGAAGCGGCCAGCGACCAGCGATGGCGCAGCAGGAACTTGCGCGCGCGATAGCCGAAGGACGCGGGGGTCGCCTGCACCGGCTCGTCCTGCAGCCAGCGCTGCAGGTCGGCGCCGAGCGCAGCGGCACTGCCGTAGCGCTCGCCCGGATCCTTGGCCAGCGCCTTGCTCACGATGCGATTGAGATCTCCGTGCAGCGCACGCCGCAGACGCGCGGGCTGCGTGCCGCGCAGATGCGCACGCTCGATCACCTCGGCGGTGCGCTCGCCGAGCGCAGCGCTCAGGCGTCGCGGCTCGGCCTCGAGCACGGCCCGCTGCATCGCGAACGGCGATGCCTGCCTGGCCAGGAACGGATGCTGGCCGCAGGCGAGTTCGTACAGGATCACGCCGAGCGCGAACACGTCGGTCGCGGTCGAGACCGGCTCGCTGCGGATCTGTTCGGGCGCCGCGTAGGCCGGCGTCATCAGCTGCGCCGCGGTATGGGTGACGTCATCGCTCTGGTCGAGCAACTTGGCGATGCCGAAATCGAGCACGTGCGGTCGACCCGCGGCATCGACCAGCAGGTTCGAGGGCTTGAGGTCGCGATGCACGATCAGCGCCTGGTGCGCCGCCTGCACTGCGTCGCAGACGCGCGCGATCAGCGCCACGCGTTCGCGCAAGGGCAGGCGCTGCGCGTCGCAGTGACGCGTCACCGGCTCGCCCTCGATCAGCGGCATCGCATACCAGGGCACGCCCTCGTCGCTGACGCCACCGTCGATCAGCGGCACGATGTCGGCGTGCACCAGTCGCGCCACGATCGCGCGCTCGCGCTCGAAACGCTGCCGCGCCGCGACGCCGTCGACGCCGCCGCGGATCAGCTTCAACGCTACCTGCTGCTCGAAGCCCGCAGCGACACGACTGGCACGAAACACCGTGCCCATGCCGCCCTCGCCGAGTACGGCATCGAGCCGGAACGGACCGATGCGCTTGCCAATTCGCGGATCGGGTGCGTCGGCATCGAACGACGGCGCTGCCACGCCCTGATCGATCGGCGCGGACTCGGCATCGAGCGCGAGCAGGCGCAGGACTTCCGCACGCAGCAGCGCATCCTCGCTGCAGGCACGGTCGATCCATTCGGCACGCGCCCCGGCGGACAAATCGAGCAGTTCGCGGAACAGGTCGAGCGCGCGGCGGGTGCGCGCATCAGCATCGCCCGGGCTCATGGACGCTGCGTGCTCAATGGGCACCACCGAGATCCGAGAGGATCATCGCCCGCGCCGCGCGCCAGTCGCGGAACACGGTGCGTTCGGTGATTCCGAGCGCGCGACTGATGTCGGGAAAGCCGAGCCCGCCGTAGAAATGCATCTCCACGACCTGGGCCAGGCGCGGCTCGATCCGTTCCAGGCGCAGCAGCGACTGCTCGATCGCCAGCACGTCGACTTCGGTGCCGCTGCCCGGCACGTCGATGCGCTCGTCGAGCGTGACGCGCAACACGTCGGCACCGCGCTTCTCCGCCGCACGCCGGCGCGCCGCATCGACCACGATCTGGCGCATCGCGCGGCTGGCCAGGTTGAGCAGGTGCGCCTCGCCCTCGACCAGCGCCTCGGCGCGACCCAGCTTGAGCCAGGCCTCGTGCACCAGGCCGGTGGTCTGCAGCGTGCCCGCATTGCCCTCCAGATGCCGATGCGCGATGCGCTTGAGCTCGGCATAGAGCGGGTCGAACCATTGCGAGGCGGGCGCTTCGGGCGTGGGCATGTCGCGAGTGTAAGCCGACACGCCCGCGCCGCCCACGATCGATCAGGTCTCGAAACCATCCTTGAACAGGTTCACGTCCAGCGGGTCGCAGCTCGCGTTCGTGGACTTGAGCGCGAAACGGCCATCGGCAGACTTCGCCTCGGGCGTCACCCGCGCCTCGGCGCGCAAGCTGAAACGGCCATCCGCGCTGGTCGCGCTCCGTTGCAATTCGCCACGCACCGCGAAGCGCGAAAGCTCGCCGGCCGTGGCCATGCCGAGCGGCAACAGCATCGCGACACCGAGCAGGAGTCGGTAGCGTGCGTCCATGTCAGTGCTCCGCGTTCAGGCGG
This sequence comes from Lysobacterales bacterium, assembly GCA_016703225.1. Classification (NCBI taxonomy): domain Bacteria; kingdom Pseudomonadati; phylum Pseudomonadota; class Gammaproteobacteria; order Lysobacterales; species Lysobacterales bacterium. Next base: position 60,976 of record JADJCM010000001.1, read on the forward strand.
CTTTCGACCAGGCTGCGCAGGGCGACCAGCTCTTCGCGCAACGCCGCATTCTCGGCTTCGAGTTTCGCGTTCAGACCCTGGATCGCGGCGAGGGCGACGCCGGCGGTGTCGAGGCTGGCCAGGTGCGTGTCGCCTTCACCCAGTCCGAATGCAGCATGGAAGTCTTCCGCAACCGGGCCGACATGGCGCACATCGGGCGCCGCGCGATACGACCACTCGCGGATCGGCAACGCCAGCACACGACCCAGCACGCTGCCCGGATCGATCGCCTCGAAGGCGGTCTTGACCGCGCGCGAGGACGAGTCGGTCCACACCCCGGCGCTGCTGAGGTAGCCACCCGTGGATGTGTTGAGGAATCGTCCCGCCGGAATGAGGGCCAAGCTGTTGCTGCCGAACCAAATCCCGCCCGACGCGCGCACCAGAAACTGATTGGGACCGGTCGATGGGAGACTCGCTGGCTGGCTGTCGGCCCAGACGAAGGTGCCCTGGTCGCCGTCACCGCCGGGGTAACTGCCCAGCGAAGCGCACGCCCCGGTTCCCGGATCCGTCGGCGGGCGCACCTTGGCCCGGTAGCCCGCCGCCAGCGAATGCGCCGCCCCGGCGCAGTTGAAACTGCCACCGGCCACGAAAGCGCTCGGGCCCTCGGCAGCATTGTAGGCGCCGCCCGCGACCGCGGCGTATTCGCCGGTGGCGCGACTGACATTGCCTCCGGCGATCGTGCTGACCTGGCCGCTGGCCAGATTGTTGTAGCCGCCGCCGATCGCCGCCTGGCCCCCGGTGGCCCGGTTTCTCCAGCCGCCGGCGACGGTGGCCATGCTGCGGTCCTGCACGGTGCCGGTGTCATCACCTGCCTGATTGGCAAAGCCGCCTCCGACGCTGCCGTAGTGATCGGTCACGCGGTTCGGCGCATCGCTGCCGAAGTTGGGATCGCTGTCGCCGGTTGGCACGCCGCCGCCTGCGATCGTCGCGCCGCGAACGTCCGCAACGACGCCATTCGCACTCGATCCGGCAATCACGTTGGCGGTGATCGGCAGGCCACCGACCAGAATGCCGGAAGGCTCGATGCGCAGGCTCTGCGCATTGCCGGTGCGCAGCACCAGGGACTGCACGTCGGTGGTACCAAGAAAGTTCGTCGCGGCATTGCTGCCCGAATCGCCGGTGCTGCTCCAGCAGGCACCGATCAGTGGCGCACTGATGGCCTTGCTGCGGCCGGGAATGGTCGCGAAGTTGCCGGCGCCCACGTCGCGCACGGAAACTTCCAGCCAGGCCTCGCGCGCCTTGGCGAGCGGCGCGTCGAAACGCAGTTCGAAGCGGCCGTCTTTGACTTCGACTGCAGGGAACTCGATCGGTGCCATCAAGCCGGCGGCCGACTTCTCGTCGCCATACGCCGCGATGCGCAGGTCGTAGCGACCGTTCGCGGGAACGCCGCGATCATCGAGCTGGCCCTGGTAGACGAACTCGGCAGCGTGCGCGCTGGAGGCGATGGCGGCAAGCAGGGCGGCGTGCAGCAAGGTCGAGTGCAGCGTTCGTGACATGGCGGATCCTCGTTCGATCGGAGCCATTAGCCTAGCGACTCCACCCGAACGCGCGCGACCGTGCCTAAGTCTCGAAACCATCCTTGAACAGATTCAGGTCCAGCGGGTCGCAGCTCGCGTTCGTGGACTTGAGCGCGAAGCGGCCGTCGGCGGATTTCGCCTCGGGCGTCACCCGCGCCTCGGCGCGCAAGCTGAAACGACCGTCGTCACTGGTCGCGCTCAGCTGCAGCTCGCCGCGGAGTTCGAAGCGAGCGGAAGCGGCGGCTTCGACTGCACCGAGGGGCAGCAATGACGCAACAGCCAGCAACCTGAGGATGTGCGAGCGCATGTCAGTGCTCCGCGTTCAGGCGGCTTTCGACCAGCTCGCGCAGCGCATCCAGCTCGCTCCGGATCGCCGCATTGTCCTCACGCAACGCCGCATTCTCGGCTTCGAGCTTCGCGTTCAGACCCTGGATCGCGGCGAGGGCGACGCCGGCGGTGTCGACCGTGCTGATCGTGCGCTCGTCATCGCCCAGGCCGAAAGCGGCGCGGAAGTCCTGCGCGACCGGGCCGATGTGGCGCACTTCGGGGGCGTCGCGATACGACCATGCACTGACCGGCAATTGCGCCACGCGCGCCAGCACTTCGCCCGCGTCGATCGGCGCAAAGCCGGTCTTGGCCGCGCGGTCGCTGACGTTGGTGAAGCTCTGCGCACGCGCCGTACCGGTCGGCGTACTGGCACCCGGGCCAAGCGTCATCAGCAAGGTACCGCCGGCACCCGGATCGAGCGCGGTGTCGCTGTGCACGCCACCCCTGAACCAGGCGAAGTAGCCACTGCCGCCAGCGCGGTAGTACTGGGTACTCGACTGCACACCGATGGCGTACGAGGTACCGTAGAGGTTGATCATCTGGCGCGCCAGACTGCCGAACGACAGCGCTGCCGGTGCCTGCACCGCGGCATCACCGGCGACTGTCAGCGCCGTGTTCGCCTCCGGCGTGTTGGTGTTGATCGCCACGCCATTCAGGGCACGGATCAGGAACTGGTCGGGGCCGGTCGAAACGAAGCTCGCTTCTTGGCCATCGGCCCAGACGAACGCACCCCGGTCACCATATGTGCCAACCGTTGCCACGCCGATGCAACCCTGTCCTGCGCTTCCCGACTCGCTACCAGGGCGAACCTTGGCGCGGTATCCGTTCGCCGAAGACAAGTTGCCACCCGCACAGTTAAAGGCGCCGCCAGTGATCGTGCTGTAGGCGCCGCTGGCAGTGTTGTAACCGCCACCACCGATCGCGCTGAATTCGCCACTGGCCATGTTCGCTCCTCCGCCCGCAACGGTGCTGTAGCTACCACTGGCCGCGTTCTCACCGCCACCGCCGATCACCGCCCCGGAGTCTGCGGATGCGCTGTTGTTATCGCCACCGCCGATGGTGCTGGTGTGCCCGCTGGCGATATTCTGATAGCCGCCACCGACGTAGCTGAATTCGCCGCTGGCCTGATTTTCCCAGCCGCCCGAAATCGTGCTTTGGCTTCCCATCGCCAAGTTGCCCTTGCCACCACCCACGACCGCAAACGACTGCAGATCCAGATCTCCCTCATCCATGCCGGCCACGTTGCCATAGCCGCCGCCGACGGTTCCGTAGTGATCGGCAACCTGGTTCGGTGACTCGGCACTGAAATCCGGGTCGCTGTTGCCGGTGGGCACGCCGCCGCCGGAAATGGTCGCGCCACGCACACCAGCCGTCACGCCGTTGACGCGCGATCCCGCGATCGCATTCGCGGTTATCGGCAGGCCGCCCGAAAGGATGCTGGAGGGCTCGATGCGCAGGCTCTGGACGTTGCCAGTCTTGATCACCAGCGGCTGCGCGTCGGTGGTACCAAGAAAGTTCGTCGCCGGATCGCTGCCCGAATCGCCGGTGCTGCTCCAGCAGGCACCGATCAGTGGCGCACTGATGGCCTTGCTGCGGCCGGGAATGGTCGCGAAGTTGCCGGCGCCCACATCGCGCACCGCGACTTCGAGCCAGGCTTCGCGGTCCTTCGCGAGCGGCGCATCGAAGCGCAGTTCGAAGCGGCCGTCCTTGACTTCGACGCTCGAAAATTCGATGGGCGCCATCAGGCCCGATGCCGATTTTTCATCGGTGTAAGCGGCGATGCGCAGGTCGTAGCGACCGTTCGCGGGAACGCCGCGATCATCGAGCTGGCCCTGGTAGACGAACTCGGCAGCGTGCGCGCTGGAGGCGATGGCGGCAAGCAGGGCGGCGTGCAGCAAGGTCGAGTGCAGCGTTCGTGACATGGCGGATCCTCGTTCGATCGGAGCCATTAGCCTAGCGACTCCACCCGAACGCGCGCGACCGCGCCTACGTCTCGAAGCCGTCCTTGAACAGATTCAGGTCCAGCGGGTCGCAGCTCGCGTTCGTGGATTTGAGCGCGAAACGGCCGTCCGCGGATTTCGCCTCGGGCGTCACCCGCGCCTCGGCACGCAGGCGGAAGCGACCATCGTCGCTGGAGGCGCTCGGCTGCAGTTCGCCGCGAAGCTCGAAGCGTGCGGGCTCGGCGGCTTCGACTGCACCGAGGGGCAGCAATGACGCAACAGCCAGCAACTTGAGGAGGTGCGAGCGCATGTCAGTGCTCCGCCCGCAGACGCGCTTCGATCAGCGCGCGCAACGCGGCAACTTCATGGCTCAATGCATCGATGCGCGCGTCCTTGGCCGCGTTCTCGGCTTCGAGCTTCGCGTTCAAGCCCTGGATCGCGGCGAGCGCAACGCCGTCGGCATCGATGGTGGCGATCTGGCGGTCGCTGTGGCCGAGCCCGAAGGCGGCGTGGAAATCTTCCGCCATCGGACCGATGTGTTCGCCCTCGGTCGAACCGATGTAGGTCCAGCGGCTAAGGTCGAGGCCGAGCACGCGGTCGAGCACGTCTTCGGCATCGACCGGCTGGAACCCTTCCTTGTAGGTGCGCGAGGATGCGTTGGTCCATACCCCGCCGTAGCTCAGCGAAGCGGTACCGCCGCTGCTCCCGACCACCTGCAATCGGTCAGCGCCGCTGGCCAGTCCCAACGGACTGAACACGGTGGTGCCAGAACTGTCTGAGACATACAGATTGACGCCAGCACTGTTGCGCGTCACCAGCCGAAAATCGACATCGGCGTCTCCCGTGTTCGGCCGGGCGTGGATCACAAAGTCGTCGTAGGCACCGTACAACGACGAACCATTGAACACCGCCCCGCCATCTGCGCGCACCAGGAACTGATTCGGGCCGCTAGAGGTGAAATCCACCGCTTGCGAATCGGCCCAGACAAAGGTACCGGTGTCGCCTCCCGCTCCACCGGTGGGCACGCCGCTGCAGGCACCGAAGGGCTCCGCTACGCCAGGACGCACCTTCGCCCGGCTCCCGGCCACGAACGAGCGGTCGCCGCCGGCGCAATTGCCCGAGCCGCCGGCGACCACGCCGTAGTGGCCGACCGCGCTGTTCGCGAGCCCGCCCGCCACGCTGGCATAGGCGCCCTTGGCCACATTCCAGCTGCCACCAGCAACGGTGGCGAAGGGCGCGTCGATGGCGGTTCCACCGCTGTTGCCGGCGATGTTCGAGGCACCGCCGCCGACACTGCCGTAGACGTCCGACACCTGGTTGCCGTCGCCGCTCGAAAAATCCGGATCGGCGGCGCTGATCACGCCGCCACCGGCAATGGTCGCCCCGCGCACCCCTCCCCAGATCATGTTGCCGCTGCTGCCGGCCAGGATGTTCGCCGTGATCGGCGTTGCGCCCGAGAGCTGCGACGATGGATCGATGCGCAGGTGGCGGGTGTTGTGCGTCTTCAGCACCAACGGCTGCGCGTCCGTCGTGCCGAGGAAGTTCGTGGCCGCGCTGCTGCCGGTGTCGCCGGTGCTGCTCCAGCAGGCACCGATGAGCGGCGCGGCAATGGCCTTGCTGCGGCCGGGGATGCGGCTGTAGGTGGCGTCACCCGTTGCACGCACGGCGATCTGCACCCAACCCTCCGCGGCATCCGCAAGTGGCGCATCGAACTCGAGCTTGAAGCGGCCATCGCGCACCTGCACAGCCGGAAACGTCAACGCGGACGACAAGCCCCTGCCAGCCTTTTCATCGCTGAACAACGACAGCTCGATGTCGTAGCGACCATTGGCCGGCTCGCCAAAATCATCCAGCTGACCGTCGTAACGGTACTGCGCGGCATCGACACCGAACGCGGCAGTCAGGGCGAGGGCGAGCGAAGCGGGACGTAAGAACGACGTGGACATGGCAGCGACTCCGTGGGACCAATGTGTGACACATCGTCTCACGCGCGTTGGGCGCGCGCACCACCCCACATCCGCTGTCTGCCCTCCGCAGCCGCGATCAGTTCTCGAAACCGTTCGCAAACAGCGCGTCGGGACTGACGCCGCAGGCAATGCCCGATGCGGACTTGAGCGCATAGCGCCCGTCCGCCGAGGTCTGCTGCGGCACCACGCGGACTTCGGCGGACAACGCATAGCGCCCGTTGTCGCTGCGGGCGACTGGCTTCAGTTCGGCACTGACGCGATAGCGCGCGTCGACCTCGATTGGCACACCCGCTCGCGCGAGGCCCGGACCGATCGCAGCGAGGATCCAGCCTGCATGCATCAGGGCGCGCATGTCAGTGCTCCGCGTTCAGGCGGCTTTCGACCAGCCTGCGCAGAGCTTCCAGTTCTCCACGCAACGCGGCATTTTCGGCTTCGAGCTTCGCGTTCAGACCCTGGATTGCAGCGAGCGCGACGCCGTCGGCATCCACCGTGGCGATCTGCTTTTCGCTGCGACCGAGGCCGAAGGCAGCGTGGAAGTCCTCGGCCACCGGCCCCATGTGCTGGCCTTCGGCGGATCCGATGTACTGCCAGCGGCTGATGTCGAGATCGAGCACGCGCGTGAGCACGTCTTCGGCATCCACCGGCTGGAAGCCTTGCTTGAAGGAGCGGGAAGATGCGTTGGTCCAGGTGCCGCCGTTGGACAGCGCGGCCGTGCCGCCCATGCCGCCCTCGACCTGCAGGCGATCGAATGTGGCACCGATGTCGTTGGGCCGGAACACCAGGCTGCCGGTGCCGTCCGCGACATAGACCAGCACATCCTTGCCATTGCGCGTCGCCAGGCGCATGTCGAAATCGGCGTCGGCAGTGGTCTCGCGCGATCGCAGCACGACATCGTCGTAGCTCTCCTGCACGGCGGAGGCATTCAGCATGAACCCGCCATCGGCACGCACCAGGAACTGATTGGGGCCGCTGGAGATGAAGTCGGCGGACTGACTGTCGGCCCAGAGGAACGTGCGCCGACCCGCTTCCGACCCCGTGGTTGGAATGCCGCTGCAGGCCAACCCGGACGGAGAGGAAGCGGGCCTCACCTTGGATCGATAGCCTCCGGCCCAGGAGCTGGCACCACCGGCGCAATTCAGGTTGCCCCCACCGACGACCGCGTGCGCTCCGTGGGCGGTATTGTGCGTGCCGCCCGCAACGGTGGAAGCGATGCCGACTGCGAGGTTGTGATTGCCACCGCCGACGCTGCCCGCCGTTCCGTTCACGATGTTGTTGATGCCTCCGGCGATCGTGGCGTAAGTGCTGGCTGCTTGATTGCCTTCGCCACCACCGACGGTGGCCTTTGACGCCGATTGGGTATCGTTCGCGAAATCCGCATCACCCGCCCGGTTGCTGTAGCCGCCCCCCACCGTGCCGAAATCATCCGTGACCCGATTCGGCAGGTACGCCAGGCCTCCTCCCGAGATCGTCGCCCCGTCGGCTCCGACCGTGATCGCGTTGAGGTGGCTGCCGGCGGTGACATTGGCCGTCTCCGGGAACCCATCGTAAAGCCCCGCGCTCGGCTCGATGCGCAGGCTCTGCACGTTCGCGGTCTTGATCACCAGCGGCTTGGCGTCGGTGGTGCCGAGAAAGTTCGTGGACGGGTTGCTGCCCGCATCGCCGGTGCTGCTCCAGCAGGCGCCGATCAGCGGCGCGCTGATCGCCTTGCTGCGGCCAGGGATGGTGCTGAAGGACGCGTCGCCGGATGAACGCACGGCGACTTGCACCCAGGTCTCGCGGCTGACCGCGAGCGGCACATCGAAGTCGAGCCGGAAGCGGCCATCGCGCACCTCGACACCCGGGAAGGTGAGCGACGGGGACAGGGCCTTGCCGGCGGTCTCGCCGCCGAACACGGACAGTTCGATGTCGTATCGACCATTGGCCGGCTGGCCGGAATCATCGAGCCGACCGTCGTAGCGGTATTCGGCCGCGTGTGCGCCGAGTGTGGCTGCGAGGGCGAGCGCGAGCGCGGCGGGACGAAGCGTGGATGCAGACATGGCGACAACTCCTTGGAAACGGGTGGTCGGTCGTGCCGACAGACACGACCGGTGGACAATGCGGACGACTACTCGAACGAATCCTTGAACACGGCGTCGCCGGGCGGCACCGACTCGCCGAACCAGAAGCCCGACTGCAGACTGGTGCCGCCAGCGGACGCGCTGCCGGGATCGGGCTGGCCGACCGTGCCTCGCAGCACGTAGCTGCCGCCCGTCAGGCGACCGCCGCCGCTGTCGATGGTCCAGCGCGTCAGCACGGGCGGGCCGAAGCGAATGCGGTCGAAGCGCACCGCGCCGCCATTGCCGCTGCCCACCGGCTTCTTGATGACCAGCCAGAACTCGACGGACTGGACGCTCGGCGCCATCGGCATGTAGGCGTCGATGAATGGCTGCCAGCTGGTCTGGCTGTCGATGACGTCCACCGTGATGGTGAAGTAGCCGTTCTCGGTGGTCTGGCAAGCCGCATCGCTGTAAGGGGCGTAGCCGATGGCGGCAGCGACGCCGGGCTCGCCTTCCAGCAAGGTACGTACCGCCACTTCGACCGTGATCGGCTTCGCCATGGCGCGGATATCGATGCACTGCTTCAGCACGATGCGGCCGTTGCCATCACCGGGTTCGTTGTCGCGAATTTCGACCGCGCCTGATCCGGCTTGACCATCGGCATCATCCGCGACCCAGGTCGCCGTCCAGTCCGGCGGATTGATCGGGATCCAGTCCGCGACATTGGCATTGAAGTCGCCGTTGCGCAGCGAACCGGCCTCGGCAAGTGGTGCCAGCGCGAACATCGCCAGCACGGCAACGATGCTTGGGCGCAGGTTCATGGCAGCTTCCCCGGCGCTGCGGCGGACTTCGTCGGCGCGAGGCGCGGCGCGTCCTTGGCGGATTCGACCCCGAGGCGCTTGCCGGCGGGTGCGCCGTACAGTTCCGGGTGCAGGTACTTGCCGCGTTCGGCCGGCGCCTTCTGGAGTTCCACCGGGATGCGGTGCTTCTCCGCCCACGCATCCTTGCGGATGCCGGTGACCTGCCAGCTGACCTTGGTGTTCGGCGTTTCGGTGCGAATCGCGAAGCGGTTGCCCTGCACCTCCTCGGCGACCATGGCGCGCGCGAAACTGCCGATCACGGTGAGCTGGTAGCGGAAGTCGCGATTCAGCGCCTCGAACCAGTCGGGCAGATCGATCGATGCGTAGCCGCGCGCGTCGGTGACGATGTTGCCGTTGTAGACGTTCATCATGTCCGGCGACTCGACGAAACTGTGCAGCAGGAACTTGTTCGCCGGGTCGAGCGGGTGGTCGATCTTGAAGCTACCGCCGCCCTTGCTCAGGGTGCCGCTGACGTCGACATTGCCGACGAACAGCGCGGCCTGGCCGGCCGCATTCTGGAAGTAGCCGGCGCGGCCCGTGGCCGTGTTCGCGATCGCGCTGATGGTCGATCCAGAGGTGGTGGTGCTGGCCAGTTCGGCGTTGATCACCTGGCTGCCGGCGCTGGTCGCGCGGATCGCCCAGGCGCTGCTGGTGCCGTTCGCCTGCACCACCAAGGTGTCGCCGCTCGGCAGGTTGCCCACGGCGACCAGCGCATTGCCGCTGCCGGTGCCACTGGTCGCGCTGTTCTCGGCACGCAACCCGGTGCCGCTGCCCGACGCGGTGCGCGCCAGCACGCCGATGTTGTTGCCACTGGTCGCGAGCGCGTCGCCGACCAGCGCCGTGCCGGCCATCGAGTTGGTCTGCGCATAAGCCGCATAGGCGTTGCCAGTGGCCGAAGAATTGATCGCGAACACGCCGGCGCCGTCGGGAGAACCGGTCGATCCGCGTACACCAATGGCCTGGCCCGCAGAATCGCTGGCCGCACCATCGAGGCCCAGGGACTGCCCCTGCGCCACCACACCGGTCCCGCCCTCGCCACGCACGCCGACGCCGCTGCCGGTGTTGGAGCCAACCACGCCGTAGCCACCGACCGACGCGGTTTGGCCGTAGACGCCGGTGGCAGCGCCGGTGGTCGCCTGGTTCACGCCGAGCACGCCGCGGCCGAGCGCGGCGACGCTGAGCCCGTACACGCCGCTGCCGCCGCTGGTGCTGGTGTTGTTGCCCTGCACGCCGCTGCCGAGCGACGACGTGGTCTCGCCGCGCACGCCGGAGACCACGCCAGTCGCGTGCAGCGCGCGACCTTGCACGCCGATGCCGGTCGGACTGCCGCTTGTGCCTTGCACACCAACCGTCGCTCCCGTCGCCGCAAAGGCTTCGCCAAGGACACCTGCACCCGACGTGTTCCAGCTTTGGCCACGGACCCCCACGCCGTCACCCGACCCAGTCGAAGACGACAGTCCGACGATGGCGTCCGCGCCATTGCTAACGGTTTGTCCGAACACGCCGACCGCGGTCTCTCCGCCTGTCGAATGCCCCCATACCCCTGCGCCACCCGCGACCTGACGCCACCCGTAAACACCTGCACCGTCTCCAGGCGTCTCGGAATCGCCCCAGACGCCACGCATGCCCTTCCCGTAGACGCCCACTCCGGAAGTCGGGTTCGTGCTCTCGCCATAGACGCCGGTGCCGGCGTTGGCACTTCCAGTATGACGACCCAAAATGGCGCTCGACGCCATGTCTGCGCTGCTGTTGGTGACCGTCAGGCCCGCCGCAGCCGCACCGACCCAGGCGGCTCCAAAATGCCCGTGGTCACTTCGCGACACCGTGTTCGCCGCACCACTGCCGGCAAAGTTGACGCTGAAGGTGCTGCCACTGAGGGTCAGCCCATTGCCGGCGCTGTAGCTGCTGCCACCGGATTCCGCGGCCGGGGCCCAGGCCGCGCCGTTCCACTTCAACACCTGGCCGCTGCTCGGCGTGCTGCCGAGCACGTTGAAGCCGCGCAGCGCGTTCGCGGAAGCGGCGAGCGGCGCCGGTTGCACGGCGATGCGGCCAGCGAGCGGCGTGCCGTTCACCTCGACCTGCAGCCAGCGCTGCGCGCCGGTGAAGACCACGCCGGTGAAGTCGAGGTCGATCGAGAACACGCCGGCCGCGACCGGCCAGGCGTTCGCGGTCAGCGTCGAGCCGATCTGGCTGCCGGCGCTCTGCGCGTCATACAACTTGAACGCCAAGTTGGCGCTGCCGTTCAGCGGCGTGCCTGCCTGTTCCAGGAAACCCTGGAAGGTGAAAGGTTCGGCGCGGGGCGCGGTCACGGGCAAGGCGAGCGCGATGGCGGCGGCGAGCAGGAGCGAGCGGAGGGGTCGGTTCATGACGGGCTCTCGTGTCGACTGATGGATGGATGGGTGTGAGGACGCCGCTTCGGTGTCACTTGCCGCTCGGCACGACGCCGATGCGCTTGCCGGCGGGCACGCCGTACAGTTCCGGGTGCAGGTACTTGCCGCGTTCGGCCGGTGCCTTCTGGACTTCCACCGGGATGCGGTGCTTCTCCGCCCACGCATCCTTGCGGATGCCGGTGACCTGCCAGCTGACCTCGATGCCGGGCCGGCTGCTGCGGATTTCGAAGCGGTTGTGCTCGACCTTCTTCGAGACGATCGCCTGCGCGAAGGTGCCGATCACGGTGAGCTGGTAGCGGAAGTCGCGATTCAGCGCCTCGAACCAGTCCGGCAGATCGATCGTCGCGTAGCCGCGTGCGTCGGTGATGATGTTGCCGTTGTAGACGTTCATCATGTCCGGCGACTCGACGAAGCTGTGCAGCAGGAACTTGTTCGCCGGGTCGAGCGGATGGTCGATCTTGAAGCTGCCGCCGCCCTTGCTCAGGGTGCCGAACACCCCGAGGTCGCCCGCGATGATGGCGTTGCCACTGGCCTCGAGCGCGCTGCTGCCGCCGGCCAGGGTGACCGCGGTGCCGCTGCTGTTGCCAAAGCGCGCGGCCTTGGCCGAGGCACTATTGGCGTAGGCGTAGATCGCATCGCCCGTGCTGGCGGCGTTGGTCAGGCGTGCACGCAGTGCGTGCGCGGTGCCACCGGTGCCGCTGGACAGCGCGTCGATGGCCTTGGCATTGCCGGCGCCCAGTGCGCGGATCTCCGCAGCCACCGCGCCATCGGCAGAACTGACCGCACCGAGCGCGATCGCTGGTGCCGCGGTCGCGGTGTTGACGCCGTACAAGCCATAACCGCCGGCGGCACCGGTCTCGCCGCGCACGCCGATCGGGCTGCCGCTCGCACCACCGGGGGCGAGACCGTAGATCGCGGTACCCCCGCTGGAGCCGGTCGCGGCAGCGACACCGTAGGCGTTGCCGCTGGTTGCGGTGTTGATCACGTAGACACCGATGGCCGCGGGTGATGCGACCATGGCTTGCACGCCGTAGGTGGCGGCAATGGGATGCGCGGCGACCGCCATCACCGCCGTTGCCTCGTCGCCGCCGGTCGTGGATGCAATCAATCCGTCTTTCGTGCCCTCGGCCTCCATGCCGGTCTCGCCGGCACCGCGCACACCGATGCCACCGCCCGCTGCATCACCGAAGACGGCAACGCCGTCCGGCGAATCGGTATTGCCGAGCACACCGTAGGCAACACCAGCGCTGGCGTTGTTCTCGCCAAAGACACCGACTCCCTGGGGCGACACCACCCGCCCCAACACACCCTTGCTATAGCCGCTGGCATGCTGCGCCTCACCTTGGACGCCGGCCCCGGAAGCATCAGTGGCCACGCCGAAGACGCCATAGGCCGAGCCCTGCCCTGAGACGCCGGTACGGCCGCTGCCGCGGACGCCCGCGCCATTCGTGGACAGGCTGCTGCCGTACACGCCGGTGGTCGCACCGCTACCGGTCGAGGTCGCGTTGCCGCGCACGGCAACTCCATCGGCAGAACCGGTCTCGCCGTAGACCGCAATCGCGCTGCCGGTCGTCGCCGAACTGACCGCCTTCAACGCGAAGCCATCCGGCGACGCGCCGCGTGCTTCGACGCCCACGCCCGCGCCGGAATTGGCGAAGGAGATGCCGGTCACGCCGATCCCGCCGGCAACGTTGCTGGAACCGCGAGTGCCCACGCGGCCGAAGCCGACCACGCCATAGCCTGCCGTGGACTGACCGAACAGTCCCTTTGATTCCGAGTCGGGACTGCTGTTGAAGGCGGCAATCGCGCCGGTGCCAACACCTGGATTCTGGTTGAAGACCTGCAGTGCATTGAAAGCGCTGTTGCCGCTCCAGGCATCACCGTAGTGGTCGTGATCACTGCGCGACGCGGTGTTCGCCGCGCCACTGCCGGCATAGTTCACGCTGAAGACCGTACCGCTCAGGCTGAGGCCGTTGCCGGCGCTGTAGGTACCGCCGCCGGACTCCGCAGCGGGTGCCCAGGCCGCGCCGTTCCACTTCAGCACCTGGCCGCTGCTCGGCGTGCTGCCGAGCACGTTGAAGCCGCGCAGCGCGTTCGCGGAAGCGGCGAGCGGCGCCGGTTGCACCGCGATGCGGCCCGCGAGCGGCGTGCCGTTCACCTCAACCTGCAGCCAGCGCGGCGCGCCAGTGAAGACCACACCGGTGAAGTCGAGATCGATCGAGAACACGCCGGCGGCAACCGGCCAGGCGTTCGCGCTCAGCGTCGAGCCGATCTGGCTGCCGGCCGTGTCGGCGTCATAGAGCTTGAACGCCAGGTTGGCGCTGCCGTTCAGCGGCGTGCCCGCCTGTTCCAGGAAACCCTGGAAGGTGAACGGATCGGCCTGGGCGGTGGCGAACGGCAACGTTGCGGCCAGGGCCAGGGCGAGCAAGGCATTGCGCAGGTTCATCGGAAGCTCCTCGGGTTGGAATGCGTGGTCATCACTGGATCTGCAGCGAGAAGCCGATCAGCCGCCATTGCGCTTGCTCGCGCACGAACTTCTGGGTGAAGTTCACGCGATAGGCATCGCGGGCGTAGTGGCCGCTGAGGACGAGCACGCCGTCTTCGTTGATCTCGGCCTCGCCATCGAAGGCGGGCGCCAGCTGGTCGGCGAAGGACCAGTCGAAGTCGACGCCGAGGAAGCCGCGATACGACTCCTCGAAGCGCTCCAGTGAAAACTGTTCCTGCCACAGGCGCGAGGTCGAATCACGGAACTGGCGCATGCTCCCGGCCGCTGCCGAGGCACCGAAATCACGCAGCGACTGCGCCACCAGTTGCGCCTGCGCGTCCGGCGCGGGCAGCGGCGGACGCGCCTCGACCAAGCCCGTCGGCAGGCTGCGTTCGATCGCCTGGATGCGCCAGCCGGCGTCTTCCTTCACCAGCGCGACCTTCACCGGCACGGTGCCGCCGGAACGCGTCGTCAGCTCGCCGACCAGCCGGCCACTGCCGTTCTCGATGACGCGCGACGACCACGAAGTCTGCGTCACCTGGCCGAGGTCTTCGCCGAGGAAGCGGCGCAGGCTCGGCTCGTCGACACTGGCCAGAAATTGCTGCGACAGCAGATCACGCGCCGCCGCCAGATCATCGCGCTCGACCGCGGCGAAGAATTCGTCGGCGCTGCGGGTGATGCCCGCGGTGAGATAGAGCGCGGCGCCGACCGCGAGCACCGCGAACAAGGCCAGGCCAGCAAGGATCTTGAGGAACAATTTCATCGTGGTTTCCATCGGGGAAAGAAGAAGAGGAAGCTGGAGGCTGCGCGCCGGGGGACGTCGCGGCAGCGGTTCATTCGCAATCGGACTCGCCGCGGTAGCACCAGCCGCTGTCCATGTTGTAGAGAATCTTCATGCTGGTCTCGTGGCTCATGCGCGAGATCTGGCTGGCGAGCGCGTAGGCCGCGGCTTCGTCGGCGGCGCTGTAGCCCGCAGGTGCGGAACGCTGCATTGCTGGCGCAGGTGCGTGCACCGACTGCTTGACCTGCTCGATCGAGGAAACCGGCAACCCGGCGAAGGCAACCAGTGGCAACACCGGTCCGCCGAGTTCGATGAAGCGCTGCTCCAGCGCCGAGAAGAACAGGTGCACGATCGCGCCGCTGCGCGCGTCGGTGTAGGTGTAGCTCGCCAGGTATCCCGGCTTGCGGCCTTCCTGCAGCTGGTGCAGGCGATACAGCGCGCCGTTCTGGTCGCGCTCCTCGATCAGCGTCGCGACGATGCCCTGCTTCGGCAGGTCGAGCTGCGCCAGCACGGTGTCGGCGACCTGCCGCGGAGCGACGTACTGCCCGGGCTGCCCTTGCACACCGATCAGCGCCAGCACCGGCGAGTCGTCGTCGTTGCGGTTCTCGCTCACGATCAGGCCGTACTCGTCCTGCTGGCGCGACCAGCCACGCGGCAGTTGCATCGGCGTGCCGGCGATTTCGACGCGGTCGAAGCGCGGCACTCCAGCACCGAGTGGCGACGCCGCGAGCAGCGTGGCCAGCGAGAGCAGCAGTAACGCGAGACGATGGGACATGACAGGGTTCCTTGTCGGGAGTGAAGGGATCAGGCCAGCCCGTCCGGGCCGAGGTTCAGGCGCAGCGGTCCGATGTCGAGCACGACCCAGCCGTCGATCGCGGCTTCGGTAATCAGCTCGCCGTCGATGCGCGTGCCGTTCACCGAGCCGAGGTCGCGCACCAAGGCACCGCGGGTCGGCAGCACCACGATCTCCGCGTGCCGGCGCGACACGCCCGGGCAGTCGAAGTGCAGGTCGGCGTCAGGCGAGCGGCCGAGGCGGAAACGACCCTCGTGCAGCAGGAAGCGACATTCGCGCTGCACCGCCTCGGGCGGCTGCAGGTAGGACCAGTAGCAGGCGGGGGTCTGCGCCGGGTCCCGTGCCGGCAGCCCGTGGCTTTGGCCCCAGCGGCGCGCCTCGGACTGCAGCGCGGCGAGCCCCACCTGCGCGTCTTCGTGCAGCGCCGCCAGCGACAGCACGTAGCCGTTCAGCGCTCGGTGGGCGCGCAGCGAGCGGGTGGCACCGGAGGTGGGCCGCCGTGGACTTGCGTCGATGTCGTCGAAGCTGCTCATGCCACGTCTTGCGCAATCCGCGTGCCACTAGCGAAAGACTGTCCGATCAACGACTTGGACGATTTTTTCGGACGGTATCGTTCGCGTTCGCGAACGCCCGCCCGCGTGCGCGGGCCGCGCGTTCGCGAACGCGCACAAGCCCGTGGCACACTGCCCGGCCGATGCCGAGGACATTGAGCGTGATCACGCCCGAATCCACCGATAAGCAGGTCGACATCGACCGCACCGACCTGATCGCGCTCACGCGCACGCTCGCCGGTGCCGAGCGCGAGGCTGCGGCCGCGCCGGAAGTCGGCACGCGTTTCGGTCGTTACCGCATCCTGCAAGCGATCGGAAGCGGCGGCATGGGCACCGTCCATCTCGCCGAGCAGATGAAACCGGTGCGTCGCCAGGTGGCGATCAAGGTGATGACCATCGGTCGCTTCTCGCCCGAATACCGGATGCGCTTCGAGATCGAGCGCCAGTCGCTGGCGCGCATGGGCCATCCCGGCATCGCCCAGATCTTCGACGCCGGCGCCACCCCCGAGGGCGATCTCTACTTCGTCATGGAATACGTCGTCGGCGAACGCTTCGACCTTTGGTACCAGCGCCCGGCGGCCACGCTCGATCAGCGCCTGCTGCTGCTGCGCGACGCCTGCCGCGCCGTTGCGCACGCACATGCGAAAGGCGTGCTGCACTGCGACCTCAAGCCCTCCAACCTGATGGTGGCCGAAGTCGATGGCCGACCGTTCGCCAAGCTGATCGACTTCGGCATCGCGCATTCGATCGGCGAGGGTCGGCACGAAGCTGCCGGCACCCCCGGCTACATGAGCCCGGAGCAATTCGGGCAGGCCGACATCGACACCCGCAGCGACGTGTTCTCGCTCGGCGTGCTGCTGTTCGAGGCGATCACCGACCAGCGCTTCCGGCCCTGGGCTGCCGAGAGCCTGGTGCCGCTGGCGTCGGCGCGACAGCGCGTGGAGGACGAACCCGACGGCTGTCCGGCGTTCGCGCGCCGCGGCCTCGGCGGCGCCCGCATGCGCGAATTGCAAGCGATCCTCGACCGGGCGCTGGCACGCGACCGCGACCGGCGTTACGCCGGTGCCGACGCGCTGGCCGACGAACTCGACCGTTTCCTCGCGCACCAACCGGTGCTGGCCGCGGGCCAGGGCGGGTTCTACGCCTTCCGCTGCTTCGTGCGACGGCATGCGCTGCTCTCGGCCGCGGTACTGGTGTTCGCCGTGGTCAGCGCGGTGCTGGTCTGGCGACTGGTGGCGCAACTCGCGGAGACGCGGCGCGAACGCGACACCGCCGACCAGGTCACCGGCCTGCTGCTCGACACCTTCAGCGCCGCCGATCCGTACGCGCATCCGGGCGGCAGCATCAGCGCCCGCGATCTGCTGCGCGGCGCCGCCGCGGACATCGGCCAGCGTGCAATCACGCCCGAGGTGCGGGTGCGCGTGCTGCGGACCTTGGGCGAGGTGCAGTCGCGACTGGAACTGTTCGCGGATTCCGCGCAGTCCTTCGCCACCGCCGCCGAGTTGACCAGCGACGACGCCGAACACACGCGCCTGCAACTGGCGCAGGCGCAGGCGTTGATGAATGCCGAGGACTTCGAGGCCGCCACCACGCTCGCCGACGCCGCACTCGCGACGCTGCCGGTGAGCGCCGCGGCCGACCGCGCCGACGCGCTGCTGGTGCGCGCCGAAATCGGCGAATACACCGAGGACCTGACCCGCGCACGCGCGCTGCTTGCCGAAGCCGAGCCGCTGGTCACGATGGCGCACGATCCGGAACTGCGCCATCGCCTGCAGCGCCTGCTCGGCCGCGTCGTGCTCGTGGGCGGCGATGCGGCTGCCGCGGTGACGCACCTCTCCGCAGCACTCGAGACCGCACGCACGCATTTCGGCGAACAGGACCTGCGCACCCTCGACACGCTCTCCGATCTCGCGGTGGCACGCGCCCAAGCCGGCGACCTCGAACGTTCCGAACACGAACGCCGCGCCATCGTCACCCTGACCGAGCGCATCTGGGGCGAAGACAGCCCCGGGCTCGCGATCGCACTCAGCAACCTCGGCGCGCTCCTGCAGCGCCGCGGCGGCGATGCCCGCCTGCGCGAATCGGCCGAGATCACGCAGCGCGCCTACGACATCAACCGGCGCATGCTCGGGGCCGAGTCGATGGACACCGCGCTCACCGCCAACAACCTGGCGAACGTGCTCAGCCTGCTCGGCCAGCACGCCGCCGCCGAACCGCTGCACGCGGCCGCAGTGCATGGGCTCGAAGCAAGCCTCGGCAGCGAGCATTCGCACCTCGGCATCGCGCTCAACAACCAGGCACGCAACCTGATCCGCCTCGGCCGCGCCGCAGAGGTCGAACCGCTGGTCGAGCGCGCCGGGACCATCCTCGCCGCCAGCCTCGGCCGCGAACACCCGCGTTACGCTGTATGGCAACTCACCCGCGCCGAATGGCTGCTGGCCGCCAACCGCCGCGCCGAAGCCATCGTCGAAGTCGCCGCCGCCCGCACCCCGATCGAAGCCAGCTTCGCCGCCGACAGCGCCGAAGTCGCGCGCCTGCGCGAATTGCAGACGGCGACTGCGGGGCGCTGATCCGCGGGGTCGCCCCTGCACCGCAACACCTACCGGACGCACCCGCTCCCCTGCCCGCGCCATCACGCAACGCAAGCGCTCGGCTACCATCGCGCCACGCCTGCGCCGGCGGGAACGCTTGGTCCATCGTCCCGCGCACCCGCGCGTCGCGAGCAACCCAGAGCACGCCATGCCCGATCACCACCCGTTCTCGAACCGCAGCGTGCTTCGACCTTGGTCGAGCTTTGATCGACTCGTCGACGAACTGGCGACGCTGCACGGGCGAGCCCGCGCTGCTGCCGCGCGATCGGTCGACGAAATGCTCACGCTGCGAAGCTGGCTGATCGGGGTGTGGATCGTTGCCTTTGAGCAGGACGGTGCCGACCGGGCTGCATACGGCGAGGGGCTGCTCGATGCGCTCGCTGCGGAGTTCAAGCGCCGTGGCGTCACCGGTCTCGGCGCGAGCAATCTCAAGAATTGCAGGCAGTTGGCGCTCACCTGGCCCCGGCTTGGAATTCGCCAGACGGCGTCTGGCGAAATTCTGCCGCCGCTGCCGGAGTTGATTCGGCAGACACCGTCTGCCGATTTGGTTCCTGCGCTGCCCGCACGCTCGGAGCCGCTGCCTTGGCAAGACGATGCATGGCAGGCAAGGTTGCGCCAGGAGCTCTCGTTCTCCCACCTGTTGGAGTTGTCTCGCGTTCAAGAGCCGCTGGCACGCGCCTTCTATGAGGTGCAGGCACTTGCCCAGCGCTGGAGCGTGCGCGAGCTGAAGCGCCAACGCGAGTCGATGCTCTTCGAGCGCGTCGGCCTGTCGCGTGACAAGGCGGCGGTGCTCGCGCTCGCGGAACAAGGGCACATGCTCGACACGCCCGCAGCGATTATCCGCGATCCCTATGTGCTCGAGTTTCTTGGCCTGTCCGAGCGCGAAACCTATCTGGAAGCTGATCTCGAGGCCTCGCTGATCGACCATCTCCAGGCCTTCTTGCTCGAACTGGGTGGCGACTTTGCCTTTCTCGGTCGCCAGTACCGCATCACCGTGGGCGGCCGCCACCACTTCATCGACTTGCTCTTCTTCCATCGGCGCCTGCGCTGCTTGATTGCAGTCGATCTCAAGATCGGTAGCTTCGGCCACGAGGACGCGGGGCAGATGAACTTCTACCTGAGCTACCTCCGCGACAACGTGGCGCTCGACGACGAATCCGACCCGATTGGCATCGTCCTGTGCGCCGACAAGGACGCCGAGGAGGTCCACTACGCAACGGGAACACTCGACAATCAGGTCTTTGTCTCACGTTACCTGACGCGCTTGCCGACCGAAGAGCAGCTGCGCACATGGCTCGCGGACGAAAAGGAACGCCTCGCTCGAAGGCAGACGCCCAACTGACCGGTGATCCGAGGACGCAACTCTCCGGAGAATCCGGATGGTTTGAACCGAGCGCAATCGCGAGGCCAGGCGCGAGGTCAATATTCTCAAGCGTTTCATGAGCGACCCGACGTTTCAGGCCGTGGTGACGAGTGCGGCGGCGTTGGAGGCCTGATGGCAACTCACCTGCGCCGAATGGCTGCTGGCCGCCAACCGCCGCGCCGAAGCCATCGTCGAAGTCGCCGCCGCCCGCACCCCGATCGAAGCCAGCTTTGCCCCCGACAGCGCCGAAGTCGCACGCCTGCGCGAATTGCAGACGGCGACTGCGGAGCGCTGATCCGCTCTACTCGAACGAGTTCTTGAAGATCTCGTTGGCGCCGATGGCGTCGTCGTTGACGATGGTGGCGTCGACGTGGCCGGTCGGGTAAATGTCGCCGCCGCTCGGGTTGGACAGCGTGACGCGGAAGCCTTCATCGGGTTCGTTGCCGGTGTCGCCGGCGACGCTGATCACCATCAGCATTTCGGACTGTCCGGCAGCGAAGGTCGTGGTGCCCGAGGGGAAGACACCGCCGCTGAAGTCCGCGGCACTGGCGGGGTTTGCGCCGGTACCGGAGACCGTCCAGGTCACCGTCGCCGGGTGCAGGTCGCTGCTGCCACGACGCAGCATCATGCTGAACGGCGTGCTGCCGGCATGGCCTTCCGGCGCCGAGGCGGTGACCGCTTCGATCCACAGCGAACTGTCGTCGTTGCGGATGGTCGAGCTGACCTGGTTCGCGTTGGTGTCGATGCCGCAGCCGCTGGCGTTCTGCAGGCGCAGATCGAAGGTTTCGTCGAACTCGAGCGCGGAATCGCCCGCGACGTCGACGTCGATGTCCCACTGGGTGGCGCCCGGCAGCATCACGTAGGTCATGGGAACGCCCGGGGTCCAGCCCACGAAGTCCGCGGCGTCGGGAGCAAACGGCCCGCTGCCGGCGAGCACTTCCAGCTGGAACGAGCAGATGCCGGTGGTCACCTGCGCGCGGGTGACGCGAAAGCGGTGCTTGGTGCTGAAGTACTGGCCTTCGTTGCGGTCGCCTTCAAGCCGCGTCAGCGACAGCACTGCGCTCGGGAAGAACGAGTCGTCGTTGATGATCTGGCCGGTGGCGGTGGAAGCGCTGCCGAGCCGGCCGTTGGTCGGCGTGCCGAGCGACACCGCGAAGCCCTCGGTGTTCTCGGCCGAGGAGTCGCCGTTGACGTGGATGAGGAGGGTCGCCTCGGTCTGCCCGATGGCGAAGTGGACGGTGCCTCCGGCCCAGGTCGTGGGCGGGAAGTCGCCGGCGTCGGCCTGATGCGTACCATGACCCTCGGGCAGCCAGCCCACCGAACTCGGGACGCGCGTGTCACCGCTGCGAAGCACGCGGAACGAGAACGCCGTAGTGCCGCCGTTGCCTTCGACCCTGGATGCATCCACGGCCTCGATCGTGATCTGCGGCACCTGGTATTCGTAGGCGCCGATGTCGGCGACGTTGACCGCCGGGGCCACTTCGCGCGCGAAGCCGGAGCCACGCTGGTCGTAGGCGTGGCCATAGTCGTCGCCGCGATCGAGTGCCGGGCTGTTGCCGTTCAGCGCGCGCAGTTGCACGCAAACCGGGGCTTCGAACAGGCTGGCGCCGACCTTGGTGGCGCAGCCGTAGTCGGCCAGGATGCCGAGGCCGCCATCGTTGTGGAACAGGTTGTGGCCGCCGGCGTAGATCTCGCCGGCGGGGTCGCCGAACTGGCTGTAATCGGCATACAGGCGCGGGTCGGTACCCGAGGCCAGGGCGTTGCCGGCGGCACCCGCGTTGTCGGTGATCAGGGTGCTGCGCAACCAGCCCCAGGCATTGTGCACGCGCAACCCGCCGGGCTCGCCGACGTCGGTGGCCACGTTGTGCGCGATCGTGCTGTTCTCGATCCGGATCGGCGTGTCCAGTGCATCGATCGCCGCGAAGCCGCCGAGGTTGTTCACGATACTGCTGGAACCGATTTCGATCCGCTGGGTCACCACGGTCGTGATCGCCGAGGCGCCAGTCGCCACCCCACCCGAGATCGTCGAATTCGATAGGTACAGCTCCCTGCCCGGCCGCAGTGCCGTACCGCGGTTGTTCTTGAACCAGGTGTTCGAGACCGAAAGCGCGCCGCTGCCGGCGGTGGCGCGGAACACCGAGGCGTCGTCCCGCGGGTTGCCGGCGCCATCCCGGTTGCCGTTGCTGTCCAGCAGGCTGTCGCTGACCCAGCTCTGGGCGACGTCGTACAAGAGCACGGCAGACGCGGACGGCGTCAGGGTGGTGCCGTTGCCACGCAGGGTGCTGTGCGCCAGCGTGAACGAGCCAACGTTCTGGACCCAGAGCGCGCCGGCCTCGGCGTTGCTGCCCTCGGCGACATTGCCCTCGAACTGCGAGTTCTCGATGCGCAGGCTGTCGCCGTCGAGCATCCACACCGCACCGCCGGTCGCGTACTGGCCGGCGGCCCCAGTGTTGTAAGCGCGGTTGCTGTCGAAGTGCGAGTTGCGGATGGTGAGTTCGTCCACGTCTTCGGCGCAAACCGCACCGCCGCGACCGGCGCTGTCGCCAGCCACGTTCTCGGTGAAGGCCAGGTTGTCGATGATCACTCGGCTGGTAACGATGATGTTCGCGTCGTGCAGCCGGATCGCCCCGCCGCAGCCGATCGGCAACGCGATCGCGCGCCCGTCGCGCAGCAACAGGTTCTCGAAACGCAGCTCGTGCGCGAGACCCGGCGTCTGCAAGGTGAAGTCGGCGTGGAAGATGCGCGAGCTGTTGCCGCCGCTGATCTCCTGTCGTCCCGCGGGGCCAACGATGCGCAGGGTGCGCTTGATCACGATTTCGCCCTGCGCCAGCTGCATGGTGCCGAGGCCGGGCGCGATCTCGATCACGTCCATGCCCACCGTGCCCGCGACGCAGTCGATCCTGGCGCCGTAGTCGTAGTTGGCATTTTCCACCGCCTCGCGCAGCGAGCACGCGCCGTCGCCGTTGATGTTGTCGTCCCCGGCACTGTTCACCAGGATGGTGGCGGCGAGCGTGGGTCCCGAGGCAACCAGAGCGGCCACGAGTAAAGCGTGCAGACCGTGCCGGGCCGGCTGGAACAGGGATGCGAGCAATGGCTTCATGGCGAACTCCGTGTGGGATGGCCCTGAAGCGCAATCCGCATGCCAACGGCAACTCATTGATTTTGCGTGCTGCGGCTGCGCCTGGTTCGCGTTTGCGAACGCGCCGACGGGTGGCTTGAACGGATTTGTTCGAGTTTGCGAACCGTTACACTCGGCGCATGATCGAGCACCGAGCGCACTTCGCCGGCCTCTGCCTGCTGCTCTTCGCCGCCCCCGCGCTGGCGCGCGACTGGCACGTGCGCACCGATGGCAACGACAGTGGCGACGGCACCCCGACCGCGCCGTTGGCGAGCCTGCGTGCGGCCCTGGACCGCGCCGATCCCGGCGATGTGGTGCGCGTGCACGCCGGGACCTATTTCGAGACCGCGCCGATCGACGCCAACGCTGCGGGTACCTCCGGCATGCCGATCGTGGTTGAGCCGGCGGATGGCTCGCGCCCGGTGTTCGACGCCATTGGCATGGCCCCCGACAGCAACTTCGTGCGCGTCGGCGGCAGCCACTACATCTTCCGCGGACTCGAGTTCCGCAACGCGCGGCGCACCACGTTCTCGGTCTGGGGCGGACAGGACATCACCATCGAGGACTGCTGGGTCCACCACAGCGTGCGCGGCGCGCTGTATCCGGGCAATGGCGCGGTGCGCATTCGCTTCCTCGACAACCGCGTCTGGCGCAACGTGCAGGTCAACAACCCGCCGGTCGAAGGTGGCGGCTGGCCGTCGGCGGTGAACCTCAGCGATGACGGCGACGTGGTGACGGGCAACCGGATCTTCGAGAACTTCGGCGAAGGCATCGGCCTCTACGGCCGCCACCACGCGGTGCGCGACAACCAAGTGCGCGACAACTGGTCGATCGACATCTACGTCAGCAATGCCACCGACAGCACGGTCGAACGCAACACGCTGCTCGCGCTCGGCACTCCGGAGTTCCTGCGC
This sequence comes from Lysobacterales bacterium, assembly GCA_016703225.1. Lineage (NCBI taxonomy): Bacteria > Pseudomonadati > Pseudomonadota > Gammaproteobacteria > Lysobacterales > Lysobacterales bacterium. The sequence goes on from JADJCM010000001.1 coordinate 84,648, forward strand.
TTCGGCGCCGCGGCGATCGGCATCAACCTGGCGAATGAGAGCGCCAGCGATCCGATCCAGCTCGACGCCATCCGCATCGCCAACAATCTGATCGGCGGACCGCGTCGTCGCTGTCTGGGTCAGTGGAACGGTTACTCCGGCGTGCCGATGCACGCCGTCGAAATCCGCGCCAACACCCTGGCCTGTGCCGCCAGCGACGTCGCCTGGCACGCCGACGCCGGCGACCACGGCGGCAGCGTGTTCGCCGGCAATCTGGTCTGGCAGCGCAACCCGGTGCAGCCGGTCGCCAGCGTCAGCGGCAGCAGTGGCATCAGCTACGACCACAACCTCTGGTTCGGCGGCAACGCCCCGCCGGCCGCAGTGCAGGGCGCGGGCGACTTGCTCGCCGATCCGCAGCTCGCCAACGCCGACGCGCTCGACGCCGAAGGCTTCCTGCCGATCGCGAGCTCACCCGCCGTCGATGCCGCCGTGCCCGCGAGCATCGCCGAAGACCTGCACGCCCTGCCGCGCCCGTTCGGCCCCGCGCCCGATCTCGGCGCCATCGAGTATCGACCGCCGTTACTGCGCGACGGCTTCGAATAGCCGCACGATCGCAACACCACCGTATCGGTGCGCACCGCGTTGCGGTGCACACCCTACGACGCCCGGCCCATCCATGCGCGTCGATGCGCGGCGATGCGCGTCGACTCGCGTAATCGAATGGACTCACCCCCTCACCGAGGCGTCTAGGCGCCAGGAGTGGTGAACTGCGTGCACCACGACCAAAGTGAGAGGGCGAGCCCATGAACGAGTGTATGGCACGTGTGCGGACGTTGGCGATCGATCTGGCGAAGAGCGTTTTCCAAGTGGCCGGCGAGGACGAGCGAGGCACTGTTGTTTTCGAGGACCGGATCAAGTCGCGCGAGTCGTTTGTCGAGTTCCTGAGGACGCTGAAACCGCCGTTGGTGGTGCTTATGGAGACCGGCCCTGGCGCGCAGTCATGGGCGCGTGAGTTGCAGTCACACGGCATCGAGGTTTTCGTACTACCCGCACAGCGAGTGGAGGAGCATCGCAGCGGCGCCAAGAACGACCGCAAGGACACTTTCGCGATCCTGCGTGCGGGGCGCGACAAATCGATCCACGCAGTTCCGGTCAAGTCGGTGGAGCGGCTGACGATGCAGGCTCTGCATCGGGTGCGTTCGGGGTACGTGTCGCGGCGTACGGCGATCAGCAATCAGATTCGCGGGTTGCTTACCGAGCATGGGCTGGTCTTCGCGCGCGGCGAGATGGCGCTGGTCGTTCGCCTGCGGCAGGTGCTGGAGGATGCGAGCTTGCCCATTCCCTTTCGGCTGCGCGATCTGATTGCGGATCTGTGGGCGGAGTGGGAATGCTTGGGCGAACGCATGGCTGCGCTCGACGCGGAGTTGCAGAGCGTGGCAACAACCGATCCACTGACGCGGCGCCTGATGACGGTTCCTGGTGTAGGGGCCGATGACTGCGACCGCATTGGTGTGCAAGGACTTGAATCCAGAACGCTTTGCCAATGCGCGACAATTTGCGGCGTATTTTGGCGTCTCAGGTTCCGCAGTTCGCGCTGAAATCCAGGCGGTTTCGAGGGCCAGAATGCTTGAAGTGTCGCGGTTTTGCTGGGGTTCGTTGTGGATAAGCCGAATTCTCGTGTAGTTACACGAATGACCCCTACTGGCTATTGCAGGCTGGCGATAGGCGGGTATATGGTAGGCACATGTTCACGCGCATCTCCCGCTCCGGTGGCCGGGCCTATCTGCAGTTGGTTCAGGCGTACCGCAACGAGGCGGGCGATCCGCGATCGCGCGTGGTCGCGAACCTGGGGCGGCTCGATCAGCTCACCGAGAAGACACTCGCGCCACTGATCGCCGGGCTCGAGCGTGCCGCAGGGCGCGCGCCGCAGGTGGCCGAAAACGTGCCGGCCGTGGTGTTCGAGTCATCCAAGGCATTTGGCGATTTGTATGTGTTGCATGCGCTGTGGTCGGAACTGGGCTTGGCTGCGGCGCTGTCGCGCGCTGCGTTCGTCGCGGCGGCAGTTCGACGCGGCAGCGATGGTTCGCGCGATGGTGTTCAATCGCTTGTGCGAGCCGGAGTCGAAGCTTGGAATGCTGCGTTGGCTGGACACTGTGGCGATGCCGGAGATGCCGGCGGCGGTGACGCACGACCACTTGCTGCGCGCCATGGATGCGTTGATGGATCGCGTCGACGATGTGGAGTCCGCAGTGGCTGCACAGCTGCGACCGCTGCTCGACAGCGAGTTGTCGGTGGTGTTCTACGACTTGACGACGATCCGCATCAGCGGTGCCAGCGACGTCTCCAGCGATGCGCATCGGGGCTGAGCAAGGAAACTGGCGGTGTCGCGCGGCAGTTCGTGCTCGGCGTGATCCAGACGGCACAGGGTTTGCCGATCGCGCATCAGGTGCATGCCGGCAACGTCGGCGAAGTCACGACATTGATTCCGATGATCGAGGCCACGCTCAAGCGCGCTATGCCCTGAAGCGCGTCGTGCTGGTCGCCGACCGCGGCTTGTTGAGCCTCGACAACCTGGCGGCGATCGAAGCCCTGCGCACGCCTGCGGACAAGCCGATCGAATACATCCTCGCGGTGCCCGGCCGGCGTTACACCGAGTTCGCCGACATCGTGCGCGCGGCGGAAATCAACGATGGCGTCGGCGAGTCGGTGTGGCAATCACGTCGCCTGGTGATCGCCCACGACGAAGATCGCGCGCAACGACAACACGCCGAGCGGCGCAAGACCGTCGAGCGCCTTGGCGATGAGGGCGAGCGCATGGCCAAGCGGCTGGACGACGAAGATGCCGGACAGCCTCAGCGCGGGCGCAAGTCGAGTGACCGCCGCGCGTACCTGCGCTTCTCGGAACAAGTGAAAGCGCAAGGTCTCAGCCGCATCCTCAAGGCTGATCTCAACGCCGACCAGTTCAGCTTCGACATTGACGAGGATGCGATCCAGGATGCAGAGCAGTTCGACGGCAAACTGCTGCTGGTCACCAACACCACCTTCAATGCCGCCGACGTGGTTGATCGCTACAAGTCCCTCGCAGACATCGAGCGCGGCTTCCGCGTCCTCAAGAGCGACATCGACATCGCGCCGGTGCACCACCGCCTGCCGGAGCGGATCCGCGCCCACGCCCTGATCTGCTTCCTCGCACTCGTCATGCATCGCGTCACGCGCCAGCGCCTGCGCGACAGCAAGAGCCCGCTGTCACCGACCCGCGCTCTCGCGATGCTCCAAGCAAATCCAGAAACACCGCGTCGCCATCGATCACAAGCCCGTCAGCGGCATCAGCCGAATCAGCCCCGAGCAAACCGACCTGTTCAGCGCTCAATCTCCCCCGCCACCCCAAGCCAACGCCTTGTAGTCACATTTTGCCTGTTCGGCATCAATGAAATCAATGCTTTACGGCGCCAACTGCGGAACTGGTGGCGTGGTGCCAGATCAGGCGAGCAGTGGCAATCGAATCCGGCTGAGGGGCATGTCCAAGCGCGGAGATGGCTATGTCCGCAGCCTACTGATCAACGGTGCACATGCTGTGTTGCGACAAGTGAATCCGGCGTGCGAGGAAAGAAAACATCCGCATCGTCTTCGCCGCTGGAAGGAGAAGCTGGGCAGCAAGGCTGCTGCGGTGCGCCTGGCCAATCGCAACCTGAGAATCATGTACGCGTTGCTGAAGAACGGCGGCAGCTACCGCGAGGATGCCGCCATGAGATGAAACCTGCGTTCACCCCGGGCGCTGAGCGCCCAGCCTGCTGCTTCACGCACGAACCACAGGTAAGACCGACGCGGATCGGTTCCTAACACCTACGGCCCTTGAGGCCTACACGTGAATTGGCAGTCCGCGTGCTCATCCGATGCTGGCCCAGGCGATGCTTCGCCGATCAGAGGCCTGATACATAGACGCAGCCAAGGTCCGTGAAAAAAGCAGCGGTTGACGGAGGGGGTGAGTCCATACATAGGGTGTGCCGAGCAAAGCGAGGCGCACCGCTCAACCCAGCCCGCGGACTCTTCTTGCTGCGCTGCACGATTGACAGTCTGTAACGACGCGCCTAGCTTCCGGCGCTGCCGTGCAGGGGGGCGATGCGTCGCAGAAATGGGCGCGTCTTCACTCGAGTCTCCAAAACAGATCGCCGACCGCGCCGCAGAACGGCGGCAGAGGAGCGTCGCGGCCACTGCGGGACCACGCCAAATCTCTGGGGAGAAATGATGAAGCTTCAAGCGCAATTGCTGTTGTCTGCCTCGCTTGCCGCCGCCTTGATGGCGGTCGGCCCCGTGACCCTTGCCGCCGATGCACCAGCGCCCGAAATGCGCTCCGGCATAGACCGCGTCGCGGACTTCAGCGAGTTCGAACTGGAAGTCGGATTCGGCAAGCGCATCGCGCGCCGTGATTCGGATCTCGGCACCCGACGCCTCGTTCATCAAGGTGCATTTCGATTACTTCCAGCCTGCCCAAGGGCCTGGCCGTCGAAGTGTTCAATCGCGACGGCAGCGAGATTTATCGTTATGGCAACGAGCAACGCGACGCTTACACCTTTGACGCCAAGATCGGCCAGAACGGCATCAACAGTTTTGCCGCCATGTCGATCCATGGCGATGTCGCCAAGATTCGCATCGTCGGCACGGCGCAGGAGCGCTGGACCGCGGCGCACGGTATCCGCGTCAGCCGAATCCTCGAAGGATTTCCGGAAGAGCTGAAGCCCACACTCGCAGCTGAAGGACTGTGGCGATCGGCGCTGGCCCGAAGTCGATCTGCGGCGTCGACAACAAGCAGGCAGCGGCGTGTTTCGTCATCGGATCGCCACCGCGTTCGATCGCGCGCGTCCGGTCGGCAAGTTGATTCTGGCAGCGGCGGTTCGTGCACGGCCTGGCGCGTTGGCGCAAGCAACCACCTGTTCACGAATAACCATTGCTTCACCACCACCGCGCAAGCACAGGCTGCGGAAGTGTGGTTCAACTACCAGCGTGCGACTGTGCCAGCAGCACCGGCGCGACCGTGACCAAGGTCACCGGCAACACCATGCTGAAGACCGACGCGACGCTCGATTACACTTGTTCTCGGTCAACAACCTCGCGTCGATCGCGAGCTTCGGCTACCTCGGACTGGATATCAGCGCCGACGACGAACCAGGAGATCTACATTCCGCAGCATCCGGGCGGGCGCATGAAGGAGATCGCGACCACGGTCGACGGCGGCGCGCGCTGCAAGGTCGACAACGCGAACCAGGACGGCAATGCCGCCGGCACCGACGCCGGTTACACCTGCGACACCGAACAGGGTTCTTCGGGTTCGCCGGTCGTCGCACGTTCGACGAACAAGGCGATCGCGCTGCACCACTTCGGCGGTTGCAACAACTCCGCGCCAAGTTCTCGCTGATCTGGCCGCAAGTCTCGTCGTTCTTCGGTGGCACCGTGCCGAACGGCGATACCGGCACGCCGAGCAACGCCGCGCCGACGGCGAACTTCTCGGTCACGACGAGCGGCCTGGTCGCGAGCTTCACCGACAGCAGTACCGACAGCGACGGCACGATCGCGTCGCGCAGCTGGAACTTCGGTGATGGCACCACAAGCACGGCGACGAACCCGAGCAAGACCTATGCGGCCGCGGGCACCTACAACGTGACCCTGACCGTGACCGACAATGGCGGTGCGACGAACAGCAAGTCGTCATCGGTCACTGTCGGCACCACGAACACGGTGTTGCAGAACGGCGTCGCCAAGACCGGACTCGGCGCGGCGATCGGCACCTCGTTGAACTTCACCATGGTCGTGCCGTCCGATTCGACCGGACTGAAGTTCGTGTTGGCCGGTGGTACCGGTGATGCCGACCTGTTCGTCAAGTTCGGCTCGGCACCGACCGACACCGTCTACGACTGCAAGTCGGAAGGTTCGACAAATGCCGAGACCTGCAACATGCCGACCGCCATGCCCGGCACCTGGTACGTGCGCGTCAAGGCGTACGCGGCGTTCTCGGGTGCATCGCTGACCGGCAGCTACACCATCACCGGTCCGCGCCAGACCTACAGCAACACCGCCGACTACCAGATCCGCGACAACACCACAGTCGACTCGCCGATCACGGTCAGCGGTCGTAGCGGCAACGCACCGACGAATGCCTCGGTCTCGGTGAACATCGTGCATACCTATCAGGGCGACCTGAAGGTCGACCTGGTCGCGCCCGATGGCTCGCTGTACAACATCCACAACCGCACCGGCTCCGGCACCGACAACGTGATCAAGACGGTCACGCTGAATCTCGGAACCGAAGCGCTGAACGGCATCTGGAAGTTGCGCGTCAACGACAACGCCGCCGGCGATACCGGTTACATCAACCAGTGGTCGGTCACCTTCTGAGGCCGATCCGGCAATGCGCTACCCCGCACCCCGGCCTCGTGCCGGGGTGTTTTTTTCGGCCCAGCAGGCGCACGCCACCGGATTTGCGCGAAGACCTTCTTCGCGACCATGGTTGCGAGGTGGCGCGTTGTTCGCGGCTGCATTCTTGGATTCGTCCGCATGCCACGAGCCATCCACGCCGTGGCGCTGCTGGCCGCGTTCGTCGCGGGCCAGGCCTGCGCCCAGGACTTCACCGCGCATGGCACGCAGCCGGGAGCTGGCGGTGCCGCTGGAGGATGTCGAGTCCTGCGCGTCCCTGCCACGGCACCTTCGGCGCACCGGCGCGGGCTTCCTGCCGCACGATTCCTGGGGCGGCCTCGATGATGTTGCACGCGACCCGCCACCCGCCGTTGCTGCGCGACGGCTTCGAGTGACCGCATCGGTGCGCACCGCGTTGCGGTGCACAGCCCTGCAGGAACCCATTCCTCCGTCAAGCGCTGTCTTTCCTGCGAACCGTGGCGGCGCCCAGGGATCACGCCTCTGATCGGCGAAGCAGCGACTGCAGCTACTCGCCCATGATTGCGCGCCAGGCCCGGTCACCATCATCACCACCCAAGACCGTCTCAGCGTCCTCCCGAAGAAGCGCCCTGCGTCTTTCGGTGGTTTCGGAGCAGACCACGCATCGCCTCCGAGACCGCGAACTGGTCCGGGGTGTAGCCGCGTTCGGTTTCGGCGTTGGGGTTGGCGCCGGCTGCGAGCAGCAGCCGTGCGGCGGAGAGGCGGTCATGGCGAGCGGCGAAGTTGAGCGGGGTATTGCCATCGCCATCACTGGATTCGAGGTCGGCGCCGCTTGCGATCAAGGCACGCACCAGCGCGTCGTCGGGGCAGTGGCGCATGGCCGCGTGCAGCATCGATATCTCTGGGCGGGTGCCGTTCGCGTCGGCGCCATCGGCGAGCAGCCAGAGCGCGGCGTCGGCATGACCGTTGCGGATCGCTGCGGCGAGCGCGGTGCTGCGATGCCAGCCGCTGCCGAAGACGCGGCGCGCGCTGACCCGATCCGCCTCGACCAGGCGACGCATCGCGGCGACGTCGCCGAGACTCGCGGCGCAGAGCAGATCGTGTGCGGCGCCGAGCCGCAGCAGCTGCTGCACCGTCTGCGCGTGGCCATGGAAAGCGGCGACATCGACGCCCGGCTCGCCCTGCGCCGTGCGCGCGGTGGCCACTGCCAGCGCACCGATCTGATCGGCGAACAGGACAACACCGCATCGAGTCCGCCGCGCGCTGCAGTCACGGCGTTGTCGCCTTGCGCACCATGCTGCAGCGGATCGACGCCGAGCACGATCAGGTCACGCAGCAGCCGCAGGCGCGCCACGGCTTCACGCGGCGGCCAGAGTGCGCCGCAGCCGCGCACGAACAGCAGCAACACGTTGCTGCCTTCGTGGTCGCGAACATCGACCGCGGCGCCGCGTGCGAGCAGGGCATCGAGGCCGGCGGCACAGGTATTGTAGGTCGCGGTCATCAGCGGCGTCTGACCGGCATCGTTGCGCGCGTCGATGTCGGCACCTCGACCAATGACCTCGTCGAGCAGACCATGCACCGGCGGATACGGTGCCATGCAATGCAACAGCGTCTGTCCGATCGGGCCGACGTCGCGCACGTCGACTCCCGCAGCGAGCAACTCCGCGAGCGCCGCGGCATTCTCGAAACGCGCCGCCAGATGCGCGGCGGGTCGCCACAGCTGTCGTAGCAATCGGGTGACACGCCCTGCTGCAGCAACCTGCGCAAGGCCTCGACCTGCCCGCCGACCGCCGCGGAACAACAGCGCCTGTTCCTCCGGCGAGGATGCGGAATGGCGACGGTCGCCGCTCATTGCGCCGACTCCGATCTCCATACCGCACTCATGCCCGCCCTCCGAGGCAACCGCTCGGGCACAAGGCTGGCGCAGGACCGAGTGCGCGAGTGTCCACCGCTGTGCTGGGGGGCTTTGCGTCAGCCTGCAGACTCATTCGAGTTGGCATGGACACCACATCGCCCCGGCGGCTTGCAGTGCAGGCGACGAGCTGCGCCTCCTGCGTCGGCCGGGTCGAGCGCGTTGCTGCGGGTGCCGGGGGTGGTGGCGGCGAGCGTGAACCTGGCGACGGAGTCGGCGCAGGTGCAGGCCGATGCAACGGTGACGGTCGAGGGCGCTGCTCGCGGCCGCGGTCGAGCCGGCTGCCGCGACCGTACCCGCCGCGATGGAGCAGCCGGATGCGGACGCGGCGATAGCGCGACGCGCAGGAGTGGCGTCACTTGCTGCTCGCGGTGTTGCTGTCGGCACCGCTGGCCCTGCCGATGCTCGGGCTGCTGTGGGGCCAGCACTGGGTGTTGCCGGCGTGGCCGCAGTAATGGCTGCTGGCGACGCCAGTGCGTTCTGGCCGGGCGCGTTTCTACCGCGCTGGCTGGGCGGCGCTGCGCGCCGGTACCGGCAACATGGACCTGCTGGTCGCGCTCGGTACCACTGCCGCCTATGGACTCAGTATGTGGCAGTGGTCGGCCGGACACGCGCACGGGGATGCGCCGCACCTGTACTTCGAGGCATCGTCGGTGGTGATCACGCTGATCCTGCTCGGCAAGTGGCTGGAGTCGCGCGCGAAACGCCAGACCACGGCGGCGATTCGCGCACTGCAGGCGCTGCGACCGCTCACCGCGCGAGTGCTGCGCGACGGCGTCGAACTGGAGCTCGCGATCGCGTTGCTGCGGCTCGGCGATCGCGTCGTGGTACTGTTCGGGGAACGCATCGCGGTCGATGGCGAGGTGGTCGAGGGCGAGAGCCAGGTCGACGAGTCGCTGCTCACTGGTGAGTCGATGCCGGTGCCGAAGCAGACCGGCGAGCGCGTCACCGGCGGCGCGATGAATGGCGAGGGGCGGCTGCTGGTGGAGACGCGCGCGCTCGGCGCCGAGACTGCGCTGGCACGCATCATCCGCCTGGTCGAGGACGCGCAGGCGAAGAAGGCGCCGATCCAGCGACTGGTCGATCGCGTCAGCGCGGTGTTCGTGCCGGTGGTGGTGGTGATCGCCATCGCCACCCTGCTGTTCTGGGGGCTCGCGCACGGTGACTGGCCGACGGCGGTACTGAACGCAGTCGCGGTGCTCATCATCGCCTGTCCGTGTGCGCTCGGGCTGGCGACGCCGACCGGCGATCATGGCCGGCACCGGCGTCGCCGCGCGTGCCGGGATTCTGATCCGCGATGCCGAAGCGCTGGAGTTGGCGCGCGATGTCGCGGTCGTCGCCTTCGACAAGACCCGGCACGCTGACCGAAGGCCGCCCGCGTCTGCTGCAGGTGCAGGCATTCGATGGCGACGAGGCGCTGCTGATCGGCCTCGCGGCGGCGTTGCAATCAGGCAGCGAACATCCGCTGGCGCGCGCGGTGCTGGTCGCAGCGCGCGAGCGGGGCATCGCCATCACGGCTGCGCCCGAGGTGCGCGCGATCGCCGGCCAGGGCGTGCGCGGTCGCGTCGCCGGGCGCGAGCTGTCGCTCGGCAATGCCCGCCTGATGCAGGCGGCTGGCATCGATCTTTCGTCGCTGCAAGCGCACGCCGATGCACAGGCCGCGCTCGGCCGCAGCGTGGCGTGGCTGGCGACGCCGGACGCGGGCGTGCTGGCGCTGCTCGCGTTCGGCGACCGAATCCGCCCGCAGTCGCGCGCGGCGATTGCCCTGCTCGCAGCGCGCGGCCTGCGCACGGTGCTGATCTCGGGCGACAACCGCGGCGCGGCGATGGCGCTCGCGCGCGAAGCCGGCATCGCCGAAGCCGACGTGCACGCCGAGGTCGCACCGGGCGACAAGGCAGCGTTGCTGGATCGACTGAAACAAGGCGGCCGCGTGGCCATGGTCGGCGACGGCATCAACGACGCACCGGCGCTGGCCGCGGCCGATGTCGGCATCGCCATGGGCAGCGGCACCGACGTGGCCATGCAGACCGCCGCCATCACGCTGATGCGACCCGACCCGCGCCTGGTCGTGGATGCCATCGACCTGTCGCGCCGCACCACCCGCAAGATCCGCCAGAACCTGTTTTGGGCGTTCCTCTACAACGTCATCGGCATCCCGCTCGCCGCCGCCGGCCAGCTCGACCCGGTCATCGCCGGCGCCGCGATGGCGTTCTCCAGCGTCAGCGTCGTCGCCAACACCCTGCTGCTGCGCCGTTGGCGCTCGACCACGCGGGCGCACTCGGGCGCGTCGCTGCTAGCATCCCCGCCATGATCGATTGGTCCACCTGCCCGGAAGTCGAACGCGACGCGGCACGCCTTGGCGGCGCCTGGACCTTTCGCGGCACGCGCGTGCCGGTGTCGGCGCTGTTCGAGAATCTCGAAGAAGGTGCACGCGTACAAGACTTCATCGCGTGGTTTCCCGGCGTGTCTGCGGATCAGGTGCGCGCGGTGCTCGAGCACGCCGCACGCAGCGCGCTGGCCGCGGCCTGATGCGCATCCTGTTCGACCAGGGCACACCCGTGCCGCTGCGCGATGCCTTGATCGGTCACGAAGTCATCACCGCCTACGAAGCGGGATGGGCAACGTTGCGCAACGGCGAACTCTTGCTCGCCGCCGAGCAAGCCTGTTGCGAGGTGTTGCTCACCACCGACACGAACTTGCGCTACCAGCAGAATCTGGCTTCCAGGCAAATCGCGATCGTCGTGCTACGAACGACCCGCTGGCCGCGCATTCGTCAGCAGCTGCCCGCGCGTACTCGACGCCATCGCCCGCTGTAGGCGCGGCGCCTATCTGGAAGTCGAGTTCGATGCCTGAATCCGTGCGGGCCATGCCTAAAACCGATACGACAACCCGACCGTGAAGATCGCGTCGCCCCAGCCGTCCTGGCCGGGTTGGCCGGTGTCGTTGAGGTCGTAGCGGAAGCGCAGGTCGCCGCGCAGCAGCAGCTTGCCGTTGTCGGACAATTCCCAGGAGCCACCGGTGCCGACCTGCATCATCGCGTCGCGACCTTCGGTGATGCCGCTCGGCGCCTCGAACTCGGAGACGCCGACGCCGACCAGGATGTAGGGGTCCCACAGCGGTTCGCGGTTCACTTCGAGGTAGTTGACCGCGAACGTGGTGTGGCTCAGGCCATAGTCCATCGAGAAGTCGAGCTGGTCGGCACCGAGTTCGAACTCGATCACGCGCTTGTCATCGAGCGTGCGCGACAGCGTCAGCACTTCGGCCGAGCCATCCAGCCGAAACGAGTTGTCGGTGATCATGCCGCCGATGCGCGCACCGAATTCCCATTGCGCGTCGTCACTCGCACGCGCTGCGGCGTTGCCTGCGAACAGCAGGGCGAGCACGACCAGGCAGTATCGAAGCACTTGTCTCATTCCGGATCCCTGCGTTGTTCCGATGATCGCACCGCGCGCCAACTGAACCACATCGTCGCCAGCGATGCGACCCCGGCCATGGCCGCAAAGGTCGCGACGCCGAATCCGATGCCGCGCAGGCCGAGCATGGCGAAGCTGGTCAGCACGTCGCCGGCACGCCACACCGCGGTGTCGATGAAGGCCTTGGACTTGTACCGCAGTTCGCGCGGCACGCGCGTGTACAGGCTGTCGCGCGCCGGTTGCACCAGGCCGTAGCCGCCGGCGCGCGAGATCACCATCGCCAGCATGGTCGTTTCCGCACCCGGCAAACAGCCCACCGCCGCCAACACCACGATGTTCATCGCCGCCGCGAACAGCAGCACCGCCAGCGGCCCGAGGCGACTCATCAGCAGCGGCGCGAGCAGCAACTGGAAAATCATCTGCAGCCCGTTCGCGGCCTGGTCGATGCCGGCGAAGTACTCGGTGCGCGCGATCGCGGTGGTCAGTGTGTCGCGGGCGATGTCGGAATTGAGCGCGTAGAGCATGGTGCCGATGACATCGGAGAGCAGCATCAGGATCGCCATCGCGCGCAGGAACGGATCACGCAGTACCTGCACCGCACCCGACCACAGCCCCCCGCCGATCGGCTGCTCGGCGATGCGCGCGTCGCGCCGCCCGTGCTGCTTCGCCCAATGCGTCAGTGCCAGCACGCACAGCAAGGCCGCACACAGCGCCAGCGCCGACATCCACATCAGCCCGGCGACACCGACCTGCCCGACCAGTTCCTTCGCCGCCGTCGGCCCGGCGATCGCACCGATGGTGCCGCCAATGCCGATCGGCCCGAACAGGCGGCGCGCCTGCTCGTCGGTGAACAGGTCGGCCATGAAGCTCCAGAACACCGCAACCACGAACAGGTTGAACACGCTGACCCAGATGTAGAACCCGGCCGCGAGCAGGGTGCCGGGCGCATCGGTGCGCAGCAGCGGCGAGAACGCGACCATGCCGATCGCGAAGAAGGCGTAGGTCACCGGGATGAACACCCGGCGCGGATGACGCGCAACGATGGCGCCATAGAACGGCGTCAGCACCAGGGTGGCGAGAAAGGTGCCGGTCCACAGCCAGGGCAGCGCATCCGAGCCGCCCGCGGCGGCGCCGAGCTGCTCGCGCACCGGACGGATCAGGTAGTAGGAACCGAGCACGAGGAAGAAATACAGCGCCGCGATCGCCGCTGCCTGCACTTCGCGCAAGGCACCGGACATCCGCGACGCCTGCGCCGCTTGCACCTGCTGCGATTGCGCCACGGGAACCCGAAGATCGAACCGGGACGCAGTGTAGCGGCCCCGGCTTGCACGTACACTCGGGGCATGAAGCTCGCATCGATCCATGTCTATCCGGTCAAGTCCATGCGCGGCCTCGCGCTCAACGAGGCCCGAGTCGAAACGCGCGGCCTGCAGCACGATCGCCGCTGGATGCTGGTCGATGGCAAGAACCGCTTTGTCACTGCGCGCCAGCATCCGCTGCTGCTGCACTTCGCGGCGGAATCGATCCGCGATGGCCTGGTGCTGTTCGCGCCCGATGGCAGCGCACGCGCCGTGGCCGAACCGCCTGCAAGCGCCCCCACGCTCGCGGTCGGGATCTGGAAGTCTTCGAGCCCGGCGCGGCTCGCCGACGCCGCGACCAACGAATGGTTGTCGCACCATCTCGGGTTCGCGGTGCGGCTGGTGCATGGCGGAGGACTGCCTGCGCGCGGTGGCCGCCGAGTGGTCCGAGCCCGGCGACTTCGTCAGCTTCGCCGACGGTTTTCCGCTGCTGCTGATCGGCAGTGCCTCGCTCGATCTGCTGAACTCGAAACTGGCGCAACCGGTGTCGATGACGAACTTCCGTCCCAGCATCGTGGTGCAGACGCGCGAGGCGCATGTCGAGGATCGCTGGCGCCGCATCCGCATCGGCGCCGCCAGATTCGCCATCGTCAAACCCTGCACGCGCTGCATCCTCACCACCATCGACCCGGACACCGCGATCGCCGCCGCCGACGGCGAACCGCTGGCGACGCTGCGCGGCTATCGGCGCGAAGCCATCGGCGTCACCTTCGGCCAGAACCTGCTGGTGCGCGCGACCGGCCGCATCACCACCGGCATGGCGGTCGAGGTGATCGAATGAAACTGCGCCGAGCATTGGCCCGGCGCGCCCGCTGAGCCGGAGCAAACCGCCCGTGAGCTACGACTACATCATCATCGGTGCCGGCTCCGCGGGTTGCGTGCTCGCGCACCGGCTCTCGGCCAACCCGAACACGCGCGTGCTGCTGCTCGAAGCCGGCCCGCGCGACTGGAACCCGCTGATCCACATGCCAGCGGGATTCTCGAAACTGATCTCGCGCAAGGGCCTGAACTGGGACTACGGCACCGAACCCGAACCGCAACTCGACCAGCGCCGCCTGTGGTGGCCACGCGGCAAGGTGCTCGGCGGTTCCAGCTCGATCAACGCGATGTGCTACATCCGCGGCCATGCGCGCGACTACGACGATTGGTCGGCGCTCGGCGCGCCCGGCTGGGACTGGAACTCGGTGCTGCCGTATTTCAGGCGCGCCGAACACAACGCGCGCGGTGCCGATGCACTCCATGGCAACCAGGGGCCACTTTGGGTCAGCGACCTGCGCCATCACAATCCGCTGTCGTCGGTCCTCCTTGATGCCGCCGTCGAACTCGGCTTCGAGCGCAATGCCGACTTCAACGGCGCACGCATGGAGGGCTTCGGCTTCTACCAGGTGACGCAGCAGGACGGCCGCCGCTGCAGCAGCGCCGCCGCCTACCTGACTGCCGCGCGCGGGCGCGACAACCTGGTCGTGCAACCCGGCGCCCGCGTCGAACGTGTGCGGATCGAACGCGGTCGCGCCGTCGCGGTCGAGTACCGCCACCGCGGCGAGCGCGTGCGCGTCGAGGCCGCGCGCGAAATCCTGCTCGCCGGCGGCGCCATCAACTCGCCGCAACTGCTGCTGCTCTCCGGCATCGGCGCCGGCGACGAACTGCGCCGGCACGGCATCGAGCCGAAGCACGACCTGCCCGGGGTCGGGCGCAACCTGCACGACCACCTCGACGCATGCACCATCTTCCACTGTCTGCAGCCGCTCAGCTATGACCACGCCAACGAGCTGTGGATCGGCCTGCAATACGCGTTGCTGCGCAAGGGACCAGGCACCTCGAACATCGCCGAGGCCGGCGGTTTCGTACGCTCGTCCCTGGCACCGGATGAACGCCCCGACCTCCAGTTCCACTTCGTGCCGGCGATCCTCGACGACCATGGCCGCAAGCGCCATCCCGGCCACGGCATGACCCTGCACGCCTGCCATCTGCAGCCGCGCTCGCGCGGACGCATCGAACTGGCCAGCGCCGATCCGCTGGCACCGCCGCGCATCTTCGCCAATTACCTCGGCGACGCCGACGGCTTTGATCGTCGCGTGCTGGTCGAGGCGGTACGCCTGTCGCGACGTCTGTTCCAGGCGCGCGCGTTCGATGCTTACCGCGGCGCCGAGATGTTCCCCGGCGATGGCGACGATTCCGAAGCGGCGATCAGCGCCTTCCTCAGCCGCAAGTCGGAGACCGTGTACCACCCGGTCGGCAGCTGTCGCATGGGTAGCGACGCGCTCGCGGTGGTCGACCCACATCTGCGTGTGCGCGGCATTGAGGCCCTGCGCGTGATCGATGCCTCGGTGATGCCGAAGATCGTCAGCGGCAACACCAACGCCCCGACCATCATGATCGCCGAACGCGCAAGTGATCTGATTCTTGGCGAATGAGGGGAGCGTTTCCGCAAGTCCGCCCTCATCCCCGGCCCTTCTCCCGGTGGGAGAAGGGAGACCAGAGAGCGCGCTTCCCTTCTCCCACCGGGAGAAGGTGGCCCGCAGGGCCGGATGAGGGAGGCTTTGCCGTCAGCGCGAGAGCATCGGCGGCAGCGGGCAATGGATGGCGGCGCAGGCGACGCGCAGCAGTTCCGACTCGGCCACGGTGATGCGTCCGTCGTGGCTGATGCTGGTCACCATCGCCTCGATCAGCAGCTGCTTGCCGGCGGAATCGAGCTGATCGAGCGCGGACAGGGCCGGCACCAGCGAGAGGTGCCATCCGCTGCTGTCCGGCATGCTCACGCCGCGCTGGCCGTAAAGCATCTGCATGCCGGCCTGGAAGCCGCGTTGGGCATCGACCGTGCTGTCGTGGCCGGCGTGTGCGAGCACCGCGAACAGCAGCGCCGTCTCGGCCTCGCACTGCACCAGCTTGCGCCGACCGATCACGCGCGCGCGCGCCGGATCGAGCGCCTCGATGACGTGGATCGAGACCAGCCGCGCCAGGCAGAACTCGAACAGGCCCTGCTGGCCGTCGGCATGAATCAGGCGATCGATCAGCTGCACAAACTCGTTCAACCACGGCCGCGGATGCCGACGCAGCGCCGGGAACGCGATCGCCGCGAGCGGCATGCGCTGCATCGGATGCAGAGCATCGATCGCCTCGCGCATCAGCCGCGTTTCGGCTTCGGCCTCGGGCCCGAGCTGCGCCACGATCATCGCGCTCTGCGCGGCACGGATGTCGGCGTCGCGATCAAGCAGCAAGGCGCAGATCACGCGGTCGGCAGTGCGCTGCGCGCGCGCGGCTGCGAGCAGCAGCGGCGGAATGCGATTCTGGATGTTGTCGGCGGTGGCGAAGTCGTCTTGCCGCGGCGCGCCGACCTGATTGGCGACGATGCTCGGCTGCACCGCGATGTCGCTGCGCGCATCCGGCAAGGGCGGTGGCCCCTGGGTCGACCCGGTCGCGGGGGCACTGGCGAGTCCAACGCCGGCAGCATCGTCGAGCGCGAGCACGTCCAGCGGCTGCGACCACTGCTTCGCGATCGCCGCGAACTGCTCCGGCTTGAACTGCTTGTCCAGACGCTGGATCCGATCGAGCAGCGGCGGATGGGTCGCGAACATCGAGGAGAAGTTCATGCCCGACCCAAACAGCATGTGGCTGACTTCCTCGACTTCGGCGTTGTCGATTTTCGAACCCTGCGGCAGCCCGCCCACTTTCTTCAATGCCCCGGCCAGGCCCTCGGTCTGGCGCGTGAACTGCACCGCCGAGGCGTCGGCCAGGAACTCGCGCGAGCGCGACACCCCGGCCTTGATCCAGCGTCCGAAGAACACGCCGACATAGCCGATGATCATCACCGCCAGCGCGATCACGAAGATTGGCACGGTGCCCTTGCTGTCGCGCGCATGGCGCATGCCTTCGAGGATCTTGCGGCCGATGATGCCGATTACCAGGATGCCGAACAGCAGGCCCATCAGGCGGATGTTCAGGCGCATGTCGCCGTTGAGGATGTGGCTGAACTCATGCGCGACCACGCCCTGCAACTCGTCGCGCTTGAGCTTTTCCAGCGCGCCGCGGGTGACGGCGATGGCCGCATCGGCCGGCGTGTAGCCAGCGGCGAAGGCATTGATGCCGGACTCCTGTTCGAGCACGTAGATCTCGGGCACCGGCACGCCCGAGGCGATCGCGATCTCCTCGACCACATTGCGCAGGCGGCGATAGTGCGGATTGTTGGTCTCGGCCGAAATCAGCGTGCCGCCGAGCGACTGCGCGACGGTGCCGCCGCCCGACCGCAAACTTCCGATCTTGAACAGTGACGCCAGCGCGATCACCGCCCCCACGATCAGGCTGATGCCGAGCAGTGCACCGCTGTGCTGGGCGATGATCTCGCCGGCGGAGAGGTTGGCGGCGCGAGCCTCGTCCGCATTCGCCAGCATCGCGATGACGATGACCAGATCGATCGCGGCGATGATCGCCAGCACCGCGAGCACGAACAGCACGATCAACCGCTTCGACTGCTTGCGGGCCTGATGCTGGAGTTCGAAGAAGTTCATGCGTTCGCCCCGCGTCTTTCGAAGGGCGACAGCCAACCAACCCCGTTCGCCCTGAGCCTGTCGAAGGGCGTGTTCAGCGGCCGGGCTTCGACAAGCTCAGCCCGAACGGGGCATTGCGCGCATGATCCGTCTCAGCTCGACCTAACACGGCCAGAAGCTCAGTCGAACTTCACCTTGACCGCTTCGCGCTTGACCGCATCTTCGATCTGCAGCAGCGCGGCTTCCTTGAAGTTGAACATGCCGGCGATGATGTTGTTCGGGAACACGTCGCGGCTGACGTTGTAGCCCATCACCGAGTCGTTGAAGGCCTGGCGCGCGAACGCGACCTTGTTCTCGGTCGAGGTCAGTTCCTCGCTCACCTGCATCATGTTCTGGTTGGCCTTCAGGTCCGGATAGGCCTCGACCACCACCATCAGCTTGCTCAGCGCCCCGGCCAGCTGGCCTTCGGAGGCAGCAAGGTTCTGCATCGCCGCCGCGTCGCCGGGGTGCGCCTGCGCCGCCTTCAGACCGCTGACCGCGGCATTGCGCGCGGCGACCACGGCTTCGAGGGTGCCGGCCTCGTGCTTCATGTAGGCCTTGGCGGTCTCGACCAGGTTCGGGATCAGGTCGTAACGACGGGTCAGTTGCACGTCGATCTGGGCGAACGCGTTCTCGTAGCCGCGGCGGGCGCGGATCAGGCCGTTGTAGATGCCGATCACCCAGAAGGCCACCACCGCCACCAGCACCAAAAGGATCAACAAACCCATCATTGCCCTGCCCTCCGCCTGTGATGAAACGGGCCGCATTGCACCAGACTGCTTGCTAGAATCGCGGCGTCCACACGAGCATAACATGGGCGTTTTACGAAGCTTTGCATCCGTCGCCGGCACCGCCAGCCTCGCCCTGATGGCCGCTGCCACCGCGTCTGCGGCCAACACCGGCGCCGCCGCCAATGGCGTTGCAGACGCTGCGATCGTGGCTGAGTTCGAGCGCCTCAGCGATGCCGTGATGCGTACCGGGCAGACACCGGCGCTGGCCGCCGTGGTCGTGCGCGATGGCGCCATCGTCAGCTTGCGCGGCCTCGGCATCTCCGAACAGGGCAAGCGCGTCGTGGCCGGACCCGACACCGTCTTCCGCATCGCCTCGCTGTCCAAGTCGTTCGCGGCCTCATTGACGGCGTTGCTGGTGAACGAGCGTGCGCTGCAATGGGAAGACCGCGTCCAGGACCTGGTGCCGGCACTGCTGTTGAAAGACATCGAAGGTGCCGGCCGACTGCGCATCGACGACTTGCTCAGCCATCGCTCCGGCCTGCCGCACAACACCCTCGATCGCGCGCTCGAAGCCGACTCGCCATATCCATTGCTGGTCGAACAGCTGGATGAAGTCACGCCGGTGTGCTCGGTCGGCAGCTGCTACAGCTACCAGAACATCGCTTTCAGCCTGATCGGCGACGTGACCTTCGCGGTCACCGGCGACTTCTTCACGCACCAGGTCGAGAAGCGCATCTTCCATCCGCTCGGCATGGAAACCGCCACCTATGGGCGCGACGCACTCGAGTCCAGCGGCGACTGGGCGCGGCCGCATGTGAAGCGCAGCGGTCGCTGGCAGTCGGTCTATCCGAAGCTCACCTACTACCGCATTCCGCCCGCAGCCGGCGTCAATGCCAGTGCGCGCGATCTCGGGCAGTGGATGCTGGCGCACCTCGGCCACGCACCGGAAGTGCTCGACAGCGAGTTGCTCGCCACCCTGCATGCGCCGCAGATCGACACCCCCGGCGAAGTACTCGGCTCGCCCTGGCGCCGTCAACGCGTGCGCACGGCTTCCTACGCGCTGGGCTGGCGCGTGTTCGACTACAGCGGCCATCGCATGATTTTCCACGCCGGTGCAGTGCAGGGCTATCGCGCCGCGCTGGCGATGCTGCCCGACCACGACTTCGGCGTGGCGCTGCTCTGGAACAGCGAGTCCGCGGTGCCCGCGGGACTGCTGCCCACCCTGATCGACCGCGAGCTCGAATTGCCGGCGCGCGACTGGCTGCAACTCGATCGACTGACGCCGCGTCCAGCGGCGCGGCGCAAACGCGTTGCCAACCCCTGACGGCGCATCGCCATGATCCTGGCCGAACGCCTCTGTCTGTTCGTGCTCGATCCGGAGCGCGGGCGCGAACGCGTCTCGTGCGATGCGCGGCGCCTGCCGCAGGCGATCGCCGGCCTGGTGCTGGTGGACCTGATGCTGGCGGGACGCGTCCGCATCCAGGGGTCGCAGTTGCAGTCTGACGACGCCCTTCCCATTGCGCACCCGGTGCTGGCCGAGGCCGCGAGGCTGCTCGCTGCGCACGGCCGAATCCAGTCACTGCAGGCGGCGGCAGTGCTACTGCGGGGAAAGTCGCGCCGTTGGCACAAGCGCATGCTTCAGTCGTTGGCTGCGCGCGATGTACTCGAACTGCGCGTCCCGTTTCCGTTCCTGCGCCGCCATCACCTGCGCTCGCGCCAGGCCTTCAACGAGTCGCTGGCCCTGCTGCAGTCGGCCGTGACCGGCGCCGCTGCCGACACACCGGCATTGGCGCTCGCACTCGCCACCGACCTCGCCGGCGTGCTGCCCGACCTGCTTCCCGTCGATGTCAGCCGTCGCCTGTTGAACGCGCTCGCCACCCTGGGCGAATCGACCACACGCGGTGAACGCGGCGCGCTGCTGCAACTGCTGCGCGACCGATGAAACGACTGCGGCGCCCGCAGGCGCCGCAATCACGAGCGGACTCCCGCCGACTACTTGGCCGACAGCGCGAACTCGATGCGACGAGTGAGCGTGCGCGACACCGGCTTGCCATTTTCCATCGCCGGTTCGTACTTCCACTGCGACACCGCGCGCACCGCATCGCGGTCGAACACGCCACGCGGTTGCGCGCGTGAAACGTTTACATCGGTCACGTCGCCGCTCGCAGCCACGGTGAAGGACACTTCCACCCAGCCCTCCTGGCGACGCCGCGCGGCGGCCGCCGGATACACCGGCCGCACCTGGCGCACCAGTACCGGATCACGCGACTGCGCCACTGGCTGCGCCGGAGCGGTTGCCACCGGCGCGGGCTCCACCGGCTTCGGCTCGACCGGCTTCGGTTCGGACGCAGCCGGTCGTGCCGGCTGCGCCGGAGTCGGTGTCGGCGCCGGCGCTGCGGCCGCCACCGCCGCCTGCGCGCGTTGCTGCTCGGCCGCTGCTTCCTGGGCCAGACGGCGTTCCTCTTCGCGCTGCATCTGCGTGCGCGCCGCATTGAGCTTCGACTTCAGCGTCGACACCGTGTACGAACCCGGGCTCGCCTGATCCAGCAACCCGACGATACGTGCCGCTTCGGGCAGGTTGCGGTTGACGATCTCGCGCTCCGCATTTCCGGCTGCCAGCGGAAACAGATCGACCAGCGCCTGGGTCGCACTGACATTGTTCGCGTCCTTGGTCAGCACCTGCAGGTAGAACTCGATGGCATTGTTGCCGGCCGGCGCCACCAAACGCTCCTCATTGACTGCGCGCGTTGCGGAGCCGAGCAATTCCGGGACGGTGATCTCGGGCGCCGCCGGCGCGACCACTTGCGGCGAAACGCCGGCTGCGGGTTGCGCACCGGGCGCCGGCTTGGCCGCCTCTTCCTTCTTGCCACAAGCCGATATCGCCAGCACGCAAGCCATGCCCAGGGCGGCAACGCCCATCCAGTTGTTGACGCGGGGTGTACGGATCTCGTTCGGCATTTCACGTCCTCGTTGATTCGTGGTCAGACTGCGCGCCGCTGCAGCAGGGACAGCCGTGACCGTGGTCACGATGCGGTTTGTACCGCAATTCGCGCGGACGTTCACGCGAACAACACGGCCGCGCGCCGTTACGCACACCTTACAGCAAGCCCTGAGCCGCGGAAACGCCAGCGGCATGCAGTCCGGCTGGCTACCGAACCATTGCAAAGGATGTTTTCAGGGGAGTCTGCGGCGACGGCCGCGTCATCGGAAGCCTGGCGGCTCCGGAAGCCTTCGGGGCCAAAGTGACCATCGCACGCCGGGCGGTCGTGCGATGGTCTGACCCGGATAAAGCGTTACAGCTTGAAGTTACTTCTTCGCAGCGGCCTTCTTGGCCGGAGCTTTCTTCGCAGCCTTCTTGGCTGGGGCTTTCTTGGCAGCGGCCTTCTTCGCCGGAGCCTTCTTGGCAGCGGCCTTCTTGGCCGGAGCCTTCTTCGCTGCCGGCTTCTTGGCGGCGGCTTTCTTCGCTGCAGGTTTGGCGGCGGCTTTCACCGTGCCGACTTTCTTCTTGGTAGTTGCTGCTTTCATTGTAGTGCTCCTCTTGGTTTTGGCAGTGGTCGCCCGGTTGAAAACCGATCAAGCGCCGCGTGCGCGGACTGCCGACACGCACACGGGTGGAAGGAACGACACGACGCGTCGTCGGGAGCATCAGTTGGGTTGCGTCGTGATCGCGGGAAATGGATTGCATGCGGGAGAGGCGGAGGATCGATCGCGACATCTGCGAGGAGTTCGTTGCGGTCGCCATCTCGATGAATTTTTCGCCACTCATTTCCGAAGCATGCTTGTCACGCTGCGGCAAAACTAATTGCACACGCGTTGACTGTCAACACGTTTTGTGAGCGCGCGATCACGATGCGCAAACTCGTCGACAACGCGACCAGTTCGATTCGCCGCGAATGGTGCTCGCGAGTTCGACTGCGAACACGTCGCGCATCGCTCGATCACTCGCACGCCGCGCGCTGCGCGACCGGCAAAAAAAAACCGGTCGCGCGAGCAACCGGTCTTTCCATCGCACGACGTTGCCGCTCAGTGCTCTTCGTTTTCGGTCATCGCGGCATGGTCGTCGGGACCGAGCAGCGCATCGAGCTCGCTGCGATCCGCCGCCTCCACCACGAACAGCCAGCCTTCGCCATAGGCGTCGCCGTTGATCGTTTCCGGCGCGTCGGCGAGCTTCTCGTTGACCGCGACGACGGTGCCCGACACCGGGCTGTAGACATCGGATGCGGCCTTCACCGACTCGACCACTGCGGCGCCATTTCCGGCCTGCAGCTGGTCACCGACTCCCGGCAGTTCGACATAGACGAGGTCCCCGAGCGCCGCCTGGGCGTGATCGGAAATGCCCACGGTGATATGCCCGTTGTCTTCGATACGCGCCCACTCGTGGCTCTTCAGGAATTTCAGATCGCCTGGAATTTCGCTCATGACTCGGTCCTCGTGGTGGCTGATGGCGGATAGTAGTGGTGTTGCAGACGGAATCAGATGCCGTCGCAGGGCTTGCCGTCGCGCACGAACGGAAACTTCACCGCACGTACCGGCAGCGCCTTGCCGCGAATGTCGACGGCGAGCGCGCCCGCCGCAGCGCCGGCAGGCACGCGCGCCAGCGCGATCGACTTGGCCAGCGTCGGCGAGAACGAACCACTCAGGATCTCGCCGTCGCCACGTTCGGTGATCACGCGCTGCCCGTGACGCAGCACGCCCTTGTCGTCGAGCACCAGGCCGATCATTTCGCGCGCGACGCCGCCACTCTTCTGCGCGACCAGCGCGGCGCGACCGATGAAGTCGCGCTCCGCAGGATCGAGCGCGATCGTCCAGGCCAACGCCGCTTCCCATGGCGATACCGTCTCGTCCATGTCCTGACCGTAGAGATTCATGCCGGCTTCGAGACGCAAGGTGTCACGTGCACCGAGCCCGCACGGTTTCACCCCGGCGTTGACCAGACGATTCCAGAATGCGGCCGCTTCCAGCTCCGGCACCATGATTTCGTAGCCGTCCTCACCGGTGTAACCGGTGCGCGCCACGAACATGCCGTCGATCTCGGCGCCCACGAACTTGCCGAGCTTGCCGGCGCGCGCCGAACCATCCGCCGATAGCAGACCATGCACGCGCGAGCGCGCAGTCGGTCCCTGCACCGCGATCATCGCGTAGTCACGGCGCTCGGCGAGGGTCACGCCGAAACCGCTGCCCTGGCGCGCGATCCAGTCCAGATCCTTGTCGCGCGTAGACGCGTTGACCACGATGCGGAAAAACGACTCGTCTAGGAAGTACACGATCAGGTCGTCGATGACGCCGCCGGACTCGTTCAGCATGCAGCTGTACAGCGCCTTGCCCGAGGCCTTGAGCTTGTCCACGTTGTTGGCGAGCAGATGCCGCAGGAACTCGCGCGCGCGCGCGCCGCGGACATCGACGATGGTCATGTGCGAAACATCGAACATGCCGGCGTCACGGCGCACGACGTGGTGTTCGTCGATCTGCGAACCGTAGTTCAGCGGCATGTCCCATCCGCCAAAATCGACCATGCGCGCGCCCTGGGCGCGGTGCGTGGCATTGAGGATGGTCTGGTTCAACATGAAAACTCCGCGCCGGGATCAAGGGCGCGGAGCATAACGACTCAGCTGTCCATTTTCTCGACGGTGAGGTTCAAGCCATCGGTTCGACAGACTCGAACGCGCGTTCCAGACGCCAGGTCCGGCCCCTCGACCGTCCACAGCGCATCGCCGATCTTGAGCTTGCCGCGGCCGAACTGGATCGGCGCATCGAGCACGAACTCGCGTCCAACCAGACGGTCAGCCTTGCGGTTCAGCAATGGCTGGTCACTCGGAACTTCGTGGCTGCGAAACCACTTCCAGTACACCGCCACCGATGCGATCGAACAGATGCCGAAGATCACCACCTGCCCGAGTAGAGGCAACTCCGGAAACAACCAGACCACCGCACCGACCACGAATGCCGCGATCCCGAACCAGAGAATGCTGGCGCCGGGAATGATTGTCTCCAGCGCCAGCAGCGCCAGCGCGATTGCCCACCAAGTGTAGACCAGCTGTCCCATTTCAGGCTCCCGGAATCTTCGGCGGCTTGACTGTGGCCGCCTTGTCGAGTGCGCCCTTCGACAACTCGGCGATGCCGGCGATCGAGCCAAGCAGTCCGGTGGTCTCGAGCGGCATCATCAGCACTTTCTGGTTCGGCGAGGTGGCCAGCGCCTTGAGCGCCTCGACGTACTTCTGCGCGATGAAATAGTTGATCGCCTGCACGTCGCCGCGCTCGATCGCCTGCGACACCATCATCGTCGCCTTGGCCTCGGCCTCGGCCAGGCGCTCACGTGCCTCGGCGTCCTTGAACGCCGCCTCGCGGCGACCTTCGGCTTCCAGCACCGCCGACTGCTTCTCGCCCTCGGCGCGCAGGATCTCCGACTGGCGCGAGCCCTCCGCTTCCAGGATCTGCGCACGCTTCTCGCGCTCGGCCTTCATCTGCCGTGCCATCGAATCGACCAGGTCACGCGGCGGCTGGATGTCCTTGAGTTCGATGCGATTGACCTTGAGGCCCCAGGGATGGGTGGCTTCATCGACCACGCGCAGCAGCTTGGTGTTGATCTCGTCGCGCTTGGACAACGACTCGTCCAGATCCATCGAGCCGATCGCGGTGCGGATGTTGGTCATCACCAGCGCGATGATCGCCTGCTCCAGGTTCGAGACCTCGTAGGCAGCCTTGGCGGCATCGAGCACCTGATAGAAGACAACGCCATCAACTTTGACCACGGCGTTGTCCTTGGTGATCACTTCCTGCGACGGCACGTCGAGCACCTGTTCCATCATGTTGATCTTGCGCCCGACATTGAACACGTAGGGGATGATGATGCCGATGCCGGGCGTCTGCGTGTGCGTGTATTTGCGGAAGCGCTCAATGGTGAACTCGAAGCCTTGCGGCACCATGACCACGCCCTTCCACAGGGTGAAGATGATGAAGGCAAGCAGGAACAGGACAATCGGCTCGAACATGGCGACCTCCAGGTGGCGGGGCCCGCAGTATAGGAGTTCCGCAACGCGCCGCGCGGAGTCAAGAAAGCGTTAAACTGAGCGCGCTCGCCCCGAGCGATCCTTCCTATCCCGAACGAGAGGAGAAACCACGATGAAGAAGCTGCTCCCCCTAGCCATCGGCGTCGCGCTGCTGGCCGCTGCCTCCAGCGCCTTCGCAGTCACCGACGAAGAAGGCAACGCCTCGCTCCAGTTCAACTTCTCGGCTCCGGGCGCACGCTCGCTGGCGATGGGCGGCGCCTTCATCGGCCTGGCCGACGACGCCACCGCCGCATTTTCGAACCCGGCCGGGCTGGTCCAGCTCGCGTCGCCCGAGGTTTCGATGGAGTTCCGCGCCAACGACTTCAGCACCGAATACGCGCACAGCGGCTCGTTTACCGCCGACCCGTTCAGCACCGCCGGCGTGAACTACCGCGAGGCCGACAGCGACGCCCGTGGCCTGTCCTTCCTGTCCGCCGTGCTGCCGCGCGAAGACTGGGCGATTGCGTTCTACCGCCACGAGTTCCTGAACTACCAGACCGCGTTCCGTACCGAGGGCATCGGCTCGATCTATCCCTTCGATGCCGCGATCGACGTGTCGGTCTACAGCTACGGACTGTCCGGCGCGTTCAAGCTCGGCGACAAGTGGTCGTTTGTGCCAGTTTGAACGCCTACCAGATGGACCTCGACTCCAACACGCGCCGCTTCACGACCGTCGCCGACACGCTGGTGCGCTTCTCGACCCAGCAGCGGGGCGACGACGGCGCATCCGGCTTCGGTCTCGGTGCCCAATACCACATCAACGACCAGTGGCAGGCGGGCCTGGTGTTCCGGCGCGCACCGAAGTTCAAGTACACCGCGAGCATCGTTCCCGGCACCCAGACCTTCACGCGCCTGGACAAGCAGGCCTACCTGGACACCCCGGACCTGCTCGGCCTCGGGCTGGTCTATCGCCCGTCCGATGCCCTGACGCTGGCGCTGGACGTGTCGCATGTGCAGTACTCGCAACTGACCGACGACATGGTCTCGAACTTCAACCTCAACGATGACACTGCTGCGGGTCGCGCGGCGATCGACCCGCTGCTCACCAAGGACGACTACGAAGTGCGCCTCGGCATGGAGTACACCTTTACCGAAATGGAAGTGCCGCTATCGCTGCGTGCCGGCGTCTGGCGCGACCCGGAACACACGATCCGTTTCAATGGCGTGCCGAACGACGAACCGGCGATGATGCCGTCGCCAATGCCGTGCTGTTCTCGCACGGCGACGACGAGCTGCACACGTCGGTCGGATTCGGCTGGGCATTCGAGAAGTTCCAGCTCGACGCTGCCTTCGACGCGTCCGAGCGCAACGAGACTTTCTCGCTCTCCGGCGTGTTGCGCTTCTGATCGTTCAAGCCCTGCCCGCTGCACCACGACGCCGCGCACCTGCGCGGCGTCGTCGTTTCTAGCGCACGCTGCTGAAGAAGGCGCGGAAGCGCGGCGAGTAGAAACCGGCGTCCAGCGCGATCGATGGCTGCGCGGCGCGTGCACTGCGGATCTCCTGCTCGGCGCGGCTGCGATGCGCTGCGGCATTCGCGACCTCGATCTCGGACAGGGCATGCGAGGACGCCGCGCGCAACAGATGCAGGTGCGCGAGCGCCTTGCCCTGGACGCCGGCCAGCGAAGCCGAGACGACATTGCGATAGCGTCCGCCCAGCCACTGTTGCAGCGCGTTCTGCAGCGCCGCCGGCACCGTGGCGGGAGTCGCAGTGGTCGCTGTGGTCGCACCCGGTTGCGGTTTCGTCGGCACCAACGGCGGCGCTGGCGTGGTCGTGGCGGCCGGCTTTACGGGCGCCGGGGTGGTTACACCGGCGGCATTCGGCGCGGCTGCGGTCGTTGCTGTCGGCGGTGGTTTGCTTGGCGTAGCGAGCGCCAGCTTCGCGCTGCAGTCGCCGCGCGCGGTATCGGCCACGCCCTTGAACTCGGTCAACTGCGCGATCACCGCCGCCGCCGCCGCATCACCGAACCAGCGCATCGCGCCGGCACAGTCGTTCTGTTTGTAGGCGGCAAGCCCGAGGTAGTAGTGCGGCACATAAGGCGCGAAACGCTGGCCGTAGAGCTTCACCCGCACTTTCGGCGTCGGATTGCCGGCGAGCGCTTCCTGCATCGCCGTCTCGACCGCGCCCCAGTCCTGCTTCTCGGCGGCTTCCTGACCGCGCGCATAGGCCTTGTAGTCCGCCCACGCGACGGCCGGCGCGAGCAGCGCAGCGGCGATCAGTACGGCAAGACGGCGCTCAGAGACCGGCACGGCGCACGTACTCCTTTTCATCCAGCGCCGCGAACGCGGCCGAACTCAGGGTTTCCGTCTTCGCCTTCACCGTCGCCTGCGCACTGCTGCGTGCACCGGAGGGATGCTTGAAGGTGATGCGATACACCCGGCCGGCACACGCAGGCGCAGCGGCGTCACCCGGTCATTCGGCAACTCGACGTTGCTCTTGCGCTGCACGTCGGTCACCGAGTCCACTTCGCCCCACGGCAGTGCCAGCAGCACCAGGTCACCGGCGGTGGCGGCGAGACGCACACGCGACTCCTCGGCGAGCCGGCTGCGCGCGCTCTGGAAGGTTGCCGCAACCGGCACCGCATCGTCGGCGAAGGCCTTGCGATAGCGTTGGAACAGTCCCTCGACCTGATCGAGCGCGGCCGTGTCCGCCGCGCCTTCGGCCGATTCGCGCAGGGCATCGAGCAGTCGTTGCCGCGCGGTCTGGGCGTCGACATCGCGCACGTTGGCCTTCAACAAGATTGCGGCGTCGGTGAGCGCGGTTTGGAATGTCGCCACGTCCAGGGGTCGCTGCGCGGCAGCGGACAACACGCTCTCCAGTTTCTGGCGACGCATCACCGCCGCCGCATCAGCAGCCTGCTGCCGCTTCAACTGCGCGACCAGCGCATACGCTTCGGCATCCTCCGGATAGCGCTGGCGGGTCTGGTTCGCGAGTTCGAGCGCGGCTTCGACGTTTTGCTCCTGCGCCAGGGCGCGCGCCGCTTCGATGGCGCTGTGCGCCAAACCATCGCGCAGGCGCATGCCCTCGGCATTGTCCGATCGAGCTTGAGCAATTCGGCCAGCGACTCGGCGGCGTTCTGTCCCGGCGGTGCGAAGATGCGGCGCTCGGCCAGCGCCTGCTGCGCCTGGCCGAGCAATCCGGCGACACGGCGCTGTTCGGCACTGAGGCGCCCTTCCATCTCGCGCTTGAGCGCGCCGGCTTCGGTCGAACCGGGTTGCACGCGCAGGGCCAGCTCGACCTGTGCCAGCGCGGTCGAGGCCTCCCCTCTGGCCATGGCTGCACGCGCATCGACCAGCAGGGCGGCAGCCAGGTCGCGCTGCGTGTTGCGGCCGCTGCGGCATCCAGCTGGCGCAGCGCGGCGAGGGACTCCAGCGCATTGTCGCCGGAGGGCTCGGCGTAGCGGCGCGCAGTCGCAGGTCGAACTGGTTCTGCAGCCCGGCGATCTGGGCGCTGCGTTCGGCCACGGTGCGAGCCGCCGCGATGTCATCCCGCAGCTTGCGCCAGGCCGGATCGTTGCCGAGCGCCGCGGCATAGCCATCGAGCAGCGACTGCGCCCGTGACAGATCACCGCCGGCAAGTGCATCTCGGGTCGGTGCCAGCAGGCGCGCGAGCAGTTTCTGCTGGGCTGCCCCGATAGCGGGATCAGCCGGTGCCAACTGCGCTGCCTGGCGCAGCAAGGCATAGGCACTGCCCCCACCGAGATCGCGTCCCGCGGCTGCAGCCTCCTCGGCCTTGGTCAGCAATTCGCGCGCCTGCGTGGCGCGTTCGTTGCCGGCGCGCGCGTCGGCGATGCTGGTGCGCAGGGCCGCGATCTCGGCGTCTTCGGGCGCCAGCGACTCGGCGAATCAAGCGCGCCTTCGGCGTCGAGGAATTCGCCGCGCGCGCTGCGCGCCTTGGCTTCCGCTTTCAGTGCCGCGAGCAGCGCCTGCACACGTTTGCGGGTGCCGGAATAATCAGGGGCGCGTTCCTGCACCACCTTGAGTGTGTCAAAGGCGTTGTCGGCACCGGCCGCAACCGTCAGCTTGCCCTCGCCGACGTAGCGATCGACGATGACCAGGCGCGCATCGATTTCGCCGCGGATGCGCGGGTCGATTTCCTCTCCCGGCGCACGCAAGACCCACCACGCCAGCACCGCCACCAGCACTGCAATCACCGCCCCGGCACCCAGCCAGATTCCGCCGCGACGCGGTGGCCCGGCAGAATGCTGCGAGCCCGCCGGATGCAGGGTCGGATTGGAGATCTGCGTCACTCCGCCGGAAGCCGTGGGCGTGCGCGCGACATGCGTGGGCAGCGCCCGCGGCGCCGGCAGTTGGCGCTTCGACGGCGAGCCCTGCTGTACCGGATCGAGCGCGGTCGACGAACTCACCGAGAAGCCGAGCGCGCGCAGTTGTTCCGACGAACTCTGGTTCGGGTCAGCCTGCAAGCGCTCCCACAGCCGATCGTTGTTGACCACGATCGCCTTCAGCGACTTGGTGAACTCCTTCAGATTGGCGAAGCGCTCGTCGCGATTCTTCGCCAGCATGCGGTCGAGGATCCTGAACTCACGGAACTGTGGCGGCAGCGGCGGCGGCGGGCTGGTCAGGTGCGCCATCAACACCGCGATCGGCGTTTCACCCTGGAATGGCGCGCGCCCGGTCAGCAGCTCGTAGAACATCACGCCGAGGCTGTACAGGTCGGAGCGGCCATCGACATCGAGCCCGTTGATCTGCTCCGGACTCATGTAGGTCGGGGTGCCGACCAGCATGCCGGTCTGGGTCAGGCGGGTGGCTGAAGCGTCCTGCTGCTTGGCGATGCCGAAGTCGGTGAGCACTGGCGTCAGCTCGTCGCGGAACATGATGTTGGCCGGCTTGAGGTCGCGGTGGATCACGCCGTGGTCGTGCGCGAACTGCAGCGCCCCGGCAATCTGCACCACGATCGCCACCGCCTCGGCCAGCGACAGGCCGCTGCGCATCTTCTCGTGCAGGGTGCCGCCTTCCAGGTACTCCATCGAGATGTAGGTGGCGACGTCGCTCTTGACGATGTCGTAGACCGCGACGATGTTCCGGTGCGGCAGCTTGGCCAGCGTGCGCCCCTCGACCAGGAAGCGACGCTCGAACTTCTCGGCATCGTCGATGTTGCGCCGCATGACCTTGATCGCGACCTTGCGCTCAAGCGAGCTCTGGATCGCCAGGTGCACGGTCGCCATCCCGCCCACGCCGAGTTCACGGATCAGCTCGAAACCGGGAATGTTGAAGGCAGGCGTGGTGCTCATCGGGGCACGTGTAGGGATCGCGCCGGATCATAACATCGCCCCCACGCGCGCCTACGAGCCGATCTGGGCGATGGGTCAGCCGCGCCGGCGCGGCCACAACGACTGCTCCCTCGAACTCAAGCGCAGCCGGCGGTCGAGCACAGCGTTGAGCGCGCGGGGATGGTGGTGGCGATGTCACCGAGAGCTGCCGATATCCCGTCCTCACTTTGTAAAACCCCGTTACGGAGGCTATAGTGCGCGCCGTCTTTCATCGCGATTCGGGGGAGTCGCGGTGACTCCAACTGCAGAAAACCCATGTGTCGTCCCAGCCGGATGGCGCGGTCGCCTCGTCGAGATCTGAGTCCATGAAAAAACTTCTGAATCCGCAGCTGATTTGTTGTGGCACGCTGGCTCTTGCGCTTGCGACGCCGTCTCTAGGCGCTGGCCTCGTGAGGCGAATCGACATTGTCGGCCCACCGGGTAGCGAGGAATTCGGGTCGTCGATTCTGGCTCTTCCGTCGGGCAATCTCGTAATTGCCGATCGTCGATTTGACTTGGGTTCGACCCCGGATGTGGGCGCCGTCTATCTTTACCGTCCCAACGGCCAGTTGATCAGCCGACTCACCGGATCCAATGCCTATGACATGGTCGGCGAGCAACTTCACCTGCTCACCAACGGCAATTTCTTGGTCGGTAGCGACTCTTGGGGCGGCGCGCCAGGATTGGCTCCACGCGGTGCCGTCACATGGGTGAACGGGGTCACAGGCCTCAATGGCGCCGTCAGCGCAGGAAATTCGCTCGTTGCGGCGAGCGGCAGCTCACTGGGTTGGGCAAGGGTGACTGCGCTGCCGAATGGTCACTACGTGCTCACCATGCCTGATTGGAGCGTTGGCGAGTCGCACTGGCTCGGTGCAGTGACATGGGGCAACGGCGTGACCGGAACCACAGGCATTGTCTCTGCAGCGAACTCGCTCGTCGGCGATCAACCTGACGACGAGGTGGGAGGAGGCTCTGAGTTCGGACCTGACTCTGCGGTGGTTCTAGAAAACGGAAATTACGTAGTCATCAGCAACGATTGGCGTGGCAAGCGCGGAGCGGTGACCTGGTGCCCCGGGATTTCGCCGTGCATCGGTGTCGTGTCAGCTTCGAATTCGCTGATCGGATCGAACGAGGGCGATGCCATCGGTTACGGCGGCGTACTTCCGTTGTCGACCGGGCACTACTTCGTATCGAGCCAACGATGGATGAATCCACCTCTGGCGAATGTCGGCGCGGTCACTTGGGGCAACGGCAATGGAGGTTCCGTTGGCGTTGTCTCGGCATCCAATTCGATCGTGGGATCGTCGGCGGGGGACAGTGTCAGTCTCCACGCATCGAACCCGGTGGTGCTGGCCGGGGGAAACATCGCCATGCCCCTGCGGCATTGGAATAACGGCAGCGCTGTCGATGCCGGTGCAGTCGTCTGGCTGAACTCGTCCGGAGGAAGCGTGGGTCCTGTTTCGTCTGCGAATGCGCTGGTCGGCACATCGGCTGGGGACCAAGTCGGCAGCGATCTAATCGTGCTCGACAATGGCAACTACGTGGTTAATTCTCCGAACTGGGACCGGGCCTCCCCTTGCGGATGCGGGCGCAGTGACATGGGGTGACGGAATGACTGGCGTATCCGGCCCGGTCGGTCTCGCGAATTCGTTGGTGGGCACGGCGCCCGCAGATCGCGTCGGATACAGGTTAACCAAACTCGTCTCAGGCGGAGCCGTCGCACAGACGCAATCCTGGAACAACGGCGCAGCCGTGGATGCCGGAGCTGCCACGTGGATCAACCCGGGTGCGCCGACGATCGGCGAAGTCAGTGCACTGAACTCGTTGGTCGGCAGTACGACGAACGACCGCGTTTCGAATTCCGGAGTGACCGCGCTGGCGAATGGAAACTACGTCGTTGCATCCATGAACTGGAATGCGCCCGGTGCATCATCCGCAGGCGCTGCAACGTGGGGTGATGGCATGTCGGGCACCACGGGCGTGGTATCCGCGTCCAACTCGCTGATCGGAAGCACTGCCTATGACAACGTCGGCTACAACGTTGTCCCGCTGAGCAACGGACACTACGTGGCCAGCAGTTCTTTCTGGGACCACGCAGGACTGGTCGATGCGGGCGCAGTGACGTGGTGCGACGGCTTCGTCGGAGCGGCCGGACCGGTCAACATGTCCAATTCCCTGGTCGGCGGCGCCATGCACGATGGTGTCGGATCCGTTCAAGCGCTGCCAAACGGCAACTACGTGGTTGACTCGGGCGGTTGGGCCAATGGCGCGAGTGCGGACGCGGGCGCTGTCACCTGGGGCAACGGCTTAGGAGGCACCAGCGGACTCGTGTCCTCGGCCAATTCGTTTGTCGGTGCAAACTCGGAGTCCATCGCGGGTCGCGTACGTCTTCTGTCGGGAGGAGCGTACGCGATTGTCTCCTACAATTGGGACGATGGCGCCCGGCAAGACGTAGGTGCCGTGCGATGGTCGGACGGGCTCGCGGCAATCACTGGCACGCATTCTTCAACGGTGTCATTGCTCGGCGCAAGCACCGGTGATTTCTTCGGAGCGATCGATGATGTCGGAGCAGGCCATTTCCTGCTCCGCTCCGACCGTTGGTCGAATGGCCCCGCCGCGTTCTCGGGCGCCATTTTTTCTGGCAACGGCGCCGCAACAGGGTTGATTACGTCCGAGAATGCTTGGGTCGGCGATTCCGAGGGTGACTCGGTCGGATGGGATGATCCGGTGATCTATCCCGATGGGCTCTTCGTACTGAAGGCGCGTACTTTCGATCACAATGGACTGCAAAATGTCGGCGCCGTGACTGTCGGCAATAGATCGGTGCAGCCGCGCGGCATCGTGAGCGAAGAAAATAGCTGTATCGGCACAATCGAGTACGGTGGTGTCGGGAACATCGCTCGATTTCCGAATGAACAACGTGTCGCCGTGCAATCGAAGGGAAATCGCGTTGTGATCTTTGATCTACCGATGCACGCAGATGGATTTGAATGAGTCGTGTCGGCGAAGGTGGGGCCAGTTCGACATTTCACATCTCCTTTCGGCATCGACCGGGCTTCGCTTGGCCGCACACCGATTGAAGGACATGCCCCCGGCAGCCGGCTTCGCGCATCGGAACCGGCTCGGGCCAGCATGGGGAGCCGGCGTTGTCGCCACCCCCACGGGCGCCAAGGTTGACGATTGCGGGGGTGATTGCCGGGGCCGAAACCGGATTACACTCGGCGCCAAGGCGTCGCAGGACGGTTACGCGACTCCCGGCCATTGCCCCAACCACTGGAGGTTCCACATGCACAAGAAATCGCTGTTTGCCCTGGCCCTGCTCGCCGCGCTGCCGTTGTCGGTCATGGCGCAGGACGAGGAAGGCGAGGAGAGCTCGGGCCCGCTGACCTTCAGCGCTTCGGCGACGCTGACCAGCGACTATGTCTGGCGCGGCGTTTCGCAGTCGCAGGAGGACTTCGCGCTGCAAGGCGAGCTCGCCTTCGAGCACGAGTCCGGCCTCTACGGCGGCGTCTGGGGTTCGAGCGTCGACTTCACCCCCGATGACACCGACTGGATGGACGAGGACGATGCCAAGATCGAGCTCGACACCTACATCGGCTACGCCTGGGACTTCAACGACAGCCTGGCCGGCGACATCCAGCTGATCCGCTACATCTATCCCGGCACCGCCGAGGGCGTCGACTACGACTACAACGAACTGGTCGGTTCGATCACCTTCAACGAGATGATCACGGCGACGGTGGGCTACACCAATGACGTGTTCAACCTCGACGATGACGGCGTCTACTTCGCCCTCTCCGGCAGCTACGGCCTGCCGTGGTGGGACCTGACCCTCGATGGCGAAGTCGGTCACTTCAGCGTCGGCAGCGGTTGGCCGGAGTTCAACGACGAGGGCGAACAGACCGGCGCCCACGACATCGACTACATGCACTACGGCGTGTCCCTGTCCAAGGAGTTCGGACCGGTGAGCACCACGCTCGGCTGGGCCGACAGCGACAGCGAAGCCGAGGCCTTCTGGGCGGAAACCGCCGACCAGCGCGTGTACTTCTCGATCACGATCGCAACCGATCTCTGATCGGTCAGACGCGACCCCACGAACGCCGCGGCCGGTCCGCGGCGTTTTTATTGCGCTCCGACTCCCTCCGGCGGGCGGATCAGGCGCGCTCCTCCGACGTCGCGGCCACAGCCAAGGGTTCCGCGCACAACACCCGGTCGCGACCGGCAGCCTTGGCTCGATACAGTGCCGCGTCGGCTGCACGCATCTGCATTCCCGGGTTGGCGGTAGGCGCATCGGCGACGCCGGCACTGATGGTGAATGCCGGCAAGCCGGCATGGGCACAGGCCGCCGGCAGTTCGCCGCGCACGCTCTGCAGCACGCCTACCGCGTTCGCGAGGTCGATGCCGGGAAGGATCAGCAGGAACTCTTCACCGCCGTAGCGACAGAGCACGTCCTCGCGGCGGATCACCCGACGCACCGTGTCCACCAGCAGTTTCAGGGCGCGATCGCCGACCTCGTGACCATGGCCGTCGTTGATCTTCTTGAAGTGGTCGATGTCGATCATCGCCAGCACGTAGCCGCCAGGCTGCTGCGCGAGATCGGCCATGCGTGCCTCGGCGCTGCGCCGGTTTGCGGCACCGGTCAGCGGATCGGTCGCCGCCTGACGCGCGGACGCAGCCATCGAGCGAATCACCGCGAGACGTGCGCCTACATGGTGCGCCGCGGTGTTCAGTGCCTGCAGCAAGCGATACAGCACCGGATCGCCCGCCGGCCCGAGCGCGCGCACCATGCCCACCCCGGACCCGGCAACGGTGATCGGCGTGCAGGCAGCGGCGCAAGAACTGGAGATCGGCCCCTTGAGCCCGCGACACGCGCTCAGAACCAGACTGTCCTCGTACACCGTACCCATGCCACGCCGCACCGATGGGCAGTCGCAGGGGCGTTCGATGAAGCAACGAACCGCCTCGGGCAAGTCGCCCTCGATTAGAGAATGACGCATCGAGGAATCCGCCGAGTCGGCCAGCAGCAATTGCGCCGGAGCACCGTCGGCGGCCACCGACAGCGCCTGGCGCGCGATGCGCAGCACGGCATCCTCATCCTCGGCCATCTCCAGCGCCTCCGCCAGACGCACATTCAGGTCGTGCACGCGCAGCCGCTCGTGCAGGGCTGCGGACTCCTGCTCCTTGGCATCCAATGCGCAGCGCGCCTCGCGCATGATCGGCAGGTAGAGCAGATACCAGGCCGGCACCCCGACCGCGACGAGCAGGAGCACTGCGTCGGCAAGCATGCGCAGCGGCAAGACCATCTGCGCCAACTGCGCAGCCAGCGCAGCCGCGAGCAGAACGTGGACCGTGACTGCCAGCAGCAGCACCCAGCAGAAGCGTGCGAAGGACGCGCGCATCCCCTGCGGCGAGATCGCTGGCGACGGCATGATCACCGGGGACTCAGGCAGGTTCGACACGCTTGCGCTCATCTCGATTCCTCGCTCGCGCCCGCCATGCGGGCAATGCAAGTCCGAGTATTGGCTGCTCTGCGTACACGGTCAACCGGCTCCAGCCGGCGGGCCGCGGCGCTTGCGACCCTTTCCGGCCCCGGCGCATCCTAGGTTCCGTGAGCAGCCATTTCGCCATCGACGTACCCGCCAGCCTGATCGAACGAGGTGCCGGCGGCGATATGCGTGCGTTCGAGCAGATCTACCGCCTGTTCGAACGCCCGGTGTACACGCTGGCGCTGCGCCTGCTCGGCGACGCCGAAGAGGCCGAGGAGATCCTGCACGACGCCATGCTGCAGCTGTTCCGCAAGCTTGGACAGTTCCGCGGCGACGCCCCGTTCTGGGGTTGGCTGCGCCAGATCGCGGTGAACGAGGCGCTGATGCGGCTGCGCCGGCGTGGTGTGGTCGAGACCGTCGACGAGATGCCCGAGCCCGCCGATGACGCGGCCGCCTCGCCAGAACATCAGCGCGACCTCGAGCGCGCGCTCGCCAAGCTGCCGGAGATCACCCGCAGTGTGGTCTGGCTGTATCACGTCGAAGGCTATTCACACGAGGAGATCGCTACCAGCTTCGGCAAGTCGGTGAGCTTCTCGAAATCGCAACTCGCGCGCGGCACCCGCAAGCTGCGCGACTACTACGACGCGCCGCAGGCGCAGGTGGCTTATGCCTGATGATCGTTTCCCGCCCAACCCCGACCGCGACGACGCCGCGCTGGCAACGGCGCTGCGCGCCCTGCCGCTGCGGTCGCCGCGCGCAGGCGGCTTCGCCGCGCTGAGCCGCGAGTTGGCTCTGGTGACACCGCGGCCGGATCGGGCGTTCGGGACGCGCCGCGTCGCCACGGCGTGGCTGGCACTGGCCGCGACCCTGTTCGCCGCAATCGTCGGCGTACGCGTGCTGCATCCGCAACCTGAGGCGCCCTCGCGCGACGCCAACGCCAGTACGCGCGAACTGATCGAGCAGTCGCAGCAGCTCGACGCGATCCTGGCCGCGCTCGATGCGCGCAGCGTGCCGATCGACGCCGCCAGCGCGATGGCCAGCGTCGAGCTCGAAAACCTGATCGGACTGACCGATCTGCAACTGAACGCAACCACCCGCAACGACGAGGCTGAGGCCTTGTGGTCGCGCCGCGTTGAGCTGATGACCCGACTCGCGGCGACGCGCTCCAGCGCGCGCTTCGACGCCCTTTCCGACAACGGTGACGCGTACCTGCAGCGCGCGGACTACCGCATCGACTGACCGCAACCCGCAAGGAGATTCCGATGAAGCTCAAACCCACACTGCTCGCCGCCGCACTGATGCTCGCGTGCACGCCCGCTTTCTGCGCCGAACCCGACGAGGCCACGCGCGCGAATGCGCGCAAGGAACTCGACGCCGCCCGCGGCGAACTTCGCGAACTGACGCGGCGCATCGCCGAACTGTCGATGCAGCTCGGCGACCACGGACCGCGCGCCTTCGCCTTCGAGTTCGCCGGCGAACCGCGGCGCGCCCTGATCGGCGTGGTGCTGGAGCCGGATGACAACGGCGCGCGCATCGCCGCGGTCACGCCCGGCAGCCCGGCGGCGAAGGCCGGCCTGAAGCCCGGTGACTTGATCGTCGCCGTCAACGGCAAGGCCATGGGCAAGAGTCGCGAAGCGGTCACCGCCGTGCGCGACAGCATCGGCGGACTCGAAGCCGGCACCGAGGTGACGGTGCGCTACCAGCGCGAGGGCAAGACCGTGGACGCGAAGATGGTCGCCGAGCGGCGCGAGCCGGGCGATTGGGTCGGCATGCTCGACCTGCCGCCGGGCCATGCCCCGCACGCGCCCATGCATGGCGATCCCGGACGCATGCAGCGCGATATCCAGATCATCATGAAGGATAGCGAGAAGATCGTGCGCGAAATGCACCAGGGCGATCGCGGCCCGATGCGTGAACACCTGCGGTTCATCGCCGGTGGGCTGGACCTGAACCTGACCAGCCTCAATGCCGAGCTCGGCAAGTACTTCGGCGCTGGCAGTGGCGTGCTGGTACTGGAGAACGAGGGCGACAAGCTGCCGCAGCTGAAGGCCGGTGACGTGATCCAGGTGATCGACGGCCAGCCGGCCGAAAGCGTGCCGGGTGCAATGCGCCTGCTCACCGCCAAGGAGCCCGGGCAGATGCTGAACGTGGAAGTGCTGCGCGAGCGCAAGAAGCTGGTGCTGACGATCGCCGCACCCGAGCGCGACGACCTGTTCTTCCGCATGCACGCGCCGCCGGCGCCGCCTGCTCCTCCGGCCGCTCCGGCTGCTCCGGCGGCTCCTTCGGCGCCACCCGCGCCACCGGCACCACCGGTGGCCCCGGTGGCGATGCTCGAAGCCTGATTCAATTCGCCGCGAAACACGCCTCGATGCGCGAGACCATCTCCGCATCGAGGCTCGCGACCAGTTCCAGCGCTGCGAAGTTCGCATCGAGTTGGGCCGGCTTGGAGGCGCCGAGAATCACCGTGGTGACCTGCGGATTGCGCAGGCACCACGCGATCGCCAGCGTCGCCGGCGCCGCGCCGAGCGCATCGGCCAGCGCGCTGAAGCGGGCGAGGCTGCGCTGCACCGCATCGCGGCGCGCCAGCACCAACTTGCGCAGCCATTCGTAGCCTTCGGCGTTGAGCCGCGAATCCTCGGGCACGCCTTGGGCGTATTTGCCGGTGAGCAGGCCGGAAGCCAGCGGCGACCACACCGTCGCACCGAAACCATGCTCGGCGAACAGCGGCAGGTATTCGCGCTCGACCCGCGCGCGCTCCAGCAGGTTGTATTGCGGCTGCTCCATCTGCGGCGCGAACAAGCCGTTGCCGCGCGCGAATTCGATCGCCTCCAGCACCAGCGCCGCCGGCCACTCGCTGGTGCCCCAGTACAACACCTTGCCCTGGCGGATCAGCAGATCCATCGTGGTCACGATCTCGGCGATCGGCACTTCCGGGTCGGGCCGATGACAGAAATACAGATCCAGGTAATCGAGGCGCATGCGCGCCAGCGCCTGGTCGCAGGCATCGCGCAGGTGCTTGCGCGAGAGCCCGCGCTGGGTCGGTCGCGGCGCATCGACGGCGCCGAAGAAGGCCTTGCTCGACACGCAGAACGAGTCGCGCGGCAGGCGCAGGTCGACCAGCACGTCGCCGAGGATGCGTTCGGATTCGCCGTTGGCATAGGTTTCGGCGTTGTCGAAGAAGTTCACCCCGTGGTCGTGGCACTGCGCCACCAACTCGCGCGCCTCGCCACGCCCGAGCTGATTGGCGAAGGTGACCCAAGTGCCATAGGACAGCACCGAAAGCTGCAACCCGGAAGTTCCCAGTCGACGGTATTGCATGGGCACGCCTCCGCATGGAAAGGTGCGCATTCAAGCACAGCAGAAGGATGCCCGGCATGAAGAAGCAGGATTGGCTGATCCCCGTGGCCATGCTCGCGCTCGGCGCCGGCATCGGGTTCTGGACGCGCGATCGGCAAGCACCTGCAGCGAATTCGGAATCGGACGGCGAGATCGCGACGACTGCGGCCGGCGATGCGGTGCCTGCCGACCGTGCAGCGCCCGCCGCCGGCGCGTCCATGTCGCCCGCCCAACCGGTCGGTTTCGAGATGATCACGCAGGTCGCGCCCGGCTTCGCCGCCGCGCCGCTGCCGCCATTGGATGCAAAGATTGCCGACATCCACGACGCGCTCAAGGAGCGCGCGCAACATGGCGACGGCAAGGCGGCATGCCGGCTCGCGATCGAGCTGCAGCAGTGCGTTTGGCGCGAGGCGATCCTGCAGGATCTCGACCAGGCGACGCGCCGCATGCAGAACCGGCCGCCGTCGGCAAGCAACGACCCCCGGCAGGTGGAGTGGGAATCGCGCATGCTCGACCTGGCGCAGCGCCAGGCCGACTACGCTGCGGCGCTGGACGCGCGTTGCGAGGGCTTGAGCGATGCCCAGGTCGCCGGGCACGTCGACTGGTGGCGCACTGCCGCGCTCAGCGGCCATCTGCCATCGCTGCTGCATTACGCCCGGGGCGACGCGTTCCGCTTGAATGCGACCCTCGACAACCTCGAACGCCTTGGCAGCTACAAGCGCGATGCGGAGCGCCTGATGCGCGCGGCTGCCGCTGCCGGTTCGCCCGAAGCACTGCAGCAACTGCTGCTGGCCTACGCGCCCGAGCGCAGCCCGCGCAGCACGCTGTTGCAGCAGGCGATCCAACCGGACGCGGCCGAGGCCCAGGCGATCCTGCGCCTGATGCAGGAACGCGGCATCGCATTGCCGCGTTCCGAAATGGATCGTCGCGGCGAGGCGACGGCGCCACCGCCTTCCTTGTCGCAACTCGATGCGGACGAGCAGGCGCGCGCCGACCAGCGTCTGGCCGACTTGCGCACCTCGTGGCCGCGTACCGACGCCACGACGGACTCGAGGCGGCCGCCGTGGGAGCAGGAAGACGCGCAGCGCAAAGCCTGCGACCAGGATCGTTTCGCGACGCTGCGCTGATGCGGCAGCGCAGGTTGCGGCTGCAGGTCGCGACCGGCTAGCCTGCGCTGGTCTTTGCCCCTGGGGAGTGGATCGTGGTTGTCAGCATTCTGTTCGGCCTGTTCGGGCTGCTCTGCCTGATCGGTATCGCTTGGTTGTTCTCCAACAACAAGAGCCGCGTCAACTGGACGCTGGTCGCGACCGGCATCGCGTTGCAGATCGCCTTCGCCACGCTGGTGCTGCTGGTGCCCGGCGGCAAGGACGCGTTCCAGTGGTTGAGCGACGTGTTCGTGAAGGTGCTTGGCTTCGTTGCCGCCGGATCGAACTTCGTCTTCGGCGGTTTGATGGACATTCCGAAGTACGGCTTCATCTTCGCCTTCCAGGTGTTGCCGACGATCATCTTCTTCGCCGCGCTGATGAGCGTGCTCTACCACCTCGGCGTGATGCAGGCGGTGGTGCGGGTGATGGCGTTGGCGATCACCAAGGTGATGAAGGTTTCCGGCGCCGAGACCACCAGCGTCTGCGCCAGCGTGTTCATCGGCCAGACCGAGGCGCCGCTGACGGTGCGCCCGTACATCGGCCGGATGACCGAGTCGGAACTGCTGACGATGATGATCGGCGGCATGGCGCACATCGCCGGCGGCGTGCTCGCGGCTTATGTGCTGATGCTCGGCGGCCCCGACCTGGCGGCCCAGGGCTTCTATGCCAAACACCTGCTCGCCGCTTCGATCATGGCGGCACCGGCGACACTGGTCATCGCCAAGATCCTGGTGCCCGAGGTCGGCGAACCGCTGACCCGCGGCACCGTGCGCATGGAAGTCGAGAAGACCACCAGCAACATCATCGACGCTGCCGCCGCCGGTGCCGGCGACGGACTGAAGCTGGCGCTGAACATCGGCGCGATGCTGCTCGCCTTCATCGCGCTGATCGCGATGGTCAATGCACCGCTGACCTGGCTCGGTGAAGTCACCGGCATCGCCGCACAGCTCGGCAAGCCGACCGACCTCGCCAACCTGTTCGGTTACCTCCTCTCGCCGATCGCCTGGCTGATCGGCGTGCCCTGGAGCGACGCCAACACCGTCGGCTCGCTGATCGGGCAGAAGGTGGTGATCAGCGAGTTCGTCGCCTACCTGCAACTGTCGGAAATCCTGAAGCCAGGCGGCGTGGAACTGACCCAGCAGGGCGCGCTCGTGGCCACCTACGCGCTCTGCGGTTTCGCCAACTTCAGCTCGATCGCGATCCAGATCGGCGGCATCGGCGGACTGGCGCCGGAACGCCGCAGCGACCTGGCGCGACTTGGCCTGCGCGCCGTGCTCGGCGGCTCGATCGCGACCTTCATGACCGCGACCATCGCCGGCGTGCTGTCGCAGTTCGCCTGAGGTGACGACGATGGGCACCGTGGTCGTGGTCGGTTCGTACAATCAGGACCACGTCTGGGTCGGCGAGGAGCTGCCCGCGTCCGGCGCCACCCGCAGTGGCCGCTATCACAGCGGCCCCGGCGGCAAGGGCTTCAACCAGGCGGTGGCCTGCGCGCGCAGCGGTGCGGCCACCACCTTTCTGGTCGCGCTCGGCGATGACCTCGCCGCGCAGCACGCGCGCGCGCTCGCCACCGGCTGCGGCATCGATCTGGTCGACGAAGTGCATGGCGACATCGCCACCGGTTCCGCCGGCATCTTCGTCGACGCCCGCGGCCGCAACGCCATCGTCGTCGCGCCCGGCGCCAACGCTGCACTCTCGACCGCATTCATCGAGCGCGAAGCACAACGCATCCGCAACGCCGTGGTGGTGCTGGCGCAACTCGAAGTGGATCGCGACGCGGTATTCCGCGCCCTGTCGATCGCACGCGAAACCGGGCGCCGCACCTTGCTCAACCCGGCACCGGCAGACGCCGTGGTCGACGAACTGCTGCTCGAACTCGCCGACCTCGCCACCCCGAACGAAACCGAGTTCGCCGCGCTGTGCCTTCACGTTCTCGGCGAGCGCGTGCGCGCTGACGACATCGCCTCGACCCCGAGCAGCGAACTGCACGCACTGTGCCGACGCCTGCACCAGGGCAGCGTCGCGATCACGCTCGGCTCCGCCGGCTGCTTCGTCTCGCACGCCGATGCGGCCGCGTTCAACGACACCGCCACCAGCTATCGCATCGCCGCGATCAAGGCCAACGCCATCGACACCACCGGCGCCGGCGATGCCTTCAACGGCGCACTCGCCGCCGAACTCGCACGCGATCCGCAACAGCCGCTCGCCCAGGCCCTGCGTTTTGCCAGCGCCTATGCCGGCATCGCCACCGAACAACGCGGCGCCGCACTGGCCATGCCCACCCGCGCCGACGTCGAGCAACGCCTCGCCGGCTGAATTGTTGCGCTCCCGCAACAGCACTTGCGTGACATTTCGGAACCATCCTCGCCAAGGCGGGTTAACTTCCTCCGCATGCACTGCGCGACCCCATCCGGGCACGCCGCATGCAGGACCGATCGGGCACAGATCCGACGGCGATGAAGGCTCAACGGAGTGAACACCATGAACAAGACCAAGAAGCACAGCCTCGCCTTGCTGCTCGGAATGCTGGCCAGCGGCGTCGGCCGCAGCGACGCAGCGGAATGGACGACCACGGTCGACATCTATGAGAGTGAAACCGCGGCGCAGCGCAACGGAGATGCACCGACCGCCACGGAAGATGCGATTTGGCTCGGCCCCTCCCGCGCGCTCGATCCAATTACGGGCGCAGACATTTCGCCCTACACGATCCCCGAGAAGATCGATCTCGTGGGTTACATGAGCGGGGTCAGTTCGCGGCGCGGCAAGATCTGGCAGGCTCGCTACCCCATCGGCTTCTTCGGCCACGACAAAGACGCGTCAGGGGGGTTCTGGGACTCCCACCAAGCCGTCTACCTTGCTGCCGACGGAGCCCAGTACTGGAGCTGGAACGGCGCCAGCCTGGGGCATCCCGATATGAACGTTGTGCGCGTGCAGCCGCGAATGCGGGAGCGCGGCGCCATTGTCCTGCTGACCAACGCCACCCGTGCTCTCGCCGTGCAGCTCGACCCGCTGCGTGGCGTGATTCGCGAGTTCACGGTTCCGACTTGCAGCAAGAACGCGGCCGAAGACCGCCACGGTGGACTCTACGCACTGTGCGAGGCGACGAGCCCGCTCGCCGCCGGCACGCTTCATCACTTACCTGGAACGAGCGGCGGCGCTTGGTCGCGCCAGGTCATGCAAGCGTTCCTTTCCCGCGACGGAATCAGCGCCGATGGTGGAGTGCTCGTGCTTTCGCCGGAACCCTCCGCGCCGAGGATGCAGTCGATTGACATCGGAGGTCGCATCCGGTTTTCGCGATCGGAGCGTTCGGGTGTCGCCGTGCAAGACGGTTTCTGGTTCCACGACGCCGGTTTGGGCAAGTTCACGCGTGTCAGCTCCAATGGCAGCTGGGTCACGCAAGTGAGCGATGCTCGTGCCACCGCCTACGCCGCCCATCCCGGTGGCACGCTGGTCCTCGCCTACCCTGCCGCACCATCTGAGCCGGCCGGATTCGGTGCGTACCGCATCCACTCCGGCAACGGCATGCCGCTGCGCGATCTGCCCGGCACGGAATTCCCGACCGCCACACGCACGCGAATAGAAGTTTCCTCCATCGGCGGTTCTGCCGCCGCGTATTACGACGATGGCGTCGAGGCCCTCGACAGCAACGGTCGACCTCTAGCACCGAGGCTCGATACCCCTCGGGGTCGCGCGCTTCAGGTTCTGGCGGACTCCAACAACATCTGCGCGGGATACGAGAAGGTGCAGCTTGGGCACCCCCACGTTGTGCGTTGCTACTCTCGCAGGAGCGGAACGACCGCGGACGTCACCGGGGGACGTCTGTTACACCTGAACGGTACGCTGGTGACGGCTTCTGGCAGCGCACTTGAGGTCTGGGGTTCAGAGCTAACCCTGGTCAACCGCATCAGCCTCGCTGACGCGCTCGACTACCACCTGCATCCGACCCAAGGCATCGCTGTCCTGCGTTCGGTCGATGGTGCCCAACGACTGCTG
This sequence comes from Lysobacterales bacterium, assembly GCA_016703225.1. Classification (NCBI taxonomy): domain Bacteria; kingdom Pseudomonadati; phylum Pseudomonadota; class Gammaproteobacteria; order Lysobacterales; species Lysobacterales bacterium. Next base: position 129,224 of record JADJCM010000001.1, read on the forward strand.
CGCTACCGACTGGACGGGAGCCCGATGTTTGATGTTGCAGCACCGATCGCGACCGGCGAGGCCATCGTCGGTGTCGGCAGCGACGGCAGCACCGTGGTGGCCGAAACTGCCTCTCCGGCCACGGTGTTTCATTACAGCCAGGAGGGTACGCTGCTGGCGCAACGCGACGTGGCGCTTCCCGCTGCCGCGTTCAGCATCATCGCTGTAGATGGATCGGCGCATGGCGTGCAATTGCTGGCGGCCGCCGCCGCCCAGGCGGGCATGCGCGACGCGCAACTGCTCCTGCTCGACCGCGGCCTGGAGTTGCGCGGCCAACACGATTTCCGCAGCCCCGACACGACAAGCTACCCGGGTCCGCGCCTGTGGCCGGCGCGCCTCGGAGCGGCACGGCTCGGCTACGAGGCTGCATTCGGACTACTGACGCTGCAGTACCGGCCGGGCCAAGCAGTGGCGATGGAGAGGAAGGTGCTTCCGATCAGCGGCACGACGAACCGCTTCAATGTCGACCCCGACGGCACCGTCCGAGCCATGACGGCGGATGATTCGTTGGGCCGCGACGTGCTGCGCATCTCGCATCCGACACCGAGCGCCTTCACTGGCCCCATCCGCCAATCCGCGCTGACCGGTTCCTGGTACTCACCGGCCTCGACCGGCCAAGGCCTGCTGCTGCAACTTCTGAATGGCAACGTGCTGTTCGGTGCGTGGCATACCTATGCACCCGAGGGCGGCAATGCGCTGTCGAAGCAGCAGTGGTTCACTGTCACCGGCGAGGTGGCGAACGAACGCGGGCGCATCACCCTGCCGATCTACCGCAACGGCAATGGCCGTTTCGACACCGACGGCACCACACCGTCCGAAGCGGTCGGCAGCGCCGAACTGGTGTTCACCAGTTGCGACCAGATGGAGTTCTGGTACCGCATCGGCGCGGACACGGGCGCCTTCCCGCTGCAACGCCTGACGCCGCGCACGCAGACCTGCGACGACGGCAGCAGCACGCAGCCGCCGCTCGACGCAGCGAAGGGTCTCGCCATCGACGGTGCCTGGTACGTGCCCTCGCAGAGCGGCCAGGGCCTGACCTTCAACACCTCCGGCGCACGCTTCGGCAGCTACCTCGCCGGCTGGTTCACCTACGACACCGAGGCTGGCGTCGACGACGAAGCGGCGCAACACTGGTTCACCCTGCAGGGCGCCACGCCGGAACACTTCGGTGAATCGGTGACGGCGCAAATTCACCGCACCATCGGCGGCTCGCGTGCCGGCGAACCCACGCGCAACACCCACGCCGTCGGCGAGGCCACGCTCACCGTGCACGACTGCGCGCATGCGACGCTGAGTTACCGCTTCGACGACAGCGTGATCGCCGGCAGCTTCGCCAACCTGCAGCGCAGCGTGGCGCTGGTGCGGCTCGGGGCCTGCCCGCAATAACACCACCTCTCCGGCCCGCGACTCGTCGCGGGCCGGGCCAGATCGGGCACAGACCCGACGAGAACGACAATTCAACGGAGTGAACCCCATGAACAAGACCAAGAAGCACAGCCTCGCCTTGCTGCTCGGAATGCTCGCCAGCGGTGCGGATGCAGCGCAGTGGACACAGAGTACCGACATCAGCTCGCCGGCCTCCGATGATCAGAGCGCGCATCCGGTGATCGTGACCGGACCCCACGGATTTTCGGTCGGCACCGCGTTCGCGATCGACCGTGAAGGGCGCCGCGTTGGCATCTACGACCTTCCCGAACAGTACGGGGTACGCGGGAAATCGCTGTACAGCTCGCGCCGCGGAAAGCTGTGGGACAACGCCGACTACAACGCGTACGACCTGCGCGCAGACGGCGCCGGCAACCTGTGGGTGAGCAAGTACTCCGATTTCTTCTCCGGACTGGGCTCGGTCGATCGCCTCGCCCGCGACGGCGCAACGCGCAGCGTGTTCGCGTTCTCGCCAGACCGCGAAGCCCCACCGAGCGCTCCGCTGGTCGACCGCGACGGTGCGCTGATCGCGGAGTGCCTCAGTTTCGATGGCGCCAGCGGCGGCAGCGTCAAGCGCATCGACGCCCGCGGGCGGACGCTGGCGCGCTGGGACACAGGCAGTTGCGCCACGAGCGTCGTGGACGACCTCGCTGGCGGCGCCTGGGTCGGCGTCAGGGATCCCCTGGACGGGGGCGGGCGGGCGACCCACCTCCTCGCCAATGGCGACCAGTGGCCGCAGGATCAAACCATCGCGGGAGCCCGTCCGCTGCAGGCGACTCGCGAGGGCGGCGTGGTCACCGCAAGGGGTCAGGAAATCGAGTATCGCGCTGCAAACGGAGCCGTCCGCTTCCGCCTCGGTGTCGTCACCCCATCGGCCCTGCGCACCTACGACCATGGGTTCTGGCTCGAGACACCCGGTCTCCTGAGTCTGATCCACATCGACTCCTCCGGCGTGCGCACCGTAGTCCCGCTGGCTCATGGCATGCATTCGCTGGATGTGCTCGACAACGGACTCGCGCTTGTCCAGTCCTCGGCAGGGCTTGCGCTGTACTCACCGAACGGACAACAGCTCGCCGACGAGGACACACTGCCCCTCGGCCCAGCGAATGCCTCCGTGCTGGCCTTCGACGGCGTGCTGGTGCAGGGAGACAGGAACCAGCTCCGCGTGCTGGCGGAACATGGCGCGCCGTCCTCGATCACGCTCCAGCTGCCTGTTCTCTATGACCGCATCGATGGCGTCCGCGCCGGCATGGCGCGGATCTGCGTAATGCAGACGCAAGTGTTCACTCTGTCCAACGGCAGCCGTACCGATTGCTTCGATCGACGCAGTGGCGCCCTCTTGACCAGCGTTGAGCAGAACGCGGGCTTCGCCTCGCTCCCGCGCGGCCGCATTCTCGGCGTCGACGGCGATCTACTGGTCCAATTCGACGGAAATGTATTCGCATACGATGCTGCGGGCACGCTGCGCTTCACCCTGCCCGCAGCGGGCTTTGCGGCGGCCGACAGCCGATTTGGTATCGCCACGCTCACCGGTGCCGAGATCGTGCTGTACGACCTCGCTGGACAAGCGCGGTCCCGCATCAGCATCGCCGCGAACATCGAACTCGAGCGCGCGCGCTGGTCGGACGATGGCAGCCTGCTGCTCAGCGGATTCAGCAACGACGAAGGCCACCTGTTTCGGCTCGCGGCCAACGGCACTCTGGTCGGGCAGCATCGTTTCGCCAACGACCAGCGCATCAGCGATGCCATCGATACTGGCAGCTCCGTGCTGGTCGCGACGCGAGCCGATGAAGGTCGCGCGGCACCGCAGGTGCACGCGCTGTCACGCGACCTCGGCAGCGTCCTGCATTCGGAACCCGCGCCCGGCCTCGACATCCGCTTCTGGAAGTCGAACCATTCCGGCGCATGGCTGACCGGCACCTCACCCGGCAGTGTGTCGCTGTTGCGTGTCGACGCCGGCGGCACGATCTCGCAGCGACATGCGCTCGCGCTCGATCACGGGACGGTGCTGCACGTCGCCGGTGACGGCCTGCTGCAGGCGACCGACTCGGATGCCGCAACCGACCGCTACTGGCTGCGCCTTTACCAGCCCACGACGCCGGCCTTCGCGGGCCAGGTCGCGCAGACCGCACTTTCCGGTTCGTGGTACTCACCGTCCTCGACCGGACAGGGTTTGATCGTCGATCAGCTGAACCAAGGCAGCCACCTGTTCGCGGCGTGGCACACCTATGCGGCCGAGGGCGGCAATCGCCTGGAGAAGCAGCAGTGGCTCAGCGTGCAGGGCAATGTCGGGCTCGAACGTGGCTCGATCACGCTGCCGATCTACCGCAATGGCGGCGGACGATTCGATGCAGCGGGCGAGACCGGTGCGGAACCGGTCGGCAGCGCCGAACTGGTGTTCACCGATTGCGACCACATGGAATTCTGGTATCGCATCGGCGACGAGAGTGGTGCCTTGCCGCTGCAGCGGCTGACGCCACGCACGAGCGCTTGTGAAACTGGCAGCGGCGTCTCGCCGGCGCAGGATGCGGCGCCCGTCATCGAACTGAGTGGCGCCTGGTACGACCCGAGTCGCAGCGGACAGGGTCTGGCAGTATCGGCCAGCGGCACACGCTTCAATCAGTTCCTCGCCGGCTGGTTCACCTACGACACCGAAGCCGGGGTCGATGACGAATCGGCCCAGCACTGGTTCACGCTGCAAGGCGCCAACCCCTCCGGCTACGGCGTCGCGGTGGCTGCGCAGATCTATCGCACCATCGGCGGCTCGCGTGCCGGCGAACCCACGCGCAACACCCACGCCGTCGGCGAGGCCACGCTCACCGTGCACGACTGCGCGCACGCGACGCTGAGTTACCGCTTCGACGACAGCGTAGTCGCCGGCAGCTTCGCCAACCTGCAGCGCAGCGTGACCTTGCAGCGGCTCGGGGCCTGCCCCGATTGAGGCGCGACACCGTGGCGGCCGCGCGTTGCGGCCGCCACTACAATCCGGCCATGCACATCGGCCCGCACGCCATCGAACCGAATTTGATCCTCGCGCCGATGGCGGGCGTGACCGACAAGCCGTTCCGGCAACTGTGCAAGCGCTTCGGCGCCGGGCTCGCCGTGTCGGAGATGACGCACGCCGACCCCAAGCTCTGGCATACGCGCAAATCTCGGCTGCGCATGGACCACGTCGACGAACCGGCGCCGATCGCGGTACAGATCGCCGGTTACGACCCGCAGATGCTCGCCGATGCGGCGCGTTTCAATGTCGACCACGGCGCCGCGATCATCGACATCAACATGGGTTGCCCGGCCAAGAAGGTCTGCAATGTCTGGTCGGGGTCCGCCCTGCTGCAGGACGAAGATCTGGTCGCACGCATCTGCGCGGCGGTGGCGCGCGCGGTGGCGGTGCCGGTGACGCTCAAGATCCGCACCGGCTGGGATCGCGCGCATCGCAATGGCGTGACCATCGCGAAGATCGCGGAAGCCAGTGGCATCGCCGCACTCGCCGTGCATGGCCGCACGCGCGCGGACCTGTACCGGGGCGAGGCCGAGTACGAGACCATCCGCGCGATCAAGCAGGCAGTGTCGATCCCGGTCTCGGCCAATGGCGACATCGACTCGCCCGAGAAGGCGAAGCAGGTGCTCGCGCACACCGGCTGCGATGGCCTGCTGATCGGTCGCGCCGCGCAAGGGCGGCCATGGATCTTCCGCGAGATCGCGCATTACCTCGCGACCGGTGAACTCCTGCCGGAACCGACGCCGACTGAGGTGCGCGACGTGCTGCTCGGTCACCTTGACGAGTTGTACGCGTTCTATGGCGAGTTGCAGGGCGTACGCATCGCGCGCAAGCACCTCGGCTGGTACGCGCGTGATCGTGCCGAGCACGAAGCCTTCCGCCAGGTCGCAGTGCGCGCCGAAACCGCCGCCGACCAGCGTCGCCTGACCGCGGAATATTTCGACCGCCTCGCCGATCAAGGCCTGCCGCGAGCCGCCTGACTGGGACTCGGTCCGCGACTGATTCCGTTCGGCCTGAGCTTGTCGAAGGCCGGTGCCTCGAGACCGCGGGACCGAGGACCCGCACAACCGCCCTTCGACAGGCTCAGGGCGAACGGAGGACCCGCGAAGGCTTGCCTTCTTCCGCCGCCTCTATCGCCTCGACCACCGCATTGACCGGCTCGAACGCCTGCAACACCGAATGTTGGACGCGCGCCAGCGATGCTTCGTCGGCGCGCGGCCGCGGCAGTTGCTCGGCCGGGTGCACCGTGGTCCAGCGCGTGCCGTTGTCGCGTGCGATCAGGAACGAGAAGAAGTAGTCCGGCGCCATGCCCATGCGCAGGTCGGTCAGCACGGCGGCGCTGGCCCGCTGCTCGATGTGGAAGAAGCCGCGGGTAAACCACTTCATCCGGACCACGGCCGGGAGCCGCTCGAAGCGTCGCGCAAATTCGCCGTGTCTCGCGTGAAATCTCAGCGTGATCGGACGATCCGGATAGAGCGCGCTGGCGAAGCCCTCAAAGTAGCCATCGTCGCGCATCACCACCACGCGCCAGCCGAGCGTATTGAACGGCGTCGGCACGGTCAGCAGCGGATCGTGCTCGAGCCCGATACGTTCCAGCATCGGCACCAATTGGTGCTCGACCCGCCACTTCGCGACCCATGACCAGCCCAGATACGCCGTCGAGGGCACCAGGCCGATCTGCACCGCACGCAAGGCCGCGGCACGCTCGCGCCAGCGCCACGCACAAACGGCACCGACCAGCAGTGGCAGGGTGTAGAGCGGGTCGATGATGAACACCGTCGACCACATCACCGGCTCGCCCGGCAACGGCCAGAACAACTGCGTGCCATAGACCGTGTGCGCATCCAGCAGCGGGTGCGTGATCAGCGCCAACTGAAAACCCGCGAACCACCGCCAGCGCTCGCCGCCCGCCCACGACCAGCGCCGCTGCGCCAGCCACCACAACCAGCACCCGAGCAGCGGCAACACCAGCAGCGAATGGCTGAAGCTGCGATGCCAGGTCAGGAACTGGATCGGGTCACGCACGAACAGCAGCGGCAGCACATCCAGGTCCGGCAGCGTGCCCAGCGCGGCGCCCACTACCAATGCCCGCCGCCGTTGTGCAGCCGGCGCCACCGCCGCCACGCAGGCAGCGCCGAGCACGATTTGCGAAAGGGAATCCACGCGCGCTACTCGGCCCGACTGGCAATCGCGTACGCTGGACAGGGCAATCGCGCACCATCATCGCCTCGCAACATCCTCGAACGCACTCCGCGCCGCAGCCTCACTGTCCGGGCAGCATGCCACGGGCAAGCGTGAACGGCGATTCAGCTTGCACGAGGATTGGCTTTACTTGCCCAGAGCCAGCCGCCAGACTCCGCCGCGAAATCATCTGCCGCACGAATTCCCAGTGCTCGTATCACTCCGTCGCATAGCGATTGAAGTTCGAGAGCCATCGGGCAGCAGACCACCAGCGCGCAAGCGCCCTGTCTCGTAGCGCGGTTTTTGGGAACGCTCCGGGTTTTTCTTCTGGAGCCACACCATGTCCTTTTCTTCCCTCGGGCTCACGCCCGCAGTCCTGCGTGCGCTCGTCACGCTCGGCCACGACACCCCCACTCCGGTTCAGGTCCAGGCGATTCCGCTGGTCATGGCCGGCAACGACCTGCTCGCTGCGGCGCAAACCGGTACCGGCAAGACCGGCGGCTTCGCACTGCCGATCCTCAGTCGTCTGTTCCCCGAAGGTGCCCCGCGCCATGCCGGCCGCGCCCCGCGCGTGCTGGTGCTGACGCCGACGCGCGAACTCGCGGCGCAGGTGCACGACAGCTTCAAGCAGTACGGCGCGCATGTGCCGCTGCGCTCGGCGACCATCTTCGGCGGTGTCGGCATGCAGCCGCAGGTCGATGCCTTGCGTCGTGGCATGGACGTGTTGATCGCGACTCCGGGTCGCCTGATCGACCATATGCAGCAGCGCACCGTCGACCTGCGCGAAATCGAAGTGCTGGTGCTCGACGAAGCCGACCGCATGCTCGACATGGGCTTCCTGCCGGCGCTCAAGCGCGTGGTGCAGGCGCTGCCGCAGCAGCGCCAGACGCTGATGTTCTCGGCCACCTTCTCGGACGAGATCAAGCAGCTCGCCGGCCAGTTCCAGCGCAGCCCCAAGGAAGTGTCGGTGACGCCGCGCAACACCATCGCCGAGACCATCCAGCACATCGTGCATCCGGTCGACGCCAGCCGCAAACGCAACCTGCTGATCGACTTCATGGCCCAGGATTCGCGCCGGCAGACGCTGGTGTTCGCGCGCACCAAGCACGGCGCCAACAAGCTCGCCGAATCGCTCGACGCGGCCGGTTTCCGTTCCGCCGCGATCCACGGCAACAAGAGCCAGGGTGCGCGCACCAAGGCCCTGGCCGACTTCAAGTCCGGTCGCGTGACGGTGCTGGTCGCGACCGACATCGCTGCGCGCGGGCTCGATATCCCGCAGCTGCCGGTGGTGATCAACTTCGATCTGCCGATGGTCGCCGAGGACTACGTGCATCGCATCGGTCGCACCGGCCGCGCCGGCGAAACCGGCCAGGCGGTGTCGCTCGTGTCGCACGACGAGTCCGGCCTGCTGCATGACATCCAGCGCGCGATCAAGCAGGAAATCACCATCACGAATTTCGCTGGCTACGCGCCTTCCGGTCCGCTGCGCATCGACGCCGGCGGCCCGCGCCCGATCATGGGCAATCGCGGTGGCCAGCGTCCGTCTCGCGACGGCCAGCGTCCCGGCGGCAGCAAGGCCGGCGCGCATCGTCCGCATCACGCCAAGCCCAGCAGCACCGGCGCCAAGCCCGGCCAGCGTCGCAACCAGGGCGGCGCCAGCCGCGGCAATAGCGGTGGTGGCAGCCGGTCGGGTTGGACGTCGCGGGCCTGACACAGGCGGCGCGAGAACCGACCAGGGCGACCACGGAGGGTCGCCCCTACGAATCGTGCACCGCGAGAACCGACCAGGGCGACCACGGGGGTCGCCCCTACAAATCATGCATCGCGCATACCCACTCCGGTGACCCCATTCACCGCGACCCTGTAGGGGCGGCCCCCCGTGGCCGCCCGATTCGGGGTTCCCTCAGCGCAGATCGCAGCCACGCGCCCCGACGATTCACGCAACCGCTCGCTGTTATCCTGCCCCCATGCCCCTGACCAAGTTCAACGCGCGTCTCGCCGAGCGCTTCCGCGGTTTTCTGCCGGTGGTCGTCGATGTCGAGACCGGCGGCTTCGACTCGGAGCGCGACGCCCTGCTCGAGATCGCGGCGGTGCCGATCCTGATGAACGAGAACGGCGAGGTCGTGCGCGCTGAAACCGTATCGACCCACGTCGTGCCGTTTCCGGGCGCGAACATCGATCCGCGCGCACTCGAAATCACCGGCATCGACCCGACCCATCCGTTCCGCGCCGCGCTCGACGAGAAAGTCGCGCTCGACCACATCTTCCAGCCGCTGCGCAAACTGATGAAGGCCACCGACTGCACGCGCGCGGTGCTGGTCGGCCACAACGCCCATTTCGATCTCGGCTTCGTCAATGCGGCAATCAAGCGCACCGGCCACAAGCGCAGCCCGTTCCATCCGTTCTCGTGCTTCGACACGGTCACGCTCGGCGGCCTCGCGCTCGGCCAGACCGTGCTCAGTCGCGCGGTGCAGGCCGCGGGCCTGAACTGGAACAGCGACGAGGCGCACTCGGCCGTTTACGACGCCGAGACCACGGCCGACTTGTTCTGCCTGATCGTGAACCGCTGGAAGTATTTCGTCGATGTCGCGCCGGACGCGACGCCGATGGCCGCGCTGCCGCCCGACGCCGAAGCCGACATCGCCGCGGCCACGCTCGAAGAGCCTTGACCCGCGCCGAGCGCGCGCCCATATCGGCGCCGAGGAGATCCGCCATGCCGACCTACGAATACGCGCCCGTCACCCTCGGCTGCTCCGACTGCGCGCCGAGCTTCGAGATCGTGCAGAAGCTCGCTGAAGACGCACTCACCCACTGCCCGACCTGCAAGCAACCGATACGCCGCGTGATCTCGGCGAGCGCCGTCATCGTCGGCGGCACGCATCACCTGCGCGAAAGCCACTTCTCGAAACGCGGCTTCACCCAGTACCGCAAGGTCGAGAAAGGCAAGTACGAAAAGACCGCAGGCGAGGGCCCGGACACGATTTCGGGCGATTGAGACGGCGCGCTCCACGAGAGCGAAAGCGCGCCCACCACTTGCATGCGCGTTGACGCTATGGCCTCAAGCCAGCCCGGCGTAGACCGTCTGCACTTCGTCGTCGTCGTCGAGCGCGCGCAGGAAGGCTTCGACCTCATCGAGTTCTGCGCCTTCGACGCTGACCGGGTTCTTGGCGCGGTAGCCGAGGTAGGCCTTCTGCACGGTGTAGCCGAAGTTCGGCAATGCGCGACTCACGGCATCGAGGTCGGTCGGGTCGGTGTAGAAAGTGACGCCATCGTCGATCTCGACATCCTGGGCGCCGGCCTCGATCGCGGCCGTTTCGGCGTCGGCATTCGCAGCGGCGGCCTCGGCCTCGATCATGCCGAGGTGATCGAAGTCCCAGCTCACCGAGCCCGAACTGCCGAGCTGGCCCTTGCGGAACAGCACGCGGATCGCCGAGGCGGCGCGGTTCGGGTTGTCGGTCAGGCACTCGACGATGACCGGCACGCGGTGCGGTGCGAAGCCTTCGTAGGTCAGCTTCTCGTACTGTGCCCCGCCGTCGAGCAGGCCGGCGCCCTTCTTGATCGCACGCTCAACCGTGTCGCGCGGCATCGACAGCTTGCGCGCCTGTTCGACCGCGAGACGCAAACGCGAATTCGTCGAGGGGTCGGCCCCAGCGCGCGCCGCGACCGTGATTTCGCGGGACAGCTTGGTGAACAGACTGCCCCTGGCATTCGCGACCAGTTCCTTGCCCTTCTCCTTCCACTTCTTGCCCATTGCCGCCGATCCTGAATTGCGAGGGCGCGAATTCTAAACGTTCGCGACGGATTTCTCCCGCGCCGCGGTCGTGGCCGGTTCTTGCTGCCCGCCCCGACCACGAAACCCGTCGCCCCGTCCCAGCCTCACTGGCAGCAGCGGTGGAATTCCGTACCCTGCGCGCCTCTTTGCTGGAGATTCCCGATGTTCAAGCGTTCCCCCATCACTGCCGCCCTCGCGGTCGCGCTGGCCGCGACCCTTGCCGCCTGCGGCGGTTCCAAGGAAGCCGAGACGGCAACGCCGGCGCCGGTTGCGGCAGCTGCGGCGCCGGCCAAGCTGACCTATCCGGTCGCACGCACGGTCGAACAGGTCGACGACTACCACGGCACCCAGGTGTCCGATCCCTATCGCTGGATGGAGAACCTCGACGACCCCGAATTGCAGCCGTGGATCGCGGCCGAGAACCAGCTGGTCGCCGATTTCATCAGCGATGTGCCCAACCGCGAACAGCTGAAGACGCGCATGACCGCGCTCTGGGACTACGAGCGCTTCGGCACCCCGAAAGTGCACGGCGGCAAGTATTTCTTCACCCGCAACGACGGCCTGCAGAACCAGTCGCCGGTGTATGTGCAGGACACGCTCGACGGCGAGCCGCGCCTGATGATCGACCCGAACACGCTGTCGGCCGATGGCACGATCGCACTCAGCGAATCCGCGGTCAGCCCCGACGGCAAGCTCTATGCGTATTCGCTCTCCGACGGCGGTTCCGACTGGCGCACGATCAAGGTGCGCAATGTCGAGACCGGCCAGGACCTCGACGACGAGATCCGCTGGGCGAAGTTCACCAACATCGCCTGGACCAAAGACTCGAGCGGCATCTTCTACAGCCGCTTCGATGCACCGGAAGGCGAGGACCCGCTCAAGGCCGTCAACAAGAACCAGAAGCTGTTCCTGCACACGATCGGCAAGCCGCAAGCCGACGACACGCTGGTCTACGAGCGCCCGGACCAGCCGGACTGGGGCTTCAGCGCCACGGTGTCGGATGACGGCGCGTTCCTGATCATCAACGGCTCGCAGGGCACCGACGTGCGCAATCGCGTGTTCTACAAGGACCTCGCGAAGGCGGATGGCTTGGTCGTGGCACTGATCGAGGACCTGGTCGCCGCCTACGACTTTGTCGGCAACGATGGCAGCGTGCTGTACTTCCTCAGCGACGATGGCGCCGAACGCAATCGTCTGCTCGCCGTCGACACCGCCAACCCGGCCAAGGACAAGTGGAAGACGGTGATCGCCGAGAACGACGCGCTGCTGCTGCAGGTCTCGCACGTGCATGGCCAGTTCATCGCGAACTACCTGCGCGACGCGCGTTCGGAAGTGAAGATGTTCGACGCCGCCGGCAAGGAATTGCGCAGCATCACCCTGCCCGGCCTCGGCACCGCCACCGGCTTCGATGGCGCGGTCGAGGACAAGGAGACCTTCTTCGCGTTCGGCAGCTGGGCGGTGCCGGACTCGGTCTATCGCCTCGACGCGACCACCGGCGAGACCACCCTGTTCAAGGCGCCGTCGGTGAAGTTCGATGTCAACGCCTATGAAACCACCCAGGTGTTCTACCCGAGCAAGGACGGCACCAAGGTGCCGATGTTCATCACCGCCAAGAAGGGTTTCGCGCGCGATGGCAACAACCCGACCATCCTGTACGGCTACGGCGGCTTCAACATTGCGGTGACGCCGAAGTTCAGCCCGGCCATCATCCAGTGGTTAGACATGGGCGGCGTCTACGCGGTCGCGAACCTGCGCGGCGGCTCCGAATACGGCCGCTCCTGGCACGAGGCCGGCATGAAGACAAACAAGCAGAACGTGTTCGACGACTTCGCCGCCGGTGCCGAATACCTGATCGCCGACAAGGTGACGCAGCCGGCCAAGCTCGCGATCTCCGGTCGCAGCAATGGCGGCCTGCTGGTCGGCGCGACCCTGCTGCAGCGCCCGGAACTGTTCGGCGCCGCCCTGCCTGCGGTCGGCGTGCTCGACATGCTGCGCTTCCGCGAGTTCACCATCGGCTGGGCCTGGGAATCGGACTACGGCACGGTCAAGGACGCCACCGAGTTCAAGGCCATCCATGCCTATTCGCCGCTGCACAACATCAAACCCGGCAGCAAGTATCCGCCGACCCTGATCACGACCGCAGAGCGCGATGATCGCGTGTTCCCGGCGCACAGCTTCAAGTTCGCCGCGGCGATGCAGGCGACGAACCCGGACGGCAACCCGGCCCTGATCCGCATCGAGACGCGCGCGGGTCATGGTGCCGGCAAGCCGACCACGAAGATCATCGAGGAATACGCCGACATCTACGCGTTCCTGGCGAAGACGCTGCACATCGAGATCCGCTGAGCGCGGGCGTCGCCGCGATGACATCTCATCCTGCGACGTAGGAGCGACCCCGGTCGCGACCGTTGACGCAATACCGTCGATGGTCGCGATGCGGTGTGTTCGCCCCCCATCACCACGATGCAATTCCATCGTGCGGCGTAGGAGCGACCCCGGTCGCGACCGTGGACGCGGCGCCATCGATGTTCGCGATTCGGCGCGTTCGCGACGACCGCAGGCAGCGGCGTCATAGGTCGCGACCGGGGTCGCTCCTACATCGCGGTTTGCATGTCAACGCGAAGACATCACCGCGGCGCGAGCTAGACTGACGCTTTCACCAGACGGAGAAGGCAATGAGCGGGCGATATATCGATGCGCAGGACAAGCCGCGCGCGGGCGTGATCCTGCGCGACGCTATCGTGGCCGTGGTGGTGCTGATGCTCATCAGCTGGCTGTGGCCGCTGCGCACGGTGCCGACCGGTCATCGTGGCGTCGTCACCATCGGCGGCGCGATCGGCGATATCAAGTCGGAAGGCTTCATGCTGCTGTGGCCTTGGCAGAAGCTGAGCATCTTCAACATCCGCGCCGAGCAGGCCGCGGTCGAAGATGCGGATGGCAGCACCAAGGACACGCAGCCGGTGAAGGTGTCGCTGACCGTGCGTTATTCGATCCAGGTCGACAAGGTCGCCGAGGTGTTCGAGAAGTACAGCCGCGACGGCGACCTGTCGTCGTATGTGCAGACGGCGACGCAGGAAGTGTTCAAGGCGGTCACCGCGAGATACACCGCGCCCGACCTGATCGCGAAGCGCAGCCAGGTTTCGGCCGACATCGTCGAGGGCCTGCGCCTCAAGCTCGCGCAGTACGGCGCCCAGGTGATCAATGTCGACATGCGCAACTTCGCGTTCTCGCCCGACTACATGGCGGCGATCTCGCAGAAGGTCACCCAGGAGCAGCTGCGCCTCGCCGCCGAGAACAAGCTGCTGACCGTGCAAGCCGAGCAGAAGCAGAAGGTCGCGATCGCGGAGGCCGAGGCGGCGGCGCTGAAGGCACAGGCCGATGGCCAGGCCTATGCGAACCTCAAGCTCGCCACCGCCCAGGCCGACGCGCTCAAGGTTCAGAACGCCGCCCTGGCCGAGAACAAGGACGTACTCGAGCTGCGCCGCATCGAGGTCGAGCGCATCAAGGCCGAAAAATGGGATGGTGCCCTGCCGACCGCGATCTACGCCGGCGCGCCGATTCCGTTCTTCAATCCGGAGACCAGAAAGTAGGCCTGCACATCGAATTTCGATGCGGCGTATTCGCGACGACCGCTCGCCAACGCGATCAACGCCAATCGTGCGACGGAGCGACCCCGGTCGCTCCTACCGGCAAGATCGGTAGGCATTCGGATCCTTCGTCCGCGTTGCGCTCGCGGCCCCCATCCGCCTGGGGTTGATGGCAGAGCGCGATGATCGCGTGTTCCCGGCGCACAGTTTCAAGTTCGCCGCAGCGATGCAGGCCGCGAATCCGGACGGCAACGCGGCCCTGATCCGCATCGAGACCCGCGCGGGTCATGGTGCCGGCAAGCCGACCACGATGATCATCGAGGAATACGCCGACATCTATGCGTTCCTCGCGAAGACCTTGCACATCGAGACCCACTGAGGGCAGGCGGGCGTCGCCGCACAGCGACACCCGCCAATGCGGTTGCTGGAGCGACCCGCGGGTCGCGATGCGCTCCCCATGGCTCAAGATGCTCGCCCCAGAACGGCCACGGCAGCCGCCCCTGCCGTGGCAGCCGCGATAAGCTCGCCGCATGAACACACCAGCGGTGGACATCGACAGCATCGTCATCGGCGCCGGCGTGGTCGGGCTGGCGGTGGCGCGTGCGCTGGCGCGAGCAGGGCGCGAGGTGTTCGTGCTGGAGGCGGAGGCGCGCGCCGGCGAGGGCATTTCCAGTCGCAACTCCGGTGTGATCCATGCCGGCCTGTACTACGCGCTCGGCTCGCTCAAGGCGACGCTTTGCGTGCGTGGGCGGCGGCTGCTGTACGAGTTCTGCGCGCGCCGCGGCGTCAGTCATCGCAAGCTCGGCAAGCTCGTGGTCGCGAGTGACTGGCTCGAAGCCGAATCGCTTCGCGGCGTGCTCGCACGCGCCGAGGCCAATGGCGTCGAGGGCCTGCGCTATCTGGAGGCCGCCGATGCGACGCGGCTGGAACCGGCGCTGCAGTGCACCGCCGCGATCGAATCGGCCGAGTCCGGCATCCTCGACGTGCCGGAATACGTGATGGCGCTGGTCGGCGAGATCGAGCAACTCGGTGGCCGTGTGGCCTGCTCGATGCCGGTGACTGCGGTGCACTGCGCGGATGGCGTGTTCAGCGTCGAGGTCGAAGGCGGCGACCGCGTGCGCTGCCGGCGCCTGGTCAATGCCGCCGGGCTTCGCGCCACGCACGTCGCGCACGCAATCGACGCGCTCGCACCGGAGCACGTCCCGCAGCAGCACTACGCCTCCGGCCACTACTACCGCCTGCGCGGACGGGCGCCATGCTCGCGCCTGATCTATCCGGTGCCGCAGGCGGCCGGGCTCGGCGTGCATCTCGGCTTCGATCGCGGCGGGCACGTGCACTTCGGCCCGGATACGCGCTGGATCGATGCACCCGACTACCACTTCGACGACACCCAGCGCGGCGCTTTCGCAGACTCAATCCAGCGCTGGTGGCCGCAGCTCCGCGACGATCAACTCGAACCCGACTTCGTCGGTGTGCGCCCCAAGCTCGTCGGCCCCGGCGAACCCAGCGGCGACTTCGTGCTCCAGGACGCCACCAGCCACGGCATCGCGAATCTGGTCAACCTGTTCGGCATCGAGTCGCCCGGCCTCACCTCCAGCCTCGCGATCGGCGAGCGGGTGGCCTCCCTGCTGGCTTGAAGCGCGACGCCGCTTGCACCGCGCCGCCGCGCCCGCGACGATGCGCGCCCCTTTCGCGGCGTTGCGCCATGACCGATTCGATTATCCGATTTGCCCTGCACGGTGGCGCCGGCGTGCTGGACCCGAACTCGTTTCCCGAGGCGCGTCGGATCGAGGTCGCGCGCACGTTGCGGTCGATCGCGGCGCACGCCTGCGCCGCGCTGCGCGGCGGCGCCTCGGCCGTTGCGGTGGTCGGCCAGGCGGTCGCCGAACTGGAGGACGCCGAGTTCTTCAACGCCGGCTACGGCGCGGTGCTGAATGCCGACGGCGAGGTCGAACTCGACGCCGCGATCATGGATGGCCGCGACCGCTCGGCCGGTGCGGTGTGCGCCACGCGCGGACTGCACAATCCGGTGCGCGTTGCCGATGCCGTACGCCGCGATGGCCGCCACGTGCTGCTGGCCGGCGATGGCGCGCAACGATTCGCGCGGGAGCAGGGTCTTGAGGTCTGCGATCCGGCAGCGCTGATCGTGCCGATCCGCCTCGCGCAATTGCGCGAGGCGCAGCGCGAGAACCGCATCAGCCTCGACCACGATGAACGCTACGACCTCATCGCGCGCAAGAGCGGCACCGTCGGCGCCGTCGCGCGTGATCGGCAAGGCCACCTCGCCGCAGCGACCTCCACCGGAGGCATGACCAACAAGCACGTCGGCCGCGTCGGCGACGCACCGCTGATCGGCGCCGGCACCTTCGCCGACGACGACAGTTGCGCAGTATCGGCGACCGGCCATGGCGAAGCCTTCATCCGCGCCGTGCTCGCGCACGACTTGCACGCGCGCCTGATCTATCGCGGTCAGCCGCTCTCCGAAGCAGCCGCTGCTGTGCTGGACAAGGTCGTGCACTTCGGGGGCAGCGGTGGCCTGATCGCGATCGACCGCGAAGGTCGCACCGTGCTGCCGTTCAACTCGCCCGGCATGTACCGCGCCTGGCTCGAAGGCGACGCCATCCGCGTCGGCATCTACCGCGACGCTGAACCTGCCTGAGCGCTTGACCGGTGCCGGGTCCGGCATAGACTCGGCCCCGGCACGCATCGTGTCGCCGCGCCCGCAGAGGCCGTCATGAACCGTCTCGGTTTCGCTCTGGCTCCCGCACTGCTGCTCCTCAACTTGGCGGGCAGCGCGCTCGCCTCCGAACGCGACGCCGCGCCAGCGATGCAGTCGATCACGCTCGCGCAGACCGCGGCGCCGGCACGACCCGCGTCCACCACCGTCCCGGTGAAGCGCCTTTCGCTGGCCGCCGCGGCGGTAGATGATGGTACGGACAGTGGCGGCATCTGCGCCGTCGAGTGCAAGACCGGCGTGCAGACGATTCTCGGTCGGCGACGCGCGCAAGCAATGCCAGCCCGCCTTCCGCGTGCCCTGCTACCCCTTCGGCTGTGAACCCGGCACCACGCTGTGCCGCGCCAGCTGCCAGCTGACCGCGGAATGTGCGCCGGGCGCGGTCTGCGACCAGAAGACGCCCCAGTGCGTGGTCGCGACCTACCACTGCGCCGACGCCTTTACCGTCGAATCGGCTGGCGGCCAGCCGGCGAGCCGCAGCCCCTACCGTTGTTCGATGGGCAGCTGCCGCGCAACCTGCAACGGCCCGACCGACTGCGCCGATGGCCACGACTGCGTGGACGGCCGCTGCCGCAAGCCCTGAGGCGGACGCCATCGCGTTCGGTTCGAGCACCGATCCGCGTTGAGATCAGAACCCTCACTGCGGAGTCGCCGACTTGCCGATCCAATGCCGTCTGTACTTGTCATTGACGCCGTTGTTGCCGCTGGCGGAGGCGGCCGCCGCCACCTTCTGCGTCGGCACCGGCGACGAACTTCGCGCTGCGCTGAATGCGGCCAGCGGCAACGGCGAAGACGATCTGATCCGCGTCCGTGCCGGGACTTACAACGCGACGATGAACGCGGTTGCGTTCGCCTACTCGTCCAGCGAGGCGAACGCGCTGGTCGTCGAGGGCGGCTGGCAACTTGGCGGAGGTCCCGGCACGTGCGGGGCGCGCATCGACGACCCGACACTGACCACGCTCGACGGCAGCAACGTACGGAGGGTCCTGCTTGTCTATGGCTTTGCCGGCGCCGGCAATTTCACGCTGCGCAACTTCACCGTGCGCAATGGCGTAAGCAGCAGCGGCGCGGGCGGACTGCAAGTCGGCGGCGGCGCGGGTTATGCCAGAGATGTCTTGGTCGAGCGCTTGGTGGTCCACTCGAACACCGGCACGATCGGCGGCGGCATGGATGGCGGCAGCGACGGTGGCAGGTTCGTGCTGAGCAACAGCCTGATCCGCGACAACCAGTGCGACAGCGCTTACTGTGGCGCCGTCCTGACCATCAACGATCACGGCGGCAGCGGCCTGCCGCTGCCTGCACTCGATCTTTCGGGTCTGCCCCGCCTCAACGGCGCGTTCTACGACATTGGTGCCTACGAATCGCAGGCGCGGCTGTTCGCGGACGGTTTCGAGACCGCGCCCTGACGCCGGTCAGGGTGGTGGCATTGGTGGCCGAGCTGCTACGGCGCTACCCTCGCGCCCTGCGGCGGGTTGCCGCTTGCCCAGAGGACTCCCAAGTGAACACTTCCCGAAAGACGCTGTGCCTCGTGCTGGCCTGCGCCGCGAGCTGGTCCGTCGCCGCCACCGAACCCGAGTCATCGACGCCCGCGAAGGCGGCAGAGCCGACCGCAACCAAGGCGGAACAAGGCATGCGCGCCTACATCGACCCGGAAACTGGCGCGCTGAGCTCGACGCCAGTGACCGCAGAACAGCAGCAGGCTGCAGAAACTCCTGATCCCGCATTCCGCCAGGACGACGCCGGCGTCGCGGTGATCCGCATGCCGGACGGCTCGAAGATGGCGCACCTGAATGGCCGCTTCGAAGTGGCGATGGTGGCCACGGTCGCCGCCGACGGCAGCATCCAGACCGAGTGCAATGACGTCGAAGCCCATGCCTCGGGCGCGCATTCGCACCCAGCGCCGGCAGCACCGGCAGCGCCGGAAGCCCCCGCCGCCGCCAATGACGACCCCACCCGATGAGCGCCGCCATGAAACGACTGATCGCACTCGGCGCATGCGCCGCCCTCGCCAGCAGCACCGTCGGTGCCGCCACCATCACCATCGTCAACCTTGACGGCGCCGGGGAAGGCTTCAACGACCCGACGCCGGTCGCAGCACTGCCGAGCAATCCGTTCACCACGCGCGGTGCGCAGCGTCTGCACGTGTTCCAGACCGCCGCCAACCAGTGGGGCGCGCTGCTGCAGAGCAATATCGAAATCCGCGTGCAGGCGGCGTTCAATCCGCTTACCTGCAGCGGCACCAGCGCCACGCTCGGCTCGGCCGGCGCCACCACCGTGCACGCCGACTTCACGAATGCCCCGGTGGCGGGCGTCTGGTATTGCCCCGCACTGGCGAGCTCGCTCGCCAACAGCGACGTCAACGGCGCCGGCACCAACGACATCAACTCGCAGTTCAACGTCGACATCGACAACGGCACCTGCCTGACCGGCACCACCGGGTGGTACTACTCGACCGCGGCCTCGGACGCGACGCCGGCCGGGTACATCCCGCTGCTGCCGGTGGTGTTCCATGAACTCGCACACGGGCTCGGCTTCCAGACCTTCACCAGCTCCAGCACCGGCGCCTTCTTCAGCGGCACGCCGGCGATCTGGGACACCTTCCTGGCCGATGCCACGAGCGGCACCACCTGGTTCAACATGGCCGACAACGCCACCCGCCAGGCTTCCGCAATCAGCGACCCGAACCTGATCTGGAAGGGCCCGAACGTGACCGCGGAACAGGGCAACTTCCTGCTCGGCGCGCCGATCCTGCGCATCACCGCGCCGGCGGCGATCGTTGGCGACAAGACCGCCCAGGCCGCGGCCTTCGGTTCGTATGCACCGGCCGGCGGGCTTCCCGGCGAAATCATCGCCGCTGCCGACGGCGCTGGCGCTTCCACGCTGGATGGCTGCGAGGCCTTGACCAATGGCGCGCAAATCTCCGGCAAGATCGCGCTGATGGTGCGCGGCAACTGCAACTTCACGGTCAAGGTGAAGAACGCGCAGAACGCCGGGGCGATCGCGGCAGTGATCGACAACAACGCCGCCAGCGGCCTGCCCGGCATGGGCGGCTCCGACCCCACCGTCACCATTCCCTCGCTCGGCATCTCGCAGGCCGACGGCAATGCCATCCGCGCGCAATTGGCGCTGCCGGTCACCGTCAACGGCACCCTCACCTACCTGCCGACGCTGGCCGGTACCCAGGTCAGCGGCGGCACCCGTTACGTGCGCATGAACGCGCCGAACCCGGTGCAGCCGGGTTCATCGGTGTCGCACTGGACCGTCGATACCTTCCCGAACCTGCTGATGGAACCGGCGCTCAACACCAGCATCTTCGACGACGTCGACCTGACCATCCCGCTGTTCAAGGACATCGGCTGGAACATCGCGGCGCCGGACGCGCTGTTCGGCGACGGCTTCGAGTAACCCGCAGCGCAGCGGCGCGGCGATGTGGCCGCGCCGCCGCGCAGGACCGACTTGCCCGGGATCGTCGTGAGCGCCGACAATCGTTCCGCCACCGGAGTCAACCGATGACTGCGCCCTCGGATCCCGACCACGCAGACGCGCTGCGATCAATGATCGCGGCAATTTCCGACACGCGCCGGATCGGCGAGTCAGACCTGACCGAATGGCTCAGACTCACGCAGTCCGATCTGCGCCGCATCGCGCACGGCGCGCGCAGCGACACGCGCGCATCGGAAACGCTCTCGACGACGGCACTGATCAACGAAACCTATCTTCGCTTCGCGCAGTCCGATTCCCGCTTCGCGGATCGCAAGCACTTCCTGGCGACCGCTTCGCGCGCAATGCGCCAGATCCTGCTCGATTACGCGCGCATCCAACGTGCACAAAAACGTGGCGGCGGCGCCACACACGAGCCCCTGGAAGCCGCGACGCAGGTTGCCGCAGCGCAACCGATCGCCGAAGAGTTGCTGGAGCTGGATTCGGCACTCGAGCAACTGGCGGAAGTACTGCCGCGTGCAGCGCGGGTCGTCGAATTGCGTTACTTCTGCGGACTCGACGATCGTGAGACCGGCGAGGTACTCGGCGTCGAGGAAAGCACCGTCCGTCGCGACTGGCTCAAGGCCCGCGCCTGGCTGCTGATGCATCTGGAAGCGGCCTCGTGAAACCGATCGACGAGCGCGCCCAGCTTACCGAGGCGGAGCTCGACGATGTGCTCGACCTCCCCCCGGATCAACGCGCACGCGCGATTGCGCGGGTCGCCGTGCACGACCCGGCCAAGGCCGAGGCCCTCAAGCGCTGGCTGCGCGCGATCGACGCCTCGGACGGCCTGCTCGATGTCGCATCGATATCGCGGCGCAACCTCATCGGCGGCCAGACCATCGGCCGCTGGTCCGTGATCCGCGAGATCGCCACCGGCGGCTTCGCGCAGGTGTACGAAGTCGAACGCGCCGACCATGCCTACGCGCAACGTGGCGCGCTCAAGCGGCAGCGCGCCGACCGCGAGGGCGAAGACTGGCGCATCGCGCACGAGCGCAAGCTACTGGCGCGCCTCGACCACCCGGGCATCGCGCGACTGCTCGACGGCGGCGTCGCAGCCGACGGCGCCTCCTACCTGGTCACCGAATACGTCGCCGGCCGCGCACTCGACGACTGGCTGGCGGCGTGCAACCCGGGCAGCGCGGAACGCATCGCGGTCATGCTGCAACTGGTGGACGCGGTCGCTGCGGCGCACGCACAGGGCGTAGCGCACGGCGACTTGAAGCCCGGCAACATCCTAGTCGATGGCCAGCGCGCGCGCATGATCGATTTCGGCGCCTCGCGCCTGACCGGTCCCGCGGTTGCCGGCGGCGAGATCCGCGACCCCTCGCTGACGCCGCGCTATGCAGCGCCCGAACGCTTGCGTGGCGCCCCCTCCGACGCCGCCGCCGATCAGTTCTCGCTGGGCCTGCTCCTGCACCTGCTGCTGGCCGGCGCGCTGCCGGCTGCGCGCCGCGCGGCAACCCTGGATGAGCTGACCGCGGACACACAGCCACCGGTCGTCGATCTTGCATCGGTACGTACGACTGGAGTGCGGCACGGGCTGCGCGATCTCGAAGCCATCCTGCAGCGCTGCCTGCAGCCCGATCCCCTGCAGCGCCATCCCTCGGTCACGGCGCTGCAGGCCGATCTGCTGCAGTGGCAACGGCACCGCCCGATCGCGGCGCGGCACTGGTCCGCCATGGAACGGCTGCAGCAGATCGCTGCGGATTCGCCGAGGACCACCGGGTTGCTGGCGCTGCTCGCGCTCGCTGCCCTGCTGCTCGCCCTCGACGACCTGCGCCTGCGCGGCGTGTTCGACGCCACCTTGCGCTGATCAGACCGCCGCGGCGCGCACGAACGCGATCAGGTCGAGGATCTGCGGATCTTCCGCCCAGGCGTTGGCCACCAGGATTCCGGACTGGATCGGCTGCACCGGCTCGACCAGCGGAACGACTCGTACCGCGTGCCCGGCAGTCACCCGACCGGAGGCCAACAACGGCAGGATCGCCACGCCGAACCCGGCCTCGACCATCTGCACGATGGTGTGCGTGCCGGTCGCTTGCATGCCGCAACAGGGACGCACCTGCGCGGCGTGCAAGGCCTCCAGCACATGCTGGCGCCCGGTGGATCCCTGCTCGAACAGAATCAACTCCTCATCGGCGAGTTCGCGCAGCGAAACCGCGCGCGCGTACGCTGCGAACCGATGCGACTCGGGCACGAGCAGCGACCAGTTCAGGTCGAACCAATGCAGGTACCGCACGTCCTCGGAAAAATCGACCGGTGCGGCGAAGCCGACCGTGCGCTCCTCGCATTGCAGCAGCGCCCCGAGAATCTGCTGTTCGGTGCGGATGCTCAGACGCAGCGGCGCCCTGGGGTACGCCCGTTTGTAACGCCCCAGGATGTCGATGAGCAGATAGGACGCCAAGTACTGACTGGCCAGCACACGCAGCGGCTGTGCAGCGCAGTCCGCGCTGAACGCATTCACGAACCGACGCTCGTGTGCCATCAGCTGCGGAGCCAGGTGCAAGAAGCGGCGCCCATCCGCAGTGACTTCGATGCGATCCACCGATCCGGTTGCAAACACGAATAGCCGGACCCCAAGCATCTGCTCGGTCGCACGCACCGCCACCAACACAGCGTCCCTCGCGATACCCAGCCCGGCCGCAGCCTTGGCCAGCGATGTCTCTCGCAGCAACGCGACGGTCACGGCGAGGGCCGGTTGGTCGCTCGTCGTCATGCAGTCCATCGGCTGTGGCTCGCTGTGTCTCGCATCGGCAACCCCTCGTCCCTCGTGCCCCCGACCCAGCAGGCAGCCACCGAGGGGCAGAATGCAGCATCGCCCCGGCACCTACAACCGCCCTGCATGCATTCAACCCCTCCCGTGCACGGAATGGCCTCCGACTTTCGTGTTCATCGTCAATAACGACGGAGGTGTGTTCCCCATGCGATCGTTCCTCACGGAATTCGCGCTATTGCTGCCCCTGTCGGCCCACGCGATTGTGCGGACTTGGGAGTGGCCGAGTACAACCGCCACCCACCCCTGCCCGGGCACGCTGCAGCAATGCATCGACGGGGCTTCCCTGGGCGATACCGTCCTGATCATCGATCAGACCACATCTCCGGATGGCTACACCGCCATTGACGAGGACATCTCGATCAACACCCCGATCACCCTGACCGCAGCGCCGGACGTCGACGCGGTGTTTGCCCCACACCGGCACGTCCGCGCCGACCTGGATCTTCTGGGCCATCGGCTTGCGATCAGCCACCTGGTGCTCAGACAGGGTTCCATCGAGGTGACGTACTCGACCAGTACCGCTGGCGCAACGGTCAACATCGAGCACAACCGTCTCGCCGCGATCGAACGGACGGGAGCGATCGGTTGCGGGATCGATGTCAAGGCAGATGGTTCGACCCACGCGACCGTCAACATCAGCAGCAACGTCCTGGAGCCACCGGCTGAAACCGTGGCGCTGGGCAGCAGTGACTACGCCATCTGCGTCGCTCAGGCATTCTCGGCTTCACCTCCGCGCGACATCAACATCATCGCCAACCGCATTCACGCCACTCTCGCCGGTTCACTCGGGCAGGCCATCTTGGTCAGGGCGGGGGACGGCACTGTCCGCATCACCCGCAACAGCATGGTCGGTCGGGGCATCGCGGGCGGCATTCTCCTGGGCAGCCACCCAGCCACATCATCGGCCATCGCAATCCACAACAACGTCGCGGTAGGCATCGCTCGGTTTGCGGCCATAGAGGCCGACCTCGAGGACTCAGCACCGACCACCACGTTGACCGTGGTCCACAACACCGTCGCCTATGGCCACACCGGCATCGACATCGTGCTGCCGGCCACGGTGGGCACCGGGCGTCTCGCCAACAACATCGTGGCGTACCAGTCGGAAGTGGGCATCCAACTCAGTCCCACATCCACCGCCGTCAGCAACAGCCACAACCTGCTGCACGCGGTGCCCGACAATCCCGGATTTTCCGCCGATCCGAGCACGGTGCTGGGCGATCCGTTGTTCGACTCGATCGGCCACCCGCAGCCGCGCCTCGGTTCGGTCGCCCTCGATGCCGGAAACCCCGCCGACCTTCCGGTGCTTGCGGTCGTGGACGCCGACGGCGAGAAGCGGGTATGCAACGGCAACACCGATATCGGCGCCTTCGAATTCTGCTGGGACGCCGCCACATCCCTTCTCGCAACGCCATCCAACACCGAATTCAACACCGTGTGGGTGGACCACTATCCGACCATGCTGTACGCAACCGACCTGCTGTTCGCCACACCGCGATATGACGAACTCCCATCGCCCTACCCGAACCTCGGCGTCTGGCGCGACACGGACGCGAATCGATGGGAGGTGTTCCACCAGAACCTCTCTCCCGTTCCTTTGGGCCGCACGTTTTCGGTGATGACGCCCGTATTCAGCAAGCTCGCACTGCCGTTTGTCAGCACTGCTTCCGCACTTTCCTATCAGGAGATCGACGATGCCCGCATCAACGGTGACTCTTCGCTGGCGTTGATCGTGATGCCGCAGTACACCGGCCCCGGCACCTACCACGACCATGCGATCGCTGCGACGTACACAACCGACAACGGCGGTCGCTGGCGCATCCGCAATGAGGACGGCGTGGTGCTGTCGGCCGGCATCCCGTTCAACATCATGGCGCCGCGTTCATACTCCCCGAACGGTCTGCGCGTCAGGGCGATGCATCCGCTGAAGCACCCGCTGCTCGACAACAACCCCTGCGCCGCTCCGATCGCGGGTCGCTTTGACGACCTGGGCGACGGCGCCCACTTCAATCTTGCCCCCTTCTCGCTGCAACATGCTCCGCCCACCGGCCCCGGTGCCCCCAGCCGTTGGAAGGTGCGCAATGCCACCCCAGACGCACTGTTCAACGTCGTCGTCGACGGCGGGCAAGCCAACGCCTGCCGAGCGTCACAGGCCTTCGACACCCTGCTCGCCGACGGTTTCGAATAGGAGTAACTCGTGGCCATTTCCATGTGTCCTATCGTCGTGCGCCTGACCGCTGCGTTCGGTCTGGCCATCGGACTGCTTGCCGCGGACGGAACTCACGCTGCGACGGTTCAGCGCGCCAGCGTAAGCAGCACCGGGGCCGAGGGAGATGGCGACAGCTACTTTCCATCGATCTCCGCCAACGGTCGCTACTTGGGCTTTTACTCCTATGCCACCAATCTGGTGCCCGGAGACCACAACGGCAGTTCGGACGTGTTCGTTCTGGACCTCCAGACCGGCCAACTCCGGCGCGTCAGCCTCGATAGTGCGGGTACCGAGGGCAACGGCAACAGCATCTGGTCCAGCCTCTCGGCTGACGGTCACTACGTCGCGTTCTCCTCCGATGCCAGCAATCTGGTGCACGGCGACACCAATGCTCAGCGCGACATCTTCGTGCACGATACGCAGTCCGCACGAACCACGCGCATCAGCGTGAACAGCGCGGGCGCGCAGAGCGATGGCGCCAGCTACCGTCCGGAAGCTTCCGCCGACGGAAGCCATGTCGCGTTCCACTCCATGGCCACCAACCTGGTGCCGGGGGACACCAATGCCGTGTGGGATGCGTTCGTGCACGACCTGCAAACTGGCCAGACGCAGCGCATCAGCGTGGACAGTTCGGGTGGCCAGACCGATCTCGACAGCTACGGCGTGAGCGTCTCGGCAGACGGCCAAGTCCTCGCGTTCTTCTCCCGAGCCACCGCACTCGTGGCGGGCGACAGCAACGGCAGGTGGGACATCTTCGTGCATGATCGGACCTCCGGCCTGACCACCCGCGTCAGTGTTGACAGCGCGGGTAACCAGGGCGATGGCGACAGCCAGTGGCCCAGCCTCTCGGCGGATGGGCGCTTCGTCGCCTTCTATTCCCTCGCGACCAATCTCGTTCCGGGGGACACCAATGCGCGTGCGGACGCCTTCGTACATGACCGCAGCAACGGCCAGACCACCCGTGTCAGCCTGGATAGCACCGGCACCCAGGGTGATGGCGACACCTATGGCGTCCGCATATCGGCCGACGGCCAGCGGGTCGCCTTCCACTCCTACGCGTCCAACCTGGTATCTGCGGACAGCAACGGGCTCGAGGATGTCTTCGTGCATGACCGAGCTTCGGGACGAACCACCCGCATCAGCGAGAGCGATTTCGGGGTGGGGGGTGATGGCGACAGCTATCAACCCAGCCTCTCGGCCAACGGAAGGCGCGTGGCATTCGCATCCGCCGCTACCCAACTGGTACCAGGCGACAGCAACAACGTTTCCGACGTCTTCCTGTGGCTGCAAGACAGCGCCGTCCCTGTGCCACTGCTCGGGCATCGTGCCATCGTGCTGATCTGCGCCCTGCTCGCGCTCGGCGCATGGGCGGTCGAACGGCGCCGGCGACACGCCTGAAACGCGGCCCAGACCAAGGCCCGCCTGCCGCGCAAGCGTCAGTCGAAGTCCGCGTCCAGCACCAGGCGGTAGCGCACGTCGCCGGCCTCCAGCCGCTGCATTGCCGTATCGATGGCCGACATCGGCAGGTGCTCGACCTGCGGCAGGATGCGGTGGCGTTCCGCAAATCGCAGCATTTCCAGCATATGCGCGGGGCTGCCGATCGCCGACGCAGAGAACGACGCGCCTCGACCCATCAGTTCATCCGCCGAGAAGGCGGCGGGCGCAGAGCCCACGCCGAGCACGTGCAACCGCCCCCGATGTCCGAGCGCCCCCACGAATGCCTGCAGGTCGATACCGCCCGACGTCGTCACCAGCACCAGGTCAAAGGGCCCGCAGCGACGCAGCACGTCGGCATCCGAGCCCGCCGGCAGCGCCTGGTGGGCGCCCACACAAACGGCATCGACGCAGTCTTCGGCGCGCTGCACGAATGCCACCACCTCACAGCCGAATGCGCGCAGGAACTGCACCGCCAGATGCCCAAGCCCGCCGATACCGACCACCGCCACGCGATGCACCGGACGCACGAACTGCGCGATCGGATGAAAAACGGTAATTCCGGCACAAAACAGCGGGCCGGCCTCGGCGGCCGGCAGACCGTCGGGCAGCGGAAACACCCAAGCCCAGTGCGCACGCACGCGCGCGGCGAAGCCACCGACACCATCAATCAGCAGCCGCCCGAGCGTCTCGCACTGGTGCAACGCACCGCCCCGACACGGCTCGCAAGCCAGGCAGGAATGGCTGATCCAGCCGATACCAACGCGCTGTCCCGGGCAAACGCCACGCGCGCCACTGCCCAGTTGCACCACCCGGCCGATCACCTCGTGGCCGCCCACGAACGGGTAGTGCGAACGCCCCCATTCATTGCGCCACATGGCCAGGTCGGAACGACACAGCCCGCAGTGTTCGACAGCGACCTCCACCTGGTCATCGCGCAAGGGCCCGAGGTCGATTTCGCGCAACGAGAACCCAGCTCCCGCCGCGGTCGCGACCCATGCCGGCGTCTGCGTGGACATGCGCTGCTGCCGCGAGAAGGCCGGCGTGATCGAGAGCGACTGTGCCACCGCGCTCACGGCACGCTCTCGAAGCCGGAGGCGAACAGCACGGTGGGCGTCGCCAACTGTTCGGACAGCAGATGCAGGTACACCTCCAGGTTGTCGTAACCCGCAACCCCGAGTAATGGCACCGACAACTCATGCCCATTGGTTTGCGGCAAGCTCGTGTTGAGTCCGAGACCCGCGTACTGAACTTCGAAGGCGTCGGGCATGCCATCGCCATCCGTGTCGGCCGGGGGCGCGGGTGGCGCGGTGAAATCGAGGTCGAACGCATCATTGGCTTCGGGCTGTGCGTGCGGCAGGATCTGCGGCGTTCCACTCAGGGCACGGCTACGCATGCGGCGGTCCATCGGATCATGCGGAAGCGCCCCGACGCGCCACGGAAGCTGCGCACGGGTCTCGGCCGGGGTCCAGTAGGCGATCGCCGGGTACGGGTGTCGCGCACTCAAGCGCTCGGCCACACCCATGTCGGTGTTGGGTGCCGCGGTCGGAAAATCGTTGCAGCAGTACACGAGCTGGTAGTCCGAGAACGCGGGATAGAGATCCATCGTGTTGCCCGACAGATACACCCGGTTCTCGGCATTCGCCAGCAATACGTGACTGAACAAGGCGTTGCCGTACCCGGTTCGCGACATCACCTGGTTGTTCACCGCGTTCAAGTGGATGCGGTAGGGCCCGAGACTCGGATCACCATCCACGTACTGCGCCATCTGAATGTCGATTCCCGGATCGAACTGCAGGTTGTTCGACACCTCAACCCGCAGCGGTCGCGCGGCGCATTCCGCCGAAGAGTACGGCGGCCCGCCACCGTAACTGGACGCTTCGCAGTTGAGTTCAGGCAGTCGCCCGTACAAGCGAAACCAGAGGTTCTTCACGATGCTCAGTTGATCCTGCGGATACTCCGGGTGAGCGTAGTTGAGCAGCATTCCACCGTGGATCGCATGTCCGCCGATGGTTTCGGCGAGGATGCTGCGCTGGATCGTTCCCTGCGAAGCCCACGAAACCTGCGCTCCCTCATCGGTGGCATGGGCGAACGAGCTGCGGTCGATCATGAACACGTGGATACCGTCGAGTCGCAGCGCATCATCCATCGCATCACCACCTTCGGGAACGCCCAACTGTGCTGCCGGACGCGAGCGCAAATGGCGCACGACCAGGTTGCCACAGTCATTGCGCTGGTACTGCGCGTCGCACACCAGCCCACGCACGATCACCCCACCGGGCGAGGTCTGCCCGGCGATGGTGACGTCGCCATGCACGACATTGGCGGGCGCATGGATCACGCCACTGACCTTGAACAGGATGTAGCGGGGTCCACTCTGCGCCAGCGCCCAGTTCAGAGAGCCTGGACGCAATCCGTTGGGATCGGGATCAAGCGAAGTCACATACAGCACCCGCCCCCCGCGACCGCCACTCGCAACCGCTCCGAATCCCTCGGCGCCGGGAAAGGTGGGCAACACCTGCGCAAGACCAGCGGCGGCCAGCAGAGCCAACACCAGCGCCAAACACGCCTTCGACACGCAACGACCAGACCTACGGGATAACACGACAGACTCCTCGCCTCGGGCGCACGCTCGCCATCGACTGCACACACCCCAACACTTCCTCGGCGCACCGCAGGAAACAACCCGTCGCGTCTTCGGCCACGTCGGGATCGCAGAGCAACCTGGCCAGCATCGGCTCGCTGTCGGTGAGACCGGCACGGATGATCGCCGCGCGCACCCGCAGGTGCAGGCTCTCGCGCAACAACCGGAGTGCCAGTCCAGTGCGCGCATCGCGTGGCATCGCCCATCGATTGAGCTGCACCAGCGAACGCAGTCGATCGACAATTTCGGCACGAACATCGCCCGGCGGCCGGATCGGCGCAAGTCTCTGCGGGGGCTTCGACCCCAAGCTGCGCTGCCCGCGCTCGACTCTCAGCGAAGGAACATCGGAAACACACAGCAGCAGGGTTGCGTGCGCATGGCACGCCAGCCAGGCCTGATTCGGTCCTATCACGAGCCCGGGCACGGAACTGCCGAGTACCACCAACCCCTGCTGTCCACCTCCCCACAGCAGCACGGTGGCCAGCAATTCCCCTCCCAGCAAGACGCGTGCACCGCCGATCACGCGATCGTGCCCGACCGGATACAGCACCCGCTTGGCATCGGCGCAGGCATCCAGCACCGCCGAAGATCCGTCCAGCCACTCGACCTCACCGGCGACATTGGTCGATGCACCGAGCGACAACGCCGCGTCGGCCCAGCTTGCCTGTGCTCTTACACCCATGGTGGCCTCCGCTGTGTTGATGTTGGAGGTAACGACGTTGGGCGCCAAAGCCGTGCATGCCTTTCCTGGAACGGCGGATGCACCGCGCAATTCCGGCATCGCGGCGGCGTCCACCGGCACTGCTCGATGGCGCATCGCACGTGGTGCGCATTGCGTCGATCGATTCTGCCTGCACGGAAATCGGGGCCTTGCGCGTTCTGGGATTTCGGCGCACCCGAACCGAGGGCGCCTGCCCACAGCCGACAACGCAATGGTCGGCGTGGGTCTACATCGGTCGATCTGGTTTGCGGATGGCCTCGACCGGCACCGCAGATCACTCTTCACCCCCCACATCGAGGACGAGAACATGACAAAGCAGAACCACTTGTGTTGGACACTGGCGGGCTGGCTCGCTCTAGGCTTGTTGCCCTGCGACCGCGCATTCGCCGCGAGCGGCGACGACGACTTTGCTGCGGAGCTACTGGCTACCCAGAAGGGCTACGTCTACGAGGACCCGAAGAGCGGCGCACTCTCGCTGCACCCCATGACGCCGGAGCAGCAAGCGATCAGCCCCACGGTCTACGCGATGCTCAAGGCGGAGACCCCCTACCTGCCATTGCGCGTACTGCCCAAGGGTGAAATCACCATCCTCTTGGATGATCGCTACCAAGAGAACATGTCGGTGACCACGCAGCCGGACGGGACGCAGGTTCAAGCCTGCGGAACCCACGCCCATCAAGACGCGGCAACGGGCACTGCAAGTGGCGGCAAGTCGAAGCGCGCCAACCTGACCAAAGCACAATAAGGGTACCGTTCACATGAGCACTCACTTCCGCAACTGCGCACTTGCGACTCTCCTTTCCCTGAGCCTCTCGGCGCAGGCAGCCACGATCACGATCGTCAACAACGATGGACCCGATGAGGGATTCAACGACCCCACCCCGGTGATGTCGGTCGGCGGCAATCCGGGCACGACGCTGGGACAACAGCGACTCCTCGTTTTCCAGCGCGCAGCAGATATCTGGGGCGCACGCCTGCAAAGCGACGTCGAGATCCGCGTGCAAGCAAACTTCGATTCCCTAACGTGCTCCGCGAGCAGCGCGACGCTGGGTAGCGCGGGGCCAACCACCACCCATGTCGTCGCGAGCGAAAGCCCCTACTTGTTACCCGCAGCCTTGGCCAATGCGCGAACGCGCAGAGATCTGAACGGCGGGCGTGCCGAGATCGTTGCGAGATTCAATTCCGACATCGACCAGGGATGCCTGGCCCCGGGCCGCGAATGGTGGTACGGATTCAACCGAGCGGCGGGAGGCGACCGCCGATTTGCCCTGCTGCCTGTCGTGCTGCACGAACTGGCACATGGACTGGGATTCACCGCAATGATCGATTTCCGCACGTCGCGTTTCCCCATGAACGTGCCTTCGCAATTCGGCGCATTGATACTCGATCTCGGGGCTGCGCAGTGGTTTGCGTACATGAGCCCGAGTGAAATCACAGCAGCCAGCACGAATGACCCGAACCTGGTCTGGGTCGGACTCAACGTGCGCCTCCAGTTCGAGGACTTGCTCCAAACGAATCCCGCGACGGGATTGCCATGGGGAACCACGTCTCGCCTGGTGCGTCTGCACGCACCTGCAGGGCTTGCGCCGGGATCATCGGTTTCCCATTTCAGCACTGCTGCTCGCCCCGACCTGCTGATGGAGCCCGTGATAACGCCGGGCTTGTTCGATCAGCTTGACCTGACACCGGCGCTCCTCCAAGACATCGGTTGGGACTTGATGGGGCCGTAGCGAACTTGGCGGAAAGTTGAAGAAGGCATCGCCTCCCGCCTTGAAGCCACCTGGACACGGCGCGAACTGCCGGAACTGCTGAAGACCAAGTGCCTTCGCGGTCTGAAGCCTCGGTCCACTCTCGCAGCTCATCGAATGGGTTGCGGCAACTCGCTCGAAGCGTCGACGTGGGGCCCTGGAGCAGCACTATCGCGGGGCGGTCGTGTGTCACGACCGCCCCCGGTAATCACCCAAGCGGCGGAACAACCGCTTCTGCATCCTGGATGCGCGCTCGCACGCAGGGGCCGCAACGGCTACAACTCGTGGGCGCCGCAATCGGGAGCCGGACCCCGCACGCGCGTCCTGCCCCAGCGGTCGAACACGCCCATCTCCTCCGTCGAAAGCACGGCCCCCGCATCCACGACGGGAGATGTGTTGAGGAGTCGGTAGTCTCCGTTGGCCGGGTCCACGAACAGAGGATTGGCGAGCACGCAGTTCGGGTGCAGTTCGACAGCCGGCACCGAACCGGGCGCGGGCCGAAAAAAGGCCGTGTTCGAGAGCACATCGTCGATCGTCTGCGGACCGATCTCGGCTGCGTGCGTGATCAGATTGTTGCGCACGACATACAGCGGATACGCAATGCTGTCATGCAGGGTCGTCGCGACGCCGGTCATCAGAAGCGGCCTGCGCAGGTGGCGCACTACCGTATTGCCGATGAACTTGATCGTCGATTGAACGACCAGCGGGATTCCCTCTGGTGCGAGACCGGAGTGATAGAGCCTTGCCGCCGCGTTGGAGCCACCCCGCCCGTCAAAGAGATTGTTGCGCGCCAGCAAGCGGTCTTTGTGACGCGTCGTGAGCATCAGGAGCTGCGCGTCCTGATCGTTGCCGCCCCACTCGTAGTTCCCAGCCAGCGTGTTGGCCTCGAACAGGATGTTCGCGCCAAAGTAGCCTTCGAGTTGGTTCTTCGGATCGGTGATCTCCGTTCCCGTGCCGTTGACCGTTGCAGAGAGCCCGACTCCATCGGGCCACTGCCAGCCGAAGCAGTAGTTGGACTCGAACGTGGAGGACCGCACCACCAACCTGTGATCTGCCAGATACATTGGCTCGTGGGTGTCTGCGTCCAAGTACCGACCCTCATGCAGAAATGTCCTTGGAGGTGAGGCATCATCGATCACCAAATCGACACCCGCGCCGCGGCATTCGTTGGCCTTCACTCCCGGCGCACCCGGCGCATAACCGCCATTGGCGAACGCCGTCACGCGGTTCAACGAAGCTTGCGTGTACGGCGAATAACTGGTGATGGCGATACCCACACCATGCGCTGACGCGGCGTTTGCGATCGCGTTGTATTGGGCAAGGACCGTATCCAGTCCCAGCCGCGCGGACTGACGCAAGTGCGCGCTCATGCCGCCGCCCCGACCCGTCGATACCCATTGATCGGCGGTCACTGTGGCGACCTCGTTGTAAGAAAGCCACGTGTTGATCAGCGACATCTGCGACTGATTGTCCAGGTCGGCGTAGATACCGGCTCCTTCGCGCAGATCCCATCCGTCCATCAGCGCAATGTCCCGGAGCGTGAATCGCGCCAATCCGGACAAGCGCACACTGAGCACGCGACCGCCATCGGGCGGCGCCCGCCACTGCGTGTCGTAAGGAGCACTGGAATTGGTGGTTGGCGACCAGCCACCGGCGATGGTCAAGTCGCCCGCACTGAACTCGAGACTCAGACTCTCCCGGTGAACGCCCCGTTCCAGAAAGATGATGTTCTGGCTTGCGATACAACCGCCGATCGCCCGCAGCGCCTCGTTCATGGTTCGAAAACGCCCGTGCGGCCCTACCGTGTGCAGGCCCACACCCGGTGGACACACGATCGCCCACGCAGGGCAGACGACGCTGATGAGAATGGCGCTGACGAGCCATCTGGTTCGTGCATTCATGGCGTTCTCCACTTCGGCAAAGCAAACCGCGACCTGACCCGCATTCGTCCCCGCAGGGCGCCCGACTTGGTCCACAGTCGGAAGCGGTTCCCTGTTGCAGCCCCAGGCGCACCCGTCGCGGACGCATCCCTTGGCAACGCAACTGGCAATGCAGCGCATTTGTCGCCAGTAACGGAACTTGGTCGGGAATCCGTGCATGGTCGTCGCGATGCACGCAACTCGCCTTGCCTTTCGGCGCCCGTCAACCGGGATGCATCAGTTCACGAGAGAAAGGGGCGCGCGGACCCGGGAGGGGCCGAGCACCGCCGACCATGCCTGTTACTCGCCCGCCACGGTCATGCGCTCGATCAGGATCGATCCGGTGAGGATCGGTCCGCGCCGGTCGATATCGGAACCGACGGCGACCACGCGCCGGAACATCTCGCGCAGGTTGCCGGCGATGGTGACCTCGTCCACCGGATAGGCGATGGCGCCGTGCTCGACCCAGAAGCCGGCGGCACCGCGCGAGTAGTCGCCGGTCACGGTGTTGACGCCCTGGCCCATCAGTTCGGTGACCAGCAGGCCGGTGTCGAGGCGACGCAGCAGATCGGCGAAGTCGCCGGCGTTCGCCGGCACCACCAGGTTGTGGATGCCGCCGGCGTTGCCGGTGCTTTCAAGCCCGAGCTTGCGCGCCGAATACGAGCCGAGGATGTAGCGCGCGAGCACGCCGTCGCGCACCAGATCCGAATCGACGGTGGCCACGCCTTCGCCGTCGAAGGCACCGGAACCGGCGCCGCGTTTCAGGTGCGGCCGTTCGAGAATCGAGAACCAGTCCGGAAACAACCGCTCGCCGACGCTGTCGAGCAGGAACGACGCACGCCGATACAGGGCGCCACCGCTGACGGCGCCGACCAGATGTCCGATCAGCGAGCGCGCGAGTTCGGGTGCGAACAGCACCGGACAGGTGCGCGTCCCGAGCTTGCGTGGATTCAGCCGCGCCAGCGTGCGCTCGGCGGCGCGACGGCCGACCGCCTCCGCGGTCTCCAGGTCCTCGCGCGCGACGGCGGTGGTGTACCAATAATCGCGCTGCATGGCCTGGCCGTCCTCGCCGAGCAGCGAGCACGAAATCGAATGCCGGGTGCCGGACTCGCGCCCGAGGAAGCCGTGGCTGTTCGCATAGACCGCAACGCTGCTGCTGGTCGAGACGCTGGCACCGTCGGAATTGTGCAGGCGCGCATCGAGCGCGCGTCCGGCGGCTTCGGCGGCGATGCCGAGCTCGATCGCATGGTTCGCGTCCAGCTCCCACGGGTGCCAATGGTCGAGATCGGGAAAGAACGTGGCCATGCGCGCGGCATCGGCGAGCCCGGCGCAGGGATCTTCCTCGGTGTGACGGGCGATCGCGCAGGCCTGTTCGATCGAGGTGGCGATCGAGGCCGCTTGCACGTCGGCGGTGCTGGCCGAGCCCTTGCGCCCGCCGAAATACACGGTGATCGCCACGCCGCGGTCGCGACTGTGCTCGACCGTCTCGACCTCGCCCATGCGCACGTTGACATCGAGCCCGGCGTCGAGGTTCAGGCTCACCTCGGCCTGCGAAGCACCGAGCTTGCGGCAACGCGCGAGCACATCCTCGGCCAGGTTGGCGAGTTCGTCGAGGGATCGCTCGGGCGATGCGGGGCGGGAGAGTTCAGCGCTCACGGGCTATCCTTGGTTCATTGAATGCGGGGTTCATCGCGATGCACGACGAGAAGATCGACTGGGACGAGTACTACGGCGGGCCGAGCCGCAGCATGGAAAAGCGCGAAGCGCTGGACGTGCTCGCGCTGGCCAAGGAACTGGTCGCGCTGCCACCGCGCGAACTCGACCGCGTACCGCTTTCGGAAGCGTTGCGTGGCCACGTGCAAGAGGCGCAGCGCATCACCGCGCACGTCGCGCACAAGCGCCAGGTGCAATTCCTGGCCAAGCAGATGCGCAAGCACGACGAGGAACTGCCCGCCATTCGCACTGCGCTCGAAGCGCCCAAGGCCGAACGCCGCCGCGCCGCCTCCGCACTGCACCGCATCGAGGAATGGCGCGACAAGCTGCTTCGCGACGGCGACGACGCGATCAACGAACTGCTCGCCGCCCTGCCGAACGCCGACCGCCAGCAACTGCGCCAACTGCTGCGCACGGCCAAGGCCGAGGCCCTGGCCAACAAGCCGCCCGCCGCCGCGCGGCAACTGTTCCGCGCCATCCAGGCTGCCTACGGCGAAGCGATCGAGCCGCGGGATCTGGACGACATCGCGGCGGGCAACGACACGCCTTGATCGCCGCGGTCGCGCGCGTTCAACCGATGCGCGCCCGCCCCTCTCCCTCGATGGGAGAGGGGTTGGGGAGAGGGTGAGTTCGCAGCGGTGTAGCCTCATCGCGCAGTCGCCCCCTCTCTCCCGGCCTCTCTCCCACGAGGGGAGAGAGGAGAAGTGCAGTTGATGCAGTCGACCCACCCCAAAGCTCCGACTAGCGACAGTGGGATTTTTGCCCACAGCGGGATCTGTGCCCACAGTGGGAGCGACGTCCACGTCGCGATGCTCTTGACCATCAAACCCGCGTCCCGCCCACAGTCAGCGCATCGATCTTGAGCGTGGGCTGGCCGACGCCGACCGGTACGCTCTGGCCGTCCTTGCCGCAGACGCCGACACCACTGTCGAGTTTCATGTCGTTGCCGACCATCGAGATGCGCTGCATGGCTTCGGGGCCGGAGCCGATCAGGGTTGCGCCCTTCACCGGTCGCGTGATCTTGCCGTGCTCGATCAGATACGCCTCGCTCGCCGAGAACACGAACTTGCCCGAGGTGATGTCGACCTGGCCGCCACCGAAGTTCGGCGCATACAGGCCACGCTCGACCGAGGCGATGATCTCGCCCGGATCGGACGTGCCGGCGAGCATGCAGGTGTTGGTCATGCGCGGCATCGGCAGCATCGCGAAGCTCTCGCGACGGCCATTGCCGGTCGGCGCCACGCCCATCAGCCCGGCGTTCAACTTGTCCTGCAGGTAGCCCTTGAGCACGCCGTTCTCGATCAGCGTCGTGCACTGCGTCGGCGTGCCCTCGTCGTCGATGTTCAAAGAACCGCGACGACCGGCCAGGGTGCCGTCATCGACCACGGTCACCAGTGGCGACGCCACGCGCTCGCCGACGCGCCCGGCATAGGCCGACAGGCCCTTGCGATTGAAGTCGCCCTCGAGCCCATGGCCGACTGCTTCGTGCAGCAACACCCCCGGCCAGCCCGGACCAAGCACCACCGGCATCTCGCCGGCCGGCGCATCGACCGCTTCCAGATTCACCAGCGCACCACGTACCGCTTCGCGCGCCTGCATCTGCGGGAAATCGCCGCCCAGCAGCTCGGCGTAACTGAAACGTCCGCCCCCGCCAGCGTTGCCGGATTCGCGACGACCGTTGTGTTCGACGATCACGTTGACGTTGAAGCGCACCAGCGGCCGCACATCGGCGGCGAGGGTGCCGTCGCTGTGCGCCACCAGCACCGTTTCCAGCGCCGCCGACAGGCTGCACACCACTTGCTTCACGCGCGGATCGAGCGAACGCGTGTAGGCGTCGATCTCACGCAGCAGCGCCACCTTGCGCTCCACCGGCACCGAGTCGATCGGATCTGCGGGCGCATACAGCGCATGTCCGCGCACCTGCGTCAGCGAACGATCGGTCCCGTCCTGTCCGGCACGGGCGATTGCGCGCGCCGACGCGGCGGCTTCAAGCAGTGCCGGCAACACGATTTCGTCGGAATAGGCAAAGCCGGTCTTCTCGCCACTGACCGCGCGCACGCCGACACCCTGCTCGATGTTGTGCGAACCCTCCTTGACGATGCCGTCTTCCAGCACCCAGCTCTCGTGGCGCGAATGCTGGAAGTACAGATCGGCGGCGTCGATGCCAGGCGACATCAGGCGCGAGAACACGCGGCCGAGCTGGTCGGCGGACAAGCCGCCAGGCGCGAGCAGGCGCGATTCGGCGAGGGCAAGGCTGTTCGGCATGCGACGTCCTTCGAAACCAGAAGCCCGACATGGTGCCACGCGCCCGCGATTCAACCGCGCGAAACGGCGATAATGCCGCGCTTCCCGCCCCTGCCCTGGTCTGCGTTCGCCGATGAACTTCCGTCAACAGCTCGAATCGCGCTGGCGCGATGCCGACACCCTGCTCTGCGTCGGACTCGATCCTGACCCGCGGCGCCTGCCGCGCGCGTTGCGCGACGCGCCGGACGCGGTGCTGCGCTTCTGCACCGCGATCGTCGATGCCACCGCCGATCTCGCCTGCGCGTTCAAGCCGCAGATCGCCTACTTCCATGCCGCCCGCGCCGAAGACCAACTGGAACGCCTGATCGCGCACATCCACGGCCGCCATCCCGGCATCCCGGTGATCCTAGACGCCAAGCGCGGCGATATCGGCGCCACCGCCGAGCAATACGCGCGTGAGGCCTTCGAGCGCTACAACGCCGACGCGCTGACGGTGAATCCGTACATGGGCCTCGACTCGATCGAACCCTATCTCGCCTATCCGGAGCGCGGCCTGATCGTGCTCTGCCGCACCAGCAACCCCGGCGGTTCCGACCTGCAGGGTCTCGAACTTTCGAACGGCCGGCGCCTCTATGAGCACGTCGCCGAACTCGTCGCCGGCCCCTGGAACCGCCACGGCCAGAACGCGCTGGTGGTCGGCGCCACCTTTCCCGAGGAACTGGCCCGCGTGCGCGCCTTGGTCGGCGACCTGCCCCTGCTCGTCCCCGGCATCGGCGCGCAGGGCGGCGACATCGACGCGACCGTGCGCGCCGGCGCCACCGCTGCCGGCGGCCTGATGATCAACTCCTCGCGCGCCATTCTCTACGCCAGCGAAGGACTCGACTTCGCCGAGGCCGCGCGCCGCGTGGCGCTCGATACCCGCAACGCCGTCCGCCAGGAGCTGAAGGAACCGCACCGATGAAACACGCCGCATGCTCGATATTGTTGCTGGCCGTGGCCCAGGCCGCCGGCGCCGAGGTGATCGAAAACCTCGACCGGATCGACTACACCGCAACGCCGCGGCGCGGCCAGACCCTGCGCCAGGCGCTCGATGCCGCCAGTCCGATCCGCGAGGAAGGCAAGCTGTTCCATGGCTACACCAAGTGGCATGTGCGCTGGAACTTCCGCTGGTGGCACGAAGCCGATGGCCGTTGCCGCATCACCGAAGTCACCACGCACCTCGACCTCGACATCACCCTGCCTGAACTCGAAGGCGGCACTCCGGCCATGCAGGCGCGTTTCGTGCGTTTCCGCGAGGCGCTGGCCGAGCACGAGGACGGCCACGCGCAAATCGCGCGGGATGCCGCCGAGCGCGTCGATCAGGACATTCTCGACCTGCCGGAAATGGCCTCGTGCGAACTGCTCGAGGAAACCGCGAACCGGCTCGGACACGAGCACCTCGACGCTGCCGGCCGCAAGAGCAAGCACTACGACCGCGACACCGAGCACGGCCGATCGCAGGGCGCGAGCCCGGACTGAGCGCATTGCCGGCGGCAGGGCGCGACGACAGAATCGCGGCTCCATCCAAGGAGACTGCGATGCGCCTGCTGCGACCGATCCCGTTCCTGCTGGCGGCGACGCTGGCCCTCTGCGGCCTGCCCGGCAAGGCCGTCTCCCCGGCCCCGGTGTCCGCCGCCAACGGCATGGTGGTGAGCGCTCAGCACCACGCCACCGAGGTCGGCGTCGCCGTGCTGCGCGAGGGCGGCAATGCGGTGGATGCCGCGGTGGCAGTCGGCTACGCGCTCGCCGTGGTCTACCCGGCCGCCGGCAACCTGGGCGGCGGCGGCTTCATGACGATCCAGCTGGCCGACGGCAGCGCGCACTTCATTGACTTCCGCGAGACCGCGCCGGCGGCCGTGCATGCGCGGAGCTTCCTCGACGCCGAGGGCAAGCCGATCGCCGGCGCCAGCACACTCGGTCACCGTGCCGTTGCGGTACCCGGGACCGTCGCCGGGCTCGAACTCGCGCGGATGCGCTTTGGCTCGCTGTCGCGTCGACGCCTGGTCGCACCGGCGATCCGACTGGCGCAGCGCGGCTTCGACCTCGACGCCGGCGACATCGCCATGATCGCCTACGCCGCCGACGATCTGCGCCATGACCCCGAAGCGGCGCGCGTCTTCCTCAGCGCCGACGGCAGCGTGCCGCGTCCGGGTCATCGCCTGCGCCAACCCGAACTCGCGGGCACGCTCAGGCGCATCGCCCGCCACGGTCAGGAGGGCTTCTATCGCGGCCCGATTGCCGAGGCACTGGCGCGCGCCAGCCAGGCGGGCGGCGGCTGGATCAGCACCGCAGACCTCGCGGGCTACCGCGCCATCGAGCGCGAGCCGGTGCGCTGCCGCTACCGCGGCTTCGAAATCGTCTCGGCCCCGCCGCCGAGCTCGGGCGGCGTGATCCTGTGCGAGCTGCTCGCCATCCTGGAGGGCTACCCGCTGGCCGAACACGGCTTCGGTTCGGCCCAGGCGACGCACTGGATGATCGAGGCGATGCGCCACGCCTACGTCGATCGCAACCACTACCTCGGCGACCCCGAGTTCGTGTCCAACCCGGTGACCGCGCTGATCGCGCCGCAGCACGCCGCGGCCATCCGCGCCGCGATCGACGACCGCAAGGCCGGCGATTCCGCAGCACTCGCACCCGGCAAGCCCCCGCACGAGGGCAGCCACACCACGCACTACTCGATCGCCGACGCCGACGGCAATGTCGTCGCGGTCACCTACACGCTCAACGACTGGTTCGGCGCCAAGGTCACCGCCACCGGCACCGGCGTGCTGCTCAACAATGAGATGGACGATTTCGCCACCGCCCCGGGCACGCCGAACCTGTACGGGCTGGTCGAGGGCAAGGCCAACGCCGTGGCGGCCGGCAAGCGACCACTCAGCTCGATGACGCCGACGCTGGTGAACCGCGGCGGCAAGCCGTTCATGGTGGTCGGCACGCCCGGCGGCAGCCGCATCATCACCGCGGTGTTGCACACCCTGGTCAACGTCATCGACCACGGCATGGACATCCAGCAGGCGGTGGACGCACCGCGCTTCCACCAGCAATGGCAACCGCCGGAGACCAACGTGGAGCCGTTCGCGCTGAGTCCCGACTCGCGCCGCCTGCTGGAGGCGATGGGCCACCGCTTCGGCGGACCGCAGCCGGAAAACCACCTGGCCGCGATCCTGATCGGTGCCCCGGCGCGCGATGCGGCGCCGATCCCGGGCATGCGCTTCCACGGCGCGAACGACCCACGCCGCGGCACCGGTCTCGCCGCCGGGTACTGAACGACCGGCCGTCAGGCCGACTGCACTTCCCGCTGCGGCAGGCGTGCAGCGATGCGCGCCGCTTCCTCGCGCAGCGCCGCCGGCGCGCGTGCGCCGAACTCGTCGAGGTACTCGCTGATCGCCTCGAACTCGCGCGCCCAGCCGCTCTCGTCGATGTGCAGCAATTGCGCGATGCCCTGCTCGCCGAGCTTGAGCCCATCGACGTTCAGGTCGGCGGGTTTCGGCAGATGACCGATCGCGGTTTCGACTGCGCCGGCCTTGCCCTCGCAGCGCTTCAGCATCCACTCGAGCACGCGCAGGTTGTCGCCGAAGCCGGGCCACAGGAACTTGCCGTCGGCGCCCTTGCGGAACCAGTTGACGTGGAAGATCTTCGGCAGCTTCGCGCCTGGCTTGTCGAAGGACAGCCAGTGCGCGAAGTAGTCGGCGAAGTTGTAGCCGCAGAACGGCTTCATCGCCATCGAATCACGGCGCACGACACCGACCGCACCGGTCGCGGCGGCCGTGGTCTCGGAGGCCATCGCCGCTCCGACCAGCACGCCGTGGGTCCAGTTGCGCGCTTCGAACACCAGCGGCACCAGCGATTCGCGGCGACCGCCGAAGACGATCGCCGAGATCGGCACGCCGCGCGCTTCCTCGGCCTTCGGCGTCCAGCTCGGGCAGCGCTTGGCCGAGACCGTGAAACGCGAGTTCGGATGCGCAGCCGGGCCGTTGCCGGCGATGTAGTCGTTGCCCTTCCAGTCCTTGACCGGAATGCGGGCATCGAGACCTTCCCACCACGGCTGGTTGTCGTCCGTCACCGCGACATTGGTAAAGATAGCCTCGCGGTTGAGCATGGCCAGGGCGTTGGCATTGGTCTTGGCGCCGGTGCCCGGCGCGACGCCGAAGAAACCGGCCTCGGGGTTGATCGCCCACAGGCGGCCGTCTTCGCCGGGCGACATCCAGCAGATGTCGTCGCCAATGGTCCATACCTTCCAGCCGGCCTCGCGATAACCCTCGGGCGGGATCAGCATGGCCAGATTGGTCTTGCCGCAGGCAGAGGGGAATGCGGCCGCGACGTAGTGCACCTCGCCCTGCGGGTTCTCGATGCCGACGATCAGCATGTGTTCGGCCAGCCAGCCTTCGCTGCGCGCCTGCCACGAGCCGATGCGCAAGGCATGGCACTTCTTGCCGAGCAGGGCGTTGCCGCCGTAGCCGGAGCCGATCGACTTGATCGTCAGTTCCTCGGGGAAATGCATGATGAAGCGACGCGTCGGATCCAGGTCGCCGGTCGAATGCAGGCCCTTGACGAACTTGCCCTCGCGCTCGATGCGCGCCAACGCGGCGCTGCCCATGCGCGTCATCAACCGCATGTTCGCGACGACGTAGGGCGAGTCGGTGATCTCGACGCCACAACGCGCGATCGGCGAGTCGATCGGTCCCATGCAATACGGGATCACGTACAGCGTGCGGCCCTGCATGCAGCCCTGGAACAGCGCGTCGATCTCGGCGTGCGCTTCGCTCGGGTGCATCCAGTGATTGTTCGGCCCGGCGTCCTCCTGATGCTTGGTGCAGACGAAGGTCAGGTGCTCGACGCGCGCGACATCGGACGGGTGGGAGCGGTGCAGATAACAATCGGGATGAGTATCCGGATTCAACGCCAGCAGATCGCCGCTGTCGAGCATGAGCTGGGTCAGCTGCTGCAGCTCGGCCTCGCTGCCATTGCACCAGTGGATGCGGTCGGGCCGCGTCAATGCAGCCACGTCTTGGACCCAGGCGTTCAGGGTCGCGAGTTGGGAGGTCATGGCAAAACTCCGTGCCCGGGCGGGCCAGAAAGGGGAAACTGGGGGAGGCGCGCAGGCTATCCGTCGATATCAAGGAGCGCAAGGCAATGAGAGCCATTCTCGGTTGTAAATGCGAGCTATTCGCATTACAGTCGCCCGCTGACCTGATTCTGCACGAGGTAACCCCATGATTTCCCACCGCCCCCAACTGCTCGCCCTGGCCTTGGCCGCGGCCCTCCCGGCCTTTGCCCTGGCCGAACCCGCAGACGCCGGAGATCGCAAACCGCACCGTCTCGACCGCACCGAGGTGGAAGCCGACGCCCAGGCCGATCCGCGCTTCCCGCAGGTCAGCAAAGAGATCGAGGATGGCCAGGTACTGGCCGGCAAGAAGACCACCGACGTGGATCTGGCCGAGCAACCCGCGGTCGCGAACAACGAGCTGCGCCAGACCTTCGTGCGCGTGCCCGGGCTGCTGGTGTCCGAGCAGCAGGTCCCGAGTCACTTCAACATCAACTACCGCGGCCTCGGCGATCCGCACGAGTCCGAGTTCGTGATGTTCTTCGAAGACGGCGTGCCGCTCGCCAGCAGCTGGTTCGGCTATCCGACCATGTACTACCTGCCGCCGACCGAGCGCCTGGAACGGGTGCAATTCGTGCGTGGCGGCTCCGCGCTGTTGTATGGCCCGCAGCCCGGTCCGGCGGTGAACCTGGTGACGCGCGATCCGTTGCCGGAAGCAGAGTTCGCAGCCAGCTCGCGCCACATCGGCGGCGGCGACGGCTTGTATGCAACCTACAACCAGATCAGCGGCGGTGCCGGCGACTTCGGCTACCGCGTCGAGCTCGATCATCGCGAGTTCGACGGCACCCGCGTGAATTCCGACAGCGAAGTGGACGGCGCCGCGATCGCGCTGTTCTGGCGCGAGAGCGATCTGGCCAACTGGCGCCTCGACCTGAACCACTACGAGAGCGAGTCCGGCGAAGCCGGTCGCCTGCCGACGCCGCTGTTCGAAACGCAGCCCGAACTGACCACAACGCCGTTCAACCGCATCGCGATCGAGCGCCAGTCGCTGGTCCTGAGCACCGAACGCGCACTCGCCGACAGCTACACGCTGGACGCGCGCGTGTGGCATGCCGAGCTCGACCGCGACAGCCGTCGCGCCAATGCCGTGTTCCTGCCCGGACAACTGCCGGCCAACCTGCGCTCGAACTTCGACCATCAGGACTTCACCAGCACCGGGCTCGATGCGCGCGTGACCCACGACTTCGGCAGCAACCACACGCTGACCTTCGGCCTCACCGCCTACCACGAGGACAGCGACCGCTGGCAGCGCTCCAACGTCGTGCTCGACGCCGACGCCGGCAACGTGCTGCGCTACGCCCAGCTGCGCGGCACCGACTACGCCGCGCTGTTCGCCGAGTCGATCTTCCGCTTCGACCGCTGGAGCCTGGTCCCGGCGCTGCGCATCGAATCGCTGACGCTGGACATCGAGGAAACCCAGCGCTCGTCCACCGTGATGCGCGATCCGATCGACGACAGCTTCCACCACAGCGTGCCGCTGGCTGGCCTTGGCGCCACCTATGACTTCGTCGAGCAAGGACTGCAGGCCTACGGCAACCTGTCGCAGGGTTATCGGCCGATGCGCTACGACGACGTCGGCAACCCGACCTCGAACCTGATCACCGGCAATGACCCGGACCCGGCCAAGACCTTCAGCGCCGAAATCGGCCTGCGCGGTGCGCCGGTCGATGGCCTGTTCTTCGATGTCAGCGTCTTCCGCATCGACTTCCGCGACAAGATCGAGACCGTGCTGATCTCGCCGAGCGAAGTCGAGCGCGTGAACTCGGGCGATGCGCGCCACCAGGGCATCGAGTTCGCCGGTGAATACGACTTCTTCGCCGGCAGCGCCGGTCGCCACCTGACCCTGTTCGGCTCCATCGCCCTGCTCGATGCCGAGATCACCGATTCGCTGACCGCCGATCTGGTCGGCAACACCCCGGCCTATGCGCCCGACCACATCGCCAAGCTCGGCCTGATCTGGCGCGGCTTCGACGAGCGCGTGAAGCTCGGGCTCACCGGCACCCGCGTCGATGAACAATTCTGGCGCGACGCCAACACCGCCACCGGCAACGTCGTCACCTTCGTTGCCGCCGAAATCCCCGCCTACCACGTGCTCGACCTGACCGGCGAATG
Organism: Lysobacterales bacterium; assembly: GCA_016703225.1. Lineage (NCBI taxonomy): Bacteria > Pseudomonadati > Pseudomonadota > Gammaproteobacteria > Lysobacterales > Lysobacterales bacterium. The sequence goes on from JADJCM010000001.1 coordinate 174,109, forward strand.
GCGCATCAACGAACACATCCGCCTGCTCGGCGGCGTCAACAATGTCACCGACGAAATCTACACCTCGCGCGTGCGCAGCGATGGCATCGAACCGGCGGCCGGTCGCCAGGGCTACTTCGGGATTGAAGTGGCACTTTGATGGACCCCGTGGATTGGGTCGCGCCGTTGCCGGCGCTCCTACAATCCGCGCGGCGTCGTCGCCGTTTGTAGGAGCGCCGGCAACGGCGCGATCACATCCCCGCGTAACATCGGGTGGTGCCGCAACGGCGCGATCTCATTCCCGCGGAATGAACGTCGCCACCACGTGCAGCACGTAGGCGTCGAACTCTTCGGCGCTCATGCGGGTGAGCTTGAGTTGCAGCATCAGCTGCAGATACCCGACGTAGGCGGAATAGACCAGGCGCGCGCGGTCCATGGCGTCGCGGCGCGAGAAGTTGAGTGCGCGATAGGCCTGCATCAGGAAATGGATGCGCCGCTGCGACACCCGCGCCATCACCGGCTGCACCACCGGGTGGTCGAGCGCCTTGAGCAGTTCGCTGTACAGCCGATGCGTGCGCATCTCGCGGCTGGTGCTGACGAACAGCTCGCGCAGGCGCGCACGCGCATCGGCGATTTCCTCGAGCGGCGCGAACACGGTGGTTTCGTCCAGTCGCTCCCAGCGTTCCAGCGCTGCCTTCAACAACGCCTCGCGCGACGGAAAATGCCAGTAGAAGCTCCCCTTGGTCACCCCGAGCCGACGCGCTAGCGGCTCGACCGCGACTGCGGCCACCCCCTGCTCGGCGAGCAGGTCGAGCGCAGCGGCTTCCCAGTCGGCGCTGGAGAGGCGGGCGCGTTCGCCGCGGAGCTCGGCCGTGCGCGTCGAAGGCATAGGCGGGAACACTCGGAATTCGGGCCCGCAGGGTATCACCATACGCATGCGTATTGACAACTCAAACGAGTGTTTGACACACTTGCCGCCATGAGCCCTGCCAGCTGCCCCGCTGCCGCCCCGCCTGCTCGCGTGCATCGCGAACTGCGCCGCTTCCCGCGACCGGGCGGGCTTGCACTCGCGATCGAGCACTTCGGTTCGCCAGCAAACCCACCACTGGTGTTCGCGCATGGCTTCGGCCAGTCGCGGCTGGCCTGGACCGTCGCCGCAGAACACCTGGCGCAACAGGGCTTCCACTGCCTCGCACTGGACGGCCGCGGCCACGGCGAGAGCGACTGGGATGACGGCGTTGCCTACGAGCTGGAACGCTTCGTCGACGATGCCGTAGCCATCGCCCGCTCGCTGCCGCGGCCACCGGTCTGGGTTGGCGCCTCGATGGGCGGGCTGATCGGCATGATGGCCGAAGCCGCGCAGCCGGGCCTGTTCGAGGCACTGGTGCTGGTCGACGTGACGCCACGCTGGGAAACCTCCGGCGTCAACCGCATTCTCGAGTTCATGCGCGCACACCCCCACGGCTTCGCCTCGGTCGAGGAAGCCAGCGCCGCGGTCGCGGCCTATCTGCCGCATCGCGCGCAGCGCAACGATCCCGGCCGACTGCAGAAGATGCTGGTGCCGATGGCCAACGGCCGCCTCCGCTGGCATTGGGACCCGCGCCTGCTCGACACCGTCGCCGGCGACAACGGCGCGCGCTACGTCGCCGGGCTTACCGCCGCCGCGAGTGCGCTGCGCCTGCCGGTGCTGCTGATCTCGGGCGGACGCAGCGATGTCGTCTCGGACCACACTATCGACGAGTTCCAGAAGCTCGTCCCGCACGCCGAACACGAACGCATCGACGAGGCCACGCACATGGTCGTCGGCGATGCAAACGACGTTTTCGTATCCACCATCGCCCGCTACCTGCAACGGCTGGCAGCACGCACCGCCTGATCCACCGGAGACTCCGATGAACAGCACGCTCCCCTTCCTCGTTCTTCTGCTCAGCACCGTCGTGGTCGCGCACTTGCGACTCGGATTGCTCGTCTGGACCGGCCTGACGGCACTCGGCCTAGCCGCCGCGACGGCATTCGCCGGCGCGCATCCCGTCGCGCTGTACGTCGCCTGGGGCGTGTTCGCGCTGGTCGCGATCCCGTTCAACCTGGGGCCGCTGCGCCGCGCCATCTTCTCGGGCCCGTTCCTGAAGCTGTACCAGCGCATCACGCCGCAGTTGTCCGAGACCGAGAAGACCGCGCTCGAAGCCGGCACCGTCGGCTGGGAAGGAGAGCTGTTCTCCGGCCGCCCCGACTGGCGCAAGCTGGCAGCGCAGCCGAAGCCGGCACTGACGGCGGAGGAACAGGCCTTCCTCGATGGACCGGTCGATGAAGTCTGCAAGCTGCACGACGAGTGGGAAGCCACCCACGTGCGCGCCGACCTGAGCCCGCAGGTCTGGGAGTTCCTGAAGAAGAACCGCTTCTTCGGCATGATCATCCCCAAGTCCTACGGCGGCCTCGGCTTCTCCGCGCTGGCGCACAGCGCGGTGGTGGCGAAGTGCGCCAGCGTCTCCGGCACCCTGTCCTCGACCGTGTGCGTGCCGAACTCGCTCGGCCCGGGCGAATTGCTCTTGCACTACGGCACCGATGAACAGAAGAGCCACTACCTGCCGCGACTCGCGCGCGGCGAGGAAATTCCCTGCTTCGCGCTGACCAACCCGCATGCCGGCTCCGACGCCACCTCGATCCCCGACTTCGGCGTGGTCTGCAAGGCCCAGTTCAATGGCGAGGAAACGCTCGGCATCCGGCTCACCTTCGACAAGCGCTACATCACGCTCGCGCCGATCGCGACCATCGTCGGCCTCGCCTTCCGCCTGCATGATCCGGATGCCCTGCTCGGCGGCGACAAGGATCGCGGCATCACCCTCGCGCTGATTCCGCGCAATACCGCGGGGCTTGAAATCGGCCGCCGCCACATTCCGCTGAACGTGCCGTTCCAGAACGGACCGGTGCGCGGCAACGGCGTGTTCATCCCGATGAGCTATCTGATCGGCGGCGAGAAGATGATCGGGCAAGGCTGGCGCATGCTGGTCGAGTGCCTGTCGGTCGGGCGCGCCATCTCGCTGCCCTCGACCGCCGCCGGCGGCTGCCGCATGGGCGTGGCCGCGACCGGTGCCTACGCGCGCATCCGCAAACAGTTCCAGATGCCGATCGGCCGTTTCGAGGGCGTCGAGGAAGCGCTCGCGCGCATCGGTGGCCTGACCTACGCGATCACCGCACTGTCGCGCATGACCGCGGCCGCGGTGGACCTGGGCGAGAAGCCGTCGGTGCCGAGTGCGATCGCGAAGTACCACGCCACCGAGACCGGCGCGATCGTGGTCAAGGACGCCATGGACATCCACGGCGGCAAGGGCATCATCCTCGGCCCGCGCAACTATCTCGGTCGCGCCTACCAGGCGGCGCCGATCAGCATCACGGTCGAAGGCGCCAACATCCTGACGCGCAGCATGATCATCTTCGGCCAGGGCGCGGTGCGCTGCCACCCGTTTGTGCTCAAGGAAATGCAGGCGGCGCAGCTCGCCGATCCCGGCAAGCGCCTGGCCGAGTTCGATCGCCTGCTGATGGGCCACATCGGCTTCGCGATCAGCAACGGCGTGCGTTCGCTGTTGCTTGGCCTGACCCATTCGCGCCTGGCCAAGGCGCCGATCGGCGATGCCACGACCGCGAAGTTCTACAAGAAGATCACGCGCTACTCCGCCAACCTGGCGCTGGTCGCCGACACCGCGATGGCCACGCTCGGCGGCAAGCTCAAGGTCAAGGAAAAGCTCTCGGCGCGACTTGGCGACGTGCTCAGCCAGCTCTACATCATGAGCGCGATGCTCAAGCGCTGGGAAGACCAGGGCCGCCCGCTCGCCGACTACCCGCTGCTGGCTTGGGCGATGCACGATGCCGTGTACAAGATGCAGAACGCGCTCGACGGCGTGCTGCGCAACTTCCCGATCCGCCCGGTGGCCTGGCTGCTGCGCGCGCTGGTGTTCCCGATCGGCCTGCGCGAGCACGCGCCGTCCGACCGCCTCGGCCACCGCGTCTGCACCCTGCTGCTGGCACCGAGCGAGGCGCGCAACCGTCTGGTCGAAGGCGTCTACCTGACCCCGAACGCGAACAACGTGCCGGGACGCATGCACCACGCGCTCGACAAGGTCATCGCCTCCGAACCGGTGGAGCGCAAGGTGATCAAGGCGGTGAAGGCCGGCCAGATCGTGGCGCTGGAAGTCGCCGCGCAACTGGAAGAAGCGGTGCAGAAGAACGTCATCAGCGTTGCCGAACGCGACCTGCTCGCCGAAGTGCGCGTGCTCACCAACGAGTTCATCGCCGTCGATGATTTCGACCACGCCGAACTCGAAGCCGCCAGCGCCGCGAAAAAGACCGCACTCAAGGCCGCCGCCTGATGTCGAGCGTGCTCGCGCACTGGCAGCGGCTGAAGGACAAACCCTTCGGCCGCTGGCTGTTCGCGCGCATCGTTTGTTGGCAGGCACCGTATTTCGGTTCGATCCACCCGCGCATCGAGTCGCTCGAAGCCGGCCGCATGGTGGTGCGCATCCGGCAACGCCGCAGTATCCAGAACCACATCGGCACCATCCACGCCATCGCCCTGTGCAACGGCGCCGAACTCGCCGCCGGCGTCGGCATCGAAGCCACGCTGAAACCGGAGTGGCGCTGGATTCCGAAGACGATGACGGTTCGTTATCTCGCCAAGGCCACGCGCGAAGCGCGGCTCGAAGCCACCATCACCTTGCCCGACGACATCGGCAGCGGCCACGACTGCGTCATCCCGGTCGTCGCCACAGATCCCGACCGCACCCGCGTGTTCGAGGCCGACATCACCATGTGGGTCACGCCGCGGAAGCGCTAAGCAGCGTCACGGACGTTTCGATACCCCGCTCTTCTCCTCTCTCCCCCCGTGGGAGAGAGGCCGGGAGAGAGGGGGCGCACCGCGACACCGCTCCGAACTCACCCTCTCCCTGCCCTCTCCCGTCGAGGGAGAGGGAAAAAGCCAAGCCGGCCGTGCGCCAGCCTGTGGCTGCACCTTTGGGGAGAGCCATGAACGCATCGCCGGTGAAACTGCATCGACTCGCCATTCAGAGCATGATCTGCGCCTCCTGAGTGGGGCGGGTCGAGCGCGCGCTGCTGCGGGTGCCCGGCGTCGTGCCGGGCCAGGCAAACCGTTGCGAATCCGGGTGTTGTGCGGCAGGACTCAAAGCCGTCGGCCCGCTCGGCGGCGGCACCGTCCCGGCTGCGGGACGGAAGTTCGCGCCGGTGCCCAACCACGCCCCGGTATCGAGACCTGGGCTGCGGCGCGGCCGGCGGCGCGTGAACGCCGTCTTCACGCCGCGGGCTACGCGCTGGCGTATCTTTCGCGGCTGCTCTCTTGGGTCCTCCGCATGTCACGAGCCATCCACGCCGTGGCGCTGCTGGCCGCGTTCGTCGCGGGCCAGGCCTGCGCCCAGGACTTCACCGCGCATGGCACGCAGCCGGGGCTGGCGGTGCCGCTGGAGGATGTCGAGTCCTGCGCGTCCTGCCACGGCACCTTCGGCGCGCCGGGGCCGGGTTTCATGCCGCACGATTCCTGGGGCGGCTCGATGATGTCGCACTCGACCCGCGACCCGCTGTTCTGGGCCGCGCTCGATGTCGCCAATCGCGACCTGCCCGGGGTGGGCGACTTCTGCTTGCGCTGCCACACCTCGCAGGGCTGGTACGGCGGACGCGTACGCAAGACCGGGCTGGCACCGCCCAATGATCTGGTCGACGGTAGCAACGGTTGCCTGCTTCAAGGCGATCACGACGACTACGACAACGCCAACAACGACTACTCCGGCATCACCTGCCACAACTGCCATCGCATGGCACCGACCGGACCCGCCGGCCAGTTGGCGCCCGCCGGCAGCGGCAATGTCTGGCTCGACGACAGCCTGGAGTGCAACGGCTACTACGGCCCCTGCCGCAAGGGCCCGTATCGCTACGCGCCCAGCAGCAGCCTGCAGCCGCCGCACGGCTGGGAGTTCTCCAACTTCATCAGCGACAGCTCGCACTGCGGCAGCTGCCACGACGTGTCTTCGCCACTGGTCGGCGGCGTGCCGGCGCGCACCCACATCCTGCTCGACGGCAGCGACAGCGGGCGCGCGTTCCCGGCCGAGCGCACCTACAGCGAGTGGAAGCAGAGCCGCTACGGCGACCGTTTCCTGGTCGATTCCTTCGAGGACGAAACCCGCGCCGGCGCCGGCATCGTGCAGGTGCAGAGCTGCCAGGACTGCCACATGCGCAGCAGCAGCGATGCCACGGCGCGCGCCTGCATGCAGAACCCGGTCGGCTCACGCAGTGGCGAACTGGCGGTGCACGAATTCGTCGGCGGCAACACCTGGATGCTGCGCGTCATCGACCAGCTCTACGGCGGCACCACCGGTCGCAGCAATGCCATCGGCCGCGCCATCAACTGGGCCGAGGAGATGCTCACGCAACGCAGCGCCGACATCGCGCTGACGCTTGAGCCGCTGGCTGCGGATGCGACCACGCTGCAGGCGCAGGTGCGCGTCACCAATCGCGCCGGCCACAAGCTGCCAACCGGTTACGGTGAAGGTCGGCGCATGTGGCTGCACCTGCGCGTGCTCGACGGCAACGGTGCGCTGGTCTACGAAAGCGGCGCCTGGGACGCCGCCACCGGCACGCTCGCGCCGTCACCGACGCCGAAGGTGTACGAGGTGCTGCAGGGCATCTGGGACGCCGGCGCCGGCATCTGCCGCACCGAGGACGGGCTCGGCCGCAAACAGTTCCACTTCGTGCTGAACAACTGCATCGCCAAGGACAACCGCATCCCGCCCGCAGGCTTCACGCCGCGCACCGCACTCGATCCTAATGGCGAGGACCTGCGCCCGGTCGGCCACACCTACCCAGAGACCGCTCCCGGATCGGGACAGCTGGTGCACTACGACGACACCGCCTACAGCGTGCCGCTGGCGCCGGGCACGCCGCGCCCGCTGCAGGTCACCGCCACGCTGCGTTACCAGACCGCGAGCCGCGACTACATCGAGTTCCTGCGCAACCAGGCGGTCGAGAACGCGCAGCCGAGCGAGAACGCGATGTGCGGGCGCAGCCTCAGCGTTGGCCCGGGCGCGAAGTCGCGCGGCCAGTTCCTCTACGACCAGTGGACCGATCCTGCACTCGGCCGTTCGCCGCCGCTGGCCATGGTCAGCGCCACCACCGTTTCGTCACCCACCCACTGAGCCGCCATGACATCCACGCTCCGATGTTTCACCGCGCTCTGCGCGCTCGCACTCGCCGCCTGCGCCGGCAGCAACGCTTCGCTGCGCAGCCCGACCCTCGACCACGTCGCCACGCTGCAACTGCCCGACGGCCACGACGCCGTACTGGTGCGCGAGTACGACGATGAAGTGAAGCTCGGCGATGGTCGCGAGCAACGCATGCGCGTCACCTATCTGTGGGACTACACCGCCGCAGTCGCACGCGAACGCCAGACCGCACCCGACGGCAGCCTGATCAGCGATCGCCTGCTGCCGGCATTGACCTTGAACGCGACCGACGCCGAACTCGCCTACGCGGTCGCGCTGTTGCGCCAGGATGCCGCGATCGACGCCCGCTTCACTGATGACACCGACGTCTACGGCGGCTTCAGCCAGCGCGAGCCGGGCGACCAGCACTGCGACCTGGGGTCGCGCTGCATCCACGTCATCGTTTCGCGCGAGAACGGTCGCTACAAGGTCGCGCACGCCATCGTCGATCTGCAGCGCGGCCGCGTCGTCGATCCCGACTATGACCCCGAACTCGGCGGCATCGCCGAATCCATGCAGAAGGCTGCCCGCCAATGAACCCGATCTCCCGCTTCCACTGCGCGATCTTCCTCACCGCCGCCGCATTGCTGTCGGTTCCACTACCAGGCCACGCCGCCAGCCCGACCTGCGGCGTCAACGAGACCCTGCTGTCGTGGCCGGCTTCCGACCCGCTGTGGGAACTTTGCTACCTGCCGCCCGGGCTGAGTTCCGGGCCGCGCGGCTCGGGCATGGAGCTGCGCAACGTCCACTATCGCGGGCATCTGGCGCTGAAGCGCGCGCACGCGCCGATCCTGTTCGCCGAGTACACCAGCAGCACCTGCTACCGCGACTGGAAGGACACCGACAGCCAGCTGCTGCGCTGGTCGGCGCTGCACCCGAGCTTTGCACGCAGCACCACCAGCAGTTGCGACCGGTCCAAGGACCCGATCGCCTCCTTCGGCACCTGTCCGTTCAGCCTGGTCACCAATGGCAGCGACGGCAACCCGAGCGGCAGCTGCCAGACCGGCGTCGCGGTCGAGGACTTCGGCAGCTACGTCGAGCTCAGCACCCAGTACAGCGCCGCCTGGTACCTGTACTCATCGCGCTTCCGCTTCCATGCCGACGGCTCCTTCGAACCCGAGTTCGGCTTCGGCAACTCCAATGGCACCAACAACAACACCACGCACTGGCATCACAACTACTGGCGCCTCGACTTCGACATCGACGGCGCCGCCAACGACGTCATCGCCGAAGACGGCGTCGCCAAGAGCAGCGAGTTCGCGACCCTGCGCTGCAACCCCACGACCACGCCAAGCTGCGCCAGCGAGCGCCGCTGGCAAGTGCTCGACACCGTGACCGGACGCGGCTTCGAGCTCGACCCCACCGCCGCCGATTACGTGACTCCGACCAACCAGTCCGGACGGGGCTTCCACCTGCGCGACGTGATCGGCACCGTCTACAACGCCGGCGAATACAGCGACCGCGCCGACAACAGTCTCGGCGACTGCGCCATGGTCGACGGCAACCTCGCCAACGGCCAGGACCTCGACGGCGCCGCCGGCGAGGGAACGGACGTGGTGCTGTACTACCGCGCCGGCGTCCGCGACCGCACCAACGAAGGCGCCGGCACCCAGGACTCGATGGTCTGCAAGAAGGTCGGCCCGCTGTTCACCCTGATCGGCAACTGGGCCAGCGTGCTGTTTGCGGACGGGTTCGAGTAAGTTCGGGATGAGTGCAGCGTCGATGGAGCGAAGGCCGGGGACCGAGGGCAACGCGCGGGAGCGATCCACGTGCCGGACGCAGCGTCGGGAATGGATGGAGTGATGTGGCAGGACGACGAGGCAGATCGCGCGTCGAGTCTGCGTAGACCGCATGAACACCTGCACCGCGGCACGGATCGGCATGCGCCGGTCACGCCGCGGAGGCATTGCAATTTCCGCGAACCGGGCGCAGTCTTTCTGCGCCATGTACCCGCAAATCCTCCGAATCTTGCTGGTCGCAACACTGTTGCTCAACGCATCGGGGGCGCCGTGGGCAATGTCGGCCATGAGCCAAGGCATGGGGCATCCGACGTCGCACGGCATGCACGCCGCGATCGCCGATGCCGCGATCCAGGCGCACGACGAGCACGGCATGGATCATGCGCAGACGCATGCGGGAATGCCCCGGACCGGTGACCGCACCGGCGCCGATCCCGAGGCCGCCGGGTCATGCTGCAACGGGACGACCTGCTCATGCGGCTGCGTGCTCCCGCCTGCGTTGGTATTCGCCGTCCTGCCGCAGTTCCCCCAGCCCGCAGTGCTCGCGCCGGGCGTCGTGTCGGTCGAGCATTCGGAAGCACTGCCGTCGATGCCACCGTTTCGACCACCCTCCGCTTGACTCCCTGGTAATCCTCTTCGCCACGTCAGCGCTGGTCGCGAACACGTTCGCAAGCAGTGCCGACTTGCCAGCGGAACGCGGCTGCGCGGCAACCGGCAACCGGCAACAGCGTGTCCGCGCGGTTCGGCATCGAACTGGCGTATCAAGTGGATCTCGCTTCTGGGAGACCAGCATGAAACGGTTCAAGATCTTTCTGCTGATGTTCGTCGTGGCGGTCATTGGGGCCGCAGCGTTCATCGGACTCGGTGTTTACAACGTTGCGGCCGATGATCCGCATTGGCCGCTCACCCACCGCCTGATGGAGACGGTACGCAGCCGCTCGATCAGCACCCGTGCCGTCGATGTCACCGTACCGCCGCTTGACGACGACGCACTGATCCGTGCCGGTGCCGGCAACTACGACGCGATGTGTGTCACTTGCCACCTGAGCCCGGGCACTCCGGACACTGAACTCAGCCTCGGGCTGTACCCGCCACCACCGACCTGGTCGGAGCTCGGCGCCGTGGACCCGCGCGAAGCCTTCTGGGTGATCAAGCACGGCGTCAAGATGAGCGGCATGCCGGCCTGGGGCAAGAGCATGGATGACCGCTACATCTGGGGCATGGTCGCCTTGTTGCGGCAGTTTCCGCGCATGACCCAGGCGCGCTATCACGAACTGGTGACCACGAGTGGCGGGCACGATCATGGCGGCGGTGAAAGCATGCCGCACGACGCGGCGACCCTGTCCGGCATGGACCAGGTCGATCCTCCTGCAGACGGTGCTACCCGTTCATCGTTCGAACCGATCGACGATCCGATGGCCGAAGCGGCGTCCGACGCCGACCACCATCGGCACTGACGCCAACCCTCACCCACTGACGGAGAACCGTATGAACCCGATCCGAATCGCACTCGCCCTGGCCGCGATGCTCTGCGCTCCCGGGCTGTTCGCGCACGGCCAGGAAAAGCACGAACCCGCGCAGATGACGGCCGGGCGCGACGTTTCCCAGGCCAAACTCGGCATCGAACCGGCAGCGGCCGAAGCAGTCGCCACCGTCGAGCGATTTTCCGCCGCGCTCGGTGCCGGTGATCTGACCAAAGCCGGCGCGGAACTCGATCCCGGGGTCATCATTCTCGAAAGCGGCGCTGTCGAGCGCAGCCGCGACGAGTACCTCGGCGGCCACGCCAAGGGCGATGCGGCGTTTCTGAAGTCGGCGCGAATCAGTCTCCGGCAGCGCACCGCCCGGGCTTCCGGCGATCTCGCCTGGGTGTCGAGCGAAAGTGCAATCCACACCATGAAGGGCAAAGAGATGCTGATGATCGACGCGACCGAGACCATGGTGCTGCGCAGGTCGGGCCAGGCCTGGAGGATCGTGCACATCCACTGGTCGTCGCGTCGTGCGAAGGACCAGTCGACGGCTGTCCGGCCGAAACCCTTGCGCGAACACGCCGGAGCAGCGCACCAGGCCCATCACCCGCGATTGCCGCCTCCAACCGGGAGCATCCAGCCGGCGGAAGTGGCAACGATCCTTGAGCGACAGTCCAACGACCTCGCCATCGTCGCGTGATGCGCAGCAAGATCGCTCCCCGTGGCTCCCGGGAGCCATACACGGCACCGGGCCGTTCTCGCAAACCGGGCCAGACCTCCGGAGGAGTTGGCCCAACCACTCACCAAAGGAGAGTCCCATGTTCCGTTCAATCTCAACACATGCCACCCGCCGTCGGTCGATTCGCGGGGCGCTCGGTTCACTACTGCTCTTCAGTCTGCTGGCTTCGGGCGCCGCCCTTGCGGGCGACTCGCCTTCGATCGGGCACACGGTCTTCATGCGCGGACAGATCCTTGAGGTTCAGGACTCGACGATCGTCCTGTGTATCGGTGCCGCAGACGGCGCGAGTGTCGGCCAGGAACTGGACGTCGTGCATCATTCCCGCGTGCGGACCGGGCCAAAAGGCATCGGCCGGTTCAAGCGCGAGGTGATCGGTAAGGTGCGCATCGATGCGATCGTCGACGAGCACTATGCCGAGGCAACCGTCATTGACGGCAAGGCCGGCCAGCACGACAGCGTCGAGCTGGCCACTGCGGCGAAATGAGTCCCACCGACTGGTGGCGACGCCGTTGCGTTCGCCCCAGTCGAACCCCGAAATAGCAAACGGTCGAGCCCATCGGTGGTGCTCGAGCGGTCGATCATCCGGTGAGGGCGCCTTGGACGAGCACAAGCATCACCATTCACCCGAGTCGCCTCAGGCGGTGGCGACGGGCGCCTCTCGTTCGGCGCGCTCTGGTGCGCGTCACCGGGACCACGGCGCGCATGATCGCCACGCTGGCCACAGCGTGGCGATGTTCCGTGACCGCTTCTGGATCACGCTGTTGCTGACGGTTCCGGCCGTGGTCTGGTCGGGAATGATCCAGCATTGGTTTGGCTACACCGCGCCGGTGTTTGTCGGGTCGTCGTGGATTCCTGCGCTGTTCGGGAGCGCCGTCTACCTCTATGGCGGGTGGCCCTTCCTGAAGGGCGCCGCGGATGAACTCCGGCGTCGCCTGCCCGGAATGATGACGCTCATTTCACTCGCGATCAGCGTCGCCTTCGTGTTCAGTCTGGCGGTCAGTTTCGGCGCGCCGGGCAGCGATTTGTGGTGGGAGCTGGCGTCGCTGGTGGCAATCATGTTGCTCGGCCACTGGATCGAGATGCGCTCCATCACCCAGGCACAAGGCGCGCTGTGCGCACTGGCCAAGCTGCTTCCCGACAAAGCCGTTCGGATCGGCGCTGACGGCAGCAGCGAGGATGTCCTGGTCTCCACACTCGCCGCCGGGGACCTGCTGCTGATCCGCCCTGGTGCGGGCATTCCCGCCGATGGCCTCGTTCGCGACGGCAAGAGCCCAGTCAACGAATCGATGATTACCGGCGAGTCGCGACCGCTGAACAAGCAGGCGGGCGATGCCGTGATTGCGGGCACCTTGAACGGCCAGGGGTCGCTACGCGTGGAGGTGACGCGAACCGGCGATCAGACGGCGTTGGCCGGCATCATGCGGCTGGTCGAACAGGCCCAACAATCACGCTCGCGGGCGCAGGCGCTGGCAGATCGAGCGGCGCGACTGCTGACGTTCGCCGCGATCGCGATCGCCATGCTCACCGCCGTGGTCTGGACGGCGCTCGGTGCGCCATGGAACTACACCGTGGAACGCGTGGTGACGGTGCTCGTCATCGCCTGCCCGCATGCACTCGGACTCGCAGTGCCGCTGGTCATCGCGATCTCGACGACGCTCGGCGTCCAGCACGGGCTGCTGATTCGTGATCGCCGCGGCCTGGAAGAAGCGCGCAATCTCGACATCGTGGTATTCGACAAGACCGGGACGCTGACGCTGGCCGAGCACCGCGTGGTCGACATCGCGACCGACGCCATGCTCACGCCCGAGGACGCCCTGCGCTTCGCCGCGGCCAGCGAACGCGACTCCGAGCATCCCGTTGCACGCGCCCTGCTGCGAAGCGCCGAAGAGCGCAGGCTGGTGGTTCCGCAGGCCACGGATTTCCATGCCGAGGCCGGTCGTGGCGTGGAAGCCATCGTCGATGGCCAAGTCTGGAAGGTGGGAGGTCCGGGGCTCTTGCGGGCGCTCAAGGTCGAGGCGCCGACGCAACTTCGCGGTGCGGCAGAGCGCGCCGCAGTCGCCGGTCGCTCGGCGATCTATCTGGTGGACGCGAGCGGTGTGCGTGCAGTATTCGCGATCGCCGACGCCATCCGCCCTGAATCGAAGGAAGCCGTGCGCTTGCTGCACGATGCCGGAATCGAGGTCGCCATGCTCACCGGCGACTCGGAAGCCGTCGCGCGCAGCGTGGCGACCGAGTTGGGCATCGACACCGTACTGGCCGAAGTCTTGCCCCAGGACAAGGCATCGGTGATCGAGGGCCTGCAAACCAAGGGCAAGCGCGTGGCCATGGTCGGCGACGGTGTAAACGATGCGCCGGCCCTGGTTTCGGCCGACGTCGGCGTGGCGATCGGCGCCGGGACCGACGTCGCGGTGGAGGCTGGAGACGTGGTTCTCGTGCGTTCAGACCCACGCGATGTTCCGGCGATCATCGCACTCAGTCGTGCCACCTACCGCAAGATGATCCAGAACTTGTGGTGGGCGGCTGGTTACAACATCGTCGCGATTCCTCTGGCGGCCGGCGTGCTGGTGCCTTGGGGCATCGTGCTGGCGCCGGCGCTGGGTGCCGTCTTGATGTCGGTCAGCACGATCATCGTGGCGATCAACGCGCAACTGCTGCGCCGCGCACCGCTGGATCGTCTGCGGCGATAGCGCGCTGCGCGGGACCGGGCTTCGGCATGCCCGCAACCGATCCAGCGACCGCGCCGACAACAGTCTCGGCGACTGCGCCATGGTCGACGGCAACCTCGCCAACGGCCAGGACCTCGACGGCGCCGCCGGCGAGGGAACGGACGTGGTGCTGTACTACCGCGCCGGCGTCCGCGACCGCACCAACGAAGGCGCCGGCACCCAGGACTCGATGGTCTGCAAGAAGGTCGGCCCGCTGTTCACCCCGATCGGCAACTGGGCCAGCGTGCTGTTTGCGGACGGGTTCGAGTAACCCACCCTCGCGGCACTTCCTCGGCGATCCTTCCCGAGGAATCTGCTTGCCGCGCAAGCCTCCTGGCCGCGAGCTTTCCGCCGAGAAGCCTCCAACATCCCCGAGCCGCAGACCAAGCCGCAGTCGCGCACTTCTCCTCTCTCCCCTCGCGGGAGAGAGGCCGGGAGAGAGGGGCGCCTCGTGACAGCGCTCCGCGTCGCCGCGGGCACACCGCTGGTTGCAACCACGTCGTCCCCACGCTCGATGATTCGTCGGATATTCCGGTTTCGGCATGCAGCCACCCGCACCCGGAAAGCGCGGGTCTGAGCGGCGGGCCAGGCGGGCAGAGCGGGCGGCCACGGGGGGCCGCCCTACGTGGGTGGGGCGGCTCCCGGAGGTGATCGCGGCCGGGCGCGGTTCCCGCAGGGGCGCTTGGGTTCAGGGCGCGGCGGTGGGGTTGAGGTCGAGCTTGCGGTAGCCGATGCGCGCATCGCCGAAGTGGGCGGGGACGGCGACGCGGTTGCGGGCGGTGGCGATGGGGTGGAGGTCGGGGGCCGCGCCTGCGGACTGGGCGAGTGCGTAGGCTTCGGCAGCGACGCCTTCGGGCCAGTCGATCTCGAAGCGCACCGGGGCGCCGGTGGGATAGACGAACACGCTGCGCCAGGCGCCCGTCTGCGCGCGCTGGCGGCGGATCGGTGCGGCGAAGGCGACGCCATCGACGCGCACGGCCGCGAGCGGCACCGCAGCGGGCAGGATCAGCGCGACCAGGGCTTCGGGTTCCGGGGGCGTGAGTTCGATCCGTCGTGCGCCGGTCGCATCGGTGGAGAGTGCGGCCGTTGGCGGCGCCAGTCCTTCGCCTTGCAGCGCGACCGTGGGAACCTCGGCGTCTACCCACGGCAGCACGCGCTGGGCTGCGGGCGGTTTCGGCAAGGCGGACAGCCAGGTCGCGTCCTCGCCGGCCGCGAGTCCGGACAGATGCAGCACGCGGCCCTCGGGTCCGGCGATGTCGCGCAGCACCAGCGTCGCGCGCGTGTCGGCATCAAAGGGCGGCCGAAGCGCGGCGACGCCCACCGCTCCGAGCGCCAGCACCCAGGCGCCGAGCAGCAGGCGCGCGCGCCAGGGCGACAGCGCCGGCAAGGTGGCGCCAAGCGGCAGCATCACTGCGGCTACCAACACGCCGAGCCCGACCAGCGCGGTGGGTCCCAGACTGTCGTGGAGCTGCAGCAGCGACGCCGCCTGCGTCGCCAGCAGCGAAGCCGCCAGCACGGCGGCGATCAGCATGCAGCGCGCGGGCGCGAGCGCGGCGAAGGGCGCCACCGCCAGCAGCGGCACCAGCGCGAGGTAGGCCCCGCCCGGCAGCATCCAGATCAACGCGACTGCCGCGAACCAGAGCAGCAGCAACAGCGCCGCGAGCCAGGCCGCGACGCCGGTCCAGGCGATCGCGCGCGCTGCCACGCTCAGCGCTACCGCGAGGCCGATCGCGGCGGCGGCGAATTGCAGCGCGTGCGCATTTGCGGTCCATGGCATCGGCACCGCGCCGAGTCCCTGCCAGGCACCGAGCGCGCCCGCGGCCAAGGCTCCCGCGAGCAGCGGCGCGGCCAGTGCCAGGCCACCCGCAAGTGCCACCGCACGCACGCGGATCGTGCCGCTGCGATACGCGCGCATCAGGAACACCGCGAGCCCGAGCGTGCCCAGCGCGAGCAGCAGCAGGTTCGCGCGCGCCGACCAGTGCCAGACGCGACCGGCCCAGTCGAAATACACGCGGTCGGCATCCGCGACGACCGTGGTGCCCGGTGTGGCCAGTGCGCGCGCTGCGGCCAGTGCGCCGTCGCCCAGATGCTGCAGGCTGCCGGAGTCCAGATGTGCCAGGTCATCGAGCGGCGTGTGATAGCGCGCGCCGCCACCGATGAAGGCAAAGTTCGCGCCGGCGAGCCCCTCGCGCTTGTACACCGAGAAGTCGGTGTTGTTCGGCATGCGCTGGTAGATCTCGTAAGCCAGCGAGCTCAACGCTGGGTCGGGCAGTGCCGGCGCCAGCGCCGCGATCAGTGCCGCGTTGCCGGGCTGCGTCTCGAACAGGTTGGCGCGACCGCGGGTGCCGCGTGCCTCGAGGTTGAGCACCGCGCCGACGCGTGCGAACTCGGGTTCCTGCACGAAGGCCTCGGCGCCGAGCAGCCCCGCTTCCTCGCCATCGGCGACCAGGATCAGGATCTCGCGACGTGGACCTGCATCGGCCTGGAGCGCGCGCGCGATCTCGACCAGGGCCGCGGTGCCGGCACCGGCATCACCGGCACCGGGCCCGGCACCGACCGAGTCGTAGTGCGAGGTCAGCAGCAGTGCCGCCTCGTCGCCCGCACCCGGCAAGCGCACCAGCAGATTCTCGACGCGGCCGCAGACGCCGTAGTCGGCACAGACGAAGCGCGGGCGCCGCTCCGCGCTCAGCCCGATGTCCGCGAAGGCCGCGACCACGCGATCGGCCACCGCCGCGTTCGCCGCCGTCCCGAGCCGATGCGGCCGTTCGTCGCCGAGCAGCTCGACCAGCACCGCGCGCGCCCGCATTGCAGAAAACACCGCAGGATCAGCGGTGGCGGGCAGTGGCTCTGGAACCCGCTGTCCCCAGATGGCCGCAAGCAGCACCAGCCCCCACCACAGCCAGGTCAGCAGCGCACCCAGCCGCTCCCTGCGCATCGCATCCATCCGCCGCACCGTGTCGTTGCTCGAACGCGAAGCGTAGCTTGGCATCGCACCCTTGCGGGCGCTCCGATATCAGAAATCCATGCCGCCCCGGCTATTGCCCCGAGAGCAGCGAGAGTGCGTCGCGGATCAGGCGTTCCTGCGCGCGCGTGGTGTCGTCGAAAGCCCGCGTAGGGGTGTCCGTGAAAGCAGGGCGGATCCTCGGGGCGCAACCCGGCGTAACGACTGGTGAGCAGCCGGAACACGATGTCGCCCCGCTCCGGCGAGGCCAGCACGAGCAGGTACTTGGGCATCCGCTCACCCGTCCCGGCGTCGACATAGAACCCTGCGTCGCGGCAGACCGAGCCAACACGCGCCAACACGCCTCAGTGCCCTTGCGCGAGCCGGATGCCCTCGTACTCGGTGGCGGCCTCCCGGACGAGCGCTGCATGCGAGTCTTCTTCGCGAATCGCGAGCGCAAACGGGATGCGCTCCAGGTTCCCGCGGCCGTTGTCCCAGATGGCCGCCCAAGGCCCGCGCTCCTCGTGGGTCACGCCGATCATGGGCTTGGAGAAGTCGTCCCGGAATCGGGTCGCGAGCTCGTGCATGAGGCGCAGTTCGCGTCGCGTGAAATGGCTGTCGTCGAATGCGCGCAGCGGTCGCACGGACTCGCGCACGAAGTCGACTACCTGCAGCGGAACGATGTCGATGTCGTCGGCAAAGTCTGGCTCAAGCGCATCCCACTCCTGATAGAGCTCCATCGGTACCGGCCCCATCTTCATGGCTCGGTATTCCATGCCCGTGACTGGGGCGCCCGTCTGACGGTAGTGCTCGAAATCCAGCAGGTACAGCAGCTTGATCAGCTTGATCTTGCCGCAATGGCGGGTGTGCTCCGCGAAGTAGATCGCGGCGTTGATCAGCTTCTCGCGATCGTGGCTCTTGAGCATGAGAAACCATCTCCGGCGGGCAGCGGCAGGGTAAGCCCAGCGACGGACCGCCGCAGCCGGCAAGAAAAACCCCGCATCGCTGCGGGGTTTGTCGTGCATCGGATCGCGCCACAAGTGGCGCTCATACATCAGAAATCCATGCCGCCCATGCCGCCACCGTGGTCGTGGCCACCGTGCGCTGCCGGGGCCTCTTTCTTCGGCGCTTCGGCCACCATGGCTTCGGTGGTGATCATCAGGCCGGCGATGGATGCCGCATTCTGCAGCGCGGTGCGGGTGACCTTGGTCGGATCGAGAATGCCGAGTTCGATCATGTCGCCGTACTGGCCGGTCGCGGCGTTGTAGCCGTAGTTGCCCTTGTTCTCGGCAACCTTGTTCAGCACCACGCTCGGCTCTTCGCCGGCGTTGGCGACGATTTCGCGCAGCGGGGCTTCCATCGCGCGCTTGGCGATGACGATGCCGTGGTTCTGGTCTTCGTTGTCGCCCTTGAGCGAGCCGATCGCCGAGAGTGCACGCACCAGCGCGACGCCGCCACCGGCGACCACGCCTTCTTCAACGGCCGCACGGGTTGCGTGCAGGGCGTCTTCGACGCGGGCCTTCTTCTCCTTCATCTCGATTTCGGTCGAGGCACCGACCTTGATCACGGCGACGCCGCCGGCAAGCTTGGCGACACGTTCCTGCAGCTTCTCGCGGTCGTAGTCGGAGGTGGTCTCTTCGATCTGCGCCTTGATCTGCTTGATGCGCGCTTCGATCGCCTTCTTGTCGCCGGCGCCGTCGATGATGGTGCTGTTCTCTTTCGAGATCTGGATCTTTCTTGGCGGTGCCGAGGTCCTTGATCGTCGCCTTCTCCAGGCTCAGACCGACTTCCTCGGAGATCACGGTGCCACCGGTGAGGACGGCCATGTCTTCGAGCATCGCCTTGCGACGGTCGCCGAAGCCCGGTGCCTTGACGGCGCAGACTTTGACGATGCCACGGATGGTGTTGACCACCAGCGTCGCCAGCGCTTCGCCTTCGACTTCCTCGGCCACGATCAGCAGCGGCTTGCCCGACTTGGCGACGCCTTCCAGCACCGGCAGCAGGTCACGCACGTTCGAGATTTTCTTGTCGTACAGCAGCACGAACGGGCTTTCCAGCTCGGCGCTCATCGACTGCTGGTTGTTGATGAAGTACGGGGAGAGGTAACCGCGGTCGAACTGCATGCCTTCGACGACATCCAGCGAGTTCTCGAGACCCGAACCTTCCTCGACCGTGATCACGCCTTCCTTGCCGACCTTGTCCATCGCCTTCGCGATCAGCTCGCCGATGTCCTGGTCCGAGTTCGCCGAGATCGAACCGACCTGTGCGATTTCCTTGGACGAGTTGCACGGCTTGCTCTGCTTCTTCAGCTCGGCAACCGCGGCGCTGACGGCACGGTCGATGCCGCGCTTCAGGTCCATCGGGTTCATGCCGGCCGCAACGGCCTTCATGCCTTCGCGGATCAGCGCCTGGGCGAGCACGGTCGCGGTGGTGGTGCCGTCACCGGCGACGTCGGAAGTCTTCGAAGCGACTTCCTTGACCATCTGCGCGCCCATGTTCTCGAACTTGTCGGCCAGCTCGATTTCCTTGGCGACGGAGACGCCGTCCTTGGTGATGGTCGGTGCGCCGAAGCTCTTCTCGAGCACGACATTGCGACCCTTCGGGCCGAGGGTGGCCTTGACGGCGTTGGCGAGCACGTTCACGCCGCGGACCATGCGGGCGCGGGCGTCTTCGGAGAAACGGATTTCTTTGGCAGCCATGTTTGCTTCCTTAATGATTGTCTTTTTGTAGGAGCGCCACTTGTGGCGCGATCCGAAATTCGGGCGGGGTGCGGAAGAGCAATCGCGCCACAAGTGGCGCTCCTACATGTGGATTCGATTAACCGAGAACCGCGAAGATGTCGTCTTCCTTGATGAAGACGTATTCAACGCCGTCGAGCTTCTGCTCGGTGCCGCTGTACTTGCCGAACAGCACCTTGTCGCCGACCTTGACCGTCGGGGCGCGCACCGAACCGTTGTCCAGCGGCTTGCCCGGACCGACGGCGACGATTTCGCCGCGGATCGGCTTCTCGGTGGCCGAATCCGGGATCACGATGCCACCGGCGGAGATCTTTTCTTCTTCCATGCGCTTGATGACAACACGGTCGTGAAGCGGTTTGATGTTCATGCTCATCCTCTGCAAACGATTGATTGAACGAAGATTCTCGACAAGTTGTTAGCACTCACCGTCGATGAGTGCCAATTCTAGCCGCCGACGCTTCCCAGGAGAAGGTCGCGTCGGGGACGGCCCGGAGATGGGGCAGTCGGTGCCGGATTCAAGGGCTGCCCGGAACCGATGCGCACCAAAAAAACGGGGCCGCCCTGCGGCGACCCCGGATCACTCGACGAGCCCGGCCCGCAGGCCGGCCCGTGGCCTTCGTAGTTACTCGAAGCCGTCGGCGAACACGGCGTCGACCAGCGGTCCGACCGTGATCGCGAAGGTCTTCGGATCCGAAGTGTCGATGCCGCCATTGGCAGTGCCACCGGAATCCTGCAGCGTGACGTTGAAACTGGCAGTGCCGCTCAGGCCGGACAGGGTGTAGCTGAGCGTGCCGTCGGCAGCGATCGCGGTGCCGCTGACGATGCCGTTCGGGTCCGCAGTTTCGGTCACGTTGTAGCCGAGCACCGTCTGCGCGCCCTCATACGGGCCGAAGTTGATGGCCCCGATGAAACCAGCCGAGGTCTGCGCCCCGCTGGTTCCGCCGGCGTGCGACGGCGAGGTACCCGGCGTGAACGAAGGCTTGTCGTTGACCGCTGCAACGATGACATCGAAGGTGGCGGTCGCAGTGAGGGCGCCGCCATCGGTCACGGTGAGCGTGATGGTGGCAGTACCGAAGCGGTTCGCATCCGGCGTCACGGTGACGGTGCGCGCGCTGCCGCTGCCGCCGAGCACGATGTTGGCGTTCGGCACCAGCGTGGTGTCGCTCGAACTGGCGCTCAGCACCAGCGCGCCGACCGCGGTTTCGGTGTCGCCGACGGTCACGGCAAGCGCGCTGGTCGCGGCATCTTCGAGGAGGTTCGCGTTCGCCGGCCCGGTGATCGAGGGCGCGGTGTTCACCGCCGCCACCGAGCACACCGGTGAACTCGCCAGCACCGACACGTCATCGATGCGCAGGCCATTGGCCCCGCCGGCGGCGACGCTGCTGTCGGCAGCCAGGCGCCACTTCAACTGCACCGACTGTCCGGCCGCAGCGGCCGGCAGGTTGATGGTCGAGGTCAGGTAGGTCGGCAGCG
Organism: Lysobacterales bacterium; assembly: GCA_016703225.1. Taxonomy (NCBI): domain Bacteria; kingdom Pseudomonadati; phylum Pseudomonadota; class Gammaproteobacteria; order Lysobacterales; species Lysobacterales bacterium. The sequence continues at coordinate 195,148 of JADJCM010000001.1, forward strand.
CCGTGGTTCCGCCGGAGAGTCCGCTCCAGGCCTGGCGGCCGGCGATCGGACTGGACCAGCTCGACGAGATCGTGTCGGTGTAGCCACCAGCCACGAAGGCATTGCCGCCGGTGGTGATGTCGGCATATGCCCCGCCGTTGATCGCAAGCTCGACCACCGCACCGTCGTAGGTGTCCTCCAGGTTGAACAGGTTTCGGAAACTGAGCTGCCCGCCCCCCGCCGGCACACTGATCGCGGGGCTGATGATCTCGGCGTTTCCGACCGCGGTGACGTTCGGGCTGTAGGCGTCGTTCGGCACGCTGTTTGGCAGCGTGATCGAACTGACGAAGGCAACGCCGGCATCCGACTGCGCGGTGGTCCAGCCCGCGGGCAACGCCGGGGCGGTGACGCTGTCGAAGTTCTCGCTCAGGGCGGTGGTGGTCGACGTGGTACCGAGCTGCAGGGTGAAGGTCGCAGTGCCGAGGTTCAGCGCACCGTCCTGCAGGGTGAGCGTCAGCGTGATGTCGTCACCGCAAACGCCAGCCGCGGTGAAGCTGAAGTCGCGGCTGACATTGGCGCCGCCGCCCACGAGCACGCCGTAGTTCTGCGGACCGCTCGGCGCGGTCACGCCGCCGCTGGCCTGAAGCGTCGCGACCAGGTTGGTGCTGTTGGTGGGAGCCGTATTGTGCAGCGGCAGCGACACCGTCACCGTCTCGCCCGGGTCCGGTGCGGAGTTCAGCGGCAGGAAATTCTCTGCGCTGACCAGGGCCGGCGGGGCCGAAGCGATCGCCGGGGAGCCGGAAATGCACGCATTCACCGTGGTGGTATTGCCATCGGTCACCACCACTGCATTGTCGGTGTAGGTCGAGTAGTTGGTCTTGCTCACGGTGACCGTGTAGGTGGCAGGCGACACGCCGATATTGCTGAGCAACGCACCGCTGGCGTTGGTCTGACGCGAGAAGCCGCCACTGACGCTCACCGTCGCATCGGCGATGTCGGCGCTGCTGCTGCAATCGGTGATGTGCGCGGCGATCAGGCCCCGCGGTGGCGTGGTGCAGCCCGGGTAGGTGAACTTGCCGAAGCGCGTGCGCCAGGCGCTGGTGCTGGTAGATGCGTAGTACTCCTGCGTGTACCAGAAGGTGCATTCGTCGGTCGGGTCGACACCCATCGCGCTGTAGTCGCCCCAGCGATTGCTCGACGAAGTCTGCGAACCACCGGAAGCAAAGAAGCTTGCCTCGCCCTCGTTGAGGCCGCCGCCGGTGCCGGAACCGGTGCGACCGGCGATGACGATGTTCGGGAAGCTGCTCGAAGACGACTGCGAGAAGCCGAGCGCGAGATTGCCCTGCGCGTCCTGGGCGATGCTGCCCATGAAGTTGTTGACGCCACCGGCGCCATTGCCGGGTGCCAGATTCTGCGTGCCCTGGTCGCGCACGGTCGGCAATGCCGCGCCGGTATCGGTGCTGCGCAACTCGAACCAGCGTTCCCCCGCCTGGTACGTGGCCATGCTGGTCGGATTGACGCCCGAGACATTGACCGTGAAGGTGCCGACATAGGAGTTCACCGGCGCCGCGGCAGTGCCGAGGTTGCGATAGCCGACGCGGAACATCAGGCGATCGGCGATCGCATCCAGACCGACTGCCGTGCCGCTCTGTTCGATCACGCTGCGCGAGGAAGTGGGAGCGCGCGCGTCGAACGCGGCCAGGGTGATGTCGCCCTTGGTGGTGAAGGTCGATGCACCCGGGTTGGCGTAGTTCGGCACCAGTTCGTAGATGCGCAGGCCGTCGGTCGCCGAACCGAACTCGTCGGCGAGGAACTCCACGAAACGGTGCGGCAAACCGGCTGGCGGCGCGATGAAGCCGTCCAGGTCGATCGGCAGATGGCCGCCGGCATTGACGTTGCTGTAGAAGATGTAGGACGCGCTGGGATCACCAGCCAGCATCTTGGCGCGATCGAAGGCAAAGAACCCAGCGCCGGTATAGGCGGTGCCCGCCTGGTTGAACATGTGGTCGGCCATGTAATAGCCGTCGGGCCACACACCGTAGTGCGGATAGTCGTGGAACTCGCCGTTGGGCATGACGAAGTCGTAGGCGTAATAGGCGCCGGTCGGATCGCCGGTCTGCGAAATCGCGATGCACTGGTGACCAGGGACATCGTCCACTTCGAACTGGCTGATCATCCAGCGATCGGCGAGCGGGTCATACAGCACCACCGGATCGCCGTCGTCACCGGTGCGGCAGGAATTGCCCGCGGGCAGGCCGCTGAAGAACGCGGTGCTTTGCAGGTCGGGACCGAGCACGCGCGCACCGGTGGTGCGGTTGTAAATGCTGGCGCGCACGTTCACCGTCTGCACGTAATGGGTCGGACCGATGTCGCCGTTGGTGTCCGGCGGCAGGCAGCCGCAGGCTTCGGCGTTGGTCATGCCGTCGTAGGTCGCGGCCGGCGACGGCATCGCGCTCGGGGCATCGCCGTGGTTCAGCACCAGCAGCGGATCGATGAAGTCGCGCTCGCCGAGCCCGGCACCGGGGATCGGATAACGCACGCGCGGGTTCTCGTTGCGCTCGTCCAGGTCCTTGACGCCCTTGCCGCGCGGCGGCGGCGCCTTCGGCAGATCACGGATCGGCACCGACAAGCCGAACGCGACGGCCTTAGAGGCCAGGAACCCGTTCGCACGCGTCACTTCTGCCTTCTGGTTGACGACGAAGCCGACTTCCTCCGGCTTGTAGTGCTCGCCGGCAAAGCCGGACGATGAGAACAGCAGGGCCGCTGCCGCGCTGATCCACGCAGCGACAAGACCGCGCGCACTCGCGGCGCGCGCGCCGAAAGAATTGGACTTCATTGCAACCCCCAAGATTGATGCAGACCGGAATGCGCGCCACCGCGCCGCCGCGGAGGCTAGCAGCGCCGGGCTACCGAGTCACCTTGTGTTGCACAGCACCGGTCGCGCCGCCTACGGCCGTCAACTCACCGCCCGGTCGCAGCTACCGGGCCGGTTCGCGCCGATCGCGACTAGAATCGGCGGCCTCTGTGGGAGTCGGTGACGACGATGCGGCTGCGCACCTTGACACTCTGGATCGGCGGCGCACTGACCGCTGCGGGCGGCGCGTGCGCCGCCACCTGGACCGTCACCGACACCGGCGACGCCTCCGATGGCACCTGCGACGCAAGCTGCACCCTGCGTGATGCGGTGGACGCAGCGAACACCGACGATCGCATCCTGTTCGACCTGGCGCTGCCGGCACCGATCCTGATCGGCCTCAGCGGAAGCGCGCTGCAGATCGACGTGCCGTTGCGCATCACCGCCACCGACGGCGCCCGCACCACGATCCGTCGCGTCGGCGGCAATGGACGGCTGCTGGAGGTGGTCGGCAATGGTGATGCGCGCGTGATCGGCCTGAGCTTCGAGAACGGTGCTGCGCCTTCGCTCCCGGGTGTGAGCGCGGACGGCGGCGCCATCTACATCGCCGCGGGCGCCGCGCTGGAGCTGCGTGATTGCGTGTTCCGCGACAACCGCGCCACCGGTGCATTCGGCGCGCCGGAAACCGGCATGCCGGGCGCTTCGGCACGCGGCGGCGCGATCTTTGCCGCCGGCGACCTGTTGGTCGAGAACTGCGCCTTCGTCGGCAACCAGGCGCAGGGTGGCAACGGCGCGTCGAGCATCTTCCTCCCAGGTGCATCCGGTGGTGCCGCAAGCGGCGGCGCGGTTCACGCCATGGCGACCGCAGACATTCTGAACTCGACCTTTTCCGGCAACCTTGCCGCTGGCGGCAACGGTGGCGGCGGCGGCATGGGCAGCATCGGACTGCCCGGCTTCAATGGTGGCGACGGCGGCGCTGCCATCGGCGGAGCACTGGCATTTGCGGAGTCGGCCGCCCCCACCGCAGCCTTTTCGACACTGATCGCCAACGCCGTCGACGCGGGCGACGGCGGACCGGGAGGGCCTGGGGGACCTCCGCTGATGCCAGGCGACCCACCGCCGCCCGCAGGCGCCACTGGCGCGACTGGGCCCGTTCGCGCCGCAGCGATCGACAGCGAAGCCGCCGCGATCCTCAATGTCAGCGCGATTGCCGCCAACACCGGCGCCACGCCGTGCGCCGGCGCCGCGCTCAGCGCTCGCACGACAAACCGCGTGGACGATGCATCCTGCCCGGGCGTCGTCGTGCCCGCACTCGAGTCGCAGTTCGAGCCGATCGACGCCCAGGCCGACTCGCCGCACTACACGCCGCGGTTCGACAGCGTGGCCGTCGACAGCGCACCCGACTGCCTCGATGCCGTGGCCTTCGAAGTGGTCGATCTCGACCAGTTGCTGACGCCACGACCGCTCGCTGGCAACGGCGGTGTGGCGGCCTGCGACTTCGGCGCGATCGAGCTGAATCCGGTGTTGTTCGGCGACGGCTTCGAGGAACCGCCGCCACCGCCCTGATCCGCACTCGCCGCACTGCAACACGCCGGTTCACGATTCGCAGCTAGAATCGCCGCCCCCCTTTTTCAACCCCGGGTCTCTCGATGCGAACCGTGCTTCGTGGCGCGCTGCTGGCGCTTTGTTGTTCTTCCGCTGCGCTGGCGCAGTCGGTCTCCATCACCGGCGGCGTGCCGGCGGTCGAGAGTTTCGATTCGCTCGCCAATACCGGCACGGCGAACACGATCGTGCCCACCGGCTGGTATTTCACCGAGAATGGTGCCGCCGGCACGTACGCGGCGGACGACGGCATTGGCGTTTCCGGCAGTGCGTATTCCTACGGCACGACGTCAACGACCGAGCGCGCATTCGGTTCGTTGCGATCGAACTCGACCGAGCCGATGCTTGGGGCGCGATTGCAGAACAACACCGGCTCGACCTTGTCCGAATTGCTCGTCAGCTATCGCGGTGAGCAATGGCGTCTCGGCGTGGCCGGGCGCGCCGATCCGCTGAACTTCCAGTACAGCCTCGATGCGACTTCGCTGACCAGCGGTACCTGGGTCGACTTCGACGGGCTCGACCTGCCGTCACCGAACACGACTTCGGCCCCCGGCGCACTGAATGGCAACGCGACCGGCAATTTCGTCGCCATCAGCGCAACGATCAGCGGCGGCGGCTTCACGCTCGCGGACGGCGCGACGATGTGGATCCGCTGGATCGACCCGAACCTCAGCGGCAACGACGACGGTCTCGCCATCGACGACTTCAGCGTTGGCCTCGCGGTCGACAACCCGCCGCAGCTGACCGCGAGCGCGCCGACCAGCGGCGCAAGCAACGTCGCGGTCGCCAGCAACATCGCACTCACGTTCTCGGAAGCAGTCACCACCACCGACCCCTGGTTCGTGCTGGACTGCGGCGCCGGCGCCGTCGCAGGAACGATGTCAGGCAGCGGCAGCACGCGCAGTTTCGATCCGACGCTGGACCTGCCGTTCAACGCCAGCTGCACGGTCACGCTGACCGCAGCCAACATCCGCGACACCGACGGCACGCTCGACCCGCTGACCGGCTCGAATGCGTTCTCGTTCACCACCGTCGCCGACTCGGCGCCGAGCGTCGTCTCCACCGTTCCGGCCGACACCGCCACCGGCATCGGCGTCAGCGCCAACCTGAGCGTCACCTTCAGCGAAGCGGTCACGCCCACGCTGCCGAACTGGCTGGCGCTGAGTTGCGCCAGCAGCGGCGTTCATCCGCTGACGGTCAGCGGCGGACCGACGATCTGGACGCTCAACCCGGACAGCGACTTCGCCTTCAGCGAACTCTGCACCGCGACCATCGCGGTGGCAAACGTCGTTGACCAGGACGGCATGCCCAACCCGATGGCGGCACCGAAAACCTGGACCTTCACCACCGGCGCCGATCTGGCACCGATGGTGAGCTCGACCACGCCCGCCGACAACGCGATCAACGTCACCCTCGGCAGCGACATCACCGTGGTGTTCAGCGAGCCGGTCAACGCGACGACGGCTTCGTTCACCGTCAGCTGCGCGACATCAGGCGCGCACACCTTCGTTCTGTCGGCGACGCCCGCGACGAGTTTCACGCTGAACCCCGATGCCGATTTCACCGCAGCCGAGGTCTGCACGGTCACCGTGACCGCCGCTCTGGTCACCGACACCGATGGCGCCGCAACGCCGATGGCCGCCGACTACGTGTTCGACTTCACCATCGGCAGCGGGTCAGGCGACTACTACGCCGGCGTCGATGCCAGCACCTGCGTCACGCTGCGCAGCACGCTGCACGACAAGATCGACGACCACACCGCGTTTCCGTACAGCCACGCCACGCTGCCCGATACCTGGACCGTGCTCGAAGCGGCCGACCAGGATCCGCTGAGCAGCAGCAGCGTGCTCGAGGTGTACGAGAACGCGAGTTATGCCAAGGCCGGCGGTGGCAACAGCAATTACAACCGCGAGCACACCTGGCCGAACAGCTACGGCTTCAACAACCTGAGCGGCGTGAACGGCTCCGGCGTGCCGCAATCCTCGGCTTATGTCGACACCCACATGCTGTATCTGTCGGACATCGAGTACAACAGCAATCGCGGCTCGAAGCCCTACGCGAATTGCCCCGATACCGACGGCTGCAGCGCCGATGCCACGCTTGCCTACAACGGCTTTGGCGGCGGCGCGGTGACCTATGCCAGCGGCAACCACAACTGGAGGAAGACTGCCGGCAGCGAAGCCTTCGGCAGCTACGAAGTCTGGAACCACCGCAAGGGCGACATGGCTCGCGCGGTGCTGTACATGGACATCCGTTACGAGGGCGGTACCGCGACCGGCGGCAACACCATTGGCCAGAGCGAGCCGGACCTGATCGTGACCGACGACCGCAATCTCATTCTCAGCCGCGCCAGCACCACCACCGGACCGGCCTACATGGGGCTCAAGTCGACCCTGCTCGCATGGCACGCGGCCGATCCGCCGGACGAGCACGAGCTCCTGCGCAATGGCGTCATCTTCAGCTTCCAGGGCAACCGCAATCCGTTCATCGACCACCCGGAATGGGCGGAATGCCTGTTCAACTGCAATTGCCTGCCGGCGAGCAATCCGCCGACCGCCACTGCGGATAACGCCAACATCAACGAAGACAGCGGCGCGAACACGATCCTGGTGCTGGCCAATGATCCCGACCCCGATGGCGGCCCGAAACTGGTGCAGTCGGTGACCCAGCCGAGCGGGGCACGGTGACCATCGGTCCCGCCGGTGCGCATGTGGTGTTCACGCCGAACGCGAACTTCTGCGCGTCGACCAGTTTCAGCTACACGCTCAACGGCGGATCGTCGGCGACGGTGTCGATCACCATGACCTGCAGCAACGACGCGCCGAACGCGGTGGGCACGCTGGCCAACCAGAGCTATCCGGAGGGCACCCTGGTCAGCCTCGGCACCGCAGCGGGCTTCGCCGATGTCGACGGCGATGCGCTGACCTACACTGCCACCGGGCTGCCGGCGTCGGTCGCCATCGGCCTGAACGACGGCAACATCGGCGGCACCGTGCTGGCGGCCGACATCGGCGTGCACAACGTCACCGTCACCGCACGCGATCCATCGCTGGCGCAGGCCACGCAGTCATTCACCCTCACGGTGACGGCGCTGCCGGCGGCGATCTTCGGCGACGGTTTCGAGTAGGCGAAGCGCCAACCCACACTCCATCTTTTTGGCCTCACCCCCATCGCCGGATGGGCGGGACTCGAGCGCGGAACCGCGCTCGCGACCGCCCGCCCTGCGCCCCGGTCAGAACGAGGGCAGGGACTGGCGTGCCTCGTATGGCCCGAGATCCAGCGTTCCGAACTGATTGGGCGAGGCGGGGTTGTCGACGGGTCGCAGCTGTCCGTCGAGATCGTTCTGACGCTGGAACACCCCGCAGCCACTGGCGATATCGATGCCCGGCGATGGAATCGGATCGATCCGGGCCTCGCCTGCGAACAACCGGAAGTTATCGCTCGCGGGCGACACGAAGCGCGGCACGCCCTGGAAGACGCTGGTGTTCGTCGGCAACGAGGCTGTACTCGGCACCAGCACGAACTGCGCTTCAAGGGTGCCGCTACCCTGGCGAATCAGGCCGGCCTGATTGACGATGGCACAGCGCAAGTCCAGGTGCGGTGCGCGCACGACCGCGCCGCCGATGCTGTTCCCGGTGATGGTCGTCTGTGCAATCCACACCTTGTCGTCGTCACCGGTCTTGATCAGGGCATCGCCGACGTTGTTGGCGAAAATGAGCGACTGGGCGATGCCATAGTGATCGTAGTGCTGGCGATAGTGAATGAGCGAGTTCCCGGCGTTGCGGTCGATCTGGGCGTCCAGGATGTCGGCAACCCCAGTGAACCCCTCGGGCCAGAAGCACGAGAAGGGGAAGTTGCATCCCCGTGGCGAGCTCCAGTCGAAAGCAAACACCGCCCCTTCGCCGGCAGAACTTCCGCTCGCTCGGGCCACGTTGCCGGTGGCCCGGTTGCAGTTGATGCCGGCGGCGCAGGCCACGGCAGAAATCGGCGTCTGCGCATCCCGATTGCGAGCGCTGCGCAAGCGCACGCTCGGGTCACTCGCCGTGCTGGAGTAGATCCAGCCACCACCGCCATTCAAGGCGGAGTTGCCCTCGATCAGCGTGTCCCACAGCGTGATCGACGAGGAGTTCCGCAAAGCGAACCCGCCCCCGTTGTGACCAGCGTAGTTGTAGGCAATCCGATTGGGCGCGCTGCCAAGCACGCTGTAGACCTTCACGATCGAGTTCAGGGCACTCAACCCTCCACCCTCGGTCGCAGTATTGCCATGGAGAATGCCGGCATCCAAGGGACCGTTGCTGGCCAGCTCGGCGTTACAGCGATGAAGGCGCAGTCCACCTCCCTCACCCATCGCTTGATTGCTGAAGAACCCGGTGCCGCGGGCATTCACGTAGACCGATCCGTCGCGGCAGTAGGCGCCACCCCCTTCAAACTGGGCGTTGTTGCCGTAAATCAGCACGTCGTCGCGCAGGGCCAACTCGGTACCTCGGCCATCGATGGCGATGCCCCCGCCGAAGCCGGCCCGGTTGTCGTGAATGGAACTGGCCGCAATCACCAACTGCCCGCCGTGACGGGCATAGATGGCGCCACCGTATTCGTGGTTTTCGGCGTCCCCACCCACAACCTCCAGCCCAGCCAGCCGAACCGTCGACGGGTAGTCGCCCACCACGGCGATTACCGTCTGCTGGGCGCCGCCGCTGCCGTCGATGCGGGTATAGCTGGCGCTTGGCAGCGCGTCGACGCAACGCGCGTAGCCGCCGCGCAGTTCGACGTACTCGCGGTCATTGATGCGCAACGCCTGCTGGGTGTAGTTGAGGGTGCGCGTGATCTTGATCAGCGACCGCACCAAGCCATCACCGGCCGCCGCATCCAGCGCTGACTGGATCGTCGCATGGGTGCAGCCGGGGCCGGTGCCGACAGCGAACTCATTGTCAGCGAGCACGGGGGAGCAGAAGCCGGCAGCAAGCAAAGCGCGGCAAATCGAGGTCTTCATGGCGAACTCCAGATGTGGGACCCGTTCATCACGAGTCGAAACCGTCAGCGAAAAGCGCGTCGGTCGCGGATTCGAAGGCGCCGACATCGATGGACCCGAACTGGTTGGTGATGCCGCTGTCGTCCAGCGGGCGCAGCGAGCCTTCTGCGTCGGCGTTGTAGGGCCAGCCCAGTGCCGACGACGAAGTGGCGTAGTCGATAGCGGGTGAATCTCGCCGCAGGTGCAGATCGGCGACACCTGCAAAACGCGGATCGGCTTCGAGATTGTTGACCGTGGGCGGAATGCCGCTCAGGTCGTTGGCAATCAGATAACCACTGAGAACGGATCCACCGACCTGGCGCAGGAGGGGTCTTCCGGGCTGGTAAGCCGCCACATAGCCGAGTACGGTCTGCAGATCCAGGCCACGAATGACGGCGTCACCCGCGAGCGTATTGCCGCCAATGCTGACGAAGTTGAGGACCAGCTTCTGACCCTGGATCAGCGCCGCTTGCGAATCGGTTTGTTGATTGCCCACCAGAACCACATTGCTCAGCGCCATCTGCTTGGTGGCGGCATCGTTCTGAACGAAGCTGTCCAGCACCCGACCACCCTGGTTGCCGGTAAAGCTGGCGCGATTGATCTGCGCCCGACCTGCCGCGCTGCCTTCCAGGCGCCAGGCGATCGCGGCAACGCCATTGGCTGGGACTCCACCCACCGCGCTGTAATTGTTGACGAAGCGGTTGCAGATGCTTCCGGGCGGGCAGTCAACCGCACCATCGGCCACGCCGGTGGATGCAATCGTCAGGTCATTGCCGACGCTGCCACTGCTGCCCCGATAGAAGATGCCGCCACCGTCTTGCGCAGCATTGTCGGAGATCTCGATGTTTTGCAGCTGCACATCGGCGCCATCGGCAGCATAGATGGCGCCGCCGCTGGCCGCTGCGACGTTGGCCACCAGCCGGGTCAACGCATCCGCAAACAGGGAATAGACCCGCGTGACACTGAAAGAGCCAAACGCGTAGATGCCACCGCCGTTGCGCACCGACTGGTTGTTCCAGAGCATGCCCAGGGCATTACCGCTGGCCAAGTCGGTGTGGCAGTTCTCTGCGTAGATGCCGCCCCCGTCGCGCCCACTGGTATTGGAGTTGATGATCCCCGACTCGGTGACCAGCGAGAGATTGCTGTTGAGACAGTAGATGCCGCCGCCATCGCTGCTCGCCTGGTTGGCGAAGATGCGGCTGTCGCCCTGAAGGGTGACGGTGACAGAGGCCATGTTGGATGCGACCGCCATGCCGGCCCCGCGTCCAGCGTGATTGCTGGCCAGACGCACGTTGTTCAGGGTGATCAGATGCGGGCCGTCGATGATCGACAGCCCGCCGCCGTCCGCATTGGCGGGAGCGTCGCCGTCCTGCAGCACAAGATTGCGCAGCGTCACATTGCCGTTGCCCTGGATGCGCAGCACTGCAGCAGCGCTGCCGCCTGCCCCGGAAAGCACCGTTGGCTGGTTCGGGTCACCGGTGGCGCTACTGCAGTCAGTGAATCCACCCTGGATGACCAGCGTGTCGTTCTGCGCCACCAGCGCTTGCGCGGTGTAGGTGCGGTTGCGCGCCACGTTGATGACATCCAGACCGTTGCCGTTGTCGAGTCCGGCGTTGATGGCGGCCTGCACGCTGGCGTGCGTGCACGCAGCACCCGAGCCCACGGTGAATACATCGGCATGGGCACCGGGGCCATGCAACATCAGTCCGCAAAAACACCAAAGCAGGGCACGCATGCAGTCATTCCGTCGCTGGGGGATGACTGCAAGAGCGCGATGTGGCGAGCGATCGCGACATCAGTTGCGGAGAAGAAACACATCGTCCAGCGCATGTCGCGGAAGCCGGCAAAACAGCGCTGCAATTGCAACGCGCCGGCGCCGGATCCGTTCTGCGGACGATGTCGTCGAGAAGCGCTAACGCCCTGCACGCATTGGTGCGGGCGACAACGGGCTATTCGTCGGTCGCGGCAGCGGCTTCGGTCTTGAAGTAGGGCTCGACCGGACCCGGATGCTTGAAGGTGATCGGGTTGCCGCGGCGGTCGAGAGTGCGGCCGGCGGCGACGCGGACCCAGCCTTCGCTGACGCAGTATTCCTCGACGTCGTTGCGCTCGACGCCCTTGAAGCGGATGCCGATGCCGCGTGCCAGAACCGCCTCGTCATAGAACGGGCTGCGCGGGTTGACGGAGAGGCGATCGGGTGGCGTGTCGGACATGGCGTGCTCGGGTCGTCGATGGAATCGGGACGCGAAGGGTAGCGGCTCGCGCCGGCGGCGCGAACTTGTACCGCGGCCGGCGGTCCGAAGCGCCATCGATCCGGCGCTTTCACGGCCTGCAAGCGGCTGCCAAGATTGCCGGTCTCAATTCCTCACTGGAACCCGCCGATGAACACCTGGCTGCACTGGCCGCGAATCCTGTTGACCCTGCTCGCGCTGACCGGTGCCGGTGCACCAGTGTGCGCGATCGCCGAGAAGGACCTGCTGGCGGTCGACGATGCCTTCCGGCTCGAAGCCGAAGCGGTGGCCAAGAACCGCGTCGAATTCCGCTGGAAGATCGCGCCCGGCTACTACCTGTACAAGGAGCGCATCAAGGTGGCGCTGGCCGATTCCGGCAGCTTCGCCGCCAACCCGCTGCAATTGCCGGCCGGGGAAGTCAAGGAAGACCAGTTCTTCGGGCGCATGGAGACCTACCGCGGCAGCGCCACCGCCACCCTGTCCGGCACCGCCGCCGCTGGCGTCGAGCTGTTGCGCTTCAAGGTCAGCTACCAAGGCTGCGCCGATGCCGGTGTCTGCTATCCGCCGCAGCGCAAGGAAGTGGTGGTGTCGCTGCCGGACCCGGCGCGCACCGTGGCGGCGAAAACCGCGGTCGAAGACCCGACGTCGACTGCTCCCATGAACGCGCCGGCGCCGACCCCGGCGGATGCACCGGTCACTGCGATGCCGCTGGTACTTCCGGGGACTGCCGCGCCTGTGGTCGCCAGCGCCCCGGTCGTTTCCGCTCCGGCGCCACTCAGCCTGCCCGGAACCGCCGCACCAAGCGAAGGTGTGGACGCGCTGCCACTGCCCGAGGAAGAAGCGTTCCAGGTCGAGACGATCGCGCTCAGCGGCACCGAGCTGCTGGCGCGCTTCAGCATGCCCAAGGACTACTACCTGTACCGCAACAAGACCGGCTTCATCCTCGAAGACCCCAAGGTCGGCGATCTCGGCGCGCCGCGCTGGCCGGCGAGCCGCAGCTTCGATGACCCGGAGTTCGGTCGGGTCGAGGTCTACTTCGATCTGGTCGAGATTCCGATCACCCTCGCGCGCAAGGATGGCGCCGCGCGAGACATCGACCTGCGCGTAAACCTGCAGGGCTGCCAGCTCGACGGCATCTGCTATCCGCCGATGACGCGCATCCTGACCGTATCGCTGCCGGCTGCCAGCGCTGCCGAACTTGCCGCCGCACGCGCCGCGATCGCACCCGCCGGAACCCCGGAATTGCGCGCGACCGACGCCGCGCCGGCCCCGGCCGAGGGCAGCGCCGACTTCTTCGCCGACAGCCTGCGCGGCGGCAATCGCGCCTTCGCGATGCTGGTGTTCCTGCTGGGCGGCATCGGGCTGGCGTTCACGCCCTGCGTGTTCCCGATGGTACCGATCCTGTCCGGCATCGTCGCCGGCGCCGGCGCCGGCGACAATCTCAGCACGCGCCGCGCCTTCGTGCTCTCGCTGGTCTACGTGCTCGCCTCGGCGCTGGTGTTCACCATCGTCGGCGTGATCGCCGGGCTCGCCAGCCAGAACCTGCAGGCGCTGTTCCAGAAGCCGTGGATCCTGAGCAGCTTCGCGCTCGTGTTCGTGGCGCTGGCACTGTCGATGTTCGGCTTCTACGACCTGCAGTTGCCGAGCCGCTGGCAAACGAAACTGACGACGGCCAGCAACCGGGTCGAAGGCGGTTCGCTGACCGGGGTCGCGATCATGGGCGTGCTCTCGGCGCTGATCGTCGGGCCCTGCTCGGGCCCGCTGCTGGCCGGTGCGGTGGTGTACATTTCGCAGACTCGCGACCCGATCTTCGGTGGCCTCGCGCTGTTCTCGCTCGGGCTCGGCATGGGCCTGCCGCTGCTCGCGTTCGGTACCGGCGCCGGCCACTGGATGCCTCGCGCCGGGCGCTGGATGGAACTGGTCAAGGTCGCGTTCGGCGTCGCCTTCCTGTGGCTTGCGATCTGGATGCTGGAGCGCATCCTGGCGCCGGGCTGGGTGATGTTCCTGGCCGGCATCCTGCTGGTCGGCAAGGGCGTGCACCTGCACGCGCTCGAGCGGTTGCCGGAGAACCCGACGGGCTGGCAGAAAACCTGGAAGGCGATCGGCCTGATCTTCGTGATCCTTGGCGTGCTGCAGTTCATCGGCATGGCTTCAGGCGCGCGCGACTGGTCGCGCCCGCTCGAGAACCTGGGCGGTTCGCGTGCGGCGTCCGGTGCCGACAGCGGCGAACTGCGCTTCAGCAAAGCCGGCTCGAACGAGGCGCTGGATGCCGCCATCGCGGCGGCGACTGCCAGCGGCAAGCCGGTGTTGTTCGACTTCTATGCCGACTGGTGCATCGAGTGCAAACGCATGGAGCGCAGCACCTTCCGCGACACCGCGGTGATCGCCGCAGTAGAAGGATTCGTGCTGATCAAGGCCGACGTGACCGAGCAGTCGGAAGCGCACGTCGCGCTGCAGCAGCGCTTCGGCATCATCGGCCCACCGGCGACACTGTTCTTCGACGTCGCCGGCAAGGAATTGCGCGGCGAACGTCTGATCGGCTACGAAGACGCGCCGGCATTCGCGGCACGACTGCGGCGGGCGGGTTCCTGATCCGCGCCCCACGCACCGACTGTGCCGGCGGCAACGTCGCCGCCGGCACAGCCTCGCCTACTCCTGGACCCGGACCGACCAGGTCACGCTGATCGCGAGCGGCGTGCCGGTTCCGGATTCCTGCACCAGCACCGCGAGCGCATCTCCTGCGGCGATCGTCACCGAGTTGGTGGTATCGGAGCAACTGGTCGCCGTTTCCGAGAGGGTGCAGGTCAGCGCTGTGCTGGCGTTGTTCAGACGCAAGGTGACGGTGTAGGACTGCGTGCCACCGCCGTTGTCGGGCCCATTATTCGCTCGGAGACGGAACTGCGACAGCGTGCCCGCGATCGGCGAGGGCAAAGCGACCTTGTTCTCACTGCTCGTGCTTGACTCACCCACGCCAACATAAGTCGTCGCATTGTTTCCGGTTGCAACATTGAAGTAGGAACTGCCGAGCAACAACGCAGCGGTGTGTCCCGACAAGCCCGTCGCGCCCTGCGGCCCGGTGGCACCTGCTGGACCCGTCGCACCATCGGCGCCCGCAGGACCCGGGGCGCCATCGGCACCAGCGGGACCTGCCGAACCGGTCAACCCGATCGGACCTTGCGGACCCGTCGCGCCATCCAGTCCATTTGCACCAGCGGGACCGGTTGCGCCGTCCAAGCCATTCGCGCCGGCAGGACCGGTCGCGCCAGCGGGACCGGTCAGGCCAATCGGACCTTGCGGGCCAGTCGCGCCGTCCGAGCCATTCGCGCCGACAGGACCGGTCAAGCCGATCGGGCCCTGCGGGCCAGTCGCGCCATCCAAGCCATTCGCGCCGGCAGGACCGGTCGCGCCAGCGGGACCGGTCAGGCCAATCGGACCCTGCGGACCGGTCGCACCATCCAAGCCATTCGCGCCGGCAGGACCGGTCGCGCCAGCAGGACCGGTCAGGCCAATCGGACCCTGCGGACCGGTCGCACCATCCAAGCCATTCGCGCCGGCAGGACCGGTCGCGCCAGCGGGACCGGTCAGGCCAATCGGACCCTGCGGGCCAGTCGCGCCATCCAAGCCATTCGCGCCGGCAGGACCGGTTGCGCCAGCGGGACCGGTCAGGCCAACCGGACCTTGCGGGCCAGTCGCGCCGTCCAAACCATTCGCACCGGCAGGACCGGTCGCGCCAGCAGGACCGGTCAGGCCAATCGGACCCTGCGGACCCGTCGCGCCGTCCAAACCATTCGCACCGGCAGGACCGGTCAGGCCAATCGGACCCTGCGGACCGGTCGCACCATCCACGCCATTCGCGCCGGCAGGACCGGTCGCGCCAGCAGGGCCGGTCAGGCCAATCGGACCCTGCGGGCCAGTCGCGCCATCCAAGCCATTCGCGCCGGCAGGACCGGTCAGGCCAATCGGACCTTGCGGACCGGTCGCACCATCCAAGCCATTCGCGCCGGCAGGACCGGTCAAGCCGATTGGGCCCTGCGGACCGGTCGCACCATCCAAGCCATTCGCGCCGGCAGGACCGGTCGCGCCAATCGGACCCTGCGGACCCGTCGCGCCGTCCAAACCATTCGCACCGGCAGGACCGGTCAAGCCAGCAGGACCGGTCAGGCCAATCGGACCCTGCGGACCCGTCGCGCCGTCCAAACCATTCGCGCCGACAGGACCGGTCAAGCCGATCGGGCCCTGCGGGCCAGTCGCACCATCCAAGCCATTCGCGCCGGCAGGACCGGTCGCGCCAGCAGGACCGGTCAGGCCAATCGGACCCTGCGGACCGGTCGCGCCATCGGCACCGGCCGGACCAGTCAACCCAATCGGACCTTGCGGACCCGTCGCACCATCGGCGCCTGCCGGACCAGTCAACCCAATCGGGCCTTGCGGACCCGTCGCGCCATCGGCGCCTGCCGGACCGGTCAAGCCGATCGGGCCTTGCGGACCCGTCGCGCCATCGGCGCCTGCCGGACCGGTCGCGCCTTCGGCACCGGCCGGACCAGTCAACCCAATCGGGCCTTGCGGACCCGTCGCGCCGTCGGCGCCTGCCGGACCGGTCAAGCCGATCGGTCCCTGCGGACCCGTCGCGCCATCGGCACCCGCCGGACCGGTCGCTCCATCGGCACCCGCTGGGCCCGTCAAGCCAATCGGACCCTGGGGACCCGTCGCGCCATCGGCGCCTGCCGGACCGGTCGCGCCATCGGCACCGGCCGGACCAGTCAACCCAATCGGGCCTTGCGGACCCGTCGCGCCGTCGGCGCCTGCCGGACCAGCAGGACCCGCCGGACCGGTCGCACCGTCAGCACCTGCCGGACCGGTCAACCCGATCGGGCCTTGCGGACCCGTCGCACCATCGGCGCCTGCCGGACCGGTCAACCCGATCGGGCCTTGCGGACCCGTCGCACCATCGGCGCCTGCCGAACCAGTCAACCCAATCGGGCCTTGCGGACCCGTCGCACCATCGGCGCCTGCCGAACCAGTCAACCCAATCGGGCCTTGCGGACCCGTTGCGCCATCGGCACCTGCCGGACCGGTCAACCCGATCGGACCTTGCGGACCGGTCGCGCCATCGGCACCCGCCGGACCGGTCAAGCCGATTGGACCCTGGGGACCCGTCGCGCCGTCGGCGCCGTTCGCACCCGTCGGGCCGATCGGACCCTGCGGACCCGTCGCGCCCGCGGGACCAGCGGGACCAGTCGCACCATCGGCGCCATTCGCACCAGCGGGACCCGTCAACCCGATTGGCCCCTGCGCGCCCGTTGCGCCGTCGGCGCCGGCCGGACCCGTCAGGCCGATCGGACCCTGGGCACCCGTGGCGCCGTCGGCGCCGGTCGGACCGACGGGTCCTTGCGGCCCGGTTGGGCCGGTTGGGCCGGTCGGGCCGGTCGGGCCGGTCGGGCCCTGCGGTCCTTGGGGTCCCGGCGTGCCGGTCATGGCCCATTGCGCGACTGGCGCCGTGGAAATCGGCTGGCGCGGCAGCGTGGTGCCCTCCACCGTCACTTGCAGGTACATCTGGGTACCGACGAATGCTCCCGGGAACGCCAGGTTCACGGTGAATACGCCGTTGACCACCGGGTAGTCGTTCTCGACCACGGTGGTACCCACTTGGGTGCCGCCGCTGGCCTGATCCCAGAGGGAAAAGGTCAAGTCGAAGTTGCCGCTGGCAGTGGCCCCGGCCTGCTCCAGCTTGCCCTGGTAGACGAAGTCCGGGAGTTGCACCGCTGCCGGGGCCGACATCGCCGAACCCGCCCACATCGCCGCCAGGGCAGCCGCCATGGCCAGCCGAAGAGTCGTTCGCTTGATCATCGCAGTGCCCTCGTTCATTCGAATCCGTCCGCAAAAATGTTGCCCGATGGGGGCAAGGTGTTGGCAAGCGTTGCCGGGAATCCGGCCGTGAGTCGGTAAGCGCCGGCGCTGGTCGTGCCCATCACCGGTTCCGCAACCGTGCTGATCACCCGATACGAACCGGCGCTGGTGATCGCCCCGCCACCGGCGACGGTGCCGTTGCGAACGTCGTAGCCCCCGGCATGGGCCAAACCCCAGGTCAGGCCGACCGACAGCAAGCCAATACCGCCAAGGCGCGCGCGCAGCGTTCGCTTCGGCCACCGCACCGGGAACCAGAGCTGTTCTCGTCTCATTACGTATTCATCCGTATTGACTGCGGTCCGGACGCGGACCCTGGATGACCGTATCGCACGAACTGCGCCACGGATCACGCTGTCGATGTGATCGAATGCAACTTCCGAGGGGAGCGCAAACGGCGCCGACGAGCGGTGCCGGTGAGCGGCGCTAACGCGCCATCAGGTGCGGCGGCACCTTGCGCTGGAGCAACGCGACCAGTTCCGGTTGCAGCAAGGCGAATTCGTCCGGAATGTTCAAGCAGACGATGCGCTGGCCGGTGAGTGCTTCGCAAAAGCGCCGTCGCAGCTTGTCGCGATGCATCGGCTCCATGACGAAGATCAGCTCGGCCCAGCGCACCAACTCCGGCGTCAGCGCCACGTCGGCGTCGTGATCGGTACCCGCCGAAGCCGTTTCCACGCCCGGCCAGGTCGCGAATACCTGCTCTGCGGTCGGGCTGCGCAGCCGGTTGCGGCTGCAGACGAACAGCACGCGTTTCAACGCGACTTCTTCACCGGCTTGCGCGGCTTGGGCTTGAGCATGGTGCCGGAACAGGTCTTGGCGCCACAGCGGCAGGCCCAGGCCGCCTTGAGCTCGCGGGTGTAGGGCTCGTCAAGCACGATGCCGTAGTCGTAGGTGAGTTCCTCACCCCTGTCGATGGCGCGGCGCGCCTCGATGACAACGCGATCGTGCTTGGGGTTGCCGTCTTCGGCGTCGATCTTCCAGGCGCGGCAATTCGGGTCGCAACTGTGGTTGATCCAGCGCGCGTCGTTGCCGTCCTGGTTGCCGTCGATCACGTAGTCATCGTTCAGCGTGAACAAAAAGGTGTGGCCGGTGATCGAGCTGCCGCCATAGCGGTGGTCGGCACGCGCATGCGTCAGGCGCTTGCCGGCGTATTCGATGATCTCCTGGCCCTCGCTGATGTTGGCGATGGCGAACACGCCGTTGCCGTGGATGGCGGAGTTGCGCATTTCGATCAGGGGTTTGCTCATCGGGAATTTCCACGCGCCGCGAACAGCAGGGCGCTCTCGTTGTGCACGGCTTCGATCAGCGCGCGCAAGTGTTCGGGATTGATCGTCGGATGGATGCCGTGACCGAGATTGAACACATGGCCGGGCTGCGCGCCGAAGCTGTGCACCGCCTTGCGCGCTTCGGCGCGGATGGCGTCGATGCCGGCATAGAGCACGATCGGATCGACATTGCCCTGCAGCGCGACGCGATCGCCGACGCGACGCCGCGCCTCGTCGAGCGTGATCGTCCAGTCCAGCCCGAGCGCATCGGCACCCGCGTCGGCCATCGCCTCGAGTTGGCCCATCGCCCCCTTCGAATACAGGATCAGCGGCACGCGCGCGTCGCCTTCGCCACGCTTCAGCGAGGCCGCGATCTGCGCCATGTAGCGCAGCGAGAACTCGCGGTAGTGATCGGCCGACAAGGCGCCGCCCCAGGTATCGAAGATCATCAGCGTCTGCGCGCCGGCATCGAGCTGCGCCTGCAGATAGGCGCTGACACTCTGCGCGAGCACGTCGAGCAGGCGATGCGCGGCCGCGGGTTCGTTCCACAGCAGGGCCTTGGCGCGTTCGAAGTGTTCCGAACCGCCGCCTTCGATCATGTAGCAGGCCAGCGTCCACGGGCTGCCGGAGAAACCGATCAGCGGCACGCGCCCCTGCAGCTCGCGGCGAATCAGCGTGACCGCATCGGTGACATAACGCAGCGACGGGTCGATGCGCGGCACGGTGAGCGCGTCGATCTCGGCGACGCTGCGCAGCGGGCGCGCGAAACGCGGTCCCTCGCCCTCGGCGAACGACAGCCCGAGACCCATCGCATCCGGCACCGTGAGGATGTCGGAGAACAGGATCGCGGCATCGAGCGGGAAACGCGCAAGCGGTTGCAGGGTCACTTCGCAGGCGAGTTCGGGCGACTGGCACAGGGACATGAACGAACCGGCGCGCGCACGTGTCGCGCGATATTCCGGCAGGTAGCGGCCGGCCTGGCGCATGATCCACACCGGCGTGCGGTCCACCGGCTGGCGTTTGAGCGCGCGCAGAAAACGATCGTTCGCCAGCGGCGCGAATCCGTTCGACATGAGACTCAGAGTCCTTGCGTGATTTCGGTCTGGAGCGCACCGATGCGCCGCGGCCATTGTGCGGAGAGCCCAGCCACCTTCGGCAATGCGGCCTGGGCGGCACGCGCGGCGTTCGCGTCGGCGAAGGCGCCATGCGCCAGCAGCCAGGTCGGCCCATTCGTGCCGCGCACGCGCAACACGTAGCAACTGGCGGGATCGAGATCGAGATCGGCGACCAGACGCGCGAACTCGGAATTGGTCGCGGCATAGGCCAATTGCAGCGTGAAGGCCGTCGCCGGAAGACGCGCGAAAGCACTGGCGTCGCCGAGCGGCAGTGCCGCGGCACTCGGTCCGGATACCAATGCGGCGCGACCGGCCTCGGCGCTGATCGAGGCGTCCAAGCCGTCCTGCACAACCGGCGTCGGCGCGGCGGGCGCAACCGCTTCGACCGGCGCGGTCTCCATCGCAGGCGCGGGCTCAGTCGCGGGATCTGCGGCTTCCGCGGCGACCACCGCCTCCGCGGCCGTAGCCGGCTCCCGCGATGGCTTCTCGATCGGCGCGTAAGGCGTCCTCCGCATCGGGTCGGCGAGGAAGAACGGCGGTGCCGGCGCCTCCTCGGACTCGGCTTCGGACTGGACTTCGGGCTCGGCCTCGGCAGCAGCATCGGGCGCGATCTCCGCTTCGGACTGCGGCTCGAGTGGCTGGTAGTTCCTGGGCGGAGCGGTCTCGGTGCCGCAGTCCCAACCATCGCCACCCGCCGCGGGCACGCAAACATGCTGCACGCCGGGCTGGAACACGCCCTCGTCCTTGCGCTCGTCTTCGGCATCGGCAACGCCGGCAATGCACAGCGCGAGTGCGAGCGCGCTCATCCTAAGGTTCATAACGCGACCCCGCTGGCGCCTCGATGCCCTGGCAAAACATGACCTGGAAGCCCTTGCGCAACTGCTGGTCGCGTACGCCCATCATCGCGTTCTCGGCGACGTCACGCTGCTCGTAGAACTCGCGCTTCATCGAGGCGCGGCCGCCGGTCTGGCCCCACTCGCGCAGCAGCGACCAGCCGCCCAGCAGGTCCTGCTGCAGGATCAGGTGGTAATAGCGCGGCGACTCGTTCGGCACCGACTGGGTTTGCATGAAGATACGCATGGGTGCAGAGTTTAGCGGGAACCTTGCGTGCGCCGCGTGTGAAATCAGGTCGCGGCGAGCTTCAGCCAGTCGGCCACCGCGATCGCTTCGGCGCGCGCGCCGGGGTCGATGCCGGCGGCCTGCAACTGATCGATGGTGGCGACCTCGTCGAGGGCATTGCGCAGGGTCTTGCGGCGTTGCGAGAAACCGTGCCGCACCAGCAACTGCAGGCGGGCACGGTCGTGCGACGGAATTTCCGCCGCGGTTTTCGGCGTCAGGCGCACGATCGCCGAATCGACCTTCGGCGCCGGCGTGAATGCGCCCGGAGGCACCGTGAACAGCGGCTCGACCCGGCAATACGCCTGCAGCATCACGCTCAGGCGCCCGTAGACCTTGTTGCCATGGCCCGCGGCCATGCGCTCGACCACTTCCTTCTGCAGCATGAAGTGCATGTCGCGGATCACCGCGGCATGGTCGAGCGCGTGGAACAGGATCGGCGAGGAGATGTTGTAGGGCAGGTTGCCGACCAGACGGATCATGCCGCCGGCCGCGAGCGCGGTGAAATCGACGGTGAGCACGTCGGCTTCGACGATGCGCAACTCGCCATGCTTCGGCGCCTCGGCGTGCAGACGCGGGATCAGGTCGCGGTCGATCTCGATCGCGGTCAGGGTCTGGATGCGATCAAGCAGCGGCCAGGTCAGCGCGCCTTGGCCAGGGCCGATCTCGATGATGCGCTCGCCCGGCTGCGGATCAATCGCACGCAAGATGCGCTCGATGATGCCGCGCTCGTGCAGAAAATTCTGGCCGAAGCGCTTGCGTGCGATATGCGGGCTGTCGTTCATGCCGGCATGCTCGCACGCCGGCGCGCGACCAGTTCGATCGCCAGTGCCGTGGCCGCGAACAGACTGCCGGCATCGGCCACGCCACAACCGGCAAGGTCGAGCGCGGTGCCGTGATCGACCGAGGTGCGGATGTAGGGCAGGCCCAGCGTGATGTTCACGGCGTGGCCGAAGCCGGCGTGCTTGAGCACCGGCAGGCCCTGGTCGTGATACATCGCGAGCACGGCGTCGCAGTGCGCGAGTTCGCGCGGCAGGAAGGCGGTGTCCGCCGGCAACGGCCCGCGCAGGACCATGCCCTCGCTGCGCAGGCGTTCGAGCACCGGCGCGATGACATCGAGTTCCTCGCGTCCGAGATGCCCGCCCTCACCGGCGTGCGGATTGAGCCCGAGCACGGTGATGCGTGGCGCGGCGAACGCGAACTTGTCGCCCAGGTCGGCGTGCAGGATGCGGATCGTGCGCTCCAGGCGATCGGCGCGGATCGCATCGGGCACGGCGCGCAGCGGCAGATGCGTGGTCGCGAGCGCCACGCGCAGCTCGCCCGCGACCAGCATCATCACCACGTCGCAAGCGACGCGATCGGCGAAGAACTCGGTGTGCCCGCTGAAGGCAAAGCCGGCGTCGTTGAGCACCGACTTCTGCACCGGCGCGGTCACGATCGCATCGAAACGCCTCTGCTCGGCGCCCTCGGCGGCGGCGCGCAGCGTCTCGATCACCGTTCCGGCATTGGCAAGATCGAGGCGACCGAAGTGCACCGGCCGCGCGGTCGGCACCGCCTGAACCCACAGCCGGCCCGGCGCATGCGCCACCGCTGGCGCGCCGCCATCGAACGCCTGCAGCAGCAGGGGGATATCCAGCGCATCGGCGGCTTGCAGCAGCACCGTCGGATCGGCGATCGCGACCAGCTGCGCCGGATGTGCCGCCTGCGCGAGACGCACCAACAACTCCGGGCCAATGCCGGCCGGCTCGCCGGCCGTCACCGCGATGCGTGCGACGGCGTCGGTCACCCGCGGGCCTCAGCCCGCCAGGCGGTTTTCGACGTAAGCCTCGGAACGCATCTGGCGCAGGAAGTTGTCGTACTCCTCCTCGGCCTTGCGATCGACCAGGGTCTCGCGCGCCTTGGCCCGGCGCGTTTCGACGGTGCGGTCGACCTCATGTTTGCCGATGCGCTCGAGGATGTGCCAGCCGAGATCGGTGCGGAAGGGTTGCGACAGCTCGCCGTCCTTGAGCGTGCCCATGTGGTTCGCGACGGCACTGCCGTAGTCGCCGACCTGGAACCAGCCGAGATCACCGCCGAGGTTTCCGGTGGTCTTGTCGTCGGAATACTGCTTGGCCAGCTCGGCGAAGTCGGCGCCCTCGACGATGCGCTTGCGCAGCGCATCAATGCGTTCGCGTGCCTTGTCCTCGCTCAGCAATTCGCTCGGCTTGATCACCAGATGGCGAGCCTTGTACTCCGTCACCATCACCTTGGCGGTGGCGCGCGTATCGGCCAGGTGCAGCATGTGGAAGCCGTTCGGGCCGCGCAGCGGTTGCGATACTTCGCCCTTGGTCATGGCCGCGACGATGTCGGTGAACGCGGTCGGAATCTGGTCGTAGCTGCGCCAGCCGAGGTCGCCACCCTCGAGCGCCTGCTGGCCCTCGGAATAGCGGATCGCGGCGTCGGCGAACGAGAGCCCGGCTTCGATCTCGGCACGCACCTTGGCCGCCTTGACCCGTGCCGCCTCGACCTGCGCGGCGGTAGGCGACTCCGGCAAACCGATCAGCAGGTGCGACAGGCGCACCTCGCCGGCCTTGGCCGCATCGCTGGACAGGAAGATGTCGACCTCGGTGTCGGTCACCGCGACGCGCGACTGCACGAAGCGCGCGCGCAGCCGCTGCACCAGCAATTCCTCGCGCAAGGTGGTGCGGAATTCCTCGAAACTGAAGCCGTCGCGCAGCAACGACTGACGCAGCTGCGCCGCATCGATGCCGTTCTGGGCAGCGATGCGTTGCACCGCGGTATCCACTTCGGTGTCGGCGATGACGATGCCGGTGGCATCGGCGCGCGCGATCTGCAGACGTTGCGTGATCAGCCGCTCCAGCACCTGCTTGCGCACCACGTCCTCGGGCGGCAGTTCGCCGCCGCGGCTGCGGTACTGCTTGAGGATGCTATCGGTGGCGCGATCCAACTCGCTTTGCAAGATCACGTCTTCATCGACGATGGCGACGATGCGGTCGAGGCGTTCACTGGGAAGGGCTTGAGCACGCAGGGTGATCGGGCCAACAGCGGAGAACACCAGGGCGGTGGCGAGAAGCAGTCGTTTCATCGGGTTCGCAGACTCACGGAGAAAGGGGTTCAGCCTTGCAGGATGCGGCTGGCGTGGCGCTGAACAACGCGCTGTTAACGAAGCCCGAGCATAGCACGCGACAGGAAATCCTCGGTCCGCCTGCCCAGTGAACCGAGCCCCTTGAGCTCCAGTTCCAGCATCAGTCCGGTGTTCAATTCGCCCTCGAAATTGCGCACGTAGCGCCGCGCCAGCAAGCGCACCGCGAAGCAGCAGGAATCGTATTCGACGCCACCGAAGGCCTCGAGCAGCTGATCGTCGCGCAGGCTCTGGTTCCAGCGCGTGATCAGGCGCCAGCGCTCGTTCAACGGGATCAGGCCGGCGACATCGACCTGCTCCAGTTGGCCACGCCGATAGCGATGCGCGAGACGCAGCAGGCCGCGATCGCTGTAGCGCCAGTTCGCGCTGGCGTAGCCGAGCTCGGTGTTGCGCTCGTGGTCATCCCACTGTCCGCCGACGGCGAAGCTCAGGTGATCGCCGGCGATCCACTCGACCTCCGCAGCCCAGTCCGAACCGCTGCGTTCTTCGAACGTCTGGTTCGGCAGCAGCACGCGCGGCGACTCGAAGTAGTGCACCTGGCCGAGGCTCAGGCGCAGGCGGTCACGGCCGGAGCCATCGATGACGCGCGAGGTCAGCGCCAGCGTCGCCTGCTGCGCGTCGCCCTGACGATCGGCGCCGGTGAAGCGGTTGTCGCGAAACAGCGAGGCGAAACTGAAGGTCAGGTCCTGGGTATCGAACAGCGGCAGATCGGACTGGTCCTCATAGGGCACGCGCAGCGCATACAGTCGCGGCTCCAGCGTCTGCAACCAGCCGCCGTCGCCAAACTGCAAGGGGCGCTCGAAGAACAGCCCGGCATCGAGGCTGGCAATGGCCACGCCGCGCGTCGGCGCACGTTCCTGGTCGCGGTCAAGCGCGTAGCTGGTGTAGCGATAGCCGAGCTGCGGGCGCACGAACCAGGCGGCGGATTCCAGCGGCCAGGCGACCTGCGGGTAGAGATCAAGACGGTCGCCACCGAGCGCGTCCTCCTTGTGGAAGCGCACCCATTCCGAGGCCAGCGCGAACTGCGGGCCACGCAGGTTGGGGCTGCGCATCTCGAACTGTCCGCGCGGCAGGCGCCGATAGGGTTCGACCTCGGGCGTCAGGCGCGGGTCGGTGACCTGCTGGCGATCGCCACCGAAGCTCGCGTTCCACCACGCGCCACGACCGCGCAGGTAGGCGTGCGAGGGCAGCAGGCTGGTGGCGACCGCAGTCAGCGAGTTACCGAAGTCCTCGAAGTAGCGCTGGTCGGAAACGTCGTGCAGGCTGGCATCGAGGAACCAGTGCGTGCCGATGCTGCCCTGGTGCGTCCAGTCGAAGGCGCTGCGGGTTTCGCCGTTGCGCTGATCGCTGCCCAGCCACGAAGCCTGCAGCTCACCGCGCTGGGTCGCGCCCAGATAGCGGAACTCGCCGCCCAGCATCGCACCGCGGTCGCGGATGAAACGCGGCAAAAGGGTGGCGTCGTAGTTCGGCGCCAGGTTCAGGTAATAGGGCACGATCAGGTCGTAACCGGCGTCGTTCGAGTTGCCGAGAGAAGGCAGCAGCAAGCCGCTCTGGCGGCGGTCGTCGATCGGAAAGCGCGCGTAAGGCAGGTACATCACCGGCACATCACCAAGACGCAGCGTGACCTGGCGCGCGCGCCCCACGCCGGTCTCCTGGTCGAGGTCGATGCGCCCGGCGCGCAGTTGCCAAGCCGGATGCTCGGGGTCGCAACTGGTGAAGGCGGCGGTGTCGAGTCGGGTCTTGCCATCGGCCGCCAGCGTGGCCTGGTCGGCGCGACCATTACCACGCCCATCGCGCAGCTGGAACTGCATGCCGGTCAAGTCGCTGGCGCCCTCTTCGCGCCAGGTCGCGGTTTCCGCGCGCGCCAGCAGGCCCTCGCTCTGGAAGCGCATCGGTCCCGGGCTCCGCATCACGCCCTCACCCGCGTGGTAGTCGAAGCGTTCGCTCCACAGCCATTGGTCGGCGCGGTTCACCACCACGTCGCCCTCCAGCCGATATTGATCTTCGCCGAGCACGCGCACGCTCGCCGCCCCGACCTCGGTATCGGCCAGCGCGCGCTGCGCCGGCGTGAACGCGGCCGCGTCGGCGGCGACGAACAGCGGCGCTACGCAAGACGGGCATGGCGTCGCCAGCGGGCAATCGGCGGCGGTGGCCAGCGGCGCGGTAACGAGCATCAGCGGAACTATGAGAACGACGCGGCGCATACGAATCCGGCGGGAAAGACGCGTAAGCTTGCCAGCGCCGAGCCGGTCTGGGCAATGAACACGGAGGAACGCATGATGAACGACCCCGGCCAGACACCCCAATCCGACGCGGAATGGCGCGCCCGCCTCGATCCTCAACAATATGCCGTGTGCCGCTGCTCGGCCACCGAAGCGCCGTTCAGTGGCAAGTACTGGGACCACCATGAAAATGGCGTCTACCACTGCATTGGCTGCGGCGCGGCGCTGTTCGATGCCGCGGCCAAGTTCGACTCCGGCAGCGGCTGGCCGAGCTACTTCCAGCCGATGTCGAACGCGGCGCTGACCACGATCGAGGACGACAGCCACGGCATGCGCCGCGTTGAAGTGCGCTGCGCGAGTTGCGACTCCCACCTCGGCCACGTGTTCCCGGATGGCCCGCGCCCGACCGGGCTGCGCTACTGCATCAACTCCGCCGCCCTCGACTTCAAACCGCGTGGAGGCTGACTCCGAAGCGCGCGCTCTGGCGTTGCGCCCGTCTATACTGCACCTGCAGCAAGGAGCCACAAACCATGGTTTCACTCTCCGGCGTCACCCATCGTCACCCGGACATTCTTGGCGGCACCCCGGTGTTTGTCGGTACCCGCGTCCCAGTGCGCTCGCTTTTCGATTACCTCGAAGGAGGCGATACGCTGGAAGAGTTCCTGCATCAGTTTCCATCGGTCAAACGCGAACAGGCCATTGCGGTGCTGAATGCCGCTTTCGAGAGGGTCGCTGCGGATGCGGTTGCTGCTTGACGAGAACTTCCCAGTCGACTTCGCAAAGCTTCTGGTCGGCCATGACGTCTTGACGGTTCACGGCCTGGGCTGGTCTGGAGCAAGAAACGGCGAACTGCTTCGTCGTGCCCATACCGCATGCGAGGTCTTCGTCACGCTCGACCGCAATCTTGAGTTTCAGCAACACATCAAGGTGTTGCCTTTCGGCGTTGTCGTCGTGCGCTCCGTCTCCAACCGCATGGCGCATCTTGTTCCGCACATTGGCAGCATCCTTGAAGCGGTATCCCGAGTGGCTCCAGGCACTGTCGAGAAAGCCGGCGCATGAAAGTCGGTGACAAGGTCCGAGTACTCACCATTCCCGATTGGCTTCTGCGAGACATTCCGGAGCGTGAGCGTGGCACGCTGACTGCTCAGCTCGGCAAGGTGGTCGAAATTCGGGGAATTCAGGGCGAGAAGCATCTCTGGTTGGCCTTTGCCGATGGCAGCGAGGGCTTCGCACTTGAGCGCGGAGACATCGCGCTGATCCAGGCGGGCGCGCACGGTGCCTGACAACGCAGTGATTGCCCGCAGGAGCAGGACGCGCAATGACCACTGAATTGGTGCATCGAGTCGAACTGCCGGCGCAGGCGTTGTTGCAGCGTTACCTTCGGGATGGGCATTACGCGGATTGCTACGTAGTCGACTTGACCGAGGTGGTGTCGCAGGCGGAGTTCATCGAGGCATTTTACACGACGCCGTTGTTCAAGCTGGAGCGTGCCGTCCTGGCCGCCGCCGCGGGCAAGCCATCGACCGATGACGAGGCGCGCGCCTTGGCGCGCGGCGAACGCGATGCCTTCGCCGCCTGGACGGTCGAGGACCGCAGCGATACGCAGCTGCTGCTCGCCGACTTCATGGGCCGCACTCGTTCCTGGCTGATGGCCGAAGCCGACGGCCGCGGCGGCACCCGCCTGTACTTCGGATCGGCGATCGTTCTCAAACGCGACCGCGACACTGGTCGAACCAGCATCGGCACCGGCTTCGGCCTGATGCTGGGCTTCCACAAGCTCTATTCGCGCGCCCTGCTCGCCGCGGCGCGATCGCGCCTGCGGCACAAACTTCCCTGATCCCTGGGCACCTGCGGCTTTGCCGCGGCGAAGCTTAAACGGTACCGTTTCTGTCCCATATTGGTCCCGGCCGCCATGCTGCGCGTTGCCAAACTCACCGACTACGCCACCGCCGCTTGCCGGCGCAGCGCGAAAAAACCAACTGATCGCCACCCAACGCACCGGCTAGACTAGGAGCCATCTCCGGCAGTGGCGGCGCGACATGAGCACCGGCAATTCCTTCACCACACTGATGCAGGCAGCGCAGGCCGGCGATGCGGGCGCCGAGGCGCGCCTGTACGCGTTGGTCTACGACGAACTCAAGCGCATCGCGCGCGGACAGATCCGCCGCGTCGGCGGCGCGCTGACGGTAAACGCCAGCACATTGGTGCATGAGGCCTACCTCAAGTTCGCCGGTGGTGGCGAGCGCCAGTTGGCCGGCAGCCGGCATTTCCTCAATGTGTTGGCGCAGGCAATGCGCCAGATCCTGCTCGACATCGGCAGACGCCGCGCCAGCGAGAAGCGCGGCGGCGACCAGCGCCGCACCGACCTCAGCGAGGAGATCGAACTCGACGGCATGGCCATCGAGGAAGCGCTGGCGATCGACGCGGCGCTGCGCAGTTTGCGCGCGATCGACCCCGAACTTGCCCAGGTGGTCGACTGGCACTTCTTCGCCGGCCGCTCGTTCATCGAGATCGCGGCAACGCTGGATCTCAATGAACGCACCATCCGTCGCCGCTGGGAGGCTGCGCGCGCCTACCTAGCGTCGGTGATGCAGTCGGGCTGAGGTCGATGGATCCCACTCGCTGGGTGCGTCTGCGCCCCTTGCTGGAACAGGCATTGGACTTCGAGGACCCGGTTGCGCGGGCAGCCTTTGTCGCTGGTATCAGCGGTGAGCACGACGATTTGCGCAGCGAACTCGCGGCGCTGGTGGCCGCGCATGCGCAAGCGCCGGCAATGCAATCGCCGGTGGCCGCGCTGGCGCAGCAGGTAGTCTCTGCGGATGAGGCCGAGGCGTGCGCCGATGGCGGACGCGTCGGCCAGCAGGTCGACAATTACCGTTTGCTGCGTCTGCTCGGTTCCGGCGGCATGGGTGCGGTGTACCTCGCCGAGCGCACCGAAGGTGGCTTCCGCCAGCATGTGGCACTGAAGCTGGTGCGCAGCCAAGTACAAGGCGGCAGCGTGCGACTGCGTTTCGCGCATGAGCGTCAGATCCTGGCGCAGCTCAAGCACCCAAACATCGCAGCACTGCTCGACGGCGGTGAGACTACCGACGGCGCGGCGTACTTCACCATGGAGTACGTCGATGGTGATTCGATCACCGAACATTGCCGCGAGCGCGGCCTCGGCGTCGCCGCACGTCTGCAATTGCTGGCGCGAGTCGGCGCCGCGCTTGCCTACGCCCACCGCAATCTGGTGGTGCATCGCGATATCAAGCCGAACAACGTGCTCGTTGATCGCGAGGGCCAGGTGAAGCTGCTCGATTTTGGCATCGCCAAGCTGCTGCTGGAGGCGCCCGGGGCCGGTCTCACACAGCATCTCGCGCCTGGGCCGATGACACCCGAGTACGCCGCACCCGAGCAATTCCGCGGTGGCCACATCACCGCCGCCACCGATGTCTACCAGTTCGGCGTGCTGATGTTCCGCCTGCTCAGCGGCCGACTGCCGTACCGCGCCGACATCCGCGATGCCGCCGCCTGGGCGCACGCGGTGACTGCCGAAGAACCGCTGCGGCTGGCGCAGGCACTGGACACCCGTCGTACCGGCGAGAGCACCAGTGGTCAACGCCACGAGCGCATCATCAGTTCGGTGGAGCCTGGCGACTATCGGCGCTTGCGACGCGCGTTGCGCGGCGACCTCGAGGCGATCGTGCGCAAGGCGCTGGCGAAATCGGCGGACGACCGCTATGTGTCGATGGATGCGCTGGTCGCGGACCTCGAAGCGGTGTCCGACGGCCGTCCGGTCAGCGCGCAGCGGTCGAGCGCCCTCTACCACCTCAGTCGCTTCGTGCAGCGCCGGCGCTGGCTGGTCGGCGCTTTCAGCGTGCTGCTGCTGGCGCTCGCCGCCAGCGCCGGCTTCGCCATCGAGCGCGCCCAGCGTGCGCAGCAGGCCGCAGCAGCGGCGACCGCCGCGGCCGACCAGGCGCGACGCGAAGCGGCGCGCGCGCGCGCCATGCAGGAGTTCATCGGCGAACTGTTCCAGGTGGACGACCCCGGCATCAACCGGGGTGAGCAACTGAGCGCGAACGTGATGCTGGAGAACGCCGTGCGGCGCCTCGCCAGCGCCGAGTTCGCCGACTCCGAGGTGCGCGCCGACCTCGAGATGCTCCTCGGACGCACTTATGTCGGAATCGGCGAAATGCGCCGCGCGCACGCGCGCTTCGAGGCCGCGCTGGAAGCAATGCGCCGAGCACCCGCCGCCACGCCCCTGCAATTGGGACAGGCACTGGAGCGCAGCGCGTGGACCGCATCGCGCACCGGACAGTCGCCATTGGTCGACCAACGCCTACGCGAGGCACGCGCGTTGGCGATCCCGCTGGACGCGGCGAGTTTTCCTTATCACCTCGATCTGCTGACCACCATTGGCATGCTGGAGCGCGACCGCGGCGCCAGCGAGGACGCCGAGCGCACGCTGAGCGCAGCGTTGCAACTGGCGCGGCGCTTCGAACCAACGACCGGGAGTGATCGCCTGGTATCGGCACTGATCCGCCACGGCTGGGTGCTCTCCGATCTCGCGCGTTATGCCGAGGCGGAGCAGGCGATCGAGGCAGCGCGCGCGATGGCGGCTGGGCTGTTCGGCGACGGCGATCTGCGCACCGTCACCGCGGTGCAGGCGCTGGGCTGGCTGCATATCTCGATGGGCCGACTTGACACCGCAGCGGAAAACCTGGAGACCGCACGCATACGGATCAAGGCACTGGTCGGCGAGCGCAGCATGCGCTACGCCGGAAACGCGCATAACCGCGGCCTGCTGTACGCGGCGCGCGGCGATCATCGGAGCGCGCTCGCTGCCTTCCGCGAATCTGCGGAGATCGCCGCGGAAGTCGCCGGTCCGGAATCGCCGGAACGCGGATGGGCGCTGACCAATGTCGGCTGGACCGAGGCGCGCCTGGGCGAGTATGCGGCAGCGCTGCAGACCTTCACCGTGAACGAACAGGTCTGGCGCGCCACCGTGCCGCCGGAGAGCCCGCTGTGGCCGGCGCATCACTACTCGATGGCGCGCGCGCTGTTCGGCCTGCGAGACCTGAAACAGGCCGGTACACGCATCGAGCGCTCGGTGACGCGCTATCGCCAACTCGGCGACGGCGAACGCTTCGGTCTGGTGCGCTCGCTGCTGCTGCAGGCGGCGATCCTGAGCGCCAACGGCGACCGCGCGGCGCCGCTGATCGCCGCCGAGGCCGCCGTGTTGCGCGCGGCACTGCCCGAGCAGGCCGCAGCGCTGCGCGAGATCGACGCCGATATCGCGCGGATCGGCACCTACTCGAAGCCATCGCGGAAGAACTGATCCAACTCGTGGGCGCCAAGGTCGATGCCGCCGACAACGCGCGCATCGCCCTTGATGTCCACTGTGCCGACGCCGCCGATCGCCGCGGCGGTGCCGACGTTGAGCAGCGGCGAAGTGCTGGCAAGACGCAAGGAGATGGGGTCCGCGAAGTCGGGCTCCAGCGCCAGGTTGTCGATGCTCAGGGGCGATGGCGTGCCACCCATTTGCTCGATGTCGTTGGCGATCAGGATGTCATCGCTGTTCGCTGTGAAGTCCTTCTGCGAACCGCTGGTGTTGTAGTAAAAGATGTTGTTGCTGAGGAATGGCGTGCCGTACACGAAGCCCACTGCCGCCCAGCCATAACCGACTTGGGAGGCGACGTTGAACGCCACCGTGTTGTTGACGAGAAAGATGCTGTGGGCGTTCGGCGTGCTGAGCAACATCGCCGCCGTGGCGACCGCGTGGTTGCCGGTGAACACCGAGTTGCGCACAGTGATGTCGGCACGCGCGCTGATGTACAGCGCGGCAGCGTCGGTGTCTGAACTGTTGCCGCTGAAGATCACGCGCTCGATGGTTACCGCACCGGTGTGCTCAAAATCGGTCCATATGGTCAGCCCGGCGGTATCCGTTCCCGCCAGTCGCTTGCCGTTGCGGATGCTCAGGTTGCGCACGCTGATATCGGCGAGCCCGCTACCGCCCACGATTCTTAGTACCGGGCGCTCGTCGAGACCATCGAGCACGCTCAGGCTGGCATCGTTGGTGAGCATGTTGCAGGGCCCGAATACACTCAACCAGCCGCCCTCGATGAGCAGATCCTCGCCGTCCTGCACGAAGGTCTGCAGGCTGGATTGGGTGATGTTGAACGTCCCCTGCGCCAGGCGGATGGTGTCGTCAACGCCATTGCCGTCGGCATCAGCGAGCGCATTGCGCAATTCGCTGGTGTTGTTGACGCAGTAGATGGCAGCGTCGGCGCTGGCGCCGGCCAGCGCGGAAGCAAGGGTGAGTGCCGACAACAGGGTGGTGCGAGCGGGACGGCGCATGACGATCTCCTCAGGGCAGGCGCACAGCGAAGGGTGCGCTTGCCCCACTCTTACGAGACCGCACGCCAAAACCGGACAGGGGTTTTCCGAAGCTCCAATACGGCACTTTGTTGCTCCACCAACTCGGTTCGGAGCGCGAGGCTCGACCTGACGTCGATGTCGGGTTGTCCGCTCGATCGGAGAAACTTCGTAAGAGAAAGTCAGGCACGTCATTTCGGCACGCCACCGACCGCGGAGTTCGCCGTGAATCGTCTTTCCCCTCGCCCTCTCACGGATGCTTGCCATTCCCACTCCCGAGCCCCCATTGCGAGCCTGATGCTGGGCACGGCGGCCGTGCTGGCGGGCTCAGTGCTACCCGGCAACGCAACGGCAGCCGTCTACTGCGTCGAAACCCCCAGCCAATTGCGCATTGCGCTGGCCGCTACCGAGGGCAATGGCATTGACGACGCCATCCGCCTGACGAGCGCCAACTTCAGCGCCCAGGGGTCAGCCTTCCATGCCTTTGTCGCTGCCGGCGAAAGCCTGACCATCGAAGGCGGCTGGCAGAATGTATTCGGCCCCTGCGGCTTGATCACCAACGACGCCGGCCTGACCGAGCTCGGTGGCAACGGACTGAGCCAGGTGTTGGCCATCGAGGGCAGCAGCGGCAGTGGCAATATCAGCGTACGCAACCTCACCATCCGCAAGGGTTACCGCACGGCCTCGTCGGCTCTGGCAGCGGGTTTGAGCATCAATGCACTGCCGGCGCACACCGGGGACATCAGTGTCGAGCGCGTACGCTTCATTTCCAACCTGTCGAATGATCAGGGCGCAGGGCTCTACGTCTTTGGCAGATCCGACGTCAGCGTGCGCAACTCGGTGTTCTTCGGCAACGCGTCGACTGCCTACGCTACGGCGCTGTCGCTATACGCTGCTCAAACCATCCACTTCACCAACAACACGGTGAGCGGCAATCTCGCCGGCGAACCTGGAAGTTCGGAGGCAGCAGCCCATTTTGGTGCGCCCAACAGCGGCAACATTTACCTCAGCAACAACATCTTCCACGCCAACACCACCAGCGGACAAAGCGATCTGCATGCCGATCTTACGGACACCCTGATCGCCAACGACATCGAGTCCATGGCGGGCACGCCCTCGCCGCTCAGCATCGGCAATATCAGCGTCGACCCGGGCTTCATCGGCGGCGGCAACTTGCGCCTGCAGGACAATTCGCCGCTGATCGACTTCGGAGTCAACGCCGCGATCGGTGGCGTCGGAACCGTGGACATCGCCGGCTATCCGCGCATCAACGGCATCATCGACCTCGGCGCCTACGAATCGGCATCCCCGCTGCTGTACGACGGCTTCGAGTGAATTCTTCATCGTGGATTCGCGTCCCGCGACATGACGCTGATGCTGGAGTGTCCGCTCGATCGACGAAACTCCGTAGGAGATGGACAGGCAGACCATCTGGGCGCGCCACCGACCGCGGAGTTCGTCATGAATCGCCTTTTCCCTCGCCCTCTCACGGATGCTTGCCATTCCCGCTCCCGAGCCCCCATTGCGGGCCTGATGCTGGGCACGGTGGCCTTGCTGGCGGGCGCCGCGTTGCCCGGCACGGCAGCGGCTGCCGTCTAATGCGCCCATAACAGCGGAGAGTTCAAGGCTGCGCTGAACGCCGCAGGTGGCAATGGCGTTTCCGACACCATCCGTCTGACGCGCACCGAGATGAACACAAACGGGTCCCCGTTCCATGCCGTTGTCGATGTCGGCGAAAGCCTGATCATCGAAGGTGGCTGGCAGGATGCGTTCGGCCCCTGCGCCATGCTCACCAACGACGCCAGTCGGACGGTACTGAATGGCAACGGACTGAGCCATGTGTTGGCCATCCAAGGCAGCAGCGGCACCGGCAGCATCAAAGTGCGCAACCTCACCATTCGCGGCGGCTACCGATTCGATCCGGCACTTTGGGGGGCGGGACTCTACATTGTAGGAACGCAGCTCGGCGACATCAGCGTCGAGCGAGTGCGCTTCATCGACAACGTGTCAAATAGCGTTGGTGCCGGACTACACGTCTCCGGCGGGGGCGACGTCAGCGTGCTCAATTCGGTGTTCTTCGGCAATGTCTCGGGCTTAAATGCCGCAGCGATGCACATTTACAGCAATCAGAACATCTACGTCACCAACAACACGGTGAGCGGCAACTTCGCGAGCTTGCCAGGACTGGCGGCAGCCGCCAGTTTTCTCGCGCCAAGCACTTACCTCAGCAACAACATCTTCTACGCCAACACCGACCCCGGACAAAGCGACGTGTTTGCCGACTCAAGCGTGGCGCTGGTCCGCAATGACATCGAGATCCTGACGGGCTCGCCTTCGGTACTCAGCAACGGCAATACCAGCGTCGACCCGAGCTTCATCGGCGGCGGCGACTTGCGCCTGCAGGACGATTCGCCACTGGTCGATCTGGGCACCAACGCCGCGTTCGGTGGCGTCGGAACCCTGGACATCGCGGGCAGTCCGCGCATCAACGGCATCATCGACCTCGGCGCCTACGAATCGGCTCCCCTGATGTCCGACGGCTTCGAGTGAACTTGGCAAACGCGATGCTGGGTATCACTGCGTTCAACCCAGCCTACGGCGCTACGACTCCGCCTGACTGCGCCGCAACGATTGCATCGTTCACTTCCCAGTGGTGCGCACCGAGGCTGTCGCGGCGGGCGGTGGCGGCTTCGCAGCCATGTCCGGTCGGTCGGCGAAACTTCGTAAGAGAAGGTCAAGCACACCATTTCGGCGCGCCAACGACCACGCGGAGCACACCATGAGCCGCCTTTCCCCTTACCTTCTCAGGGATGCCCGCCATTCCATCTTTCGAGACCGCATTGCGAGCCTGATACTGGGCACGGCGGCCTTGCTGGCGGGCGCTACGCTACCCCGTACGGCAGCGGCTGCCGTCTACTGCGCCCACACTTCCAGCCAGTTGCGCAGTGCGCTGGTTTCTGCCGAGGACAATGGCGTTGACGACACCATCCGTCTGACGCGCACCGACTTCGACACTCAGGGTTCCTCGTTCCATGCCTTTGTCGGCGCCGATGAAAGCCTGACCATCGAAGGTGGCTGGCAGGATGCGTTTGGCCCCTGCGCCATGCTCACCAACGACGCCAGTCGGACGGTACTGAATGGCAACGGACTGAGCCATGTGCTGGACATCGAAGGCAGCAGCGGCAGCGGCAGCATCAGCGTGCGCAACCTCACCGTCCGCGGAGGCTTTCGCCCCGATCCGGCACCTTGGGGAGCGGGTCTGCACATGATAGGAACGCAGTTCGGCGACATCAGCATCGAGCGCGTACACTTCATCGACAACGTATCAAGTAGCATTGGCGCCGGACTGTACGTCTCCGGCGGAGGCGACGTCAGCGTGCTCAACTCGGCGTTCTTCGGAAACTCCTCGTACTTGAATGCCGCAGCGATGCATGTCTACAGCGCTCATACCATCCACTTCACCAACAACACGGTGAGCGGCAACCTCGCGGGCCAGCCAGAAACCTCGGAGGCAGCCGCCCATTTTGGTACGCCCAACAGCGGCAGTATCTTCCTCAGCAACAACATCTTCTACGCCAACACCACCAGCGGACAAAGCGATCTGCATGTCGGCTTGACGACGACCCTGATCACCAACGACATCGAGTCCATGGCGGGCACGCCCTCGCCGCTCAGCATCGGCAATGTCAGCGTCGACCCGAACTTCATCGGCGGCAGCAACTTGCGCCTGCAGGAAGATTCGCCGGTGATCGATTTCGGCAACAACAGCGCGCTCGGTGGCGTCGGAACCGTGGACATCGCCGGCTACACGCGCATCAACGGCATCATCGACCTCGGCGCCTACGAATCAGCTCCCCTGATGTCTGACGGCTTCGAGTGATCTCTGGCGAGGCTGGTGTGCGGCGCAACCGTGCACCGACTGGGGCTTGCGGCAAGCACTGCATCAACTCGGCTGCGCTGGAGTTCGCGCCGGCGCCGCCGTAACAAGGAGTTTGACGCTGGCTTTTGCGCCGCCGATGACGAAACGGTACCATTCTTGTCCCATATTGGTCCCAGTCCCGATGCTGCGCGTTTCAAAACTCACCGACTACGCCACCGTGCTGATGGCAGCGCTCGCCGACGATCCGGACACGGTCGCCAGTGCCAGCGAGCTGGCCGAGCGCGCCGGCATCGAGTTGCCGACGGTGAGCAAGCTGCTCAAGCAGCTGGCGACGGCGGGACTGGTCGAGTCGCGCCGCGGCGTCAACGGCGGATACCGGCTGGCGCATGCCGCGGACGCCATCTCCGTGCTCGACATCGTGACCGCGATCGAGGGGCCTATCGGCATGACCGAATGCAGCCTGCACGAAGGCAGTTGCGACCACGAGACGCATTGCCTGATCCAGCACAACTGGCGGCGCATCAGCAGCGCCATTGGCGACGCCCTCGGTGGCGTCACCCTGACCGAGCTGCGCGCACCCGCCACCGCCAGGACCGCGCGCGGCAAGGCCGTGCCGATCCGCGTAACGATGGCCTGAGGATCGCGCAGTGAGCGAAGTCGAAACCCTGATCGCGAATCGCAAGTACGAGGCCGGCTTCTCGACCGACATCGAGACCGAAGTCATGCCCAAGGGTCTGGGCGAGGACGTCGTGCGGCTGATCTCGGCCAAGAAGAACGAACCGGAATGGCTGACCGAATGGCGTCTGGCCGCGTATCGCCACTGGCTGACGATGACGCCGCCGCACTGGGCCAAGCTCGCGATCGCGCCGATCGATTTCCAGGACATCAGCTTCTACGCCGCGCCGAAAAAGAAATTCAAGTCGCTCGACGAGGTCGATCCGAAACTGCTCGAGACCTACGACAAGCTCGGCGTGCCGCTGCACGAACGCGCGCGCCTGGCCGGCGTTGCGGTGGACGCGGTGTTCGACTCGGTTTCGCTCGGCACGACCTTCAAGAAGGAGCTGGCCGAGAAGGGCGTGATCTTCTGCTCGCTGTCGGAAGCCGTGCACGAACACCCGGAACTGGTGCGCCGTTACCTCGGCAGCGTGGTGCCGACCGGCGACAACTTTTTCGCGGCGCTGAACTCGGCGGTGTTCTCCGACGGCAGCTTCGTGTTCGTGCCGAAAGGCGTGCGCTGCCCGATGGAGCTGAGCACGTACTTCCGCATCAACGCGCGCGACACCGGCCAGTTCGAACGCACCCTGATCGTCTGCGAGGAAGGCGCGACCGTCAGCTACCTGGAAGGCTGTACCGCGCCGATGCGCGACGAGAACCAGCTGCACGCGGCGGTGGTCGAACTGGTCGCGCTCGACGACGCCAGCATCAAGTACTCGACCGTGCAGAACTGGTATCCGGGCGACGAGAACGGCGTCGGCGGCATCTACAACTTCGTGACCAAGCGCGGCGAATGCCGCGGCGCGCGCAGCAAGATTTCCTGGACCCAGGTCGAGACCGGCTCGGCGATCACCTGGAAATATCCGAGCTGCGTGCTCAAGGGTGACGATTCCAGCGGCGAGTTCTACTCGGTGGCCCTGACCCACCACCGCCAGCAGGCCGACACCGGCACCAAGATGATCCACCTCGGACGCAACACCAAGTCCAAGATCATCAGCAAGGGCATCAGCGCCGGCCGTGGCCAAAACACCTATCGCGGCCTGGTCAAGGTCGAGCGCAGCGCCGAGGGCGCGCGCAACTTCACCCAGTGCGACAGCTTGCTGATCGGCAAGCGCTGCGGCGCGCACACTTTTCCGTACATCGAGGTGAAACACCCGAACGCGATCGTCGAACACGAGGCAACCACCTCGAAGATCTCCGACGAACAGCTGTTCTATTGCCTGGCCCGCGGCATCCGCGAGGAAGACGCGGTGTCGATGATCGTCGACGGCTTCTGCAAGCAAGTGTTCCGCGAGCTGCCGATGGAATTCGCAGTCGAGGCCAAGAAGTTGCTGGAAGTGAGCCTGGAAGGAGCGATTGGATGAGTAACGCGCTTACGGCAAGCTCGCATGCTCAAGCGCCCGACTTCGAGCGTCTCGAACGCATCGCACGGAAATTCAGGCTTGGCGAGGAACCCAGTCTGGTCGACGAATACGCCCACTTGTCGATCGACCAGCGACTGGAACTCTTCCTGCGCCTGCGGCAAAGAACCATTGAGGACCGATATGGAACTGATCCCGGATTTGAAAGAGTTCATCAGGTTGCTCGACGCCCATGATGTGCGCTACCTGGTCGTCGGCGGCGCCGCCGTGAATGCACTCGGTTACGTGAGGTCGACGGAGGACATTGACTTCTGGCTGCAGCGCAGCGAGGAAAACGCGACAAGGACACTGTCGGCGCTGCATGATTTTGGCTTCGATGAATTCACCTGGGACGACCTGCTTGATCCCAAAGCGGTGCTGATGCTGGGACGGCCACCGAATCGCATTGATTTGCTCATCGGCATCTCCGGTCGCGAGTTCGACGATTGTTATCCGCGCAGGCTGTATGGAAACCTGGGCGGGGTTCGCATTCCGCTGATCGCACTTGAAGACCTATTGATCAACAAGCGCGCGAGCGGTCGTGCCAAGGACCTCGCCGACATCGAAGAGTTCGAGAAATCGAAGCAGTTGCGCAAAGGAGCGGACTGACCATGCTCAAGATCGACAACCTCCACGTCCGCGTCGCCGGCAAGGACATCCTCAAGGGCCTCACGCTCGACGTGAAGGCAGGCGAAGTGCACGCGATCATGGGTCCGAACGGCGCCGGCAAGTCGACGCTTGGCTACGTGCTCGCGGGTCGCGAGGGCTACGAGGTCACGCAGGGGTCGGTGATTTTCAACGGCCAGGACCTGCTCGCACTGGAGCCCGAGGCGCGCGCGGCCAGCGGCGTTTTCCTCGCGTTCCAGTATCCGGTCGAGATCCCGGGCGTGAACAAACACCTACTTCCTGCGCGCCGCGTACAACGCCCAGCGCAAGCATCGCGGCGAGCCCGAACTCGACTCGATGGCCTTCCTCAAGCTGGTGCGCGAGAAGCTGAAGGTGCTGCACCTGAAGGACGAGCTGCTGAATCGTGCCGTCAACGAAGGGTTCTCCGGCGGCGAGAAGAAGCGCAACGAAATCTTCCAGATGGCGGTGCTCGAACCGACGCTGGCGATCCTCGACGAAACCGATTCCGGCCTCGACATCGATGCGCTGCGCCTGGTCGCCGAAGGCGTGAACCGGCTGCGCTCGCCCGAGCGCGCGTTCCTGGTGATCACCCATTACCAGCGCCTGCTCGATTACATCGTGCCCGATGTCGTGCATGTGCTCGCCGACGGCCGCATCGTCCAGAGCGGCGACAAAGACTTGGCGCTGAAGCTCGAAGACCAGGGTTATGCCTGGCTCAAGGAGCGCAAGCGCGAGGAACAGGCGGCGTTCGCGTCATGAGCGGCCTGCTCGAACCCCTGATCGCGAACGCGGCAGCGGCACAGCGAGATGCCTTGCAGGCACTGCGCCTGCCCGCGTCGCGCGACGAGCGCTGGCGTTACAGCTCGCTGCGTGCGCTCAATCAGCGCCAGTTCGCGGCTGCACCGCGCGCCGCCGCAACGATCTCCGTCGCGATGCAGGAACGTCTGCGCGCCCTGCCCGCGCGCATCGTATTCGTCGACGGCCAGTTCGACACAGCGCATTCCGACCTCAGCGCACTCGGCGACGACATCACGCTGTCGAACACCGACCCGGTGCACGCACCACCACCGCACTGGCCGTTCGCGCTCGCCGCAGCGGCGAGTGCGCGCACGCTCGGCCTGCGCATTGCCGCGAATACGGCGCTGCCGCAACCGCTGCATCTGGTCGCGCTGACCACGGCAGCGGCACAGGACGCGATCGTGCAGCAGTCGCTGCGGCTCGAGCTTGGCGCTGGCGCCGAGGCGAGCTTCGTCCATCACCGCTTCACCGACGGCGACAGCAGCGCCTTCGTCAATGCCTGGCGCGACATCGACATCGGCACCGCTGCCACGCTGCACTGGCTCGAGGTCGCGGACGAAGGCGCAGGCGTCAGCAGCGTGCTCGGCACGCGCGCGACGCTGGCCGAAAAGTCGCAGCTGTATCTGGCGGAAGTCGCTGCGGGTGCATCGCTGTACCGGCACGAGGTCGACGTCACCCTTGCCGGCGAGCATGCCCAGCTCTGTGTGCGCGGCTGCGCCATGGCTGGCCAGCGCCGCCATGCCGACCTGCACATCGACGTCCGCCATCGCGCCCGCAACACCCGTTCGGACATCGTCTGGCGCGGTCTCGCCGACCAGCGCGGTCACGCCATTTTCGCCGGCCAACTGATCGTCGAAGCCGGCGCCGACGGTGCCGATGCCGCGCTCAGCAACAAGAACCTGCTGCTGTCGGCGCATGCCGAGATCGACACCCGGCCGGTGCTCGAAATCCACGCCGACGAGGTCAAGGCTGCACACGGCGCCACCGTCGGCCGCCTCGACGAGCGTTCGCTGTTCTACCTGCGTTCTCGCGGCATTGCCGAACCCGAAGCGCGACGCATCCTGCAACTTGCGTTCGCGCGCGAACCGTTGCTGCAACTCAGCGACGCCACCGTGCGCGAGACCGCGCTCGCGGCGCTTGCGCGCTGCCTGCCCGAGGACGCGGCATGAGCCGGCTCGATGACATCAACGCTTTGCGCGCCGAGTTCCCGCAACTCGCGCGTCTGA
Source organism: Lysobacterales bacterium (assembly GCA_016703225.1). NCBI lineage: Bacteria > Pseudomonadati > Pseudomonadota > Gammaproteobacteria > Lysobacterales > Lysobacterales bacterium. Next base: position 236,585 of record JADJCM010000001.1, read on the forward strand.
TCCACGGCAAGCCGCTGGTGTACTTCGACAACGCCAACACCGCGCAAAAGCCGCTGGCGGTGATCGATGCCGTCAGCGGCTACTACCGCGAGCACAATGCCAACGTGGCGCGCGCGGTACACACGCTTGGCGCCGAGGCTACCGCCTTGTACGAGGGCACCCGCGACAAGCTCGCGCGTTTCATCGGCGCGCGCTCGCGCGAGGAGGTCGTGTTTACCCGTGGCACCACCGAAGCGGTGAACCTGGTCGCGTACAGTTTCCTGCGCCACAAGCTCAAGCCGGGCGACGAGATCCTGGTCTCGCGCATGGAACACCACGCCAACATCGTGCCCTGGCAACTGGTCGCCGCCGAGACCGGCGCCAAGGTGGTGCCGGCGCCGATCACCGCTTCCGGCGAGATCGATTTCGAGGGCATGGTCGCGCTCATGAACGAGCGCACCCGACTGGTCGGACTGGTGCATGTGTCGAATGCACTCGGCACGATCAATCCGGTCCAGACCATCATCGCGGCGGCGAAGCTGCGCGGCATTCCAAGCCTGATCGACGGCTCCCAGGCAGCGCCGCATTTCAAGGTCGATATCGCCGCGCTCGGCTGCGATTTTTACGTGCTCACCGGCCACAAGCTGTTCGGCCCGACCGGCACCGGCGCGCTGATCGCGAAGCGCGCGCATCTCGACGCGATGCCACCCTTCCTGGGCGGTGGCGAGATGATCCGCAAGGTCTCGTTCGATGGCACCACCTTCAACGATGCCCCACACAAGTTTGAAGCGGGCACGCCAAACATCGCCGGATTCATCGGTCTTGGCGCGGCGATCGACTGGCTCGAGGCCATCGGCCTTGATGCGATCGCAGCGCGCGAGGCGCGTCTGCGTGATGCCATGCGCGCGGCACTCGCCGACGTGCCCGGCCTGCGCCTGATCGGCGACGCCCGCGAACGTGCCGCGGTGTTTTCGTTCGTAGTCGATGGCGCGCATGCGCACGATCTCGCCACCCTGCTCGACAACGACGGCGTCGCGGTGCGCTCGGGGCATCACTGCGCGCACCCGACCATGCAGTTCTTCGGGGTACCGGCGACGGCACGCGCGTCGCTCGCGTTCTACAACACCGAAGACGAGATCGGCGTGTTCATCGCCGCGCTGGCGAAAGCGCGCAGGATGCTGGCCTGATGTCGGCACACCCCTCCACCCTGTATTCGGAAACCGTGCTCGCGCACAACCGCGCGCCGCACAATTGCGGCGGTCTGGCCGATGCCACGCATCGCGCCGCGGCCGACAATGCCATGTGCGGCGATCATGTCGAGCTGAGCCTGCGCCTGCGCGGCGAGATGATCGAAGCGGCGATGTTCGATGGTGAAGCCTGCGCCATCACCACCGCCTGCGCGTCGATGCTGACCGAGGCGCTGCGCGGCCAGCGTGTCGATACCTTGCCGATGCTGCGCGCGCAGATGGTGGCGATGTTCGACAGCGGCGCTGAAGCTGCGGGCGAATTCGCCGCCTTCGCCGAACTGCGCCACCATCCGGCGCGCCAGCGCTGTGCAATGCTGCCGTTCGACGCCGCAGCCAACGCCCTCAGGACCCGGGAGTGAGCATGCTGCAATTCCGCACCGCCTGCGACGACGACATCGGCGCGATCGTGGCGCTGGTCGAATCGGCCTATCGCGGCGACGCCAGCCGTGTCGGCTGGACCACCGAAGCCGACCTGCTCGACGGCCAACGCATCGACGCCGCCGGCGTCGACGAGCTGATCACCAAGGCCAACAGCCGCGTGTTGCTCGCGGAGCAGAACGGTGAACTGCTCGGCTGCGTGCACGTCGAGAAGATCGACGGCCGCGGCTACTTCGGCATGTTCTCGGTGCGCCCGACGCTGCAGGGCGGAGGCGTCGGCGCTGCGCTGCTCGCGGAGGCGGAGCGCGTGGTGCGCACAGCCTGGGACTGCACGCGCATGACCTGCACGGTGATCTCGATTCGCAGCGAGCTGATCGCCTGGTACCAGCGCCGGGGTTATCGTGCCACCGGTCGCTTCGAGCCGTTCCCGTATGGCGACATACGCTTCGGCCTGCCCAAGCGCGATGACCTGCGCTTCGAGGTGTTCGTCAAGGAGCTGGCGTGATGGAAGGCTGGACCCGCGTCTGCGCACGCGACGAAATGGCGCCCGGCGAACATCGCGTGGTCGTCGCGGATGCCACCATGATCGCGGTGTTCAACATCGACGGCCACCACTACGCCATCGAAGACGTCTGCACCCACGACGGCGGCGAACTCGCCGGCGGTCCGGTGCACGGCTTCGAAGTGGAATGCCCGCGCCACGGCGCCCGCTTCGATGTGCGCACTGGCGCCGTCTGCGCGCCACCCGCCTGCACCCCGACCGCGAGCTTCCCGGTCTGCGTCGACGCCGATGGCGTGTGGACGCGCGACGACCGTTGGGACTGAGCGCCCTTTCCGGGCGGTCACGGCGTCTGTTCGAAGCCATCCATGAACAGCGCGTCGGTCACTACCGCGATCGAGGCATCGCGCAAGATCGCTACCGACCCTGGGCCGGATGCGGCGTTACCGAGGTCGAAGAACGTGGTGCCGCTGGCGGCCCAGTAGGCGCGCAATTGCAATGCGCCCGCCTGCGTCGGCGTGAAGTTGCAGCCAAGGCTGCTGCGCGAAGCGGTGGTGGTCGCTTGCACCGGACCCTCGCAGATCAATATCGGCTGGAATCCGTCCGTGCGTTCGATGCGCAAGACGCCGTGCGGCTTGAACGGCGAGGTACTGGTGAGGTTCACGCGGACTTCGCGGGTTTGATTCAGCGGGAACACGGCGGGCATCCCCGCATCCCAGGCCAGCGCGATATCGTGGAAGCTGAATTCGCTGGTTTCCCCCGCTCAGCCCGAGTGCGTCGCTGCTGGTGGCGGTGGCCACGAACACCGGGTCCGCCGGCAACACCAGATCGGGCGGCAGCGGCAGGGTGATGCTGCGCGCCTGCATTGCCGCGGCCGCGGAATAGACATCGCGGCCGACGAATTGATAGCTCAGGCTCGGCGCGACCGTGTGCAGGTAGAACTCGACCGTCAGGTCATACGCCGCAGCGGTCACGGTCGAGTCAACGTGATAGGTCAGTTCGATTCCGGCTGCACTCAAGCTGTAGGCGGTGATCACCGGCCAGTTCTGCAGTGTCAGTCCGAACGGTCCCACATCAAGGTCACCGGCATCGTTGATGGCGCCGCCACCGCTCCGCAGATCGGTGTAGATCGGGGCGCCGCCGTAACCGAAGTCGCCGTTGTAGCCGGGTTCGATGACGCCGACGTAACTGTTGCCGAGCGCACTGGAACGCCCGCTCGGCAGGGCGAAGGCTCCGCCGCTGCCCAGGTTCTTGCGGATCGCATAAGCGCCATTGCGATGGATGAAGTCATTGCCTTCGCCAGCACCAGTGCCGCCAATGCGGTATCCCGAGCCCAGTTGCAGAAAGCTGCTCGAATTGGCCAAGACCACCCCTTCCGGATCGATGCCAAACGAATTGCCGCGCACCATCGCATTGCCCGGAGTCGCGCCTTTCTCGAGCACGAACTGGCCACCGAAATAGTTGCGCAGCATCGGGTCGGCGCCGCCAATGTCGAGCGTAGTGCAGGCGGAGACATCGGCACTCCAGGTCGAGAGCGAAATCGCGCTGCCCAGGCCGTTGCGTCCGCGGGCGTCCTTGTTGGTTCCGACCAAGTTGCCGTGCATGGCCAGTGCCACGGGCTTTCCGTGCAGGACGATCGCGCGGGTGTGGCTGGCAAACCAGTTGCGCTGCGCCGGCGCGGCGCCGCCGATGATCACCTGCGGCAATGGGTCGCCGGCACCGGTGCTGCCGGTTTCCGCCACCTCGATCGCATTCCACAGCCGGTCCTCGTCGGCCTCGATGCTGGCGAAGACCATCTGCGTGCTACCTGGCCGGGCACCGAAGATGCAGCCTTCGATACGCAGTTGCGTTCCCGCGGCCGGGCTGGCCTTGATCGCCATGGGCATGCGGGTGAAGGCGAGTCCGCGAATCAGCCCGCCGCCGCCCAGGTCGAGATGGCGAACGCCGTTCTCCGGAGTCGGCGCGGGCGGACCACCGAGTTCGATCTTCAGACTCATGTCGAGTCCGCCCTGCACCGCGTCCAGCGTGTTGACCGTCGCGCCCGGTTGGGTGCCGGCATCGATCTCGACGCCATCGATGAAGCGCAGTGCGTTTCCACCACCGCCGGCAACCATGTGGTCGGCGACGATTCGGCACACGCCGGTGCCGGCATCACAAGCGCTGTCGGTCATCGGAATGTTGAACTCGATCCGGTCGAGCCCGGCACTGCCATCGGCCTCGATGCGAGCGTCATAGAGCGTGCAGTCGGCGGGCGTCGCCGTGCAGCGTGCGCCCGATCCGGCGGGGCTCGCGGGAGCGTGGATCAGCGCCTGTGTCGAGTCGACCACAAAGGTGGTGGCAGACACCGGTGCGACGAGACCGAGGCTGGCCCCCAGGCCAAGCGCGAGGATGCTGGAACGGAACAAGCGCATGACGTGGCGGCCGAAGACACCGGCTGCTCCGGCACGAACACGGTATCTGCTGCTGCGGGATCAACCACCCCCGCGTTCGTGGGGGTATCCCGGCTCGCTACGCGCGCGGCGCGATGCGCAGGATCAACGCCAGACCGCCACCATCGACCCGCGCCGCGATGCGATCCTCCATCTCGGGGCGCGCGAGCAGGGTGTCTCCCATCGACAGCACGCCGTTCTGGTCCTGAACGTGGGCGTGGCCATCGAGCACATGGAACACCAGCCACTGGCCGGCGGGCTGGTGCAGGATCATCGAACCCACCATCGGCCGCACCAGCAGTTCGGCGTCCAGCGCTGGATCACCGAGCATCAGGTTGAAGTCTTCGCTGGAGCCGTCGAGCGGGACGCCTTCGACGACATCGTCGCCGCTGAATGCGCAGAACTCGCCGACGCGTTCGAGCTGACGGCTCGGCAGTCCATCGAAACGCAACTCGAGCGCACCGCCGCGCGCCAGCAGCAGCCAGCGGCGCACGCCGGGGTAGTTCGAGAACGCCGCCTGCGCTTCGATCACCGCGCGCGACAGCCGGAAACGGAAGCCGGCACCAAGATTCGCCGCGGGTTCCAGCGCGATCTCGCGGGTGATGCCGAGTCCGTTTTTCCATGGCACCGCCGTCAGGTCGCGATAGCGGATGATGCGCGCCGCGTTCACAGCAGCAACCAACTGGCGAGGCCGAGGAAAGTGCCCATGCTGACGACGTCGGTGGCGGTGGTCAGAAAGATGCCGGACGCGGTCGCCGGATCGGCACCAACCCGTTTCAACCCGAGCGGGATGGCGGAACCGGCAATGCCTGACAGCACGCAGGAACAAGCCATCGCGACGACGCAGATCGCAGCCAGCACCAGCGCATCCGGGTTGTGCTGCGCACGCGCCATCACGAACAGCGCGAGGCCGGCGACCAAGCCGACGATCAGCCCGTTCCACCAGCCGAGCAGCGCTTCCTTGGCAATCAGTTTGACGCCCTGGCCCGGCTTCAGTTCGCCGAGCGTCATGCCGCGCAAGGTCACCGCAAGCGCCTGCGAACCGCTGTTGCCGCACTGTCCGGCGAGCACCGGCAGGAACACCGCCAGCAGCACGATCTGGTCGATCGCATCCTGGAAGTAGCCGACTACGGCCGCGGCCAGGAAGGCGGTCAGCAGGTTCAGCTGCAGCCACGGGTGGCGAAAGCGAAAGCTGCGCGTCCACGGCGTCGACAGCCGTTCTTCCTTCTCGACACCGACCATCGCGCCGGCCTGCGCCGAAATCTCGAACGCCTGCTGCTCGAACAGCACCTGGCCACGCACCGAACCGACCAAGCGGTTTTCGGCGTCGCACACCGGGTAGGCCGGATAATGGCGCGTCACTACTTCGCGCATGGCATCGACCAGCTCCATATCCGGGCGCAGCGCAAACGGCTGCTTCACCATCACCGCAGCCAGCGTCTGCCCGCTGCCGGCGAACAGCAATTCGCGAAACGCGACGACGCCGACCATGCGACCGTCGGATTCGGTCACGAACACGTAGGTCACGAACGCCTTCTTCACCACCTCGCGCAGCGCCTCGACCACCTGGCCGACCGTGGTCTCGGGTCGAAACACCGCCAACGGCCGCTCCATCAACCGGCCGACGGTGCCTTCCTCGTAATGGTGGTCGAGCAACCACTGCTGGCCGGCACCGAACGGCGTTGCCGCGGCGATGCGCTCGCGTCGTTCGGGCGGGAACTGGCTCAGAATCTCAACCGCAAAACCGGGGTTGATGGCGGTGAGCAGATCGGCAATGGCCTGGTCCGACTCGCCTCCGAGTTGCACCACGGCACTGCGGGTATCGGAACTCAGCACCACATCGAGCAGATTGCGATCCATGCCGGGGTCCACACTTCCGCGAACGGGATTGCGTCAATGTAGCGACTGCCGTCGCTGCTCGCCATGGCAGCCGGGCTTGAGCGGCCGGCGCCGGCCTGCTACAAGCCGCGGCTGATTTTCAATTTGTTGCCCGACCGGATTCACCGATGCGCCCGAACCCTGCCGCCCTTCCCCGCCGCCGATCACCGAGATCGGGAGAACACGCGTGACCGGCCCACTCTCCGGCATCCGCGTGCTCGATCTGTCGCGCGTGCTCGCGGGCCCGTTCGCGACCCAGGTCCTCGCCGACCTTGGCGCCGACGTGATCAAGATCGAGCGCAGCGGCGCCGGTGACGACACCCGCGAGTGGGGTCCGCCGTGGCTGATCAACGACGAGGGCCAGACCACGCAGGAATCGGCGTATTACCTGTCTTGCAACCGCGGCAAGCGCTCGGTGGCGCTGGAGCTGACCGACCCGCGCGCACAGTCGATCGTGCGCGCGCTGGTGCGCACCTCGGATGTGCTGATCGAGAACTTCAAGCCGGGCACGCTCGGGCGCATGGGCCTCGACTACGAAAGCCTGGCGCAGACTTCGCCCAGCCTCGTGTACTGCTCGATCAGCGGCTTCGGCCAGGACGGTCCGAACGCGTCCAAGCCCGGCTACGACGCGATGATCCAGGCCCAGGCCGGGCTGATGGGCATTACCGGAGAACACGGTCGCGGACCGGTCAAGGTCGGCGTCGCGGTGGTCGACATGATCACCGGCTTGTATGCCGCAAACGCCATCCAGGCGGCCCTGATCCAGCGCCAGAGCACCGGCCGCGGCACCTGGATCGACACCGCGCTGTTCGATTCCGCGGTCGCCATCCTCGCCAACCAGGGCATGAACTACCTGATCGCCGGCGAGATCCCCGAGCGTCTGGGCAGCGCGCATCCGAATATCGTGCCCTACCAGTCCTTCCCGACGCTCAATGGCGACCTGTTCATTGCGGTCGGCAACGACATGCAGTTCCGCCGCTTCTGCGAGATCGCCTCGGCCAACTGGGCAGACGACGCGCGCTTCACCAGCAACAGCCTGCGCGTGGCCAACCGGCACCTGCTGGCACCGCTGATCAGCGAACGCATGCGCACCCGCTCGAAGGCCGAGTGGCGACGCGCGCTCGACGATGCCGGCATCCCCTGCGGCCCGGTGCAGGACCTGGAGGAAGTGTTTGCCGATCCTCAGGTCGAGGCGCGCGGGCTGCGCTTCGACCTGCCGCACACGCTGCACACGCATCTGCCGCAGATCGCCAACCCGCTGCGCTTCGATGGTCGCCTGCACCATTCCGAGCGGGCGCCACCGCTGCGCGGCGAACACACCCACGAAGTGCTGCTCGAACTCGGCTACAACGAGTCCCTGATCGACGAGCTGGCCGCGACCGGCGCCATCGAACTGGCGATGTGAAGGCCCGCGTCCCAGTTGCAGACGCGCTTGACATAGAATCGGCGCAACGCAGGAAGCGCCCATGGCCACCGCCCTACTCGCCGTTCTCGTCTCGATCGTCCTGAGCCACAGCCTGCCCGAGCTCGGCCGGCTGCGCCATTACGGCTGGTTCGAAAGCTGGCTGCGCGGCGACTTCAATCCCTTCGCCGGCTCCGGCATCTGGGCCGGCCGTCACGGCGGCTGGTGGTCGATCGGCGTGCCCGTTGCACTGCTGGCGCTGCTGCAATTTCTGCTCTGGGGCCAGGCCTACGGATTCCCCTCGTTTCTGCTTGCCACGCTGCTGTTGTTCTATTGCTGGGGTCCGCGTGATCTGGATGCCGACATCGGTGCGGTGACGCATGCCGCCGACCGCGATGCGCGCGTGGCTGCGTTGCAGGAAATCCCGAGCGACCCGCCGGTACCGCCGCTCGCCCTCGACGGCCGCACCCTGGTCGATACCGTGTTCCGCGCCGCGCTGACGCGCTGGTTCGGCGTGCTGTTCTGGTTCCTGCTGCTCGGTGCCGCCGGCGCACTGCTGTATCGACTGGTGCAACTGGTGGCGCAGACCGAAGCCTTCCGCAGCGCGCTGCCGCGAGCACATGCCGATGCGCTGCGCGAGCTGCATGTCCTGCTTGACTGGCCGGCGGCGCAGATGATGACCCTGGCGATGGCACTGGCTGCGGATTTCGATGCCGTCGCGCAAAGCTGGCGCGATTTCCACCACGGCATCGGCCAGGGTTACCTGGTGCGCGACATCGGCTTCCTGTTCGCCGCCGCCCGCGCCAGCGTCGACGCCGAAGACGAAGACTTCGACGACGAAGCCGCCAACACCACCCTGCTGCCGCTGCACCAATCACAGTCACTGATCTGGCGCATCCTCGTGGTCTGGATGGCAGTGCTCGCCCTGCTCGTGCTGGCGGGCTGGATTGGGTGATACGTTTTCTCTATTTTCGACTCGTCGCAATTTGCGATCCGAAGCCTGAGGGCGACGAACTGGGCTAGACAAATGCGCAGAACACTTACTTGGAAATCAAAGCCTCGGGTCGAACGTGATGCCGTCTCGACAAGAAGGGACGAGACTGTCTCCGCTACCTCCACAACAGGCGAGCGCAATCATTGGGTCTGGTTCGCCGCTCAGTGCGCCCAAGTGATCGGTGTTGTTGTCGCAATCGTTGGGTACTTCATGACGGTTGTGCCCGTCCTGCAAAAGGAACGATTGGAGGAGCAAGCAGCCGCACTCGAAAATGAAATCGAGACTGCGGAAGAAAGTCTCGCAAAGACAATTTTGGAAAGGGACAAGGCAAGCGTCCAAGCGGCTCGATTGTCAGACAAAATTGGCGATCTCGATACTGAAATCGAATCGCTCTCGTTGCGAGAGCGCGCCGCAGCTGAGCGAACGAGCGCAGCAGAACTTGCCGCAAGACTGGCGAAAACGAGCGCCGCAGATGCCGAGTCCTACGCGTCTACTGCGAAAGCACAGCTCAGCGCATACTTGATGCAGACTCTAAGTGGGGCGACACCTCAGACACTTAATCCTCGGAAGGTTTTTTCCAAGCTCATGTCACCGGATCCGTTCGTGTTCGAAAGCGTCTCGATAGCTACCGATCTTGAAGCTGCTCACCTCGATCCATTTGAACTTGCGACGATTGGCGCTTCAAATGCGAAGCGATGGGCCGAAGAATCGCCTGAAGATATTTCGAAACCTGTACTGGCGGAACTTGCCAAGAAATTGGAGCAAGGCCTTGCTGCCCACAAGAGCTTGCTCGCCTGCCCTTCCGTCGATTTCAAAGCTTGGGAAGATCGGTTCCAGTCCGCAAGACTTGAACTCGGGGTCCTCATATCCGGGTGCACGGAGAAATACTGGCGAAGAGTCGCAAGCTCCGAATCTTGGTCAGACCGAAAACTTGGAATTGAGCGGGACTCCGCTCTCGGCACGCAATTTCAGAGCTACTTGAGTGAAGTCTGCCAAATCAGTGCAGAAGGCAAGCTTCGCCAGGCGTTCTCCGATGCGTATCAGACAGCCATTGGACCCTGCGTGGCTCGAGCTATGGCAGCAGAGTACATCGCGCTGAACGGAAGGGTAGATGGTCTTCCGCCATTTGGTCCAACCGCCCCTCCTAGCGTGCAAGAAGTAATTGGAGAGATTAGGGGGTGGTCGCCGAACAAGATCATTCAGTTCGAATAGTGTTCAGCCGGCCAATTCCTATTCAATTCGCCGCTTGCATGCATGCGCCGCTTCAAGCAATCGATGCGCTCAGCCTGAACGCCGCCACCGGCCCGAGTTGGCCTATCATCGAACCATGGATACTCCCGCTGCAGCCTTGGGCAATGCTCGTCCGCGCACACTGCGCGAGGTAGTCGCGCGCACCACACCCAACGAGCCGATCGACGTGCTGCTACGCGAGTTTCTCGACGAGTTCTATGTCGAGCCGGCACCGGCGCAGCGGCAGCGCATGCTCACCGACGAGCCGGCAGCGAGTGGCAACCCGCGCGCCGACGCCTATCTGGCCGCGGTCGCCGAGCACCTGGCGTTCCGCTACGCACTCGACGTCCCGGAATGGGCGCTGGCGGAAACGCGCTTCCTGCACGCGCCGTGGTTTCCGGCAGGGCTCGAATCGCTCAAGGCGATCACGCTGGTCGAGAGCCCGACCGCCTTCCGCCGTCGTCTGATCTTCGTCGATCGCGACCCCTTGTCGCGACCGCGACGCCAGCACCCGGACGCGAGCGGGCGAAATCCGTCTGCTTCGTCGGATGAACCCCTCAGCGCTGCCCCAGGCGTGACCGCCAGTAACCGGGGCGGCGAGCGTGATGCGCCAGCGCGATGATATGAATCTCGTTCTGCCGCTCGATGAACACCAGGTCGTAGGGGAATCGCCGCAGGATCACTCTCCGGAGCCCGAGCGCCGCGGGAAGGCGCGGATGCGGCACTGCCGGTATCGGAGATTGCATCAGCAACCCCATGGCAGCTTCAAGTTCCTGTTGAAAATCCCGACCCAGCGCGTTTCCAATGCTCAGGTACCAAGCGGCGGCATCGACGAACTCCTCGCCCGCTGCTGGGTGCAGCCGCATGCGTCGGATCACGTGGCCGGACTCAACGCCCGCACCTTGCGCATGACCTCATCAGCCTCGATCAGCGTTACCGAACCGGACTCGAGTTCGTCCAGTCGACGCTGCAGTTCGACATCCCACGCAGCGGCCACACCATGCTCCGGCGGGCCATCCAGGCTCACGAGCAACTCATGTGCGAGTTCGGCGCGATCTTCCGCGGCCAGCGCCAGCGCGCGGGGACGCAACTCGTCCAGCACTGATCTGATCATGTCATTCTTCTCCGCAGCAGCTTCTGCGACAAGCGTAGCGTGCAGTCGTCGCCATGCAAGCTTCTCAGCGACCGAGCCCCAGTCGCATCACCCGCGGCGGGTCCAGTTGGTCCAGCGGCGGTAGTTGGGCCTTGTCGTCGAAGCGGTCCCACTGGCTGTTGGCGATGTAGTAGAGCGCGCCGTCGTGGATCGTGCCGAGCGAAGGCTCGCCCCAGCCAAGCAGATTCTGCGCCAGCACTTCGACCGCGGCGACACGTTCGCCGGCAGCGTCGAGGCGGATGCGCAGGATGCGCTTCGGAGCGGTGCCGTTCTGGATCGCGATCAGATCGCCCTGGTGCGCGTAGAGACCGTCGATCCCGGTAAGCGCGCCGGTGTCCGTCGGCAGGCGCCGCAGCGAGCCCGATTCCTGATCGAGCAGCCATAGCCCGGTCGGATAGTCGGCGATCACGATTCGCCGCCGATCGAGCGCGGCCATGCCTTGCGGCGACAGCAGCAATCCCGGCGCGACGAGGGCCTTCAGCGACGTGCGCGCCGCATCGAGTCGGTAGATGCCGCCACCGATACTGTCGCTGGCGAACACCTCGCTGCCGAGCAGCAGCACATCACCGAGCGCATGCATCTGTCCGTCCTTGGGCAGCCACCACGAGCGCCGCACGCGACCGCTGCGCGCGTCGATCTCGAACAGGCCGCTGCGGCCGATGTCGGCCTTGGCGATGCCTGCGGTCTCGGCCAGCCCGGCCGACGCCACCCACAGCGTGTCGCCGATCGCACGCATGCCGAGCACGCCAAGCAGACCGCCGTCACCAGCCGCGACGAAATCGTAGGCGGCACCGCCCTCATCGACCGCGTCGATGCGCGCATGGCGCACGCTGCCGAGCCACCAGCGCCCGTTGGCTTCGTCACGCAAGATCGATTCCGGAATGAAGTCCGCTGGCAAGCCGCGGGCGTTGAACGCAAGCTCGATCGGGCCGCGCGGCTGGCGATTGGCCTCGAACTGTTCGACCAGGGCGGCAAAGCGCGGCTGCGAACGCAGCGCTTGCAGGCCCGGCTCCTGCGCGATGCGGAAGGCGAGCCCGGTCGCGGCCATGCGGTCGATCTCGCTCAGCGCCTCGTCGCTGCGGCCCAGCTTGGCCAGCGCAACAGCGCGGGCGTAATGCAGATTCGGCAGATCGGGCATCAGCGCCAGCGCGGCGTCACCGGACGCGAGCAGCGCGCCGGCGTCGTCGCCCTGCAACGCCGAGCGGACCGCGGCGTAGCGCTCGCGAAACGCCTGCAGTTCCGTGCGTGCATCTGGCGGCGCGGCGGCCGGCCTGGGTGGCACCGGGGTGCAGGCGGCCAGGAGCAAGGTGATCAGGGCGAGGCAGCGCAGCATGAGGTTGTCCTTATCGCGGGCCGGAGCCCGCTCCCACAGGAGCTCCATGAGGGTGGGTCGGTGCACCTGTGGGAGCGGGCTCCAGCCCGCGATGCTCTTCACCTCATTCCAAGGCCTGCTCCAGGTCGGCGCGCAGGTCGGCGACGTCCTCGACGCCGACCGAAAGCCGCACCAACGCATCGCTGATCCCGAGCGCCTTGCGCTTCTCGATCGGCACCGATGCGTGGGTCATGATCGCCGGGTGATTGATCAGGCTCTCGACGCCGCCGAGCGACTCGGCCAGCCCGAAGATCTGGCAACGCTCCATCATCCTGCGCGCCGACTTCAACCCACCCTTGACCACGATCGAAATCATGCCGCCGCAGCCGTCCATCTGCCGCTTCGCGAGCGCGTGCTGCGGGTGCGACTTGAGCCCCGGATAGATCACGCGCTCGACCTTTGCGTGCGCCTCCAGCCACTTCGCCAGTTCGCCGGCGTTGGCGCAGTGCGCCTGCATGCGCAGGTGCAAAGTCTTCAGGCCGCGCAGGGCGAGGAAAGAATCGAACGGACCCTGCACGCTGCCGACCGCGTTTTGCAGGAAAGTGATGCGTTCCTCCAGATCACGGTTCTCGCCGACCACAAGCATGCCGCCGACGATGTCGGAGTGGCCGTTGAGGTATTTGGTCGCCGAGTGCATGACGATGTCGGCGCCGAACTCGAGCGGACGCTGCAGCATCGGCGAGCTGAAGGTGTTGTCGACCGCCAGGACCAGATTGTGCTTTTTCGCGAACGCCGCGACCTTGGCCAGATCAACCAGTTTCAGCAGCGGATTGGTCGGCGTCTCCGCCCAGATCATGCGCGTGTTCGGGCGCAGCGCAGCCTTGAGCGCTGCCGGATCATTCAGATCCACGTAGCTGAAGTCGAGCCCGGCGGAACGGCGCCGCACGCGCTCGAACAAGCGGTAGGTGCCGCCGTACATGTCGTCCATCGCGATCACGTGGCCGCCGGCATCGAGCGCGTCAAGCACAGTCGCGGTCGCCGCCAGGCCGGAGGCGAAGGCATACCCCTTGCGACCACCCTCGAGCGCGGCGACGCAGTCCTCGTAGGCGAAACGGGTCGGGTTGTGCGAGCGCGAGTACTCGAAGCCCTGATGCTCACCGGGGCTGCGCTGGACGTAGGTGCTGGTCGCGTAGATCGGCGTCATCACCGCACCGGTGCTCGGGTCGGGTTTCTGTCCGGCATGGATGGCGCGCGTGCCGAGGCCGCGCACGAGTTTCGACTGGGCCATGGTTCACCTCGAAAAACGGGCGCGTAGCGTAGCGCGACCGCTAACATGGGCGCATCGGATTGCCCGGATCTCCCATGCGCCTCGCCTTCGCCATCCTGCTGCTGATCGGTTCCGTAGTCACCCGCGCCGCCACGACCGCCCGCGAGGACGAGGAGGCGACCCCTGCCGCCTACGCGCATGCGCTCGCGAATGCGCCGCGCATCGGGCTCGTGCTCGGTGGCGGCGGCGCGCGCGGGGCAGCGCACATCGGTGTGCTCAAGGTGCTGGAGCGCGAGCACATTCCGATCCACGCCATCGCCGGCACCAGCATGGGTTCGATCGTCGGCGGCCTGTATGCCGCCGGCTACACCCCGGACGAGATCGAGGCGCTGATCGCGTCGCTGGACTGGAAGGATTTCTTCAGCGACGACCCGGCGCGCGCGGAACTGCCGATGCGGCGCAAGGACGAGGACTACCGCGATTTGCTCGAGTTCAAGCTTGGCCTGCGCGAAGGCAAGCTGATCGCACCGCGCGGCGTGCTGCAGGGACAGAAGTTCCTCAACCTGATGCGGCGCATGCTGCTGCAGTACTGGGATCTCAAGAACTTCGATGACCTGCCGATTCCGTTTCGCGCGGTCGGCACCGACATCGGCAAGGGCGAACAGGTGGTGTTCCGCAAGGGCGACCTCGCACTCGCGATCCGCGCCAGCATGTCGGTGCCGGGCGCGTTCGCGCCGATCCGCGTCAACGGCAAGTTGATGGTCGATGGCGGCATCGTCAACAACGTCCCGGTCGACGTGGTCAAGGCGATGGGCGTGGATCGCGTCATCGTCGTCGACGTCGGCGAACCGATGATGGCCGAAGACAAGCTCGGTTCGCCGCTGTCGATCACGCTGCAGATGATCACACTGTTGATGAAGCAGCGCACCGACGCCGTGCTCGCCGCGATGTCGCCGCAGGACGTGCTGATCCGCCCGGATCTCGGCGATCTTGGCAGTGCCGAATTCGACCGCGCGCTCGGCGCGATCGGCAGCGGTGCCGCAGCGGCAGAAGCCGCGGTCGCCAAACTCAAACCCCTGGCCCTGCCCGGCGACGCATTCGCCGCCGTGCGCCTGCAACAGCGGCGCGCGGAGTTCGATGCGCCCAAGCTCGAATTCGTCGAAGTCGATGCCAAGCGCACACGCTCGCCGCTGTTCGTGCATACGGCCATGAGCGGCGCGGTTGGCGCACCGATGGACAGCGCCGACATCGAACAGCGCGTCGGCGAGGCCTACGGCACCGGCCACTACGAGCGCATCCTCTACAACCTCGAGCGCCGCGGCAATGCCACCGGCTTGCTGGTCGCGCCCATCGACAAGGGCTGGGGACCGAACTTCGTCGGATTCGGCCTGCAGCTGTCGGACGATTTCAACGGTCGCAGCGACTATCAACTTTCCGCCGAAGCGACGTTCACCGGACTCTCCGAGCGCGGCGCCGAGGCACGCGTGCGCGCCGACCTCGGGCGCGTCGCCGCGATCAGCGGCGAGTGGTATCAACCCTGGGGTGAGCGTGGCCAGTACTACTGGCGACCCGAGGTTCGCTTCGACGCGCGCAACCAGTCGTTCGCGGTCGGCTCGGGCGTGCTGGAGGCGCGACTGCGCCGCGCGCTTGCGGGTGCCCGCGTCGGGACCAATCTGGGCCACCGCTGGCGCGTCGAAGGCGGGCTCGAGTACGGCCACAACCGCGCGCAGGTGCAGACCGGCACCCTGCCCGGTGCCAGCGGCTTCACTTCCGATGCCACCAGCTTCGTGTTCGCCCTCGACCACGACAGTCTCGACGACCTCGGCTTCCCGACTTCCGGTCGTCGTGGTGCCATCGACCTCAGCATCAGCCGCCCGGGCCTCGGCTCCGAAGCCAACGGCGAAGTCGTGCACGCCGACTGGCATCGCGCCTTCGCGTTCGACCGCCATCGTCTGCTGCTCGGCATGGAAGCCCAGACCAGTTGGGGCAACCCGGAGTCCTTCAGCGCACTCGCCACGCTTGGCGGTTTCACCCGCCTCTCCGGCTTCGGCGACCGCGATCTGAGCGGCGAGCACAGCGCACTCGCCCGCGCCATCTACTACCGCCGCTTCGGCGACATGTCGCGCCTGTTCGCGCTGCCCGCCTACATCGGCGCCAGCGTCGAGACCGGCAACGTCTGGGAAAGCCGCGACGCGATCAGCCTCGACTCGCTGCTGATCGCCGGCTCCACCTTCGTCGGCATCGACTCGCCACTCGGCCCGATCTTCTTCGGCTACGGCCTCGCCGAAGGCGGCGAAGATTCGTTCTACCTCAGCTTCGGGTCGCTGTTCGGCGAGCGGCGGTGAGCACCACCTTGCAGGCGTGCCGGATGAAGCTGTCGCGTGCATTGCGCTCGTTGCGCCGAACGCCGGCACTCACCTGCCGCGGCGATCCTGATCCTCGTGCTCGGCATCGCCGCGATCGGCCCGATGTTCGGTTGCTGCCCGATATCGCGCCCAATCGTTGACTCTATTGACCCTCGCCGCCGAGCAAGGGTGAAATTTTCGGGTCCAACCGCGGAACTTGAGTGGCGACGAACCATCAACCGTGAGGTCGTTCCGTATCACGGACACCCAGTCGCGATCCATTGAAGTCGCGCGTTTGCGGGCTTGACCGGCGGTCGAGGGACAAGACTCGCGTGCGTAAACATCGGTCCATTGCCGCGAATTTCTCGATTTGCGGGTCAGATCACGCAAGCAACGTGCGCACCACCGCAATTTGCGGCTTGTGCTTCACAGCAGCGGAACAACTCGTGCACTACAAATATTGACGTTCAAATGCGAGTGCCCCATGAGCCCGATCCGATCCTTCGTCACCGTCATTGCCGGAGCACTGCTGGCGCTTGCTCCGGGAGCCCGTGCCGGCGACTTGCTGTTTACCGCCAGCTTCGACGAACCCGCCGAAGGTCCCTACAACGACTATGAAGCCGCGCGCTTCCTGACCCAGGCGACGTTGGGGCCGACCATGCCGGAGATTCAGCGCTTGCGCCAGATCGGCTACAACGCGTGGCTCAACGAGCAACTGAATCTCGCATTTTCTTCGCATCGCCCCTACCTGGACGCGCTGGCGGCTGCCAATCAAGACGTCGGCCAGAACGTGCGCTATGAGGCCTTCTTCCAGCGCGCTCTGACGGCACCCGACCAATTGCGCCAACGCGTGGCCCTGGCACTGAGCGAGATCCTCGTGGTCTCGGACCAGGGCGCCGGCCTCGGCGGCGAACCGTTTGCGCTGGCGCACTACTACGACCTGCTCGGCACACATGGCCTCGGCAGCTATCGCGCGCTGCTGGAACAGGTGACGCTGAGCCCGGTGATGGGCCGCTATCTGTCGATGCTGCAGAACCGCAAGCCGGACGAAGCATCGAACGTGCGCCCCGACGAGAACTATGCGCGCGAGATCATGCAGCTGTTTTCTGTCGGCCTGGTGCAACTCAATCTTGATGGCAGCCCTGTGGACGGTGATGCCGGCACCGCCGGGGTGCAGACCGTCCCCACCTTCAACCAGGACACGATTCGCGGCTTCGCGCACGTATTCACCGGCTGGACCTTTGCCGGCTGTCCGGTGCGCGAGTTCGAGTGGTGTGGTCCGGGCGAGACGGGCGCCGGCTGGTTGCAGCCGATGCAGACACCGGAAGGCCCGTGGTGGGGCAACACGCCGCCGTGGTTCGTCTGGCATGCCTACCTGGGCGACAAGCAACTGCTGGTCTATCCGGGCGCGGCCCTCGCCGGCGGCGTGCTCACCGGATCCCCCGAACCACTGGCCGCACATGGCAGCCCCACGCCCTACTCGAATCTGTCGGCGGCACTCGACAATGTCGCCGGCCATCCAAACGTGGGCCCGTTCCTGGCGCAACGCCTGATCCAGCGCTTCGTCACCAGCAACCCCGAGCCCGACTACATCGCCCGCGTCGCCGGCGTGTTCAACAACAACGGCAGCGGGGTGCGCGGCGACTTGCGCGCAGTCGTGCGTGCGGTGCTGATGGATCCGGATGCACGCGCGCGCCCGGTGACCGGCTCGCACCAGGGCAAGCTACGCGAACCGATGCTGCGCATGACGCAAATCTGGCGCGCGTTCGCGGCCACCAATCCGACTGGCCGTTACCAGGACTGGTGGATCTGGTGGCCCGGCCAGTACGTGC
The DNA here is from genome assembly GCA_016703225.1 of Lysobacterales bacterium. NCBI lineage: Bacteria > Pseudomonadati > Pseudomonadota > Gammaproteobacteria > Lysobacterales > Lysobacterales bacterium. Next base: position 254,530 of record JADJCM010000001.1, read on the forward strand.
CGCAGATGCCGCTGCACGCGCGCACCGTATTCAACTTCTTCCTGCCCGACTACCAGCCCGCTGGTGAGATCGCCAGCAACGGCTGGGTGGCGCCAGAGTTCCAGATCCAGACCGATGGCTATGTCACCAATTTCAGCAACGTGCTCGACACCATGGTCTGGAACTACGTCGGCAACCCGAGCGAATGGGCCGATCCGGACGCAACCAAGATCAACCTCGCCAGCGAGCGAGCGCTCTCGGGCAATGCCTCGATCGAGCGCCTGCTCGAACGCCTGGACGTGCTGATGATGTCGGGCACGATGAGCACGCACATGCGCAACACCCTCAGAACCTATCTGCTGGCCATTCCGGTCGGCGACGAGGCCGGCTACCGGCGCGCATGGGAGGCGCTGTGGCTGATCATGGTTTCCCCCGAATACGTCATCGAGAAGTGAGGAACGCCATGAAACGTCGCGACCTGCTCAAGCGCTCGCTCTGCCTCGCCGCCTCCAGCGCCGCCTTCACCTCGCTCGCCGGCAAGTTCTCCCTGGCGCAAGCAGCCACGCTGGGCAAGGACCGCCGCGCGTTGCTCGGAACCGACTACCGGGCCTTGGTCTGCGTGTTCCTCTACGGCGGCAACGACAGCTTCAACATGGTGGTGCCGCGCGATGTTTCGGCACATGCCACCTACACCGCGACGCGCAGCGGCATCGCCGTGCCGCGCAGCCAACTGGTGGCGCTGACCCCGACCGCCAGCGGTGCCGCCTACGGCCTGCACCCCGGGGTCGTGACCGGCACCGGCACGCCGCCGCATCCGTCGGTTTCGACCCTGGCCGGCTTGTTCAACCAGGCCAACAGCCCGCTTGCAATCGTCGCCAACACGGGGCCGCTGCTCTATCCGGTCACCAAGACCCAGTACCAGAACGAAAGCGTGCCGGTCCCCCCGCAGCTGTTCTCGCACGAGGATCAAGCGACCTACTGGCAGACACCCACGGCCAACAGCCTGGACCGCATGGGTTGGGGCGGCTTGCTCGCGGACCGCTTCGGCGCCAGCAACACCAACCAGAACCTGGCGATGACGATTTCGACCGACGGCGAGAACGTCCTCGAGTCGGGCGAGGACGTGGTTCCCTACTTCCTGAATGCCTGGGGTGTGGACCGCATCAGCAACATCGACCCGACCTGGTCCGACCCGACCGATCGGCGCGCGGCGTTGTACCAGTTGCTCAATGCCCCGCTCTCGCACCCGCTCGAGCGCACCTACGCGAACGGATTCAAGCGCACCGTATCCAACTACGAGCAGGTCATCAGCGCACTGGCGGCCGCACCCGATTTCGATGCCGTGTTTGGTACCGACGCATCCATCGAGGACTACCTCACGCGCCAGCTGAAGATGGTGGCGCGCCTGATCGCAGTGCGCGACACGCTGCAGATGCAGCGCCAGATCTTCTTCGTCGGACTCGGCGGTTTCGACAATCACGACACCCAACTCGCCGACCACCCCGGCCTGATCCGTGCCATCGCGAATGGGCTGACGAAGTTCTACCAAGCGACGCAGACCATGGGCATCGCGGATCAGGTGACGACGTTCACCGCCAGCGAGTTCGGTCGCACGCTCACCAACAACGGCGATGGCACCGACCATGGCTGGGGCGGGCATCACCTGGTGCTTGGAGGCGCGGTCAACGGCGGCCAGTTCTACGGCCGCTTCCCGAGCCTCGCGGCCAGCGCCTCGAACCCGGATGACGCCGGCTGGGGCCAGATCATCCCGACCACCAGTGTTGACCAGTATGCGTGGACGCTCGCGCGCTGGTACGGACTGCCGGACGATGCTGGTGGCCGCGGCCTGGTTTTCCCCAACGTCACCCGCTTCACCGACATCACCCAAGGCGGCACCGGCTCTCACCACCTCGGGTTCCTGCCGGCGGCGGTCTGAGGCGTATTGCGGTCGTGCCATGGCTTTCGGCTATGCTCGGGCGCCAGCAGTGATCCACTGGCGCTGGAGGACGGGATGCTGTTGCAGGTTGCACAGAAGGCCGATCTGGATTCGACGCGGCTGCTATCGCTCGACTCGAACGGTCGCATCCTCGACTGGATGAGCTGGCAGGAAGCCACCTGCCTCTACGTCCGCGGTGCGGTCGCATGGACCATCGGCGAGCCTTGCCTGACCGTGCATGGCGGCAGGAGCCGCCGGACCGGATCGCAGAGCATCGTTGAACTGCACCCGATCGTGGCCAGCCGCGGCCATGCGCGTCCCGGACTGATGGCACCGGCGCCGGCCCTGACCAACGCCGCGCTGTTCGCGCGCGACCGCTATCTGTGCATGTATTGCGGCCAGCATTTCGGCCGCCCGCAATTGACCCGCGACCACGTGCTGCCGACCTCCCGAGGCGGACGCGACGTGTGGGAAAACGTGGTCAGCGCCTGCTTGGCCTGCAACGTGCACAAGGGCGGGCGCACGCCGCAGCAGGCGAACATGCCGCTGCTCGCGATCCCCTACCGTCCGAGCTGGGTCGAGCACCTGATCCTGTCGAACCGCAACATCCTCTCCGACCAGATGCAGTTCCTGGTCAGTCACCTGCCGCGCGACCGCCGCATCCACGCCTGAGCGGCCGGCTCTGGCACAATGCGGCTCCGCCCTGCGAGAGCGCGTCATGCTGTCGGCCATTCCCCTGCTTTCCGTCGTGCTGCTGCTCGCGAATCTGGTCGCGTTCGCAGCCCAGACCGGCTTCGCCGAGCCGCTGTTCGTGCTGACCTTGCCCTCCGGCGGCGGCGTCGCGTTCGCGAGCGGCGACGCGCTGGTCGTGCTCGGCCTGATCCTGCTCTACGTCGAGATCTTCAAGGCCACGCGCACCAGTTCGATGAGCGTTCTCGACCACGCGCTGTCGCTAATCGTGTTCATCGTCGCGCTGGTGGAACTGCTGATCGCGCCGAAGTTCGCGCACCCGGCCTTCTTCGCGCTGACCGCGATGTGCCTGATCGACGTGATCGCCGGCTTCACCGTCACTATCGCGAGCGCCCGTCGCGACTTCGCACCCGTCAACCAGGGATGAGGCCATGACCGCCGATCTGGAAGCGCGCGCACTGGCGCGCCCTTGGTTCTATCCGTTCCGGCTGCCGAGCGGCGCCACCACGCCGAGCTACGATGGCGGCTGGCTTGATGGCATCCACCACACCCGTTCGTCCATGCTCGCGGCGGCGCTGCGTGCCCGCTTCGGCGATGACCTGACGCAACTCGACGGCATCGACCTCGCCTGCCACCAGGGCTGGTTCTCGGTGCAGTTGGCGCAACTCGGTCTGCGCGACGTGCTCGCGGTCGATGCGCGCAGCGAGCACATTGCCGACGCCACGTTGATCCGCGACACCCTGCGCTTGACGCAGATGCGCATGATGCAGTCCGACGTGCACGCACTGGACCTCGCGGCCGTGGGCCAGTTCGACGTCTGCCTGTGCCTGGGTTTGCTCTACCACCTCGAGAATCCGGTGGGGGCGCTGCGCGTGGCGCGCGCGCTGACGCGACGCCTGTGCCTGGTGGAAACCCAGGTGGTACCGAACCTGAGCGGCATGGTCGATTACGGCAGCTACAAGTTCGTGCGGCCTCTCAAGGGCTCATTCGGCATCATCGACGAGACCGACGACACCCATGGCCCCGAGGCCAGCACTACCGGCATCTGTCTGGTGCCGAGCACCGAAGCGCTGTGCTGGATCATGCGCAAGGTCGGGTTCGCGCGCGTCGAAGTGCTGCCGGTTCCGTCGGACGGCTACGAACAGTTGCTGCACGGCAAGCGCGTGATGGTGGCGGGTTACGTCGACTGAACCAGCTAACGTCGCTCGGCGAGGGCGCGCATCCCATGCGCACGCTCGACGGCGGAGATCTCAGGCGGCGATGGCGTCGCTGATCAGGCGCTCGATCCCGACCAGGTCGGGCACGATGGCGTGATCATCACGCACCAGCACGGTGTGGGCGATACCGACTGCGTGTTCCTCGCCCTCGCCAGCCGCGACCATGGTCTCCGCCGAAATCGTGGTCAGACGCGGAAAGCCCTGCGCCACCATCGCCAGGAACGGCATCTTCGGATTACCGCCCAGGGCCTTGAGCACGGTGACCTTGGCGTTGACACCGCCTTCCTTCGCCGCCAGCCCGGTCAACATCGAGAACGACACCAGCGGCACACGCCAGCCGCGCCAACGGGTGCGGCCGAGCAGCCACGGCGGCGCGTTCTCGATCGGCTCTGGCGTCGAGTAGGTGATGATCTCGGTCACGTTGGCGTTGGGCAGCAGCACGCGCCCGTTGGTCACCGTGATCATCAATCCGCGGATTTCGGCCTGCTTTTCCATCGTGCGCTCCCCGTCCTTACGCCTTGCCAAAACGACGGACGAACTCCGCCGCCAGATCGACCGGCGTGCCGATGAAGCTGACGACGCCGGCTTCCATCGCACCATCGATCATCGAACTCACGACGCAGGTCGCCGGGTCCTGCACCCACACGCTGCCGCCCTTTTTCGCCAGGTGCATTGCGCCTTCGATCGCATCATGCGCCATGCCGCTAAAGATGATCGCCCCGGCATCGGCGCCAAAGCGATCGGCCACGTCGATCAGCACGCGGTCGATCGACGGGCTGTAGGGTGACGCCTCATCGAGCGCGACCACCTTCACCTCGCCGCTCGGATCCAGCAGCATGCGCTCGGCGATTGGTGCCACCAACACCTGACCGTGACCAGCGCGCATGCCGGAACCGGCGATGGCCACAGGCATCGGCGTCGCCTTCTGCAACTGCGCCACCATCAAATCGACGAAGTCCGCGCCCATGTGCTGCGCCAACACGAAGCAGGACTGCACGCTCGCCGGGATATTCGCCAAGAACTCGCGCACTGCATCGGGCCCGCCAATCGACGCCCCGAGCACCCAGACTCTGCACAGGACCGCGTCCTTTCGAGCGCTGGCTGCGGCTGACGGGCCCACCGACTCCAACGCAGCAAATTCGCTCAGCAAATCATCGGGGATGTCGAAGTCGGGCACCAAACCGGATGCGGGCGCTTCGCCAATCGCCGAAACTTCGGAATCCGACGACGTTTCGTCGAAGGTGAGGTCGAATGGGAAGTCGGGTGTAGTCTCATCGACCGGCGCCGGCTTCTGTGGCGGGAGACTCGCTGGCTCGGGCGCTGGCTCAAGAGCCGCCTTGGAACGCACCGACGGGTCCAGCACCGCCTCATAGGACATGCCCCCGTCACGATACGGATCCGAGTGCCGCAGGAGCGCCTTCATCTCTTCCTCGGAGGGTTCCAGCGAGAGACCGCTCAAGTCGAAGTTTGGAACGAACACCTCGGGCGCCGGGGCGGGCGTACTTGCGGCCACGTGATAGTCGGCGTCGGCCGAGAGCGACAATTCCCTGAGCCGCTGGGACGGTTCGGCCTTTGCGGCAGGAGGTGTCCTCGTCTCAGCGTTTGGCTGACCCAACATCGCCGGCGCCGGCGCGCGCTGCGCGTGCTCTGCGAGGAGATCATCCAGACCGATCACCGAAGCAGTGGCTGGGGGGGGCTCATCGAAACTCAAATCAGCGAACGCCAGCAGGTCGCCGGTTTTCGATTCCGCTGATGTCGCAGGAGTCTCCGCGCCAAGCTCACTGGCACCAATCTCCAACCCTTCGAGCACAGGATCGCGCTCATCCGGAAGACGCTCCGCAGCGGGGACCGGAGACTCGAAATCGAGCCCGTCAAAGGGATTTGCGAATTCGACCGTCGGCGCCAGATCGCCCGCCGGCGCAACCGTCGCATCGGAACGCTCCGCAGGCTTCGCATCGACGCCCATATCCAGGGAGAGCCCGAGATCCGCGAATGGATTCGCGGCCGCTGGCAGCGCACCGACCGGATCTGTCAATCCGAAATCCCCGAGCAATGCACTCAGGTCGTCGGCGCCAGGCGAGTTCTTGGCCTCCATCTTGGTTGCGTGCATGTCGAACGAAGCCAACGCATCGGCAATGGCGTCGGTGGCATGTCGCATCGAGTCGTCGCTGATGCTCGGTGCATCGAGCGACTTCGGCATCTGGGTGGTGGTCAACGCATGCTGCGGCATGCTGCGCACCGGAACCGCTTCGGCACCGGCCGGACGCGGCGGCAACAATTCGGCATCGCCGACGATTTTCGCGGCCAGGTGCCGTGCCCAGCGCGCCAGGTCATAGCCGGCCAACTTGCTGCTGACCTCGCCGTCGTTGAACACCACCTTGATGGCATCGTCGACCAGCAGATCGTCGATTGCCTCCAGCTGCTCATCACTGTCCGGGTCGAGATTGACGATCACCACCTGCGCGCCGGAGCGCGCCAGCGCGGCGCGATCAAATGCCACCGTCTCGGTCTCGTAGACAATGCTCGCCCCGCTGTCGCGCAGCGCGTCACGCAGATGCGCGTGCAGGTCCCCGGACTGGTACACCAGCCCGATCGCGACTTCGACTCTGGTCTCAGTGGACGGCACGGGTCAACCTCAGGATTTCGTCGACATTGCGCAGCAGATCGGCCTCCTGGTAAGGCTTGCCCAGGTAACGGTCGACACCGATTTCCATCGCGCGCTGGCGATGCTTTTCGCCGGTACGCGAGGTGATCATGATGATCGGCACAGCCTTCAGGCGCGGGTCGTTGCGCATGTAGGTCGCGAACTCGTAACCGTCCATGCGCGGCATTTCGATGTCGAGCAGCACCAGATCCGGCACCCGGTCCTGGATCTTCTCGACCGCGTCGAGGCCATCCTTCGCGGTGGTGACTTCCATGTCGTTGCGTTCGAGCACGCGGCTCGTCACCTTGCGCATGGTGATCGAGTCGTCGACCACCATGATCAGCGGCTGACGCCGCTCGATCGGGACAGTGACCGGCTCCGGCACATACGGAATCTCGATGCCCTGCTCGTCGAGCACGGTCTGGCGCAGCGCCGCGACCTTGCGCACCAGCGGCGCCATGTCGAGGATCATCACCACCGAACCATCACCCATGATGGTGGCGCCGAAGATGCCCGGCACCGAACTGATCTGCGGGCCGACCGACTTGACCACGACTTCGCGGCTGCCGAGCACTGCATCCACGCGCACCGCGGCACGCTGGTCGCCGGAGCGCACCATCAGCAGCGGCAACTGTGCATCGTCGCTGGCGCGGTGCGACACCGTACCCAGCAGGTCGTTCATTTCATAAATCGTGTAGTCGTCGCCGCCATAGCTGTAGACCGGCTGGGCGCTGTGCATGCGCGCATCCAGGTCTTCGCGGCGGATGCGCACCACGCCCTGCACCGAGGACATCGGCACCGCGAACAGATGCTCACCGATACGCACCAGGATCGCCTGCGTCACCGCCAGCGTGAACGGCAGGCGCACCGTGAACTGGCTGCCCTTGCCGCGCACCGAGTCGATCGCCAGCGAACCCCCGAGCTGCTTGATCTCGGAGTGCACCACGTCCATGCCGACGCCGCGACCGGCGATCTTGCTGACCGTCTCCGCAGTGGAGAAGCCGGTTTCGAGCACGAATCCGAACAGATCGCGGTCGGACAGCTGTGCGTCCGGTTTGAGCAGCCCGCGCTCGATCGCCTTGCGCCGGATCGCGTCGCGATCCATGCCCTTGCCGTCGTCGCTCACGCGGATCACGACTTCCGTTGCCTCACGCGAGATCGCGACGGTCACTGTGCCTTCTTCGTTCTTGCCCTGCGCGGCGCGCTCCGCCGGTGTCTCGATGCCGTGCGCCATCGAGTTACGCAACATGTGTTCGAGCGGGGCGGTCATGCGATCGAGGACGTTGCGGTCCATTTCGCCCTGTGCCCCTTCGACGCGCAACTGCGCGCGCTTGCTCAACTCACCCGCAGTCTGCCGCATCAATCGACGCAGACGCGGCACCACCGAGTCGAACGGCACCATGCGCGTGCGCATCAGACCTTCCTGCAGGTCGGAACTGACGCGCGACTGCTGCAACAACAGGGTTTCTGCTTGGCGCGTAAGATCGTCGAGCGCGCTCTGCAACGCTGCCAAGTCGGACACCGACTCGGCCAGCGCTCGTGAGAGTTGCTGCAAGGTGGAGAAGCGATCGAGTTCGAGCGGGTCGAAGTCGGCGTCCGAGGTTTCGTGCTCGCGCTGGTAGCGCGCGATGATCTGCGCCTCGGTTTCGATCTCGAGCTTGCGCAGCTGCTCGCGCAAACGCAGCACCGTCTGGTCGAGTTCCTGCAGGTTGAAGCGGAAGGTGCCCATCTGCTGTTCAAGACGGGAGCGGTAGATCGAAACCTCGCCGGCGTAGTTGACGAGATTGTCGAGCAGGTCGGAGCGCACGCGGATCATCTCCTGCGCGACGCGACCGGCTTCCTCCACTTCTTCGATCATGTCGCGCGCGGGCCGCGGCGTTGGTGCCGGAGCCACGGCCGGCTTGGCCGCTTCGGAACCTGTGACCGCAGTTTCCGCCGCTGCAGTGACCGGGACCACGACCGCGGCGACGTCCGATGTTGGCACCTCGCCATCCACGGTCGCGATCGCCTCGCCTGCCACCAGCGCGTCGAAGCGCGCCACCGCATTGACCGGCATGCCGATCGCCTGACGCTTGGCAACACGTTGCACCAACTGGTGCAGACGGTCGAAGCCACGTTCCAGGGACTCCAGCGAGACCCGATCCATCGCACGTCGGCCGTCGGCCACCAGTTCCAGCAGCGCCTCCATGGCATGGCTCAGGTCGCCGATCGGCGCCAGGCCAGCCATGCGTGCACCGCCCTTCAGCGTATGCAACTCGCGTTGCAGGCCGCTGACAATTTCGCGCTCATGCGGCTGTTCGCGCAGGCGCGCCATCATGGTGTCGGAGGCGTCGAGAATGTCGCCGCCCTCCTGAACGAATATCTCGAGCAGGTCCTCGTCCATGTCGGGCAGCTCCAGCGGCCCGTCCGGATTGAGATCGGGCTCGACCTGCACGTACATGACCTCGTGCGAGGACGCCTCGATTGGCGCGGTGATCAAGGCCTCTGGTGCAGCGGCAACCGCCTCCGCGACCAGCAAGGCATCGACCAGCGGCGGAACGTCCGCCGCTGCGGTGAACTCATCCTGCAGTTCCGGCAATTCGGTCTCGGCGTCGGCTTGGGCGAATGCCTATTCGATCGACCAGTCCTCCAGCGCTTCGAATTCGGGTTCGAGCGCGGGCTCGGGGATCGTGCTGGCGAGCTCCAGCGCCGGTTCGGCGTCCGGCAAGTCTTCGCGGTAAGCGAGATCCGCGTCCTCGACTTCGAGTACCGGCGCCTCGTCCGCCAGCGCCGGCAAGGTATCGAGAGCGGCCTCCTCAGACTGTGGCGCAGCCCAATCGCCGTCGAAAGCGGCGACCGGCGCATCCATCGTGATTTCCTCGATCGCGGGCGCGCCCAGTGGCGGGTCCACCAGGGTTTCCTCAAGCACGCCTGCATCCGCGAACAACGCTTCATCCAAGGTCACTTCGGGCGTTGCGGCAGTTGCTACGTCCGCATCCCAGGACCAGGCATCGTCGCCGGACGACGCGACTGGATCGACGGCAGTCTCGGTCTCCATTTCCACTTCGTCCGCTGGCGCGATCAGCAGATCGTCGAAAGACTCGCCAGGCGGCGCTTCTGCATCGCTTGCGAGTCCGGCGTCTTCTTCTTCGACATTGACGTTGAACACGCCGAGCACACTGTCGGGCTCAGGCAGACCATTGCGGAAGCGCGTCAGCTGTTCGACCAGTGCGGTCGTATCCGGCGCGACGAAACCGTGCTGGTCGGCCCCCGCCACCACCTGTTCGATCAGTGCGGCAGTCTCCGCAATTGCGTCCACGCCGGCCAAGCTCGGCACTTCGCTGGCCCCGCGCAAGCGCTTGACGTAGCCCTCAAGCGGCGCGAGCAGCGGCGCGATCGCCGGCAGGTCGACCATCGCGATCGCCCCATGCATGGTGTGAACCGCCCGCAGCAGACTCTCCGAGATCTGCTGTCCGGCACCGGCGGTCCGGCACTCGTCGAGATAGCCGCGTACTGCCTGCAGGTGCGTAGCCACTTCGCTGCGCAGGATCTCCAGCATCATCGGGTCGACCAGCGGCGGCTGCCAGGGCGTCAGGTCGGCCTCGGTCGAAACCGGCGGTGCCAGTTCGGTGTGGATGTCGAACGACTCGGTCAACTCGACCGGCGCCGCGACGATCAGGGACGGCGCCGGTTGCTCCACCACCGCTTTCGGCTTCAGGCGCTTGACCTGCACGCGCACCTTCTCGATGCGCTTGATCGGCTCGGCCGGACGCACCCAGGCATCCTCTCCCGCTGCCAGCTTCTCGGCAACGGCGATGAACTGCGGCACGTCGGCACCGCGCAGTTGTTCGCCGCGGAGAGCCGCCAGCAGCGCAGGCAACGCGGCGACTGCCTTGTCGAGCAAGTCCAGCACCGCTGGGGTGATCGCGATGGACTTGTCGAGCACGCGATTGAGCGTGTTCTCCACCTTCCAGCTGAACTCGCCCAGCGCCATGGCGCCAACCAGCCGCCCGCTGCCCTTCATGGTGTGGAAGGAACGCCGAACCGGTTTCAGCTTCTCAAAATCGGCGGTGTTGTTTTTCCACTCCGGCAGGCAACGATTCAGGTTTTCCACTTCTTCCTGAACTTCTTCGAGGAAGACTTCGCGGATCTCTTCGTCGATATCGTCGGAGGGCACCGATTGGAACGCACCACCGTCCGCGACCGGCGCTTCCTCGATGACTTCGCGATCCTCCTCGATCCACTCGTACTCGTATTCGTCTTCCTCGGCAGCACCATCGGCAGCGGACGGCTGCAACGACTGGGCCATGCTCGTGGTCTCGGCGAACTTGAGCCCGCCGACATCCTGCTGCGGCGGCGGTTCGGGTGTGGGTGCCGCGGCGCCGACGACCAAGTCTTCCATGCCGGTGCCGGGGGCGATCTCGACCACCGAGCGCATCTCCGGCGACTCCACGGCTTCCGCGGAAACCGGAGCGACATAATCCATCCCGGACTCACCACGATCGATATTGGCGATGAAGCGGTCGATCTCGCCGCTGTCAGGCAGGCTCACTGCGCTCAGCAGCGCGTCGCCCACGGTCTCTTCGGCCGCGGGCGGTGCCGCCGTTGTTGGCATTGCAGCTGGCGTCGTGACGGCAGCGACGGCACGAGCCGCTGGTGGCGTGGACATCGCCGCAGTCTCTGCAGCCAGCGCCTCGTCCTCGGGAATCGGCCAGTAGCCGAGATCTTCCAAGCTTTCCTTGGTGACATCGAGAATCTTTTCGCGCCCGGCACGCTGCGCGTGCGTGGCTTCCAGGTAATACTCGACGCTGGCCACGGCATCGGCGAGTCGATCCATCTGGTCCGCGGTCGGCACCCGCTTGCGCAGCAACACCTCCACGTCGATGAACTTCGCCATCGCCGCCAGCAACTGGCTGGCCTCGTCGAGCTGCACCATGCGCATTGCACCGCCGATCTCGTCGAACAGGCGCGGAATCGACTCGGCCTTGTCATGCTGCCAACCGGATTCGATGAAGGCCACGATGTCCTGCTTGACCTGGAACAGGTTCGCCTGCACCTCCTTCATTAGCGCGTCGAGGATCTTGCGCACCTCGACCTGCGGCAGTTCCATCGTCGTCGCGCCTTCGACTGCGGGCGCCTTCTCCTCGTCCGCACCCAGCCGGTCGATGTTGTCGTCAAGCGAGGCATCGACGAACAGCAGCGCGCCGGCGATATCGAGCAACGCGCCTTCCTCGGCCGGCTTGGTGCCGGCCACCATCGCGGTCAGGCTGTCGCGCTGTTCGAGAACGACGCGGCGCGGCACGCCGAGGCCGAGCATGCCGAGCGTGTCGGCAGCACGGTCGAGCACTTCGCGTTGCGCACCGAGATCGGCCGGGTTCGGGTTGGCAGTACGCAGATAGAGATCAAGCGCGTCCTTGACGCGCATCAGATCTTCCTTGATCGCATTCGAGACGGTGTCGAGCAGGGCCTTGTTGCGGCCGCCCAGGGTACCGCGCGCGTGTTCGATCTCCTTGTCGCTCGGCAGCAGCGAGTCGAGCTTGTAGGTCCGCTTGAGTTCGCCGATGCGGCCATCGTTGCCACGCGCATGCGCGGCGTAATAAAGCAGGTTCTTGATCAGGTCACGCGGCGGCTCGAGCTTGAATGTGCCTTCGCCACTATCGGCCAGACGCTTGATCTCGCGATCCACGCGACCGAACAGCAGTTTCACCGCCTGATTCGCATCGACCAGGCCGGCACGAACGCCATCCAGCAGGCCGCCGGCCACCCACCACAAGCGCCGACCATCCTCATGGAAGGTGACGCTGCGCAATCCGTCGAGCGCATTCATCAGCCCCGCGGCGGCTACGTTGGAAGTCTGGTCGCGCAGCCACTTCACCAGCGCCATCTGGTAGTTGGTGCGCAGGCGCGCCGCTACCGGCTTCATCTCCTGGTCTGGCAACGGCTTGTCCGGACCCGCCGCCGCCGCCGGCAGCGCCGCGGACAGGTCGGGCGAGAACAGCACGCCTTCACTGAGCAATTTCTCGCCGCGGCAAGCACGCAGGTCGTTCAACAGCGGCAACAGGACGATCGGAATGTCCTTGTGTCCACCCTGCAGCCGCTCGAGGTAGTCAGGCAGCTGCACGATGCCGCGCATCAATACTTCGTAGGCGTCATTCTTGTTGCGGATCTGCTCGTCGAGCAGCCCCTGGGCGACGCGCTCCATTTCCTCGACCACCATCGCCGCGCCATACAGCTCGACCATGCGCAGTGTGCCCTGCACCTGGTGCAGGTAGGTGGCGCAGAAGCGCATCAGGCTCGAATCCGCAGGGTCCTCGACAAACGCCTCGAGTGCCTGCCGGGCCTGCTTGAGCGTCTCGTCGAGCTCCTGCTTGACCCAATTCAGGGTGGTGAAATCGATTTCTTGTTGCAGACGCATATGCAACCTCACCCGTTCCGGCAGTACGCCAAGGTCTGGCGCCCACCGATCCGTGTCAGCTGGGGATTGGCAAATCCGAGCACCTCACCAGGTCCTAAGACCAGAAGGCCACCGGGCTTCAGCAGATCGGCAAGCGCATCGAGCAATGCCTTGCGGCGCTCGCGAGCGAAGTAGATCAGCACGTTTTGACAGTAGATCAGGTCGAGCTTCTTCAGCGGCGCACGCGCCACGTCGAGCAGGTTGAAGGTCGCGAAACCGACGCGCTTGCGCAGCGACTCCACGATCTGGAAGGAGTCCTTGCCTTCGGCCACGGTGTAGTTCGTTCGATACGGTTCCGGCAACTCCGCCAAGCGTTCGCGCGGGTAAAGACCCGAGCGCCCGACCGCCAGCGCCGGATTGCTGATGTCGGTGGCGGTGACGCCGAAATACGCCTTCTGCGCATCAAGCGCGCGCAGTTTAAGGTCGAGCGCCATCGCCAACGAGTACGCCTCCTCGCCGGTCGCGCAGCCGACGCTCCAGGCATGCACGGCGGCGCCCGGCGCTCTTGCAAGATGCAGCGGCAGCCACTCGTCACCAATCAATTCCAGCGAGGGCAGGTGGCGGAAGAAGCGGGTCTCGTGCACCGTAAGCCGATCCACCAGAGTCGCCCACTCGATCGCACCGCGCGCGCCGTTCAGTACCTGATCGAAATAGGTATCGAAGCTGGCGTAGCCGGTCTCGCGCATGCGCATTCGCAGGCCGGTGACGAGAAAAGTCTTGCGATCGGGCGGCACCACCACACCAGTGCGCCGCTGCAACAGATCGACCCAGCGCACGAACTCCTCGTCGCCCATGCTCGGCATCGGCGAAAAGGGGTTCCTGCTGGGTGCGATGGTCACCATCGAGGGACGGTTCCGTCAGCCCGGCAGCTTGAAGTCGGCAACCGATCGACGCAGGTCGGCGGCCAATTGCGCCAGATTTCCGATCGACTCCGCAGTCTGAGATGCACCGGCCGAGGTCTGCGTGGTGATTTCCTGAATCACGTTCATGGTCGCCGAGATGTTGGTCGCTGCAGCGGACTGCTGGCGGGCGGCTTCGGAAATGTTCTGAATCAGGTCCGCGAGGTCGTTCGACACCTTTTCGATCTCGCCGAGCGCGAGGCCTGCGTCTTCCGCGAGGCGGGCACCCGCCACCACTTCAGAGGTCGTCTGCTCCATCGAGCTGACGGCTTCGTTGGTATCCGCCTGAATGGTCTGCACCAGCGTTTCGATTCGCTTGGTCGCACCACCGGAGCGCTCCGCGAGTCGCTGCACTTCGTCCGCGACGACCGCGAATCCACGGCCGGCCTCACCGGCCGAGGCCGCTTGAATGGCGGCGTTCAGCGCGAGAATGTTGGTCTGCTCGGCGATGTCGTTGATCAGCTCGACGATCGATCCGATTTCCTGAGTGGATTCGCCGAGGCGCTTGATGCGCTTCGAGGTTTCCTGGATCTGGTCGCGAATGTTGTCCATGCCCTGGATGGTCTGGCGCACCATCGCTGCGCCCTTGCCGGCGATCGCCACCGAGCGCTGCGCCACGTCGGCCGATTCGGCCGAGTTCTTCGACACTTCGTCGATCGAGACCGCGATCTCGTTGATTGCCGCCGAGGCCGAGGTGATCTGCTGCGCCTGGTGTTCTGCGGCTTCCGCGAGGTGCATCGCCGTCGCCTGGGTTTCCTGGGCAGCAGCGGCCACTTGCACCGCGGTCTCGTTGATGGTGGTCACCAGGGAGCGCAGTGCTTCGACCGCGAAGTTGACCGAGTCGGCGATTGCGCCGGTGATGTCTTCGGTCACCGTTGCCTTCACCGTCAGGTCGCCCTCCGCGAGCGAACCCATTTCGTCGAGCAAGCGCAGAATGGCTTCCTGGTTGCGCTGGTTCAGGTCGGCGGTACTCTGCAGCTGGCGACGCGTGGCGCCGTACTGGGCAAGACCGGCGAGCAGCGAGAACAGCAGGGTCAGGCCACCGAGCACCAGCGACACGTAGTCGTTGCCGAGAATGCGCTGGCCGGGCAGCTTGCCGAGACCGGTCGCCATGTTCTTGCTCGACTCGAGCAGGAAGCCCGAGGCTTGGAAAATGTTGTCGGCGGCTTCGGTTACCTCGAACAGGTCGGTCGAAGCGCTCTGGATCTTCTCGACGTTTTCGCCGACGCCGCTGTAGAGGGTCTGGACGTCGGAGACGATGGCGCGGGCGGTCGGATTGGAGAGGGCCTCGATGCCGATTTCAGCGTCGCCCTGCATCCAGCCGCTGAGCACGCGGCTGTAAACCTGGGCGTCGCGGGCGAACTGGTCGGCGGCGGAGATCGCCTGATCGCCACCCTGCAGAATGTCGGACACGCGGCGCAACATGCGGTCGGCGAGCAGCATCTGACGGCTGGCCTGATAGAGATTGTCGCCGGACGCGCGCGAGTCGCGGAACACCGAGAACAACTCGTCGATCTTGCCGGTCAACTGGGGGATCGCGGACTGGAACTCGGAGGCGGTTTCGGTGATGTCGAGCACCAGTTCCTGGCGCTCAAGAATCGTTTTCGCAGCCTTGTTGATCGGGTCCCAATCCTCGCTGAGCTTGTTCAGCGGAATCTTCACCGCATCCGACTCGTTGACGTAGGCCGGTATGCCGGCCTTGGTGTCGCCCTTCAGCAGCCCATTCACCCGTGTCTCGATCGAGGCGCGCGTGGTCCTGAGTTCCTCGAAGGCCTCGATATTACCGGCGGCGGCTTCGGTCGCGAACTTGGAGACCTGTTGCGACAGCACCTGCAGGTCGGTGGTGTAGCCGATCGCGGCTCGCTCCTGGTTGTCCTTGTAGAAGCGCCAACCGACGTTCAGCAACAGCGCCAGGAGGCTGAAAAAGGCCAGAAGGCCCCAGGATGCGGATCCGCTGAATCGCGACCCGGTATTGGCTGACGTTGTGCTCATTGGTTGTTCCTCGCCGCGCTGACCACCAAAACCGACGGACTATGCCGCCGCCTGTACGAATTCCCGGTTCCGCACCAGCGCGCTCACGCTGAAGTGCAGGTACCGGACGCCCCCTAGGTCGTACTGCTTGGGGATGTAGCGCTGGTAGCGCACATCGTCCTCCACCGCTCCGACCACTTCATTCTCATCCACCAGGCTGCGCTGGCCGAGCACTTCGTCCACCAGCAGGCCAACGTTGCCGCCCTGTTGCTTCACCACCAGCACGCGCGAGCGCTCGTTGTGGGTGTTCTTCTCGCCCTCGACGAAACCGCGCAGATCCACCACCGGCACCAGGTTGCCGCGCACGTTGGCGACGCCGAGCAGCCACAACCGCGTGCCGGGCACGAAGGTCATGGTCGGGTAGGTCAGGATTTCGTTGATCTCGGTGATGCTGCTGACCATCAGCTTGCCGCCGACGCGAAACGCGATGCCGCGCCAAAGGCCGGGCGCGTCGATCTGTTCGGGCAGGCCGGCAACATGAGCTAGGCTGCGCTGCTCGTAATCGAGCAGCATCTCGAATGGCCCCATCGTGCTTGCGGATTCGCTCATGCGTTCCTCTCGAATCTGCGGCGGAAAATGCTCATCGACCCCACTCCCCTGCGACGGCATCAGCCCTTCAGATCGACGTGGCGGCGGATCGCGCCGAGCAATTCCTCGCGCGTGAACGGTTTGGTCAGGTACTGCTCGGAGCCGACGATGCGGCCACGCGCCTTGTCGAACAGGCCATCCTTCGACGAGAGCATGATCACCGGCACGCTTTTGAACATCTGGTTGTTCTTGATCAGCGCGCAGGTCTGATAGCCGTCGAGCCGCGGCATCATGATGTCGACGAAGATGATTTGCGGCTGCTGGTCGGAGATTTTCGACAGCGCCTCGAAACCATCGGTTGCGGTAACCACATCGCAACCTTCCTTCTTCAGAAGTGTTTCGGCGGTACGGCGAATGGTCTTCGAATCATCGATCACCATCACCTTCAATCCGGCGAGGGAACCTTCCTTACCTTGCTCGTCCATGCGACCCCCGGGAGTCTTTGGGTGCAACCTGATGCCGGTTCGTCGCGTGTCGCGTGGCCCCAAAAGCGCACAACGACGGCCTCGAACCCGATTGAAAGCTGTTTAGCCAACGTGGAGAAACCTGTCAAGTAAAGACTCTAACGGCTTGTTGAAAAAGGGTATCATGCGCGAAACTGGCACAAATGACGATCTGCTGCGAGCCCTGCAGATTACTCACGCCTCCTTCCTTCCGAGCGAACTCTTCGAACCATGCGCAAGATCGGCGTGTTGATGGATCCGGCCGAACGCATTCGGCCAGGCAAGGACACCACCGTCGCCATTATGCGCGCTGGCGCGCGGCGTGGACACGAAATCCTCGTTTGCAGCCCGACCGACCTGGTGCTGGAGGCCGGCCGTGCGAGCGCCCGCTTCCGACCGATCACGCTGCATCCGGGTGATGCCCCGTGGTTCACCCCGGCGGCATCGCGCTTGCTGCCGCTCGACGAACTCGACGTGCTGCTGCTGCGCAAGGACCCGCCCGTGGACACCGCGTTCCTGCACGAACTTCTGTGGGCGAGCATGGCCGATCCGGCGCGACCACTGCTGGTGAATGATCCGGGGGCGCTGCGCGATTGCAACGAGAAACTGTTCGCGCTGCGCTTCCCGCAATGCTGCCCGCCGACGCTGGTGGCACGCGACGCCGCCACGCTGAAGGCGTTCGTCGGCGAACATGACCGTTGCGTGCTCAAGCCGATCGACGGCATGGCCGGGCGCTCGATCTTCCTCAGCCAGCGCGGCGACCCGAACCTCAACGTCATCCTCGAAACACTGACCGACAACAGCCGCCAATTCGCGCTGGCGCAGCGTTTCCTCCCGGAAATCAGCGCCGGCGACAAGCGCATCCTGATGATCGACGGTACGCCGGTGCCCTTCTGCCTGGCGCGGATTCCTGGCGGCGACGATTTCCGTGGCAACCTCGCCCGCGGCGGGCGCGGCGTCGCCCAGCCGCTGACCGAGCGGGATCGCTGGATCTGCGACCAGGTCGGTCCGGAACTGAAGCGACGTGGTTTGCTCTTCGTCGGGCTAGACGTGATCGGCGACTGGCTGACCGAGATCAACGTCACCAGCCCGACCGGGGTCGTGGACATCGACGCTCAGACCGGCACCGACATCGGCGCGATGTTGTTTGACGCCATCGAGAGCCGACTCGCGTGAGCCAGCAGCGCATCGGCCCCGAAGAGCGCTTGCGCGTCACCCTGCTGTTCTCGGCGATCCTGCACGCAATCGTGATCCTCGGCGTTTCCTTCGACTATGAGGACCCGGCAGCCTACCTGCCCAGCCTGGACGTGATCCTGGTGCAGTCCGCCGCCGCGACGCAACCGAACAAGGCCGACTTCCTGGCCAACGCCTCGCAGCAAGGAGGTGGCGAGTCGGAGGAGTCGAAACGGCCGCGCCAGCCGGTCACCAGCCCGATCCCGAAGCCGACCGACGGCCTCGCACCGATGCCGCAGCGTGCCGGTGCGCCCAAGCCGCAACAGGCCACTCCGAAACCGGCACTGCACGGAAGCTCCAAGGAATATGCGGTGCAGCGCGTCGACGAGCCCCGCGTCGCAACGCCCGAAGTGCCCCAGGTCAGCGCGCGCGAACTGATCGAGCACAGCCTGGAAATGGCACGGCTCGCGGCCGAACTCGAACGCCAGACCGAGGCCTACGCCAAGCGCCCGAAGCGCAAGTTCATCTCGGCCAGCACGCGCGAGTATGCGTTTGCCGCCTACATGCGCTCCTGGGTCGCCAAGATCGAGCGCATCGGCAATCTCAACTATCCGGACGAGGCGCGACGCAAGCAGGTGCACGGCGGCCTGGTGCTGACGGTGGCGGTCAATCGCGATGGCAGCGTCGAACGCATCGACATCATCCAGTCGTCCGGCAACGAGGTGCTCGATCAGGCCGCGATCCGCATCGTCGAGCTGGGCGCGCCGTTTTCGCCCCTGCCAGCGAGCAACGAACAGATCGATATCCTGCACATCACCCGCACCTGGCAATTCCTCGACGGCACCGTCACCGGCAAGTGACCCAGGCGCATCCACTACACTCGCACGCATGTCTCCGCCCAGCTACCTGTCCCGCCACCTGCTGATCGCCATGCCGGCGCTGATCGACCCGAACTTCGCGCGCGGCGTAACCCTGGTCTGCCAGCACAACGCGGACGGCGCAATGGGCCTGACCATCAACCGTCCTTCCGACTGGAGCCTGGGCGATGTGATGGCCCAGGTCGGCATCGAGCACGCGCCGGCGGATCTGGCGCAGATGCGCGTGCTGGTCGGCGGCCCGGTCCAGGGCGATCGCGGTTTCGTGCTGCATGAGCCGTTCGGTACCTGGGACTCCAGCGCCCAGGTCTCCGACGATCTCGTCGTCACCACTTCGCGCGATGTGCTGCAGGCGATCGCCGAACGACGCGGTCCGAAGCGGTTTCTGGTCCTGCTCGGCTATGCCGGCTGGTCGGCCGGACAACTGGAAGAGGAGATGCGCGACAACGCCTGGCTCACCGCCGAGCCGCCGGACACCGCCATCCTCTTCGACCTGCCGGTGGAGCAGCGTTGGGACGCTGCCGCACGGCTGCTCGGCGTCGATATCCGCCTGCTCGGGGGCGTGGCTGGCCATGCCTGAGGCGACCGTCGTGCTCGGCTTCGACTATGGATTGCGCCGCATCGGCGTGGCCGTCGGCCAGCGCATCACGCACACGGCGAGCGCGCTCGCGGTAATGCGCAACCACGAGAGTGGCCCGGACTGGGCCGCCTGCGATGCGCTCATCAAGACCTGGCGCCCGCAGGCGCTGGTGGTCGGGCTGCCGCTGGCACGCGATGGCCACGAGCAGGCGATGACCCATGCGGCGCGCGCCTTCGCCGCACTGCTGCGGCAGCGCTACGCCGTTCCGGTGCACCTCGCCGACGAGCGCTTCACCTCGCGCGCTGCCGATGCCGAGTTCGTCGCCGCGCGTCGCGCCGGCCTGGCGCGCCGCAAGGACGCCGCGATGCTCGACGCGCAGGCCGCGCGCCGCATCGTCGAACAGTGGCTCCATCATCCGCAAACCGAGTCGGCCCCCGCATGAACCCGTCCCATCGCCGCCATCTGGTCACCCTCGCCGGCATGGCGCGCACGGAAATCGAATCGCTGTTCGCACTCGCCGACCGCCTGCGTCAACCCCGGCCGCCGCAACTGCTGGCCGGGCGCACGGTGGTCAACTTGTTCTTCGAGCCCTCGACGCGCACCCGTGTCAGCTTCGAATTGGCGGCGATGCGCCTTGGCGCAGACGTGGTCGCCTTCGATGTCGAGCATTCGTCAACACAGAAGGGCGAGACCCTGCTCGACACGCTGCGCAACCTCGAAGCCATGGGCTGCGACCAGTTCGTGGTGCGGCACAAGGAAAACGGCACCCCGGGTGCACTCGCCGAACAGGCGGCCGACGGCGTCTCGATCATCAATGCCGGCGACGGCAACCACGCGCACCCGACCCAGGGCCTGCTCGACGCCTACACCATCGTGCGCCACAAGGGCGATCTCGCGAACCGCTGCGTCGCGATCGTCGGCGACATCCTGCACTCGCGCGTCGCCCGTTCCGACATCCACGCCCTGCGCGCGCTCGGCGTCGGCGAACTGCGCGTCGCCGCTCCGGCGGCATTGCTGCCCGAGGCCGATACGTTGCCCGGTTGCGTCGTGCACCAGCGCATCGACGACGCCGTGCGCGGTGCCGACGTGGTGATCATGCTGCGCCTGCAGAAAGAGCGCATGCAGCATGCGCTGATCGCCTCCGACGCCGACTATTTTCGCGACTGGGGGCTCGACCCTGTCCGCTTGCGGCTCGCGCATCCGGAGGCGATCGTCATGCACCCGGGTCCGATCAACCGCAATGTCGAAATCGCCGACGTCGTCGCCGACGGCGCGCAATCGCGCATCCTCGAGCAGGTTGGCAATGGCGTCGCCGTCCGCATGGCGGTGATGGCGCACCTGGCGGGAGCGCGAGCATGAGCCGCTGGCGGGCGCTGCAAATGATCGTAGCTGGCGAAGATTGCGCGACGGCGCACATGGTTCCCGGTGCGCGACTCGGCTACCGTCGAGCGGCACTCAGGATACCGCCACCGTGACGCCACGCCAGTTCCCGGTCGAAGACTCGCTCGCGGTGTTGATCCGCGAGTGCGTGATCGAACTGCTGGAACACCGCAACGACGACGCCAGCATCTGCCCGAGCGAGGCCGCGCGCATCCTCGGTGGTGAACTGAAGATCGAGTGGCGCGACCTGATGCGCTCGGTGCGTGATGTCGCCGCCACCATGGCCGACCAGGGCAGCATCGACATCGTCCAGAGCGGCCGGCCGGTCGATATCCACGCTGCCCGTGGCCCGGTGCGGCTGCGGCTGCGGCGCAAGCGCATCCGCGGTCACTGAGGCGCTGCCGCGATCGGCTAAACTCGCGCTCTTGCCTTGTCCGAGCCGCGATTCATGAGCTTGAGCCCCACCCCCAACCACTTCATCCGCCAGATCGTCCTCGACGACCTGGAGAGCGGCAAGCATCGCCGTATCGCCACCCGTTTCCCGCCCGAGCCGAACGGCTACCTGCATATCGGCCATGCCAAGTCGATCTGCCTGAACTTCGGCATGGCCGCCGAGTTCGGTGGCCGCTGCAACCTGCGCTTCGACGACACCAACCCGGCCAAGGAAGACCCGGAATACGTCGAGGCGATCCAGCAGGACGTGCACTGGCTCGGCTTCCAGTGGGCCGATCTGCGCCACGCTTCCGATTACTTCGAGTTGATCCATCGCTGCGCACTGAAGTTGATCCGCGACGGCCATGCGTATATCTGCGACCTCAGCGCGGACGAAGTGCGCGCGTATCGCGGCACGTTGACCGAACCCGGTCGCAACAGCCCGTTCCGCGACCGTTCCGTCGCCGAAAACCTCGACCTGTTCGCGCGCATGAAAGCGGGCGATTTCTCCGATGGCTCGCGCACGCTGCGCGCCAAGATCGACATGAGATCGGGCAACATCAACCTGCGTGATCCGGCCTTGTATCGCATCCGCAAGGTCGAGCACCAGAACACCGGCGACGCCTGGTGCATCTACCCGATGTACGACTACGCACACGTGATCTCGGATGCGGTCGAGGGCATCACCCATTCGCTGTGCACGCTCGAGTTCGAGGATCACCGCCCGCTCTACGACTGGTGCCTGGATCATTTGCCGGTGTGGGAGATGCCGGAACTCAGGGACGAACTGGATCGCCTCGGGCTCGCGCCCGGCCGTCCGCGCCAGATCGAGTTCTCGCGCCTGAATCTCGACTTCCTGGTGATGAGCAAGCGCAAGCTGCTCGCGCTGGTGAACGATGGCCTGGTGGCCGGCTGGGACGACCCGCGCATGCCGACCTTGCGCGGCATTCGCCGCCGCGGATTCACGCCGGAAGCGATCCGCACCTTCATCCGCAATGCCGGCGTGACCAAGCAGGAGTCGGTGCTCGAGTTCTCGCTGCTCGAGAACGAAGTGCGCAACGACCTCGACGCGCGCGCCGAACGGCGCATGGCGGTGGTCGATCCGCTCAAGCTGGTGATCAGCAACCTGGCCGAGTCGCACGCGGAGACGCTGACGATGGCCAACCACCCCAAGGACGAGTCCCGCGGCACGCGCGCCGTGGCGTTTTCGCGCGAGCTGTGGATCGAACGCGAGGACTTCATGGAAGTGCCGCCCAAGGGCTACCACCGCCTGGTCCCGGGCGGCGAAGTGCGCCTGCGTGGGGTCGGCATCGTCAAGTGCGAAGCCCTCCTCAAGGACGCCGATGGCGCCGTGACCGAAGTGCATTGCACGCTCGACGAGACCACGCGCCACGGCATGCCCGGTGCCGACCGCAAGGTGAAAGGCACGATCCATTGGGTCAGCGCGAAGCACGCGATTGCCGCCGAGGCGCGCCTGTATGACCGCCTGTTCAGCGTAGCCGATCCTGATGACGACAAGGACGGCTTGACCTATCGCGACCATCTGAATCCGGCATCGGTGCGCGTCGTCAGCGCGCAGCTCGAAGCCTCGCTCGCCAAGGTGGCGGCGGAAACCCGCTTCCAGTTCGAACGCATCGGTTACTTCGTCGCCGACCGCGTCGACCATCGCGCCGATCGACCGGTGTTCAATCGCATCTGCACGCTGCGAGATTCCTGGGCCAAGGCCGGAGGCAAGTGATGCGTACGCTCGAATGGAGGATCTGCATCGTGCTGCTCAGCGGGCTGCTCGCGGCCTGTGCGCCGGCACCGGTTACCAGTCCAGAACCGACTGCGGCGGGTGCGCCGGATGCGCCGCTTGCCTGCGAGACCGATGCCCAGTGCACGGTCAAGAACGTCGGCAATTGCTGCGGCGAATTTCTCGCCTGCGTGCACGTGGACCAAGCGGTCGATGTGGCGGCGGTGAAGCGTCGCTGCGAGAGCGAGGGGCTGAGCTCGGTCTGCGGCCAACGCGACATTGCCGGCTGCCGCTGCGACGCCGGCCAGTGCGTCGAGTCGGCCACCGCCACCACCGAGCTAGACTGAAGGCGGACGCGTGTTCTGGCAGACCTTCCTGACCGTTGCGCTCTCGGTGTTCGTGGCCGAGATCGGCGACAAGACGCAACTGGCGACGATGCTGTTCGCTGCCGACGGCATGCGCTCCAAATGGGCCGTGTTCGCCGGCTCCTCGGTGGCGCTGGTCACCGCTGCCGGCATCGGCGTGTTGGTTGGCGCGCAACTCGAGCGCTTTGCCTCGCCGGTGACCCTGAAGACCATCGCCGGCATCGGCTTCATCGCCATCGGTGCATGGACACTCGCGACCCGGAGTAGTTGAGATGATCCGCGCACAAGTCCAGCTGGCCCTGCCCGACTGGGTGTCGACCGAAATCGACGCACTCGCGATCCATGCCGACGATGCCTCGCGCATGCGCTTCGTCGCCGCGCTGGCGCGGCGCAATGTTGAACTGGAAACCGGCGGCCCGTTCGGCGCGGCCGTTTTCGACGGCGACGGGCGCATCGTCAGCGTCGGCGTGAATCGCGTCATGCCGCAAAACTGCTCGCTCGCGCACGCCGAGATCATGGCCTTCATGACCGCGCAGCAGCGCCTGCAACGATACCGAATGAACGAAACCGGCGAACGCTATGCGCTGGTGACTTCGGCGCAGCCGTGCTGCCAATGCTATGGCGCCAGCTTCTGGGCCGGCATCGACGAACTGCAGATCGGCGCGCGCGCCGAGGACGTGATGGAACTCACCGAGTTCGACGAAGGCCCGCTGCCGCAGGATTGGGTCGGAGAACTGCAACGCCGCGGCATCGCCGTGCGACGCGACATCCTGCGCGACGAATGCCGCGACGTGCTCGCGTTCTACCGCGACAGCGGCGGCGCGCTATTGAAAAACGGAGTCAGATTCCATTTCGATGAACGCGCATCCTTCCGAGCCGAGTCCAGGACCGAAAATGGAATCTGACCCCGTTTTTCCACGTCTGCTCGCCCTCACCCGCGCCGGCTTCGAGCCCGAATGCGCGCAGGAACTGGAACAGGAACTGGCGACACGCGGTGGCGCCGGCTATGCGCAGACAAGCCGCGACAGCGGTTTCGTGATCCTCCACGTCCAGGCCGCAGCGCTGCGCAAGATCACGGTGCGCGAGTTGATCTTCGCACGCCAGCTGCTACCGATCCGAGCCTCGTTTGAGCAACTCGATGCGAAAGACCGCGTCGGCCCGATCCTCGCCGAGCTGAAGGCTTCAGGCGTGATGCTGAGCGATGTCTGGGTCGAGACCGCGGACAGCCCGGCCGGTGAACAGATGCGCGCCTTCGCCCGCAGTTTCGAGTCGGCGATGGCGACCGCGCTCAAGCGCGAGAAGCGAATTGATGCGCGCAGCGCGCATCGCCTGCACCTGTTCGCCCACAGCGGCACGCACATCGACGTGTCGATCGCGACGCATGCCGAAACGGCGCCATGGAAGGGTGGCATTCCACGCCTGCGTTTTCCGTCCGAGTCGCCCAGTCGCTCCACGCTCAAGCTCGAAGAGGCCTTCCTGGTGCTGCTCGATGAGGATGAGCGCGCGCGCTGGCTGCAGGCCGGCATGACCGCGGTCGATCTCGGCGCCTGCCCAGGCGGCTGGAGCTACCAGTTCACCCGGCGCGCGATGCGCGTCATCGCGGTCGACAACGGCGCCATGGCCGACTCGCTGATGGCCACTGGTCTGGTCGATCATGTGCGCGCCGACGGCTTCCGCTTCCAGCCGCAGAAGCCGATCGAATGGATGGTCTGCGACATGGTCGAGCAACCGATCAAGGTCGCCGAGCGCATGGCCACCTGGCTGCGCGAGGGCTGGTGCCGACGCTCCATCTTCAACCTCAAGCTGCCGATGAAAAAACGCTGGCCCGAGGTGCAACGCTGCTTCGCGGCGATGCGCGCATCCGCCCCCTTCGACCTCGACCTGCGCGCCAAGCAGCTCTACCACGACCGCGAAGAGATCACGGTGTTCGCCACCCGCGCCTGAGGGCCCGGCGACCCGGTGCCGTGCTCCGGCCGACCCAGCGTTTGCCGCATGCACATTGCTCCGCTGGTCCGGGTTGGCCCTGAGCCCGCGCTCGGATGTACCCTGCAAATCTTCCAGCACATGGAGAATATGCAGTGTTCAAGATTGGCAGGAGCGAGCATGCCACCTGGGCCGCCCTGGAGCGATCGCCGGTGGTGGCGCTGGTCGGGCCGAGACAGGTCGGAAAGACCACGCTGGCCCGTCAGATCGCCGCAGACCGGGGCATTTCCGGGTCGCGCTACTTCGATCTCGAACGCGCTTCGGACCGCGCTGCGCTTGCGGAGCCGGACGCACTGCTCGACCACCTGGGGCCCGGATTGTGCATTTTCGACGAGGTCCAGTTCGTGCCGACCCTGTTCCAGGCCCTTCGTGTCGCGGTTGACGAACGTCGCAGGCAGGGGCACCGCTGTGGCCAATTCCTCGTCCTCGGATCAGCCTCGCTCGACCTGCTCCAGGGTGCCGCAGAATCGCTGGCCGGTCGCGTTGAGGTCGTCGAACTGGGACCGTTTTCGATTACCGAGGTCGGGGCGGCATCGGCGAACAGGTTGTGGCTTCGGGGCGGTTTCCCGGAGTCCTATCTCGCGCGCAACGACACCGACAGCATGGTCTGGCGAGAGCAGTTCGTCCAAAGCTACCTGCAACGCGACATTCCGCAGTTCGCGCCGAGGCTTCCGCGCGAAACCCTCCGTCGCTTCTGGACCATGCTGGCTCACCTGCAGGGCGCAGAGTTCAACGCCAGCCAGTTGGCGCGAGGACTCGACGTCTCGGCCCAGAGCACGCTGCGCTATCTGGACCTGCTTTGTGACCTGTTCCTGCTGCGGCGTCTTCCCGCGTTTGCACACAATGTCGGCAAGCGCTTGCGCAAGTCGCCCAAAGTCTACATCCGCGACTCGGGCCTCACCCACGCACTGCTCGGCATCCCGAACATGCCGGCCTTGCTGAAGCACCCGGTCATCGGCGGCAGCTTCGAGGGTTGGGTGGCAGAGCAGCTCATCACCGCAGCAGGAACGATGTGCACAGCTCACTTCTACCGTACCCAGGACGGTGCGGAAGTCGACCTGCTGCTTGACTGTCATGGCGAACGAATCGCCGTTGAAATCAAGCGCAGTACGTCCACCAAGCCCTCGCGTGGTTTCCACATCGCATGCCGCGATGTCGAGGCCAGCAGCCGCTGGTTCGTGCACGGAGAAGAGCGCAGCTTTCCTCTGCCCGACGGCGTGAGCGCCCTCAGTCTCCCAGACGCAATGGCGCGCCTGCGGCAGATAAGCAAGCACTGATCGACCGCGAAGAAATCACTGTTTTCGCCACCCGCGCCTGAGCCGAAGCTCGGCCACGCCCGTACGCGTTGCCGCGCCGTGTCATGCGACGGGAACAGGCCGCTGCTAGGCTGCCTCCTTCACGAAGCAGTCACACAGGGGTTCGTCATGCAACATCGTCGTGGGTTCAACCGCCTTGCGCGTGCAGGCGGTATGGTGGCTTTGCTCTGCGCTCCGCTCGTCCTGGCCAACAGCACGCCGCAAACCCTGCCGTTTTCCCAAGACTGGACCAACACGTCGCTGATCACCACCGCGAACGACTGGTCCGGCGTGCCGGGTATCGAGGGCTATGCTGGCACCGACGCCGCCGGCGCAAATCCGTACAACGGCGGCAATGCCGGCACTCTTCTGGCGGACCCGATCGGCGGCGATGCTGACACGCTGCATGTGACCCCGAACATCACCACCCCGGGCTCTGCCTCCGCCGGCGGCACCGGAGAGATCGAGATCAACGGCAACGCCGTCGCCGTCCAGGGCAGCGGCACCGCGGATGCCGCCTACATCCTGGTCAACCTCGTTACCACCGGCTTCCAGAACATCGTGGTCACCTTCAACGCCAAGGACATGGAGTCGGACGCCACCAATGCCACCCAGCCGCTCGCCTTGCAGTACAGGGCGTGCGCTTCACTCGGCAGTTGCTCGGGCGCCTTCACGTTGGCAGCCGGCACCAACACCAACATCACCGATGCCACGACTGGCGGGTCAGCGACGCAGGTGACGGCCGTCACCGGAAATCTCGGCAGCGACGCCGACAACAAGGCGCAGATCCAGCTCCGCATCCTGACGATCAACGCAGCCGGCACCGACGAATGGGTCGGCATCGACGACCTCAGCGTCACCGGCACGCCAATCACGACACCGCGTCCGGTAACCGTTTCCACGCTCTCGATCGAGTCGCTGGACACGCTCGCCAGTTCCGGCACCAGCAGCACGCTGCCGACCGGCTTCGCCTTCGATGAGGTCGGTGGCGACGGCGTCTATCTGGCCGATGACGGCAGCAGCGCGATCAACGAAGGCGTGTACAGCTTCGGCACCGGCACGAACAGCGATCGCGCACTCGGCACCTGGCGCGAGCCGGCAGTGCGCGGCACCACCGCCACGCCTTACATCGGCGCGCGCCTGCAGAACAACACCGGCGATGTCCTCAAGTACCTCTGGGTCAAGTACACCGGCGAGCAGTGGAAGCGCAGCGCCGCAGACACCACCTCCGACCGTCTCGACTTCCAGTACAGCACCGACGCCACCTCGCTCACCGATGGCGCCGCCACCTGGACCGACGTCAACACGCTCGACTTCAGCTCGCCCAACACCAGCGTCGCCAACACCGCGCTCGACGGCAACGCCAGCGGCAACCGCACCGCGATCAATGCCTGGATCGAGACCCTGAACCTGGC
The DNA here is from genome assembly GCA_016703225.1 of Lysobacterales bacterium. Taxonomy (NCBI): domain Bacteria; kingdom Pseudomonadati; phylum Pseudomonadota; class Gammaproteobacteria; order Lysobacterales; species Lysobacterales bacterium. The sequence continues at coordinate 282,623 of JADJCM010000001.1, forward strand.
CAACGGCGCCACTTTCTGGATCCGCTGGCTCGACGCCAACACCGTCGGCGTCGCCGACGCGCTCGCGATCGACGATGTTTCGTTCATGGTCCCGACGCTCGACCTCGAAGCCGCGGACTCGCTGACCGAAGGCAATGTCGCCACCTGCCCGGGATCGAACAACCTGGTCCTGACCGTGAGCCGCAACGGCAGCGTGCCGAGCACCGGCATCCCCTTCACCTTCACCACCGCGGCCGTCACCGCAACCCAGGGCACCGACTACACCGGCTACACGAATCAGGCGCAGACGTTGCTGCCCGCAGCAACGGTCTCGACCATCGACCTGCCGATCCTCTGCGACGACAGCGACGAACCCGACGAGACCTTCACCGTCACCATCGCCACCGCCGCCGCCAGCGGCTACTTCGTGCTCGCAGGCAGCAACAGCGGCACCGCGACCATCCTCGATGATGATCTCGCGGTGGCGCTGCCGACGATCAGCATCGGCGATGTCAGCGCGGTCGAGGGCACCGGTGGCAGCACCAACTTCAGCTTCCCGATCACGCTCTCCAGCGCTGCCCCGGCCGGCGGCGTGAGCTTCAGCGCCAGCACCAGTGACGGCAGCGCCAATGACCCGATCGATTACGGCGGCCTGGTGGCAGCCGCAGGCTCGATCGCTGAAGGCGCCACCAGCGGCAGCGTGGTCGTCAGCATCGTCACCGACAGCAGCATCGAGAGCAACGAAGACTTCACCGTCACCCTCTCCGGCGTCACCAACGTCAACGCCACCGGCAACGACCTGGTCGCGACGGGCACCATCCAGAACGATGACGTGCCGAGCCTGTCGATCAACAACGTCAGCCAGAATGAAGGCAACAGCGGACCGACCGCGTTCTCGTTCACCGTCACCATGAGCGCCGCGCCCGCGAGTGGCACGGTCACGGTCAACTACGCCAGCAACGATGGCACAGCCACTGTCGCGGACAACGACTACGCCGCGGCTTCGGGCACACTCAGCTTCGACGCCATGAACCTGACGCGCACCGTCACCGTCAACGTCACCGGCGACACCACGGTCGAGCCGAACGAGGTCTTCGTCGTGAACCTGTCGAGTCCGGTCGGCGCCAGCATCGCCGTTTCTCCGGGAACCGGGACGATCCAGGACGACGATCTGACGACCACGCCGATCCACCAGATCCAGGGCAGCGGTGCGTTCTCCAGCTTCGATCCGACGCCCTCCGACGCCAACCCCGGGCAAATCGTCCGCATCTCCGGTGCGATCGTCACCGCCATCACCCGCATCGCTGCGGTCGATGGCTCGCCCGCCGATCTCAACGGCTTCTTCGCCCAGGCCGCCGACGCCGACGCCGATGCCGACCCGCTGACTTCGGAAGGCATCTTCGTTTCCACCAACACCGACCCAACGGTTGCGATCGGTGACGCGGTGACCGTGGTCGGTCAGGCGCACGAACGCTTCGGCCAGACCCAGATCAGCAATCCGACCAGCATCGTCGTGACCGGCACCGCACCACTGCCGACCGCGGTGCCGTTCAGCGCTGGCGGCGGTATTCCGTCCACCAACCCGACACTGCTGAGCTGCCCGGGCACCGGACCCGGCGGAGTCAACAACACCGACACCAACTTCGAGTGCTTCGAGGGCATGCGCGTGAGCCTGCCCGACGCCATCGTCTCGCGCGCAAACCTGCGCCGCGCAGCAGATCTCTACGCCGAAGTGTTCATCTCGCCCACCGCAATGGTCTCGCGGCGCGAAGTCGGCGTGCTGTGGCCGAGCATTCCTGGCGCCGGCAACGCCGCCGCCGGTCAGTTCGACGGCAACCCGGAATCCTTGGAGATGGATGCGGACGAGGCCGGTTTGACCGTGACCGAGGTCACCGCAGGCACGCGCTTCAATGCCAGCGGCGTGATTGGCTACAGCTTCGGCGACTACGAGTTCTATCCGACCGTGCTCAACATCGTCGCCGCCCAAGCAGTGCCCGAGGCGGTAATGGCGGCCGCCGGCGGCGATGAACTGACCGTCGCTTCGTTCAACACCCAGCACCTGTGCGACGACCTCGTTTCGACCCCGCAGTGCAGTCGCGATACACGCGGCGCCGGTGGCACCGTACTCAACTACACCGACAAGCTCGGCAAGGTCTCCGCCTATGTGCGCGGCGTGCTCGGTTCGCCGGACGTGATCGGCGTGCAGGAAGTCGACCGCCTGACCACGCTGCAGGACCTCGCCGCCCGCATCAACGCCGACGGCGGCCCAATCTACGACGCAGCCTTGCTCGAAGGCGACGACCCGGGTGATATCGACGTGGGCTTCCTGACCCGCGCCAGCCGTGTCGGTGGCGTCAGCGTTCAGCAGTTCTACAAGGGCAACATGTGGAACGACCCGAACGGTTCGGACATTCTGCATGATCGCCCGCCGCTGCTGCTGCGCGGCACGTTCAACGGACCGGGCGGTGCGCGTGCGTTTGCGGTGCTGAATAACCACACCAAGGCGCGATCCTGCGTCGACAAGATCACGACTAGTTGCACGACCCAGTCAGCGCTGGAGCGCGACCGCGCCAAGCGCTTCCAGCAGGCGCGCGACATCGCCAACCTGGTGCAGGCATTCCAGACCGCCACCGGTCCGTTCGCCGGACAGGGCACCGACACGCTGCCGCTGATTCTGGTCGGCGACTACAACGCCTTCGAGCACACCGACGGCTATGCCGACGTGGTTGGCCTGATCGCCGGCAGCTATGACGACGCCGCCAACGAGTGCAACGCGACGCTGTCGGGCGGAGCCGGCACCGAGACCTGCAACCTCGGCGCCAACATCGTCGTGCCGCGGCTGTTCAATGTCGGCACGGCGGTCCCGGCGAATGAGCGCACCTCGTACCAGTTCACGCAGGACTTCGATGCGGTGCAGGGATCGGGCGACCGCGATGTGCCGGCGATGCAGGTCATCGATCACATCCTGCTGGCGCGCACCGCCCAGGGTTATTTCCTGGGCGCGGACTACGGCATTGCCAACAACGCCGCGGCCGATGAGCGCAGCCGCACCAATACCGGGCCGATCAACAGCTCCGACCACGACGGCATGATCACCTACCTCGACTTCGCCTGCGCCACCAATCCGGTACTCAACCCGGACGGTGATTTGATCTGCGGCATGCTCGACAACTGCCCCGCGCTCGCCAACAACGACCAGGCCGACCTCGACAACGACGGCATCGGCGACGCCTGCGATCCAGACATCGACGGCGACGGCGTGCTCAACCTCGTCGACAACTGTCCGATCACTGCCAACGCCAGCCAGACCGACACCGACAGCGACGGCCAGGGCGACGCCTGCGACCCCTACCCGACCGATGCTGGCCTGATCTTCCGCGACGGTTTCGAGTAACTCCCCGCCGCAAACCCAACAACACGGCCCGCTTCGCGCGGGCCGTGTTGTTTTTCGGAGACGCCGGATACCGGCACAGCGCATTCGGACGACCGCAGTGCCTTGTCGTCCAGCCTCTCTTCCACTGCTTTTCGAGCCGGACGTGGCGGTCGTCTGCGATCCCGCCAAGATCGACGCACGCGGCGTTCGCGGCGCGCCGGATTTCATCATCGAAGTGCTGTCGCCCAGCACCGCCAGCTTCGATCTCATCGAGAAGCGCCAGCGCTACGACCTGGCCGGCGTGCGCGAACTCTGGCTGATCGACATTCCCTCGGGCGTGATCACCCTGTATCGCCAGGACCCTGCCGCCCAGAATCCAGCACGCTTCGCCCCCGCCGAAATCCGCCGAGCCGAAGGCAACATCCTGATCACCGCCCTCGCCGGTCTGACGCTCGATCTGGACTTCATGGCCGCGCTACGCAAGCAGGGAGAAGCTCCCGAGGACTGAGATTTATCGAGCGGCATCGCTAGGCAACTTTGGACAATGCTCATCCCTGGCGATGTACCACTTTGCGCAATGCTCCAGTTCCTCGTCGTCCTCGCAGTAGCTGATGGTCTCCGAGATTCCCATGCAGTCTCCATGCTTTGCTGCCAACCACAACCAGTGTCGCGCCTCCACGACGTCGTTGTTCCTCATGCCCACATATCTGCTAAGTCGGATCATGGAGAAAACGTCACCTTGCAGCGCCCTTCTCTCGACCTCGACCGCTTCAGCATCAGTGGCAATATCCTCAAGCTCGATCACCTGGGCTTGGCTGGACGCCACGGTGCAGGCGACAGGCGCTGCGAGACAAACCAAGAGAAATGACCACTTCAGATTCGAGAGCATGAACTAACCTCCGGGCTGGAATCGGCGCCAACGACCCGGCTCATCGTAGATGGGGACGTTCCTGTTGAGCTTTGCATCGAACCTGATGTGCGCAAAGACGTAGGGTATCTGTTCGTCGATGACTTCGAGCAGGTCGTGGCGTGCGGCCTGATCGAGCGGGGTCATGCCCCAATCGTCGAGGATCAACACGTCGATGCGCGCGAGTTGCGCAAGCAGTTTGCCGAAGCTGCCGTCGGCATGCGCGATGCGTAGCGCTTCGGTGAGCCGCGGCACGCGCTGATACAGCGCCGGGAAGCCTTGGCGGCAAGCATGTTGCGCCAGCGCACAGGCCAGCCAAGTCTTGCCGACGCCGGTCGGACCGGTGATCAACAGACTCTGCTTTTGTCGGATCCAGTCGCCGCCAGACAGCGTGGCGATGAGCCGCTTGTCGAGTCCGCGGCCCGGACTGTGGTGAGCGTGCTCAACTGAAGGCGCCCACCATCGCGCCATGCAAACTGCCATTGCCGATACCTCCGGACCGGAAGCCGGCAACCACCACTGCCCCGAATTCACCGAAAGCGGCGATCATGAAACCCGCACCGGGCAGAAAGATGGAAACCACGACCGCCGCAATCTGGCGCCAGTACTTGCGGATGAAGTTCAGGCCGCTGGGGGCGGTGTAGCTGAGCGGGTTGTTGAGGACGTAGGTGTAGCGATTGAGATTCTGGGCGTTGTAGAGCTCCTGCACGACCGGGTCCGGGGACAGCATCCGGCCCAGTGCCGGATCGCAGAGGCGGCCGTTGCTTCGATCTGAACCGCAATCCCGCGCGACGCGGCTTCGCTATGAGTGCGCCAACACACTGCACGCCAGCCGGCTATGCTTGCGCAACGGACACTGAAGTATCTGAGGCTGAGGCCGAGCGCAGCCGCGTCGCCAAGAGGGCCGTTCGCAAGGGAGAGATCTCCATGACCCGCATCACCGTATCCCTGCCCGACGATGTCGTTGAACGCGCCAGGAGCGCCGGCCTGCTCTCTGACGACGCCATCCGCCAGCTACTGGAGGACGCGATGCGTCGCGACGCCGGGCGCCGGCTATTGCAGCTTGCAGGCGACCTGCACGTGGCCGACTTGCTGCCAATGACCGACGAAGAAGTCGTGGCGGAGGTCCACGCTGTACGAGCCATGCGTCACGCACAGCGGCGCTGACCGGTGCGGTTCGTGCTCGACACCGATGTCGTCGTATCGGCGTTGATCTGGGGTGGCGTGCCTTTTCGATTGCTACAAGCAGCGGCGACGGGCGATGTCCTGCTATACACCTCGCCGGAGTTGCTGGACGAACTGCGCGATGTGCTTGCCCGCGAGCATCTCGCTTCTCGCCTGGCAAAAGAGATTTCCTCGGTAGAAAGAGCCATAGCGCTTTACGGCGAGCTCGCGATCAGCATCACGCCGCGCTCTGTCCCCAGAGTCGTTCTGGCCGACCCCGACGACGATCACGTTATCGCCTGTGCGCTGGCCGCCCGCGCCGATGCGCTGGTGTCCGGCGATCGCCACTTGCTCGGATTGGGGTCTCCTGGAACCGCATCGCCATCCTTACTGCAGCGCAGGCGATCGAGTTCCTTGGGACCGCCACCTCGGCCCGCGACTGACGCACCTCGAGAGACTGGGCCCAAGGCGCCTCCCCACCCTCACAACCACACCACCCACCGGTCGCTAGGCTGGCGGCATGAACGTTCGAGCTGCGCTGCCCCTGCCGCCGTTTCCCGACTTCGCCAGTGCATCGCGGGCGGTGGTGGGGTTTCTGAATGCGGAGGTGCCGCTGGCGGTGTGGAGCGTGAACCGGGCCGAGGGCGAGACGATGCTGGTGCTGCAGCCGAGCGCCGACAACGGCTACGGACTGAAGCCGGGGGATTCGATGCGTTTTGCCGACACGCTGTGCGCGGCCATGGTCGCGGGGCGGGCGCCGCACATCGCGCCCGATGTCGAGGCGGTGGCTGGATACCGCGATGCGCCCGCGCGTCGCCACGTGCCGATCGGCAGTTACCTGAGCTTCCCGCTGCAACGCGCCGACGGCGCGCTGTTCGGGACCCTGTGCGGCTTCGACCCGCAGGCGCAGTCGCCGAGCCTGGTCGATCAGCAGCCGTTGATCGAACTGCTGTCGCGGCAGCTTTCGACCATCCTGCAATTCGACCTCGAGCGCGAGTCGGCCTGGCGCACGGCGCTGCAGCACGAAGCCGCGGCGATGACCGACGCGCTCACCGGGCTTGGCAACCGCCGTGCCTTCGACCTGCTCGGCGAACGCGAAGAGCAGCGCTGTCGGGACATCGGCCAGCGCCTGGGCGTATTGGTCATCGATCTCGATGGGCTGAAGCCGGTCAACGACACCCAGGGACACGCCGCCGGCGATGCGTTGCTGCGCCGCGCCGGTGCGGTGCTCACGGCCAGCGTGCCGACGACGGCGCACCTGAGCCGGATCGGCGGCGACGAGTTCGCGGTGCTGCTGCCGGGCCACGGACTGGCCGCGGTCGAGCGGCTCGCGGGCGTGCTCGGCGGCGCACTCGCCGCATCCGGCATCGACGCTTCGCTCGGATGCGCCGAGCGCAAGCCGCACCGAGGCCTTGCCGACGCCATCGCGCGGGCAGACGCGGCCATGTACGCCGACAAGGCCGCCCGCCGCATGCGCCGCTGACCGCCTGCCCGGCCGCGGCCCCACCCGCCCGTCGCCGGCCTCCACTAGAATGCCCCATCCCGCAATCCCCCGGAGTTCGACATGCCGCAAGCCTTCCGTTCCGACCGCGCCCGCCTGGTGCTGCTGATCGCCCTCGTCGTGGCCGCCGCGCTGACGCGCCTGCTGCCGGGGCGGCCGCCGAACTTCTCGCCGATCGAGGCGATGGCGCTGTTCGCCGGTGCGGTGTTCGCGAGTCGCTACGTTGCGGTGCTGGTGCCGTTGGCGGCGATGCTGATTTCGGACGCGGTACTCGGATTCCACTCGGGCATGTGGGTGGTCTATGGCTGCATGGCCGTGATCGCGCTCGCCGGCACCCGCCTCGGCGCCCGCATCAGCGCGCTGCGCGTGGCCGGCTACGGTTTCGGTGCTGCGCTGTTCTTCTTCGTCGTCACCAACTTCGTGGTCTGGACCGGCTCGGGCATGTACCCGCTGACCTCTGCCGGTCTGGTCGAATGCTACGTCGCCGCGATCCCGTTCTTCCGCAACCAGATCGCCGGCGTGCTGGTGTACTCGACGATCCTGTTCGGCGCGCACGCGCTGCTGCAGCGCCGCGCGGTCGCCACCGCCGCGGCCTGAGGCCATGGGCAACCGCCTGAGCAAGATCTACACGCGCACCGGCGATGACGGCAGCACCGGCCTCGGCGACGGCACGCGCGTGTCCAAGGACAGCGCGCGCGTCACCGCCTACGGCACCGTGGACGAGTTGAACAGCGCGCTCGGCGTGGTCATCGCCTGCGGCCCGCCAGCACCGATCGAGGACATGCTCACCGAGATCCAGCACGAGCTGTTCGACCTCGGCGGCGAACTGTGCATCCCGGGCAGCGCAATGATCCACGACGCCGACATCGCGCGCCTGGAGCAACGCCTGGACGGGCTCAACGCCGACCTGCCCGCGCTCAAGGAGTTCATCCTGCCGGGCGGCGGCATGGCCGCTGCGCAGTGCCACGTCGCGCGCACCGTGGCGCGCCGCGCCGAACGCGAGGTGGTCACGCTGTCGCACCACGACGCCGTGCGCGCGGAAGCGGTGCGCTACCTCAATCGCCTGTCCGACCTGCTGTTCGTGCTCGCGCGCGTGCTGGCGCGCTCGGCTGGGCACGGCGAAACGCTGTGGAAGCATGAGCGCCGCAAGCGCGGCTGAACGCGCATGATCCTGACCCATCCGGCCTGCCTGCGGCACGATCCCGGACCGGGTCATCCCGAATGCCCGCAGCGCCTGCACGCGGTGTTGCGCGCGCTCGCCGCGGCCGAGTTCGCCGGCATCGCGCGCGTCGAGTCCTCGGCCGTGGCGCGGACGCTGGTCGAGCGCGTCCATCATGGAATCGAGTTCACCCAGATCTTCGCGCACGCACCGCACGTCGAGCGCCTGCTGCTCGATGCCGACACCGTGCTGCACCCGGCAGCGGATTCGCTCGCTGCGGCGCTGCATGCCGCCGGCGCCGTGGTCGACGCGGTCGATGCCGTGCTCGACGGCCGCGCCCGCCGCGCGTTCTGCGCGGTGCGCCCGCCCGGACATCACGCCACACCCACACGCGCCATGGGCTTCTGCGTGTTCAACAACATCGCGCTCGGCGCCCGTCACGCGCTCGATCGCGGCGTGGAGCGCATCGCCATCCTCGATTTCGACGTGCACCACGGCAACGGCACCCAGGACTGCTTCGCCGACGAGGCGCGCGTCTGCTTCGCCTCCTCGCACCAGTGGCCGCTGTACCCGGGCACCGGCGCGCTGCACGAGACCGGGATCGGCAACGTGTTCAACGCGCACCTCGCTGCCGGCGCCGGTTCGACCGAATTCCGCGCGGCCTGGTCGCAGCAGCTGCTGCCCGCAATCGACGCCTTTCGCCCGCAACTGCTGCTGGTCTCGGCCGGATTCGACGCGCATCGGCTCGACCCACTCGGCGGCCTCGACCTCGACACCGCCGACTACGCCTGGCTCACCCGCGAGATCGTCGCCATCGCCGAGCGCCACGCGCAGGGCCGTGTCGTCTCCTCGCTTGAAGGCGGCTACAGCCTCACCGCGCTCGCCGAAGCCAGCAGCGCTCACTGCCGCGAACTGTTCGCGCGCTGAGCCAAGACGCTGCGCGCTCGACTCAGAGCACGCTGACCCGATCCCGACCTTGCTGCTTGCTGGCGTAGAGCGCCTGATCCGCACGCTTCAGCGCCGCGTCGATCGACTCGCCCTCGCGCTGCAACCCCGCGACGCCGATGCTGATGGTCAGTGGCAGCGCGCGGCCAGCGAATCGCACCGGTTCGGCGGCGACGTTCTGGCGAATGCGTTCGCCAACGCCGCGCGCTTCCTCCACGCTCATGCCCGGCAGCCCGACCACGAACTCCTCGCCGCCATAACGACCGAAGAAGTCGCCGATGCGCAGCGACGAGTGAATGCGCCGCGCGACCTCGCGCAGGCACTCATCCCCGGCATCGTGGCCGTGCTCGTCGTTGACGCGCTTGAAGTGGTCGATGTCGGCGAACAGCAGGGCCAGCGGGCGGTCGACCCGCCGCGATTCCAGCTCCGCCGCCTGCAGTCGCTCGTCCAGCGCGCGGCGGTTGTAGGCCGCAGTCAGCGGATCGTGTCGTGCCAGTGAGTCGGCGGCATCCCGCTCGCGCTTGTACTGCAGCATGCGCTCGACCAGACCGATGAACAGGATCGTGCCCAGGAACAGGAAGCTGAGCGTGAACAGCATGCTCATGGTCGGATTGAGCGCACGCCCGGCCAGCACCTCGCCCACGCGCCAGAGCGCGAGCACCATCAACGGCAGCAGCGACCACAGCAGCAGGCGGATGGAACGGTCACCGGCGCGCACGCGCAGGACACAGGCGGCGAGCAGGAGCAAGCTGCTCGCGACGATGTTGAGGTTGCCGATCTGCGCCCACATACGCGCGCTGGCGCCGACCCCGAACAGCAGCGTGTTCGCCATGCCCAGCGCAAACACCAGCAATACCGGCCATTGCAGGCGCGCCAGCCGCGGCGTATTGCGCGGCATGTCGAGCAGGTGACGCACGAACAGCGCGATCATCAGGCTGGCGCCGTTGGCGGCGAACACCAGCGGGCTGCGCAGGTCGGCGGCCAGCGAAGACAACAGCGGCCAGCGGTAGAACTCGCCGCTGCCCGCCAGCACATACAGCAGCGAAAAGCCCAGCGCACCGGCGAGCAACAGCAGGCTGCGCTCGCGCAACGCCACGCCCATGCCCAGACCCGCCAGCGCCAGCGCCAGCAGCGCGCCATTCACCAGCGATTGGCCGCGCACCCAGCGCTGGTCGCGGACGCGCAACTCCTGCTCCGGCTCGATCGCGAGCACATGCGCGGCGAAATCCGGAATCGAAACCTGCAGATACAGCGGCTCACCGGCACGCAGCCCGCCCCGCAGCGGCAAGGTCAGCAGACTGGCGGAGAAACCGAGGTCGGCATGTGACCCCATCGTCTCGCGCTGCAGCGACTGAGCGTGCCCCGACCGCCACAGCGTCATGCGGCTCGCGGTCCAGGTGCGCAGCACCAGCATCGGTTGCCGATCCGCCGGCCAGTCGCGACTGCTTTCCACCCGATACCAGCCCGATGCGGTGGGCTGCGGACGCAGCACCGCATCTTCGACTGCGATGAAACGATCGTCCAGGTCCCCGGCAAGCATGGCCGGCACCGACCCCGGCTCGCCCGCAAGGCGCGACACGCTCAGATCCGCTTGCGCACGCACGCAAGCACTCCAGCCCACAACCAGAGCCAGCAGCAACGCGTGCAGAAGTCGCAGGTTCCCCATCACCGGATCATCCGTCTTCGGCCGCGTGCGCTGCAAGCGCGTGGCGGAGGCGGCTCGGTTGCGCGTGCCGCGCCGATTAGGTCAATGCGCCAGGGACAACGCCATCACCAGATCCCGCTGCGAGTCGTTGCCGAGCGGGAAGACGTGGTCGCCGACTTCGACGAAACCGCAACGACGATAGAACGCGAGCGCCCTGGGATTGCGCTCCCAGACACCGAGCCAGATCGCGTCCGCGCGGCGGTGTCGCGCCTCGGCGATACTGGCGGTCATCAGTTCCTGCGCGACGCCGTGCCCGTGCCAATCAGCGAGCACGTACAGCCGCTGGATCTCGCCGGGCCGCAGCGCGACCACGCACGCCGGCGCCTCGCCCCAGCGCAGCTGCGCGTAGCCGATCAGGTCGCCCGTGTGCTCCGCGAGCAGCGTGGTCCTGCGCGGATCGGAAATCTCGGCGGCCTGCAATGACTCGCCGTAGCTCCGGCTGCAGTGCAGGTCCATGTCCTCGGCGCGGTTCAGGGCAGCAAAGGTCTCCCGAAACGTCTGCTCGGCGAACCGTGCGAGCCGTGCGGCGTCGCTATGAACTGCATTGCGGATCAACATTGGCGACTCCCCAGAAGTGGCTCGCGGACTGCACAGGAAAGCCGGCGCCGAATTGCCTGCTGCGAACGACGCCGCAGGAAATGCGCAAGGCGCTGCGCAGTAGGGCGATCAAGGCGTTGCGCGCGGAGTCTAGATTGCATGGATCAGGCCAGGAGACCGTGCGCTCAACTCGACTGCAACCAGAACGCCACGGCATTGTTCATCGCATGCAGCAGAATCGCTGGTAGCAGCGCGCCGCTCCAGCGCACCAGCCACCCGGCAGCCAGGCCCAGCGCGAGGTAGTAGACGAATCGCGGCGGGTCATCGTGCATCAGTGCGAACGCCAGTCCCTGGGTCAGGTTGGCCCAGCCAAAACGGATATGCTGGGTCAGGCCGCCGAGCAACAAGCCGCGGAACACCAGTTCTTCCAGCACGGGCACGAGCAGCGCAAGCAGCATCAGGGCCACTGGCAACCCGTGGCTGCTCGTGCCATCGGCGATCAGGGCGGTGATTACGCGCGTCTGAAAGGTCTCGATGGGCCGTCCCTGTTGCGCGAGCGCCAGCCCGTAGCCCACCGCCCAAACCAGTAGCAGTGCCACCGGGATGCGCCACAAACCGATCATCGGCGCGCTGCCCCACAGCAAGTGGCGCGGCCCAAACTTGGAAAGCGTCGGAAGCAGAACCAGCAGTGCCGCGAGCGTGCCCCAGAGCATCGCTGGAAATATCTGCCCGGAATGCACATCGATCTCGCCCTCGAAGAGGAATACGAGGTCATCGGTCGCGATCAACATCATCGTCAGCAACGGCACACAGAACAGCACGGAGCAGCCGAACCATGCCTGCCACAGGCCAATGCGGGGAAACAGCGGCGTCGACCGATGGCCACGGGCGCGGCGCACAAGCCCACGATAATGTACCGGCACAAGGACCAGTGCCGGCATCAGTGCCAGCACAAGCACGATCGCGAACAGCGCCGCCAATGCCGGCCAGATCGCCGTCTGGCCGAGGCTGGCAGGGTGCCGCTTGATCAGCTGAAGGCTGCGCGTCATCGCTCCAGGAAAATCGTCCGCGGTAACTGCTGCATGGACGGAAGCCACGCGCCAATCACGCTGGGCCATCGCCAGATCGAAAGCCATCGCAGCAAAGTCGGATTCGTCCGCCGCTCCGGTGCGCTGCAAAGCCTCTTGCGCTGCTGCCAAGCGTCCCGACCGCAGCTCGATCCGGGCGACCACAGTTGCCTGCAGTTGCTCTGCGAGCGAGAAGTGTCGACGCAGCTCGCTGCGCGCGACGTTGGTGTCCGGTAGCGCAAGTGCTGCGCGCAACCGGGCATTCGCGTCCCAGACGCTCTCGGCGGGCTTGGCCTTGGCGAGCAGGACTGCCGCCTCGACGTACTTGCGTTGTCCGGCGAGAAATGCCGCGCCTTCATCCACCAACTCGCCGCTGCCAAGCTCGGCGGCGACGACAGCGAAATGCCCCGATCGCTGATCATCCGAGCCTTGCCAGTACAAATGCTCGGCGACGCGGCGGCGCAGGGAACGGTCCCAGGACGCGCCAGCGCTCAACAAGGCTTCTCCCCGTGCCCGAACGCCTTCGCCCCATTCCTGCTCGAACAGGAACACCTGAACCTCCGGTACGTCGGCGAACTGCGTCTGCAATTCCTCGACGCAGTCCGCGTGCAGAGATTCGGCCTCCTCGATCCAGGCGCCGCCCTCCTCGTCGCGAAAGTTGCCGAGATACTCGCAGCGACGCAGCACCGCAGATGCATCCGCCTCAGGTTCGCCGTCTGCACGAAACAGTTCGAGCTGCGACTGGAAAGCACGCTCCTTCGCAGCCTCGAATGCCGCCATCGCCTTGTCGACACTCAGCGTCTCGGACGGCGCTGACGCGATCACGCGCCCACTCGTCGCAATGAGCGCACAGCAAGACAGGCTCGCCATCAACACATGTCTTGCCAACCCCGTGTGGGAGCGCTTTCGGGGCCGAGGCGCGGCGCATGGCACATCATCGCCATGGCGAACTTTCGTTGACCCCGTACCGTCGGCAAGGTCGCTCTGCCGCCAGCAGAAAACCGCCTTCATCCGACCAGTTTCCGTACCTTGCCGCGACCAGACTCAAGATCCGCGACAGCAGCAAGCAGCCGCCGCGCATTGCGGGGGCTGCGCAGCAAGAAGGCGGTCTCTTCCAGCGCGTTGTAGTCATCAAGCGACATCATGACCACCGCCTGGCGCTCGCCGTTGCGGGTGATGATGACTGGATCGTGGTCGTTGCAGACACGATCCATCGTGTCGGCCAGCTTGGCACGTGCGGCAGTGCAGGTGATGGCATCCATCGGCGATCTCGAAGCGTACGGCAAATCGTACATGTCTCGGCTAGCGCGGACGAGCCACTGTCACCTCGCACTCCGGGGGGTGGCACATGCCGAAAATGCCGACCACAAGAGTCACCCAACGCCACCGCGGGTGATGTTCCGCGGTTCGGAGCCGCCCACGCAGTTGGTCTCCGGCTGTTCGCGCTTCCTGCGATGGCAGCGGTCCGCAGGCCGGGGCCCGCTGGTTTTCGCTAGCCCTCGTTGCCTGCGTCATCGACCGCAGCGAGGGCGCGTATCGCCGCGCGCAGGCCGGCGATGTCGAGCGGTTTGCGCAGGAAGGAATCGAAGCCGGCGGCGCGCGCCTCGACCTCGGTGTTGGCTTCGCTGCGCGCGGTGATGGCGATCGCCGGCACCCGGCGACCGCAGCGGCCACGCAGCAACGGCAGCAAGTGCAGGCCGCTCATGGCGGGCAAGTCGAGGTCGCTGACGATCAAGGCCACGCCGGCATCGGCGTGATGCAGCGCGAGCATCGCCTGGTCGGCGCTGCGCACGCTGGCGCCGAGTCCGCCGAGCATCGCCGCGACCACTTCGCAGGTGGTGGCATCGTCCTCGACCAGCAGCACGATCCGCTCCTGCAATGGACGCTCCGAATCTGCAGCGAACGCCGTCGCCGCGCTTGTCGTCGCCACCGCTTCCGTCACCGAATCGACATCCGGTTCCGCGCTCGCGGCCAAGGGCAAGTACACAGTGAAGCACGAACCAACACCTGGGGTGGACTCGAGCGCGACCCGCCCGCCCATCAACTGCGCGAGCTGGTGCACGATCGCGAGCCCGAGCCCGCTGCCGCCGGAACGTTCGCCGAGGCTGGTCTGCTCGAAGCGCTGGAACAGGCGCGCACACTCGTCGGCGCTGAGACCAGGGCCGCTGTCGCGCACGCTGATGGCGATATCGCCGCCTTCGCGCCGCGCGGTCACGGCGATCTCGCCGCGCTGGGTGAACTTGAAGGCGTTGTTCATCAGGTTCAGCAGGATCTGGCGCAGGCGCGTCGCGTCGAAGCGCGCTCGGCACGGCACCTCGGCGGCGATCACGAGCGTGCAGTCGATGCCGCGGGCACGGATCAAGGGCGCCTCGAGCGCATGCACCTCGCGCAGCAGTGCATGCAAATCGCCCTGCGCGAGGTTGAGGCTGAGCTTGCCGGACTCGGCGCGCGACAGGTCGAGCAGGTCGTTGACGATGCGCAGCAAGTGCTGCCCGGAACGCAGCACGGTATCGAGATAGTGGCGCTGGGTGCCATCGAGCGTGGTCTGCCCGAGCAGTTCGGCCATGCCAATCACACCGGTCATCGGCGTGCGAATTTCGTGCCCGACGGTGGCCAGGAACTCGCTCTTGGCAGCGCTCGCGGACTCGGCCAGACGCCGGCGCTCCTCAGCCAGCGCGAAGGCATGACGGCGCTCCAGCCGCGCGCGATGGCCACGCCAGAGCAAGGCGAACAAAAGCGCCGCCAACCCTGCGTAACCGACGTAGGCTGCGGTGCTGGCCCACCACGGCGGTGTCACCTGCAAGCGCGCGGTCAGCGTGCCCGCGGCATCCACGCCCACGGCATTGGCGGCGCGCACCTGCATGCGGAAGCGACCCGCCGGCAACCGCGCCAGCACGCGTTCGCCGAGTTCGCTGCCTTCGACCCAGTCGGCATCGAAACCCTCGACGCGGAAGCGGTACCGATTCGAGCGCGGGTCGATGAACGACAGCAGGCGCGCACTGACCTGAAGTTCGTGGTCGTCCGGGCCGAAGCCGAGCGCATCCTTGCCCGGATCGAACGCGCGCGCATCGTCGCCGTGCAGATAGCGCAACGTGCTCCAGCGCAACGGCGAGGCCGGCGCCGGCGCCACGCGCGCATCCGCGTCGATCGAGAGCAGGCCTTCGCTGCTCAACCAGACCATGCGCCCGGCATGCCGCACTGCACTCGGCTTCGGCGAGAACTGCACGCTCGGCAGGCCATCGGCGGCGGTCACTGCGCTCAGTCGCAGCGGTTCCGGATCGACCCGCCACAGCCCACGCGGCCCGCTCAGCCAGACGCGACCACTGACGTCGGCAAACAGCGACGCGGCCTCGGCCGCGGGCAGGCCATCGCCGGTGGTCAACCTCCAGCGCAACGAGCGCGACCCGCCGTCGATGCGATAACGCGACAGGCGGCCGTATTGGTGCACGATCAGATCATCGCCGGTGAACAGGAACGCATGCACGCGTTCGGCGGTGATGTCATCGGCGGCGACGAAACGGTCCGTGGCGGCATCGTAATGGCGCAGGCCGGAGCCATCGGCCAGCCACAGCCGACCCTCGGGACCGATCGCCATCTGCTCGATGTCGTCGCTGACGAAGCCGCGTTCGCCGACCAGCCAGACGCGATTGCGACCGGCGCTGGTCATCTGGTTCAGACCGGCAGTCAGGGCGCCGATCCACAGCGTTCCGTCCGGCGTCTGCGCGATGTACTCGGGTGCGCCCTCGGCCCAGGGCTCCCCCGCCTGCGGCAGCCGGTCCAGCGTGTCTTGCGCCGGATCGAAGCGCAGCACGCCGTTTCGGTGCGGCAGCCACAAGGCACCGGCGGAATCGCAGTGGATCGCCGCCAGCCGCTGCTTGCGCAGTTCCGCCGCCTGGCGCGACGCGGTCCAACGCTGCACGCTGCCATCGGCGCCGATGCGCGTCAGCTCACCTGCGGTCGCGAGCAGCCACAGCGCGCCGTCGGGACAAGTCGCGATGCCGCTGGCACGACCCGGTGACAGGCTGTTCGCATCGAGCGGGTCGTGGCGCAGCAGCTGCACCCGCGCCCAGTCCGGGCGCAGGTAGGCGAGCCCATGCGCCTGCAACGCGAACCACAAGCCGCCTTCGTGATCGCGCAGCAAGTCAGTGACGTGCACATCCGGCAAGGACTCCGGCACGGCGGGCCGGTGGCGAAGCCAGTCACGCCGGCCATCGGCACCGATGCGCAGCACGCCGCCTCGGGTTGCCACCCAGGTCTCGCCGGGCGCGCCGTCGATGACCGATTCGATGATGCCCGCCTCCGCCGGCAACTCGATGCGCTGCAGCGTGTCGCCACTGGCGTCGCGACGGAACAGCGCGTTCTGCGCGCCCACCCACAACCGACCATCGGCGGTGACCGCGACCGTGTTGACCAACGGCAGTTCGGCCACGCGCCGCAGCGGCCCGGGATGCTCGGCGTCGGCGTCGTCGATGCGCCACAGGGCATCCAGCGTTCCGACCCAGAGCACGCCATCGTGGTCAACGGTGAGGTCGAGCACGGTTGCCGTTTTCAGCGCCGCGTCGACATCGGCGATGCGATCAAGCGCCGCCATCTCCCCGGTCGCCGGACGAAAGCGCGTCACGCCCTGCGCATAGGTGCCGGCATAGACCTGCCCGGCAGACGTCTCTGCGAGCGCGAACACATCGCCACCACGCAGTCCATCGCCCGTTGCATCCGCGACGTGGCGGGTAAAGCCGCGGCCCTCAGAATCGTCGAGCACGGCCAATCCGCTCGACTCGCAACCGACCAGAATGCGTCCGGCGCGTGTCGCGAGCACGGTCTGCACGTCATTGCAGGGCAGCGACGCCGGATCGGCCGGATCATTGCGGAACACGCGGAACTCGCGCCCATCAAAGCGCGCCAGGCCATCGCCCGTCGCCACCCAGACATACCCCTGCGGGTCCTGCACCACCTCCAGCGTCGCCGGCGAAGGCAGGCCATCGGCCGCGCCGTAGTGGCGAAAGCGCGGCTCGGCGGCACCAACCTCCAGCGCGGCGGCACCACTCACAAACACGAAGCAGCAACGGGCGGCAATGCGCATCATCCCGCGACGATGCCAGCCGTTTGCAGTTTCGCCAAGAGGGATTGCGCAACCCGGGGCTACCGGTCAGGTGCGTCCGTGGCAAAGTGGGCGCCATGAGACGTCCGCTACTGCCGCTGCTCGCCCTGTTCGCCGCCCTGCCCGTCGCCGCGGCCAGCGACTATCGGTTCGACCAGGTGCATTCGCAGGTGCAGTTTCGCGTCTCGCACCTGGGCTTCTCGATGTCCGAGGGGGAGTTCCATGACCTGGAGGGCGGCTTCCGCTTTGACGCCGAGGACTGGGCGAAGTCGAGCTGCGACGTGCGCATCGGTGTCGCCTCGATCGACCTCGACGACGATGCCTGGAACCGCACCCTGCTCGGCGAGCGCTGGTTCGATGCCGAGCGCCACCCGCAGATGCGTTATCGCTGCCTGGAAGTGGTGCGCGAGAGCGAGCGTGAGGGCCGCATCGAGGGCGAGCTGAGCCTGCGCGGCATCACCCGCCCGGTCACGCTGCGCCTGCGCTTCAACCGCGCTGGCGTGCACAAGTATTCGCTGCAGCAGGTCGCCGGCTTCGAGGCGCACGCGACGCTCAAGCGCAGCGACTTCGGCATGACCCGTTTCCTCCCCGAGGTCGGCGACGACATCGAGATCCGCCTCGACATCGAAGGCATCCGCGAGGGCCGCAAGCGTGAACGCAAGAAGTGACGCAACGCGCTGGGGCGCGGTCGCCAAGTTGTTGCACTGGACGGTGGCGATCGCGGTGATCGGCCTGCTGGTCGGCGGCCTGACCATGACCGACCTCAAGACCTCGCCGCAGAAGCTCCAGTTGTATGCGCTGCACAAATCTGTCGGCATCACCGTGCTCGCGCTGATGCTGCTGCGCCTGGCCTGGCGCGGCATCGACCTGCGTCCGCGCGATGCCGGAGCCGATTCTCCATGGCTCGTTTTCGCGGCGCGCGCGGTGCACCGTCTGTTCTACGTGCTGCTGATCGCCATGCCGATCTCGGGCTGGGTGTACAACTCGGCGGCGAACTTCCCGCTGCGCTGGTTTGGGTGGGTGCAATTGCCGGCATTGGTGGCGCCGGACAAGGCGCTCAAGCAACTCGCGCACGAGGTCCATGAAGTGCTCGCCTACACCATCCTCGCGCTGTTGATCGTGCACGTTGCCGGCGCGCTCAAGCACCATCTGATCGACCGCGACGATACGCTGCGCCGCATGTTGCCCTTCGCCAAGACGCGCGCAGCCGCCGCGCCCACTGCGCCGAACCAGGAGTTGCCATGATCCGCCGCCTTGCCATCGCTGCAGTGTTGCTGCTGTCCATGACCACCGCCGCGTTCGGCAGCGACTACACCATGCGCAGCGGCAGTCTGGGGTTCAGCGGCATGCAACAAGGCGAGCGCTTCGAAGGCCGCTTCGAGCGCTTCGGCCCGAGCATCCGCTTCGACGCCACCGACCTCGCCGCCAGCCGCTTCGACGTGTGGATCGAACTCGCCAGCGCCAACACCGACAACGAGGAACGCGACGAAGCGCTCAAGGGCGAAGACTTCTTCGCGATCGGAGCATTCCCGAAGGCACGCTTCGTGACCGGAGCGATGCGCGCGATCGACGCCACCCACTTCGAAGCCGACGCCACGCTCACGATCCGTGATCGAACTGTCGCGATCAAGTTTCCATTCGCCTTCGAACCCGCGAGCGAGGGCGCACGCCTGACCGCCAAGGTCACGCTCGACCGCCTCGCATTCGGCCTCGGCGCCGGCGACTGGGCGAGCGAAGACGACATCGGCCACCAGGTCGAAGTGCGCGTGGAACTTGATCTCAGCCGCGCCCCGACAAGCGCTCCAGCAGCTTCTGCACGAATGTGATGCGCTGCTGCGGCTCGGGCAATTCCTGGCGGAAACGCAGCTTGTCCTGACCATCGAGCGCATAGACCTTGGGTAGGTCCTGGATCAGCTTGATGATGATCCGTGGCTCGACATTCGGCTGCGCACGGAAGTGGATGCGGCCGCCGGCACGATCGACGTCGAGCTTGCGGATGCCCAGGCGTTCGCAGTGCAGCTTCAGCCGCGCCACCGCGAACAGGGATTGCGCCTGCGGCGGCAGCAGGCCGAAGCGGTCGATCATCTCGACCTGAAGATCGCGCAGGCCGTCGTCGTCACGAGCCATGCTGATGCGCTTGTACAGCGTGAGCCGCTCGTGCACATCGCCAAGGTAGTCGTCCGGTATCAGGGCCGGCACACGCAGTTCAACCTCGACGCGATCGGCATGCGCATTCTCCAGATCGGGCACCTTGCCGGCCTTGAGCGCGGCGACCGCGCGTTCGAGCATCTCGGTGTACAGGGTGAAGCCGACCTCGCTGATCTGGCCGCTCTGTTCCTCGCCGAGCAATTCGCCCGCACCGCGGATTTCGAGATCGTGGGTGGCGAGCGTGAAGCCGGCGCCGAGTTCGTCCAGCGACGCGATCGCCTCCAGGCGCTTCTCGGCATCGGCGGTCATCGCCTTGCGGTCGGGCGTCACCAGGTAGGCATAGGCGCGATGATGCGAGCGACCGACGCGGCCGCGCAGCTGGTGCAACTGCGACAGGCCGAACTTGTCGGCGCGGTGGATGATGATGGTGTTCGCGCTCGGCACGTCGATGCCGGACTCGATGATGGTCGTGCATAGCAGTACGTTGAAGCGCTGACGATAGAAGTCGAGCATCACCTGCTCGAGATCGCGCTCGGCCATCTGCCCGTGCGCGATGCGCACGCGTGCCTCCGGCACCAGCTCGGCCAGGGTCGCGGCCATCTTCTGGATGCTCTCGACTTCGTTGTGCAGGAAGTAGATCTGGCCGCCACGCGCGAGCTCGCGCTGGAAGGCCTCGCGCAGCAGCGCGTTGTCCCAGGGCGTGACGAAGGTCTGCACCGCGACGCGATGCGCCGGCGGCGTGCCGATGATCGACAGATCACGCAGCCCGGCCATGGCCATGTTCAATGTGCGCGGGATCGGCGTCGCGGTCAGCGTCAGCAGGTCCACCTCCGCGCGCAACTTGCGGAACATCTCCTTGTGGCGCACGCCGAAGCGCTGTTCTTCATCGACGATGACCAGACCAAGGTCCTTGAAGCGCACTTCCGGCGCGAGCAGCTTGTGCGTTCCGATCACGACGTCGAGCGAACCATCCGCGAGCAGCTTCAGCGCTTCGTTGATCTCCTTGCCCGACTTGAAGCGCGACAGCACCTCGACGCGAATCGGCCAGTCGGCAAAACGGTCGCGGAAATTCTGGTAGTGCTGCTGCGCCAGCAGCGTGGTCGGCACCAGCACGGCCACCTGCTTGCCGGCCTGGGCAACGACGAAGGCCGCACGCAGCGCGACTTCGGTCTTGCCGAAACCGACATCGCCGCAAACCACGCGATACATCGGCGCAGGCCGGCCAAGATCAGCGATCACCGCCTCGATCGCGCTCGCCTGGTCGGGCGTCTCCTCAAACGGGAAACTCGCCGCAAACTGTTCGTAGGCGGGCTTGTCGAGGTGGACTTCGATGCCCGGCTTGGCCGCGCGCCGTGCATAGATTTCTAGCAGTTCGGCGGCGGCATCGCGCACCTTCTCGGCAGCGCGGCGCTTGGCGCGAACCCAGGCCTCGCCGCCAAGCGAATGCAGCGGCGCCTGTTCCGGCGCGGCTCCGGTGTAGCGCCCGACCAGATGCAGGTTCGCCACCGGTACGTAGAGCTTGTCGCCTTTGGCGTATTCGATGGCGAGGAACTCGCCGCTCTGGCCGCCGACTTCGAGCGTCATCAGACCGAGATAGCGTCCGACGCCGTGGTCTTCATGCACCACCGGTGCACCGATCGCGAGTTCGCCAAGATCGCGAATGATGGTTTCGGGATCGCGCCCGGCGCGCTTGCGCCGGCGCACTTGCTGTACGCGTTCGCCGTACAACTGGCGCTCGGTGAGCACGACCAGTTGCGGGTCATCAAGAGCGAGGCCGTCTTCGAGTGGCGCAACGGTGATGGCGAAGTGCGCATCGGAGGCGAGGAAACTCTGCCACGAGCCGAGCGTGAGCGGACGCAGCTCGAAACTCGCGAGCAAATCGACGATGCCTTCGCGCCGCCCGGGCGAGTCGGCGACGATCAGAACGCGGCCGCGGTAGCTGCTCAGGAATTGGCGCAGGTTTGCAGCCGGGTCTTGGTGCTTTCGGTCGATCGGGAGGCTCGGCGCCGGCTGCGTGCCGAGCCGCGTCACCGGCTTGTCGCTCGTCCCCGGCAGCAGCTCGATGCGCGGGTGCAGGTTCAGCATCTCGCGCAACTGCTGCGGCGGCACGAACAACTCACCCGGTGACAACACCGGCCGCTCGATGTCGTGGCGACGCGATTCGTGGCGCGTGGCGGTCTGTGCCCAGAAGTGCTCGGCGGCTTCAAGCACGCCGGGCGCCAAGGCGAACAGCGGCGTGCCACCGAGGTAGTCGAACAGAGTGTCGAGCTGCTCGAAGAACAGCGGCAGGTAGGACTCGATGCCAGCCGGCGCCGCGCCTTCGCGCAGGTCGAGATACAGCGGCGAACGCCGCGGGTCGATGTCGAAGCGCTCGCGCAATTCGTTCTTGAACGCCTTGGTCGCAGCCTCGGTGAGCGGGAACTCGCGCGCCGGCAACATCGACACCTGCGTGACCTTGTCCTGCGAGCGCTGCGTTTCCGGATCGAAGCTGCGGATCGAGTCGATCTCGTCATCGAGCAGCTCGATGCGATACGGCGCCGCACAACCCGACGGATACAGGTCGAGCAGCGCACCGCGTGTCGCGTAATCACCCGGTTCGAACACCTGCGGCACGTGTCGATACCCCGCCGCTTCGAGCATGCGCTTCTCGGCTTCCAGGTCGAACTTCTGCCCGATCTTGAGCACCAGGCTCTGGCCCATCAGCCAGCGCTTCGGCGTCACCCGCTGCATCAGCGTCGACACCGGCACCACCAGCACGCCGCGCGTCAGCGCCGGCAGCCGATACAGCGTACTGATGCGCGACGCAGCGATTTCCGGATGCGGCGAGAACACGTCGTAGGGCAGCGTCTCCCAGTCCGGGAGATGCAGGATCGGCAATTCGCCGCCTGCAAATACGCCGAGCTCGGCCTCGAGCGCATGCGCGGCATGGGTATCCGCCGTGACCGCCACCAGCAACCCGGCATGCTTGCGCGCCGCCTGCGTAAGCGCGAGCGCCAGCGCCGAACCTTCCGGCGCGCGCCAATACGCACGCAGTTGCGTGCCACTCGGCAACACCGGATCGAAAATCGAAGCCACGTCGACAACCGTTCTAAAAATGGGCGCGAAGGATAGCGGCATTCAGCTCAACGTGACCGCTCCAGCGTGTTTCGTCCGACGGTGTAGCAATGCAGTGCTGCGGGCGTGAACTCCACGCTGATGCCATCCCATTCCTGCAAGGCGCTTGCGGTGCGCGTCGTCACCAGTGGGCGGCGTTGCAGCGGGTTGGTGCGAGCGAAATCGAGCAGCGCCCTGATCTCCTTGGCATCACTCGCCGCACGATCGCTCCATTTCACCTCCACCGCAAAACGCGGCCTCTGGCGCGCATCCAGGCTAACCAGGTCCACTTCGCCTTTTTTCCACCGCGCGTAGTGCAGCGAATCGATGTAGTCCGCGTTGTGCAGCCATTGGCTGAACACGGCGGTCTCGACCAGATGACCGAGCGCAGCATCGTCGGCCTTGAGCGGCGCAAACAGGGCCGCGCGCATCGTCGGGTTGGTCAGGTACACCTTGAACGTCATCGCCTTGCGGAAGCGCGCTGCATTTTCGTCCACGCGACGCAGCCGCTTGATCAGGAAGGCAGCCTCCAGATACTCCAGATACTTGGCGATGGTCGGTTTGCTCACGCCGCTGGAATGTGCGAGCGCCTCCACGCTGATTTCCTGCGCGGAGTTGTAAGCCAAGGTATTGAACAGCGAGTTCAGCTCCTGCACATCGGCGATTCCATACAAGCTGGGCAAGTCGCGCAGCAGGACCTTGTCGATGATGTCGCTCTTGATATATCGGCGCGCATTGCGCCGCACGGCTTCGGAGAACACCGCCTCCGGGTAGCCGCCGAAGTTCACATAGGCGACGAATGCGTCGTTCAGCGCATGAATGTCGCGGGCACGGAAGCGCGACGCATCGGTACGGTCCTCGTCTTCGATGATCAGGTCGTCCTCGGCACCGAGGAAGCGCAGGTACTCGAAGAACGTCAGCGGCGGCAGCACGAACTCGGTGAAACGCCCGGCACCCGACTCAACGCTCTTGTGCTTCAACGCCGCCGCTGCCGAACCAGTCGCCACAATGCGCGCGCTGCGCTGGCTGTCCACCAGCGATTTCAGGTGGACCTCCCAGCCCTTCAGGTACTGGATCTCGTCGAAGAACACGTACAACGGCGTTCCCGCCGGGCGCTCGAACAGGCCGCTGAAGCGACGCAGCAGCGAGTCCAGCCCCTGATTGAAATAGGTCGGAGTTTCGAGCGACACGTAGAGGATGTCGCGCCCGGGCACCCCTTCGGCCAGCAGCCGATCAATGGCGTGGAAAACCATGATGGTTTTTCCGACGCGACGCGGACCCAGCAGCAACAGTGCGCGCTGCGGGTCGTCGGCACGGATCAGGCGGTAGAAGGGACCCAGGTACGCCCGGCGCGGGTAGTCGGCATGTCCGCCGTCGATGCCCGCGCCTGCTGCCCACCACGGATTTTCCTCGCGAAGGCGCTGATTGATTTCGCTGTCGGAGACCTGCAGCATGGGCATGACCATCAATATAAGTCTATTTTGCTTGTTTTCGCAATTACAAGCAAATTACAGTTTGCTTGATTTCGAACGACGGTTCTTGTCGGTCGCCAGATCATCCCGGCGTCCAGAGGGACCACCCGCTGTCCACGCCGTAGCCGAATCCACGATGATCGTCGTACCTGGCTGCCAGGGACTGGAGTGATGCGATGCGACGTTGGCATTACTGGGCTGCAGTCCTCGCCTCGGCAGCCGTCGCGGCGGCCGTGTCGCTCTGGCCCCTGACCGGACCCTCGGTGCTTGCCGCCAGCGGCCTCGCCTCCTCGCAACGCGCCACTGTCGCCGAGCAGCGCGTGCGTGCCGACCTGACGACGCAGCTGCGTGCGATCCGCTCGGACTGGGGCGCGCCGGTGTTCGTGCGCATCTACAAGCAGGAGCGCGAACTGGAAGCGTGGGCGCGCACCGACACCGGCGTGTATGCCCTGCTCGACACCTGGCCGATCTGCACCTACTCCGGCGAGCTCGGACCGAAGCTGCGCGAAGGTGATGGTCAGGCACCGGAAGGCATCTACCAGGTCAGGCGCGGACAGATGAATCCGTTCAGCAGCTATCACCTGAGTTTCGATCTCGGTTATCCGAACGCATTCGACCGTGCGCACCGGCGCACCGGCGGATATCTGATGGTGCACGGCAGCTGCGTCTCGATCGGTTGCTACGCCATGACCGATGCCGGCATCGAGAAGATCTATTCGCTGCTCGCCGCTGCGCTCGCGAACGGCCAGCGCAGCGTGCAGGTGCACGCGCTGCCGTTCCGTTTCAACGCCGGCTGGGAACGTGCGCAGGCGGCTTCGCCGTGGCTCGACTTCTGGCGCGATCTGTCGGCGATCGACGCCGCGTTCGAGCGCACCCACACGCCGCCCGCGGTCACGTTGCGCCGCGATCGCTACGCACTCGCAAACCCGGACGGGCCTTGATCGGCGTGGAATTGCGCTGGCGGGCATCGGTCGGCATAGTGCATCGCAATTGCAACGCATGGAGGTTTCGATGAAGACGGCAACGATCCCTTCGCTGCGCGTGGATCCCGCGTTGCGTGAGGCAGCCGAGTCGGTTCTGGAGCGCGGCGAGACCCTCTCCAGCTTTGTCGAATCGGCGATTCGCCATGGCGTCGAAAAACGCCAGGCGCAGCGCGAGTTCATTGCGCGCGGGCTCGCATCCTATGAAGAA
Source organism: Lysobacterales bacterium (assembly GCA_016703225.1). NCBI lineage: Bacteria > Pseudomonadati > Pseudomonadota > Gammaproteobacteria > Lysobacterales > Lysobacterales bacterium. Next base: position 307,962 of record JADJCM010000001.1, read on the forward strand.
GCATGCCGCACGGACGTGTTCATCCCCGCGGACGAAGTCATGAAGAAACTGGAAGCGCGCCTCGCCGCCGCGAAGGCCAAGTCAATCGCACGCACGAGAGCTACCAGGTCTTCTTTTCGGCTGAAACAGAACAGGATCTGCTGAGACTGTACGACTTCATCCTCAAACGCAGTGACGGCGATTTCGCGCTCGCCGAACGGGCGCTGGACGCAATACGCTCCGGGGTTCGCCTGCTCGAACATTCCCCCTTCAGTTGTCGCAAGGCGACGCCGAGCGATCCACTCCTGCGCGAGCTGCTGATCCCCTTCGGATCCGCCGGATACCTCGCGCTCTACAAGATCACCGCTGCGCAGACCGTAACCCTGATCGCCGTGCGCCATCAGCGCCAGGACGACTACCACTGAACACTCAACTGCCGGCGACGTGGTCCTGGGCGACGATCTGCTTGCGGATGCGATAGACGGCGTAACCGGCGGCGAACAACAACGCGATCGCGGCGGGGAGGTACAGGGTTGCGTAGCGCAGGCGCGGGAACAGCAGCGCACTGGCGATGCCGCCGGCGAAGAACGCCGAGATCACGATCAGGCACAACTGCAGGCGGCGACGGTCGTAGCCGGAACCGCGCAACACATGCCCGAGCGCGATGCCGAGGTCGGTGAACATGCCGGTCAGGTGCGAGGTGCGCAGTACGGTGCCGCTGTAGGTCGTCGCCATCGCATTCTGCAGGCCGCAGGCAATGCCGGTGAGATAGATGCCGGCGGCGTTGTGCCGTGCAAGCAGTTGCGCCGCGACCACCAGCAGCAGCGCTTCGGTCACCAGCGCGACGCCATAGCGCCGACCGAGGCGCAGCGCGCTGTGGCGCAGCAACAGCCCGCTGAGCATGGCGCCGAACACGAACGCGGCGATGATCGCCAGCCAATGCCAGGCCATGACGCCATCGCGCTGCACCACCGCGACTGCGAGCAGCGACGTGGTGCCGGTCAGGTGGGTGATCGCCTGCGGCTCGAAGCTGAGGAAGCCGACGACATTCATCATGCCGGCCATGAAGGCCAGCAGCCATGCCCAGATCCAGACCCAGGTCGGGAGTTTCGAAATCATCCGCCGAATCTAGCGCGCAACCGCTGGCCGTGGCGCAGGCTAGACTGTGGCGAATTGCGGGAGCGTGCGATGGATCAGGCGACGATCGAATCGTGGGTGCACGATTGGCCCGGTGTCAGCCACGAGGTCAAGTGGCACGACGATCTGGTGTTCCTGGTCGCCAGCAAGATGTTCTGCGTCTACTGTTTCCAGGGCAAGTACCGCGGCCAGGTGTCGTTCAAGGTCGAAGATGATCGCTTCCTGGAAATCACCGACCGCCCGCATATCGTGCCGGCACCGTACATGGCGCGCGCGCACTGGGTTTCGGTGCTGAGCTCGGCGGCGATGCCGGCCGAAGAACTGAAGGCGCTGGTGCGCCATTCCTACGAGCTGGTGCGCAACAAGCTGACGAAAAAAGTTCAGCGCGAGCTCGACTCAGGCGCCGCGCCGCAGTGAGCGGCGCACACGCACCATGCCCGGCTCCTCGGGCTGGTGGCTGCGACTGAATCCCAGCCGATCGCACAGCGCCAGCATCGGCGCGTTGTCTTCGAGCACGTCGCCGCGAATCTCGTCCAGGCGCCGTCGCCGCGCGTAGTCGATCAGGCGCCGAACCAGAAGGCTGCCAACGCCCTGCCCCGAGATTTCACGACCGACGATCAGCGCGAAATCGGCAACGCCGGCTTCGCGATCGATGGCGAGTCGCGCCACGGCGCCGATCAGGGCGCTGCCCGCGGGCAGCGGCTCACTGACCACGAGCGCAAAACCGGTCGCCGGATCGAGGTCGCACAGCTGCTGCGCGAAAGCCGGCGTCAGCTCGGTGATCGGATGCAGGAAGCGCAACCGCACTTCCTCCGGCGACAGCCGCGCGAAACTCTGGCGCAGCGGTTCGGCATCGACCGCCTCGATCGGGCGCAACAGCACCTCGCGCCCATCCGGCAACCACAGACGCTCGCGCCAGACACCGATGCGCTGGCGTCGGATCGACGCGCGCCGGAGTGGGGATTTCGGTGGCAGGTTCATGGCCGCGGCATTATGCGCCGACGCCCCGCGAGTACGTGCTCGAACGAGTTCGCGCTCGGGCATAATCGCGGCCCGCTTCGATCCACAGGACAACGGCATGGCCGGCAAGGGCGATTCGACCAAGGCGATCCTGTACGCGCTCGGCGCGAACTTTGCGATCTTCCTGACCAAGCTGTTCGCCGCCAGCGTCACCAAATCCGGCGCGATGATGGCCGAAGCCGTGCACTCGCTCGCCGACTGCGGCAACCAGGGGCTGTTGCTGTGGGGGCTGAAGCGCTCGAAGAGCCCACCGACGCCGGACTTCCCGCTCGGCTTCGGCAAGGCGATCTACTTCTGGTCGTTCCTGGTCGCGCTGATGTTGTTCTCGGTCGGCGGCATGTTTTCGATCTACGAAGGACTGCACAAGCTGCAGCACCCGGAGCCACTGCAAATGCCCTGGCTCGCGGTCGGCGTGCTCGGCTTCGGCATCGTCGCCGAGAGCTTCTCGATGTGGGGCTGCCTGAAGGAAGTGAACAAGTCGCGCGGCCAGCAGAACCTGTGGCAGTGGTTCCGCGACTCGCGCCAGAGCGAGCTGATCGTGATCTTCGGCGAAGACCTCGCGGCACTGCTCGGCCTCACCTTCGCGCTGGCCGCGATCCTGGTCACCATGGCCACCGGCAACCCGATCTACGACGCCTACGGCACGCTCGGCATCGGCGTACTGCTGATCGTGGTCGCGCTGTTCATCTCGATCGAGGTCAAGGCGCTGCTGATCGGCCAGAGTGCCGACCCGGCGTTGAACCGCGAACTGCGCGCCCTGATCGAACGCCAGCCGGAAGTGGCGCGCGTGTTCAACCTGATCACGCTGCAACTCGGCAACGACGTCATGCTCGCCGCCAAGATCGAACTCGCCGCCAACGGCAGCATGCAGGAAGCCTGCGAAGCCATCAACCGCGTCGAAGTCGCCATCCGTCAGGCCCACCCGGAAATCCGCTTCAGTTTCGTCGAGCCGGACACGCGGGATTGAGCTGACCGCGAAGCAGGAGAAGGTGAAATCGACACACAGGAACGAGGATCGAACGGGTGATTAACGCCGTGCGTACTCGCTCCGAGCGCTCTATCACCTCAGAGGCTTGACGCCCCCCCTCCTGCCAAATCCAAAAGCAACCCGGTAGACATCAGGCATCTGGATTCGCCTACCCTCGAGGTGTTCGACCATTCCAAGCGACTGGAGGTCAGCAAGTATGCCGGAGGCCCCTCGGTCGAGATGCTGCGGAGGCAGCTTGACCGCCTCTCCACCCTGCGTCAGCTGTGATTCCAACCTGTTCAGCGTGCCGTCCTGATTCCAGATCTTCTCTATTTCTCCAACCGCACAAGGAACCGTGAGATTTCCGCGCAATGGCGCCATCACGATACCAACCCATGGGTAGTCCTCTGTAATCTCCTGCACGCGAATCTGGGATGCTTCCTGCACCCCATGTTGAATGCCGCGATAGTCCAGAGGAAGTTCGTGGTTGTCGGCAGTCTGAGCGGCAGCCTTTCCGAGTGCAGCGTAGAAGCTGCGAGGGCTCACTTGGTTGAGACCATCCTGAAGGTGGTTGACGAGCCATGTATACGGTTTTCCGCGCTTTGTGCTGCTGCCCATCGCGGTTCCGGCAACAAGTTCGAATAGCGCTTCTTGAATTGACTCATCTTGACGCAGGACGGATGGCACTAGCCACCCATCGCCACGAGCCACTGTCTGCGCCTCGTGCACGACGCCTCCTACAAGCGCCGCAAATGGCTCTCTACTGACGCTTGCATTTCCTAGGCATTGGTAGAGCAATGCATAGAGGTCAGCCCGATGCCAGACAAGCGAGGCCCTTGTGGCCAGCAGCTTCGAGTAATCCGGAAAGCTGGTGACATTGGAATCCTGAAGAAGGTCAGGGCGGACGTATACCTTGCAACGGATTGACTGCGTGGAACGCATGTCCAGCGCCACCTGCAACAAGCCCTTGGCAAGCTTGTGCATTTGCTGCCAGTTGTCAGCCATGCGATCCAATGCGTCGAACAACACCAGCAAAGTCGTGCCTTGATCCGCAATGCGCTGATCTGCGGCCTCCATTTCACGAGCAAAAGTCTCCGAATTCGCCCGAACCCAAGCAACGCGTTGCGTCCAATCGGCCAGGGTCTCGAACTCGCCACCCACCCGCGCATGGTGCGCCACCACGGCGCGCCAGATGAAGCGTGCTCCAAAGTTCCCGACAAGCTCCGCCAGAGTATCGGCATCTGGTGCTTGCAATACCGAAAGCCCCATGCCAAATCCCTGCGCGACCTCGACATTTGCCGGAAGTCTCGCCTCGGGAAAGTTGGATCGGACGAATGCCAAGTGAGTCGAGGATGCCAATTGAGCAAACCAGAACGACTTGCCCGATCCGCGAATCCCTTCGATCAGCGTTGCATCGGGGTCCAATGCACGTGCGTGAGACGGTGGCACATATGTAAACGAAGTAGGCCGCTCGGAGATGGCCTTAGCCTGGTCCAGGAACTTCGCACTTTCCCTGATGCCATCCCGGATGGCTCGGACTGCTGATCTCATGCCTCGCCTCCGTTGACGCGGCGCATCACCCAACGAATCAACGTCCCGAATGCCGCATCGATTTGCGCTTCGGTGGCACCACCTTGCTCAGGCCTCAGACTTGGCTCAAATTCCTGAAATCGTTCGTCCCAATCCACCAGAATGGGGAAGTGCGGCGCAGATTGATCTGTCTCAATCGGATGGAAGTAGTCGACGATTGATGCGGACGTCGCGGGCGGGATTGCGTCGTACAGCGTTTCCGCGAAGAGCTCGTACGCCTTGTCCTGAAATCGCTTCACGCCACCCTCCCGGTCGCTCCTGGGCGTAAGGGCTCGCACGATTGCCAATCGTTCGCGAACACGACGAACCACTTCCGGCCGTCGTTGCCAGTGAGTGAAGAGTTGACGGTAGCCCAGCCAAGTCTGCGGGCTGTCAGTGGCAAACAGCAACGCTGTGTCGGCCATCCCTGTGATTGCCGCAGCGGCCAGGTCATGCAAACCCGCTCGGCTGTCAATTAGAACTACGTCCGGATGCTCGCGAGCTTCGAGTGCTTCGAGCATCCGGCGCAAACGCACCCCCATGCGCTGCGGGCCTTGCGAGCTAGGTACGTCGGCATATACACGCGCCAGCTTTGCCAGGTAGTCGGACTCCTGTTGGCCCATTGCAGCCACCACCCCCCTGAGTCATCGCCCCCAGCGGACTGGCGGAAACGACTGCACCCAGCACACTGTCGCCTTGTCCAACCGCATCCTCTATCAGCCAGTCAATCACGCCAAATTCGGCCCGCGCTCCACGGGCAACACCAGCCCGGACAATCCTGGTGATTCGAGATCAAAGTCCACCAACAACACCCGTTTCCCTTGCCGCGCCAGTCCCCAGGCCACCATGCACAGCGCAGTCGATCGACCTACGCCGCCCTTGAGACCGAAGAACACCACCCGATGCGGGTGAGAGTCGGTTTCTGTTGCAGGCCGCAGCCAGTCCTGCCCCGTAACCTGCCGGTCAAGCAGCATGACGTCCACTTCACCGAGTGGCTCGCCGTCGCCATCAACTCCCAGCGACACGATCGTCTTGTGCCAGTCGGTACTTCCGAATACCGAATCGGGAACGAGAAGCTCTCTCGGAAAAGCAAATCCCTGCCCGTCGCGTAAGGTGCCAGCGACGCTTGTGCGGACTCAAGGTGCTGACGCGCTTCGACGGGAAAATCGTCCTCGGCGCAGTCCACTGCAAAACGCAGGCGACCGTAGATGTCCCGAATGATGCGGAGTGGTTTGTCCTCAGGCAGTGATGAATGCTGCGCGGCCTGCGCGGCCAACCGCAATGCATCGTGAAAACGAATCGCTCCCATCACAGCACCCCGTTTTCCGTGGCCATATCAAGCGCCGTCATCACTTCGCCTGCCGCGGCCTGCCAGTTGGTGACCGAAGCCGTCGGCAACACGGCGTCGCGCCAAAAGCGATGATCGACCGACCAATCGAAAAAACAGGCAAGATGCGGCATCGTAGCCAGATAAGTGGCCGCGGTTCTTCCGTCCGGAATAGTATGCGCGAGGTTGAGGACCGCATCGTGCAATTTGGGAAAGTGCTCCTTGAAAGCCTTGCCCTTGACGCCGCCGGGCCTGTCGATCGAGCCGTCACTGTCAGCGGGCACTCCGCATGCGACCAAGATGGCCTTGACGCCGCACTCGGCAGCGATCCCATAAAGCTGTCCCGCATTGCCAAGGCGAGCACTCGTCAAGAGCATGCCTGCATCATGGAAGTGCCTCGAGCCGATTCGAAATAGCCGACACGGGCTGTAACCGTTGTACTCATGCTGCCGTTGCTCTCCCTGTCGTTCCCGCTACAGACTGCTTCGACCCCCTTGCATCGCTCGACACGGCAGTTGACCGTCACGTTGACAAAGGGGGAATATCCTACCAGTCGAACAGTCGTTTCCTGTGGGGCGGTATGCGTGGGCGTGCCGCCACGGTCGAAAATGCGGCCCCCAGGGCTCCGAACATGCCGGGCCAACCGCCGCTTCGATGTCGATACCGACGACCATCCCGACTCACCCCGCCAGCATCGTCCCGCGGCAGTGCTTGCTGCCGCAGTGGCAGCGCCAGCGTTGGCGTTCGGCGGGAGTGATGGCGCGGCTGAGGTCGAGGGCGTAGTCGAAGGTGATCTCTTCGCCCTTGCGGATGCGGCGGCGCGATTCGATGTAAACGCGGTCGCGGCGTTCGTCGCCGTCGATGTCGACCCAGATCACGGCGTCGCAATTGGGGTTGCAGCTGTGGTTGACGAAGCGCGCGCTGCTGCCGCCGACGTTGCCGTCGATCAGCCAGTGGGCGTTGACGGCGAACAGGTAAGTCTCGCCGAGGCCGCTGTTGTCGCCGTAGCGACGGTGCGCTTCGCGGCTGTCGATGCGTTCGCCGCGGTATTCGAGCAGGCGCGTGGCGGCGGGCAGGTCGGTGTTTGCGAACACGCCGCGGCCGTGGATGCTTGATCGCCGCACGACCGTGCGTGGCGTGCTCATCGGGCGCGCGTCACAGCGCCACGCCGACGCCGAACGACCACTGCGGCTGGTCGTACTGGAAACCGGATTTCCACAGCGCCCAACGGGCCTGCGCCAGCACCGGATAGCGATACGGCGAGGTCCCGATGCTGCCTTCGCCGCGACCAACGACGCGACCGCGCACGGTCAGGTAGCGGCCTTCGGGGGCATCGCTGCGTGCAAGCCGCTGCGGCACGCGAATGACGAAGCGCCCCTGGCTCGGGGCCCGGGTCAATGGCCGCTGGCGGCGATCGATGGGGTGCGCCAGCACTTCGATTTCGCTGACCTCCTCGCCGACGCGCAAGGCCACGATCATGCCGCCCCAGATCACTTCGATGTCCCCCGGGTCCTGATCGGCAGCGGCGTACGGCGCCAGATCGAGGCGCGCGCCGTCGGCCAGGAAGGGCGCCGGCGCGGCGCAGGCGGTGAGCAGTGCGGCGAACGCCGCCAGCGTCAGTCTTCGACCAGCCATTCGAGTCGATGCTGCGCGTAGCGGCTCTGCGCCAGCGCGCCGGCCAGCACCGGCAGCAGTTCGGCGAGCGTGCGATCGAGCTTGTAGGGCGCGTTGATGATGGCCATGCCGCAGCCATTCAGGCGCAGCGCGGAGTTGTCCGGATGCACGCACAGCTCGACCAGCAAGACCTTGCGCATGCCGGATTGCTGCAGCCAGCGATGGAACGGCAGCACCGACTGGCGCAGCTTGATCGGATACCAGACCGCGTAGACGCCGTGGGCGAAACGCTTGTGCGCCGCCGCCAAGGCTTCCTCGATGATGCGGAACTCCTGCTCCTGCGCCTCGAACGGCGGGTCGATCAGCACCAGGCCGCGTTTCTCTTTCGGCGGCAACAATGCCGCCATCGCCTGGTAGCCGTCGCGCTGGTGCACGGCGACGCGGGTGTCGCGCGCGAAAAGTTGGCGCAGCGCCGCGGTCTCGGCATCCTGCACCTCACACAGCATCAGCCGATCGTCGTCGCGCAGCATCTGCGCGGCGATCAGTGGCGAACCCGGATAGGTCTGCACGCCGTTGTGGACGCGGACCATGTTGAGGTAGGCGTGCAGCAGGGTCGGCAGGCGCTCGACGTGCATCAGGCGCAACACGCCGTCGCGGAACTCGCCAGTCTTCAGCGCCTCCTCCGAGGCCAGCGAATAGGCACCGGCGCCGGCGTGCGTGTCGAGCACCGCCATTGGCGTGTGCTTGGTCTTCAGCGCTTCGATCAACGCCACCAGCACGACGTGCTTGAGCACATCGGCGAAATTGCCTGCGTGATAGCTGTGGCGGTAGTTCATCGGCCCCGTTCCATGGACACGGCGACCGCGAGTATCGGCACGCAAGCGCCCACAGTGCAAGCGCCGTGCTCAACCGACCAGCACAATGCTGATGCGCGAAAGCGTGACGGCGATCACGGTTGCGGCCAGGACGTCGCTTGGGTAGTGCAGGCCGAGCGCCACCCGCGACAGCCCGACCAGCACGGCGAACGGCCACAGCAGCAGGCCCAGCACCGGGTAATGGTGCACCGCCACCAGGGTAAAGCTCACCGCGTGCAGGGTATGCCCGGACGGGAACGAGAACTCGTCGAGCGGCGCCACATGCGCGGTGATCGACCCATGACGCACGAACGGACGCGGCCGCCGCGTGTAGCGCTTCAGGCTGCGATACAACACCAGCGCGACCAGCCCGACCAGGGCAAGATGCAGGCTCGCCTGCAGCCCGGCGCGTCCACCGAACAAGGCGAGCGCGAGCATCAGCACATACCAGACCAGGCCGTCGCCGAGCCGACTGACCACGGCGAAGAAGCGCAGCAGCCGCGGCCGTGTGCCGAGCCGGTTCATGCCCAGGCACAGGCGCAGCTCGGGCGCACTCACCGCCAGATCGAGCAGGGACACGGCACGCATCATGCCGCCCTCGAATGGACTGCGCGGGCCTCGCGCAACAACTGCACCAGGGCCTCGGCCACACCGCGTTGACTCAGCCCCTGCACGGTATCGAGCGCCGCCAGTGCGCAGCGTCGACGCAAACTCTCGTCCACCGCCAGTTCGACCGCGGCATGCACGAACGCATCTTCGTTGCCGAAGGCGACCGCAGCGCCCGAGCGGCCATGCTGCAGATGCTCGCGGGCGGCGCCATAGTCGAACGCCACCGTGGCCACGCCGCTGGCCATCGCCTCCAGGGTGACGTTGCCGAAGGTCTCGGTCAGGCTGGGAAACAGGAACAAGTCACCGCTGGCGAAGTGCTCGGCGAGATCGACCCCCCTGCGCATCCCGGCGAATTCGAACTGCGGGTGCGCGGTGCGCAGTGCAGGCAACGCCGGGCCATCGCCAACGATGATGCACCGAGCGTCGGGACGCACCGCCTGGATCGCATGGAAGGCTCGACCGAGTAGCGCGAGGTTTTTCTCGGCGGCAATGCGGCCGACATGGATCACCGCCATCTGCCCCGGCTTCAGCCCCCATTGGCGACGCAGCGCCTCGCTGCGCCGGCCCGGCGCGAACAGGCTGGTGTCGACGCCACGCGCCAGGTGGCGCACCTGGCGGAAGCCCTTGCCGATCAGAAACTCCTGCAACTCGCGCGTCGGGACCAGCGTGGCGCCGGCGCGATTGTGAAAGCGACGCAGCCAGGCAAACACCAGCGGCGTCAGAAAGCCGACGCCGTAGTGCGCCACGAAGTCATCGAAGCGGGTGTGGAAGCCGGTAGCCGCAGGAATGCCAAGCGCATTCGCTGCTGCCACTGCAGACCAACCCAACGGCCCCTCGGTCGCGACGTACACCGCTTCAGGAGCATGCTCGGACCAGAAGCGCCGCAATTCGGCACCGCTTGGCAGCCCGAAACGCAATCCGGGATATCGCGGCAGATTGGCACCGCGCACCAGTTGCTCGCACACGCCGCGCGGCGGCAAGAGCGCATCGACTGCAAGTTGGCGCGGGCGCGTCAACAGCACCTCGTGACCGAGCGCCGAAAACTGCTCGACGAAGCTCTGCACGGTCAAGGCAACGCCGTTGATTTCCGGCGGATAGGTCTCGCTGACGACAGCAATGCGCATGCGCTTTCCCGGTTTCGCGGGCATCCTCACGCCAGCGCTTGACGAACGCATGAAGCCGCGATGACGGACGCATGACTCGCTACCATCGAACCATGCCGTCGCGCCGGACGAGCTTCTGGCCGTGCCCGCCAGCAACCCGGATTCGCTTTGGGTCGTGACCGCAGACGGCAAACTGGACCCTTCCACCGACACCTGCGCGACTGCCCACGCCCCAGGAGATCACGCCCGATGAACTGTCCTCGTCCCCATCGCTGGCTGGCGTTCGCCACTTGCCTGCTCGCCGGCTGCGCCCCGGTACCGGTCCACCAGTCCGCACCCGAACCGATCGACCGTAGTCGCTTGCCGGCGCCCGATGTCGCGCTCGCGATTCCCGACCTCGGCCCCTGCGACGACGGCTCCGACCGCACCCTGCATCTCGATTCGCGCGCTCCGGTCACGGTGCTGGTACATGGCTGTTTCAGTTCTGCCGGCCGCTTCCGCGCCCTGGCGCAGGTGCATGCGTTCCAGGGCCGACAGGCGCTGTGCTTCAGCTACGACGATCGCGCGACCCTGAGCGACAGCGCCGCGCGCTTGCAGACGGCGCTGCGCGCGCTCGCGGCGCAGACCACGAACCGCGAGTTCCGCCTGCTCGGCCACAGCCAGGGCGGACTGGTGGCGCGGCACGCCATGACTGCCACCGAGGCGCTACCCGCCGACGCCCGTCTGCAACTGGCGACCCTCTCCTCGCCCTTCGCCGGCATCGCCGCCGCCGACCACTGCGGATCGAAGCTATTGCGCCGTGCCAGCCTCGGCGTGGTCAACGCGATCTGCAGCCTGGCCACAGGGGCCAAGTGGCGCGAAATCACCGCGACCTCCGAGTTCATCCGCAGCCCCGGCGCACTGGCGCCGCAGGTCACCGCCTATCTGAAGGTCGAGACGGATGAGCGCGACAGCTGCCGGCGACGGCGCGACGATGGCGGCTGCGACGAGGACGACTTCGTCTTCAGCCTCGACGAACAACGCCAGCCAATGGTCGATCGCAGCGGGCCGATCGCGGTGCGCGAGGTCCGCGCCGGGCACGTCGAGATCGTCGGTGACGACCGCACCGTTCCCGACAAGCTGATCGACATCTTGCAACAACATGATTTTCTCGGGCCCACCGAACCCGAACGCAGCACCGCCTTTCACGCCCTGCTGCAACGACTCTACCTCGGCGACGGCTGAGCCTCGCCCCGCACGGCTAGGCGCATGCCGGCCACGATCCGTCCCGCACCGCGCGCGCTGCGGGGCGGCATCGCTAGCATCGGCGGACCTCGGAGGCCCGCCATGTTCAGAACCTTGCTTTGCTGTGTCCTCGCCCTCGCGACCCAGATCGTCGCCGCTGCGGATGAAGTGCCGCGCGGCAAGCTGCCGCGGCAAGTCGTTCCGATCGCCTATGAAGTCGATCTGCGCATGGATGCGCGCGGCGAACGCTACAGCGGCGAAGTGCGCATCGAACTCGACGTGCGCACGGCCACCGATCACTTCTTCCTGCACGCCCGCGGCAGCGAGTTGAAGGCACTGCATCTGCGGCAGGGCGAAAAAACGACCATCCATGCCAAGAGCGAACTGGTCGACGCCGAAGGCGGCCTGGTGCGAATCAATGCACCGAAGCCGCTCGCCATCGGCCACTGGCAACTGCAGATCGCCTTCGACGCGCCCTACGACCAGCGCCTGCAGGGCGCCTACAAGGTGCGTAGCGGCGGTGCCGACTACGTGATGACGCAGATGGAACCGCTGGGTGCGCGCAATGCGTTCCCGAACTTCGACGAACCCGCATTCAAGGTGCCGTGGACCTTCACGCTGACCGTGCCGAAGGGCGACAGTGCCGTATTCAACACCCTCGAGACCGCAGTGCAGGACCTCGACGACGGCTGGCAGAAGCACCGCTATGCAACCACCCAACCGCTGCCGAGCTATTTGATCGCGTTCGCCGTCGGGCCGTGGGAGCTGATCGACTTTGCCGCCATCCCCAAGACCAGCTTGCGCGACCATGCCATTCCGCTGCGCGGCGTCGCTGCCCGCGGCCAGTCCGGCCGCATGAAGTTCATGCTCGGCGAGACGGCGAAGATCGTGACCGCGCTCGAGGACTACTTCGGCTACCCCTATCCCTACGACAAGCTCGACCTGCTCGCCGCACCCGACTTCGCCTATGGCGCGATGGAGAACCCGGGCCTGATCACCTACCGCGATTCGTTGATGTTCGCCGACCTGAACTCGGCGACCTCGCAGCGTCGCGGCGCGCTCGGTACGCATGCGCATGAACTCGGCCACCAGTGGTTCGGTGATTTGGTCACGATGCCGTGGTGGGACGACATCTGGCTGAACGAAGCGTTCGCCACCTGGGTCGCGGCCAAGATCATCCAGGGCATCTACCCCGAACTCGAGGCCGACATGGACCGCCTTGGAGGCGGCCTCGGGGCGATGTCCGCAGACAGCCTCGCGACTGCGCGCCGCATCCACAATCCGGTCGAGGACTGGACCGAGGTCAGCAGCACCTTCGATGGCATCACCTACCAGAAAGGCGGCGCGGTGCTGGCGATGATGGAGCGCTATCTCGGCGAGGCCGGCTTCCGCAACGCGCTGCGAGCGCACATGCGCAAGTTCGCCTTCGGCAATGCCACCAGCACCGACCTCGCCGATTCTCTGGCGGCACAGAGCGCGCAGCCGGACGTGTTGCGCCAGGCCTTCGCCAGCTTCACCGACCAGGCCGGCGTACCCATGCTCGACACCCGCCTCGAATGCAAGGACGGCTCGGCCACACTGAGCGTGGCGCAGTCGCGCTACGCGCCGATCGGCGCCAGCTTCGCCACCGACACGCGCTGGCTGGTGCCGATGTGCGTGCGCGTCGGCCGCGGCGCCGACAGCAGCGTCGAGTGTCACCTGCTGACCGAGCCCAGGAGCAGCTTCGCGCTCGCCGGCCAAAGCTGCCCGGACCACGTGCATCCGAATGCGGATGGCGCCGGCTACTACCGCTTCCGCCTCGATGAGTCGGCGCAGAAAGCACTGAACGCCGCCTTCACCAAGCTCAACGCCTTCGAGCAGCGCGTGCTCGCCGACAGCATCGGCGCCGCCTTCGGCAGCGGCGAAGTGAGCGTGGCGCAGTACCTTGACGCCGCGCCGCGGTTTGCCGAGGCCAAGCAGGGCGACGTGATCACCGCGCCATTTGGCGACCTGGAATGGATCAAGGAGCGCGTCGCCAGCCGCGCCCAAAGCAAGCGCATCGATCGGATGCTGCGCGAAGTCTGGGGCGCGCGCCTGCGCGAACTCGGCATCGACCATCGCGACGGCGACAGCGAGGCGACCAAGGCACTGCGCGTGGATCTGATCGGCATGCTCAGCGACCACGGCCGGCCGCAATGGCTGATGGATGAGCTAGCCGCACGCGGCCGCAAGGTCATCGGCCTCGGTGGCGATGCCAGGCTCAATGCCGATGCCGTGCATCGCGATCTGCTCGGAACCTCATTGCGCGTCGTGGTCGATCGCGATGGCAAGCCGGCCTTCGACCTGATCGAGACGCATCTGCGCACGAACGAAGACTCGGTGATCCGTGGCGCGCTGATGGGCGCGCTCGCCAGCAGTTCCGACGCTGCGCTGATCCAGCGCGCGCTGGCGCTCGGCATCAGCGCCCAGGTCAAGGCCGGAGAAATGTCGCGAATGTATTTCGGCGCCGCCGACAATCCCCGCCACCACGCCGCGATCTGGGCGTTCGTGCAGCAACATTACGATGCCCTGCTGGCCAAGGCACCGTCGGTCTGGCAAGGCCGAATCCCCTACTACGGCTCGTCCGCGCTGTGCAGCACGCAAGGTGCCGAGGCACTGCAGGCGTTCTTCGCCGAACGCGTACGCAATCTCGAAGGCGGCCCGCGCGCACTATCGCAGTCGGTTGAAGGCGTGAAACTGTGCGCCGCCCGCGTCGCCCGGCACCAGCAGCACTGATCCGACCCACTGACGCGACCAAAAACAAACGCCCCGGCGCATGCCGGGGCGTTTCGGGTCGGCGCCGGGCGGGCGGCCGGGGACGGCGTCCGCAGCGAGCCTGCTACTGCAACATGCCGTTCACGGTTTTCAGGTCGGCCACGTCGATCACGCCGGCGGCCTGCTTCAGGCGCAGGTTGGCGAGGATGTAACCGTGGCGGGCGCGTGCGTACTCGCGCTCGGCGGCAAACTGCTGCTGCTGGCTGAGCAGCACGTCGACGATGGTGCGGGTGCCAACCTCGAACCCGGCCTCGGTCGCTTCCAGCGCGGACTTCGCCGAGACCAGCGCCTGCTTGCGCGCCTCGACCTCGCTGATGCCGGCGGCGACGCCGCGGAACGCGCCGCGGGTCTGGCGCACGATGGCTCGGCGCTGCTGCTCCAACTGGTCCTGGGCCGCATCGCGGTTGTACAACGCCTGCTTGTAGCGGGCATTGGTCGCGCCGCCGGAGAAGAGCGGGATGCTCAGGCTCAGGCTCAGCGAGTTGCTGCTGGGATCGCGCGCCGAGTACGGCCCGATGTCGCCGCCGGAATCGGTCTCGCCATAGGATCCAGCGAGGCCCAGCGAAGGCAGATGGTCGGACCATGCGGCCTTGGCCGAGTAGTTGGAGGCATCGACCGACCGTTGCAGCGCGGCCAGGGCCGGGTTGCTGTCCAGCGCGGTCGCAACCCAGCGCTCCATGCTGTCCGGATCGGGACGCACCAGCGCGATCTCCTCCTTGAGCCCCTTCACTGCGGCCACGCTGTCACCGGTGAGTTCGGACAAGGCCTCGAAGGCGTCGTCCAGCGCGTTCTGCGACAGGATCACCGCGGCGCGGGCACCATCGTGGCGGGCGCGGGCCTCGTGCACGTCGGTGATCGCGGTCAGGCCGACCTCGAAGCGCTGCTCGGCCTGTTCCAGCTGACGTCCAACGGCTTTTTCCTCGGCCTCGGCCGAAGCCAGGTTGGTTTGCGCGGTGAGCACGCCGAAATACGCCTCGGCCACGCGCACCAGCAGCGCGTCGGCGGCAGTGTCGTAGTCGGAATCGCCGCGCGCGGCCTGGGCCTTGGCGGCGCGCAGGCTCATGTAGCTGCCGTGGTCGTAGACCGACTGGCTCAGCTGCAGGCCCTTGTTGGAATTGCGGCTGGTGGAGCTAAAGGTGACGTCGCGATTCAGTTCGTCCGAAAAAATCGTGCCCTCGGACTCCGAACGACTCTTGCTCCAGCTTGCCGACAGCTGCGGCAGCAGCGCGGCACGCGCCACCGGCACGCCTTGTTCGGCGCTCAGCCGTGCCGCTTCGGCGGCCGCAAACTGCGGGTCGCCGGCACGCGCCTTGTCGTACACCTCAAGCAGGTCGGCGCCGAACGCCGAGCCGGAGATCGCCAGCGCCAGGGCGCTCAGGCGGAGAATGAATCGTTGGGCCATGGGCTATTCCTCAGTCCTTGTCGTATTGGCTCAGAGCATGAAACGCTTTGCCGGCGCCGCATGTGTCAGGTAAGGCAGGTCGGTCTCGAACAGGCTCTGCTCGCGGAACTCGGAGGCACCGACGCGCGTGACCAGTAGCGCTTCCATCGCCGGCGAATCGCCGCGCACGACGAACATGCGACCGCCGATTGCGAGCCAGGTACGCAACAGATCCGGCTCGCGATGCACGGCCCCGGTGACCGCGATGACATCGAAACTTCGGTTCGGCGCGAATCCGGTGAGCGCGTCGGCCGCGTGCACGCGGGTATTGGTGATGCCGGCGCGCGTGAGCTTGCGCTCCGCTGCCTGCGCGAGGTCACCGTGGATTTCGATGCTGGTCACGTCCCGCGCCAGGGTGGCCAGGCATGCGGTGACGAAACCGGACCCTGTGCCGATCTCGAGCACGCTGTCGCCAGTTTGCACTCCCAGCGCCTGCAACAGCCGCCCTTCCAGCACCGGCTTCATCATGAACTCGCCGTGCCCGATCGGCAGCGCCACATCGGCAAAGGCCAGCGCCCGCTGCGACTCCGTCACGAAGTCCTCGCGGCGTACGCGCCCGAGCGCGTCGAGCACGCGCAGGTCGACCACGTCCCACGGCCGCACCTGCTGCTCGACCATGTTGAAACGGCTGCGTTCGATGTCCAAGTTCATCCGCGGAAATCCTGATCTGGAAAGACGCTTAGGGTAGCAGTTTCGGCGCGGGCAGCCGCTGCCACCTCGGCCCCGGACCCTTGCGCGGGCTTCACTTCGAGACCGTCAGCGTCGCAGCCGGCGGGCCTCCGAACTGAGTGCCGGAAGTCAGGGCGACGCGATGACCTTCGTCACACGGCGCCGCGACCGGCATAATGCCCGGATGAAACGCGATACCGTCAATTACACCGTCGTCGGCGCCGTGGTCCTCGCGGCCTTCGCGTTGCTCTTGTTCACCCTGATCCGGATCACCGGCACCCGCACCGGCGAGGCCGGCTACCTGGCGCGATACGACAATGTGACGGGCCTGACCTTTGGCGCGCCGGTGTTTTACGAAGGCTTCCGCATCGGCCAGGTCACCGCCATCACGCCCGAGCGCAAGGACGGCCGCACCCGCTATCGCGTCGACCTGGCGATCCGCGGCGACTGGCCGATCCCGTCCGACTCGGTCGCGAAACTGGCATCTACCGGCCTGCTCGCCGATATCTCGATTGCGATCAGCGAGGGCACAGCGAAAACCATGCTCAAGCCCGGCGCCGAACTGAAGTCACTCGGCGGGGGCGATCTGTTCGCGGCGATGAACGAACTCGCCAGCGAAATCACGCTGCTCAGCCGCGAACGCATCCGGCCGATGGTGGAATCGCTGCAGCGAAGCGTCGACAAGATCGGCGGCGAACTCGAAACCGCAACGCCGATCCTGGTCAACGACGCCCGGACCTTGCTGACGCGACTCAACCAGGCCTCGGCTGCGATGAACGAAGTGCTGTCGGCACCGAACCGCGCCCATGTCGCCAGTACCCTGGAAGACCTCGCCAGCACCGCCGACAACGCCCGCGAACTGTCCGCCGAACTGCGCCTGACCCAGCAGAAACTCGACACGCTGATGGTCGAGGCCAACGCAGCGGTCAGCGAGAACCGTCCGGCACTGAAGGACGCAATCGCCGACCTTGCGCAGATCACCGGTTCGCTGGCGCAGCGCATCGACAGCATCTCGCAGAACCTCGATTCGGCCAGCCGCCACGTCAACGAGTTCAGCCGCGAGATTCGCAAGAACCCGAACCGTCTGCTGTTCACGCCGCCGGCCGACATGGTCAAGGTCGAGGAAGAATGATGCGATTCCCGCTGCTTGCTTTCGCCCTCGCCTTGCTCGGCGCCTGCGCGGCCCCGGCGGTGCCGGACCAGTCGTATTTCCGCATGCCGGCGGTGGCTGCGGCGGCGACGATGAGGACGACTCCGGTCTCGACGCTGCCGATCGTGGTCGAGCCGTTCCGCGCCAATGGCGTCTACAACGACCAGTCGATCCTGTACGCACTGAAGCCCGAAGGCAGCATCAAGGCGTACCACTACCAGCTCTGGGACGAGGCGCCGAGCCTGCTGCTGCAGCGTCGTCTGGTGGCTACGCTGCGTGCGCGTCGCTCGGCGGAACTGGTTACCGACCGGCTCCCGGCAGCACTGCCGGCCATGCGCATCGGCGGCAGCGTCGAACAATTCGAGCGCGTGCGCGGCGGCTCCGGCTGGAGCGCGCGCGTGCGCCTGGAACTGCGGGTCGAGCGCGACACCCAAGCGGCCCCGCTGTTGCTGAAGACCTACGCCGCGGAAGTGGCGGCCAAGAGCGACACCATCGAGTCCAGCGTGCGCGCCTTCGCGCAGGCGATCGACGCCTGCCACGCCGAATTCGCGAACGACCTCACAAGCCTCTCCGCACCATGACCGCCCTCCGTCTCGACGAAGCGCAGCGCCGCCGTCTGCTCGGACTGATCGGCATTGACCGCTACCTGCGCCGCGGCCCCTTGCCACAGGCCCGGGCCGAGGCTCCGCCAACGAACCCGGCCGCAGTCGCCCCGCCGGCGGTTGCGGAGGCGCGCGACACGCGCGCGCCTTCCGGCACGATCGCGTCGCACCCCAGATCCACGCCGGCACGGCCCTCCTTGCTCGATGATCCCGGCATTGCCGCGCGCGCACCACGTCTGCTGCTGCTGGTCGAGGCCCCACGCACGCGGCAGCCCGACTGCAAGGCCCTGCTGGAAGCCATCCGACGTTCGCTGCCGGCGCATCGCCTGCTCGACGCCGGCGACCCGCCGACGCAGTGGCCGGAGTTCACCCTCGCCCTCGCTGCGCGCGTCGCGTCGGTAGACGGCGTCCGCATCCTGCACGCGCCCGCGCTGTCCGACCTGCTCGGCAACGCACACGCCAAGCGCGAACTGTGGCGGACGCTGAAGCCGGTCGTGCGCGCCCTGCGGCCACGCTGACATGGTCGCCGCCTTCGATCTCAGTGCGCAGATCCGTGCGATGACCGAAGCCGATCTCGCCGAGGTCGTGCAGGTCGAGGGTCGCGCCTACGAGTTTCCGTGGACCTTCACCATCTTCAAGGACTGCGTGCGTGCCGGCTATGGCTGTTTCGTGCTCGCGACACGGGCCGAGATCATCGGCTACTTCGTGCTCTCGGTGGCGGCCAATGAGGCGCATGTGCTCAACGTCTGCGTCGATCCGAGCGAACAGGGACACGGCTATGGCCGCCGCCTGATGAAACGACTGCTCGACCTCGCGCGCTGGCATCGCGCCGAGCGCGTGTTCCTGGAAGTACGCCCGAGCAACCCGCGCGCCATCGCGCTCTACCACGACCTCGGCTTCAACGAGATCGGCCGCCGCCCGCGCTACTACCCCGCGAAAAACGGCCGCGAAGACGCGCTGGTGATGGCGATCGAACTGGTCGATCCGGGTTTCGCACCCTAGCCGCCCGAGGGTCGCGCTATTTGTCCTTCTTGCCGAACAGGCTGCCAAGCTTCTGAAACAGGCTGCTTGGTGTTTCCGACGGCTTGCTGCCGGCGGCCACCACGGCTGGCTGGGGTGCGGTCTTGATCTGACTGGCCCCCGGCTTCGGGAACTCGCCAGTGATGGCCTTCAAACTGCCGGTGATCCGGTTTCCCTGCTGCGCCTTCTTCAAGCGCTCCTCCTCGGCCTTCTGCGCCTCGGAGATCTTCTGTTCCCACTCGCGTCGGGTCTGTTCCTGCTGCAACTTGGAGCGCCAGGCCTCGCGGTTTTCGTCGGAAATGGACTCGCGCAGAATGTAGTTCTGCTGCAGCGCGATGTACTTGCCGATGGTGTCGAACAACTCGTCGTTCAACTCGGCGATGCGCACCGTCTGCTTGCGCGTGCCGAAAGAATCGAAATTGGTGAACTCCATCCGCAACAAATCGGAATTCATCTCGGCCGTGAACACAGCGGTCATCGGCACCTTGCCAATGGCGCGGAACCAAGCCTTGGTATACTCACCCTTCTCGCTCTTCTCGGCGCGCTCCAGCGCCTCGAACCCATAGCGCCGGAACAACTCGATCATCGAGTCGATGCGGCTGGCGCCTTCGATCATCATGCTCGGCGACTGACTGGAATCCACGACTCCGGTGCAGGTCAGCGTGTAGGTCCGCCCGTACATCGGCATCTGCGCCTGCACGTTCATGTCGTTGTCGCAACGTGTGATGACCTCGCCATAGCCACTGATCGGGTAGCGCCCGTTGCGCGGAGACTTCACGACATTCAATGACTTGGACAGGCGCGTCAGATAGTCGTAGAAATTCTCCATCAGCGGCAACGTGGTGTTCTTGAAGAACTCGCGCTTGAGCTTCTGCGCCTCTTCCTTGCTGTCGCGCTCTTTCTGAGCCTGCTGTTCAAGATCGTCGAGAAGACCCATGGCGATTCCGATTCCTGAGCTGAATGCTGTCTTTGTGGCGCGGATTGTACGCGCGGTCAAGCCGCCGGGGCGACGCCGTCGCTGGCGACCGGCAGCACCGCCACCCGGCTCCGGGTGAATCTTGGTTACGCCCGATTTGACGCGGGCATTGTGTGATTCCGATCACACTTGCCATTTTCCTGATTTTCGCGATGATTCCGACTCCAACCCGGGGGTAATGCATGGCCATTGATCTGAAGAAGCTCAACCAAACTCAACTCAACGATCTGATCGTGCGTGCCGAGCGGCGCAAGGATGAAATCGCCACCGAAAGCGTGAGCCGCCTGCGCGATCGCGTCCTGAAACTGATTGCCGACGAGGGTTTCACCTTCGACCAGGTATTCGGCGGAAAACGCGCCCGCGGCAAGAGCCGCGGCGGCAAGGTCAAACCGAAATTCCGCAATCCGGCGGATCCGTCGCAGACCTGGGCTGGCCGTGGCAAGCGCCCGCGCTGGTTCAACGACGCGCTGGCTTCCGGCAAGAAAGAAAAGGACCTGCTGATCGGGTAATCCAGTCCGCGCTTTCAATCGCGGGGTCGGCATTGCCCGCCCCGCTTCTTTTTCGCGTGTTTCAGATGGAACGCCGCGGTGGCACCAGCAGGTTTCCGAACAACAGCCCCGCCACCAGCGCAATCAGGATTGCCAGCAGCGAAAACGCGGTATCGAGGCTGAGATAGACATCGCGCTCGAAGGCAAAGAACAAGCTTCGAAAACCGACCGATCCCGGTACCAGCAGAATAATCCCGGGAACCCGCACCAATGCCCCTGGCCGCTGTTTCCAACGCGCATAGATATTCGCCGCACTGCCAACCACCAGGCCGCCGATGAACACTCCGAACTCCGGCCCGGCCCAGCCGGAGCCGAAGCGCGTGGCGAGATAGCCGAGCCAGGCCGAGAGCATGACCAGGCCATAGTCGCGGCGCGCCGCCTGGAACAGCACCGCGAACGAATAGCTGGCCGCAAGCAGCGCGATCCACTCCGCCCATGCCGGCACGGCCGGCAAACTGCCCGGCAGCGTGGTCCAGCCAAACGCCTTGGCCAGCTGCACGCCGGCGACGGTGCCGAGCGAGAGCTTCAGCAGCACCGCCGCAGCACCCATCATGCGCACCGTGCCGGCAACCAGATGCTGGGTCGAGAGTTCCGATACCGCCGTGGTCAATGCCAGCCCCGGCATCAGCACGATCAGCGCGGCGATCAGCACCGAGCGCACGTTCAACGGTTCCAGCGTCGCCGCGATCAGCGAGGCCAGCAGCATGGCGACGCAGGCAGCCACGGCCTCGAACGAAGGCGCGAAGTTCGGGCGCCGTTCGGCGACCAGCGCGAGCAAGCCGATGATCAGGCCGATCGCCGCGGCGGCCACGACATCGGCCCAGGAGCCGCGGATCATCGCGGCGACGGTGCCACCGACGATGCCGAAGCTGAGCACCTGCATGCCGACCGCGCGCACCGACATGCCCGAGCGCAGCGCGCGCAATTCGGCCAGTCCTTGCTCGATGTCGAGTTCGTTGTTGAACACGCGCTCGGCGATCGCGTCTACTTCGCACAGACGGCGCAGGTTGACGTCGCCCGGATTGACGCGCAACACCATCGTCCGTCGCGGCAGGGCATCCTCGCCATCGGCGGGATCGGCAAAGGAGAGCGTGATCGAGGTTGGCGTGGACAGCGTGCTCGGCAGCAGGCCAAGGCGCGCGCTGACGGTGTCGATCGCCTTCTCCAGCCGCG
Source organism: Lysobacterales bacterium (assembly GCA_016703225.1). Taxonomy (NCBI): domain Bacteria; kingdom Pseudomonadati; phylum Pseudomonadota; class Gammaproteobacteria; order Lysobacterales; species Lysobacterales bacterium. The sequence goes on from JADJCM010000001.1 coordinate 329,737, forward strand.
GCGCCGAAGTGCCGTATTGATGCAGGCGCCGCGCCAACTCGGCGACAAAGCGAACGCGCGTATCGAAATCCCGGGATTGCATGGTCGGCACTGTCCCCGATGACTGCCGGTGCCGCAAGCATCAAAACCGGGCGAACAGTGACAGGGCGCGGGCACACTGATCGGCGAGCGCGCCGGCGGGCGCTTCCGGCCAGTGCAGGCGCCAGCACGGCACCGATTGCGCCATGCGCGCCATGGTCGCGAGATGCGCGCCGAGCAGGGTCGGGGGGAACAGTCGCGCGGCAACGGTGTCGCGGATCAACAGGCGCGTGGCCGCGGGCGCACCCAGCGGCTGCAAAGCCAGCGTGCCCCCGCCACGTTGCAGAAATACCAGCGCCGTAACCGGAAGGTCCAGGTCGGGCGTGCGCCAAGGATCTTCCCACTTCAACTGCGGATAGCGCGGCCGCAGCCGCAACACGCCCTCCTGCATCAGCAGCGGCGAAATATCGTCGGTCAGCCCCTCGGCCCCGGCCTCGACTGCCAGTCGCGCAAACGTGGACTTGCCCGTGCCGGATGGCGCCGGCAGCACGAAGCAGCGGCCATCGACGCGGATGGCCGAGGCGTGGATGCCAAAGACACCGCGCACCGCCAGCAACAACAACAGCCCGGGACCGAACAGGATCTCGTGCGCCGCGACCGGCTCCATCGCGGGATCGACCATAGCGATGAGAGCGTCGAGATCCGCCCGCAGAGTCCCAAGCCCATGAATTCGGTACTCCAGCGCCGCGCCTTGAAAGCTCGCCTGCACGTCACGCTCTCTGCCTACCAGCAGCCCCGTGGCCGATCTGGACGCCGCGAGGTCGTGACCGTGTAGCGCCGAAGTCGGGCCGGCCTCGCGTCCGAACGACAAAACCGAGCGCACCGCACAACCGGCCACCACCGCTTCAGGCCCGATTCCGCCCACGCAATCGAGTTGCAATGCGCGGGCGCGAGCAAGCTCGAGTCGGCCGGAGTCCATGCACAATCAGTTGAAGCGAGTGCCCCCGCTACCGGACTCTCCGGTGCCGGGCGAACCACCCAGGGTCATCCCGCGCAGGTCGCCCAGTTCGGTCAGTACCGGCGTCTGGTAGGGGGCTCGGGCGGCCTGCTTCGCGGACACCCGCCTGGCCTGCTGATCATTGGAATCCACAGCATCCCCCGTGCAAGAACAATGGCGCGGATGCTAGCACTCCCGGGGTTCCGCAGACGTGAACATTGCGCCAATGCTCGGCCGCCAACGCCATCCAGAGGATTCCCAAAGACACCTCCCGCTCCGGTCCGGCCAGGGCGCGATCGAGGGCGTCGTGGCGCAGATAGCGGCGCCAGAGTGCATCGGGGTGCTCGAGCAGCGAACGCAGACGCGGCCAGTCCGAGCCGAACAGACCGATACGAAACCACGCACTCAGATTGCCGCCCTTCGCGCGCGTACGCACTGGCTCCGGCACCCGTCCGCGCAGCAGTTCGCGGCTCAGCCAGCGCACACCGTGCGGCGAGTGCAGGTAGTGCGCCGGCAGTGCCGCGACGAAGGCGAGCAAACGCGGATCGCGGAACACGAAACGCGGCTCCAGACCATGCGCCACCACGAAGCGCCGGCCGAGTTCGGCATCGTCGTACTCGAAACGCCCATAGAGCTTCTCGAACCGCCTCGCCCTGCGCGAAGGCGGCGGCGGCGTCCACAGATCCGTGGCCGCTGGCGCCAGCCACGGCGGTGGTCGTCCCGCACGCTGCCACGGCACCCAGCCGCGCCAGGCAAACTGACGTAGCGACTCCCGCGGACCGGAGTTCCGGGCGATCGCCGCGAGCACTCCGCTCCAGGCCACAACGCCGCGCTCGCGCAAGAAACTCGGGCCCCAATCGGCGTGCGGCGTGTAGAGCATGTCGCCGAAATGTCCGGGCAAGAGCACATCGCCACCGAGGGCGCGGGCGCGGTCGAAACAGGCGAGGTTGACCGGCCGATACGGATTTGCGATCGGCGCCTCGTCTTCCACCCGCCACGCCTCGAACCCAGACAGCGCCGGGAACTGGTCGCCATCGACGATTTCCTGCCGCAGCCCCAGCATCGCTGCGGTTCCACGCGCCAGCTCGGACTCGTCGCACTGGGGCAGACTGGCGAGCGACCAGCTCACCGCCGCTGCGCGCGCAGGATCGACGAAGTTCGCGATCAGCGTCGAGTCGATGCCGCCGCTCAACTGCACCACCGGACGCGTCGCATCCGCACACGCCCGCGCCACTGCGCCGGCGACGACTTCGCGCCAAGCCTCCGCGGCTTCGGCGTCGGAGCCAAAGCGCAGCGGCGAGGTCGGGAGATCGGGCGTGAAGCGGCGATAACGGCGGCGGCCGTCTTCGAACAGCAGCAGGCCGCCGGCCGGCAGTTCCTCGACGCCCTGCATCCAGGCCACCTCGTCGGGTGGCGCGCGCAGCGCGAAGTAGTGCGCCATCGCGACCTTGTTCGGCACCAGCGTCTCGCCGCGCATCGCCACGATTGCACTGCCGCGACTCGATACCTGCAACTGGGCACCGCGCAGCGCATAACGCAGCCCGCGCTCGCCGAGCACGTCGCGGAACAGGATCACCCGCCGTCGCGGCGCATCCACCAGCAATAAGGCGATATCGGCATCGAGCGACTCGAACAGCGCCTCTCCGCGCGCGGCGTAGGCGGACAGAACCAGCGCGGCGTCGCTGACGTCGGCGGCCAGCGCGTGCTGTTTCGCGAACGCGGCGCGGTTGCGCAGGCGCCCGTCGATCGCCAGCACGCGCCCGTCGGCAGCAGCGAGACCGGTGCCGCGGAAGCTGCGCGCCACCCACAGGCGCAGTGTCGCGCCATCGACTTCATCCGCCCCGAACGGTGCAAAGCCACCGAGCGAGCGGATGCCCGCCGCAAAGCCATCCGCGGGAAGGGTCGTGGTTCCGTCGAGTGCCACCACCGCAAGAATTGCCGTCATGCCCCGAGCATAGCGTCGGCGTTCATTGCCCCGCGATGCCCCGCACCCGGATAATGCCGGCCGGCTTCCAGGAAACCGCCATGAGCGAACGCGAAATCATGCAATACGACGTCTGCGTCGTCGGCGCCGGCCCGGCCGGGCTCGCGTTCGCGATCCGCCTCAAGCAGCTCAAGCCCGACACCAGCGTCTGCGTGATCGAAAAGGCCTCCGCGGTCGGTGCGCACATTCTCTCCGGTGCCGTCATCGAGACCGGCCCGCTCGACACGCTGCTGCCGGAGTGGCGCAAGTCGCCGCCACCGATCTGCGTCGCTGCCGGCGCCGACGACTTCTTCCTGCTCACCGCGAACAAGCAATACCGACTGCCGACGCCGCCGCAGATGAACAACCACGGCAACGTCATCGTCTCGCTCGGGGCCTTGTGCGCGTGGCTGGCGCCGCAAGCGGAAGCGCTCGGTGTCGAGATCTTCCCGGGCTTCGCCGCCAGCGAACCGGTGTTCGACGCCAAGGGTGCCGTGTGTGGCGTGCGCATCGGCGACATGGGCGTGGCCAAGGACAGATCGCACAAGTCCGGCTACACCCAGGGCGTCGATATCCACGCCGCGATCACCGTGCTCGCCGAAGGCGTGCGCGGACACCTGTCGAAGCAGCTGATCCAGCGCTTTGAGCTGGACAAGTACAGCGATCCGCAGACCTACTCGGTCGGCATCAAGGAGCTGTGGCAGGTGCCTGCCGGAAGGGTAACCCCGGGGCGCATCATCCACACCGTCGGCTGGCCGGCGGACAGCGCGACCTATGGCGGCAGCTTCATCTACCACCTTGACCAGGACCGCATCGCGCTCGGCTACGTCTGCGGTCTCGATTACGGCGACCCGAAGCTGATGCCATTCGAGTTGTTCCAGCAACTCAAGCATCACCCGCTGGTGAAGCCCATGCTCGAGGGCGGCAGCATCCTCTCCGGCGGTGCGCGCGCGATCGCGGCGGGCGGCTTCCAGTCGCTGCCGCAAGTGGAGATGCCGGGGGCGATCCTGATCGGCGACGGCGCCGGCACGCTCAACGTGCCCAAGATCAAGGGCACGCACCAGGCGATGCGCGGAGGCATGCTCGCGGCCGAGCACATCGCGCGCACCAACAGCGTGGTCGGCTTCGACGCCGCGTTGCGTGCGTCGCCGGTGATGTCCGAACTGAAGAAGGTGCGCAACATCAAGCCCGGATTCCACGGCGGCCTGTGGCTCGGCATGATCAATGCCGGCTGGGAAACCGTGACGGCCGGCTACTCGCCGTGGACCCTGCGCAATCATGCCGATCATGCGCAGCTGAAGCGGGTGGGCGAGATTGGCGCGATCGACCGCCACTGGGTCGAACGCTCGCTGCCACCACGCGACCGTCTCGCGTCGGTCTACTTCGCCGCCACCGAACATGATGAAGACCAGCCGGTGCACCTGCGCGTCGCCGACACCAACATCTGCATCACCCGCTGCGTCGAAGAGTTCGGCAATCCCTGCACCCGATTCTGCCCCGCCGGCGTCTACGAGATGGTCCAGGACGAGGCCGGGAAGCGGCTGCAGATCAACGCCGCCAACTGCGTGCACTGCAAGACCTGCGATATCAAGGACCCCTACCAGATCATCACCTGGGTAACACCGGAAGGCGGCGCCGGGCCGAACTACCAGAACCTGTGACGAAGTCGCGCCCGGCATCGCTGCCGGACGCGGGGATGCATCAAGGCACCGGCTGGGCGGGATCGCCCAGCAGGGTCGCCGCGATCAGGATGTCGCGGTAGCGCTCGCCCTGCGCGGCCAATTGCATCTTCGCCAGACGCAGCGCATCGCCGATGCGTGCGCCTGCCGCCAGCTCCGGGTGCAGCAGGTTGCCGAGCGCCTCGTGCGATTTCAGATCGGTGAGACTGGTTACGCCGATCACCGCCGCCGCGCCCGAGCCTGGCGTCAGCAAGAAGCCGTGCGCCAAGGTGTTCGCGGTGGGTGCGACGAAGTAGCTGTTCCAGCAGCCCCATTGCACGACCAGATCGGCGAGTCCGGTACGCCCGACCAGATCGGCGGTGCTCAGCACCGGATCGAAACTCCAGGTCGTGGGCGCGGAATGGCCGACGAAGCTCAGCACGCCGAGGCGCTGGTTCAGGGCGTTGCCGAGTGCGGCCCGGGTCGAGTCCAGGCCCAGATCATCAACATAGGCGCGATCGAGCGTCCAGCCTGCGGGCCAGCGTGCGGCAAAGCCCTCGTGAACCGCCCGGAACGGCGCATCAGACTCATCCGCCGGACTCACCAGCAGTGCCCGCTTCGGCGCCGCCGCGGCGACCAACTTCGCCAGTAGCGACTGCAGTTCCACGACGCTGCGCACCGGCAGTCGCCCAATCGCGGCCTCGGGCGCTCCATCCTCATCGCGGTCCACGTACAGGCCGTCGGCCGGGGCGTAACGCACGATGTCGCCATACGCACCGTAGCGCGTCGGCACCAGGCTGACCGAGCCGGTGCCGAGGAAGTTCTTGTAGTCGTAGCTGTCGGCGCCAACCAGCAACACGTACTGCGCACCCAATTGCGCCACCGCCTTGTCGATGAAGCGCTGGATCGCCTCCGCCTCCGGCACATGGTCGTTGAACTGCGCGTACACCTGCGCGACATCGACCACGCGCACCGAGAGCCCACGCGCCTGTTGACGCGCGACCAGCGGCGCCAGGTACGGCTCGAACAACGCATGCGTGATCACCAGATAGTCGGCCTGTCCCTGCAGCAGCGGCGCCACTTCGACGAGGGTGTCGACGCGCGGCGCCGCCAGCGCCGTCGGCTCGCCAAGCCAGTAGTGCGCTCCCGCGGCGGCCGGCCACATCGGGCCGCCCGCGGTGTTGACGGCGCTGAGCGCACGCCAACCATGACCGGTATCGGCATAGCCCAAAGCGCCGCTGCCGAGCCCAGCGGAAACGAAACCGGGGATCTGGTCCTGTCCTTCGAACGAGGATGCCAGCAAGGACTCGCCGGCATTGTCATCACCCGCGTTTTCTGCCCAGGCATCGCCAGCGGCGTGCAGGGCAGAAACGGCCAGCACGCCAGCTTCGGCCACCATTTGCCTCGGGTAACGCAGGGCGATGCGGTCGATGTAGACGAGGTCATAGTCGAAACCAGTGTCGCCGGTCACGCGCAGCTCGATCGGCAGGCTCCCCGATGCCGGCACGGGCGTTTTCGCCGTCAGCGTCTGCGCACGCAGACCATCGAACTCCTTGCTCGCGACGGCCACGCCATCGACGCGCAGTTCGACGCGATGATCGGGCGTGCTGCCGGGCCAGTTGGTGGCCCCGATCAGATCGACCTCTAGCTCGGGCCCAACGCCATCGACGCTGATCGGCGCACTGACAGAGAGCGTGCGCGAAAACTGCGCCGGCTGGTTCGCATAGGCGAGCACGCGTTCGGCGTACCAAGGATCGTCGGTCGGCGAGGCGAATGTGTAACGCGCGTCCGGCGCGTACTCGGACTCGGCCCAGTACCACGCATCCGTAGCGTCAGTGGCGAGCAGCGTGTCCTGCGGAATGTCGACGACACCGACGCCATCAGTGCGCAGCAGGTACGGGAACTCCTTGGTGTACAGCGAGTAGGCCGGTTCAACCGGGAAGTCGATGCTGCTGTCGGCGGAGAAGGTGGCTCCGCTTGCATGCGCGCGCCGCGGCACCGGCTGGCCGCGAAACGCAAGCCCGATCTGATCGACCGCAACGCCACGCAGATCGACGCCCGCTGCCATCAGCATCGCATGCGTCACCCGCTGGAAGCCCGGCTGCTGCACCCATAGCCGCACCGTGCCGCCGCTGCCCGCTGTCTGGCGAAGTTGTGCGAGCTCGGCCAGCGCGGCGCGGGTAGCGGTCCAGTCGAAGCCCGCACTCGCGGCAGGTGCGCCGTAGTCGCGGCCGACCTGGAACGGGCCGTGCGCTGTGCGGCGTCCGGTCACTTCGAGATCGACGACGTAGAAGCTGCCCGAGGCCGGCACCGCGGTCAGCGTCAGCGCGTAGCGACTGACCTCGGCGCTGTCGACGCGTTCGCTCGCGACCGGAACAGCGTGCAATGGCAGCTCGCGGCCGCCGGCGCGCTCGACCAGGCGGAAACCGACGTTGCCGGTTTCGCTGGCGGTCTCGAACTGCACGTGCACGCCGTCACCGACCACGCGCGAGGACAAGTGCGACAACGTCACCGGCAACGTGCCGGCCGGGACGCGGTGATCCTCGACTTCGCCGTCGCTCACGAGCCCGGTCGAAGGCGGCGGCGGCGCGTCGCTGAAAAATGCGGCGTCGCTGGTCAGACGCAGGCGCAGGTAGGTGTCGTTCTGCGTGATCGCGGTCATGCCGCCCCACACCAGCACCACGCTGCCGCTGCTGGCGGCGGGAATGTTGCCGGTGCTGAAGGTCGCATCGCCAGCTCCGCCGCTGCCGTTGCCGAGCGCGGCCCGGCTGCGCTCGTCGGCGTCGTTGAAGTCGCCATCGCCATTGGCATCGAACCAGCCGACCAATTGGGCCGCCGTGGCCGCCCCATTCACCACCGCCACGGACACGCAGAACTCATCGATCGCTGCGGCATAGCTGCCGCATTCGAAGTGCGGCGTCGGCAGGGACACCAGAGTCGGTAGCGTCACCGCGTCTTCATCGGCACCATCACTGTTCGCTGCGACATCGGGCACGCCATCGGCCTCGCCATCGGGCCGGGTACCGAGATACAGGCTGCGATCACCTAGCCCGTGGCGGGCACCACCGGCGGCGAAAGTGGTCACGTAGCCCGCCGGCGCATCACCGTAGTCAAGCGCGCAGAAGCTGAAGTCGGAAATGCCGATGTTTTGGAATTGCGAATTGCTCTGCGGCTGGTCGCCCTGCGCGTACTGCACGCGGATCGACGCCACTGGCCCATCGAAGGTGTAGCTGACATTGCCGTTGGTCGAGGCTGCGCCGACATTGTTGTCGGCCTCGGTCCAGTCGCCCGCGAGCGCCAGCGTGCCCTGCAATGCCGCTTGCTTCGGAACGAGACCACCACCCGAATCGAGCGCATCGATCCGCACATAGTCCTCGAAGGTGCCGGTGTCGACATCGAGCAAGTCGAAGGTAAGGCCCAGCACCGGCTCGGAAAACGTGAACACCGTGGCCTCGGCCGAGCGCTCGGTGTCGCCGCTGGTATCCATGCCGAGCACGTAGTACCCGGCGTGCGCGCCGAGCGTACCGGTGCGCGTCACGAAACTCGGCAGCCCGCTGCCCGAGTCTGTCGGTGCTTCGCCACTGGTGGCTCCCTGACTGATGGTGATGCCGTTCAGCGACGTGCTGGTGAAGGGATTTCCATTGCCGTTGGCGCCCCAGTCGTAGCTGAGGCTGGCGCCGCAGGCGGCGGTCAGTGTAGTGGTGTCGTCGCGCAACACCAGGCGCGCGCGTTCGTAGCTGCCAAGATCGGCCGCAGCGTCGTCGCAAATGCGCAGTTCCCACGTGCCAGCGGAACTCCCAGTGTAGAACCCGGCGAGTGCCGGCACCGAGACCAAGCGGCGGTAATTGGCGTTGGCCGCAGGATCGATGTCGCCGTCATTGATTGCACCCTCGGCGTTGGTGGACAGCATGACCCGGTAGTTGTCCTGGCCATCGTTAGCGACGCCATCGATCAGGGTCACCACCGAACTGTCGGGCGCGGTCAGCGTGACCACGACATCGCTGCGCCACGGGTGCGTGACTTCGAGACCCAGCGCGACATTTCCGACCGGGTACGAATCGCCGACCACGAAGCTGCGTACCAGCGGATTGGCGCAATCGTTGTCGGCAATCGCAATTGCGGCACCCGGCACGTCGTCGTAGGTGTGGATCACCTGCGCGGCGGACGGCAACGCAGCGACGGCCAGCAGCGCGCCAAGCAAAAGACGCGGCCGATGCAAGATGGTTTCGGCGTACATGGCATGCCCCCGCGAACTCGTACGTGCGGAAGCTAGCATGCACTCGTCACGGAGAACCGGCATGAGCGCTGAATCGCGGTCAAGCGGCAGTGAATAATGGCGACAGGCGGCGAATCTCGCCATCTGCACGGCGCTACAATTCGCCACGTTCCACGGAGCCCGCCATGCACTGCACTCGGTTGGTGACCACGATCCTGACGCTTTGCGCGCTTGCCGCCCACGCCGGCAACGCCGATTGGACCAGCACCGGCCCGCTTGGCGGGCGCGTGCACGAGATCCTGTTCGATCCGACCGATCCGAGCCGCGCCTACGCGACCACCTGGGGTGGCATCTACCGCAGCGTCGACGGCGGTACGACCTGGGTCGCGGCGCGCAACGGCATCGTTGCCGACGGCTACTACCCGCTGCCGCTGGCACTCGACGCCGAGCAGCCGACCACGCTGTACACCTTTGACAGCTGGAGTCGCGTGTACCGCAGCAACAACCGCGGCGCGAATTGGGCGATCCTGCCCGACAGCCTGCCGAGCAACGTGCACCCGTCCACCATCGTCGACGTGCCCGGTGTGTCCTGCAAGGTTCTGCTCGGCACTGCCACCGACCAGGCCAGCACCGGGACGATGCTGTTCGGATCGCCCAACTGCGGCCTCGATTTCGCGCAGATCGGCGCCGGGCTGCCGAGCGAGGTCGCGGTCAAGGCGATCGCCTTCGACCCCGCCGACGTCGCCGACAACACCGTGTTGGTCGGGCTGGATAGCGATACCACTAGTGAGGGCAACGCGATCTGGCGCAGCACCAACGGCGGGCTCACCTTCGCCCCGCTGCCGACCAACTTCTTCCCGGGTTCGGGCTATCGGCTCGAAGTCACGCAGATCGCGTTCGGGCCAGCGGGCGACATCTGGGCGCTGGTGGGTGGCTACGCCGTGTACCACAGCGACAACGCCGGCCTCACCTGGCGCGACACCGGCGTCACGGGTGCCGGTACCGTGGTCGCGGACCCGCAGGTCGCGGGCCGCGCTTGGGTCGGCGGCGCCGATGGTGCGGCCCAGGTCCAGTACACCAACCCTTCGTACACCATCACGCCGTTCGAGAACGGCCTGAGCCCGAACGCCAGTTACAACGACGGCCTCCGGCCGGTGCCCGCAGGCGTGGCCCGACTCGCCTGGCGCAGCGGACTGCCGCCGCGACTGTTCGCCAGCACCGAAGGCTCCGGCGTGTTCGCACTCGGCACGGTGACGCCGGGCGTGTGGAGCCCGGTGGTCGCAGGCCCGGCCGGCGCCGGAATCCGCGCCCTCGCGCTCCATCCGACCGATCCGACTCGACTGTGGGCCGGACAATCGACCTTTTCGCTGTCCTCGCCCGCGCTCTACACCTCGAACGATGGCGGCAACAACTGGACACCGACGCCAAACGGCCTTCGCGCCGCCGACATCCAGGCACTGGCGATCGACCCGACCACCACAGCCAGCGTGCTCGGGACCACGCTCTACGCCGGTGGTCGCGCCGCGGCAAACTTCGGCAATGGCTTCCGCAACCACGGCATCTACCGCAGCGACAACGGTGGCCAGACCTGGCAGGCGCTGGAGGGCAACCTGCCAGTGGTCATCGGCCACGACATCGGCGCGGTGCGCGCCCTTGCGCTCGACCCGCACAGCTGCACGACGCCACCGTGCCGGGCGCAGGGCGCGCCGCTGAATCGGCTGTACGTGGTCGGGCACGGACGCACTCCGGACGGCAACATTTCCTCGGACACCACGCACCGCGTGCTGCGCTCGGACGACCGCGGCGCAACCTGGGTCGCACTCTATGGCAACCCCGGGTTCCCGCGCAGCAACCAGGTTTTCGCCCTGACTGTGTTCGAGGTCGAGCAGCGCGTCACCCCGACCGTGGTCGCTCCGCATCCGGCCAACCCGAACGAGGTGTTCGTCGGCACCGAGTCCTCGTTCTTCGACTTCGACACCGGCAACGCCATCGTGATCGATGCCACCCGCGCCAGCGGCCTGTTTCGCTCCACCGACGCCGGCGCGACCTGGACGCGCTACACCAACCTGCCGGCCAAGCTCGACCTCAGCGACGTGCCCTATCCGAACGCCTCGCTCGACGTGGTCGATTTCCTGATCGACCCCGTCAACCCCGCCGTGTTCTGGATCGCGCTCACCGACCCCACCCACTCCAACACCTCGACCGTCCTGCGCAGCAGCGACGCCGGTGCCACCTGGCAGGCGGCCGATGCCGGCCTCAACCCGAGCCTGGCGCTGCGCGATCTGGCCTTCGACCCGCAGAACCCGAACACGCTCTATGCCGCCGCCGGCGGTGACGGCGCCAACCCGGGCGCGATCTATCGCGGCGTGTTCGACACCGGCACCCTGACCACGCGCTGGCTCTCGATCAGCGTCGGCCTGCCCGCCGAATCCGCCTACGCGGTCGCGGTCGATCCGGCCAACTCGAACCAGATCTACGCCGGCACCGACACCGGCGTCCACGAGATGACCCGCGTCCCCGACCAGGACGGCGACGGCGTGCCCGACAGCGTCGAGGACCAGGCCCCGGATGTGCCGGGCGGCATCACCGGCCCGGGCGATGGCAATGGCGATGGGTTCATGGACTCGGCGCAGCGCGATGTTGGCTCGTCGGTGATCATCATCCGCGGCCCAGGCACGCCATGGTCGATCACCAGCAGCATCGTCTCCGGCACCGGCCCGGGCACGAACCCCTGCAGCCAAGCGGTCGATGTCAGCGCGATTGCGCCCGACGAACTCACCATCGACATCGATCCACTGACCGGCCAGACCATCGACCACCCGCTGCCGGCGCGACAGTTCGACATCACCGACTGCGCCACCGCGGTCGTGGACATCACCTACCACGGCGCCAATTTCCAGCTGCCCGGCTGGAGCTTCCGTCTGTTCGGGCCGGAGGACCCGGGGGACCTGGAACAAGTGGGCTGGTTCGAGCCGCTCGGCGCGCAGCGGATCGGGACTTCCACCTGGCGCTTGCCGCTGACCGCGCAGGGCCCGGGCAGCTATCGCCCAGAACCCGATGCCATCCGTTTCGTCGGCGGCCCTGCCTGTACCGATGGCCGCCTGTTCACCGACGGCTTCGAGGATGCGCCCACCGTCGTCGCCTGGTGCGCGCCTTGATAACATCTTCCGCGCTTGCACGTACCCTGCACGCATCCGCCCGAGCCCACGAGACCCGCCCATGAAAGCTCTGCGATTCCTCCTCCACATCCTCGGCGCCGCAATCGCCTCGGGCGCGGCCCTCGCCGGCCCCGGCTACTGGACCAGCAACGGCCCGTTTGGCGGTGTGATCTACGAGGTCCGCTTTGATCCGGCCAGCGCTTTCACCATCTACGCATCGACCCGCGGCGGACTGTTCCGCACGCTCGACGGCGGCGCCAGCTGGACGCGCATTGAAAACGGCATCGCCAATTCCGCCATCGGCATGCCCTTCACGCTGGATCCCGACGCGCCCGGCACATTGTATGCCTTCGACCAGATCGGCATTCTCTACCGCAGCAGCGACAGTGGCGACAACTGGGCGCCCACCGGCTACAGCGTACCGACCAACTTGATCCCGAGCCGCATCGAAGACGTACCCGGTGTCAGTGGGCAGGTCATGATCGCGCTGTCGTCCTACGATCAGGAAACGTTCCCAAGCGCCGACGTCATGGTCCGCCGCAGCACTGACTCCGGGGCGACCTTTGTCGCAGTTGCCGGCATCCCGAATGGCCGGGGCTTCGCCAGCATCGCCTTCGATCCGGCAAATCCGTCGATCGTGCTGGCCGGAACCGATTACCTGTACCCGACTCCGGCACCCGCGGTGTCGCCCGATGTGCTGTTCCGCAGCAGCGATGGCGGGCTCAACTTCGCGCCGGCATTCGCTCCGGGAGTTAACCCTGGCTACATCCCGGCGGTGCAGACGATCGCATTCGGCGCCGGCAGCCGCGTCTATGTCGGCAGCTCGGATTACGCCGTCGGCGTGTTGCGCAGCGACAGCGACGGCAGCAGCTGGAACACCGCGACAGGCAATGCCAGCCGGCTGCTCGCGAACCCCTCCTTCGCCGACGAGGTCTATGCCAGCGGTACCGGCGTGCAGGTGTCGATCGACGGCGGCCTGACCTGGACCCCGCGCAACACTGGCCTGAGCCCAAATCCAAGCTATCTCGATCCGGGCACCGCGGCGCCGCTGCCAGCGTACGTGAACGGCTTGGCCGCCTCACCCGGCTTTCCCGCACCGGGATCGAGCCTGTGGGTCGCGAGCGATGGCGGCGGACTCTTTCGCAGCCTTGATCTGGGTGCGAACTGGTCCAGCAGCGGCATCAACGAAGGCCTCGCAGCGGTCAATGTCCGCGCCGTGTTGGTGCATACCAACCCGGCCACGATCGGCGGGGGCGGCACTGGCCAGCGCATGTATGCAGGCTTCAGCGATGCGTTCTACTCGACCTCGGGCATCTTCGGGTCGAGCAGCGGAGGCAGCAACTGGACGACCGCCAACAATGGGCTCGAGGCGGCAACCATCCGCGCCATGGCCATCGACCCGCTGCGTGCCGGAACTTCCGCCGTGCAAGTGGCCTCAAGCTATCTGTACGCCAGCGGCCGTTCCAGCCTGGCCACCTGGCGTGCACGCAACGGCAGCATCTACCGCTCCATCACCGGCGGCCTGAGCTGGGCCAAGATCGATGGCGACCTACCGCGCCGCGGCACGCCGCCGAACGACTACATCCAGCTCGGCACCGTGCGCGACATCCGCCTCGACCCGCGCTCCTGCACGATTCCGCTCGCACCCGTCGCTTGCACCAGCGGCACCCTCAAGCGCATGGTGGCGACCACCAACGGCAACCAGTCTGCGGCGATCGGTGGCGTGGTGACTTTCACCCACCGCATCATCCGCTCAGACAACGTCGACACCACGGCAATCCACCCGCTGCGCGGCACCCTGGACGTGACCTGGACCGACATCAGCGGCGACCTGACTCCAAGCACCAATACCCTGGGCGTCCTCGGACAGCTGCTGACGCCGGTGAACGTCCTGATCAGTCCAAGCGACCCTGAGGTGATGTACGTCGGCACCTACAAGGGATTCACCGACTACGACCCCAGCGACGCGATCACCTTCGCCGACATCCACACCGGCGTGTTCAAGACCATCAACGGTGGCGTCAACTGGCTGCCGGTCAACACCGGCTTGCCGCGGATCGCCGGTTTCACCAATAGCGTCTACGACGTGCTGGCGCTGGAGATGCATCCGACCAACCACGACGTCCTGTGGGCCACGGTGATCGACTTCGATACACCCAACTCGGCATCGATCTACAAGACCACCAACGGCGGCGTCTCCTGGTTCGAATCGGCCGCGGGCATCGCGGCACACATCGACATCCGCGACCTGATGGTCGATCCGGGCGACCCGAACATCCTCTACGCCGCCGGCGCGGGCACACCTTCGAACCCCGGCTCCGTCTACAAGAGCGACGACGGCGGTGCCAACTGGCACTCCATCAGCGTCGGTCTGCCGGCCGACTCGGCGCTTGCGCTGACTCTCGATCCGTTCGTACCGGCGTTGCTGCACGCCGGCACCAACACCGGTGTCTGGTCGCTCACCCAACTGCCGGATGCGGATGTCGACGGCATTTCGGATGCAACCGAAAACAACGCACCCGGAGGCGGCGACGGCAATGGTGACGGCCTGCCCGATGCCGCACAGCGCGACGTCGGCTCGACCGTGATCATCTTCCGCGGGCCCGCGGGCACCGGCGGCTTCTTCACCAGCGATGTCATCACCGAGCTCTCCACACCGACCACTGCACAAGGCTGCAAGCAGGCTGTGGACGTACAGGCGGTGTACGCGGTCCAGCACGGCCGCGACTATCTGCCCGGCGGCCGCTACTACAAGTACCCGCGCGACTTGGTGCGCTTCGAGGTACTCGACTGCAGCCGCGCCGTGGTCGACGTGGCTTTCCACAACGCCGCGTTCAACACCGAGTATGGCTGGAGCTTCCGCTTCCGCGGACCGGCGACGCCGGGAGCCGATGGCAGCATCGGCTGGCACGACATCTCTGCGCGCGCGGCACGCGTGGCCGGATCCCCGACCAAGTGGCGCCTGACCTTGGACGCCAACCAGTTCGGCAGCTATCGCCCGGTTGGCGACAACGTGATGTTCGTCGGCGGCCCGGCCTGCTACGACGACCGCATCTTCCGCAACAACATGGAAACCGACCCCGATACCGGTCCGCCCAGCTGCGACCACTGACGACGCGTCCCCCTGCGGCGAAAGATTGTCCACGCAGCCACGTATGAAGTGGCTGCGGGACTACACTCGCGGCCGCAGGAGGGAGACATGGACACGCGTACGGTTTTCTGTGCTGCAGCGAGCATTCTTGTACTTGTCGCGCCAACCACCGCGACGGCCGGGAACGGCCGCTGGACCAGCAATGGCCCCGACGGCGGAATGGTCTACGAGGTCCGCTTCGACCCCAATGTCGCCGGCCTGATGTATGCGACCACTGGCGGCGGCTTCTTCCGCTCCGACGACGGCGGATTGACCTGGAGTCGATCGAACGACGGCATCATCGACGTCACCAACACCCCCTTGATCGTCGATGCCGAGGCTCCCGGCCATCTCTACGTCTTCGACTTCGGCAATCGCCTCTACCACAGCGATGACTATGGCCTGAGCTGGACACCCACCGGCTTCGTCGTGCCCTCCGGACAGTACCCATGGATGGCGACCGACGAGCCCGGCAGTGTCGGACGCTTCTACGTCACCCTAGGCGCCGCGAGCAGTGGTGCGCCAGCCAGTCCGCTGTTGTTGCGCACCAGCGATGGCGGGGCCAGCTTCGCGGTGCCGGGCACGGGCCTCCCGAACCTGGCGTTCTTCGATATCGAGTTTGAACCCGGAAACGCCAGCCACCTCATCGCCAGCGTCGAGTGGAACTCGGTGGCGACGAGCGGCTTGTATCGCAGCATCGATGGCGGGGCCACATGGAATCCGGCCGGGCCTGCCGCGAGTTATGCCCTCGGAATTTCGTTCGGCGCCGGCAGTGGTGCGACCCGGCGCGTCTATGCGTCGATCGACGGATTCCTGAACCGCTCGGACGACAACGGCGCCACCTGGGCGGAAACCAATCCCGGGAGTCCGTTCAGCACTGAACAGGTATTGGCGCATCCGACGCTCGCCGACACCGTGTACTTCTCCGACGATGCCATCGGCAACCTGCTCGTCGATGGGCTGCAGCGCTCCACCGATGCCGGTGTCAGCGCCACGCGCCTGACCACCGGGCTGAGCTCAAACCCGAGCTACACCGACCTGCTGAATCCGACGAAGGCGCTGCCGGTCGACCCATTCCAGATCACCGCCTCGCCCGATTTCCCGGCCGCTGGTTCAACGATGTGGCTGACCACCGAAGGCGATGGCCTGTTCCGCAGCATCGACGGCGGCAACTCCTGGCAGCCAAGCCAGGTGGACCTGCGCGCAAGCAAGGTTCGAGCGCTCGCGATCCATCCGAACCCGAGCAACATCGATCCCGGCACCGGCGCCGGGAAGACGGTGCTCGCCGGCTACTCCGACGTCTACTTCTCCTCGCCAGCGATGTACCGCTCGACCAATGCCGGCAACAGCTGGAACGTGCTGAACCAGGGCCTGCGTGCGGCACAGATTCGCGCCATCGCGTTCGATCCCACGACCGCGGGCGTGGGCAGCGCGCCGCCCTACCCGCCGGTGAATTCAGCCGTTGTGTACGCAGCGGGACGCGCTTCGGCGACCGACCTCGGCAGCAGCGGTGCCCACTTCGGCAACGGCGGCCTGTACAAGAGCAGCACCGGCGGCCTGACCTGGAGTGTGATCGATGGGGGTCTGCCCCGCCTCGGCACACCGCCCAACGACTACGCCGCGATCGGCTTGGTGCGAGCGCTCGCGATCGATCTGCGCTCGTGCTCCTCGCCACCTCCCAGTGGCCCCTGCGTGGCCGGCCCGCTGCAAACGCTTTATGCCAGTGCCGACGGCCTGATCACCTCGACCGTGATCGACACCACTTCGGTTCCCGGCACCCGCCAGACCATTCGTAGCTACAGCTACCGCCTGATCAAGACCAGCGACGCCGGCGCGACCTGGCAGGCAATCGACAACACGGCCAACGGTTTTCCCGCCAAGCGCCGGATCACCGCCTGCCCGGACCCGGACAACAACGGCACCTGCGACGGACCAAACGTCTCATATCGGCAGGAAATCACGCCGCTGCCGATCGTCGTTCACCCCGTCGAAGCCACTCGGCTCTACGTCGGCACCTATGTCGGCAGCAACAGCGTCATGACCGGATCGCCGACGCCCGACCCCGTCACCGGGGTTTTTGTCAGCGTCGATGGCGGCTCCTCGTGGATGGCGGAAAACTATGGGCTGCCGCTGGCGCTCGGCAAAACCAACCAGGTGCAAGACATCTTGGCCATGGCCATGCACCCAACGGACGGACAAGTGCTGTGGGCGGCCACGCGCGACTACGCAGTCCCGGGTTCCGGCTCCATCTACAAGACGGTCGATGGCGGTGCGCACTGGTTCGAGTCCGGAAATGGCCTGCGCGGGCAGGCCGACATCCGTGCGCTCGCGGTCGATCCAAGCGATCCCACGGGCAACACGCTGTACGCCTCCGGAGCCGGCACGCCAGCCAATCCTGGATCGGTGTACAGGAGCGATGACGGCGGCGCCAGTTGGCGCTCGATCAGCATCGGCCTGCCGGCGGACTCGGCGCTTGCCATCGCGGTCGACCCATTCAATTACAACCTTCTCCACGCCGGCACCAACACCGGCATCTGGAGTCTGACCCAGGTACCCGACGACGATGGCGACGGGATCCCCGACGCCACCGAGAACAACGCACCGAGTGGCGGCGACGGCAACGGCGACGGCTTCATGGATTCGGCACAACGTGATGTCGGGTCTTCGGTGATCATCATCCGCCAACCCGAGGGGAGCGGTGGCTTCTTCACCAGCGACGTGATCGGAGCTGACTCCACACCCAGCGTGCCAGGCGGCTGCCAGCAGGCCACCGATGTGCAGGCGCAGCCATCCTCGCTGTATGGCCGTGACCTGATTGCAAATGGCACGCACTACCACCGCTACCCGCGCGATCTGGTCCGCTTCGAGGTGCTCGACTGTACCCATGCGGTGGTCGATGTCACGTTCCACGGAGCCGCCTTCGATGTCGAGTACGGGTGGAGTTTCCGCATGTTCGGCCCACTCGTGCCCGGTGACGACGATAGCCTGCGCTGGCGCGATTTCGCATCGCGCGCGGCACGAGTACCCGGTTCCGGAAACAAGTGGCGAATCACGCTGGATGCCAACCAGTTCGGCAGCTACCGACCGATGACCGACCGCATCCTCTTCGTCGGTGGTCCCGCCTGCTACGACGATCGCCTGTTCCGCGATGGCATGGAGTCCGCTCCGGATACGGGACCGCCAAGCTGCGATCACTGAGTTTCGGGGTCGGCGAGCACTTCGGAAAGACGCTCAGGGTGTCCCCAGTCGCGATAGGACTGGGTGATGCGTTGCCGCAACACTTGCAGGCGCGGGTCATCCGCGGGCAACACCTTGCGCAGGCCGCGATAACCCGCGATCAACAGCGGCTCGGCGGCCTCGAATCGGCGCAGTCGTGCAAGGGACAGTCCGTAGTTGCTGCGGATGACCGCGAGGTTGGTGGCCTCGGCAGGAAAGATCGTTTCCGCAAGGGGCAGCAGTTCGGCGTAACCCGTTACCGCGGCAGCTACATCTCCGCGATCACGCACAACCGCGAGATAGTTGTTGCGGATCACGATCGACTCCGGATGCGCCTTTCCGTTGACCTGCTCGTACAGCGCCGCCGCCTGCCGCAGCAGTACCTCGGCGCGTCCGAGGTCTTTGCGGTCGCGTGCGATCACGCCCAGCAAGCCGAGTGTGCGCAGCGTCTCCGGATGCGTATCGCCCAACACTCGGCGCCGAGCTTGATAGACCACGTCGAGCTCGCGCTCGGCAGTATCCAGTCGACCGGCGGCGCGCAAGGCCACGCCGTAGTTGAAGCGCATCATCAGTACGTCGGAGTGCTCGGCACCCAGCAACCGCTCGCGCACCGGCAACAGCGATTCAAACAGGGCGATCGCCTCGCCATTGCGGCCGGAATTGGCCACCGCCGCCGCGACGTGGGCGCGGTACCGCAGAGTCACCGGATGTTCGGCGCCGAGCACAGTCTCGGATGCAGCGGCGATCTCACGGTAACGAGCTTCCGCAACTGCGAAATCGCCGCGACGAAACGAGAGGTCGGCTGCATTCGCGAGCAGTTGTTGCACGACCGGATGCGTCAGCCCCAGGCGCTGCCGTTCGGTGTTGTAGGCGTCGCTCACCAGGCGTTCGGCCTCATCCCAGGCCCCGCGTTCGCCGAGCACGTCGGCCAGCGCTGCCTTGGCGCCACTGACCGGCGTACTGAACTCGCCGTACTGCGCGAGCGCCAAGTTCAGATTCTCGCGCGCGAGAGTCTCGGCCGCGGCCCCCTCGCCGAGTGCTGCAAGCGAATTGGCAGCCGAGCGCCGGGCCTCCTCGACCGTATCGATCGGCACCTCGGCGGATGCCGTCAACTTCGGCAACCAGCGATCGAAGATCTTGCGCGCCTCGGCGTGCTCGGCCTGCTCGGCCATGGTCAGGGCGCGTTCCAGTTCCACGCGCATGCGCAACGGCGAGTCTGCAGCCTCACGACCCTTGAGCAGGAGTTCGGCGGCGTCGAGCAGGCTTCTTGCTGCTTCCAGTTGCCCCAACCGGCGCAACGTCCGCCCGAGCATGGTCGCGACCTCGGCGCGCAGCACCGGATTGTCGGCGAGGCGCTTGTCCAGGTTCGCGGCCGCGGCCTGCAACGCATCGACCACGCGTACGTTGCGCGTCTCCGGCGTTCCGCCCTGCAGCTTCCACGGGTCCGGCGCGACGATCATCTCTTCGAGGAAATCGCGGGTGGCGACGGCGCGCGCGCTTTCGGCGGCGGCGCGATCGCGCTGCTGCTGGGCGTCGATCAACGCAGCTTCGGCACGGGCGCGCTGCTGGCGCGCCTCGATGGTCATGTAGCTGGTGCCGATGATGCCGAGGATCAGCGACAGCACCACCGCCGCGGCCGCGCTCACCACCAGCTTGTTGCGCGCGACGAACTTGCGGATGCGATAAACCTTGCTCGGCGGACTGGCCAGCACCGCCTCGCCCTGCAGGTGGCGGCGCACGTCGGCAGCAAGTTCGGACACCGATGCGTAGCGCTGCTCGCGTTCGCGTTCCAGGGCCTTGAGCGTGATCCAGTCCAGATCGCCCTTGAGTGCGCGCGACAGCGACTGCGCATCGCCGGCCATCGCCCGCTTCCAGTCGGTGTGGTTGACCTTGGTGTCGCGCGCGATCTCCAGCACCTTGCGGCTTGGAGCGCGGATGTTGGCCTCGCGCAGCACGCGCGCCAGGTCGGTGTCGATGGCACGGGCAATGGTGTCACCGGAAATCGGCAGGTCGTGGGTGATCAACCGATACAGCACCACGCCGAGCGAGTAGACGTCGGTGCGCGTGTCGATCGCGGCCAGATCACCCGCGGCCTGTTCCGGGCTCATGTACGCCGGCGTCCCGATCGGTACGCCCATGCGCGTCGAGCCGGTATCGCCACGGCCCGCATCCATGCTCTTGGCGATGCCGAAGTCGATCACCTTGACCAGCAACTGGCCCTGATAGTCGGCGACCATCAGGTTGCTCGGCTTCAGATCGCGATGGATCACGCCCTTCTGGTGCGCGTGCTGTACGCCTTCGCAGATCTGCAGGAACAACTCCAGCCGGTGCGCGATGTCCATGCCGCGGCGATCGCAGAACTCGTTCACCGGAATGCCGGGCACGTACTCCATCGCGAAATACAGCCGGCCCTCGGGCGTCGCGCCGACGTCGAGCACCTGGGCGATGTTCGGGTGGTTCATGCGCGCCAGCAACTCGCGCTCGGACTGGAAGCGCGACAGCACCTCCTCGCTGTCCATGCCGGCCTTGATCACCTTCAACGCGACCTGACGACGTACCGGCTCGAACTGCTCGGCCAGATACACCGCCCCCATGCCGCCGGCGCCGAGTTCGGTCTGGATCTTGTAGGGCCCGACCCACTTGCCGATCAACGACAGATGCGAATCACCCGCCCCCGGAACGAAGTCCACCTTCAGTGCCGACGCCGACTTCACGTCGTCACCATGCGCAACCACCAGCGTGCCGTCGGGCACGGGCGTGCCGCCACCGCTGCTCGGCGTGTGCTGGATCTGCGTGGGCGATTCGGGCTGGGTGGGGCGGTCGCCGCTCATGGCTGCTCTGGCCGGTGGGATGGAGCATGGTCGCATGCTGTACGCCGCACAATCCTCACCACGATCCGCATCAGGGAATGCACCCCTCGTCGACGCTGCCATCGCAGTCGTTGTCGAGGCCATCGCAGATTTCGGGCGCTGGATTGACGTTGCGGTTGCACATCAGCGCGCCGCTTGCGCATTGGGTGGTGCCAGCCGCGCAGACGCCGAGCTGGCCGGTATTGCATGCATTTCCACCACCAGGGTTGCCCTCGTCGACGGCACCATCGCAGTCGTTGTCGAGGCCGTCGCAGAACTCCGGTCCCGGGTTGTTGTTGCGCAGGCACTGGATGGAACCGGACAAGCAGGTCGAGGTGCCGGCGGCACAGATGCCGGGCTGGCCCGTGCTGCAGTTGAAGCCGCCACCCGGATTCCCGTCGTCCGCGGCACCATCGCAATCATTGTCGAGCCCATCACAGACTTCGGCGGAAGCCCCGACATTGCCGACGCATTGCAGGGCGCCGCCCAGGCAATGTCGGACGCCGGCCGCGCACACACCGAGCAATCCGGTGCTGCAGGCGACTCCACCGTCGGGGTTGCCCTCGTCCACCGAGCCGTCGCAGTTGTCGTCGAGGCCGTTGCACAGTTCGGGGATCGGTCCGAACGTCCCGGGACATTGCAGGGCACCACCGGCGCAGTTGGTCAGCCCGGTGGCACAGCGACCGGGGAGACCGGTCATGCAGGCTGCTCCACCACCCGGATTGCCCTGGTCGGCGCTGCCATCGCAGTCGTTGTCGAGGCCGTCGCAGACTTCGGGCGAGGCCGCTATCGACTGCAGGCATTGGATGCCGCCGCCGCCCGCCTGGCAGGTCACGGTGCCGAGCAGACAGATGCCCGGCAACCCGGTGTTGCACACCGCGCCCAGGGTCGGATACAGCTCGTCCGTGGAGCCATCGCAATCATTGTCGGTGCCGTCGCAGAGCTCGAAGGCGCCCGGGTGGATCGCACCGTCGTCGTCGTTGCAGTCGCCGGAAGGCAACGGAAAGAAATCGTAGGGCCGCTCGCAAGCGTTGATGCAATAGGGCGTGTTGCCGAACAGGTCGCCATCGCCATCCGGACACAACAACTGCGGCGTTGCGCAGTGTTCGTAGCCGTCCAGGAGCATGCTGTCCGGCGGACTCGCCGCCGTCGTTGCGCACCAGACCAGGAGCAACAGCGAAGACCCCAGTCGATAGCGATGCATCGTCGTCCCTCCCGAAGCGAGGGCCAAATCATACGCCCGTGACCACACACCGTGGATAATGCGCGGCCCCGAGGAGCCGCGTCATGACCCGCATCGCCCTAGTCACCGCCACCGAAGCCGAAGCGCTGGATGAGGACCTGCCGCCGCTGATCGCGGCGTTCGGCGCGGACGCGCAAGTGGTGCACTGGGACGATGCCGCGATCGACTGGTCCGGGTTCGATCTGGTGCTGTTACGTTCGACCTGGGACTACGTGCCGCGCTTGCCTGAGTTCCTGGCCTGGTGCGAGCACGTGGCAGCGCAGACGCAGCTGCTGAATCCGCTATCGCTGGTGCGCTGGAACACCGACAAGCATTACCTTGCCGATCTGGCTGCGCAGGGCATCGAGACGGTGCCGAGCCACTTTCTGGAACCCGGCGAGCACCCCGCGAGCGATCTGCAGACGCTGGTCGCGTCGCTTCCGAGCGAGGAGTTCGTGGTCAAGCCGGCGGTGGGGGCTGGGTCGAAGGATGCGCAACGCTATCGCCGCCGCCAGATCAACACTGCGCTGCGCCATGTCGATGCCTTGCTCAGCGATGACCGCAGCGTGTTGGTGCAGCCCTACCTCGAACAGGTCGATGTCGCCGGCGAGACCGCGCTGATGTTCTTCGATGGCGAGTTCAGCCACGCCATCCGCAAGGGGCCGCTGCTGCGGCTCGACACCGGTCCGACACAGCAGCTGTTCGCGCCCGAGGAGATCTGTGCGCGCACGCCGGGGCCGGACGAGCTGGCGTTGGCGTGCCGCGTCGTCGCGGCGATCCCCGGCGGCGCGCCACTCTATGCGCGCGTCGATCTGCTGCGTGGCGCCGACCATACGCCCTGCGTGCTGGAACTCGAACTCACCGAACCTTCGTTGTTCTTTGCGCACGACGCCGGCTCAGCCCGGCGCTACGCCGACGCCGCACGGCGGCGCTTGCCGCGCTGAAGCGGCGCCAGGCGCCGCATTCGCGTAAGATGTCGTTGGGCCAATGCCTTCTTGTGCGTCACCGTCGGGATCTTCCGTCGCGGTTTCGCTCCCCTCTCGCGTCACCCATCGTGGCCCGCGCCACGCCGGCGCCTCCACGGGAGTTCCCATGCCGAACACCCTCGACCCCAGCGGTTATCCGACCGACCCCTACGCCGAAAGCGTCGATCCCAGCGTGTCTTGCAGCAGCTGTGAGGCGGTGTGCTGCCGCCTGACCGTAGTGCTGATGCCGGAGGACCGGATCCCACCGCATCTGGTCGAGCGTACGCCGCAAGGCTACGAGCAGATGGCGCGTGGCGAAGACGGCTGGTGCGTGGCGATCGACGAGAAGCACATGAACTGCGGCATCTACGAGAACCGCCCGAGCGCCTGCCGCCGTTTCGCGATGGGCGGCCCTTACTGCCGCGCCGAGCGCGAGGACTACTACGAGCACGGCACCAAGGACATTCCCTTCGTCCGCCGCTGCTGACCGCGCCCCCCGATCGTCCGGGCGCGCAGCCGCGTCGTCCGCTGTGCACGCAACCCAGGACTGACCCCATGGCCCACGTTTTCGCACCCGGACTGGTGCTCTACATGTATCCCGACGAACTGCTCAAGCACGGCGCCGAATGCACCGCGTCCGCGAGCGAAGCCGCATCCGCACAGCAGTTCTTCGTCTGCCTCGACGTCGATGCCCGCGCCGGATTGTGGACGCCGCTGTTCCAGGGCTCCGGCCGCGATCTGAAGATGATCTCCGAGGCGGCCAAGTCCGGGCACTCGCGCTGGACCCGCGGCCCCTCGTTCTACGACGTCAACCAGCTCTGGCGCATTCCGCACAAGGCCGCGCAACGCGCGTCCGCCGCCGCCAAGGATTCGTCATTACCGAAGTCGCCGAACACGGTCGCGCTCACCGCGCTGCCCAAGCGCGAAGATTTTCCCGCCGACACCGCCTTCCTCGCGCACTGAATCGGCGTGATCAATCGCGCTCGGCGGCTTCCTTGCGGCCCTGTTCGCGGATCAGCGCTTCCTTGCGCGCCTCGTCGATGGTCTGCATCACCGCCTTCACGTCGGCGCGGTGGTGGTCGAACACAGATGTGGTTCGCAGAAGGATGCCTCACCACCTCATGCGAAAAGCAATTGCTGCGGCTGATGATTGGCGCGAATCTCCGGCCAAAGGTCCACGAAAGACGCTGCAGAAATTCGCGCAAGTTCGCTTGGTTCGATCTTGTTCAAGCCACCACCGTAGACTCGTCCCTCACCTCGAAGCTCCTGGCCCGACACCAAGCCAAGTAGTCCATGGACATCTTGCTCCCGTTCTGGGTGCTCGCTCAGCATCTCGGCTAACCCGTTACGGGGGTACAGCATGAGATAGAGATTGGTTCCGATCGCTCTTGATCGATTCCAGATGAAACGAAATGGTTGTTTTTCAGCCACGCCGCGCCCCATATAGGTGCACAAGAACGGTGCCGGCAGACGCTGTTCTTGTTTGTACCAAGGGCTTCGCTTCCCAATCAAATAGCCGTCCAAGATGCCGAGCGACCGTGCAGTCTGCAGGTAACTCCAGAGCGCCGGATACCTTGACTCAAGCAATGGACCGGGCAGATCGCAATCGATGACGCACAGCGGACGATCGAGAACAGGGTATCCATCAGCGTCAGAATCGATAATCGTCGTCCTGAGGTGTCGGGGGCTGGGAAGGATTGGAGAAAGGTACTTGCTCGGAAGCCCAAGTCGCTCTGCTTCTGCCCGGTCCAAGACAAAGAACTTGTTGCATCCGGTGGCGATACCCCTCTGGACACGGAATAGGTCGCCGAGCATCAGCCCTCCACTGTCGATACGCGCGCGGCGGTCGTTCTTGGCGTGACTCGGGTACATGGTCCACTTGCGCAACGCACCGAGCCCTCCACGCGATATGACTTCGCAGGTTTGCGGCTGATCCAGAGAACCGCCGAAGGTGAAATCGACCGCATGATCGGATGCTGGCGGCGATTTTCGGAAGACCACCACAACCGAAGACACCAGCGCGTCGCCGAATTGAACATCTGCTGGGTCAAAACGGTGAACGCGGATGAGGGTGACGCGATCCGCAAGAAAGCCTTTGAGAGCCACTCCGTAATTGACATCCATGAACTCCGAGGGGATCAGCCACGCGGCGATTCCACCCTCTTCCATCCACGACGTGGCCAGCAGGAGAAAATAAACGTACAGACCTGCCAACCCGCTGACTTCGACCCCCACCCGCCCGAGCGTAAGGGATTTCAGACGCTCCTTCTCCTCCCGGCCGATGTGGTGGTGTCGAACGTAGGGCGGGTTGGCCAAGATCACGTTGGGGGCCGGTGGGCAGGGGTCGGCGGCAACGATTCGCGTAAAGTCGCCCCTCACAACGTCGAGTCCCGCATCGGTCCACAGTTTTCGAGCCGCATCGGCGAATGCGCTGTCGATCTCGACGCCGATGGAACTACGTATTCCGTCAGAGCCGAAGACGGCGAGCGCCGCAGAAAAGAAACTGCCCGAACCGATAGAAGGATCGGCGAAGCGGATGCCGCCTTCTGGACTACCGACCAATGAGCGAACGTATCGGGCAATCTCGACTGCCAGCGGGTAGGGGGTCGCGAACTGGCCCAGGCGATTCCGCTCGATAGCCGGCTTCCCTGAATCGATTGCCGCCTGCATGGCTTGCCGCCGAGACTCGATCGAGCCTTCTTTGTGTGCGAGCGGGGAACTCATAGGCCCAGCTTCACAAGGTCGTCGATGCGATGTTCCCAAACCCAGTCAATGCCCTCGGCGGCTTCGTAACCTAAGTAGTCGCTGCCGAAGTAACCGCACAGAAACAACACGTACGGCACATTCTCACCAAGCGCGGCCTTCAGTTGGTGGATCTTTGTGGCTTCCTCCTTCCGTCGCTTGTTGGTATTGGTGAAGTCTCCCGCAGACTTTGCCTCGATCAGAATCGGCAGCCGATCTTTTCGTCGTTTCTTGGGCTGGATCACCACATCCACTGGCATATTGACGACGAGAGCCTTGCCGACCGGGATGTTCATCCGAAATGCGTACGTCGCTGGCTCCATCTTGGTCAACGGCAGGCCGGTCGAGTGCCCTTGCTTCCGGTAGCCCCTGGCGTCGAGCCATCCACCGATCAGCCTGAGTTGCCGCTCCTCCTGAGCGTTGCGCACGATCGGATTCGATACGGCAGTGCACAAGCGATCTGCGACGATGGTCGATGCACGGTCGCGTTCGTGATCTACTGGATCTTTCCTGCGGTCCAACCAGGGAAAGACGTCGCGATCCAGCAATTTTGTGATGATGCCGCAGAGCTTCGAGAGCTCCGTATCCAAGTCGGCACTGTTCATCTTGCGCGGGAGCTTTCCACTCTCCATGCTGCCGACCACGCTCTTCTTCGCGCCAGCCAGCCCGATCAGGCGGTCCACCGCTATGGGCGGGGCGGTGCACATGCGCAGCGTGGGCAGGGCGTTCGGATAGCTCTTGAGTGTGGCGGCCTCGATGCTGCGCAAGTCACGAGTGGCCAGCAGTGCGTCCTTCACTTGAGCCGTTGTCTTGACTCGTGTTGCACGAAACGCCTCGGGCGCGAAGCGCATGAACCACTGATTGAACTGATCAACGGATTTCGCGCTGTCCGACTTCCACAGGTGGGGCTTGTCCGCATTGATCCGCTTGTTCATGACAACATGTTCCGCTGAGTGGGGTTGGTCTCTGTCAATCATGAGTGGTTACGTGAATGCGTCAATAGGAGCCATCCGGTCGCTTGACTAGGATATTTCCTAATCCGTAGATGGCAGAAGGGAGCGTTGCAGCAATGATCAATCGCGCTCGGCGGCTTCCTTGCGGCCCTGCTCGCGGATCAGGGCCTCCTTGCGCGCCTCGTCGATGGTCTGCATCACCGACTTCACGTCGGCGCGGTGGCGATCAAACGCAAAGCGGCCAGTCAGCGGCGTATCGGGCTTGAGTTCGCCCTTCTGGAACAGTGCCCACATCTCCTCGCCATAGTGGGTGGCGGCGAGTTCGGGCGCAAAGCGCGCCAGGCAGTCGCGCAGGTTGTGCACGTCGCGCAGCAGCATCTTGCGCGCGTTGTTGTTGCCGCTGGCGCTGACCACCTGCGGAAAGTCGATGATCACCGGCCCATCCTCGGCGACCAGCACGTTGTATTCGGACAGGTCGCCGTGGATCCAGCCGAGGCAGAGCATGCGCACCACGTCGCGGATCAAATCGTGATGGAACATGCGCGCAACCGCGGGCGGCAGGTCCACTTCTCCGAGGCGCGGCGCGCTGTAGCCGTGCTCGTCGGTGACCAGGTCCATCAGCAGCACGCCGTTGAAATAGCCGTGCGGCTTGGGCACGCGCACACCGCCGGCGGCGAACTGGTAGAGGGCATCGACTTCGGTGTGCTTCCACGCTTCCTCGGCCTCGCGCTTGCCGAAGCGGCTGGCGTTGCCGATCGCGCGCGCCTGGCGCGAACCGCGCACCGAGCGCCCTTCCTGATACTGCACGCGCGCCTGAAAACTGCGCTGACCCAGGTCCTTGTAGACCTTGGCGCAGCGGACGTGCTCGCCCGAACGCACCACGTAGACGGACGCTTCCTTGCCGCTCTTGAGCGGCCGCAACACTTCGTCGATGACGCCGTCGTCGAGCAACGGCTGCAAGCCCTTCGGGGTTTTCACGGGTTCCCGGGGCCGCCGGATGCAGAAAGAGGGCGTCAGTATGGCGGAATGGCCTGACCCGCCGCTAACACGGAAGCATTCGAATAGGCCTTCACTCCGCTTCCCGCTAAGATGCGCGCCCTTTGCCGGCATCCCCGCTGGCGGTTCGAGGACCCACGAATGAAGATCCTGGTCGCCTACAAGCGCGTCGTCGATTACAACGTGCGCATCCAAGTGAAACCTGACGGTGCCGGCGTCGTCACCGACGGTGTCAAGCTGTCGCCGAACCCGTTCGACGACATCGCGCTCGAGGAAGCCTTGCGCCTGCGCGAGAAAGGTGTGGCCACGGAAGTGATCGTCGCGACCATCGCCCCCACCGACGCCCAGGCACACTTGCGCAATGGCCTGGCCATGGGCGCAAACCGCGCCATCCACGTCACCACCGACCGTCCGCTGCAGCCGCTCACCGCGGCGCGTGCGCTGCTCAAGCTGGTCGAGAAGGAGCAGCCCGGCCTGGTCATCCTCGGCAAGCAGGCGATCGACGACGACTGCAGCCAGACCGGGCAGATGCTGGCGGCACTGTGGGGCAAGGCGCAGGCGACCTCGGCTTCGAAGGTCGAAGTGAACGGCAACACCGTGCGGGTGACGCGCGAAGTCGACGCCGGCCTCGAGACGCTCGAGGTGGACCTGCCCGCGGTGATCACCACCGACCTGCGCCTGAACGAGCCGCGCTACGTCAAGCTGCCGGACATCATGAAGGCGAAGTCGAAGCCGATGGAAGCGATCGCGCTCGACACGCTTGGCATCGAGTCCGGCGACCACCTCAAGACCACGCAATTCGCTCCACCGGCCAAGCGCAGCAAGGGCGTGATGGTCAAGGATGCGGCCGAACTGGTCGCTGCATTGAAGTCCAAGGGACTGTTGTAAGGAGCCCGCCATGAGCAAGATCCTGATCATCGCCGAACACGCCTCTGGCCAGCTCAACCCGAGCACCGCAAAGTGCCTGACCGCCGCGAAACAGATGGGCGCGAGCGCCATCGACATCGCCGTGTTCGCGGCCGAGCCCGCCGCCGTCGCCGCCCAAGCCGCAACGCTGGATGGCGTCAGCCGCGTACTCACCATCGCCAACGCCGCGAATGCGAACGCGCTCGCCGCCGTGCTGGCGCCGCAAGTCGTGGCGCTGGCCGCGAACTACACCCACGTGCTCGGGCCGAGCACGACCTTCGGCAAGGACCTGCTGCCGCGCGTCGCCGCGCTGCTCGGCGAAGCCCAGGTCAGCGACATCATGAAGGTGCTCGGCAGCCACAGCTTCCAGCGGCCGATCTATGCCGGCAATGCGATCCTCACCGTCGAGGCACCGCAGGATCGCAAGCTCATCGCGACGGTGCGCAACGCCTCGTTCGCGGCGACCGGAAACGGCAGCGCCGCTGCACCGATCGAAGCCGCAGCCGTGTCGGTGGAACTGCCGACCCACACGCGCTTCGTCGAACTGCAGGCCGGCGCCAAGGATCGCCCCGACCTGCAGACCGCGAGCCGCGTCGTCTCCGGTGGGCGCGCGCTGGGTTCGAGCGAGAACTTCAACGTGATCTACGCGCTCGCCGACAAGCTCGGCGCCGGCGTTGGCGCCTCGCGCGCCGCGGTCGATGCCGGCTATGTGCCGAGCGACATGCAGGTCGGCCAGACCGGCAAGATCATCGCCCCCGAGCTGTACATCGCGATCGGCATCTCCGGCGCGATCCAGCACCTCACCGGCATCAAGGATGCCGGCACCATCGTCGCGATCAACAAGGACGGCGAAGCCCCGATCTTCGAAGTCGCCGACTTCGGCCTGGTCGGGGACTTGTTCAAAGTCGTTCCGGAAATCGAAGCGCTGCTGTGAGCACGGGCGCTGCATGAAGAGGCCGCTGCAGCGATGCAGCGGCCCTTTTTCATTCGCGATCCGGGTCGTTCCTAGCGGGCGGCCATCAGCGCCAGCGTGGTGTCGAGCATGCGGTTGCTGAAACCCCACTCGTTGTCATACCAGGCGCAGACCTTGACCAGCGTTCCACCCATGACCTTGGTCAGCGTGGCGTCGTAGACCGAGCTGCGCGGATCGTGATTGAAGTCGATCGACACCAGCGGGCCATGGTTGATGCCGAGAATGCCCTTGAGTGCACCGGTCGAAGCCGCAGTCACGACGCCATCGATTTCCTCCTTGGTCGTGGCGCGCGCCGCGACGAAGGTGAGATCGACCACCGAGACATTGATCGTCGGCACGCGCATGGCGAAGCCGTCGAGCTTGCCGTTCAACTCCGGCAACACCAGGCCGACCGCGGCGGCGGCGCCGGTCTTGGTCGGGATCTGGCTCATCGTCGCGGAACGCGCACGGCGCAAGTCGGAGTGGAATACGTCGGTCAGCACCTGGTCGTTGGTGTAGGCGTGGATGGTGGTCATCTGGCCGTGCACGATGCCGATCTTCTCGTGCAGCACCTTGGCCAGCGGCGCCAGGCAATTGGTGGTGCAGGAGGCGTTCGAGATCACCGTGTGCGCGGCTTTGAGCACGTCGTGGTTGACGCCATAGACGACGGTGGCGTCGATGTCGCTGCCGCCCGGCGCCGAGATGATCACCTTCTTCGCACCGCCCTGCAGATGCGCACTCGCCTTGGCCTTGCTGGTGAACAAGCCGGTGCATTCGAGCACCACGTCGACGTCGTGCGCGCCCCACGGAATCTCGGCCGGATTGCGCACCGCGTAGACCTTGATGCGGTCGCCCTTGACGATCAGGTCGCCGCCATCGACGCCGACGTCGAACGGAAACTTGCCATGCGCGGTGTCGTAGCGGGTCAGGTGCGCGTTGGTCTCGGCGTCGCCCAGATCGTTGATCGCGACCACCTGCATTTCGCTGTTGCGACCCGACTCGTACAGTGCACGCAGGATGTTGCGACCGATGCGGCCGTAGCCATTGATCGCGACCTTGATCGCCATGACGCTCTCCGGAGACAGGACAAAGGGGCGACGATTCTAGCGTTCGGGTTTCGCACCCGGATACTCCGGCACCGGTCAAATTCGGGGCGGCTGCTGGCTAGACTAGACGCCCAGCCCAGGGAGCCGCGCCATGGAACCGTTACCGCCGATCGCCAGCCCAGCCGTCGCCGACCTCCCGGCGCGCCCGCGCCGGCGCTGGTGGTGGCGACTGACGCTGGCCCTGCTGGCGCTGATCGCGCTCGCCACAGCGGTGCTGATGTGGCGCTGGAGTACGCCGCCGCCGGCCTTCGATCCCCTGCTGCAGGCCAAGGTACGCAATGGCAGCGGCGCGCTGGTGGTCGGTGTCACGACCGCTTCGACGCTGGCGCGCGTCGGCGAACTGCTGCTCGACAAGAACGGCGGTTACCTGTCCAACGACGTGATGCCACCGAGCGTTTTCCTTGACGACCAGCCGAACTGGGAGTTCGGCGTCATCGAGCAGAGCCGCGATTTGGCGCAGGCACTGCGCCGCGATTTTTCGCGCTCGCTGACGCAGTCGGTCGAGGACAAGGACCTGGCCGAGGCGCAGCCGCTGTTCTCGACCACCAACGACCGCTGGTTGCTGCCTTCGACCGAAAGCCAGTATCGCGCCGCGATCGCGCGCGTCGACGCCTATCGCGTGCGCCTTGGCGACGGCGATCTCAACGACGCCCAGTTCTACGCCCGCGCCGACAATCTCGCCAGCTATCTGGCCACGGTCGAGGGACGCCTTGGCAGCCTGTCGCAACGCCTGTCCGCCGCGGTCGGGCCGACCCGCCAGGACACCGACCTCGCCAACGACCCGAGCGCACGCCAGTCGAAACCGGCCGTGGCCGCGCGTGAGGTGCGCACGCCCTGGCGTGAAATCGACGACGTCTTCTACGAGGCGCGCGGCTCCTGCTTCGCGCTGATCCACTTCCTCAAGGCGGTCGAGTACGACTTCGCGGCGGTGCTGAAGGACAAGAACGCGACGGTGACGCTGCGCCAGATCATCGCCGAGCTCGAAGCCACCCAGCAGCCGCTCGGCAGCCCGGTCATCCTCAACGGCTCTCCCTACGGCTTCTTCGCCAACCACTCGCTGGTGCTGGCCAGCTACATCGCGCGCGCCAATGCCTCGATCATCGAACTGCGCAAGCTGCTGGAGCGAGGCTGAGCGGGGTCTTGAGGCAGCGACGTCCACGAACCCTTGACCCGTAGGGGCAGGCCCCCGTGCCTGCCCTGCACTTTGCGACAACCCATCAGGGCGGCCACGGGGGCCGCCCTTACAGCGCTGAATCCGGCGTCTGGTCAACGATGACACGCGCGCAGATGGCACACTGTCGCAATGTCCGCCGCACGCCGAATCCTTGCCGATTTCATCGCGACGCTGCCGCACCGCGAGTTCGTGCTGGCGTTGAGCGGCGGCATGGACTCGCGCACGCTGCTGCAGGTGGCGGCATCGCTGCGCGGTCAACTCGACCTCAGTCTGCGCGCAATCCATGTCGATCACGGCCTGCACCCGGACTCGGCGCGCTGGGCCGAGCGCTGCCGCGACTGGTGCACGGCACTCGCGGTTCCGCTCGACGTGGTGCGCGTGCAGGTGACGCGCATCGCCGAACTTGGGCTGGAAGCCGCCGCGCGTGCGGCGCGGCACGCGGCCTTCGCCGAACGCCTCGGCGACGACGAAGTGCTGCTGGCGGCGCATCATCGCGACGACCAGGCGGAAACCATGCTGCTGCGGGCGTTGCGTGCGCCGGGTTACGACGGCCTCGCCGGCATGCGCCCGCTGCGCCGCTTCAGCCGCGGCTGGCTCGCGCGACCCTGGCTGGAAGTGCCGCGCAGTGCGATCCGCGCCGAGGCCGAACGCGAAGGCCTCGAATGGATCGAAGACCCGAGCAACGCCGACACCACGCTCGATCGCAACTTCCTGCGCCACGAGATTCTGCCGCGACTCTCGGCACGCTGGCCACAGGCCATGGCCGCGTTGGCGACCACGGCACAGCGCGCCGCCGACCTGCTCGCACTCGCCGAACCCGAGGTGCAGCGCCTGCTTGCGCAGCATCGCGATCTCGAGACCGGCGTACTCGATGCACGCGTGCTGGAACTGTCCGCGGGCACGGCGATCGCGGTGCTGAAAGCGTGGCTGCGCGAACGGGCGCTGACGCATCCACCCGCCGCAGTCCTGCGCGAAGTGCTGCGGCAGATGCGCGATGCGCGCGCCGATCGCGTGCCAGAGGTGCGTTGGGCCGACGCAGTGCTGCGCCGTTATCGTGGGCAGCTGCATGCGCAGACGGCGACGTCGTCGTTGCCGTTGACCGACACCGACTGGCTACCGGAACAGCCCTTCGCCCTGACTGACGGCGGC
This sequence comes from Lysobacterales bacterium, assembly GCA_016703225.1. Classification (NCBI taxonomy): domain Bacteria; kingdom Pseudomonadati; phylum Pseudomonadota; class Gammaproteobacteria; order Lysobacterales; species Lysobacterales bacterium. The sequence goes on from JADJCM010000001.1 coordinate 363,107, forward strand.
GTCCTGCCGGCACTTCCCGGAATGTTCGAGGCTCCCCTGCGCGTGGCCCCGCGCCGTGGCGGCGAGAAGATCCGCGTGCACGCGCAGGCGCCGCGACGACCATTGCGGCTGCTGCTCCAGGAATGCGGCGTGCCGCCGTGGCAGCGCGCGCAACTGCCATGTCTGTGGCAGGGAGAGACCCTGATCGCAGTCGGCGACCGCTTCCTCGACGCCGGCTTCGCCGCGCGGCTTCGCGACGCCGGTCACGTCTGGCGCGTTGAATCCGCCGCGAAGCCGGGCTAAGGTGCGCCCATGTCGCCCCCCGAGTCCAACGAGACCAGCCGCGTCGCCGAGTTCGAGCAGTCGCTCGACGAACTCGAACAACTGGTCGCGCGCATGGAGAAGGGTGACCTGCTGCTGGACGAATCGCTCAGCGCGTTCGAGCGCGGCGTCGGCCTGTACCGACAATGCCGCAGTGCGCTCGACCAAGCGGAACTGCGCGTGCGCCAGATCATCGACCCGAACGACCTCGATGGCGCACCGCGCTTCGACCCCGACACGCCGTGAGCTGACGCCGGCGCTGCTCGCACTCGCCGCACGCGCCGAATCCGTCCTCGAACGCGCGCTGCCGGCCGAAACCCAGGCGCCGCTCGGGCTGCATCGCGCGATGCGCTACAGCACCCTCGGCGGCGGCAAGCGGCTGCGTCCGTGCCTGGTCTATGGTGCAGCGCTGGCCTGCGGGGGCGCCCTCGACACCGCGGACACCAGCGCCGCCGCGGTCGAGATGATCCACGCCTACTCGCTGATCCACGACGACCTGCCGGCGATGGACAACGACGATCTGCGCCGCGGCAAGCCGACCTGCCACATCGCCTTCGATGAGGCGACCGCGATCTTGGCCGGTGATGCGCTGCAGGCACTGGCCTTCGAACTGCTGGCCCGCGAGCCGACGGACGATGCCACGGCCCGGGTCGAAATGCTGCACGCGCTCGCCGTCGCATGCGGCTCGCAAGGCATGGCCGGCGGCCAGGCCTTCGATCTCGATGGCGTCGGGAGGCGGCTCGACCGCGGCGAGCTCGAACGCATGCACGCGCACAAGACCGGCGCGCTGATCCGCGCCTCGGTGCAGCTCGGCGCTCTCGCCGCCGGCGAACGCGACGCGACGCGCATCGCGGCAATGTTGCGCTACGGCCACGCGGTCGGGCTGGCCTTCCAGATCCGCGACGACATCCTCGACATCGAGGGCGAGACCCACATCATCGGCAAGCCGCAAGGCTCGGACGCGGCACAGAACAAGCCCACTTACCCGGCGATCCTCGGCCTGACCGAGTCACGCGCGCTGGCCGGGCAGCTGCGTGCACAAGCGATCTCCGCCCTCGCCGGCTTCGACGAACGCGCCGTGCACCTGCGCGATCTGGCCTGCTATTCCGTGGATCGGATGAGCTGAGGACTGGCGAGACCGTGGCTGGAGATTGACTGCGGGCCGCGGCTGGTGGCAGCGCGCACCGATCCAGTGATCACCGAACCATGAAACCCCATCCTGCATCGCGATTCTTGATTTCTACGCGAAGCCGTCATGGCGGCGCCAGCATCGCCGTCGCGATCGCGAAATAGATCAGCAGCGACAGCAGGTCCTGGATCACGGTGGCGAGCGGGCCGGCGGCGAAGGCGGGATCGACGTGCAGGCGGTGCAGCGTGACCGGCAATGCGAGCGCGACCACGGTCGCGACCGAACAGGCGGCGAACAGTGACAGCGCGACGATGGTGGCCAGGGTCGCTTCGTGCCAGACCAGACGTACCAGGACGTAGGCGACGATCGCGGTCGCCGCGCCGATGACGACACCGGTCACCGCCTCGCGCGCCACCATCTGCCGCACCGGAATGCCGAGCGACAGCCCGCGCACGACCACGGTCTCGGTCTGGGTGCCGACGGCATCGGCGAAGTAGACGATGCCGGGCACGAAGGCCGCGAGCAGCACCAGAGACGCCAGCGTGTGTTCGTAGCGACCGACGATGCCGGCCGCAAGCAGCGCACCGAGCAGGCCGATGAACAGCCACGGCAGCCGATGCCACAGGCGTTGCGGCAGCGCTTCGACGGTGGCATGGCGTGCCTGTTCGGCACTCTTGTTGAAACCGCCGAGGCGCGACAGATCCTCGTCGTGTTCGGCGAGCATCGCGTGCAGCAGGCGCTGCGGCGGAATCAACCCGAGACAACGACCGTCGTCATCGACCACGACCAGGGCCGACTCGCCATGCTGCACCGCCTTCCAGGTCGCGTGCTCGCGGTCGATGCCATGCGCGACCCGCGGCGGATCGGCGTCCATGATCGCGTCGACACGGGTCGTGTCGGCCACGCTGACCACGTCTTCGATCTGCAGCAAGCCGACCAGCACACGCGTGTCGCGCGCGACCACCGGGATGTCCGATACGCAGGCGTAGCGCCGCTGCGCCAGCCGCGCGCGCAGTTGCACCACGGTCTCGTCCGGGAATGCCAGCGGCACGTCATTGGTCGCCAGCGACGCCGCCGACTCGAACAAGGCGTCGCTGCCGATCGGGGTCTTCGGGATCGCTGCATTCATGGCGGCTCCATTTGGCCTGCGACCGGATCATGCATGATTTGCGGCAAGCAATCGCGCCGTGGCCGGCGCTCCTACATGGGCGCGGTGTCGGCGTGTCCGGTGGCGAAGAACGCCTGCACGTCGGCGAGCTCGCGCGTGCGCGGCATCGGCGGCAGGCTGGCAATGAAGGTGCGGCCGTAGCCCTGGGTGACCAGGCGCGGATCGCCGAACATCAGCACGCCGCGATCGGTCACGTCGCGGATCAGGCGCCCGGCGCCTTGCTTGAGCGCGATCGCGGTGGCCGGAATCTGCAGCTCGGCAAACGGATTGCCGCCCTGCTCGCGCAACGTGCGGATGCGCGCGTCCAGCACCGGGTCGTCCGGCGGCGCGAATGGCAGCTTGTCGATCACGACCACGCTGAGCGCATCGCCGCGCACATCGACCCCTTCCCAGAAACTCGCAGCGCCGAGCAGCACGCCGTTGCCGGAGTCGCGGAAGCCTTCGAGCAGGGCCGAGCGCGGCGCCGTGCCCTGCACGAACAGCGGGAAGCGCGACGTCGCCAGCAACTCCGCCGCCTGGCGCAGCGCGCGGTGCGTGGTGAACAACAGGAACGCGCGCCCGTTCGAGGCTTCGAGCACTGGCATCACCCGTTCGATCAGGGCGTGGGTGTGTTCCGGCGAGTTCGGCGCCGGCAGTCCCTTGGGCAGGTACATCAGGCCCTGGGTGGCGTAGTCAAACGGGCTCGGCAGCGCCAGCGTGCGCGGCTCGCTCAGACCCATCTGCGCCAGGTAGTGATCGAACTTGCCGGCCACGGTCAGCGTCGCCGAGGTGAAGATCCACGCCGCCTTCAGGCGTTCGCGGAACTCGCGCAGCGGCTCGGAGGCATCGAGCGGGGTCGCGGTGACGCTCAGGTGGCGCTCGCTGGTTTCGTACCAGAGCACGTGCCCGCTCGGCTCCGGATCGCGCCACAGCGACAGCTGCTGCGCCAGCGCGCCGGCGCGCTCGGCGCAGGCGGCGAGGCCTTCGCTGGCTTCGGCCAGCAGATCGAGCGCGGCGCTGAGTTCTTCGAGCGCTGCGGCGACCACCGCGATCGCTTCCTGCACCGCGGGCTTGTCGCGCAACGGTGGCCAGGCGCCGCGCGCAGCTTCGCCGTGCACGGCCAGTCGCAGCTTCTTGATCTGGTCTTCGACCGCAGGCGCCACGCGTACCATCGACGCGCGCGCTCCGGGCACGTCGCCGGACTCGCGCAGCGCGTCTTGGGCCAGGTCCGCGAGTTGGCGCGTGCCGAGCGAGTCGCCGAAGAACTGACCGGCGAGATCGGGCAACTGATGCGCCTCATCGACGATGAACAGATGGGCACCGGGCAGGATTTCGCCGAAGCCTTCGTGGCGGATGGCGAGATCGGCAAACAGCAGATGGTGGTTGACCACAATCAGGTCGGCGTCCTGCGCGGTGCGCCGCGCCTTGACCACGAAGCAGTCGTTGAAGAACGCGCACTCGGCACCCAGGCAGTTTTCACTGGTCGAGGTCACGCGCGGCAGGATCATGGCGTCGTCGGCGAGCCCGCTGCATTCGCCCAGATCGCCGGACTGCGTGCGCGCAGCGAAATCCAGCACCACGTTCAACTCGGCGACCATGGCGCGATTCGAAAACTGGCCCTCGTGCTTGGCCTTGTCGAGCCGGTACCAGCAGACGTAGTTGGCGCGCCCCTTGAGCAGTGCGGTCTTCACCGGCACGCCGAGCGCCTTGTGCACGCGTGGCAGGTCGCGATGGAACAACTGGTCCTGCAACGCCTTGGTGCCGGTCGAGAGGATCACGCGCTGGCCGCTCTGGATCGCCGGCACCAGGTAGGCGAAGGTCTTGCCGGTGCCGGTGCCGGCTTCGACCACCAGTTCGCCGCCGCCAGCGATGGTCGCCGCGACGGCGTCTGCCATTTCCTGCTGCACCGGGCGCGGCGTGAAGCCGTCGATGGCGAGCGCCAGCGCGCCGCCTTCGGCCAGTGGAGCGGCGGCGCGCGCGGCCATCGTTACATCCGGATCGGTGCCGGCACCGGGCAGGCGGCGGCACGGGTGCGCGCGGCCGCGGCACCGGCGCTGTCCTTCGCCTCCTGGCGCGCCGCCGCAACGGTCAGCCAGTTGCGCACACACAGGCCGCCGAGCTTGGGCCCGATCGCCTCGGACTTCTGCGCATGCGCGATCGCATCGGCGAAGCGGCGCTCGGCCAGCGCGATCTCGGCGCGCCACTGCCACAGCGCCGGGTCCTCGGGCGTGATCGCCAGCGCGGCATCAAGCGTGGCCTCGGCCTGGTCGAACTGCTTCGCAGCCTCGGCCGCCTGCGCCTTGGACCGCAGATCGGCGACTGCGGCTTCCTGCAGCGGGATCACTTCGATGTGCGAGGGCAGCTTGCCCGCCTCGGCGCGGATTTCGGCGACCCAGTCGCGCGCCGCCGGCGGCGGCGCTTTCGCAACCGGCTTCGGCGGCGGCGTGGTGGCGCAAGCGGCAAGCAGCAGCAAGGCCACGAGGGCGGGCGCACGGCGGAGTTCAGGGCACATCGTCATCGTTCCAGGGTTCATTCACGGACGGCGGGTCGCGATCGGTGAATCGATTGCGAAACCAGTCGTCCAGGGTCCAGCGGTCGCAGTCCATGTATTCGGTCGGCTCGAAGCCGCGGATGAAGGGCAGCGCACGCGCGCCTTCGCATTCGGCATTGGTCGCGCGTTGCGTCTGCGGGTCGATCCAGCGCACCACCGGATTGTGCCCGAGGTCGAGCTGCAGCGGCTCGCTCGGCAGTTTCTCGAACAGCGCCGCCCACAGCCGCATCGCACCGGTGGCGCCGTACAGTCCGGCGCGCTTGTTGTCGTCGCGACCGAGCCAGACCACCGCCAGGTGACCACCGGTGAAGCCGGCATACCAGGAGTCGCGCAGGTCATCGGAGGTGCCAGTCTTGCCGGCGACATGGAGATGGCCAAGACCCAGCCCGACCAGCGCCGCGCCGGTGCCGCTGCGACTGCCTTCCTGCATCGCGTAGCTGACCAGGCGCGCCGCTTCCACCAGCTCGCCGGCGCCTTGCGGCGCGCGGTAACGCGAGACGGCGCGACCGTTGCGGTCGATCACCGCGGTGACCGAGGACAGCGGCAGCAGGTGCCCGTCGGCAGCCAGGTACTGGTAGGCCTGCGCCACCTGCAGCGGTGTCAACTCGGTGGCGCCAAGCAGCAGCGAGGGATGCGGCGAGACATCGGCGCCCGGGATCAGCGCTTCGAGCAGGCGCTCGACTTTGGGCACGCCGAGATCGAGACCGAGGCGCACCGTCGCCAGATTGTAGGAACGCGCGAGCGCGTCGATCAGCGCCACCTCGCCGTGTTCGAGGTTGTCCGAATTGCGCGGTTGCCAAGTCTGGCCGCTGCGCTGGCGCAGCGCGATCGCGGTGTCCGAGAGCGGGCTCATCAGCGACCAGCGCTCCGGCTGCGCCAGTGCCACCAGATAGACGAAGGGCTTGACCAGCGACCCGATCGGCCGCGCTGCCATCGCCGCACGATTGAAGCCGAGCTGTTGCGTGTCGCGGCCGCCGACCACGGCTTCGATGGCGCCCGTGGCGGCGCGTGTCACCACCATCGCCGCCTGCAGCCCGCTGGCGTCCTTGGCCAGCGTCTTGATCTTCTCGGCCACCGCGCGCTCGGCATATTGCTGGGTCGAAGGCGCCAGCGTGGTGTGGATGGCCAGGCCTTCGCTCGCGAGCGCAGCGGCGTCGTAGTCGCGCGCGATCTGCGCCTGCACCAGTTCGATGAAGCCCGGATAGCGGTTGCGCGCGATCGCGCCGCTCGCGGTCACGTTCAGCGCGAACCGCTGCTGGCCCTTGACCTCGAGTTCGCTGAGCAGGCCGGCCTGGTGCATCTCGCGCAACACCAGGTTGCGGCGTTTGAGCGCGTTCGCCGGCGCGCGCCGCGGGTCGAACAGCGACGGCCCCTGGATCATGCCGACCAGCAGCGCCATTTCGTGCGGTGCCAGCGTCTCCAGTTCGCGCCCGAAGTAGAACTCGGCTGCGGCACCGACGCCGTGCACCGACTGCGAACCGTGTTGCCCGAGATAGACGTCGTTCAAATACGCTTCAAGGATCGCCTGCTTGCCAAAGCGCGCCTCGATCAGCAGTGCCAGGCAGATTTCGTTGAACTTGCGCACGAACTTCTTGCGCCGGTCGAGAAACTGGTTGCGCACCAGTTGCTGGGTCAGGGTCGAGCCGCCCTGCGACAGCTCGCCCGACTTCACGTTGACGAAGATCGCGCGCGCCATGCCCCAGGGGTCGATGCCGTGGTGGCTGGCGAAGTCCTTGTCCTCGACCGCGAGCAGGCTGCGCAGGAACAGCGGCGGCACCTCGCCCAGCTTGACCAGGCGCCGCTCCTGGCGCGCCTTACCGTACAAGGTGGCGATGCGCGCCGGATCGATCTGAACGACTTCGAGCGCGCGCTTGCCCGCAACGTCTTCGAGCTTGCCCACGCGCCCGTCGGCGAGCGCGACGCGGATGCGGCGCGACGGCTGCGCACCGCCGCCGTCGACGAAGGCGCGGGTCTGGATCAGGAAGCGGGCGCCATCGCGCGCATAGCTGCCGGGCTGCAATGCATCGGTGCTTTCGCTGTAGCGCGCAGCCTGCAATTCCAGCAGCAGGGTCTCGGCATCCATGGCGCGGCCCGGACGCAACTCCAGCGCACGCGCGTAGACGCGGCTCGGGGTGTCGAAGCGCAAGCCATCGAAACCGGCACGCACCAGGCGGTCGAGGTACCACAGGTAGGGACCGAGGAATCCGATCGCGAGGCCAAGCCCAAGCCAGATCGGCACCCGGAACCAGCGGTAGAACCGGCGCGACAGATCGAGGAAACGAGCCAAGTGGATACCGGGTGGACAGGGGCGCGCCAGTCTAACGGAGCGGTTTTCGTGCTCGCATGGCGGCCCGCGGGCGATTCCGCGATAATTCAGCCTCAGCGCACCATTCCAGAGTGCGCGGCGCCCATTCCGTGACCCCAGCCCGCCCGCTTTGCGTGGCCGTGCTTGGCCAGCCTGCAGAGGCCTGGCTCGGCAGCCTGCTCGCGCAACTTCCTCCCGACATCGAACTGGTCGTGCTCGACGCACAGGCCGCGGTCGCCGACACCTGCGATGCCGGACAGACGACGCTGCGCATCGTCGCCAACGCACCGCTGCCGCCGTTCGCGATGCGGCGCCTGCTCGAAGCGGCGCGCGCCTGCGAAGCCTTCGATCTGATCGTCGCCGCCGATGTGGCCGAGCCGGCATTGAATCCACTGCCCGAGGCACAGGACTTTTCCGGCGATGCCATCGCGCTGGATGCCACGCTGTGGCTGCTCGGGAGCCGCTGCGTGCGCCCCTGCGATTCCGCCCACGCGACCCTGGCCTGGGTCGGACCCGAGGCCGCCGAACGCACCCGTCGCGGCCAGCCGCTGCGCAGCGGCGTGCTCGACAGCCTGTTCGTCGCTGCCGCCGGCGCCACGCTGCGTGGCGCCGTGGCGCCATCCGACCGTCGTCATGCGCGCGCCGAGACCGCACTCGCCGAGTTGCGCGCACGCATCGCGCAGGCGCCGTCGCTGCCAAGCTGCTGGCCCGGCATCGACGGCAAGCCGGTGCTGCTGCACGTGCTCCACGGCTGGGGCGGCGGCGTCGAACGCTTCGCGCGCGATCTCGCCGATGGTGACCGCCAGCGCAGCCACCTGGCGCTGGTTGCGCGTGGCCAATTCGGACGTCGCTGCTACGGCGAGGCGCTGGAACTGGTGCTGCTGCGCGACGATCACCTGCATCGGCTCGCCCGGCACGAACTGGCGGCGCCGATCGCCGACACCGCACTCGAACATGCGCAGTGGCGCGATGTGTTCTCGCAGGTCTGCGCCACCTTCGGCGTCAGCCAGGTGATCGTGTCCTCGCTGATCGGCCACGCGCTCGACGCGCTCGACAGCGGCCTGCCGACCGAGATCGTATGCCACGACTACTACCCGCTATGGCCAGTGCTGCATGCCGACTTCGGTGACGCCGACGCGCGCTTCGATGCCGGCGCGCTGGCCGACGCGTTGCGCCGCGCGCGCGACGCCGAGTTCCCGTTCGGCAACCGCGAACCGCGCCACTGGACGCTGCTGCGCCAGCGCTACATCGAACTGGTGCGGACGCACTCCATCGCGCTGGTCGCACCCTCGCAGGGTGTGCGCGCGAACTGGCTGCGCATCGCGCCGGAACTCGCCACTTCACGCTTCGAGGTGATTGGCCACGGCCTGTGCGGTTTCGCCGGGGGTGTGCTGCCGAAGCCGCCGCTGCGCGAGCGACTGCGGCTGGTCGTGCTCGGGCGCCTGAACGGGGGCAAGGGCCAGCACCTGCTGCGCGCCGCGCTCGACGCTGGGCTGCGCGAACATGCCGAGCTGTTCCTGGTCGGCTGCGGCCACACTGGCCACGAGTTCTTCGGCGAACGCGACGTGCACGTGCTGCTGGACTACGCGCGCGAAGAGCTGCCGCAGCTGCTCGCACGCATCGCGCCCGACGCGGCCTTGCTGCCGGCGACCGTGGCCGAGAGTTTCAGCTACACGCTGAGCGAACTGCGTGCGCTTGGCGTGCCGGTGATCGCCACCCGGCTCGGCGCCTTCGCCGAGCGCATCGAACACGAACGCGATGGCTTGCTGGTGGCGCCCGAGGCCGCAGCACTCGTCGCGCTGGCCGCCGAACTGCGCGACGACCCCGGTGCGCTGGCCGCGGTGCGCGAACACCTGGCCGCAGCGCCGGCGGCGGCCTCGATCGCCGACATGGCCAGCGCGCACCGCGCCCTGCTCGCACCCGGCAGCGGCACGACGCACTGGCGCGTTGCGCTGGAGTCGACCAGCGCGACACTGGCCGCGCGTGCACTCGACGCCGAGCGCGAACGCGATGCACTGCGCCGCAGCGACACCGAGAAGGAACGCGAACTGCTTGCCCGCGCCGATTGGGCGCACGACATCGAGCGCCAGCGGCAGCGCGCGGCCGTGCAGCATGCGGCGGTCGCCAGCGAACTGCACGGCCAGATCACCAAGCTGCGCCACGAATTCGAGGAACGCAGCGCGTGGGCGCTCGAGCTCAATGCCGAAACAACGCGACTCGGCAGCGAACTGGCCGCGGCGCATGATCGCAACGCGCAAGCACAACAGGAGTGGTCGCAGGCCGCGGCGCATTTCCATCGCGAGATCGCGCGCCTCGAAGGCGATAAGTCGGAGCTGCTGAACAGCCTGAGCTGGCGTCTGACCAAGCCGCTGCGCTTCGTGCGCCGCGGCCTCGGCAATGCCCGCGTGCGCCTCGGCTATCTGGCGCGACGCGCGCTCGGGCTGCCGCCGCGGCTGTTGCGCAGCCTGCGCACGCGCGGCCTCAAGGGCACGCTGGAGCGCGCCCGGAACATCGCTGGCGACGCCCCCGTGTTGCCGACCCCAGAACTGCTCGCGGCACCCGCAGCCGGCAGCAGTTTCGTCGCATTCGCGCTGCCGCGCGCACCGGCGCCGCGCGCCAGCATCATCATCCCGGTCTATAACAAGTGGTCCTACACCGAGGCCTGCCTGCGCTCGCTGGCCAAGGAAGCGCAACAGTCCGGCTTCGAGGTGATCGTGGTCGACGACGGCTCCGCGGACGAAACCGCGGAGCGACTGGCGCAGATCGAGGGCATCATCGCGCATCGCAACGAGCGCAACCTCGGCTTCGTCGGTTCCTGCAATGCCGGCGCGGCACAGGCGCAGGGCGAGTACCTGGTGTTCCTGAACAACGACACCCAGGTCGCGCCGAACTGGCTCGACGCGCTGCTCGACACCTTCGATCGGCACCCGCGCGTCGGCCTCGCCGGCGCCAAGCTGGTGTACCCGGACGGGCGCCTGCAGGAAGCCGGCGGCGTCGTCTTCAGCGACGGCTCGGGCTGGAACTACGGTCGCTTCGGCGACCCGCGCGATCCCGCCTACAACTATGTGCGCGAGGTGGACTACTGCTCGGGCGCGGCGATCGCGATCGCGCGCGCGCTGTTCGTGCAGCTCGGTGGCTTCGACCTGCGCTATGCCCCGGCCTACTACGAAGACACCGACCTCGCCTTCCAGGTGCGCGCGGCCGGCTTGCGTGTGCTCTACCAGCCGGCTGCCACCGTGTTCCATTTCGAGGGCATCACCGCCGGCACCGATACCGCCAGCGGCATCAAGCAGTACCAGGTGCTCAACCAGGCCAAGTTCGTCGAGCGCTGGGCCGACGCGCTCACACGTCAGCCCAAGCCCGGAACGCCGATCACGCTGGCGCGCGAACATCGCGTGGCCCAGCGCGTGCTGATCGTGGACGCGACCACGCCGCACCCGGACGAGGACTCCGGCTCGGTGCGCATGGTCAACCTGATGCAGCTGCTCACCGCGCTCGGGCACAAGGTCAGCTTCTTCGCCGAGAACCGCGCCTGCGACGGCCGCTACAGCGAAGCGCTGCAGCAGCTCGGCGTTGAAGTGCATTACCACCCATGGATGCCGGAACCGACGCGTTGGCTGCGCGAGCACGGCGCCCACCTCGATGCCGTGATCCTGAGCCGGCACTATGTCGCCACGCCGCTGGTCGAGGCCGTGCGCCACCATGCGCCGCGTGCGCGGCTGGTGTTCGACACGGTGGATTTGCACTACCTGCGCGAGGAACGCGAAGCCGCGCTCGCCGACCGCGATGACCTGCGCCGCCAGGCCGCCGCGACCAAGCTCGCCGAGTTGCGCCTGATCCGCAGCAGCGACGTCACCCTCGTGGTCAGCCCGATCGAGCAGCAGCTTCTGCGCAGCGAAGCGCCCGGCGCGCGCATCGAGGTGCTGTCGAATGTGCACGAAGTCGTCAGCCGCCGCGCCGGTTTTCACGAACGCAAGGATCTGTGCTTCGTCGGTGGCTTCCAGCACCAGCCGAACGTCGACGCGATGCTGTGGTTCGTGCATGGCATCTGGCCGCTGGTCGCGAAGGAACTGCCGGAGGCGCGCTTCCACATCGTCGGCAGCAAGATGCCGGACGCAGTCAAGGCGCTCGCCAGCGAACGCGTCGTCGTGCACGGTTTCCTGCCGTCGTTGGAGGCGATGCTCGACGGCTGCCGGCTCTCGGTGGCACCACTGCGCTACGGCGCCGGCGTCAAGGGCAAGGTCAACCAGAGCATGGCGCACGGGCAACCGGTGGTCGCCACCAGCGTCGCCGCCGAAGGCATGTACCTGCAACACGAGATCGACGTGCTGATCGCCGACGAAGCCGCCGCCTTCGCCGGCGAATGCGTGCGCCTGTACCGCGACGAAGACCTGTGGAACCGCCTCGCCGACGGCGGCCTCGTCAACATCGCCACGCACTTCTCCTTCGCTGCCGCCACGGCGGCGTTGCGAAGGGTGCTTCGCTAGCGCGCGCGGCCAGCGCCGGCTGCGTCGCCACTAACTGATACACTTGTGCCCCAACGGCCCGAGGGGCCTGCAGCCGCACGCCGTCATGAAGAAGATCCGGGACTTGTTGGCCGATTGCCGCATTGAACTGCGGCTGCACGTCCGTGATTTCCACAAGACCGAACTGTGCAAGCGCCTCGACGAAGCGCGCGCCGAACTGGCCAACGACAGCGGCAAGAATCTCGCGACCGCGAGCACGGAGACGGATGCGAACGCTGCCGGCGATCGCGTCGCGATGGCCTGGCGTCTGGCCGCCGAAGACCTGCACGTAACCGCGCCAGCGATCTATCAATTGCTGGCGAAGAAGGCCGCGAAGTATCTCGCCGACCTGCCCGACGAACTGCTGCAGGCCGCCGCACCGGCAACCGTCGCGAGCGCGCCAGGCATTGCCGCCGCGGCCCCCGCGCCGATCGCGACACCGGTGGTTGCGGTGCCCACGACCGAGCCCGAGGTCGCACCCGTGGCGACCGAAGCGCCTGCGGAAGTCGTTGCAGCAGAAGCCGAAGCCACTCCCGAACCTGTCGCCGAAGCACAAGCCGCGGACGCCACCGACCCGAACGCACCGAGCCACGAAGTCCTGCTCTCGATCTCGCGCCACAAGCGGCGCTTCACCGAAGCGCAGCGCGAATGGTGCGTGGGCGAAGCGCTGATCCGCTCCGGCTTCACCATCAACCCGTCCGACTTCCTCGCCGGCGGCGACCACGCCATGGCGCTGTACATGCTCGAATCGGAAACGACCACGAGCTGAAAGACGTCATTGCGACGTCCCTGCCGCGACTGCGGAACGAATGGGTTCGCTGCCTCACCCGCCCTTGTTCTTCTCGTCCCAGGCCATCGGTTGCCAGAGTTCGAGCTTGTGGCCGTCGGGGTCGAGGATCCAGGCGAACTTGCCGTTCTCGTGCGACTCGGGCCCGCCGACGAGGTCGATGCCCGCGGCGCGCAGTTGCGCGAGCAGCGCGTCGAGGTCATCGACGCGGTAGTTGATCATGAACGCGGCGTCGCTCGGGCTGAACCACTGGCTGTCCGGTTTCGCCACCGTCCACACCGTCAGGCCACCGTCCTCGGCGCGGTCTTCCGGCCAGCGCAGGATGGCGCCACCCCAGGGTTCGAGCGTGAGGCCCAGGTGCTTCTGATACCAGGCGGCGAGCGCCTCGGGGTCACTACGGCTCTTGAAGAACACACCGCCGATACCCGTCACCTTGGCCATGATCTGCTCCCTGTTCGTTGCACGTGCAAGCCGCCGACCAGCGCGGCAGCGAGGCCTCCAATGGTGCGCGCGACCGCGGCTGCGAGCAACGATCGCCGGCGCCACTCAGGGCAGCAGCACCAGCTTGCCCAGACTTTGCCCGGACTCGATCCGCCGTTGCGCGTCGGCGGCACGTTCCAGCGGAAAGGTCTCGACCGGCAGCGGCCGCAGCGAACCGTCGGCGAAATGCTGCAGCAGCCAGTGCATGCCCTCGCGCAGGCGCGGCGCTTCGGATTGCAGGAAGCTGAGGTTGGCAGCGAGCACGCTGCGATTGCTCTGGGTCATGTGCAGCGGATTGAAGCGCGGCGTGCGCAGCCAGTCCCAGGCCAGGCGCAGCCAGTTCAGTCTCCCGTCGTGCGGCAGCATCGAATGGAAGCCGTAGATCATCAGGCGCCCGGTCGCGGCGAGGTGGTCGTAACTCTGGCGCAGCGTGGCGACACCGTTGGCATCGAAGATCGCGTGATAACCGGCGGGCGCGAAGCGCTCGGCCTCGGCCCACAGGTCCACGCGTGATTTGTCGATCACCTGCGCGGCACCCATGCCCCGGCAGTGCTCGATCTTGTGCGCGGCCCCGACCACGCCGACCACCTCGCACCCGGCGAGGCGCCCGATCTGCACCAGCGCAGAACCGACGCCACCGGCCGCGGAATGCACCAGCCAGCGCTCGCCGGCACGCGGATGCAACTGCTGGTGCACCATGAACCACGCGGTCAGGAACACCGTCGGCAGGCTCGCGCCTTCGGCCATGGTCAGCGGCACCGGCAACGCGAACACCTGCGCCGCGTCGAGACAGAGGTGGCTGCTGTAGCCGTCGAACAAGGTCAGCGCGATCACCGCGTCGCCGAGCTGCCAGTCCACGACGTCCGCGCCGAGCGCATCGATGCGCCCGGCCACCTCGAACCCGGGCGTGATCGGATAGCCATGCAGTTCGCGCGCCGACGCATACAGCCCCATGCGGATGATGCCGTCGGCGTAGTTCACCCCGCAGGCCTCGACCGCGACGCGCACCTGCCCCGGCCCCGGCTGCGGGTCGGCACAGGTCTCGATGCGCAGGGCGTCGTAACCACCGGGGCGATCGATGCGGATGCGTTTCATGCGCGGGCCAACGCTGCGTGCGGGAGTCGCGCGCAGCTTGCCAGATGCGGCGGTCTCCGGAGCACCGGCGCGCCGACAAGCCTGCCCGGCGCAGCCGCAAGCCCTCATTGCGCACCTGTTGCATCGAGGACATCGGGAGCATCGCGTCGCCGGCCGCGGCCGGGGCCACTCCACACTGCTTCAATGCGCGCACCATCCCGCGATGTTGTAGGAGCGACCCCGGTCGCGACCGTTGCATCGCGACCGTTGCATCGCAAACGGTTGCATCGCGAACCTGTGACACCGCGAACATCGAGTGCATCGCGTCACTGGTCGCGGCCGGGGCCGCTCCTACACGACTTCGTTACGCGAAGGATGCCGCGCTGTTGTCGAACGACCCGCTCGCGGCCGCTGACACGAACGCGCCTGCGCTCTGGCACCGCGTCTCGGCGACACGGATGCCAGATCGCCTTCCTCACGCCCGAATCGCCACGCCATGGCCGCTGTCGTCGGTGAGGATCTCGAACGCCGCACGCCGCGCGCTGTGCAGTTCCACCGGCGCCTGGCCACGACGCTGCAGGCGGAGCGCGCAACGCGCGAGCTTGCTGTTCAGGCACCACTTCACGCCGCCGGGCGGGTTGTCGTAGCGCAGGCCGACGAAGTCCTCTGGCCTGGCGCTGATGCTGCCTTCGATGCGCGCATCGCCCGACGCACCGCTGAAGCGCCAGTGGAAGCCGTCGATCGCACCGGTACCGGCAATGCGATGCAGGGCGCGGAACGCATGCTCGACGCCTTCATGGCGCAGCACGATCGGCGTCAGCGGTGGTGTCCACCACGGCCCGATCCGCAACTGCGCCGTCGCCAGCTCCAGAAAACTGTCCGGCGCCTCGTCGAAGCCGGCGACCTAGCCCCAGGCATAGCGATCGGTATGGCGCGATCCCCAGTTGTGGTTCTGGCTGCCGATCCAGCCGTCCACCTCCACGGTTTCGCCCGCTACCTGCAAGCGGCCATCGAAGCGCGCCAGCGGCAACCCGACCAGCGCCTTCGCCCGCGGCAGCGGCGCCGCGTACAAGAACCGCGGCAGCAGGAACAGCGGTGGCGCATCGCCCGAGTAGCCGAGCTCCCAGCCGATGCGTTGCCCCGCCACGCCCACCGCGCCGCGCAGCGACGCCGAGTCGAGCACGGCCGCACCCACGCGCACGTCGAAGCGATCGCAGGCGAAATGGCACGCGGACATCGGCAGCACTTCCTTGGCCACCGCATGCACGCCGCGCTCGCCGTCGAAGTACACCGCCCACAACTCGCCCACCGCATCCTGCGGGCGCCGAAGCGGCGAGAAGCGCGTGTAGCGGATCCAGAACGCCAGCGGCCGCGTCGGATGGTTGGCGCGCTGGAAAAAACTCTCGTAGTACCCCGCCCGCGCATCCGCCGCATAACGACTGCGGTTGACTGCGATGAACGCCCCGCTCACGACCGCACCCAGGCGCGACCCGGCCACGCGACACCGCGATGCCTGTCGGTTTTCCGCTGCATTGCCAGCCTGGCGGGGAGGGACATGTCGCTATTGTGTTCGATTCACCGCCGTTCATATCGTCCAAGCGCTTCATCGGCTCGTCCGAGGAGGAGGAACACGCAGGGCCGCAGGGGTATTCGCGCGCGGGCGCGGCAAGGCCGCGCTCCGACTTGGCTGACCACGCATCGGTCCGCGCAGCTCGGTGGCCGGCCGGGCATGGTGCTGCGACGATCGAGGCCATCCTTCCTCCGGACCGAAAGACATGCAGATCGATCGTCCATCGCTGGAACAGGCGGTCAATGCCAACGTGTTGACCGCGGCCCAGGCCGAGGCGCTGTGGAAGTTCCTGCAGACGACCAACCAGCACACGCCGCGTTTCACCTTCACTCACGTTCTCTACTACCTGGGCGGCGCCATCGCCATCGGCGCGATGAGCCTGTTCATGACACTGGCCTGGACTGCGTTCGGCGATGTCGGTGGCTTCGTCATCGCCGTGGGTTACGCGGCGATCGCCACCATCGTCGGCAACGTCGTGCTGAGACATGGCCAACGCATTCCCGCCGGCATCCTGTACACGTTTGCGGTGGCGCTGGCGCCGCTGGCGATCTACGCGTTGCAGCATGCGCTGGGTTTCTGGGAAGGCGACCTGGCGTATCGCGCCTATCACACCCGCATCGACTGGCGCTGGCTGCTGATGGAACTGGGGACGCTGGCGGTCGCGGCGGTGTACCTGTTCCGCTATCGCATGCCGTTCCTGGTGATGCCGGTAGCGGTGACGCTGTGGTACATGAGCATGGACATCGTGCAGTTCCTCACCATCAATGGCGACAGCGATTGGGAACTGCGCAAGCAGGTGTCGGTGTTGTTCGGCGTGGTGATGATGCTGCTCGCGTTCTGGATCGATCTGCGTTCGCGTCGCAAGCCGGATTTCGGATTCTGGCTGTACCTGTTCGGGGCGCTGGCGTTCTGGGGCGGACTGTCGGCGATGGACTCGGGCAGCGAGTGGGGGCGCGCGATCTACTGCGCCATCAATGCCGGCATGCTGCTGCTTGGCGCCGTGCTCGGCCGCAGGGTGTTCGCGGTACTGGGTGGCTTCGGCATCGCCGGATACCTCGGGCACCTCTCGTACACCGTATTCAAAGACAGCATGCTGTTTCCGTTTGCCCTCAGCCTGATCGGCTTCGCCATCGTCGGGCTGGGCTTTGTCTGGCAGCGGTTCGAGGCGCGCGCCAGTGCATCGCTGCGCAGCGGGCTACCGACACCACTCAGGGAATTGCTGGAAGCTTCTTATTGAGCGATGCCAGCGCAGCGGCGCACGTACGGCGGATCGAGGTCTGTAGCCCCATTACCCCGTCTGCCGACTGGGGCCAGCCATGGAACCATTCGATCATGATGACGCTGGCCCGACGGATCGAGTCGATGCGGCGCAATCCTGCCGACGTTCGCTTCGCACGAGGTCAACCCGCCTTGTTTCGTGGCTGGTGCGCGTCCATGAAGGCGCGAAGCACCCGATTGATGCGCGTCTGGTAACGCGCCCCAGGCTGCTTGAAGAAGTCGATCACATCGGCATCCAGGCGCAGGGTGATTTGGCGCTTGTTCTCTACCGAGAAAGGAATGCCGGGGCGCGTCCACACCGCATCCGCCGGCGAAGCCGGGATATCGCTGAAGTCGATGTCTTCGTCTTTCATCGCGGCCAGACGGGCAATGGTCGCCTCGCTCAGCTTGGGCGGGTTGGCCGGATCGAGGGTGAACCTAACGGTCTTTCCAGTAGTCGCGTTGCTCATGGCGGGTGGCCTTGCGTGCGGAGATGATTCGGATGGTTTGGTCGCGCAGGGTGTAGGTGACGCACAGTTCGAAGCCATCGACCGATCCGATGGCGACATAACGGTCTTCGCCGTAGTCCTCGCGGCCGTCATGGCGCTATGCAGCGATCTCTCTATAACTACTAACGTAGTTACATTTGCAATGGAAATCGAGACTGGAATCGGCCAGCCAAGATCAGCCTCGCGCGCGAAACTCGCCGATCATCACCCGAAGACACGGCGCCCCAGCCTCAGCCCCCCAACCCGGCTGGCTTCCCATGGTCCGGAACGCTGGCTTCCCATGACCGGAATATTCACCAGCCTCATCCGCCTCGCCAGCGCCAAGCTCGCGGCGGGTTGAGCACGCTCCACCCAGCCCGCCCCCTGCGGCCCCCGCACTCTCGTTCTCGACACCCACGCCGACGGCGATGCGGTGAACCTGTGGGTGTCGGCGCATGAGCGAACTCCGGCGGCGCTAGGCGCACTGCATGCCCGAGTCGGCGTGCCCAGGAAACCGTTCCGCTACTGCCCATGCCGCGCCCAGAAGTCCGCCGGGGTGATGACGGGGTACTTCGCGGCGACAACGAGCAAGTCCTTGTCGCCAGTGATCAGGTACTGCGCCTTCGCAGCTTTCCAGGTGGCGAGCACCGGTTGGTCGGCTGGATCACGCAGCACCTCGCCGTGCGATTCGTCGGGCTCGACGACGTCGGCGATGAACCTCAGACTGTCCACCAGATCGAGAATCTCGGCCGCAGTCAGAGTGAGCCGCGACAGTCGCGGCAAGACCCGGCTCAACTCGTCGAGAATGTAGCGCGAGAGCGCGACGTCCAGACCGCCCTGGCGCCAGGCGCCGACGATGCGCCCCGGGACACTGCCCGGATACGCCAGCCCGGACACGAGCACATTCGTGTCCAGCACCACGCGCATGCCTGACATCAATGGCGCCGTTCTTCGGCGACCAATGCGTCGATCTCGGCCAGGCCCTGACCGACCGGCACATCGGCGTAGGCTGTCGCAATCCGCTCGCTCAGCGCATCGAACCGCTCGCGCATGCGTCGGATGCGCGCGAACAGCTCGGCATCCACCAAAGCCGCAACCGGCTTTCCGTCCTTGCTGATGACGATGCTGTCATTGCGAAACTGCACCTGGTTCAGCATCTCGCCCAGGTTTTGCCGGAAATCGCCTGCAGTGACTTCAGTAATCATCTCGGCACCATGATCGTAGTGTTCAACGTGCTCATGATGATCCGAATGCGCAGCGCCACGCAACAGAACCCGGACGCCCACCGAGCCGCAAAAGCCGCGTATCGCCACACACCGGAGCACCCCGCTTGCTGAATGGGGCCAATAGTGGAACCATTCGTTCATGACGACGCTAGCCCAGCTGATCGAGTCGATGCGGCGCAATCCTGCCGATGTTCGCTTCGCAGACCTGAAGCGTGTCTGTGAAATCTGTTTCCGGCAAGCCGAGGCAAAGTGCTTCCAGCCACATGGTGTTCAAGACGCCCTGGATTGGCGACCCGCGCATCAACATCCAGAACGACCATGGCCGAGCCAAGGCGTATCAGGTTCGCCAGGTACTGACGGCCATCGCAAAGCTCGAGGAAACGAATCATGCGCAATGACCACTACAGCTATCGCGTCACCTGGTCGGCCGAAGACGACGAATACGTGGGGCTGTGCACCGAATTCCCATCCCTGTCGTGGCTGGCGCACAAGCCGGAAGTGGCCCTGAGGGGCATTCGCGCGCAGGTGCGCGCCATCGTGGCGGATCTGGAACAGGCCGGCGAGCCGGTACCGGCGCCACTCGCCGACAAGTCCTACAGCGGCGAGTTCCGCGTGCGCATCCCTCCCCACCTGCACCGCGCCCTCGCCCTCGAAGCCGCCGAACAAGGCGTCAGCCTCAACCGCCTCGCCAGCGCCAAGCTCGCTGCCGGCTGAAGCGAAATCGCGGCTGCCGCGAGAGCGGCTTCGCGGCGCGACTGGTCAGCGCCGCGATGGCGTCCGGGGTGGGTCATGGGGCGTGGCTGTGATCGGATTCCTGCGAGCGCGCCCCGTTCGAGATGTGTTCTGACGCCCGTTGCTTGGTGCTGCCCCAGAACTTGCGCACGCGTTCGCCGCGGGTTTGACGGCCTGCGGTCAGTTCATCAAACGTTCCACACCCTGACTTCGGGGGCCAAACCCGCTGCGCGCGCTTCCTTGCAAAAGTCCCGATCAAATGTATGCAGCACCGTGGCACCGCAGACGGCGAGATGAAGCGCGTCCGCAAAATCAGCGCCCTGTGAATACCACTTCAGCGCTTGCGTCACCGCCATCTTGTCCTCGATCACCGCGTCGCTTGTTTCCATGAGCGCGCCGAAGAAGTTGGCGAGCTCACCCCGCGATTTCCGGTATCGGGAGCGCAACACCCATTCCGTTTCCAGCAACACCGTACGCGACAGGAATACCGCGTCCTGAGCGATCAGTTGCCGGACCACGGCGACTTGTTCGGGGTGATCCGCGACCAGGGCGCGCACGAGCATGTTGGTATCAAACGCGATCACCCCGGTTTACCCGGCCGCCTGGCCGGTTCCTCGTTGAGGTCGACTGCGGCGCAAAGTGCTTCGTCGGACAACGCCGGCCCCTCATGCTTGAGCAGGCCGATCAAATCGGCAAAGCGTCGCCGGGTCGGCTTCTCGACCGTCGAGATCGTCACGCCGTCCGGCTTCGAAACGAGCACAAGCTCCGTCCCTGCGTGCCAATGCAAGGCCTGAAGAATTTCCTTGGGTATTTCGATCTGTCCGTCGCCGGATAGGGTGATCGCTGCGCTGGCCATGAATGAATGCTCCGGAGGCGTTCGATACGTGCCGCATCTTGCTACTGGCGCCACCCATCGGCAAGCACTGCGGCCAGGAGCGCCCTCAACGAATGAACAGGAAAATCAGAACTACCGCAACAAGCTCAAGAATTACGAGCATCAGGTTCTTTTTTTGGCGTTCGTCCAAGTTCGGCATCTGTGTTCTCTCAATCACAGGAATTCGCACACTTCTTCTTGCAACCCTCGTACACAAGCGCTCTGCAGATCAACCAAGCCTCTATCGCCTCAGATGTGTCACCAGCAACTGACGCAACGGGTCCGCAGGCCAGCCCAACCCAGAAGTTGCATTTTCTCTCGCAGGTAAATTCCGGAAATGGCAGAGGGTGACAGTTTCCAAAAGGAGCGACGGTGCCAAAGCACGGTGTAATCGACCAGCGCGATGGTTTCCGAGGCGTCGGATCTGGCTTCCACGGGTTCGGCAAACAACCCCACACATCGTGACTGTACGTCCCTCGGCGACATGGCCGCAGTCCGTCAGCATCAGCGAAATCGAGCGGCTGGGACGTGACATACGAGTACGTCGCAATCCCGCCCTCCAACCCCACCGGATCACTCTCCACATACCGCCCCGTTGCCGGGTCGTAGTCGCGGAAGTAGTTGTAGTGGAGGTTGGACTCGGCGTCGAGGTATTGGCCGGGGAAGCGGAGGTTGAGGGGGAAGGGTTGGCCGTCGGCGTCGGGGTCGTCGTTGGCGGCGTGGGTGCCGAAGGCGGGGCCTTGCAGGTCCCAGGCCCAGACGGCGCGATCCAGTTCTGCGGCGATGGCGCGGCGCGGCGTGCCGAGGTGATCGGGTTCGAGCGGGTACGGGCCGCCCTTCTTCAGCACCGCCACCGGCAGCGCGTCGAGCCAGGCGTATTCCTGCAGCACGTTGCCGTCGGCGTCGTACTCACCGAGCAATTGGCCGCCTTCGCCGTACACGAACAGCGTCTCCGTGCCCGCCTTCGGCAACTGCTTGCGCACGCGCTCACCGCGCGCGTTGTGTGCGTAGGTGGCGACGTCGCGGCCGCCGACGCGATAGGCGGCCATGCGGTTGCGGTCGTCGTAGGCGTATTCGGGGCTGGAGCGATTGAAGCTGTTCAGCACGCGCAGATTGCCGGCTTCGTCGAAGGTGCGCGCGGTGCGGCCGATGTTCGTGAGTCGATGCGAGTCCGGCGGATAGGCATAGACCGTGGTGGCGCCGGCGACGGTCTCGGCGGTGCGGTTGCCGGTGGCGTCATAGGCGTGTGCCAGCGACAAGGCTGGCGCGGATTCGCTGGTCAGCCGGTACAGATCGTCATAGCCATAACCACTCACCGGCGCCCCACCCGCCCCCGCGATCGCACTGATGTTGCCGACCACGTCCGTCGTGAAGTCGGCCTGCAAACCTTCGGCAAGCGAGGACTCGATGCGGTGGCGGGCGTGGAGGGTCATGGGCTGAGTGTCGCTTCCTTGGCTTGGTTGTGCGAGTACCGCGATGTTGTCCGCATTGGCGAGCGAGGGAATGGTTTCCAACCCCATTTCCCGAATCCAGTTCCGGAACATCTACTCGCAATCGGCACCCTTGCGCTCCACGGGTTGATGCGTTGATACATCAACCTCGTTGCCTGCTTCGTCAGGAAATCTCTCGCTGATTACAACGGTGGTCGAGTCGAATCCGATGATCCGGCCGCCGTGCTTTGTCACGAAATCACCCTCGCGAACTTCGATTTCTCGACCGAATCGCTTGTAGAAAAGCCGTCCAGCCTTGTGATCTCCTCCGCACTCTACGCGAAATATCGAATGCAATGCATCAGAGTTAAATTCAATACTCGCTGCAAGATCGACGATTTTCTTTTGGAATTCCAGGGGCGCGGCCACAATGAGCCCAACACTTTGATCGGGATCCGATATGAAGAGGCAATAGTCGCCGACCACACAATGTTCGCCTATGTCAACGGCGAATTGAGAAGAGCCAATAGGTCTCCTGATAACGGACATCCACACGCGCGCAGATTCTCCAAGTACAAAACTCTCGCCATCGTCGCTCTTGTGAAACACACGAACCATTTCCGGAGTCGCGCAAAAACGCACGATGTAGTTCTCAATCTGCTGCAGTGAGGAGTTATCGTGACAAGTCATCTTGTCAAACGTGTAGGGGCTACGCTGTGACGCCAATCCACCCGCCTGCAGCATGCAGGTAACTGGCACCACAAGTAATGCGACTGCCCTACTCTTGAGCTTCATTGCCCCGCCACGCAGCTGTATGGGCCTATTACAGCGACTGGACACGGGCCATCGTTTGGCTTTCGTTTCCCCTGACGAGGAACCCCCATCCCACCCTCGTGAACCCAGCCACACGAATGAGCAAGCTCATGAATGATTGTCTCAGCCATGTGATCGGTTTCGACGCTCGTGCAAACGCTAATAGAATTTCCGCACGGATTCCGAGTCTTGCTGCATTTGAATTCGCCGTATTCACTGCAGCCAGGATCGCAGACAAGCTTAGTTTTTGGACTTCTGCACCGATACTTGATGCAATAGCGTAGCGCCGCGTCAGTGATGCCATTAATTAATGTATTGCAGGCGTTTTGTGCAGCGGCAGCCACGTCATCGCTTGAATACCTCGTTGGCGCACATCCGTCACACGGTTCTACCTTGAGCAAACCAAAGGCATCAGTAAAGGAGATGGGGCGTGAACTCACATAAGCATATGTTGTGATGTCCCCCCTCAACCCCACCGGATCACTCTCCACATACCGCCCCGTCGCCGGGTCGTAGTCGCGGAAGTAGTTGTAGTGGAGGCCGGACTCGGTGTCGAGGTATTGGCCGGGGAAGCGCAGGTTCAGGGCGAAGGCTTGGCCGTCGGCGTCGGGGTCGTCGTTGGCGGCGTGGGTGCCGAAGGCGGGGCCTTGCAGGTCCCAGGCCCAGACGGCGCGATCCAGTTCGGGGGCGATGGCGCGGCGCGGGGTGCCGAGGTGATCGGGTTCGATCGGGTGCAGTCCGGCCTTCTTCAGCACCGCCACCGGCAGCGCGTCGAGCCAGGCGTATTCCTGCAGCAGGTTGCCGTCGGCGTCGTATTCGCCGAGCAGTTGGCCGCCTTCGGCGTACACGAACAGCGTCTCCGTGCCCGCCTTCGGCAACTGCTTGCGCACGCGCTCACCGCGCGCGTTGTGTGCGTAGGTGGCGACGTCGCGGCCGCCGACGCGATAGGCGGCCATGCGGTTGCGGTCGTCGTAGGCGTATTCGGGGCTGGAGCGATTGAAGCTGTTCAGCACGCGCAGATTGCCGGCTTCGTCGAAGGTGCGCGCGGTGCGGCCGATGTTCGTGAGTCGATGCGAGTCCGGCGGATAGGCATACACCGTGGTGGCGCCGGCGACGGTCTCGGCGGTGCGGTTGCCGGTGGCGTCGTAGGCGTGCGCCAGCGACAAGCCCGGTGCGGTTTCGCTGGTCAGGCGGTACAGATCGTCATAGCCATAACCATTCACCGGCACCCCACCCGCCCCGCGATCGCGCTGATGTTGCCGACCACGTCCGTCGTGAAGTCCGCCTGCAGACCTTCGGCGAGGGAGGACTCGATGCGGTGGCGGGCGTGGAGGGTCATGGGGTTTCGTGTCGCTGCCTTGGCTTGCTTGTGCGAGTACCGCGATGGTCGGCATTGACGAGCTTTGGAGTGGCTTCTGAGCCAATTTCCGAGCCGTTTTTTAGCTTACTAGATCCCTACGACCTTTTTCCTCCAAAACCAGACAATGAAATACCACTGCAACGAGCAACACAGCAGGTAACACAAGCACCATACGAATGTCCACAATTCCAGCGACACCCGGAGTGGCAACGTATATAGATTTACATCAGTAGATGCGCTGATCGCGTAGATGATCCCGCCCAAAACAAACGAAGTCGGTGCGGCCAACCACAACAGCACGTGCTGGATCACCACGCTTGCCTCCTCTGATCTAAAGAGCAGCGCGAATGCTAAAGCGAGGCAGATGGAAGCCGGTACCGAAACGCGCAACCATCGTCCAGCGTTCATTTTTTTCTCTTTCTGCTTGCGCACTGCAATCCGCAGTCTACCCATTCGTCTTCCACCCACTCTTGGCAATCAGTGCCTTGCGGACCAATTGCGTAGCGTGGACGTGGACCCTTAATTTTTCTCAAGATGCACTCCTCAAAACAGCGATCACCATCTCCCTTCTTGAAAAGAGTGCAATCGCGTGGCGAAAATTTGTCTTCGCTATCCGCGCCCGGATTACCAAACATATTTCCATCGTTGACCGTAGAGTCAGATGTCTGTCCTCCGCACCCTATTGAACCATCAATTTTCGTTGCGCACATGGAATGGTGATTGAGGCCAATCCGGGAAGTCCCTTGAGTGGCCGACCGCAACGCCAAGCATCCAGTCCGTAGAAATCAAGCAACACGACTGGATTCTGGAGCGCGTAACCAAACGTACTCATCCCTGCCCGGAGTCCAATCGGATCACTCTCCACATACCGCCCCGTTGCCGGGTCGTAGTCGCGGAAGTAGTTGTAGTGGAGGCCGGACTCGGTGTCGAGGTATTGGCCGGGGAAGCGCAGGTTCAGGGGGAAGGGTTGGCCGTCGGCGTCGGGGTCGTCGTTGGCGGGGTGGGTGCCGAAGGCGGGGCCTTGCAGGTCCCAGGCCCAGACGGCGCGATCCAGTTCTGCGGCGATGGCGCGGCGCGGCGTGCCGAGGTGATCGGGTTCGATCGGGTACGGGCCGCCCTTCTTCAGCACCGCCACCGGCAGCGCGTCGAGCCAGGCGTATTCCTGCAGCACGCCGCCGTCGGCGTCGTATTCACCGAGCAGTTGGCCGCCTTCGGCGTACACGAACAGCGTCGCGCTGCCTGCCTTCGGCGCCAACTTGTGCACGCGCTCACCGCGCGCGTTGTGCGCGTAGGTGGCGACGTCGCGGCTGCCGCACGCATGGGCGGCGCGGCGCGATTGCTCATTGTGGCGATGGCGGGCGGGGTGGGTCATGGGGTGGTTTGCGGTGCGGCTAGTGCACCTTCGCTGCGAAGAGCTGCGCTCAGCAGGCTCTGCATCGACGCATCTCCGCGCTCAACGGAAAGCGCGCGCGCGCTTTCAAGCGCATCCCTTCCCAGACAATCCCGCGTTTCCCCGAGCAGGAGCACGGCGGCTCCGAGCCGGTCCGACGCGACGGCATGATGAAGCGCTTCCCGACAGACCTGCGCCGAGAACTGCACTCCCGACGCCAGCAGGCTCGCAAGCGCCGCGTCCGCGCGCTGCTCGGCGTGCGGCACGTCGCCGGCCCGCAGCGCCAGCACCAGCCACTCGCCAGACGCCCACGTCACGATGTGCTTTCCGTTGACCACCGCGCCGGCACGCTCGGGCGGAAACGCATCCAGCCGCCCAACCCCGACCGCGACAATCTCGTCCAGCGCGCGCGGCAAGGGCTCGACTTCAGCGCTACATGACGAGCCCCCAGCCAACCCACAGGACAGTAGTAGCCTCTTCAGTCGCTGCTGCATTTGCAGTGCCTCCGTCCCCAATCCCGAAGCTCTGATGAACTTGAACCGCGCGGATCGAATGACTCGGGGTCCATTGGCGAATAGACATACCAGTTGTTGAAGGTACTGAAATGCTCTTGGACCGGCACTCCAATGCACAAAAACACCTGCCCCTCGCCTTGCTTCGTCCACCAAGTCGCCACGTGACTCGCAGTCACAACAGAGCGATTGCCCGCCCGATCAACGCAGTCGTATTGGCATGTGATCGTCACTTGCTTCGCGCCCGGTGGCCACCATTGCCTCGGCACTTCAAGAGGATCCTCCGCATATCTCTTGGTCTGTGTTCTTGCCTTGCAAGCGCACAGCCCCAGCGGGTCCGAATACCTAATCGGCGCATTACCCACATAGCCAAACATACTCACCCCACCCCTCAACCCCACCGGATCACTCTCCACATACCGCCCCGTCGCCGGGTCGTAGTCGCGGAAGTAGTTGTAGTGGAGGCCGGACTCGGCGTCCAGGTATTGGCCGGGGAAGCGCAGGTTCAGGGGGAAGGGTTGGCCGTCGGCGTCGGGGTCGTCGTTGGCGGGGTGGGTGCCGAAGGCGGGGCCTTGCAGGTCCCAGGCCCAGACGGCGCGATCCAGTTCTGCGGCGATGGCGCGGCGCGGGGTGCCGAGGTGATCGGGTTCGATCGGGTACGGGCCGCCCTTCTTCAGCACCGCCACCGGCAGCGCGTCGAGCCAGGCGTATTCCTGCAGCACGTTGCCGTCGCCGTCGTACTCACCGAGCAGTTGGCCGCCTTCGGCGTACACGAACAGCGTCGCGCTGCCTGCCTTCGGCGCCGACTTGTGCACGCGCTCACCGCGCGCGTTGTGCGCGTAGGTGGCGACGTCGCGGCCGCCGACGCGGTCCATCTGGCTTCATCAGTCGTCCCCTCCGTCACAGTGGTCCACAGCATGGCTTTCGCCAACTTCTAAGTTCGAGTCCTCGCATCCTTGGTTGAACGTGTACTTCACCGCAATGTTCTCTGTTCCGACAGTTTGCGCAGAAACCGCCGCGAGGGTTCTCTTCCGGAACACGAGCGCCAAGACCGCGCAGGCGAATGTGAGAATCACGATCACCGCAGAAATTTCGGAATCACTCATGGCGACATCTCTCTTCTCCGAGGAGGAACTGAGCAGCACGAAGCCTCCTGCGGAGCTGGATCGTGCTGATCCCGAAGTAGACCGCCAAGTAGGTAGTCAAGAAGATCACAGCCCTCAGCGCGAAGGGTGCGGTACTCCAATGCAACCAAAGGGCGCCTCCCGCCAGCACGAGACAGGCGATCACCACCGCCACGATCGGCCAACTTGTCTCGCGCAGTGTACGCCTTGCGCCATCCTGCAACCGGATCGCCTCCAACCTCTCGGTCCACTCGTGCGTCGACATGCGGCCCCTTGGCTCGTTCATTGGCAACACCTATTGCGATTCTGCCTCTCGCAGCCCTCATACGCATCTCTGCACCACTCCTGCACAACGGCCTGACCGCCCGTTGCAGCACCGAGTAGCTGACCTGTAGCAGAGGCTGCTCCCTTGACGGGCCCACCGGCTAGGGCGAGCGGCGCGCCTGCGAAACAGCCAACGCTAATTTCAATCAACCTCCCTCCCAAACCACTAGTCTTGAGGCAATCATCCAGAATCTTCTGGCAGTTTAGGCAAGCGCCGGTGCTGCTACAAACTGGCCCCGGCGGCGGCATAGGTGGATCGGGTGATGGCTCTGGCGTGGACTTGCAGTCATAACGCACTCGATAGGCCTTGCCAAAAGAGTCGCGCTCCAAACGCGTCTTGCACTCGACCTTGAGACCGTTCCGATCGAAATGGAGAAACGGATCACCTTCAACATACCCAAACGTACTCACGCCACCCTCCAACCCCACCGGATCACTCTCCACATACCGCCCCGTTGCCGGGTCGTAGTCGCGGAAGTAGTTGTAGTGGAGGCCGGACTCGGTGTCGAGGTATTGGCCGGGGAAGCGGAGGTTGAGGGGGAAGGGTTGGCCGTCGGCGTCGGGGTCGTCGTTGGCGGCGTGGGTGCCGAAGGCGGGGCCTTGCAGGTCCCAGGCCCAGACGGCGCGATCCAGTTCCGCGGCGATGGCGCGGCGCGGGGTGCCGAGGTGATCGGGTTCGATCGGGTGCAGTCCGGCCTTCTTCAGCACCGCCACCGGCAGCGCGTCGAGCCAGGCGTATTCCTGCAGCAGGTTGCCGTCGGCGTCGTATTCGCCGAGCAGTTGGCCGCCTTCGGCGTACACGAACAGCGTCTCCGTGCCCGCCTTCGGCAACTGCTTGCGCACGCGCTCACCGCGCGCGTTGTGTGCGTAGGTGGCGACGTCGCGGCCGCCGACGCGATAGGCGGCCATGCGGTTGCGGTCGTCGTAGGCGTATTCGGGGCTGGAGCGATTGAAGCTGTTCAGCACGCGCAGATTGCCGGCTTCGTCGAAGGTGCGCGCGGTGCGACCGATGCTCGTGAGTCGATGCGAGTCCGGCGGATAGGCATACACCGTGGTGGCGCCGGCGACGGTTTCTGCGGTGCGGTTGCCGGTGGCGTCGTAGGCATGCGCCAGCGACAAGCCCGGCGCGGATTCGCTGGTCAGGCGGTACAGATCGTCATAGCCATAACCACTCACCGGCACCCCGCCCGCCCCAGCGATCGCGCTGATGTTGCCGACCACGTCCGTCGTGAAGTCGGCCTGCAAACCTTCGGCGAGCGAGGACTCGATGCGGTGGCGGGCGTGAAAGGTCATGGTTTAGGCGTCGCTTCCTTGGCTTGCTTGTGCCAGTGCGTCCATCATCGTTGGCGAGATTGGAAATGGTCTCTGACCTCTTTTCCGCACGCCCCGTTGCTGGCCCCCGCATCCATCGAGAATGCAGCACGGTTAAGTAAGACAACTGCGGGGATCGCGAATCCGGCGCCGAATACACCAAACAAGAAAAGCCGCCACGAAATAACGGCGGCGAACCGCGTGCACTCCGAGTCGATTGCGCACCCGGCCTCCGAAAACGCGGTTCGAAAGACAAGCATGCTGCCCATCGGAACAACAAGGAAAAGCAAGGAATACAACGCGATCAGGGACCGTCTGGCGCGAATACTTGTCATGAGCGAACGCCTATTTTCCTAGCAGACAACTTTGGTGTTCCAAGGTGCAGTGCATGTACTTCTCAGCCAAGCCTGCGTCAGCGGCAACTTCGGATGGTGATAGCCCATCAGTGCAACTTAGGAAATCGCTCTCGCAGCAGACCATCGCGGCCTTGTCGCAAGCAGGGCCGATCACAAAACTCTCGCAGATTTTCCGCTTAAACCAAACCGTGACATCCCAGTCATCTTGCTCCCACGTGTTGCAGCAAGGCTTGAGCCGGCCTTCATAGGGGCACTTAGCTGGGTCGGCGCCACAGGGGCTCAACCCACTGGAGTCAAATTTGCGAATCGGCGTCCCGTCGACGTATCCGAACGTAGATAGGCTCGCCAGCAACCCCACCGGATCACTCTCCACATACCGCCCCGTCACCGGGTCGTAGTCGCGGAAGTAGTTGTAGTGGAGGCCGGACTCGGCGTCTAGGTATTGGCCGGGGAAGCGGAGGTTCAGGGGGAAGGATTCGCCGTCGGCGTCGGGGTCGTCGTTGGCGGGGTGGGTGCCGAAGGCGGGGCCTTGCAGGTCCCAGGCCCAGACGGCGCGGTCGAGTTCTGGGGCGATGGCGCGGCGTGGGGTGCCGAGGTGATCGGGTTCGATCGGGTGCAGTCCGGCCTTCTTCAGCACCGCCACCGGCAGCGCGTCGAGCCAGGCGTATTCCTGCAGCAGATTGCCGTCGGCGTCGTACTCGCCGAGCAGTTGGCCGCCTTCGGCGTACACGAACAGCGTCGCGCTGCCTGCCTTCGGCGCCGACTTGTGCACGCGCTCACCGCGCGCGTTGTGCGCGTAGGTGGCGACGTCGCGGCCGCCGACGCGATAGGCAGCCATGCGGTTGCGGTCGTCGTAGGTGTATTCGGGGCTGGAGCGATTGAAGCTGTTCAGCACGCGCAGATTGCCGGCCTCGTCGAAGGTGCGCGCGGTGCGGCCGATGTTCGTCAGTCGATGCGAGTCCGGCGGATAGGCATACACCGTGGTGGCGCCGGCGACGGTCTCGGCGGTGCGGTTGCCGGTGGCGTCGTAGGCGTGCGCCAGCGACAAGCCCGGCGCGGTTTCGCTGGTCAGGCGGTACAGATCGTCATAGCCATAACCACTCACCGACGCCCCGCCCGCCCCCGCGATCGCGCTGATGTTGCCGACCACGTCCGTCGTGAAGTCCGCCTGCAAACCTTCGGCGAGGGAGGATTCGATGCGGTCGATCCAGTAGTTCTGGTCGTAGCTGCGGGTTTGCTGCAGGGAGGTGATACCGCCGGGGACGCCGCGCGCATGCACCGCGTCCGGGTTGTTCCAGGTGATGCCGGCGACCGGCCCGAACGGCAGGTAGTTCACCGCCGACACCAGCTCCTTCTCGTCGTTCCCGAGCAGCGACACGAACATGCGCTGCACGCGACCTTCGGCGTCGCGTTCGAAGCGCAGCGTGGTGCCGCTCGGGTAGATGATCGACTGCAGCCGCCCGGCCGCGTTCCAGGCATAGCGCACGGTGAGCGTCACGCCTGCCGTTTCCTGGGTCTTGCGGGTGAGGTTGCCGCGCGGCTCGTAGCAGAACTCGGTGCTGCCGGTGGCGTCGGTGAAGCGCGACAAGCGCCCGACCGCCGCCTGCTCGCTCGCGTCGCAGGAAGCCGGCGCCAGGTCGTAGTCGAAGCCGAGGTTGAGCGCGCTGTCCGGGAAGCTGACCGTGCGCAGGCGATTGAGCGCGTCGTAGCCGTAGAGCGAGCTCACGCCGCGCGCGTCGGTCTGGCTGATGCGATTGCCGGCGGCATCGTGGGCGTAGGTGGTGGTGCCGGTGTCGGGGCTCTGCAGCTGCGTCAGGTTATCGAGGCCGTCATAGGTGTACTGAGTGACCAGCCCCTTGGGGTCGGTGACGCTGCGCAGGTTGTCGCGCGCGTCGTACGCGAACTGGCTGTCGGCGCCGATGCCGCCAACATCGCCGATGCTGCGGATCAGGCGGTTGAGCGCGTCGTAGTCGTTGTCGGTGGCGACATCGAGCGCGTCGGTGACGAGCTGGCTGTTGCCATTGGCGTCGTACTCGAAGCGCGTCTTCTTGACCGCGGGATCGTCCAGGTTCGGCATCGCCGCGAACGGCGCGTTGACCTGCGCACGCATGCGGCTCAGCGCATCGTACTGACGCGCGAGCAGGCGCTTGACGTTGCCCGAGGGGTCCTTGGTCTCTTCCTTGAGGCGGTTGCCGGCGGCATCGAGGGTGTAGTCGATGCGGTCGCCGGCGACATCGCTGACCGCCTCCAGGCGATGCGCGGCGTCGTAGTGGTAGCGCAGGAAGCTGCCATCGGGCTGCGTCACTTTCTTGATCGAACCGTAGGGCTCGTACTCGAACACGGTGATGGCATCGTCGCCTTCGCCGCCGGCGTCGGGCCCGCGCACGATGCGCCGCTGCAACCAGCCGCGCGGCGTGTATTCGAGGTCGGTCACCAGGCCATTGCCATCGCGCAGCGACAACACGCGCCCGGCGCCGTCGTAACGCAGCACTTCGCTGACGTGGCCGAGCGCATTGGTCGTCTTC
Source organism: Lysobacterales bacterium (assembly GCA_016703225.1). Taxonomy (NCBI): domain Bacteria; kingdom Pseudomonadati; phylum Pseudomonadota; class Gammaproteobacteria; order Lysobacterales; species Lysobacterales bacterium. Next base: position 394,677 of record JADJCM010000001.1, read on the forward strand.
CACAAATCCCCACGGCGATACGCGCAGGTGGTCGGCGCGCTGACACAGGCCGCGTCATCGGCGGCACGGTAGGCGTAGCTGGTCAGGTCGGAGACGTCGGTGCGGGGGCCGTCGGCCCAGCGCACCAGCCCTTCGCGCGCACAAGCGCTGGTGCCGAAGTCGGCATCGCCGGCATCGCAGTAATCGCTCAGCGACTGCCGCACCCCAACCGGCGCCGGATTCGCCGAACCGCAGGCATACGCCATCGCCCCGGCATTACCCGGCTCGACCTGACAACGCGCCGTCTGCTGGCCACGCGCGTTGTACGCAAAGCGCACCACTTGCTCCAGCACATTCGCGGCGTTGTAGGTGCGCCGCTCCACCGGCACGCGGAAGTCCGCATGCCAATCCGTCTGCACCTTGCGCCGCGACTGCAGGCAGTTGGGCAGGGCCGGCGGACAAGTCGCATTCGCCACCTCGATGCGCTGCGTCTCCAGACCACGGGTGTTGAAGTCGTGGTCGGTGAGGATGCCGAGGAAGTTGGTGTCGATGTCGTTGAAACCGAGGCTGTCATACCCATGGGATTTCGATCGCAAAACCGAGCAGCCGGCGCATTCCCGTTCGGTCACCAGGGTCAGACGCAGGGCCCCCGCCACCGGCGAAAACTCTCGCCGCTCCAGCAGTCCGGTCGGGCGGACGATGTCGACGGCGTTGCCGTTGACCGTGAAAGCGAAAGCGTCCACACCATCCGCATGCTCGGTACGGATCGCGCGCCCCTGGCTGTCGTAGCGAAACGTCGAGTAACGCGCGGACGATGCGTCGACGATGCCGGTCAGGAAATAGCCGCGCCCGAATCCCGTGTAGGCGCTGTTCGCGGCTTCGTTGTAGAGATAGGTGTCGCCCCACCCGATGCGTAAGTAAGGTGCGTCAGGCGCGCGTAGGCAGCGTCGTATTCGTAGGTGATGGCACTGCCGTTGGGAAGGTCGACGGAAGCCACGCGAGGATAGAAACCGGCCACGACCGTCCAGTGGAAGACCAGTCGACGGCCATCCCGCGCCTGCACCTCGGACAGACGCCCCTGCGCGTCGTACGCCAGCACGAAGGACTCGCCATCGCGCGTTTCGATGCGCAGGAGTTTGCCATCGGCGCGGTAAGACTCGATGCGATCCTGCGCATCGCGCAGCGCCCATGCAACCTGGTCACCGGTCGCACCGGGGAACTCGGTCAAGGTCGAAGCTTCCCCCGACCATGCGCGCCACAGCCCGGCCTGCGGAGTGAACTGGATTTGCTCACCTTCGGGGCGAATCGCCCGGACCATATCGACTGCGTCGAACTTGAGATGCCCTTCCCAATTGCTCGACCACTTGGGGCCGAAGGCGACTGGCGCGTCTGCGGCAGCAACTGCGCGCGAGGCGCTGTTGTAGCGGCGAATCAGCGAAAGCCCGCCGGCGCCGGTGAAGTCGGCCACGGTTTCGAGCTTGCTTTGTTCCATCGGCATTACCGGATTGCCCGCCGGACAGCTGTTTTGGCAGGAGGTTCGGGCGCGCTCGCAGTGCACATCGTTGCCGTCATAGAGCGCAAACCACCCCTCGGGGCAGGAGTAACCGCGCGTCGCAGTCAAAGTTGTCCCAAATATAGCGTGCATGTTCGGGTCTGACAGGAGCCTGTAGTCGAGCAGCCATGGCCTGCTCGACCCAGTCCGAAATGCTGGAATGCCACCTGACAACACTTCGGTTCCATCAGGATTCGGGTAAGCGACACCACTTCCAGGCACGATTCCACCGGTGCAAGACTCAGTGGCAGAGACTTTGAAGTCCGCGTAGGACTGAGCGTCGAGAAAGCCCGTCGGGTTTGTAGACTCCACACACATCGGGGGAGGCGAGATCACTGGCGCGCAACCGGCAGAGTTTGACCAGCACCATGGCTTCTGGTCCTTCGACCGACACTCAGCGCCAGCGCTGCAGACCCAGGCTTGCGTTGCTTGGCCTGCCGTGAGCAGCCCGATCATCAAGGCCGCGTTGATCCAATTCACCCGAAGGAAAACGAGCTGCACGACGCTCGACACACCGGCCAATCGTGATGCGATTGCGGGCTTCGCCCGCTCAACGGATGCCGCCGAAAGATGGCTGAAGCCGGAAGTACGTTGCGATGCGCTCACTTTCTGTCACCTGAGATGAAAAACTCCGCGGAGTTTACATGGTGTGACAGAGGTGTGAAGAAGCCTCGATTCCCCCTACAATAAATTCGCCAGTTCCGCGGTGATGGGCGAGTTGGGGGCGAGTTCGCGGGCTTTTTGGGCGGAGCGTTTGGCTTTGTCGATTTCGCCGGCGGCGTGTTGGCGTTTGGCCTGGTCGACGAGGGCGCGGAGGAGGCGGGTGCGCATGGGTTCGATGTCGGGGTCGCGGCCGGTGAGTTCGTGGACCACGTCGAAGTTTTCGTAGGCGGCGTTGAGGCGGCCGCCGGTCATCGCCTGGTCGAACAGTTCCTTGGCGCGTGCGGGCAGCGCGGCCAGGCCGGCGCGGGCTTCGGCGTTGTTGGGGTCGATGCGCAGTGCGTTGTTGTACGCGTCGACCGCGTTCGCGCCGGGCTCGCCGAACAGATCACCGTTGCGGGCGTAGTCGCGGGCACGCGACAGCAACTCGGCGAGGCGTTGCTGGCCGGCGGCATCGACGGTGCGCGGGTTGAGCTGGATGTCGCGTTTTTCGCGGGCCTCGCGCAATGCGACTTTCGCCGTACGCAGGCGGCCGGAGTCGGGGCCGAGCGATTCGGCGCGGCGGATCAGCTTGTCGGCGGCGTCGAGGTCCTTTTCGGTGAGCTTCTCGGTCGCCTGCGACAGCAGCAGGTTGCCGATACGGCTCAGGCCCTGCTTGGCCGGCACGTTGACCGGATCGCGTGCGAGCACCGACTGGTACAGGCTCAGCGCGTTCGGTTCGGTCGGCGGTGCAATCGCGCCGTTTGCGAACAGGCGCGCCGCGGCTTCGAGGTCGTTGCTGAGCGAGTCGAGCGCGTCGCCCTGCGCTTCCGACAGCCGCGCCTTGAGGTCGGCGAGCTGGGCGAAGTTCGGACTGATCATCGTGATCTGCTGGATCGTCAGCGCCGCTGCCGCGTTGTTGCCGGCCTTGATCTCGGCATCGGCGCGGCTGCCGAGCACATCGAGGATCTTGGCGATGCCATTGGTGGCGATCGCATTCGCCGCATCGACGCCCGACACCTGCTGGTACAGCTCGTAGGCGCTGTCGGGCGTGCCGATGTAGTTGCCGGCTGCAAACGCGGCGTCGGCCTTCGGGAGCAGCTCGTCAAGGCGCGTCTTCGCCGCTTCGGCCTCCTGCAGGCGAGCGCGCAGCTCGGCGATCGCAGGCCCGCCCTGCAGCAATTCTTCGGCCTCGTTGGCGAAGCCCTTGGCGATCTCGAGGTTGCCGCCGGCGCGCGCCTCGTCGGCGCGGTTGATCAGCACCGTGCCGATGCGTTTCATGCCGTCGCGCGCCTGGCTGTTGTCGGGGTCGATCTGCAGCACCGCCTGGTACAGATCGCGGGCATTGCCTTCGCCCTCGGTGAGGCGGTTTTCGACCACGGCCGCATCGGCGCGGTGCAGCAGCGCGGCGACATCGGACTCGGGCAGCAGCGCGGCCAACTGCTTGCGGAAAACGTAGCCAGCGCCGGCCAGCGCCACCAGCACCACCGCCGCCACCAGCAACCACGGTCCGCGTCGGCGTTGCACCGCCGCGACGTGCGCCGCGGCGCGTTGCGATGCGCCCGGCACCGACGGCGTGACGCGCGTGCGCCCGGCATCACCCTGGGCCACGGTGGGCATGTCGCGCAGGTCACCCATCGACGGTTCCGAACGCCCGCGCACCGGCTCGTTGTCGGGCGGCGGCGTCGGCAGGCGCTGGGTGCGCGAGGCTTCGGCGAACACGCGCCGACGATAGGCCTCGTCGGGCGTGGCCAGGTGCGGATACTGGCCTTCGGCGATATCGAGCTCGATCTCGCGAATGGCATCGGCGACGTCGGTACCGGTCTGGTAACGCTCCTCCGGGGTCTTCGCCATCATCCGTTCCAGGATCGCCTGGATCGGCTGCAGATTGAGCGCCAGCTTCGGCACCGGTTCGGTGATGTGCATGATGCCGACCGCGAGCGGATCGTCGGCCACGAACGGCACCCGCCCCATCAGCATCTCGAACAGCACGCAGCCGAGTGAATAAAGATCGGCGCGCCCGTCGAGCGGGCGCCCGCGCGCCTGTTCCGGGCTCATGTAGTGCGGCGTGCCGATGACCGCGCCGGTGCGCGTCATGCGCGTCGCCGAGTCATTGGCGCGGGCGATGCCGAAGTCGGTCAGCGCCGAGGAGCCGTCCTCGCGCATCAGGATGTTGTCGGGCTTGACGTCGCGGTGCACGAAGCCCTTGCTGTGCGCATAGGCGAGCGCAGTCGCGATCTCGCGCACCACGCGCAGCACGAAGGTCACTTCGACCGGCTTGCCGTCGTCGCGATGCGCCGAGCCACCGGAAACGTACTCCATCGCGATGTAGTGGATGTCGCCGTACTTGCCGACATCGTGCACGCCGACGACGTGGCGATGGTGCAGCTTGGCGGCGATGCGCGCCTCGCGCAGGAAGCGTTCGCCGAAGTTCGGGTCGACCATCAGCGCCGGCGACATGATTTTCAGCGCGACTTCGCGATCCACCGATTCCTGGAGCGCCAGATACACGGTGGCCATGCCGCCGCGGCCGAGCTGCTTGATGATTTGGTATCCGGGGATCTCGATCACGGCGCCGACGTCAGGTCACGGTTCGCCCCTGAACGGAGCGTTTCGACCCGAGCATAACATGCGCTAACGCGCTTCCCGCCTGCATTTCAGCGTGCGCGCAGGGCCTCGGTGACGGGGATGCGGGCGGCATGCAGGGCCGGCGCCAGGCCGCCGATGAAGCCGATGCCGAGCGCCCAGAACAGCCCCTGGCGCAGCAGGTCCGGAGTCACCGCAAAGTCGAAGGCGATCTGCGAGAAACCGCCGCCCAGCGTCGACACCGAGTAGCCGTTGAACAGCAGCCAGGCGATGCCGCTGCCGAGCAAGCCTCCGGCAAAGGCCAGCAACAGCGCCTCGGCCAGCACCGACGCCACCACCGCCACGCGCCCGAAGCCGAGCGCACGCAGGGTGCCGATCTCGGCGGTGCGCGCCGACACCGCCGAGTACATGGTGTTGATCGCGCCGAACAGCGCGCCGAGCGCCATGACGATGCCGACCAGGGTGGTAACGATGCCGATCTGCGTGGTCAGGCCAGACGACTGCGAACGGAAGTACTCACCCTCGCGCTGCACATCGACGTTGAGCTGCGGGTCGCTGGTCAAACGCTCCTTGAGTGCGTCGAAGGAGTCGGCATTGGCCAGGCGCAGCAGCACGCTGGACACGCCACTGCGGCGGAACACGCCCTGCACCGTTTCCAGATCGGCCCAGAGTTCGGAGTCGTGCGCGTCGCCGCTTTCGAACACGCCGACCACCAGCCAGTCGGTGCCGCGAAAGCGCAGCCTCGATCCCGGATCCAGGTTCGCGAACTGCCCGCGCGCGCCGCTGCCGACGACGATCTCGCGCAGCCCCGGCCGGAACATGCGGCCCTCGACCAGGCGCAGTTCCGGGCGCAGCAGCAGGCCGGCAGGCTCGACCCCGCGCAGCGAGACGTTGGCGCCGGTGCTCTGGCCCGGGCGCATCACCTCGGTGACGACCACGATCTCGCCCGAGGCTGCGGGCAGCGACGAGGGCAGCCGCGCCACCGCCGGGTCCTGGCGCACCAGCGTGCTCGAGGCGCGGTCCATGAAGCTCGACAGCTCCACCGTCGAGCCGCCGCGCAGCACCACCACGCGGTCCGGCGCGCCGGTGTCTTCGAGCGTGCGCGACAGCCCGCGCGCCATCGACAGCATCGCCACCAGCACCGCGACCACGCCGGCGATGCCGATCACGATCACCAGCGAAGCGCCGAGCCGCGACGGGATGCTGCGCAGATTGAGCAGCACGATCTCGCGGGTTTGCGTGAGCATGCCCATGTCAGCGCCCGGCCAGTGCGTCGACGATCTTGAGCTGCATCGCCCGCCACGCCGGCGGCAACCCGACCACGGCCGCGAGCAGCAGCGCGGCCACGGCCGCGATCACCAGCACGCGCGCGTCGATGCGCGCCGGGTACTTGGGCGGCAGCAGCGCCGTCACCGTATAGGCGAGCCCGATGCCGAGCGCGGCCCCGGTCAGGCACAGCGCCAGCGACTCGGCCAGCACCAGCCCAAGCACACTGCGGTCGGTGAAACCGAGGCACTTGAGCACGCCGAACTCGGGCACGCGCTCGCGCACCGACTGGTTCATGATGAAGCCGGTGAGGATCAGGATCGAGAAGAACGCGGCGCCGAGAATGGCGTTGATGATGAAGGCGATGTCGCCGATCTGGCGCAGGAAGCCGACCTGGAACTCCTGCTCGCTCTGGGTCTTGGTTTCGTCCGGCGAGTTGGCGAACTGGGCGTCGATCATGGCCGCGACCTTGCCGACTTCGTTCGGATCGCGCAGGCGCACCACGAATACGCCGGCGAGGCCGGCGGCACCGGCAACGCGCGACTCGTCGAAGTAGGCGAAGTTCAGGTACATGATGCTGGTGCGCTTCTGCCACTGCTCGTCGCGGCCGTCGAAGATGCCGACCAGCTTCCATTCCCAGGCATTGCTGCCGTCGCGTTTCTGCCAGAGGAGGGAATTGAGCGGAATCGTGTCGCCAACCTTCCAGCCGTACTCTTCGGCGAGCAGGCGCCCGGCGATGGCACCGTTGCGGGTAGCCGCAAATGCGCGCTTGGCCTCGGCATCGAGCTTCCACTCCGGGTAGGTCTCGTACAGGCGCGGCGGATCGACGGCGAACTGTGGAAAAAAATTTCGCGGGTCCTGGTAGACGCCGCCGAAGAACTGCGAATAGCCGACGCGCTTCACCCCCGGCACCGCTTCGATGCGCGGCAGCAGGCGCAGCGGCAGCGGCTGGGTGAAGCTGGTGCGCGCCTGCGTGATCAACCGATCGACGCCAAGGAACTCGGCGCCGCCCTCGACCAGCGAGTTGATCGCCTGCCCGAGCCCGAGCAACAAAAACGCCGCCATCAGCGACAACAACGCCAGCAGCGTGCGCCACTTCTTGCGCAACAAGGCACCGAGGATGAGGGGGAGGTACTTCATGGCAGAGCCAACCCCCTCCCAACCTCCCCCTTGCTGCGCAAAGGGGAGGAGACAAGAAGCGCATCAATCAACCCGCGAATCTTTGCCCCCTCCCTTTGCGTAGCAAGGGGAGGGTTGGGGTGGGGTGCTCTTGGCAGCCATCCGCCCATCAATGCACCGCCTCGTCCACCAGCGTGCCCTTGTCCAGGTGCACCGTGCGGCGGGCGTAGTCGGCGGCTTTAGGATCGTGCGTGACCATGACGATGGTCTTGCCGTGGTCGCGGTTCAGCGACTGCAGCAGGCGCAGGATCTCGTCGGCGGTCTTGCGGTCGAGATCGCCGGTGGGTTCATCGCAGATGAGAATGCGCGGATCGGAGACCAGCGCGCGCGCGATCGCGACGCGCTGCTGCTGGCCGCCGGACAATTCGTTCGGCTTGTGCGCGGCGCGATCGGACAGGCCGACCAGTTCCAGCGCCACGCGTGCGCGGCGGGCACGCTCGGCGGCGCTCATGTCGGCGAGCAGCAGCGGCAACTCGACATTGCGCTGCGCGCTCAGCACCGGCATCAGGTTGTAGCTCTGGAAGATGAAGCCGACGGTATCAGCGCGCCAGGCCGCGAGCGCGGCGCCGGTGAGCACGTCGATGCGCTGGCTGTCGATGCGCAGCGAGCCATCGGTGAGCGTGTCGAGCCCGCCGATCAGGTTCAGCAGCGTGGTCTTGCCCGAGCCCGAGGGCCCCATCAGCGCGACGAAGTCGCCGTCGGGAATGTCGAGGTCGATGCCATGCAGCACCTCGATGCGCTGCTTGCCGCGCTCGTAGACCTTGGTCAGGCCGCGGATTTCGATCAGGGCCGGCATCGCTCAGGCTTTCTTCACGGTCACGCGTGCGCCATCGCGCAATTGCTCCGGCGGCCCGAGCACGACCTGCTCGCCACCCTTGAGGCCACTGGTCAGCAGCTGGTCGGCGTCGCGCTTCTCGCCGAGTGCCACCGCCACGCGCCGCACCTTGCCCTCGGCGGTCACCACGAACACCGCGGCGTCCTTGCCCTGGCCGGACAGCGCGCGACTCGGCACCCACACGCCTTCGCGCTTGGGCGCACCCGGCTTGCGTTCTTCGAGGAAGCTCACGCGCACGCCCATGTCCGGCACGATGCGCGCGTCCTTGCTGGCGAGCGCGATGCGCACCTTTACCGTGGCCTTGGTGCGATCGGCCGCGGGAATGATCGCGATCACCGAAGCCGGGATGTTCCAGTCGGGATAGGCATTGAGCACGGCATTGACCGGCTGCTGCGCGGTGACGCGATTGATGTAGGCCTCGTTGACATCGACCTGCACCTCCAGCGAATCCATGTCGACGATGGTGCCGATGCCGCTGCGGGTGAAGCCGCCGCCGGCCGCGATCGGCGAGATCATTTCGCCCGGCTGCGCCGCCTTGACCGTGACCACGCCGGTGAACGGCGCACGCACGACCATGTTGGCGAGCTGGTTGCGCGTCGCTTCGAGCTGGCGTTCGGCCACCGGGATCTGCGCTTGGGCGCTGCCCAAGCGCGCACGCAAGGCATCGACCTGGGTGCCGGCGGCATCGAGCAGCGCCTGCGAGGTCAGCTTGCGCGCGGCGAGGTCGCGCTGGCGCGCGAGTTCGCGCTCGGCGTCGGCGAGCGTGGCGCGGATCTCGCCGAGCGCCGCCTTGGCCGCACCCAGCCGGGCCAGCGCCAGGCCTTCGTCGGTCTTCGCCTCGGTATCGTCGAGATAGGCGACGATCTGGTCGGCCTCCACCTTCTGGCCTTCCTCGATCAGCAGCTCGCGCACCTTGCCGGTGACCTTGGCCGATACCGTCGCCTGGCGGCGCGCGGTGATGTATCCGGAAGCATCCAGCACCGAGGCATTCTCGTCGCTGGCGGCGGCGCGCGCGGTCGCGATCTCGACTGGCAACGGGCGGCCACCGGACAGCGCCACGAAGGCACCAACCGCGACCGCGATGAACCCGGCGACCCACGGCCAACGGCGTCGCGCCGGCGCAACCGGCTTGCGGTCGATGCGCAACTGCGCAATCAGTGCTTCCTGCTGATCCATGAACGACTCCACGCGGGCAAACCCCGATGATACCCGCCAGCTTGGCCGCTTCGCCTGCATGCGCGAAGTGACGAAGGTCATCCCGCCCGGTTGTAACATTCGCCCCGATTCCCAGCGAGACCCACCCATGCGCCAGCCCGCTCCGCAGCGACGATTCATCGCCTATGGCCTGCTCGCCGGCAGTGCGCTCCTGATGTTGATGGCCGTGGCGGTGTGGCAGGCGTTGGCGGACGCGCCGACATTCCTGCCCTGGCTGCTGGTCGCGGTCGGACTGGCCGAAGGCGGCGTAGGCGCGATGCTGCTGATCAAGCACACGGAGCATTGAGCATGAGTGAACTGGCATTCCCGGCACCGACCCCGCCAACCGTCGCGATCCACGGCAGCGCGCTGCGCTTCCCGGTGCATCGCATCTACTGCATCGGTCGCAACTACGAGGAGCACGCGCGCGAGATGAACGCGACGGTGGCGCTCGACGCACCGGTGTTCTTCCTCAAGCCGGGTGATGCCGTGGTCGTTGATGGCGCCGATGTGCCCTATCCGTCGGCGACCGCTGACCTGCACCACGAAGTCGAACTGGTCGTCGCGCTGCAATCCGGCGGGCGCGATCTCGACGAGCAGGCGGCGCGCGAAGCGATCTACGGCTATGCCGTCGGCCTCGATCTCACCCGCCGCGATCTGCAGGCCAAGGCCAAGGCCAAGGGCCTGCCTTGGGACACCGCCAAGGGCTTCGATGCCTCGGCGCCGATCGGCGCGATCACGCCCGCGGCGCAATGCGGGCATCCGGCCGCGGGCGAGCTGCACCTGGCGATCAATGGCGAGACCCGCCAGCGTGCCGACATCGCCAGCATGGTGTTGCCGGTGGCTGCGATCCTGGCGTCGCTGTCACGCCTGTTCGAGCTGCGCGCCGGTGACCTGGTGTTCACCGGCACGCCGGCCGGTGTCGCCGCACTGCAGCGCGGCGACGCCTTCGTCGCCACCTTCCCAGGCCTCGCGGATCTGCGCGGCCGCATCGTCTGAGTCCACCACGGAGAAACCCTCATGGGCATGATTTCGGAGTTCAAGGCCTTCGCGATGCGCGGCAATGTCGTGGACATGGCCGTCGGCGTCGTCATCGGCGCCGCGTTCGGCAAGATCGTCAGCGCCATGGTCGACAAGATGATCATGCCGATCGTCGGCTATCTCACCTCGGGGCAGAACTTCGCGGAACTGGCGTGGAAGGTCGGCGCCCAGGCCGATGGCACGCCCGCAGTCAGCATCGGCTATGGCGCCTTCCTGCAGGCCACGCTCGACTTCGTCATTGTCGCCTTCGTGCTGTTCCTGGTGATCAAGGCGGTGAATCGCATGCAGCGCGCCGAAGCTGCAGCACCCGCAGCACCCCCGCCGCCGAGCGAGCAGGAGAAACTGCTGGCCGAAATCCGCGACCTGCTCAAGTCGCGCTGAGGCCGCCATGCGCCTGCGCCCGATCCTGCCGATATTGCTTGCCCTCGCCGCTTCCGGCGTCCACGCTGCCTCGTGGTCGCTCAGCGACGCGCGCACCGCGATCTCGTTCAACCGGTCCTTGCTGCGCGATCTGGGCGTTCAGGTGCGCGATATCGAGCGCGGCGACCTGCGCTTCGCGCCGCACGAACACGCGCTTGGCTACGACGCGCGCCTGGTGTTCGGCGCGCGCAACGACAAACGCCTGGCGGTGGACATGCAGGGCCACGTGCTCGAACACCTGCTCGGCCCGGGCCTGCACCATCGCGGCGGCTTCGAGCTGGCGTGGAAAGGCGGCGCGCTGTCGCTGCAGCAGTTCGTGCTGGCGCCGGCGTTCGCGCCGCGCAGCTTCGAGTTGCGCACGCGCGATGGCGAGGTCACATTCACCGCCGACTTCGCGCATTTCGAGGTCGATCGCGATGCCGGCAAGCTGCAGCTGTTCAACCTCGATCTGCGCATCGCCCCGGCATTGGCGCAGCGTCTGCAGCAACCGCAGCTCGCCGGCGTCGCCATCGGCACGCTGGAGCTCGAAGCACGCGTGCAGGCGCCGGAGGCCGAAGCCAAGCTCGGCACCCCGCCCGGCTGTTCCAACTGGTCCGGCGACAAGGACGTGGCGCTCACCGCCATCGGCTCGGTCGGCCAGTGGGAGCGCCAGGGCGGTTTCGTCGCGGTCAGTCCATCGGCCACGCTGCGCAATGTCGGCAGCGGCAACGTGCCCTGGTACGGCAAGTTCACCGGGCCGTTCCCGCCCTACAACAACGACCAGCATCCGTTCCTGGTCTGGGCGATCTTCCGCAGCGCCAATGGCGTGTTCGAGCAGATCGGCACCTCGGACGTGAAGCATGCGTTCCTGACCATCAACAGCGGCTGCGATGCCGGCGCCTGCACCGACTCGCACATCCTCGGCCTCGGCTGCTCGGATGTGTATGGCGAAGGCACCAACAACTCGACCGGTAGCCTGTCGTTCCGCCCCGAAGTCACCGCCGGCCTCGGTCTGTGGAACCACACCGGCTCGCACTTCGACCAGAACGGCGACGGCGTGCAGGACCACAGCGGCAGCGACCCGTTCCCGATCCACCGCGCCACCGTGTAGGAGACCGACCTGCAGACTCCAGGCGCCGAGTACTTCCTGGAGGCGTGGTACGTGGTGCGCGACGACGTCAACATCTTCAACTCGATGGGCTGGCGACGAATGACGCCGTCCTTGCCCGGCGGCATCTGGATTTTCACCTTGAACACCGCGCTGGCCAATGGTTCGGTGCTGGACGCCTGGGTCAATCCGACAAGCCCGCCCGCGGGCAGCCGCAACGAACTGCTGACCCTGCCCGAGGGCCACGTGCGCCTGGCGGTCAAGACCACCGACCTCGGCGGCGGTCAAACGCGCTACGAGTACGCCCTGGCGAACCACGATTTCGACCGCCAGATCGGTTCGTTCTTCGTGCCCACCGGCGGCAACAGCGTCGGCAATCTCTACTTCCACGATGTCGATCGCAATGCCGGCAGCGACTGGATCGCGACACAGGACGCGAACGGCATCACCTGGACCAAGCCCGCGGCCAGCGCCGGGCTCGACTGGGGCACGCTGTACAACTTCGGCTTCACCGCGGCGACGCCGCCGACGAATGCTTCCGCGACGCTGGCGGCGGTGGAAGTCGGCGCACCCGCGCAATTGACCCTCCAGACGCTGGCGCCCACCGACATCGGCCTGGTGTTCGCCGACGGCTTCGAGTGACGAAGCGGGCCGCGCGCAGGACGAACGTCACACGGGACAGGCGCGCGGCTCTGCCAGAATCGGCGCTTCGTCTGCGGAGACTGCGATGCGCCTGCTGCCCGTGTATTTCCTGATCGCCTGCGGCCTTGCCTGCGCGCAGACACCGGTACCACCGTCCCCGATCGCCGAACCGGCGATGACCACCGCGGCGCAACTGCGCGACACCGCGATGCAAGGCAGCGGCGCCTATGCGCTGGTCGAATCGCTGACCACCGAGGTCGGCGCGCGCATGGCCGGCACGCCCGCCGACGCACGCGCGGTGCGCTGGGCCGAGCAGAAGTTCAAGGCACTGGGCTTCGACCGCGTGCTGCTGGAACCGGTCAGCTTCCCGGTGTGGAGACGCGGCCATGAGAGCGCCGAGGTGCTGGCACCGGCGCCGCAAAAGCTGTCCATCCTCGCGCTCGGATTTTCCTCGGGCACACCCAAGGGCGGTGTCGAGGCCGAGATCGTGCGCTTCCCGGATCTGGCCGCACTGAGCGCAGCCAGCGCGGACGAGGTGCGCGGCAAGATCGTATTCGTGTCGCAGAAGATGGAGCGGCGCCGCGACGGCGGCGGTTACGGCCCGGCGGTCGCGGTGCGCGGCCAGAGCGCAGAGATCGCCGGGCGCAAGGGCGCGGTCGCAGTGCTGATCCGCTCGATCGGCACCGACAGCGACCGCTTCCCGCACACCGGTGGCGCGCTGTGGCTCGGCCAGATCGCGCTAGACCCGCAAATCGCCAAGCGTGCGCGCAAGCTCCGCGACGGTTCGCTGATCGCAACCACGCTGGTGCCCGCTGCGGCGCTCAGCAACCCCGATGCCGACCAGCTCGACCGTCTGGTCGCGCGCGGTGCGCCGATGCGGATCAAGCTCGAACTCGATGTCGGCCTGGCCGGCGAGTACACCAGCCACAACGTCATCGGCGAATTGACCGGGCGCGAGAAACCGGACGAGTTCGTGCTGATCGGCGGCCATCTCGATTCCTGGGACCCGGGCACCGGCGCCATCGACGACGCCGCCGGCGTCGGCATCACCATGGCCGCGGGCGCGATGATTGCGCGGCTGCCGCAGCGTCCGCGGCGCAGCATCCGCGTCGTCGCGTTCGCCAATGAAGAGCAGGGCCTGTACGGCGGCAATGCCTATGCCCGCGCGCATGCCGACGCGGCGCAGACCCATGTCGCGATTGCCGAGTCCGACTTCGGCGCCGACCTGATCTATCGCTTCGACTCGAACGTCGCGGCCGGTTCCTTGCCGGTCGCCGATGCGATTGGCAGCGTGCTCTATCCGCTCGGCATCGAACGCGGCGGCAATGTCGCACGCGTCGGTTCCGACATCGGCCCGATCGCCAAGCTCGGCGTGCCGGCGTTTTCGCTAAGCCAGGACGGAATCGACTACTTCGACTACCACCACACCGCGAACGACACCCTCGACAAGGTCGACGCCGCCAAGCTCGACCAGAACGTCGCCGCCTACGCCGCATTCGCCTATCTCGCCGCGGAAGCCGAAGCGAAGATCACCGCACCGAAAATGTAGGAGCGCCACTTGTGGCGCGATCGGTGACGCGGCCAGCTGCGGTGATCGCGATCACGTTTCATCGCGAACGCCGAATGCATCGCGTCGCATTGCGAACAACGCCCGTCGCGAACATCGGGTGCATCGCGTCACCGGTCGCGACCGTTGACGCGGCCACACGCGGTGATCGCGAACACGTTTCATCGCGAACGCCGAATGCATCGCGTCGCATTGCGAACAACGCCCGTCGCGAACATCGGGTGCATCGCGTCACCGGTCGCGGCCGGGGCCGCGGCCACATGCGGTGGTCGCGAACACGTTTCATCGCGAACGCCGGGTGCATCGCGTCGCGTTGCGAACAACGCCCATCGCGAACATCGGGTGCATCGCGTCGCCGGTCGCGGCCGGGGTCGCGGCCACATGCGGTGGTCGCGAACACGTTTCATCGCGAACGCCGGGTGCATCGCGTCGCGTTGCGAACAACGCCCATCGCGAACATCGGATGCATCGCGTCACCGGTCGCGGCCACATGCGGTGGTCGCGAACACGTTTCATCGCGAACGCCGGATGCATCGCGTCGCATTGCGAACAACGCCCGTCGCGAACATCGGATGCATCGCGTCACCGGTCGCGGCCGGGGCCGCTCCTACACCGCACGATTGAACCACGTCGATACGACGTAGGAGCGACCCCGGTCGCGACCGGTGACGCGGCCACATGCGGTGGTCGCGAACACGTTTCATCGCGAACGCCGGGTGCATCGCGCCGCATTGCGAACAACGCCCGTCGCGAACATCGGGTGCATCGCGTCACCGGTCGCGACCGGGGTCGCTCCTACACCGCTCGGATCAATGTCTGCGATGCATCACACCGCAATTTCCATCGCGCCGCCGCGCAGGCAATGGTCGCTGGCCATGCTGGCGCCGTAGGCACCGGCGGGGAAGAACGCGAGCAGATTGCCCTCGCGCATCTCCGGCAGGGCGATGCCGCGGCCGAAGACGTCGCCGGACTCGTTGATGTTCCCGGCGATGGTGTAGCGCTGGCTCGCCTCGGCGCGCGGCTGCTGCAGCGCGATGGCGGTCAGGCCGATGTTGTACATCGCCGGATTGAGGTTGACCGCGAAACCGGCATTGACACCTAGCCAGGTCTCGCCGCGACGTGCTTCGACGGTGTTCGCCTCGACCAGGAGCATGCCCGAGGAAGCCGACACGAAGGTCCCGGGTTCGCACCAGATGCAGGCACCGACCGGCGCCAGTACCTCCGCAATCAGCGCCGCCCAGGTGCCGAGCGCGAGCGGATGGTCCTGCTCGACGTAGTGCCCGCCAAGCCCGCCGCCGACGTTGATCGCCTCGATGCCGGGCACCGCGCGCGCGATCGCCGCCAGGCGCTCGAACGCGGTGCGCACCTTGGCCTCGCCGCTATCGGTCAGTCCCCAACCGAGGTGCATGTGCACGGCGTCGGCGCGCATGCCGAGTTCGGCAACGACTTCCAGGATGCGCGGCAGGTCTTCGGCCTCGAAGCCGAACTTGGCGCCGCCGTAGGTCAACCGGGGATCGTCCGAGTAGCCGACGCGCACGCCCGAATTGAAGCGCAGCCCGACTGCGGTCCCCGGCGCCGCACGCGCGGCATAGCGCCGCAGCGCCGAGAAGGTGTCCAGGGTGCAATGCACGCCGGTACCGGCGAGGTAGTCGAGATCGCGCGACGAAAGCATGCCTGCGTTGAACGAGATGTCCGCCGGCGTGAAGCCGGAAGCGAGCGCCAGTTGCACCTCGCGCGGCGAGCAGGCGTCGATGCCGACCCCGACGCAATCGCGCACCGCCTGCAGCACGCCGGGATGCCGGTTCGACTTCATCGCGTAGTAGATGCGATGACGAACCCCCACCGCTCGCAACGCCTCCTGCATGCGCTGCAGCCGGCGTTGAACGTTGCTGCGGCTGTACACGTACAGCGGCGTGCCGTGTTGGCGCGCCAGCGCGGTCAGCGACTGGCCGTCGCAGAGGATGTCGTCATCGAGAACGGTATGACTTTCGTGTTGCCACCAGGGCTTGGTCATGCGCGGGTTGGGTCGGGTGTGTGGGGGGGGGGGGATGGGAGAAAACCAGAGCGACCGCTCAATACATCATGCCCGTTTCCAGCCGCGCCGCGTCGCTCATCATCGACTGGTTCCAGGGCGGATCGAACACCAGTTCGACGTCGGCCTCGGCGATCGCCGGCAGCAGTTCGATCTTGCTGCGCACGTCCTCGACCAGAATATCGCCCATGCCGCAGCCGGGCGCGGTCAGGGTCATCTTGACCTCGACCTTGCGCGCGCCATCGTCGCGCTGGCCGAGTTCGCAGCTGTACACCAGCCCCAGCTCGACGATGTTGATCGGAATCTCCGGGTCGAAACAGGTGCGCAACTGCGCCCACACCGCCTGCTCAACCTGGTCGTCGCTGGCGTTCTCGGGCAGTTCGGGAAGCGGCATCGGCTCCTTGCCGATGGCGTCGGCGTCTTCGTTGCGGACGCGAAACAGGTTGCCCTCGACGAACACGGTGAAGCTGCCGCCGAGCGCCTGGGTGATGTAGCCGGTCTGGCCCGCGGGCAGGTTGACCAGATCGCCCGAGGGCACCATCACGGCGGCACAGTCGCGCTCGAAGCGGACCGGTTCACTGGTTTGCGAGTAACGGGACATGGCGCGTCTGGCGGGGTTGGATGCGAAATTGTACCGAATCGGTACGCTTTTATCGCCGCGCGCCGGCGGGCACACTGCAAGGCCATGTCACAATGCGCCATGCCGTCGATTCTGACCCGTTGCATCCACCTGTTGATGCTGTTCCTGCTGCCGCTGTGCGCCGGCGCGGTGTGGTCGGTGGCGATGCAGTTGACGCACCGCGACCTGCCCTTCGCGAGCCTGATGATGCCGGCCGTACTGCTGCTGATGCGCGGCCAACTCGGCTTCCTGACACGCGGCACGCGACTGCTGCTGCATGGCCTCGCCGCATTCGCCGGCATTGCCTATGCGCAGGCGCTGGCCGCCGGCGTGATCGTGGCGC
Source organism: Lysobacterales bacterium (assembly GCA_016703225.1). Taxonomy (NCBI): domain Bacteria; kingdom Pseudomonadati; phylum Pseudomonadota; class Gammaproteobacteria; order Lysobacterales; species Lysobacterales bacterium. The sequence continues at coordinate 411,658 of JADJCM010000001.1, forward strand.
AACAGTTCGGATACGGCCCGATGGAAACATTGCATGCGATGGGCGTGGCAATGACCCTGGACCTGGTGCTGGTGCGCAGCACCGCGCTGGATTGGCTGGCAGCCGCCATCGCGATCGCGCTGTCGATGGCCATCGGCGCTGGCCGGCGCGCCGCGTCCACCCCTGTCACACCGCGATCGGTGCCTTGATCGCCGGGTGCGACTGGTAGCCCGCGATCGCGATGTCCTCGAAGAGGAATGCGTCGATCGAACGGATGTCGGGATTCAACTGCAGCGTCGGCAAGGGCAGCGGCGTGCGCGTGAGCTGCAGCTGCGCCTGTTCGACGTGGTTCGCGTACAGATGCGCATCGCCGAGCGTGTGCACGAAGTCGCCGACCTGAAGCTCGCAGACCTGCGCGACCATGTGCGTCAGCAGCGCATAACTCGCGATGTTGAACGGAACGCCGAGGAAGATGTCGGCGCTGCGCTGGTACAGCTGGCAGGACAATCGGCCATTGGCGACGTAGAACTGGAATAGCGCGTGACAGGGCGCGAGCGCCATCTGCGGAATCTCGGCGACGTTCCAGGCGCTGACGATCAGGCGGCGCGAGTCGGGATCGCGTTGGATGCGCTCGATCACCTCGGCGATCTGGTCGATGACGCGCCCGTCGGGCGTGGCCCAACGTCGCCACTGTTTGCCGTAGACCGGTCCGAGATCGCCGCTGGCATCGGCCCACTCGTCCCAGATCGTGACCCCGTGTTCGCGCAGGTAGCCGATGTTGGTGTCGCCCTGCAGGAACCACAGCAGTTCGTGGATGATCGAGCGCAGGTGCAGCTTCTTGGTCGTGACCAGCGGAAAGCCGTCGGCGAGGTTGAAGCGCATCTGGTAACCGAACACGCTGCGCGTGCCGGTGCCGGTGCGGTCGGCCTTGTCCGCGCCGCATTCGAGTACGTGCCGCAGCAGATCGAGGTAGGCCTGCATCAGGCTCCCCGACGACGGTAGGCGATGACCAGCAGGCCGATGCCGACGGCGATCAGCGGCAACGACAGCGCCTGGCCGGTGGTCATCCAGCCAAACGCGATGTAGCCCATGTGCGCGTCCGGCTCGCGCGCGAATTCGACGACGAAACGGCCGAGGCCGTAAATCAGCGCGAACACGCCGCTGGCGGCGTAGCGCGGCCGTTCGCGGCGCGTGAACCAGAGCAGCAGGCCGCACAGCAGCACGCCCTCGAGGAACGCCTGGTACAGCTGCGAGGGATGCCGCATCTCGTGATTCAGCAGCCCCTGCGCGGCCTGCGCCTTGATCTGCTCGATGGACAGCCCGAGGTGATCGAGCGACTGCGGGAAGATCACGCCCCAGGGCGCGTCGGTGTGGCGTCCCCACAACTCGCCGCCGATCCAGTTGCCGATGCGACCGAAGCCGAGTCCGGCCGGCACCAGCGGCGCGATGAAGTCGATGGTGTCGAACGCATGCCGGCGTTGTCGCCACGACCAGAAGGCGAGTGCGGCCATCACCCCGACCAGCCCGCCGTGGAACGACATGCCGCCTTCCCAGACCCGGAACAGTGCCAGCGGATCGGCCGCCAGTTCGGCGCGTCCGTAGACCAGCATGTAGCCAACGCGGCCGCCGATGATGACACCGAGCATGCCCTCGAAAATCAGGTCGGAGAACTGCTGCTCGCTGATCCCGAAGCGCCCCGCGCGCACGCGCCGCACGCCGAGCCACCACGCCGCACCGAGGCCGAGCAGGTACATGACGCCGTACCAGTGCACCGAAAGCGGCCCGACGCTGAGCACGATCGGGTCGATGTCATGGACGTAGGGCATGTCAGACCTCGCTCACGACGGCAGTACCCGGCAGATGAAGCCCTTGAGGTACTCGGTCTCGGGGATCGCGGGATGCACCGGATGGCAGGCGGATTGCTGCAGGCCGGCGAGCACCTGCACGCTGCGATCGAGATGGCGCGCGCCCTGGTGGATGGTGTCGAGCAGCACGCTGCGCGGCAGGTGGTGCGAACACGAACACGCGATCAACACGCCGTCGCGCGCCAGCAGCTGCATCGCCATCTCGAAGATGCGGCGATAGGCGATGCGGCCTTCGGCAAAGTCCTTCTTGCGCTTGATGAAGGCGGGCGGATCGACAATCACGACGTCGAAGCGTTCGCGTTGCTGGCGCAATTCCTTGAGCACGTCGAAGGCGTCACCCTGCAGCGCCTTCACGCGGTCCGCGAGCGCGTTGTCCTGCGCCGCGCGGTTGACCATGGCGAGCGCGGTCGCCGAGGCATCGACGCAGACCACTTCGCTAGCACCCGCGGCCGCGGCGCGCAGGCCCCAGCCGCCGCCATAGCAGAACACGTCAAGCACGCGCCGGCCCTTGACCAGCTTCGGCAGGCGATCACGGTTGTCGCGCTGGTCATAGAACCAGCCGGTTTTCTGGCTGTCGCGCGGATCGATCTGGAAACGCACGCCGCCCTCGACCACGTCGAGGTACTGCGGCCATTCGCCGATTGCGCATTCATCGTATTCGGGCAGGGCCTCGAGCTTGCGCGCCGAACCCGAGTTCTTCCAGAGGAACGCGCGCGGCTTGAACACCTTGGCCACCGCCGCAACCACCCAGTCCTTCATCCGCTCCATGCCGAGGGTGCCGATCTGGCCGACCAGCACGTCGCCGAAGCGATCGATGACGAGGCCGGGCAGGCCATCGGATTCGCCAAAGACGAGGCGGTAATGCGGGGTGTCGTACAAGCGCTCGCGCAACGCCAACGCCACGTTCAGGCGGTGCACCAGCAGCGACTGGTCGAGTGGATGGTGCGCGCCGCGTTCGACCATGCGCGCACAGATCAACGCATTCGGATTGATGTAGCCGAGCCCGATCACGCGCTCGGCAGCATCGACGATCGCGACCTGCTCGCCCGGCTCAAACTCGCCGAGCGGCGAACGCTTGACGTCCACCTCGTTCGAGAACACCCACAGGTGTCCCTGGCGCAGTCGCGCGTCTTCGCCGCGCTTCAGAAACAGACCCGGCAGTTCGGTCGCATCCGCCTCGCATTCCCCGTCCGCGGCGCTCACTCGGTGTCATCCCGCTGCGCGCGCAGCGCTGCTTTCTTCTGGCGCCGCGACTTGGCCATCAGGTTCAGCGCCTCCACGCCGGCCGAGAAGGCCATGCCGAAGTACAGATAGCCGCGCGGAATGTGGAAGTTCAGGCCATCGGCGATCAAGGCCACGCCGACCAGGATGATGAAGGCCAGCGCCAGCATCTTGATGGTCGGGTGGCGGTCGATGAACTCGCCGACCGGATCCGAGGCCAGCATCATCACCAGCACCGCGGCGATGATCGCCGCCGCCATCACCGGCACGTTGTTGACCAGGCCGACCGCGGTGATCACCGAATCGAGCGAAAATACGATGTCGATGACTGCGATCTGCGCAATGACGTAGCCGAACGCCGAGGAGGCGCGCGCACTCGGGCCGTCGCTGTCCTCGCCCTCGACCGACTCGTGGATTTCCATGGTGCCCTTGATCAGCAGGAACAAGCCGCCGCCGATCAGCACCAGGTCGCGCACCGAGATGTCGTTGCCCATCAGGCTGAACAGCGGCGTCTTCATGCGCGCCAGCCAGGCCAGCGACATCAGCAGGCCGATGCGCGTGATGCAGGCCAGCGCCAGGCCGAACTTGCGCGCCTCGGAGCGCCGCTCCTGCGGCAGGCGACTGACCGCGATCGAGATGAAGACCAGGTTGTCGACGCCGAGCACGATCTCGAGCGTGGCCAGCATCAGCAGCGACAACAGGCCTTCAGGGGTGAACAGTACTTCCATCCGTCACATCCAGCGCGGTGCGAGCAGCAAGCCCCAGACCGCGATCACATTCATCATGGTGAAGAAAACCGCCGCCGAGCCCATGTCCTTGGCGCGACCGGCGAAGAGCGCAAACTCCGGACTGATCTTGTCCACCACCTGCTCGATTGCGGAGTTCAGCAATTCCGCCGACAGCACCAGCAGCAGCGAGCCGAACAACAGGGCGCGCTCGACCGCAGTTGCGCCCAGCACGAATGCCAGCGGCCCGAGCAGAAGCAGCAAATAGCACTCGAGTCGAAACGAAGACTCGATTCGAAACGCCGTCGCGGTGCCCTTCAGCGACCAGCGCAGCGCATTCCAGACCTTGCCCGGCCCACGCGGCAGCGCGCTCACTTCATCCGCCATCTAGCGGCCTCCGCTGGGCGGCACAGGCGTCAGGGCGGCAGGCCCGGGACAGGCTTGCTCGTGGATCGACATCGGGGGATTCCCGCGGAAATGCGGCGCGTATGATGCCAAGCCCTTGTCGCCACAACAAGTTGCGAAACGAATGCTCTTGTCATCCACCGCCCGAGCCGCCATAACCGCCACTCCCCAGACTGCCGGAATCGCCCCATGTTCGATCCGCAACGATTGCTCGGCCAACTCCTCGGCGACGCCCTCGGTGGCGATTTCGGACATCGCCGCAAGCGCGGCAGTGGTCTCAGCTTCGGCACCAAGGCGCAACTTGGGCTCGGCGCCTTGGGCGTGGCCATGGCCGCCTACGAACATTTTTCGCAGCAGAAGCCCACCGAGCCGGCAACCACAGCGGGCGCGATGCCACCTCCCGCGCCGGCCTATGCCGCTGCAATCGCCGCTGCGGTGCCGCCCGGACCGCCGCCACCGGCGCCCGCCGCAACCATCGATCCCGCCCTGCTGCCGCAGGAGCAAGCCGACGCCGTGCTGTTGGTGCAGAGCATGATCGCCGCCGCTGCGGCCGATGGCGTGATCGACCCCACGGAGCGCCAGCGCGTGCTCGATCGTGCCTGCGCAGCCGGCGTCGATGCCGAAACACGCAGTTTCCTCGAAGCCGAGCTTGCGGTGCCGAAATCCGCAGACAGGATCGGCGCCCTCACCCGCCCCGGCCTGACGCGCGAGGTCTACGCCGCCGCTGCAGTAGCAATCGACATCGACAGCGAGGCCGAGCGTCGCTTCCTGCAGACGCTCGGCAATGCACTCGGCCTCGACGAGGACGCGCGCATCGCGATCCACGAACAGATCGAGGGTCGGGTGGTGTGAAAAGCATCGCGGGCCGGAGCCCGCTCCCACAGGTGCACGGACGAACCTTCATGGAGCACCTGTGGGAGCGGGCTCCGGCCCGCGATGCTCTTGATGCCTATTTCAGCAACGGCGTCGCCAACACCCTGGATTTGCCGCCGAGAACCTTTTCGGCGGCGGCGATGAACTCGGCGGTCGAGACCTTGCGCAGCACGCGCAGGATGCGAGTGACATCGTCGATATCCTTGTTGCCCCTGGTGCGCGCCCGAATCTCATCGTCGAGTTCGCGCAGCAGCACGACCGCACGCGCGGTGATCTCGGCGCTGGAATGCTCGGTGCGCAGCGACTTCACGCCACGCCCCCAGTCGCGCAGGCTGCGATAGACGCGTTCGCGGCGGTCGTCGCTCATGCCGCCGGCGCGCCAGACCAGTTCCACCGAATAGAACTCGGCCAGGCCCTCGGCGATCCAGTCGGAGCGGTTCTCGGCGCTGATGCGCGTGACCACGTGGGTGAGTTCATGGAACAGGGTGCTGGTCGCGTTTTCGCTGACCAGAGGGCGCTGCGAATGGAAGAACAGCGAGTTCGGCGCCGACAGCCCGCCGCGCCACATCGGATCGCCGGCGCCGACGATCAGGATCTTCTTCGGCGTCTTGCCGAACGCGCCCTCGATTTCAGACCAGACCAGATGGATCATGGTCAGCGCGTCCATGCGGTCGAGCGGGTCGCCCTTGGGCGCACCGATCGACACTTCCGTCAACCCGAGTTGATCGCGACGAGTGCCGACCTTGCCGGCGATGATCCACCCGATCGGTCGGTCGAAACGACGCTCGGTATTGTCGACGACGAAGCGCCCGTCCGGCAGACGCATCCAGCCGGTATCGACATTGGTCCAACCCGGGGGCAGCACGAAGCGCAGATGCGCGACCGACTCGGTGCCCTTCTTCATCTTCGCGGTGATGAACGGAATCACCTTGTCGCCGCGGAACAGCGCCCAGTCGGCAGTCATGCGCGCGTCGAAGTCGCCGCTGTCGCGCTTGCGCGTGATGCGAACCAGATAACTCAACTTCGAGCCCGGACCGGTCGGCGTCCACACCGCACTGCCGGCGGCACCCGTGACGAATTGGCCCTGGCTCGCCTTGAAGCCGCTGTAGCGCTTGGCGTCGAAGCCGATGCCGAGCCGCGTCACGCGCTCGGCACCCTTGCCGAGCGCGATCGTGACCCGCGCCTGGTCCTGCGCCGGCAGCAACTCGATCGTGTAGTCGAGCGCGAAGGTCTGCCTCGCCACCGTCTGGGCACGCCCATCGACGCCGGACAGCAGCAGGAGCACGAGAACAACCAGATGGACAGGTCGGGACATGGGAAGTTTCGCCGGGATCAAGGACGGCAGTGTGCCGCCCATTGGGCAGCGAACACCGCAAATGCCGCGGACACGTTCAGGCTTTCGACAGCACCGCTGCCGGGAATGCCGACGCGGCGATCGCATCGCGCGACCAGGGCTTCGCTCATGCCGGCCTCCTCCGCACCCATCACGAACACTGCGCGCGCCGGCGGCGGTTGCGTGAACAGGCTCTCGCCGCCGCGCACGACGGTCGCGAGCAGCTGGAAATCCTGGCGGTGCAGCAGCCCGATCGCGGCATCGGCGCCATCGATGCCGACCAGCGGAACCGCTTCCGCGCCACCCTCGGCGACGCGACAGGCCGCGCCCGAGAGACCAAGGCCGGCGTCGCGCGGCAGGATCAGCCCGGCACATCCGAAGTGCGCGGCACTGCGCAACATCGCGCCGAGATTGTGCGGATTGCCGACACCGTCCAGCCACGCGAACCACGCCGGCTGCGTCGGCGAGATCGCCGCGAGCGCGTCCTCGAGCGAGCGCAGCGGCGCGCGCAGCACTTCGAAGCAGACGCCTTCGTGATGCTGCGACTTGGTCAGCTTCTCCAGCTCCTCGCCCGGCAGCAGGCGATAGCCGAGCCGGTTCGCCACGCAATACGAGATCACCTCGCGCAACTCGCCGAGCAGCTCCTTGTCCAGATAGACCTTGCGAATCGCCGCCCGCCGATGATGAAACACGGCCATGCACGCATGCAGGCCGAACACCCGCATCTCCGACTGGCGTCGCCCACGGCGCGCGTCGGCAATCCGCTCGATTGGCGTGTACATCAGAAGCCTCCACCGGTCTTGAAGCCCCCACCACCGCGGAAGCCGCCACCGGTGCGGAACCCGCCACCGCTGCCGAATCCACCGCCACCACCGCTGCGCGGCGAGCGCGTGACTGGCGGGATGCGCACACGATGGTGGCGATTCACTTCCTCCCAGGCATCGTTCACACGCACTGCACCGCGCAGCAGGCGATCGAGGATCGCACCGACGGCGAGGCCATTCTCGAACTCGGAGTTGCTGCTGTCATAGGCCTGGGCACGAAAGCGCGTGCGCAACTGCTCGGCATCGGTCAATTGCTTCAGCAACAGCGTCTGCTGCTGCTCGAGCCGCGCGACCTGCTCGGTCAGCTGGCTGGATTCGGTTCGCGCATTCGCGAGCGCCGCGACCATGGCGTCGTCGCGCGGCGTCGCGGTGCCCTGGGCATCGCTGCGCAACTGGTTCAGTTCCTCGCGACCGAGCTGGGCGGCGATCACGCTCACCGCCTCGGTCGTGAATGGATCATTGCCGGCGACCATCGCCGCGCGTTGCTCGAGCTGCTGCTGATGCTGGCCTTCCTCGACCTCGATCGCCTGCTCGGCCGCATCCAGCGCTGCCTCGCCGGCATCGAGCGCAGCTTCAAGCGCGGACACGCCGGCTGCGGACAGCGCCGCGTCCTCGGCTGCGGTCAGCGCGGCATCGGCCTCGGCGGCCGCGGCGTCCTGGCTATCGGCATGCGCAGCGAGGTGGTCGGCGAGCGCCAGCAGCATGCGGTAGTTGCGATGCGCGCCGTCATAACCCACGAGTCTTGCCACCCACTGATCGAGCGTGCGCGTCAGTGCATTCGCCGCGTACTCGGGGAAGCCGAAACGACCCTGCCACAGATACATGAACAACTTGTCCGCTTCGTAGGGCTTGCGCTTGCGTTCGCGATCCTCGGCGGCGACGCGTGCCTTCTCGCGCGCCAGCCGGGCCATGTCGGCAGCCCGCATCGCTTTCGCCTGCAGCGCCTGATAGTCGGCGGTGGCCGCCACTGCGCTGCGTACCGCGGTGGCGGCCTCGGTCACCCGCGTCTGCGCGGCATCGCGCTCGGCCAGGCGCGCGCTGCGCGTCGCCAACAACTCCTGCTGGCGCACCTCGGAGGTCGAGATCGCCGCATTCAACGCATCCAGCGCCGCGGCACGCTGCTCGAGCAAATTGAGCGCGCGCTGGTCGGCGGCGTCGATGCCGGCCGCGACCTGATTCGCCTGCAGCAGGTCCAGGCGCAGCCTGGCCAGCTCGCGCGTCTGCCCGCTCTCCTGGGTACGCGCGGCATTGCGACGAGCGCTGAGTACATTGAGTTCGTTCGCGAGCACATGCGTCTGCGCCCGCAGGGCCTCGATGCGTTGGTCGATGTCGCGCAGCACCGCTTGTCCGGATTGCATCGCGCTCACCATTCCGTGATGGCACCGCCGGCGACGGCGATGCGGTAGTCGGCTTCGAGTTCGCCGCGACGTTTCTCGCCGACGACGGCATCGTCGATCAGACCGTTGTCGAGCTTGTCGGCCTTGACGCGTTCGTACTCGGCCGGCGGCACGCGGATCGCGAACAGCGACACCGACTGCGATTGCTGGGTCTCCTCGTTCGTCACCGGCAGCAGGATCGCGTGGCCGGCGCCATCGATCGCCTCGACCACGAGGTAGTAGTTCTTTCCATCCGGCGCGGCCTCGTGATAGCGCCAGACGCCGCTCTGCACGCCTTCGCGATTGACGATGCGCAGGGTGTAGGCGAGGTCGAGCACGGCGGCCGCCTGTTCCAGCTGCCCGACCGCGGTGCTCGCGGCCACGTCATCGGCCGCGGTCAGTGCCGACTCGGCGCGTGCGCGCGCGTCCTGCACGGTCGCGCTTGCGCGTTCGCCGATGGCCATCGACGCCAGCCGCGCATTCGCGGCATCGAAGCGGCGCGCGGCGAGCATCAGCCGCTCACCCGCCTTGATGCGCCCTTCCAGCGACGAAAGTTGCGCCTCGGCGGCATCCAGGCGCTCGCGCAGCGGCGCGAGTTGCGCGTAGCTGGCCTCCGGCGCATCCGCGAATGGGTCCTGCGCCACCGCCGCAATGCCACTGGCGGCGGCGAGTGTCGGCGCCGCATGGGCCTGGCCCTGACCAAGCTCGCGACCGAGCGCGGACAGGTGTGCCGACACCACTGCCGGTGCATCCACCGCCCACGCGCGCGGAAACGCCGAAAGGCTTTCGGCCAATACTTTCAGGCGTTCGCCGCGCTGCTGCAGTGACTGCACGGACTCTGTGTACTCGCCGTATTCGCGCGCAGCCACCCACGCATTCGGAATGGCGACCACGGCATAACCGAACGCCAGCACGAACCCCGCGATCAGCGAGCGCTTGGCCCAGCGCCAGCGGTCGACCCAGACCTCGGCGAGCCGCAACGCGAACGATCGCGGCGGCGGCGTGTAGGCGAAACGGTCCTGCTTGAGTTCCTCGACGCCCTTGCGAATGAGCGCCGAGGTGACCTCGATGCCCTGGCTCGCATAGATCTGCTGGACGCGTGCGACGAACGCATCATCACGCAGGTCCGAGGCGAGTTCGCGCTCGACCAGCGACTGCTCGTGACGCAAGGTGTCGACGATGTCCATGGCGAGCATCAGCTCGTCCATCGACGTGCGCGCCTGGCCGAGCACCGGCTGCCGTGAACTCACGAGCACCCCACCCCGGCCATCCCCTCCGCGCTACGCGCGCGAGGGAGGGAGCAGAAGCATCGCCCTTCTCCTCCCCTTCGCGCAGCGAGGGGGAGGCCGGGAGGGGGTCGCTCTTGGCCGCACCGAATCATCGCGTCAGCGCGCTGCCGGCAGCGTCGCCGCCGCGCGGCTGAGTGCGACCAGGCGCTGCTTGCCGTCTTCGACCGCGGCCTGGATCTCGCGCTCGTTGGCGCTCGAGAGGTCACGCATCTCGTCGATGATCTGCACCGACTTCTCCTGAAAGCTGACCACCGAATCGACCAGCTTGGCGACCGATTCCGCACGCAGGGTCGGGCCGTAGCCGGCACGCGTCGCCTCTTCCAGCACCTTGGTGCCGATCTCGCCCAGCGTCTCCAGGCTCTTGTTCATGCCTTCCTTCATCGCATCCAGCGTCTGCGTGCTTTCGTGCAGGCCGTGCATGCCGGTGAACGAGGCCGAGAGCGCAGTGAACACGGTTTCGTTGGTGCCGAAGAACATCACCGCCTGCGAATAGACGCGTTCCTTGGCGTCGGTGATCTGCATCAGCCGCGCCATCACCACTTCGGTGGTGTTGTAGGAGATCGACAGGTTCTCGGCCAGGTCCTTGGCGATCTGGTAGCGCTTGTCCTCGTCCTGCAGCGCACGCATCGCGACATCACGCGCCATCTCGAGCTTTGCGTGCGCTTCGCGATCGGCACCTGTGCTGGCATTGACCGCATCCGAGGCCGTCTGCAGCGCCGCACGCGTCGCGCTCAGCGACTCCTCGGCCTTCTTCAGCACGTTGAAGCCGAGCACCTGTGATTCCTTGAGTGCGCCGCGGAAATCGCGATAGGCATCGAGGATGGTCTGCTCGCGCTGGATCTGTTCCTTCGAGTCCTTGGCAACATCGAGGTAGGTGTCCTTGATGCGCGCGAAGCGGCTCGGGATGTCGCCACGGGTGACCTTCATCCAGATGTTGGACAGGCGTTCCATGGTGTCGATCTTGCCATCCTCGACTTGCGCGACCATCGCCTTGGCGTCGTCGCGGATGCTGTTGAAGGCTTCGGTGATGCCGCGATAACGCTCGCCGATCGACATCGCCGAGATCTGCTCGCGCACGACCTCGTTGAACAGCGACGCCTGCGACAAGGTGCGCGCAATCGCGACGGTCTTGTCCGGGTCGAGGTGGGCGATGCGGTCGATCAAGGCCACGACCGGCGCTTCCTCGGGCTGCGACTTGATCAGACCGAGATCACGCAGCGCACCGAGTGCCTGGTCGAGTTGCTTGAGCGGAGTGGTCATGGCCTGTCCTCGTGGGTGGGTTCGGGAGGCGGAGATGATAGAGCGAGCCCACCCCAACCCTCCCCTCCGCGCTGCGCGCGCAAGGGAGGGGGCAAAAGCCCCGCACTTCTCCTCCCTTTCGCGCAGCAAGGGGGAGGCCGGGAGGGGGTCGCTCTTACGCAGCCATATCCGGCGTCCAACGCCCGAGCGCGGCCATGCCGTTTTCACGGGCGCGGCTGGCGACGATGGTCTGGGCCTTGGCGAAGTTGCCGACCAGGTCCTGCGACCACAGCTTGAGCGCCGCCGACTGCATCGCGCGACCGTAGGAGAACGACAACGGCCAAGGATGCGGACCGATCTGGTTCATCAGGTTCAGGTGTGCGGTCGCGTCCAGATCGGACTGGCCACCGGACAGGAACACGATGCCCGGAATCGCGGAGGGCACGGCCGACTTCAGGCAGCGCACGGTCAGCTCGGCCACTTCCTCGGCACTGGCCCTCTCCGCGCAATCCTTGCCGCTGATGACCATGCTCGCCTTCAAAATCACGCCTTCCAGCATCACGTTGTGCTCATACAACGCGCCGAACAGGGCGCGCAGCGCGGCCTCGGTGACGTCGTAGCAGGTGTCGATGTCGTGGTTGCCGTCCATCAGCACCTCGGGCTCGACCATCGGCACGATGCCGGCTTCCTGGCACAGCGCCGCGTAGCGTGCGAGTGCATGCGCGTTGGCGTCGATGCCGGTCGCACTCGGCATGTCGTCACCGATGCTGATGACGGCACGCCATTTCGCAAACTTGGCGCCGAGACGGGCGTACTCATTCAACCGATCGCGCAGGCCGTCGAGACCTTCGGTAACCACTTCGCCGGGGAAGCCGGCCAGCGGCTGCGGCCCCTTGTCGACCTTGATGCCGGGCAGGATGCCGCGGTCGAGCATGATCTTGGTGAAAGGCACGCCGTCACGCGTGCTCTGGCGGATGGTTTCGTCGTACAGGATTGCGCCGGAGATGTGGTCGGCCAGGTTCGGCGCGGTCAGCAGCATCTCGCGATAGGCGCGGCGGTTTTCTTCCGTGCAGTCAATGCCGACGCCGTCGAAGCGCTTCTTGATCGTGGTGTTCGACTCGTCGATGGCGATGATGCCCTTACCGGCGGCCACCATGGCCTGCGCGGTTTCTTCCAGTTGATCGATGCTCATGGCGGCGTCCCGGCTCAGCAACAGGGGCGCGGAGTATAGCCGAGGTCACTGAGATCGCAGCCGCAGGCCGTCCCACAAGCAGGCTCCCACTCCGGGACGCCGCAAATGAAAACGGCACCCGAAGGTGCCGTTTTCGTCTCCAGAACGCGTCGATCAGGAGAAGCGGCGACGCATCGCGAACACGCCCACGCCCGCGAGCAATGCAGCGAGTCCGAGCAGCGCGAAGGTCGAGTTGGCCGGAACCGGCTGCGACGGGGTCACCAGACCGCCGAGCACGCCGTCAAGCTGGAACAGCAGGTCCGGGCTGGCGCCACCACCGACACCACAGGTGGTCTGCGGCGTAAAGGTGGCGCAACCAGTGCCGAAACCATTGCTGGGGTTCATCCACACGCCCTCTGAACCGGTTTGCGTCGAACGGTTCGACCAGAAGTGCTGGCCGTTGGCCGCGAAACTCTGATTGGTCTGGATCGAGACCCAGTGGGTACCCGGACCGACGATGCAGGAGGTCGGCAGCGTGATTACGAACGAGCCCGTCGTATCCACGGGAGTGAGGCCGGTGTAGGTGCATTCAGCCGCGCCCGGCAGGTCCGGATCGCCACCGCCGACGCTGTTGGCGTGGATGGTGACATCCACCGTCGAGCCACCTGCTGTCCCGGTGGTACCCACCGTGGACACCTGCTGGATGGTCCAGCCACTCGGATCGGTGACGACGAAATCATCGGCCGCGATCGAGTCGTAGGCGTCGTTAGCGGGCTCGAAGTCCTGGTCCGGTACGCCATTGCCGGACGGGTTATCCAGCTGACTGTAGAGCACCGCGCTGGGCGCACGAATGCCCGGCGGAATCACGCCGGCGCTGCCGGCATTCTTGACCATCGCCGCATCGGCGGCACCAGCCATCATCAATCCAGCCGCAATCGCGGCGCTCAACACGGTCGACTTCATGCGCAGTTTCTCCGGGGCAATGGGAATCCAGCCGCAAAGTGCGAGCCAGATCGCGGCACTATCGCGCATCGGATGACTCAGGTCAAAGCAACTAGCGTAACGCCACGCTCGTCCCAGCCCGCAAACTCCCGCTCGAATCGACGCCAGCGGCCGATGCCGCGCTGGTCCAGCGGCTCGACCACCTGGGCGGCGCTGGCGGTGCGCACTTCGCGCCGCACCCGCTCCGGATGCAGGCACGCTGTGTCGAACGGCAGCCCGAGGAAATCCAGCAGCTCCTGCAGGACCGCGGACGGTTGCTGCACCAGTCGCTCGTAGGCAATGCCGAAGACACGCTCCGGTGCCCACACCCGCGCCTGGTCCAGTAGTTCGCGGTAGCCGCGCTGGTAGATCGCGAGCGCTTCGAGGTCGAAGCTGAAGGCATTGCCGTGTGCGAAATACTGCTGCAGGCAACTCAGGGCGCAGTCGCGCGCATCGCGTCGACAGTCGATCACGCGCGCACTCGGCAGCATGCGCAGGATCACGTCAACGCGCAGGAGGTTGTCCGGCAGCTTGTCGATCAGTGCCTGCCCCGCCGTCCGCCAACGCTGCGTGCGATGCAGGTATTCGCTGCCGAGCTTCGCCCAGTCTTCGGTCGTCATCGCTTCCCGCCATTCCGTCCCCTGCTCGCGTCGGCGCCGCGCGACCAGATTCGGAAGATCGGGCAGTTCCCCAGCGGCGGCCAGTTGCGGATGCGCGGACAGCATCTGTTCGACCAGGGTCGAGCCACTGCGCGGCAGGCCGACGATGAAGATGACCTGGGTCGGCGCCAATGTCGGCGGCAGCGCGGCCAGGCCATGTGTCGCGTGCGCCAACTCGTCGCGGAAGGCGGCGGCATCGAACGGTCGGTTCGCCGCCGCCACCGCATTCGCCTCGAGCAGGACCTGCCAGGCACGCTCCGCACCCGAGTGCGTGGCGTGCGCGCTGGCGCGGGCGAATCCGAGCGTCTCGCGATCGCGCTGTGCCAGCGTGCCCGACCACAGCGCATCGAGTTTCGCCCCGTCCGCCGCCGACAACGGCACCGTCTTCAGGTTGGCGATGCCCCACCAGGCCGCGCCGCATTGCGGCCGCAATTCGATCGCGGCACGGAACTGCGCCACTGCCGCCGGCACCTCGCCCAGCGCCTTCAGCACTTCGCCCAGCGCCACGCGCGCGTCGACATGTGCGGGCGCGAGTGCAATCGCGCGCTCCAGCGGCGCGCGCGCTTCGCCCAGCCGCGCCTGTGACTTCAGCAGATTGCCGAGATTGAAGGCGGCGGCGGCGAGCTGCGGGTCGAGCGCGATGGCGCTGCGCAATTCCTGTTCGGCACGTTCGTATTGCCCGCCACGACGCAGCGCCGAAGCCAGGTTGACGCGCGCGACCGCTGATTGCGGATGCAGTTCCACCGCCTGCAGCAACAGATCGATCGCTTCGGCGCTGTGCCCGAGCTCGGCCAGGGAAAGCGCGAAGATGCGGATGGTGTCGAGGTCGCGACAGCCGTCGATCATCGGCGCCAGCGCCTGCACTACCTCACGCCAGCGGCTGTGGCGGAAATCGTCGAGTGCTTGTTGCAGAGGATCGCGACCGGAGGCCGCTCCCACCCGGCCAGCCCGATCTCGGTCCACCCCAGTGGGAGCGTCCTCCAGGCCGCGATCCTTCACCGCCGCGCCGCGGTGTTGCGCCGCGCCTCGATCACGTTCGGCAAGGCTGCGACCTTGTGCAGCAGGCTGGAGAGCTGGCCGTAGTCGGCGACGCGCACGGCGAAGAACATCTCGGCGATGCCGTGGTCGCGGTCGAGGCGCGTGCTTGCGGCGAGCACATGCGCGTCGGCCAGCGCGATCGCCGCCGACACGTCCTTGAGCAGGCCCTTGCGGTCGTAGCCTCGCACCAGCACGTCGACTTCGTACTCGCCCTGACTGCCACCCCAGTCGACGTGGATCACGCGCCCAGGGTCCTTCGCCACCAGATTCAGGAAACTGCGGCAGCCGTCGCGATGCACGCTGACGCCGCGGCCCTTGGTCAGCCAGCCGATGATCGGATCGCCCGGCACCGGCTGGCAGCAGCGCGCCATCGCGGTCAGCAGATTGCCAACGCCCTCGATGGTGATCGCGTCCTTGCCGCGCCGGCGCGAGCGCACCGGCTCGGCACTGAACTCGGGCTTCTCGGTCTTCGGCTGCACGATGTCGTGCAGCGCCCGCGCGATGTGCCCGGGCGTGACCTCGCCAATGCCGATCGCGGCGAGCAGGTCGTCCTGGGTCTTGAGGTTGAAGCGCGCCGGCAGTGTCGACAGATCGACCTCGTGCAGCGCCAGCCGTTTCATTTCCTTGTCGAGCAATTCGCGCCCGGCGACGACATTGCGGTCGTGGTCGAGCTTCTTGAACCAGGTGCGCACCTTCTCCTTCGCGCGCGGCGAAGTCAGAAAACCGCGCGAGGCGATCAGCCAGTCGCGCTTGGGTTCGGCGACCTTGCCGGTGACGATCTCCACGGTCTCGCCGCTGACCGGCGCATGGTCGAGCGGCACCAGCCGCCCGTTCAACTTCGCGCCGCGGCAACGATGCCCGACCTCGGTGTGGATGTGGTAGGCGAAGTCGAGCACGGTCGCGCCCTTGGGCAGGTCGATCACCTTGCCCTGCGGCGTCAGCAGATAGACGCGGTCCTCGACCACTTCGGTCTGCAGGCCGGCGAGCAGGGCGGCATCGGACTCGGTGTCGGCCTTGGCCTCGAGCAAATTGCGCAGACCGGCGATCTTGCGCTCGAACGCGGCGTCGCCACCGCCACCTTCCTTGTAGCGCCAGTGCGCGGCGACGCCGAGTTCCGCGTGTTCGTGCATCTCCGGCGTGCGGATCTGGATCTCGAGCGTCTTGCCCTCCGGGCCGATCACCGCGGTGTGCAGCGAGCGGTAGTGGTTGCCCTTGGGCCGCGCAATGTAGTCGTCGAACTCGCCCGGCACCGGCGGCCACAGCGCATGCACGATCCCGAGCGCGGCATAGCAATTGGCGACGTCCTTGACCATCACCCGCACCGCGCGGATGTCGTAGAGGCCATCGACATCGACCTGCTTGCGGCTCATCTTGCGCCAGATCGACCAGATGTGTTTCGGGCGCCCGGCCACTTCGGCGTCGATGCCTTCGTTGCGCAAAGTCAGGGTCAGCTCGCGCTTGACGCGCTCGATGAATGCCTCGCGGTCGCCGCGACGCTCGTCCAGCGCCCTGGCGATGCGCTTGTAGGCATCCGGTTGGAGGAAACGGAACGACAGGTCCTCCAACTCCCACTTGAGCTGCCAGATGCCGAGCCGGTTGGCGAGCGGCGCATGGATATCGGCAGTGAGCTGGGCCAAGGCGCGCTGTTCCTGCTCCGCCAGCGCCGCCGCGCCACGCAGCCGCACCAGCTGCCGCGCCAGCAGGATGAAGATCACGCGCAGGTCGCGGATGATCGCGAGCAGCAACCGCCGCAACCCCTCCGGCGCCACGCCCTGGCCCTTCTCCGAGTACAGCTTCCACACCCGCCCGGCCTCGCGCTGCCCATCGATCAGCGCCTGCAGACTCGCCGGCAACTTCTCCGTCGGCAAGCGCAGCTCGTAGGCCAGCGTCGCCGCCAACGTCTCGCTATCGACACGCAAGTGCTCCAGCAGCTCCAGCGTCGGCACCAGCGCCGCATCGACCGACTCGGTCAGCACCCCACTCCCCCCGAGCAAGGCCGCAACGGGCGCGTGCTGGGTGAGCCAGTCGGAGAGGGGGAGCAGTGGCGCGAGGGGCGACTTCATGGTGACGGGCTGTGTTGCGGGCTCGCGCCGGGCAGGCGCCGGGGAATCCTACGCGATGCGCGGTCCCGCAGGTGCGCAGGCCTCGGCGCTTCCCCGGGCGCGCGACTCCTGTGATTATTGGGCGGGTCACCCCGCGATGCGCCCGATCCTGCATTCCGCCCGGCGGACAGTGCATCCGCCACGAGTATCCGTCCATGAAATCGATTTCGAGAATACTGCGCAGTCTTTCGTCGGCGCTGCCGGCAGGACTTCGCGCGAAGCCCGAGCCGACGCTGCCAGCGCCTGCCACCTCGACCTCCGACTACGAAGCACGGATCGCGCAGGAAACCGGACGATTCGCCAGCGACTTGGACGTGAATGCCTTGCCCGCGATCTTCCACTACTGGTCAAACACCTACCTGCGGCCGATGCTGGAGTCGCTCGGATTCGCCCACCCCGAGGACTTTTTCGCGAAGAGCATCCTCGCCCATGCGCGCGAGCAGGGCATTGCGCCACGCATCCTCAGCATCGGTTCCGGCAACTGCGACGCCGAGGTCCGCATCGCGGAGACATTGCGCGCGTCGGGGCTGGCGGACTTCACGTTCGAGTGCCTCGACCTGACCACGGCGATGCTGGAACGCGGCCGGCAGCTGGCCGAAGCGGCCGGACTCGGTGCGCAATTCCGATTCACCAGCGCCGACTTCAACCGCTGGCGTCCAACTCAGGCCTACGACGTCGTCATGGCGAACCAGAGCCTGCACCACGTCACCGAACTCGAGCACCTGTTCGACGCGATCAGCACCGCGATCGGCAACGATGGCGTCCTCATCACTTCCGACATGATCGGCCGCAACGGCCACCAGCGCTGGCCGGAGGCGCTGACGATCCTTCAGGAGTTCTGGCGGGAATTGCCGGAGTCGTATCGCTACAACCTGCAGCTGAAGCGGCAGGAAGCGGAGTTCCAGAATTGGGACTGCTCGGTCGAAGGTTTCGAGGGCATTCGCGCGCAGGACATCCTGCCGCTGCTCATCGAGCGATTCGGATTCAAGCTGTTCTTCGCGTTCGGCAACTTGGTGACCCCATTCATCGACCGCAGCTTCGGGCACCACTTCGATGCGAACGGCGCGTGGGACAAGGATTTCATCGATCGCGTGCATGCGCGTGACCAGGCCGAGATCGAGGCCGGCCGCATCAAGCCCACCCACATGATGGCGATCATGAGCAACGATCGAAGCCTGCGCCCGGTCGTGTACAAGCACCTGACCCCACAGTTTTGCGTACGTCAGCCGGACTGATCCCGTGCGACGACCCGACGACAACGCGCCTTGCCGACACGCGCCTGCCTGGCTCACCTACAGGACCGATGCCGCATGAGAACTCTTGCCGACGGCCTTGCCCAGAAGGGCGACAACTTCCTGTTGCTGCGTTTCATCGCCGCCAGCATGGTCATCTACGGGCACTCGCCGGCGATCACCGGCGGCCATGCACCGGCTGACTTCTTCGTCTGGATGAACTGGGGCACCTACTCCGGCAGCATCGCCGTGGACCTGTTCTTCATCGTCAGCGGATTCCTGGTGACCGGCAGCTACCTGCGCAACCCGCGGCTGCTCGATTTCGCGTGGGCCCGGACCATCCGCATCGTGCCGGCGTATGCGGTATGCCTGCTGCTGACGGCGTTCGTCCTCGGCACCGCTTTCACCAGCCTGCCGTTGCGCGATTACCTGCAGCACCCGGAAACGCTCGGCTACATCGTGCGCAACCTCAAGTTCGACATCCTCATGCAGTGGCAACTGTCGGGCGTGTTCGAGCACAACCCCAAGAGCGCCGTGATCAACGGCTCGATCTGGACCCTGCCCGCCGAAGTGCGGATGTACGTCATGGTCGCGGCGCTCGGCATCGCCGGCGCGCTGCGCTGGCGTGCCCTGTTCAACATTGTTGCGCTGGGCTCGCTGGTGCTGGCGCTGCACTATCCAGAGCAGACGCCGATGTCGAATCCGCGCGAATACCTGCGCCTGGCCGCATTGTTCGTGGCGGGCGCGTTCTGCTACGTCAACCGCGACTGGATTCCGCTGCGCGGCAGCCTGTTGCTCGCGCTCGCCGGCATGGCTTGGCTGTGGCGCAACACGCCGGTCTTCCCGTTCCTGTTTGCCCTGGCCGAAATCGCCTTCGCATTCTGGTTCGCCTACAACACACGCTGGCGCGGCTTCAACCGCTTCGGCGACTACTCTTACGGCATCTATCTCTGGGGCTATCCAGCGCAGCAAACAATCGCGGCACTGGCTGGCGGCTTGCACAGCTTCGGCAACACACTCGGCGGGTTCCTGCTCGCACTGACACTCGCAATCGCCTCCTGGCACTTCATCGAGCAACCGGCACTGCGCCTGAAGGGGATGCCGGACAAGGTCAGGGCGCGCTGGCTCGGAAAAACTCGCGCACCTGCATAGCCAGCACCGATGTGCGACGCCAGCTCGCCCCAAGGGCAGAAAGGGTTGCTGCTCAAGATCCGCGAATGCAGGCCTACAGGCGAGATTTATCCATCTGACTTGCACTTTGAGGATTAACCAACCACCCTCGACCAGCGCGTGCCAAGTAGTTACGCTACGCACGTCTACGCCGGTATCCACTGGCACAGGGATGTAGCCAATGAAACAGTTCAGCCTCGCAGCGCTGCTCTTCTGCGCTCTGTCAGCCGTAACGTCCAGCAGCGCATTTGCCCAGCAGGGCACGCTCAGCAGCAACTCACCGTGCCAGCTCGGTACCGGCCAGACTTCCTGCAACGTTCAAGTTAACTGGACAACCTCTAACAGCCCCATTTCCTGCCTCTGGCTATCGGACGGCCATCTGTTTGCCTGTGGTGGCGGCGCCAGCGAGAGTCACACTTGGCCCCACACGACTGTGACTGGCACCGAGTTCGTTCTGCGCAGCCACCCGGATTGGAACCACGTAACAGTCAGCGGCACCGAGCTCGCACGCATAGTCGTCCGTGCGCAGGGCCCGGCTCCGGCCCCCGCGGGTAGTTTGCTCAGCAACAGTCCCTGCTCACTCCTCAGCGGTACCGGTTCGTGCAGTGTTACTTTGTCTTGGTCAACAACACATTCACCGGTGAGCTGCGTGTGGACACAAGGCGGCTCTCTCTTCGCATGTTCTGGCAGCGCACGCGACACTGCGGTGTGGCCGTATGCAACTTTGCAGCCGGGCGTGATGATCCTGCGTTCGCATCCGAGTTGGAGCCAGATTGACGTCTCCGGCACAGAATTGGCGCGCACGAGCGTCTGGGCGCTTTCGCCCAACAGCAGTCCCACGGTGGCGCTGCTCACTCCCAGCGCCGAGGGCTTTGCCGGCCACAAGCAAACGTCGATTACGTTGACGGCAACGGCCGCAGATTCGGATGGCTTTGTTCAGCGGGTGGACTACCTCGTCAACGGAAGCGTCATCGGCAGCGGCAACTCCGGCAACTTCCCGTTCAACTGGAGCCCGCCGTCGAGTGGTGAATTCACCATCGTTGCCCGAGCCCATGACAACGGCGGCGCCAGCGGCGTCAGTGTTGGCCGAAGGGTGATCGTCGCGGAATATGGACTCCCGACGTTGCCCGCAACCTATGGCACCTCGGACCAGTACTACCCAATGTTCCCCGGCAACATGAAGACAACCTTTCGCGGCGTGTCCAATCCAGAGGGCAGCCCGAACGCCACTTGGTCGATTCCCGGCGCCAACGGCATCTGGGACTTCCATTGGCCGCAACCACGCGTCGCGTTCAATCCCGACCTGGATCTCAACAATACGACTTGGGAACGCTGGCAGCGCCGATTCAACTGCACCAATTCGAGCAGTTGGCTGTACGTCAACTCCTATCACCAACGCACATCCATTCCATGGTCGCCGGGCGTGACCGAAGCCAATCACGACACAGCTATCTCGACGACGCGCGCGCTGTTTGACTATCAAGGGCGCATCTACGACATCACCAATGTCTGCGGCAGCACTGGCCAGCCTTATGTGCCCAACAGCGTCACCGGGCAACCGATGCGCATACGCGTCTGGGGACTGCTTGGCGGCGGGCCAGGGAAGTGGTTCTGGGAAGCTAGATACAGTTATTCCCCGGGCGTAACCAATTCCTGCTGGCAGGGAGGCGGGAGCAGCACGCGGCCGGCGATTCTGCAGTCGGAAGGCTGGTGGGATCAGCATGGCGGCTGGATGGATGGAGTAAACGGCGGTAACGGCGCTGTGGACAGCGCTGGCGTGCCAAACGGACTGGATGTGGTCATGGTGCGCGACGGTGCGGTCGCCTACCAAGCTGGGTACGCCTGGGCCATCAGGAGCGGCGCGCACTTGCCACCCGCGAGCCAATGGCGAGCCTGCAGCATCAACACCGTCGGCTATACCTTTCCCAGCACCGCTCGAAAGTGGCGCACCAACGTTCCGCGTAACTGATCGAGGGGTGCGGTCGGGCCGAGCATTGCACTGAGTTGCGGCTCCAATTCCCGCCCCGCCGCGAAGCATATGCCGGTAACGCTACGGCTCGAACCACACCAGACTGCGCGCCCGCGGCGGCTTCCTCGATTTGATCGGCGGTTGTTCGAGTGGCGTAGTGCGAATCCGCCGACGTCGTGCACCATGACCTTGGCCCACCCATCTGGCCCAACCGATTCTGCGCGTTTCTCGGTGCGCGACTCGCGGTTGCCGAGTTTCCGGGCGAACAGCGACTCGCGCCAGTCGCGCGATCAGCCGGGAATGCAACGCACTGGCAACGGCGGCGGCTCGCCCGCGTCCAGCATCAGGTGCCAGTAGGCCCAGGAACGCGCGTCGATGATCCCCGGCGGTGCCTCGCGCAGGGCCTGGCGCAGGTCGTCTTCGCTGACGTGGCGCCGGATCACGTCCATGTCGCCGGCGCTGGCCAATGCAAAGGCGTAGGCGAGAAAACGCTGTGGCTGCGCGAGCGCCTTTTCGGGCGCTTCGAACCAGACCAGTCTGCGCGCAATCGCTGCCGTCTCGGCATCGAATGGAATGGGCGGCAAGCTCACAGTGTCGGCAGCCGGCTGGGATCCACCTTGCGAACGGCTCGGGCAAGATCATCACGAACCGACTTCGGCAGACTGGAGAGGTCACCATCACCGAAGTAGCACAAGGCCTTCAGCGTGGATTCTGGCGAGAAACGCGGCGCGTACAGCGCGCTCGCCGCGGCCAATGCCATGGGCAGGTCGATGCGCGCCTGATGGATCAGTGCATGCAGGTCGATGTAGTCCTTCGCCTCGGCACGCTTCTGCACGACCATGGCCTTCATGCCCGCAAGTTCCAGCAGGGCACCGATTCTCACGCACGGGTGCTCGATCAGGAGCGGCGCTCGGACCACCGGGAGCTTCGGCACACCGAAGAAGGACATCAGGACGGGCGCGAGCGCACCCATGCGTATCGTCAGCGTGTTCGGCTCGATCGCCACCACCTCCGCATCCGCCAGGAGTGCGGATGTGGTTAGCAACTTCTCTGGATCGAAGGTGGCCCGCGCAAAGAAGTCGAAATCGACGCTCTGTCGGTGACCCAACTGCAATGCGATTGCCGTCCCGCCATACAGCACGAACTCCGCGGGCAAGGCATCGAATGCATCCCATAGCGTGCGTTGCGCGGGAGGCAGGATGTCGAGATGCAGCGACATGAGGGACGGCGCTCTGGAAGCCTGCGCGACTATAACGGATGCGGCCTCGGGCTTGGCCCCAACTCACTCCTCGAAGCCGTCGCCGAACAGGATGGCCAGGTCGATCTGCTCGTAGGCGCCGATGTCGATGGCGCCATTCTCGACGCGGCTGGCGGCGGTTCCGGGCGCGATCAGTGCGCGTTGCGGCGGGTGGCGGATCGGCGGGAACAGCGGGTTGGCGAAGTGGTAGTCGGGCGCGGTCACGGTGCTGTTCGTGCCGGCATCGAGCAGCGGGCTGGCGGGACTTGGCGCGAGATCGTAGCCGGCGAGATTGGCGAAACCGGGATCGCTGCCGCTGAAGGTGCCGCTGATGGTGTTGGGCAGGTTCGACGGGTTCAGCACGAAGCCGGACTTGATCCAGTTGTTCGACCCGGTCACGCGCGCACCCTGGGTCCAGACCGCCTCCACGGCGCGCACCAGGGTCAGGCTGCTCGTTCCTTCGCGCCAGATCACGTTGTTGTGGAATTCGAGCGACTCGATGCCATCGAACAGCCGGAACACCGTTGGGGTGTCGTTGTTGGGGTTGCGGCGCACGATGCTGTTGTTGACCACGCGGTAGCGGCCATTGCTCTGGCCGGTGGCGTCGCCGCCGAAACGCATCACCGAGCCGAAGTCGGCGGTGTGCAGGATGACGTTGCCGACCACGTCCGAGTCCTCGCGCGCCTGGCCTTCCGGAATGCCGCCGGACGGGTCCGGGCCGATCAGCTCCAGCTCGTGGTAATAGGCGCCTTCGAGCCAGTTGTAATAGATCTCGTTGCGTTCGGCGCGACTCTTGATCAGGTTGCCGCCCGGCACGCCGGCATCGAACTGGCTGTCGTGCACGTAGCTGTATTGCAGGCGAAACACCGAACCCGGATGCGCCACCTCGTCGGTCGCCATGTAGATCGCATGGTTGCTGCCGCCCGAGCCGGCGTTGAAGATCTCGCTGTACTCGACCAGCAGCGAGCCGGAGTCGTTGTCGGCGCCGAGGATGCCGTGGCGCGGGCAATCGTGGATGTAGGCGTCGCGGATGGTGATG
The DNA here is from genome assembly GCA_016703225.1 of Lysobacterales bacterium. Taxonomy (NCBI): domain Bacteria; kingdom Pseudomonadati; phylum Pseudomonadota; class Gammaproteobacteria; order Lysobacterales; species Lysobacterales bacterium. The sequence continues at coordinate 435,385 of JADJCM010000001.1, forward strand.
TCGTGCGCGTGGTGGTAGATGCAGCGGAAGGTGCCGGTGCTGGTGTTGCCGGTGCCGCTGACCTCGAAGCCCTCGAACACGACGTGGTCGGACAGGCGAAACTCGATGGTGTTGGTGCCGCCACGCAAGTGCGGGCGCTGGCCGTTGACGCGGATGCCGCGCAGGATCACCGGGTTGCCGGGCTGGCCGCCGTCGGCGGCGCCCATCACGATGCCGGGCGTGCCGACGTCATAGATCACATTGCCATCGACTTCGACGATGTCGCCGCCCTGCAGATCGACCGCGGCGAACAGTTGCGACAAGTTGACATGCGCGCGGGTCGGGCCGACCGGGTAGGTCGCGGCCTGCGCGCCGGCGGCGAGCAGCACGAGCAGCAGTGCGGAGGGGATGCGATTCATGGCGCCTCGTCTCGGATGGGCAGACACCAGCATACGCGCGCAGGCTCGGCGCGACCGGCGACGCCGTCACGATCGCGACTGGCCCGCGCGGCTGTGGGCCTCAGGGCTGGCTTGCAGCCTGCTCCAGCAACTTCTGCACACGCTTCTCGCTCACCGGCTCGCGCGTGCCGAGTTCCTGCGCGAACAGCTGCACACGCAGCTCTTCAAGCAGGAAGCGCAGCTCTTCGCAGCGCTCGCGCGGCAGCTTCGCGGCAAGGCGATCGAGCTGCGCTTCGAAGTCGCGCACGATGAGCATGCGCGCCTGGTCCTTGCGCGGGTCGTTCTGCAGGCGTTCGGCGCGCAGGCGCATGGCCTTCAGGTAACGCGGCAGTTCACGCAGGCGCGTGAGCGGGAAAGCCTTCGCGAAACCCGCGAATACCAGGCGCCGATGCTGTTCGCGCAAGTCCTCGAAGTTCGCGGTCGCGAAACCCATCAGCGGCGGCTTCAGTTTGGGCAGCAGTTCGGCATGCGCGGCGAGCACGGCCTCGACCGCCTTCAGGCGCTCGATGCTGTCGGTGAACAGGCGCTTCTCGATGGCATTGAACGAGAGCCGGAAGCTGTCGTCCGAACGCGCGCTGCGCGGATCGGCCTGCAGCAGATCGGCGAGTGCGCCTTCGACAATGTCGTCGCGCAACTGGTCGGGTGAGGCGATCGGCGTGTAGGCGAGCGCAAGCTTGGGTGCGAGCGGCAACTGTTTGCGCGCCTGCTTGCACTTCTCGACGAGCGCGACCCGCAGCAGACGCTCGATGCCGGCGCGGTGCGCCGCCGCGGCTTCGTCGGCGCGTTCGAACACGACCAGGTCGACACGGTGACCACGATCGACCAGCGCCGGAAATGCCGACAGCCCGGTGTCGGTCTTCACGATCTCCGGGATGGCCTGCGACGGCAGGCTGCGTACGTCCTCGCGCGCGATGTCGCGACTGGTCTGCTCCGCAAACGCCTCGCGCGCCAGCGCACCGAACTCGCGCCGCAAGGCCAGCAGATCGCGACCGACCGCGAGCGTCTTCTTCGCGGCATCGAGCAAGCGGAAACGCATGCGCAGGAAGGCCGGCAACGCGGCGTCGGCTTCCTGCAGCAGGGTCACCGCCACCTCGATTCCGGCGATTTTGCCCAACCACGTCGCAAGCGCCTGCAGCAAGCCGCGTTCGCCAGGCGGCTCGGCCTGCACGAAGGCCCGTGCGAAGTCGGGCGCCGGCACGAAGTTGCGGCGCACGCTCTTCGGCAGTGCCCGGATGAGTTCCGCAACCTTGGCCTCGAGCAGGCCGGGCACCAACCACTGCGCGCGCGTCTCCGAGACCGCATTCAGCAGCGACAGGGGCAGATCGAGCGTGACGCCATCCTCGTCGAGCTGCGGATCGAACGCATAATGCAGTTTCAGCCGCTGGTTGCCGACGATGAAACTCTCCGGGAAGCGCTCGGCAGTGGACGCACCGGCTTCGAGCACATCACTGAGCGACCACTCCAGCCCACGCCGCAGTTCCGGATCGAGACGTTTGACCCAGTCGTCAAAGGCCTTGCTCGTCGCGATGCCTTCCGGCAATCGTCCTTCCCACCATCGAGCCAGATCCTCGGGCGCACGCAACAGGCCATGTCGTCGTTGTTTCGCTTCCTCGGCGGCGGCCTGGGCAAGCACGCGCCGGTTGTGCGCGATGACCACCGCCTTGGCATCGAGTTCACACGGCACCAGTGCGTCGCGGATGAAGATCGCGCGCGCCTGCGCCGGATCGATGGTGCCGAAGTGCACCGGGCGACGCTCGACCAAGGTCAGACCGAACAGGGTGATTTGTTCATAGGCCATGACCTGGCCGCGACCGCGGTTCCAGTGCGGATCATGATGCGCACGCTTGATCAGGTGCGCCGCCTCCTGCACCGCCCACTCCGGTTCGATGCGCGCATTCATGATCGCGTACAGCTTCTGCGTGTCGAGCAGGGTCGCCGACAGCAGCCACGACGGTGGCGCCTTGGCAACGAAGGAGCCGGGGAAGATTGCGTAACGCTTGCCGCGCGTGCCCTGGTACTGACCCTTCTCGTCCTTGCGCGCCAGGTTCGCCGGCAAGCCGGCCAACAAGGCCCGATGCAGCGCCTCGAACGAGGCCGCCTCGCGGTTCAGCGACCAGCCCAGTTCATCACCGAGCACCAGCAGCTGGCGATGCAGCTCGCGCCATTCGCGCATGCGCAGGAAACTCAGGAAATGCTTCTCGCACCAGTCGCGCAGCTTGGACTGGGTCAGTTCCTCGTGCGCGGCGGCATGGGCTTCCCACAGCTTCAGCACCGCGACGAAGTCCGACTTCGGATCGGCAAACTGCGCATGCGCCAGGTCCGCGGCCTGCTTGGCGTCGGCCGGGCGCTCACGCGGATCCTGGATGGACAGGAAGGACGCGATGATCATCAGCTCGCGCGCGGCGCCGTGCTGCTGCGCGGCGATCAGCATGCGCGCCAGCTTGGCGTCGATCGGAATGCGTGCCATCTCGCGGCCGAGCGCGGTCAGCTGGTGGCGCGCCTCGCCGATCGCACCGAGTTCGACCAGCTGGCTCACGCCCTCGTTGATCGCGCGTTCGTCCGGACGTTCGAGGAACGGGAACTGCGCAATGTCGCCGAGCCCGAGGCTCAACATGCGCAGCACCACGTTCGCCAACGAGGCGCGCAAGATCTCGGGATCGGTGTAGCGCGGCCGCGCCGTGAAATCGGCCTCGTCGTACAGGCGGATGCACAGACCTGGCCCGAGTCGCCCGCAGCGGCCCTTGCGCTGGTCGGCGCTCGCCTGCGAAATCGGCTCGATGTGCAGGCGCTGCACCTTGTGGCGCGGGCTGTAGCGACCGACGCGGGCGCTGCCGGTGTCGATCACGGCGCGGATGCGCGGCACCGTCAGCGAGGTCTCGGCCACGTTCGTGGTCAACACGATGCGCCGCTTCGGGCCGGGATGGAACACGCGGTCCTGCTCCTTCGCGGACAGGCGCGCGTACAGCGGCAAGATCTCGGTCTCGCGGAAGTTGCGTCGCGACAGGGCCAGGTGGGCGTCGCGGATTTCACGTTCGCCGGGCAGGAACACCAGCACGTCGGCGAGCGCCTCGCTGCGCCCGATCTCCTCGACCGCCGCGATGATCGCCTGATTCACACCGCGCTCGTCGCGATCTTCGGCCAGCGGCCGATATCGCACCTCTACCGGATACGTGCGTCCCTCGACATCGATCACCGGCGCGCCGTCGAAATGTTCGGAGAAACGCGCGGTGTCGATCGTCGCCGAGGTCACGATCAGCTTCAGGTCACGTCGCTTGGCCAGCAACTGCTTCAGGTAACCGAGCAGGAAGTCGATGTTGAGGCTGCGCTCGTGCGCCTCGTCGAGGATGAGGGTGTCGTACTGGTTCAGGAAACGGTCGCGCTGAGTTTCCGCGAGCATGATGCCGTCGGTCATGAACTTGATCAGCGAGGTCTCGGCAACCTGCTCGGTAAAACGCACCTGGAAGCCGACCCCTTGCCCGACCTGGGTCCCGAGCTCCTCGGCGACGCGGCGCGCCACGCTGCGCGCGGCGATGCGACGCGGCTGCGTGCAGCCGATCAAGCCATCGACGCCGCGCCCGGCGGCGAGCGCGAGCAGCGGCAATTGCGTGGTCTTGCCGGAACCGGTCTCACCCGCAACCACGACGACCTGGTGCTCGCGAATCGCTTTCACGATGGCGTCGGCCTCGCGCGCGATCGGCAGGGTCTCGTCGAGTTTGATCGCCGGCACCGCCGCCGCACGCGCCGCACGTTTGCCGGCGCTGGCGTCGATCGCCGCGGCGAGTGCGGTCAGGCGCGCGTCGTCGATTGCGGTCTTGGCCGCGATCAGCTGGTCCAGGCGTTGGCGCAGCCGTGACCGATCGCGCCCGAGCACTTCGCCCAAGCGTCGCCGCAGCGCGCCGAGTTCAACGCTTCGATTGGCGGGGTCGATCGGATCCATCCAGACGATTCACTTCAACCGCGGCTTCGGGCCGACTAGTCTAGCGATACCCCTACCGGAGACCGCCATGAACGCACCCGCCATCGACATCGGCATTCCCGAAGCGACGCGCAAGGACATCGCCGATGGCCTGTCGCGTCTGCTCGCGGATACCTACACGCTGTATCTGAAGACGCACAACTTCCACTGGAACGTCACCGGGCCGATGTTCAACACGCTGCATCTGATGTTCGAGACGCACTACAACGAACTCGCGCTCGCGGTGGACCTGATCGCCGAGCGCATCCGCGCGCTCGGATTCCCGGCACCGGGCAGCTATCGCGCCTACGCGCAGCTGTCGTCGATCGCGGAGGCCGAGGGCGTGCCCGACGCCAGCGAGATGATCCGCCAGCTGGTGCAGGGCCAGGAAGCCGTGGTGCGCACCGCGCGTTCGGTGTTTCCGCTGACCAACGACGCCAGCGACCAGGCCAGCGCCGACCTGCTCACCCAACGCATGCAGGTGCACGAGAAGACCGCCTGGATGCTGCGCAGCCTGCTCGGCTGAATCTCACTCGGAAGCTTGCGGCGCGAACAGGAACGGGATCTCGTGCTCGATGGTCGGCGGCAGCCAGTCATCGGCGTGCGCCGCAGTGAGTCCGGCCGGACGCCAGGTCACGGCCAGGCGCTGCGGCCCGGGCGCCACGCCCGCCAGCGAAACCCAACCTTGCAGCCCGCGCAGCTCGAGGTCATTGCGTTGCATCGGCACGAAACCATCGAGCGCCACCTCGCGGCCGTTGAGCCGTACCCGCCACAGCCGCGCCAGGCATCGGGTTGCGGCGGCACCGGTGGGATCGGGACAGTTGGATGCGAGCAGCGGGTCGTCGATCAGCGGCAGATAGGGCAGGAACAGGACCAGCCAGCGCGTGGACTCGACCGGCGCCGGAATCAGCGGCCCCGGTCGAAAGCGGTCGCGCGGCACGCGCGTCGATTCGTAGTACTTGCCATGCGCCAGCGCCGGCAGCGCGCTGAAATTGATCACCCGCTGCTCGGACGAAGTATCGAAGGCGATCGCCGACTGGAAGTAGCGCATGCCAACCAGCGGCACCAGCGCCATCGCGCCAAGGAACAACAGGTGGAACAGCCACGGCCGGGTGTTGCTCTGCAGGGTCAGTTGTACCGGGCGCAGCAACCGGTTCGGCAACAGGACACCGGAGACGCCGCGCAACAGTGCGACCAGGTGTCGGTAGCTGCGGCTTTCCTGCAACGCCGGAAAGCGCCGTGCGAGCACGGCGTCGAGCAGCCACGACAGCAGCATCGCGCCGAGCAACAGCGCCAGCAGCACCTGTCCGACCAGCGCGAGCGCAGCGTTGGTGGCGCCGAGCCAACCACCGACCAGCGCCGCCAGCGCGAACAACGCGCTCAGCACCAGCGCCGCCCACAACGATGCCAGCGCGCCGAAAGTGATCACCGCGAACAGCGTCGACGCGGCACGATCCGCGGCCTCGATCGCCGCATCGATCGACGGGATGCGTTCGCGCCACTGCGCGTGGCCGATCGGCCCGAGACCGGCGATGCGCTCCCACCGGATGCCCTCCGGGAACACCGACTTCAGCCCGATCAAGCCAACCCAGTAGGCGCGGATGCCGATGTGCACCGCGAACAGCGCCCCGAGTACCCAGGCCAGGCCGATCGCCATCACCACGCCCATGTTGGCCGCGGCAATCGCGGCCAGCGGCAGCAGCCAGTACGCAGCCATGTAGCGCTCGACCCGCCAGCCCGGTACCGCGAACAAGGCGAACATGATGAGGCCGGAAACCAGCAACTCCAGTTCGTCGGTGCGTTCGCGCATGCGCTCGAACGAGATGCGTGGCGCCGGAACGCCTGGGATTTCCTGGGACATCGGGCGCGAGCCTCGCTGGCGAGGGCCGATTATGCCCGGCCGTTGCGCCGGCCGAAACGAGGCCGCTAGAGTGCCGCAATGAACCCCGATGGCTTCGTTCCGATCCTGCGCCGCGTGCTCCTGCTTCTGTTGGTGGCAGCGGCGCCGCCGATTGCCGCCTGGGGTCCGCATGGGCACCAGGTGGTGGCCGAGATCGCCGCGCGCGAACTCACGCCGTCGGCACGTGCCGAAGTCGAAGCCCTGCTTGGCGACCGCGCCAGCAACGCCATGCGCGAGGCCAGCACCTGGGCTGACGAAATCCGCGGTGAACCCGAATGGCGCCACACCGGCGGCTGGCACTACCTGAACTTCGAGCGCGGCGACTGCCGCTACGTCGCGCGCAAGGCCTGCCGCAATGGCGACTGCGTGGTCGGCGCGATCCAGCGCCAGGCGCGCGTGCTCGCCGACCGCAAGGCGACTGCGCTACGGCGCACGCAGGCACTGCGCTTCCTCATCCACTTCGTCGGCGATGTGCACCAACCGCTGCACGCCGGCTATCGCGACGACCGCGGCGGCAACGATTTCCAGGTGCGCAACCGTCGCGATGGCGACAACCTGCACGGCTTCTGGGACCAGGACCTGCTGCGCGCGGCGCGCGGCGAGTTGCAGGTGATGGCGCATGCCCACGACCTGCTGCAACAACCCGGCGCGGAGCCAGACCGGCGTTGGGGCGAATCGGCGCCAGTCACGTGGGCGGAGGCCAGTTGCGAGATCGTGCAGCGCGACGATTTCTACCCGGAGCGCGGACGCATCACGCCGGATTACATCGCGCGTTTCTCGCCAGTAGCCGACGCGCAACTGGAAGCGGCCGGGCATCGCCTCGGGGCATTGCTCAACACCCTGCTCGGAGCGCGCCGATGAGTGCCGAACGACCGCGTGTGCTGGTACTCGACGACGACCCCGACATGCAGGTGCTGCTGCAGGCGCTGCTCGAACACGCCGGCGCCTGCGCGGTCGTCGCCGGCGATGCCGCCACCGCGGCCGCGGCGCTGACGGAACCGTTCGACCTGGTGCTGCTCGACCTGGTCATGCCACCGGGCGTGCATGAAGCGCTGGTCGACCTGCTTGCCGGGCTCGCCGCGGCACCGCCGATCGTGCTGCTCTCGGGCAGCGACCGCCATACCTTGGCGGAGGCGCGCGCGCGCATCGACGCGCGTGGGCTGGTCGTGCTCGACGCACTGGTGAAGCCGGTGCGTCTCGATGCACTGTCGGGACTGCTCGCCCGCTGCCAGCAACAGCGCGCGTGAAGTTCGCGTGATTTCCCGCTGCCTGCCGGCGCGGGCGGGTTGATCGTCGTCATGGCCCGCGCAGACGGGTACTGCGAGAATCCCGCGGTCCGCCTCCAAGGAGTGTCCATGTCCACCCAACCCGAGACCTACAACGACAAGGTGATCCGGCAATTCGCCGTGATGACCGTCATCTGGGGCGTCGTCGGTATGCTGGTCGGGGTGTTCATCGCCGCCCAGCTGTACTGGCCCGCGCTCAACTTCGACATTCCGTGGCTCAGCTACGGACGCCTGCGCCCGCTGCACACCAACGCGGTGATCTTCGCGTTCGGCGGCTCCGGCCTGTTCGCGACCAGCTACTACTGCGTCCAACGCACCTGCCACGCGCGCCTGTTCTCGGACAAGCTCGCCGCCTTCACCTTCTGGGGTTGGCAACTGGTGATCGTGCTGGCTGCGATCACGCTGCCGCTCGGCCTGACCCAGGGCAAGGAATACGCCGAACTGGAATGGCCGATCGACCTGCTGATCACCGCGGTGTGGGTGGCGTATGCGGTGGTGTTCTTCGGCACCCTGGCCAAGCGCAAGATCCGTCACATCTTCGTCGCCAACTGGTTCTTCGCCGCCTACATCATCACCGTCGCGCTGCTGCACATCTTCAACAATCTGGCGCTGCCGGTGACGCTGGGCAAGTCCTATTCGGTGTACACCGGCGCGGTCGATGCGATGGTGCAATGGTGGTACGGGCACAACGCCGTCGGCTTCTTCCTGACCACCGCCTTCCTCGGCATGATGTACTACTTCGTGCCCAAGCAGGCCGGGCGTCCGGTGTACTCGTACCGACTCTCGGTAGTGCACTTCTGGGCACTGATCTCGATCTACATGTGGGCCGGCCCGCATCATCTGATGTACACGGCGCTGCCGGACTGGGTGCAGTCGCTTGGCATGGCGTTCTCGCTGATCCTGCTGGCGCCGAGCTGGGGCGGCATGATCAACGGCATGATGACGCTGTCCGGAGCCTGGGAAAAACTGCGCACCGACCCGATCCTGAAGTTCATGATCGTGGCGCTGTCGTTCTATGGCATGAGCACGTTCGAGGGGCCGATGATGTCGATCAAGACCGTCAACGCCCTCAGCCACTACACCGACTGGACCGTCGGCCATGTGCACTCGGGAGCGCTCGGCTGGGTCGCGATGATCACCATCGGCAGCCTCTACTCGCTGCTGCCACGCGTGCTCGGGCTCAAGGCGATGTACTCGACGCGACTGATCGAGCAGCACTTCTGGATCCACACCATCGGCGTCGTGTTCTACATCGCCTCGATGTGGATCGCCGGCGTGACCCAGGGCCTGATGTGGCGCGCGACCAACGACGACGGCACCCTCACCTACACCTTCGTCGAATCGCTGGTGGCCACCTATCCCTACTACCTCGGGCGCCTGCTCGGCGGCGTGCTGTGTCTCTCGGGCATGCTGCTGATGCTCTACAACACGCTGAAGACGCTGCAGCTGGCCAAGGCCCCGGCCGACGTCGCGGTCCCGGCCCCGGTCGCGGCGCACGCCTGAGGAGATGACCATGTCGCATGAGAAGATCGAAACCAACTTCCCGCTGATGGCGGCGCTGGTCGCGCTCGTGGTCGCGATCGGCGGCCTCGTCGAGATCGTGCCGCTGATGTACCAGGCACAGGTGGTCAAGCCGTTGCCCGGGATCGAACCATACCCGCCGCTGCAACTCGCCGGCCGCGATGTGTACGTGCGCGAGGGCTGCTACAACTGCCACTCGCAGATGGTGCGCACGCTGCGCTACGAGACCGCGCGCTACGGCCACTACTCGCTGGCCGGCGAATCAGTCTACGACCGCCCGTTCCAGTGGGGCAGCAAGCGCACCGGGCCCGATCTGGCCCGCGTCGGCGGGCGTTACTCGGACGACTGGCATCGTGTGCACCTGCTCGATCCGCGCGCCGTGGTTCCGGAGTCGAACATGCCGGGTTTTCCCTGGCTGGCCGAAACCACCATCGACGCCGGCCTGGTCGAGAACAAGATGCGCGCACTGCAGGCGCTTGGCGACCCGTACAGCGACGAGCAGATCGCCGCTGCCGCCGGTGAAGTCGTCGGCAAGACCGAACTCGATGCGGTGGTCGCCTACCTGCAAGCGCTCGGCAAGCACGCACCGAAGGGAGGCTGAGATGGACACCGGCATTCTGTTCGGCATCGTCACGCTGATCCTGCTGGCGACCTTTCTCGGCGGCGTTGCCTGGGCGTTCAGCGCACGCCGCCAGCGCGAATTCGACACGGCAGCGCAACTGCCACTGCAAGACCATGAGGTGCAGCCATGAGCCAGGGCTGGTCGCTCTACATCGCGATCCTTTCGATCGTCAACATCCTCGCCTTCCTTTGGCTGCTGTGGTGGACCGCAAAGAAGCGACCCGGCGACCGCTCCGACAGCGACACCACCGGCCACGTCTGGGACGAGGACATCACCGAGTTGAACCGGCCGATGCCGCGCTGGTGGCTGAACCTGTTCTACCTGACGGTGGCGTTCGCGTTCGCCTACCTCGCCTACTACCCGGGTCTCGGCAACTTCGCCGGCGCCAGCCGGTGGACCTCGACCGCCGAGCACGATGCCGCGGTGGCCGACGCCGAGGCGAAAATCGCGCCGGTGTTTGCGGCATTCCGCGCCAAGGCCATCGGCGAACTGGTGCAGGATGCGGAGGCACAGCGCCTCGGGCGCTCGGTGTTCGCCAACCATTGCGCCACCTGCCACGGCTCCGACGCCCGCGGCGCCAAGGGCTATCCCAACCTGACCGATGCCGACTGGCTGTGGGGCGGCGATCCGGACGCGGTGCTGGCCACCATCCTCGACGGCCGCCAGGCGGCGATGCCGGCGATGGCCGGCGCACTCGGCGAAGACGGGGTCGCAGCGGCCGCGGTGTACGTGCAGAAGCTTTCCGGGCAAGCCGTGGATGACGCGCTGGCGAGCAAGGGCCAGGCGCACTTCCAGACCATCTGCGCGGCCTGCCACGGCCCCGAAGGCAAGGGCAACCCGATGCTCGGCGCGCCCAACCTGACCGACGACGTGTGGTTGTACGGCAGCGACTTCGCGACCCTGAGCGCGACCATTGGCAAAGGTCGTGCGGGTCAGATGCCGGCACACCGCACGCTGCTCGGAGAGGACCGCGTGCGCCTGGCTGCAGCCTGGGTGCTCGGACAGTCTGCGACGAACGCGGCCAGCGGCGTGCACTGAACCGTGTCCACGCCGCTGCGCGATCCGGACTCCCCGTCGCGCCCGCTGGTGCAGCGGGTCGGTGCCATCCTGTGGCCCTCGTTCTTCGCCGCCGGCGTAGCGACCGCGGTGTTCTTCGCCGCGCTGGATCCGCTGGATCTGGCGGCGATCAGCTTTCCGGGTCACGAGATCTCGCGCGAGTTCGGCTACACCATCGGCTTCTTCATGTTCTGGGCCTGCACCGCGTCGTCCAGCCTGTTCACCTGGTTGCTGCTCGGGCCGCCGAGCCGACTGCCGCCGCGCGCCGATCGCTGAGCATGGACAAGCAGATCCCGCTCAAGGTGATCCGCGGCGGAGACATGTACGAGTCTGCGCCGAAGATCTACTCGCGAGAGGTCTCCGGGCGCTTCCAGAACCTGCGCCTGCTCGCGGTGTGGGTGCTGCTCGGGCTCTACTACCTGATGCCGTGGCTGCAGTGGGATGGGCGCCAGGCAGTGCTGTTCGATCTTCCGGCGCGCAAGTTCTACGTGCTCGGCCTGAGCTTCTGGCCGCAGGATTTCGTCTACCTCGCCCTGTTGCTGATCATCGCCGCGTTCGCGCTGTTCTTCTTCACCGCCATCGCCGGTCGGCTGTGGTGCGGTTATGCCTGCCCGCAAACGGTGTGGACCGAAGTGTTCATCGCGATGGAGCGCTGGTGCGAGGGCGACCGCGGCCGCCAGATGAAACTCGACGCGGCACCGTGGTCGCGCGCCAAGCTCCTGCGCAAGGGCGCCAAGCACACGCTGTGGATCGTGTTCGCGTTGTGGACCGGTTTCACCTTCGTCGGCTTCTTCACGCCGATCCGCGTGCTCGCGGGTGAAGTCGCCACGCTCACGCTTGGCGGCTGGGAGTGGTTCTGGATCGTGTTCTACGCGCTCGCCACCTGGGGCAATGCCGGTTTCCTGCGCGAGCAGGTGTGCACCTACATGTGTCCCTACGCACGCTTCCAGGGCGCGATGTTCGACCGCGACACCCTGGTCATCGCCTACGACGCCGAGCGCGGCGAGCCGCGCGGCGCACGCCGCAAGGGCACGCCGAGCGTGCTCGAACGAGCGAAGAGCGACCCCCTCCCGACCTCCCCCTCGCTGCGCGAAGGGGAGGAGCGGAGCGCGCTCGGCGACTGCATCGACTGCACCATTTGCGTCCAGGTATGCCCGACCGGCATCGACATCCGCAACGGCCTGCAATACGAGTGCATCGCCTGCGGCGCCTGCATCGACGCCTGCGACGGCGTGATGGACCGCATGGGCTACCCGCGCGGACTGGTGCGCTACGCCACGTTGAACACACTGGAGCGCAAGCCCGCGCAACTGCTGCGGCCACGGGTCGTGATTTACGGCCTGATCCTGCTGGCGCTGTGCGCCGGCTTCGCCTGGTCGGTGCTGACGCGCACGCCGCTGATCGTCGACGTGCTGCGCGACCGCAATGCGCTGTACCGCGTGCTTGCCGACGACGCCATCGAGAACGTCTACACCTTCAAGATCGTGAACAAGGACGTGCAGGCGCATCGCTATCGCATCCTGGTGCACAGCGCCACGCCGCTGACCCTGGCCGGCGGTGCCGGCGAAATCGAGGTCGCCGCCGAGGGCGTGGCCAGCGTTCCGGTGGCGGTGCAGGCGAGCGCGGGCAGCGTGCGCGGCATGCTGGAGATCGAGTTCGAAGTGCAGGCGCTCGATGCCGAAATGAAGCGCAGCCAGAAATCGCGCTTCTTCGGACCCTTGTGAGCGTTGACATGCATGCCTGGTACCGCCAGCCGGTGATGTGGATCGCGATCGCGCTGCCGGCGATTTCGGTGCTGGCCGGGGTTGGGTTGGCCATCACCGCGCATGGCGGCCTCGATGTCAGCCCCGATCCGGTACGCCGCGTTGCGCAAGTCCAGATCAGCGACCAGGGCGCAGACCGTCGCGCCCTGGAGCTCGGCCTGCACGCCGAGCTTGAGCTGGCAGCGGCCGCCGTGGTGGTGCAGTTCGCTGCCGGCAACACGCCACCCGCGACCAACGCTCTGTTGCTGATCGCGGTGCACGCTACCGATTCCGGGCAGGATCGCCGCATCCCGTTGTCGTCATGCGGCGCTGACCGCTATTGCGCTGACAGCGCACCCGGCAACGCCCGCTTTGATCTGGTGCTGGCCGACGCCGGCGGCACTTGGCGCATCGTCGGCGTACGCGAACTCGGCCAGCAGCGCGTCGCCCTGGCCCCGGCCTGGTCGGCGCCGCGATGAGCGCGAGCGCCTGCTACCACTGCGGTGAAGCGGTTCCGAGCCGGGCGCCGATCCGCGCAGAAATCGCTGAAGTCGAGCGCGGTTTCTGCTGCGACGGCTGTCGCGCTGCCGCCGAATGGCTGCATCAGGGCGGGCTCGGCGACTACTACGCGCTGCGCAGTTCGGCCTCGGCGCGGGTCGCGCCGGCGCCCGACTTCAGCGCCTGGGACAGCCGCGGATTCGCACGCCTGTACCTGCACGAGCACGACGGCATCAGCCAGTGCGACCTCAGCATCGGCAACCTGCGCTGCGCTGCGTGCGCGTGGCTGATCGACCGCGTGCTGCTGCGCATGCCCGGCGTGGTCGGCGTCAGCGTCGACCCGGCGACCACGCATGCGCGTCTGCGCTTCGATGCGACGCAGACGCCGCTCAGCCGCATCGCCGCGCAACTGGCAGCGCTCGGCTACGACCCGAAGATCGTCACCGACCCCGCCGACGCTGCCGCCGCGCGGCGGCTCTCGCTGAAGCGCGTGGCGGTGGCCGGGATCGGCGCGATGCAGGCGATGATGTTCACCGAGGCGCTGTACTGGGGCGCGGGCGAGCTGGATGTCGCCACCCGCGACTTCTTCCGCCTGCTGGCGCTGCTGATCACGACCCCGGTGGTGCTGTATTCGGGCCAGCCATTCTTCCGCGGCGCCTGGCGTGAGCTGCGCCTGCGCCAGCCGGGCATGGACATGCTGGTCGCGCTCGCGGTTGGGCTGGCCTATCTGGCCTCGCTGATGGAAACCGTGCGCGGCGGTCCGGTGGTGTATTTCGACGCCGCGGTGATGTTCGTGTTCCTGCTCGGCGCGGCGCGCCACGTCGAAAGCGTCGCGCGCGCACGCGCCAACGAGCGCCTGCAGCTGATCGCGAGCGCGCAGTATCCGTATGCGATGCGCCTCGATGCCAGCGATCGCTCGCAACCGGTGGCGCTGGCCGAACTGCAGGTCGGCGAGCGCATCCGCGTCGCTGGTGGCGAGTCGATCCCGGTCGACGGCGTGCTCGAGACCGAGGCGGCACGCGTCGATGAGTCCCTGCTCAGCGGCGAAACCACGGCGCAACCGAAACAGCCGGGCGAGCTCGTGCTTGCCGGCAGCATCGCGCTCGATGCGCCGCTTACGCTGCGCGTCTCTGCGGTCGGCACCGCAACCCGCCTCGGCCTGCTGCGCGCACAGATCGGCAATGGCCTGCACGCTGCCGCCGCGAGCACCGCGCCCGCGCGCCAGCTTGCCACCGGCTTCGCGCTGGCGATGCTGGCGCTGGCACTGGCGACGGCGCTGTATTGGGGCGCAACGGCGCCGGAGCGCGCCTTGCCGGCGGCGCTGGCCGTGCTCGCCGCCGCCTGCCCGTGCGCGTTCGCGCTGGCGCTGCCCACCAGCCTCGCCGCCGCGCACGCGATGCTGGCCGGCGCCGGCGTCATCGTCACCCGGCCGCAGGCACTGCAACGCGCCAGCGACATCGACCGTATTGTCATCGACAAGACCGGCACCCTGACCGAAGGCCGGCCGCGGCTGGTCGAGTGCATCGTGCTCGACCGCGACTACACGCGCGAAGACGTCCTCGCCATCGCCGCGGCGCTGGAGCGCGACCATCGCCATCCGCTCGCCCATGCCTTCCGCGAGTTCGACCGCGGCGACGCGGTGAGCGCCGTGCACGTCAGCGCCGGCTGCGGCATCGGCGGCTGCGTGGACGATCGCCACTGGCGCCTCGGCCGCGGCGACTGGCTCGGCCTGCAGGATGCCGGCGATCTGGTGCTGGCCGAGGGCGATCGCGCGGTGGCGCGCTTCGTCGTCGCCGACCGCGTGCGCGCCGAGGCAGCCACGGCGGTGGCGGGATGGCAACAGCAGGCGCTGGTCGAGATCCTTTCCGGCGACAGCGCCGAGCAGGTCGCTGCGGTCGCGGCACCGCTCGCCCTGGCCGCGCACGCACGCCAGACGCCGCAGCAGAAGCGCGCCATCATCGCCGCGCTGCGCGCCAAGGGCCACCGCGTGATGATGATCGGCGATGGCCTCAACGATGCCGAATCGCTGGCCGCCGCCGATGTCGGCGTGGCCATGGGCGGTGGCGCCGCGCTCGCGCACTGCCATGCCGACGTGCTGCTGCTGCGCGACGACCTGCGCCTGGTGCAGTTGCTGCTGGATACCGCGCGGCGCACGCGCCGCATCGCGCGGCAGAATGTGGCGTGGGCGATCGGCTACCACCTGGCGATCGTGCCGTTCGCGGTCAGCGGGCTGATGCCGCCCTGGCTTGCCGCCGCCGGCATGGCCGCGAGTTCGCTGCTGGTCACGCTCAACGCGCTGCGCTTGCGCCGGCGGCCGTCCGGCGGCGCACGCCCAGCGCTGCCGACACTGGCCGAGGCACACGCATGAACATCCTGCTGATCCTGGTGCCGGTGAGCCTGCTGCTGGTCGGACTGGCGCTGTACGCGTTCTTCTGGGCAGTCGACAACGGCCAGTTCGACGACCTCGATCGACC
This sequence comes from Lysobacterales bacterium, assembly GCA_016703225.1. Taxonomy (NCBI): domain Bacteria; kingdom Pseudomonadati; phylum Pseudomonadota; class Gammaproteobacteria; order Lysobacterales; species Lysobacterales bacterium. The sequence goes on from JADJCM010000001.1 coordinate 450,876, forward strand.
CGGCTTCGATCCGCTCGAGGACGATGCCGGCCGCAACGGCGACGCATGAGCTACCTGCCCGCTGCCTTCGCCGCGTTCGTCGCAGGTCTCGCCGCGAGCGCGCACTGCCTGGCGATGTGCGGTGCGATCAGCCTGGCGTTGGCGCGCTCCTCGCCGCCACGAGCGCGATTCGTGTTCGCGCGCCAGTTCGGCCGGGTTGGCGCCTACACACTGGCCGGAGCCGCGATCGGCGGGTTCGGCCAGGGTCTGCTGTTCGTCGGCGGCGCCGGCAAGGCCCGGCTGTTGCTGCAACTGCTGTTTGCGCTGTCGTGGCTGTGGCTCGCCGCGCGCTTGCTGCGCCCCGGCCTGCAGTTGCCCGGCGCCGCGCGCGCTGGGAGTGCGGCTTGGGCACGACTGCAGCCGCTGACGCGACGACTGCTGCCCGCCAGCACGCCGCTGCGCGCGGCGCTGCTCGGCGGACTCTGGGGCTTCCTGCCCTGCGGGCTGAGCTACGCAATGCTGCTGGTGGCCGGCGCTCAGGGATCGCTGACCGGAGGCGCCGCTGTGATGGCCGCATTCGGCAGCGCAACGGTGCTGCCGCTGTCGCTGCTCGACCTGGGCGGACAGCGGATCGACCGCGGTCGCCTGGCGCCGACGCTGCGCTGGTTCGCGGCGACCCTGGCGATCGCGCTGGCGCTGCTCAGCCTGTGGCTGCCATTGCAGCATCGCGGGCACGCGCACCCGACCAGCGTGTGGATGGCGCTCTCGGGTGCCGACTATTGCCTGCCTTAGTGCAACCCCGTCAGAACACATCGAACACCGTCGTACCCAGGAGCGCAGGCAGGCCCAACCGGTTCGCGGTTGCGAACAGCGAGCGCGCAAGGGGGCCGGCGAGTTCGCGTTTCTGAACTGGCTCAGCGGCGCTGAGCGCCAAGTTGTTGATATTGATACCCCTGTCGCCTGGCCCGCCACTTGCTGATTTGCGGCGAATCTCTTCGGGAGCCCCAGCGATGTTGCGTGCCGTTCTGTCTTGCCTTGCCCTACTGCTGCTGGCCTGGACCTGCCCGGCCGCGGCTACCACCCCGGTCTGGCAGACCGCGAGCCCGATGAACCATGCACGCTTCGGCCACACCCTCACCTTGCTGCCCGATGGCCGGGTGCTGGCGGTGGGCGGCCTGAACAACTCAGGGTATCTGGCCAGTGCCGAACTGTTCGATCCGGCCACCGAACAGTGGACGCTCGCGGCCAACAGTTCCAGCAGCACCCGCTACTTCCACACCGCAACCTTGCTGCCCACCGGCAAGGTGCTGATCGTCGGCGGCCGGCAGTCGTACGGTGGCGTGGCGTCCACCCACGATCTGTTCGACCCCGCGACCCTGCGCTTCGAACCGGCCAACTCCAGCATTGGCGCGATGGAGGGGCACGCTGCGGTGCGCCTGACGTCCGGTGAGGTCTGGTTGGATCACCAGGGCACGATCTGGATCTACCACCCGGGGCAGGACCGCTGGTCGCTCGGCCCGGGGTGGCAGCCGACGGGCTCCAGGCCCTATTCGTGGCCTTATGTCGCCGAGCGCCTGGGCAGCGACCAGGTAGTGGTCTCGCTGGGGATTTTCGGGACGGAGATCTACTCGCTGAGCACCGGCGCCGTGACCCAGGTCAACGGCGGGTCCGTTCCGATCAATAACAACGAGGGCAACTACGCCTTCCTGCGCCGCCCCAATGGCAGCGTGCTCGCTGCCTGGCAAACCCATTCCGCGCTGATCACTGCCGGCGGGTCGGTGACCACCACCCCCTACCCCGAGTTCCGCAATTTCGCCCCGTTGGTGGACAGCGAACTTGGGCCGCTGCTGATCGGCGGCTGGGAAGAGAACTACGTGAAACTCAGCTCGACGCGCCATTTCGACGGCGCGAGCTGGCAGACCGGGCCGGTGCTCAACGAGGCGCGCGCACGTGCTAGCGCGATCCGCCTGGCCGATGGCCGGGTGCTGGTCAGTGGCGGGCAAGGCAACACCGGAGGATATGGCTCACTCACCTCGACCGAAATCCTCGGCGCGCCGCTGGCCGATCCGGCCGATCTGGTGCTGGAGCCGCTGTTCGAGGAAACCGGCTTTGGCACCCACCGGGTACGGCTCAAGGTCCGCCACAACGGCCTCGGTAGCACCGCCCAGAGCGTGGCGCTGGCGCTGCAGCTCGATGCCGGGCTCACCCTCGACAGTGCGACGCCGACGGCCGGCAGCTTCGACGCGGTGCAGTCGCGCTGGACGTTGGGCACGCTCAACGTCGGCGCCAGCGCCGAGCTGGTGCTGGATCTGCACTTCGCCGACACCAGCCAAGCCGCCACGCTGGGGCTGGACGCCCAGCTCAGCGCCAGCGCCGGCAACCTCGATGCCGGCAACGATGATGCCCGCATCAACCTGCGCCTGCGCCTGCCCGACGTCGAACTCAGCCACAGCGCGATGCAGTTCGGCAGCGAACTGCGCTTCACCCTCGACGTGATGCACAACGGCGCGGTCGCGTTACCGTTCAGCGCCCTGGAAACCTACGCGCAGCTACCGGCCGGACTCACCTTTGTCGCCGCCATGCCGTCGCAGGGCCAGTACGACCCCCTCAACCAACGCTGGAATGTCGGCGCCCTGGCCCCCGGAGCCAGCGCACAACTGCTGGTGCGCGCCAGCGTCGACGTGCCGGATCAGGCAGCACACTTTGCCCTTCTGGCGGCGCTGTGGAGCAGCACGCCGGCCGATGCGGAGGCCATCAACAACAGCGCCACCGCCGAGATCGATTACACGCCGCTGACCCATCCGGCCACGCTCGGCGGGCGGGTCTGGTTCGATGTCGATGGCAACGGTCGGGAAGACGCCGGTGAGCAGCCCTTGATGAACCATCCGGTGTTCCTGCTGGCCGCGGGTGCCCCACTCGGCGTCACCATGAGCGACGGCAATGGCGAATACCGTTTCAGCAATCTGCCGCCGGGCTTCTACGATCTGCAGCTCGGGCTGCCGCCGAATCAGAACGACGGCAACGCCTGGCTGCCCAGCGCCCGGGTCGCCACCGGCGATCCCGGCAATGACAACAACCTCGACGGCAGCCAGCCGCTGCCGCTGCAGGCTGGGTTGATCCGCTATCCACTCGGCAGCACGGTCACGCTGGTCGAAGGCCAGCAGGTGCTGGACGTCGATGCCGGCCTGCATCGCGGGGTCAGTCTGTCGGGGCGGGTGTGGAAGGAACTGGATTCGCTGGGCAGCGAAGACCAGGGAGAACCCGGCGTGTTCGATCTGCCGGTGGTAATGCTGCGCGGCGGCGTGGAAATCGCCCGTACCAGCACCGATGCCGACGGTCGCTATCGTTTTCTCGGCGTCGCTTGCGCCTGTACCGGCACAACGTTCGACCTTGAACTGCAGTTGCCGGAACTCGACCTGCGTGCGCTCTCGCCCACCGGCGCGGTGAGCGACCCCAACACCGACAGCAACTTCGAGACGGCGCTGGTGGGTGCCGTGCAGGTAGGTCGCCTGCCGCTGGCTGCCGTGGGCATCGTCGAGCAGCGCGCCGAGCTGGATGCCGGCCTGCGCCGCGGCCGCGTGCGCGGGCAGGTCTGGGCCGACGTGGATGGCGACGGCATCCGCGAGAGCGGCGAGGGCCCGATTGGCGGTGTGCGGGTGGTGCTGATCGACGCCATCAACCAGGTGCGTGGCGATGTCACCACCGATCAGAACGGGCGCTACGCCCTTGACGATGTGCGCGCCAGCGAGTATCGCCTGTCGGTGCAGCTGCCGTTCCCGAGCAGCGGCGCCGTGACCGGGCCGACCCGCTGGAACCAGGGCCTGGACGATAGCCTGGACAGCGATTTCGCCGGCGATCAGCCGGTGCCTGCCAACCTGCTGCCTGGCGCGACCCGCGGGTTCTACAGTGCGGCCCCACCGGACCTGCTGACCAACGGCTGGAACGACACCGTCGATGCCGGACTGCATCCAGGTACGACGATCAGTGGCACGGTCTGGAAAGACCTGGCGCCGCTCGGCACCCGCGAAGACAGCGAGGCGCCGCTCGGCGGCGTGGAACTGCAGGCCGAGTTCGACAGCGGCGCACCGGCGCTGCAGACGACCACCGACGGCGCCGGCAACTACCGCTTCGAAGGGCTGAACTGCCTGTGCAATGGCGACAGCAGTGTGCGCATTCGGCTGACGGTGCCGCCACTGTTTGCCGCAGTGCCGGTGGGGCTCGGCAACGACCTGCAGCGCGACAACGATTTCGCCGCCAGTGGTGCCAACCAGGCGGTAACGACCGCCATCGCACTCGGCGCCAACCTCCAGCGCAACCACATCGACGCCGGGCTGACGCCGAGCGGGGCCGAGCTTCGCCTGAAACTGTGGGTCGACGTCGACAACGATGGCATCCGCGATCCGGACGAGCCGCCGGCGCTGGCCGTGCCATTGGCGTTGTACCGGCAGGGCGAAAGCACGCCGTTGACGCAGCGTGTGGCCGATGGCACCGAAGTGGTGTTTCCGCTCAGCGATGCAGGCGCGTACCGGATTGCCTGGGGAGGCATCGGCACCCTGGCGAACTTGGCGACGCCAAATGCTGGCGCCAGCGACTGGTACGACAGCGATTTCGACCCCGCCAACGCGCAGGGTAGCGAGGTGTTCTCGCCGTGGATCACGCTGGCGCTTGGCGAACGCGACGACAGCCTTGGTCTTGGCCTGCGCGATTTCGGCGGCCTGCTGACGGCCGTGGTCGACGGCAACGGCCAGGCGCTGGCGTTGCCACCCAGCGTGCATCAGCCCGACGCCACCTCTCCCGCACTAACGCCCTTCTCGCCAGGTACGGTCACGGGCACCAACACGATCGAATATGTCCTCTATCCGTCACTTCCACGCACCTTCACGGTACTCGCCATTGCGCCGCAGCCAGGGCGGATCCTGCTTGGCGCCAGTGCTGGCCATCCCGCCATCGACCCACCCAACTGGCGCAGCCATCCGCGCCGGCCGCGCCATCATCAGGGGTTTCCCTCCGATGCCTACTACCTGAGCGCGCTCGAAGCGGTGACCTTCGTGGTGGCGCAACCCCAGGCCACCGGCACCGCCTCATCCGGCCAGGGCACGGCGATGAACACCGGCAGCGGCGGCAACAAGCAGCTCAAGGCGGTGGGCGATTACACCGCCGTGGTCGACGTACCGGCCGGCGCGATCGAGCAGACTACCGAACTGTTCCTCAACCGCTACTCGCCGGGCAGCGGCGCCGCGCCGCGCACGCGCTGGCCGTCGGGCTGGATGCCGCTGGGCGTCGGTCTGCTTTGGGGCGCCACCTCGGGGCAGCCGGTCACGCCGCAGCAGGACGCCAGCGCGGTATTGCTCGCCGCCGAACTGCCGCCGCTGGCCGAACTGGCGCTGTTCCGCTACGACAGCGCCAGCGAAGAATGGCAGCCGCTGCCCGTCGCCTGCCCCGGTCGGACCCTGCAGCCCGGCATCGATGCCGGCAGCGTGATGTTCGAGGCCTGCAGGGAAGGCTGGTACGCGCTGTTCGTCGAGGGGCCGCTGTTCGAGGACAGCTTCGAAACGCAGTGAGGATCACGGGCCTGCACGCATCCAGATGTCTGGAACGAGATCTGCCCTCGACTTCGGCCCGCTGTGCCGGATCAACCGGCCGCGCGTTCGCAGGACGGCGGCGGCTCGCCGGCCAACTCGTCGAGCTTGGCGAAATCGAGAATGCGGATCTGCTTGCGGTTCACCGACAACACCCCGGCTTCCTCGAAGCGCGTGAACAGCCGGCTCACGGTCTCGACCACCAGGCCGAGGTAGTTCGCCAGCTCGTGCCGCGACATCGACAGTTCCAGCAACTCCGGGCTGCGATGCAGGTTGTGGTAGCGCTCGGACAGGCTGCGCAGGAACACCGCGAGCCGCTCCTGCGCCTGCTTGCGACCCATCATCATCAGATGTTCGTGATCGCGCACCACCTCGCGACTGGCGATGCGCATCAACTGGTGATACAGCCCCGGCACGCGCGTCGCGAACTCGTCGATCTGCGCGAACGGTACCTCGCACACCGACGAACGCTCCAGCGCTTCGGCATTGCAACGGTGCACGTCATCGCAGAGCGCGTCGAAACCGATCACCTCACCGGGCAGATGGAAGCCGAGCACCTGCTCCTCGCCAGCGTTCCCGGCCAGCGTCGTCTTGAACGAACCCGAACGCACCACGAACAGCGCCTGGAAGCGACCGCCACTGGAGAACAGCGCCTGGCCGCGATCGAGCGGACGGCGCGCCCGCACGATGCTGTCCAACGTACCCAATTCTTCCGGGGCGATCGAAGCCGGCAGGCACAAATCATGCAACGCGCAGGCGCGACAGGTGCGACGCAACTGCAGCAGATCGAGCGAGGGGATCGTGACAGGGCGCGGCGGCACAGGCATCGCACTAGTCTATCGGAGTCAACTCGATTGCGCCGTCAAACATCGCTTCCGCTTGCCGGCCAGCAACGCATCGCCAACAATGCCGGCGACGCCTTGGGAAGCCCCGCCCGCCATGCCCAACCTCTGCCGCGCAACCGCTGCCTGTGCCGCGCTGGCGCTGTGGCTTGCGGCCACACCGGCGCGAGCGGCGCAGGCGCTGCCGGTGGAGATCCGCGACAGTGGCGACGGCAGTTTTCTCGCCGCGAGCCTGCGGCTGACCCGTGCCGACGGCACCCTTGAGGTACGGCGGGCCGCGCAGGATGCCTCGCCGCTGCAACTCGACGACGGCACCTGGCAGGTTCGGGTCGAAGCGCCGGGCCACTGGCCGCTGCAGACCACGATCGAGGTCGGCTCCGACGCCACGCGCGCCCTGCAGTTGTGGCTGGACCCGGAGACCGCGTCGCGGGGCGCGGCGGCGTCCGCTGCGGCGGGCGCGGTGCAGATCGATGGGCGCGTGTTCGACCGAGCCACGCGCGAGCCTCTCGTCGCCGCACGGGTGCAACTGGAGAGCGTGAGCACGCGGACCGACGCCGAGGGTCGCTTCCGCATCGAGTTCGTGCTGGAGCCCGCGGCGTTCGAGCAGGGCCGCGCTGCGGAACTGCGCATCGGCGCCGGCGAGCGGGTGCAGACGCGTCGCCTGCGCCTGGTCCCGGGCACGCACCGGCTGCTGCTCGATCTCGACGGCGAAGCGCAGGCGCCGGCGGTGGACCATCACCTCGATGGCAACGACCTGCAGTGGCTGCAAGACGAGGCCGCCACCGACGCTCCGGCGGCACCGCAGGCGCCGATCCTGCAGCCACCCACTTCGCTGCGTGTCGGGTTCGCCGACGCCGCATTCACCACGCCCTGCTGCGTCGGCGCTTGCAGCACGGTCGCGGTGATGTCGCTGGAGACCTACGTCAAGCGCGGCCTCAACGACGAGTGGATCGCCAGCTGGAACGGCCACAGCCTGCGCGCGGGTGCCGTCGCCTATCGCAGCTATGGTGCCTGGCACGTCGCCAACCCGCGCAGTCCGAGCTACGACATCTGCTCCAGCGCCTGCTGCCAGATGAACGACCCCGACACCTCGGCCAGCACCAGCGCCGCGGTCGATGCCACCGCCGGCATCCTGCTCGAACGTGGCGGCAGCATTTTCCGCAGCGAATACTCGGCCGAGAACAACGCCTGGGACGATCCCAGCGACGGGCTTTCATGCAGCAATGCCGACCTCAGTTGCGGCAACGGCTTCGTCGGCTCGCCGGCTGCGAACTGGCCTTGCCTCGCCGACAGCGTCGCCAGCGGCCACGGCTGCTTCGGCCACGGCCGCGGCATGTCGCAGTGGGGCTCGCAGCGCTGGGCGATCAACGAAGGCCAGCGCTGGCCCTGGATCGTCGGTCACTACTTCAACGCCAGCGGGTTCGGCAGCGGGCTGCGCAGCGCGGTGCTGTCCTCGCCCTTGCGCATTGACGCGGCCACCCCGCTTCCGGCCAGCGCCGCGCCAGGCAGCACGCTGTCGCTGCAGCTCTCGCTCAGCAACCTCGCTGCACAGACGCATGCGCAGGTGTTCCTCGGTGCCAGTCTGTATCGCAGCGGCGTCGGCTACCTCAACGACCCCGGCAACGACATTGCGGTCGCACTGGTGCCCGGCGCCAATGCCGTCGCGCGCCCGTTCGTGATTCCGCCCGGCGTAGCCGACGGCAGCTACGACCTGATCGTCGCGCTCTACCTCGACATCGACGGCAACGCCGCCCTCAACAGCGGCGACCTCGCGCTGACCTCGGCCACCATCCCCGGCGCCGTGACCCTCACCAGCTCAGCGCTGCTGTTCACCGATGGCTTCGAGACGCCGCTGTGACCGCCGAGCGCGCGCGCGAATGGCTGTGCGATCTGTCGGCGCTCGACCCGGCGACGCGCGAATGCACCCTGGGCGAGTGGTGCGGCGGCGACCGCGAGCTGCAAGATGCCGCGCGGCAGCTGCTCCAGTCGCAGGACGCCCGTTCGGCATCGGACGACGCCGTCGACGCCATCCTCGGCACGCCGCTCGGCGAACGCTTCGCGGCCCTGCTCGCCGCCTGCCCGCCCAGGCTCGGCGAACGCGTCGGCTCGGTGCGCCTGGAGGGATTCCTCGGGGAAGGCGGCATGGGCCGCGTCTATCGCGGCTTTGACGAAAAGCTGCAGCGTGCCGTCGCGGTCAAGACCATCCGACTCGAGCACAGTTTCGGCCGCGAAACACGCACCCGTTTCCGACGCGAGGCGCTGGCACTGTCGCGGCTGAACCATCCGGCGATCTGCCAGATCCACGACCTGATCGAGACTGGGCATGCGGACTACCTGGTGCTGGAACTGGTCGATGGCGTGACCCTGCGCCGCCATGCGCAACAGGGGATCGAGCGATCGCGCGCACTCGCGATCGCCGCCGCGATCGCCGACGCGCTCGCCGCCGCGCACGCGCAAGGCATCGTGCATCGCGACCTCAAGCCCGACAACGTGATGATCACCGAAGACGGCGCGGTGAAGATGCTCGACTTCGGCATCGCCCGCCTCGAAGTCGATGTTCCCGTACTGCCCGCCGCTACGCAGGCCGCCGTGGGAATCGAAGTACGGGAACTGGCACCGGGCGCGGCCGGCGATGAAGATACCCAGCCGCTTGCGTCCATGCCGGCGCCCTCGGAAACGGGTTTCCACACCGCGCAGGGCTCGCTGATCGGCACGCTCGCGTACATGAGCCCGGAGCAGGCCAGAGGACTGCCGGTGACGGCGGCCACCGATGTCTTTTCGCTGGGATTGCTGCTGCGCGAGCTGTGCAGCGGCCGCCCGGCCTACCCGCGCGACAGCACCCACGAGGAACTGGTGCAGCGCGTGAGCGCCGCCGACGTGCAGCCGATCGATGATGCGCCCGCGCCGCTTCGTGCGCTGCTCGCACGCATGACCGCGCGCGATCCGGCCGAGCGGCCGGACGCCGCCACCTGCAAGCAAGCGTTGCAGGCACTGATCGATCTGCCGCAGCGCCAGCAGCGACGACGGCGCCTGATCGCCGGTCTGGCGCTGGCCCTGCTCGCGGTCGTCGCCAGCGCCTTCGGCAGTTGGTGGCTGTCGCGGCCGCAACCGCTGCTCGCGAGCGGCGGCAAAGCGGTGGTCGCGGTGCTGCCGATCGAAAACGCCACCGGGTCGCGCTCGTATGACTGGGTCGGCACCGGTCTGACCGAACTGGTGTTGCGCCAGCTCGACCATCTCGATCCGATCGAGGTACTGCCAATGGCGCGCTTGCAGCAGCGCATCGAGGCGGTCGGTACGCTGCAGCGCGGCGACACGCGTGGGCTCGAGGCACTGCCGCAACAACTGGGCACGCACCTGGTGATCGTGCCGCGCGCACTGTCCACGAGCGAGGGCCTGCGCCTGGAGTACCGCAGCGTCCGTGCCGGCGGGCGCGCTGGCCCCTGGCAAGGCGTGGTCGCGCGCGAACCGACCGATGCCGCCGACCTGCTGGCGCAGCAACTGGCGCGACGCCTGTCGCCGCAATCGGCAACGATCGAACTGCGCGACCGCTTCGCCTCCGATCCGATGACCAACCAGCTCTACGCGCTCGGGCTGGATCGGCTGCGACACGGCGGTGGTGGCGTCGCCGAGCCGTATTTCCGCATCTGCCTGGACCGCGAGCCCAGCTTCGCCTGGGCGCAACTGCAACTCGCCGAGTCCCGGTATCGCGCCGGCCAGGTCGAGGCGGCGCTGGCTGCGGCGGATACGGCGCTGGCCGAAGGCAAGCGCAGCGGCGACCGCGGCCTGGTGCTGCAGGCGGCGCTGCTCCGCGGCCAGGCACTCGCACACCTCGGCCGCGCGGCGGAGGGCGAGATCGCGGTACGTGAAGCGCTTGCGGCCGACCCGAGCCCCGACGCGCTGGCCGATGCGCTGGTCCTGCTCGGCCAGATCGCCTGGGAGCGCGGCGATCTCGATACCGCCGAGCGTCAGCTCGATGACGCGATCGTACGGCTGCGCACCGGCGGCGACCCGGCCCTGCTGGCGCGGGCACTGCGCGCACGTGGCGTGGTGGCCGACTCACGCTGGCAGCTCGACCGCGCGATCGCGCTGTTCCAGGAGGCGCTGGTGCTGGTCCCGGCCGGCGCACGTCCCTCGCAGCGCGCCAGCATCCTGAACAGTCTCGGCATCTCGCAGCACTACGCCGGCGACACCGAGGCCGCGCTCGCCTCGCTGCAGGAGGCGCTGCGGCTCAATGAGGCACTCGCCAACCCGACCCGGATCGCGGCCAACCTGAGCAACCTCGGTGACCTGCAGCTCACCCTACGCGACTGGCCTGCAGCCCGCGCCACGCTGGAGCGCGCAATCGCGCTGTATGCCCAGATCGGAATGCCGCGCGGCATGCAGTCGGCGCGCATCAACATGGCCAACACCCTGATCCACCTCGGCGACATCGACCGTGCCGAAACCGAGCTCGCCGCCGTGCGCGCGCTCGGCCTCGACACCGACTGGCTCGAGCACTCGCTGGCCGCGATCATCGCCCATCGCCGCGGGCGGTTTCCGGCCGCACTCGCGCTCATGCAGCGCGCCAGGGACGCCGCCGGCAACGACTGGCAGGCGAACCACGAACGCACCCTCGGAATCCTGCGCGAGAGCGCCGCCAGCGGACGCGCGCTCCCGCTCAACGACGACTGGTAGGTGCGATCAGCGCGCGCCCGACAGGCAGGCCTGGACCACCTTCAGGCAATGCGCGTCGCCGTAACCCTCGGCCTTGCGACAGGCCCGGCACTGCTGGCCGCCGTAGTTGCCGCTGCCGCTCGCCATCGCATCCTCGAACTCATCGCAGGCATCGGCGTCGAAGTCGAACTCCATTTCCTCCAGCGTCTCCTCGATGCACTCGATCGTCGCCAGGCTCTTGCGCCCGGTGGTGGACTGACACATCAGTTCGCAGGCGCCGCCCGCCATCGGCGCGGTGGCGGCCGCGCCGCTCGGCGCCGATGCCAGCCCTGCCTGTGCCATCGCACCCGAGACGATGCTCGCGACATCGCCGTCGTCGTGGTCGGTGACGCGCACGCCGCCGGAAGCGATGTCCACCCGCGCCTCGTCGGTGCTGACACCGCCGGCATCGATGCTGGCCTCGTTGGTGACGATGCGATCGCCGCTCACCAGCACCTGGTCCGGCCCGAGCGCAACGCCCTCGCGGGTGGCGAGCTGGATCTCGACGCGACGGTTGCGCGCGCGCCCCGGCGGGTTGTCCGCGCCATTGGCCAGCGCATTCGCCGCAATCGGATGTTTCGCCCCAACGCCATGCCCGACCAGCACGCCGAAAGGAATGCCCTCGGCCTCGTGCAGATGGCGGATCACCGCCAGCGCCCGCTCGCGCGACAGCCGCGCGTTGTAGTCGGCACCGCCCAAGGCATCGGTGTGGCCGATCACATGCACCGCGCCGACCGCCTTGGCACGGATCAACGTCGCCACCTGGGCCAGCCGCGCGCGGGCGGCAGCGGTCAGCCGCGTGCTGTCGAAATCGAACAGCACGTCACCTTCGAGATTCACCTGGATGCGGTCGCCGACCACCACTGCGCCCAGCCCGATCAGCACCGACTCGGTGTCGGTGTGCACGCCGACTGCACCCCCGCGGCGCCAGTCACCCGCCACCACCACGCTGTCGTCGGCATCGTCGACGCGCACGCTGTCGCCGCTGACCACCACCGACTCCGTCTCCGACAGCACCGAAACGCCTTGCGCCCACGCGGGCGCGCCCATCAACATCGTGGCCAGCGCCACCCACCCGGCCCTCATCGCTACGCTTTTCATGGAGTTTCTCCCCGACAATCGCGCGGTCATCCGCGTCGTGAACGAACAAGCACGCCGCCACCCGGCGGCGGCAGTCCGATGGTACTCCTTCACGAATTCGTCACGGCCGAATGGACACGAGCCGATGCCCGCCGAAGGCCGATGCTGGCCCGAATCGTCTCGCGTCCAGGCGCGGTGGGAATGGTGGGTCGTGGCAGACTCGAACTGCCGACCAACGGATTAAAAGTCCGATGCTCTACCGACTGAGCTAACGACCCAAAGCGCACGCCCCCGGATGGGGGCGCGAAGTGTAGGTGAGCACTGGTGAACGCTCAAGGAAATCATGCCGCACGGTACCGCGTCGGGTCGGCCACGCCGGCATCAACGAAACCCTGACGGCGCAGGCGGCAGGCGTCGCAGCGGCCGCAGGCAAGGCCTTCGACGTCGGCCTGATAACACGACACCGTGTTCGCGAAATCGACGCCGTGGGCGAGTCCGGCGCGGACGATGTCGGCCTTGCTCATCGCCATCAACGGTGCGTGCACGCGAAAGCGCGTGCCTTCGACGCCGGCCTTGGTCGCCAGATTCGCCAGTTGCTCGAAAGCGCGAATGAATTCGGGGCGGCAGTCGGGATAGCCGGAATAGTCGACCGCGTTGACGCCGCAGAACAGGTCATGCGCGCCGAGCACCTCGGCCCAGCCGAGCGCGACCGACAACATGATGGTGTTGCGTGCCGGCACGTAGGTCACCGGAATGCCGAAACTCGCCGTCTCCGGCACGGCGATGTCGTCGGTCAGGGCCGAGCCGCCGAGCATGCGCAGATCGATGTGCACGACCTTGTGCGCGACCGCGCCGAGCGCCGCGGCGTTGCGGCGCGCGGCGTCGAGTTCGGCGTGATGGCGCTGGCCGTAATCGACGCTGAGCGCATGGCAATCGAAGCCCTGCGCGCGCGCGATCGCCAGCGTGGCGACCGAGTCCATGCCGCCCGAGACCAGGACCACGGCACGCGGGCGCATCGGCTGGAGATCAATCGCGGTCATCTCAGCGCCCCGGCGTGTCGCCCCAGAGCTGCTTGTGCAGCTGGAGCTGGAAGCGCACCGGCAAGCGGTCCGCGAGGATCCACTCGGCCAGGTCACGCGGCGCGATCTGGCGATGGCTAGGTGAAAACAGCACCTGGCAGCGCTGCGGTAGCGAATGCTCGCGTACCATCTGCGCTGCCCACTCGTAGTCGGCGCGCGAACACAACACGAACTTGATCTGGTCGTGCTGCGTCAGCAGCTGCAGATTCGCCAGGCGGTTGCGTTCGCACTCGCCCGAGTCCGGCGTCTTGACATCCACCACACGCGAGACACGCGCGTCGACCGCGGCGATATCGAGTGCACCGCTGGTTTCGAGCGACACGCGGTAACCGGCTTTGCACAGCGCCGCGAGCAGATCGAGGCAGGCACGCTGTGCCAGCGGTTCGCCGCCGGTGACGCAGACATGGTCAACGCCGAAACTGGAGACTCGCTCCAGGATCGCGTCGAGCGTCCACCACTCGCCGCCGTAAAACGCATACGCGGTATCGCAGTAGCTGCAGCGTAGCGGACAGCCGGTGAGACGGATGAACACGGTCGGCCAGCCGACGGCGTCGGCTTCACCCTGCAGCGAAAGGAAGATCTCGGTGAGTTTGAGCCGCGCTTCGCCGGTTGCCGTGCCGGCCCCGGAATCCGCGGCCGTAACGGCGGCGACCATCATCGGTCTACGGCGTCTTGCCTTCGAGACGCAAGGCACGCAGGCGCCCCTGCGCCAGCCGCGATACGGTCGAATCCGGATAGCGCGCGACGACTTCGTTCAACGCCGCCTCGGCCGGCGCCCACTGCTTCAACTCATACAGGCAGTAGCCAACCTTGAGCATCGCGTCCTGGGTCTTCGCGCTTTGCGGATAGCGCGACAGCAGCGAGCGGAAAGTATCGAGCGCGATCTGGTAGTTCTGGGTCACGTAGTACGACTCGCCCAGCCAATAGGTCGCGTTGTCGGCCAACTCGCCTTCCGGATACTGCTCGAGGAAGGCCGAAAAGCGCCGTGCCGATTCGGCATAGCGGCCCTCACGCAGGGCGTCGAACGCGGTGTCATAGGTCGCCTGTTCGCCGACCTGCGGGATCATCGTCGTCGCCGTGGCCGGCATGGGCTCGGTCGGCGCTGCGGTGATCGGCGCGGCGGGCGCGGTCGCGACTTCGAACTCCGCACCGGTGGCGGGAAGCGGTGGCGCGGGCTCGGCCGCAGGGTCCATCGTCAGCTGCCCCGGAGCCGCGGGCGTTGCCGGAATTTCCTGGACTTGTCCCGGCGCCAAGGGCGCGGCGGGTTCGGCAGGCGGTGCGGTGGACGCCGGCGCCGGATTGCCCTCGAGGCGACTGAGGCGCGAATCGAGATCGATGTACTGATCGCGGCTGCGCTTCTTCAGTTCCTCGATTTCGAATGCCTGTTGTTCCACCAGCCCGCGCAGCGACTGCACTTCGGACTGGAGATCATCGATACGGTTCAGCAGATCGACGGCGGACTGGGCACCGCCTTGACCCTGGGTCTGGGCTTCGAGCCGGGCGACGCGCTCAGCGAGACTCAGACGACCCGTCTGGGCATGCACCGACCCCGAAAACGACGTGGCGGCGACCAAGGCCGCCGCCACGAGGGGTCCACGAAACAGTGAACCGGACATCGTCATCGCTTCTTACTTCGCCGTGTAGACGATTTCGACGCGACGATTCTTGCCCCAGCAGTCTTCCGACGAGTCGGCGCAGGTCGGGCGCTCTTCACCGTAGGAGACGACGTTCAGCTGCGAAGCCGAACCGCCATTGGCCTGCAGCGCCGAGGACACGGCGTTGCCGCGACGCTCGCCGAGACCAAGGTTGTACTCGCGCGAGCCGCGCTCGTCGGCATGGCCTTCCAGCGTCATCGCTGCCGACGGACGGTCGGTCAGGTACTTGCCATGGCAAGCCAGAATGGCCTGGGCTTCAGCACGGATTTCGGCCTTGTCGAAGTCGAAGTAGACCACGCGCTGACGCAGGCAGCTGTCGGAATCGAGTTCGTCCGGGGTGAACTTGCCATCGTCGACCGGAGCGGTCGCGGTCGGGGTCGGGGTCGGCTCCGGAGTCGGCTCGACCGGCTTCTCATCACCACGGGTCTTGCAGGCGGACAGGGCGACCATCATCGCCATGGACAGGACTACGCGCATCGGGTTGTTCATTGTATTTCCTCGAGGTTTTTTTGGTAAATCCACAGGGGCACAGCAGAGCGCGAACTCTAGCGGCGCACGTCTTAACGCTGCCGGAAGGGCCCCCACGCAGGTTCGCGCACGTCGCCATCCGCCAGCACCAGACGCTGCCGCACCCGCCCGTCGGCGGATACGGCGAACAGCACGCCGCGCTTTCCTTCGCGTGCGGCGTACAAAATCATGCTTCCGTTCGGCGCGAAACTCGGGGACTCATCCAGGTTCCCGGGCGAGATCAGGCGCATTTCCCCAGCCCCGCCGCGCGACCGATCCAGAACCGCAATACGATACACATTTCCGCTGCCCTGTGCCATAGCCAGGGTCTTGCCCTGATGGCCGAGGGTGGCGCGGGCATTGTACTCACCGCTGAAACTGACCCGGGTGGCGTCACCGCCGGTGGCCGCGACACTGTAGATCTGCGGCTTGCCGGCGCGGTCCGAGGTGAACATCAGCGTCGCGCCATCGGGCATCCACACCGGCTCGGTGTCGATCGAGAAATGCCGGGTGATCTGGGTGGTGCGGCGGCTGGCGATGTCCATCACGTAGATTTCGGGATTGCCCGAGTGCGACAAGGTCAGGGCCAGCTTTGAACCGTCAGGCGAAAACGCCGGCGCGCCGTTGATACCGCGGTAGGCGGCAATGACCTGGCGCGACCCGGTGGTCAGCTCCTGAAGGTAGATCGAGGAATTGCCGCGCTCGAAGCTGACATAGGCAAGGCGCTTGCCATCCGGCGACCACGCCGGCGACAGCAGCGGCTCGCGCGAGCGCACCACGGTCTGCGGGTTGTGGCCGTCCGAGTCGGCGACCATCAACGCGTACTGCGTGTCCTTGCCGACGCCGGTGGCGGTGACGTAGGCAACGCGCGTCCAGAACGCGCCGCGAACGCCGAGGATCTTCTCGTAGATCAAATCCGCGATCTGGTGCGCGGCGCCGCGCAGGTCGTTCGGGCGGGCACCGATCGCAAGCCCGAGCAAGCGCGTCTGGCGGGCCGCGTCGAACAGTTCGAACTCGATCCGCAGCGCGCCGGCGTCGGCGTCGGAGATGCGACCGATCACCAGGAAATCCTGCTTGAGCAGGCGCCAGGTGGCGAACTTCACGTCGCCCGGACGCGCCGGAAACTCGACGATGTCGGCCCGCCCGAGGGCGCGAAACTGACCGCTGCGATTCAGATCGGCGCCGATCACCGCGCTGAGGTCGGTGTCCGGCGGCATGCCGGTGCCTTCGAATGCGAACGGCACCACCGCGACCGGAATGGCAGCGCTGCTGCCCTGCACCGGATCGACCATCAGTCCCTGGGCCAGCCCGATGCGGGCGGTGAGCAGGCCGATTGCAACGAGGAGCCAGTGGAATCGCTTCATTGGATGCAGATCTCTCTTGGATAACAGAACGGGATGGTCACGACGCGCTCGAATACCGACTCGAATCCGCGATAGGGCAAGGGCTCGCGTTGCACCGCCGCTTCGACGCTGCGGATGACCAAGGGGTCGCCGAAGCAGGTCGAGGAGTTCACCTCGATCACGTCGCCGCCAGGAATCTGCTTGACCGTGAGCATGCAGCGAAAACCCTCGCGTAGCGTGTCTGGCCGCCGCCAGTTGCGATCAGCCCACTGACTTATGGCAACAATGTACTGACCCTTCAATGAATCGTCGCGGCCATTGGTTCCGGCGCGCTGCGCTTCCGCCGCCGTGAGCTCGGCCATGCGCTGCTGCTCGAGCGCGCGCTGCTTGTCGGCGTCGGTCTGTTTCTGTTTGTCCTGCAGCTGCGCCAGCTTCATTTCCTCGATCTTGCGCTTGCGCTCGGCTTCCTCGCGCAGCTTGCGGATGTCGTCGAGCTGCTTTTGTCGCTCGCGCTCCATCTCGGTCAGTTGATCCTGGCGGTCGAGATCGACCTGCTGTTGCTTGCGCAGTTCTTCCTGCTCGCGCTCGGCCTTCTCCAGCGCCTCCGCCGCCAGCCGCACCTTCTCCTGGTCGATGCGGTCCTGCGCCGGTGCCGGCTTCGGTGGTTCCGGATCCACCGGTCGTGGCGGCTTCACCGGTTGCGGCTTCGCTGCCGCCGGCTTTGGCTTCGCCGCCGCCGCCGGCAGCGGCGGCGCGGTGAAATCGACCAGCACCGCCTCGATCACCGGACCGGCGACATCAGCCGGCTGCACGCTCGGCTTCAGCCACATCGCTACCAGAACCAGCAGCACCAGCCCGCCATGCAACAGCAGCGAACCGCCAAAGGCCAGCAGGGTGTCGTCGCGGCGTTCGACGTTCTCAGCGCGCATTCGCCTTCTCGCCCGCCGGCTGGCTCATCAGCCCGACCCGCGGCACGCCGGCCTGCTGCAGCACCACCATGATTTCGTAGACACGGCCATAGTCGATGCTCTGGTCGCCACCGACCAGCACCGGCACCTTCGGGTTCTGGCGGATGAAGGCCGCGATCTTGCTGCCCAGCTCGGGCATCTCGATGGTTTCGCGTTTCTCGTCGCCAAGGGTCAGGTACAGGGTGCCGTCGCGGGCAATGCTGACCAGCACCGGCTCGGAGTCCAGCGACACCGACTTGGCGTTCGATTCCGGCAAGTCGATGTCGACGCCGAGATTGAGCATCGGCGCGGTGACCATGAAGATGATCAGCAGCACCAGCATCACGTCGATGTAGGGGACGACGTTGATCTCGGACTTGAGCTTGCGGCGCTTGCGATGTCTACCGGCGGTGGCCATGGCCGCTCCAACGTCCGGGGCGCGTGCGCGGGGTCAATGGTTGTCCTCGACGTGGGCCTGGCGCTGCAGGATCGAGGAAAACTCTTCCTGGAACGCATCGAAACGCACGTTCAGGCGCTCCACCAGGTTCGAGAAGCGGTTGAACGCCCACACCGCGGGGATTGCTGCGAACAGGCCCATCGCGGTTGCGATCAGGGCTTCGGAAATCGGCGGCGCCACGGTCGCGATGGTCGCGGTCTTGGCGGTGCTCAGGTCCATGAACGCGATCATGATGCCCCAGACCGTGCCGAACAGGCCGATGTAGGGCGAGATCGAGCCGACGTTGGCGAGAAACTCGAGGTCCTTCTCCAGGCGATCGACCTCGCGCCCGGCGGCTGCGCGCATCGCGCGCTGGGCGCCTTCGACCATGATGCGCGGGTCCATCGTGCGTCGCGAGCGCAGGCGCGCGAACTCGCGGAAGCCGGCCTCGAAGATGCCGGCGAGCCCTTCGCTCTCTTTGCCCGGCGCCGAGACTTCCTTGAACAGCGCGGCCAGATCGCCACCGGACCAGAAGCGTTCCTCGAACTCGTTGGCACGCTTTTTCGAGCGCTCCAGGATGCTGCGCTTGCCGAGGATGATGGTCCAGCTCATCAGCGATGCGGCCAGCAGCAGGCCCATGACCAGCTTCACCGGCAACGACGCACCGAGGACGAGTTTGAGAATGTCGAAGCCGCCATCCGGCGGCGCAATGGCGGCGACCGCCTGGGCCGTCTCTGCCAATTCGATCGGCGCCGTCGCACTGGCTGCGAGGCTGAGCAGGGTCCACACTGAAGGCATCGTTTACTCCGCAAACAAGTCCGCCGGCAATGCCGTCGGACGGAAGGATTCGGCGTTCACGCAGGCAGCCAGCACTTCGGCGTCGAGCAGCAGTTCGCCGCTCCCGGCCTTGCGCACTTCCTGCATGAATCGGAGACTGGCCCCGCGCTGTCCGACCAGGACGCAGCTCGCGAGCAACTCGTCGTCAAGCTGCGCGGGGCGGCGGAAGGATAGCGAAAGCTTGCTGACCACGAACACCAGTCCGCGCTCGCGCTTCAGCCGCGATTGATCCACACCGATGCTGCGCAGCCATTCGGTGCGCGCACGCTCGAGGAATTGCAGGTAGCGGGCGTGGTAGACGACGCCGCCAGCGTCGGTATCCTCGTAGTAGACCCGAACCGGCCAGACGAATGGCGTGCTCACTCGCTGGTCCCGAACAGGTCCGGCAGCGGCGCATCGGCGCGGCGCGGCGGGTTCAGGCCGAAGTGCCGGTAGGCCTTGGCGGAAGCCATGCGACCGCGAGCGGTGCGGATCAGGAAACCTTGCTGGATCAGGTAGGGCTCGATCACGTCCTCGAGCGTGCCGCGCTCTTCGCTCAGCGCCGCCGCCAGCGACTCGACCCCGACCGGGCCACCGTCGAAGTTCTCGATGATCATCGTCAGCATACGCCGGTCAAGCGTGTCGAAACCTTCGTCGTCGACCTTGAGCATGGCCATGGCCTGCGCCGGCGATATCGCGGTCGATGTGGCCGGCGCCGCGCACTTCGGCGTAGTCGCGCACGCGCCGCAGCAGGCGATTGGCAATGCGCGGTGTGCCGCGCGAGCGCCGTGCGACCTCGTCGGCGCCTTGGGCATCGCACTGGATGCCGAGGATGCGCGCCGAGCGCGTGACGATATGCGCCAGCTCGGCGCGCTCGTAGAACTCCAGCCGCTGGACGATGCCAAAGCGATCGCGCAACGGCGCCGTCAGCAGGCCGGCACGGGTGGTCGCGCCGATCAGGGTGAACGGTGGCAGGTCGAGTTTGATCGAGCGTGCTGCTGGGCCGTCGCCGATCATGATGTCGATCTGGAAGTCCTCCATCGCCGGGTACAGCACTTCCTCGACCACCGGCGACAGACGATGGATCTCGTCGATGAACAGCACGTCGTGCGGCTGCAGGTTGGTCAGCAGCGCAGCGAGATCGCCGGCGCGTTCCAGCACCGGTCCGGAGGTGGAGCGCAGGTTCACGCCGAGTTCGTTGGCGATGACCTGCGACAGCGTGGTCTTGCCGAGGCCGGGCGGCCCGAAGATCAGCACATGGTCGAGCGACTGCGCCCGCCGCTTGGCCGCCTCGACATAGATCGCCATCTGCTCGCGCACCGGCGCCTGGCCGATGTACTCGGCCAGGCGCTTCGGACGGATGCTGGCCTCGACGGCTTCGTCTTCGCGCGTTGCGGTAGCAGAGCTGAGGCGGGTATCGGTCATGGTTGGGGGTCGGTGCTTCCCGGGCTTGAGACGGGGCCCTGACCGGTGCGCGTCAGGGGCTCACACCACCGGACATGCGTTTTTGCTGGGGTTGGAAGGGGGCATAGGGTGGGGACGAAGTAGCGAATCGCGGGGGGAGCGCTTTGCTGCAGTCCGGAGCAAAGGCGCGACCGCTACGTGCGACTGGCAACTCGGGATTGATCCGAGCTTGCGAGGTTGCGGTAGCGGCCCTGGACTGTGCCAGCGTTGCCAGAAGCATTTGCGGATGTGACGCGCGTCCATCCTTCCAGGGGACTCGGTCTTGCTGGGTAGGAGTGCGTCCCAGCCATGCGTTGTTCGCGCTGGTCACTGGGGGAACGGATGGCATGCTGGCGGGACAGGTGAGCGGGGGAGGGTGAGCGTGAAGCCGAGGAACTTGCGTTCCCAAACCCGTCCGACCCGCTCTTGCCCGGATGCCGGTGAGCTTCAGGTGCTTGCTCAGCCATGCGCTTACCGCCAGGCGTTCTCCGGCTTGCGGGTGGGGGCGCAAGGCGTGGTCTCCAGAGGTTCGAGGGTGATAGCGGTCCACCTTGGGGGCCCGTCGCCTTACCCTGCGGCAGGAGTGTCCTGCACTCAACAGCGATTGATCAGCTTGAGGCGCGCCGGTCTTGACGTCCGCGTCAAACGCCGCATCAGACTCGTGGTTCACCGGTCAAAGAATGCCTGATACCATGTCACACCCAGTCGCGACCCTCTCGGGCATACGCTTGGGCTTGGCGCAGGCATCGGGGCACTGCGCCCGGACGGAACCCAAAGCTCGACGGGCTCTGGGGGGGGGTCAGCATTGCACCAGCAACTGCTGGACAATCGATCGACCACATTCGGATGTTCAGTCCGCGTGTCCCGCCATTGGGCTTCGCGATCTGCGCGGCTGCTGCCGGAACATAGCCCCGTCAACAGCTGCGCTTGATCGCTTCTCCGTGTTTCAGCAAGTGGCGCGAGGGCATCCCGCAGGGCCAGCGACCGCGGTTTCCGATCACCGCTGCTTGCGCTGCTTACAATCGCACCCACGCCTGTTCCATCACCTCCAAGGGGCTTTGGCTCCATCGAATCCAACGGCTCGCCCACGCTCACGCTGCTTCCAACGCCTGCCGGGCTCACCCATCAGCATCGGACCGCCGATCCTTTCCATCGACTTCGGCTCATCCGTGTTCGATCCTGCATCGCGTTATCCCCTCTTCCTTCCTTTGGCCCTTCGCTCCCGGCCATTACCCCGCTTCCTGCTACTCGGCCGCTGCTGACTTCCACGCTGGCGCGGAGATCTCCCGGTAAGAACACTGACTTTCAATCGTGCCGCGCTTACCTGATACGTCTCGAGGGATTGGGCTTCGCTGTTCCCAGCCAGCTTGCCGCCCGACCCGGCCTCAAGGCGTTCGTGTTCCTGCGGTCGATCGTTTGCCTCCTGCTTCTTCCAGCACCTCCCTCGCGGTCGGCACCTTGCAGTTCGGCTTCGGTTGGCTCCATCGCCTCCGGTTGATACCTCTCAATCAACAAGTCAGTGCCCATGCCGGGCACACTGGGTCCGACTTCAGTCGGACGCTGTCGCATCATCGCAGCGAAGAGCGTCCGGATAAATCCGGACCCACCCGGACACGCAAGGATCCACCTGTCCTGCCTCAAATTTCGACCTGGGTGCCGAGTTCGATCAGGCGATTGCCCGGAATCTGGAAGAAGGTGGTCGCCGACTGCGCGTTGCGCGCCATGAACGCGAACAGCTTGTCGCGCCACAACGGCATGCCCTCTTCCTGGCTCGGGATCAGGGTCTCGCGCGACAGGAAGAAGGTAGTGTCCATCATGTCGAAGGGCAGGCCGCAGGACTCGCACCCACCAAGAATCCTCGGCACGTTGGGGTCTTCGGCAAAACCGAAGCGCAGGTGCATCGCGTAGAAGTCGTGGCCCAGCGGATCGACCTTGATGCGCTCCCCGGGGTCGGCCACCGGCGACTCCACGGTCTCGACGGTGAGCATCACGTTGCGCTCGTGCAGCACCTTGTTGTGCTTGAGGTTGTGCAACATCGCGTGCGGCACGCCTTCCTGGTTCGCGGTCATGAACACGGCGGTTCCGGGCACGCGCAGCGGCGGGTGCGCGGCGATCGAGGTGATGAACGGCGCCAGCGCCAGACTTTCCTTGCGCATCTGCGCGACCACCAGCGAGCGACCCTTGCGCCAGGTCGACATCAGCAGGAACAGCCCGGCTCCCAGCACCAACGGGAACCAGCCGCCGTCGGGAATCTTGATCGCATTGGCGGCGAGAAACGCGCTGTCGATGGTGAGGAAGGTGGCGCCGACTGCGATCACGATCCACTTGTTCCAGCGCCACATCATGCGCGCCACGATCAACGCCAGAATGGTGTCGATCAGCATGGTGCCGGTCACCGCGATGCCATAGGCCGCGGCCAGCTTGCTCGACGAGCCGAAGCCGATCACCACCAGAATGATCGCCACCAGCAGGAAGCGGTTGATCCACGGCACGAAGATCTGGCCGACGGTTTCATCCGAGGTGTGCTTGACCTGCATGCGCGGCGCGAAACCCAACTGCACTGCCTGGCGCGTGACCGAGAATGCCCCGGAGATCACTGCCTGAGAAGCGATCACTGCAGCCGCCGTGGCCAGCCCGATCATCGGGTACAACGCCCATTCCGGCGCCAGCAGGTAGAACGGATTCACCGCCTTCTGCGGGTGCGCGAGGATCAACGCGCCCTGGCCGAGGTAATTCAGCACCAGCCCCGGGAACACGATCCAGTACCAGGCGATGCGGATCGGGAGGCGCCCGAAATGGCCCATGTCGGCATAGACCGCCTCGGCACCGGTGATCGCCAGCACGACGGTGCCGAGCGCGAGGAACGACATCATCGGGTGCGCGGCGAAGAACAGCACGCCATACCACGGGTTCAAGGACTTCAGGATGGAGGGGTACTCGTGGATCTCGGCCAGCCCGAGCACCCCCAGCACCACGAACCAGAGCAGCATCACCGGACCGAACACCGCGCCGACCTTGGCCGTGCCGCTGCGCTGGAACGCGAATAGCCCGACCACGATGACCAGCGTGATCGGCACCACGTACTGTTCGAAGGCCGGCGCCGCCACCTTGAGGCCCTCGACCGCGCCGAGGATCGACATCGCCGGGGTGATCACGCCATCGCCATAGAACAGCGCTGCGCCGAGCAGGGCGAGCACGGTGATGAAGCGGCGCGCGCGACGATTGTCCCCGACTGCCTTCATCGCCAACGCCATCATCGCCATGATGCCGCCTTCGCCGCGGTTGTCGGCGCGCATGATGAACACCACGTACTTCAGCGACACCACCAGGATCAGCGACCAGAACACCAGCGACAGCACGCCGAAGACGTTGGTCTCGTTCAGGGCCATGGCATGCGGGCCGTGGAAGGCCTCGCGCATGGTGTACAGCGGGCTGGTGCCGATGTCACCGAAGACCACGCCGACCGCGGCGACCGCAAGGCCGGCGACGCTGGCCTTGGCTCCATTCTGCTCGTTGGAATTGCCCATAAAACCCGGTATCAGCCGTGAGGCCCGGAAAAAAGGTCGCGTAGTGTAGCCATCTCAGGTGCGCAATGCGGCCTTGAGTGCCTTGCGAATGATTGTCTCGGCCGAGTCGGTCGGTTCCGCCGCATCCTTCAGCAGTTTCGCGATCTCCGCCGGCTTGTAGCCAAACTGCTCCAGCGCCGCCGCGGCCTCGGCCAGCGGGTCGTTGGCCACGGCTTTTACGCCACCCGCCGCGACCGGCGCCAAACCCGCTCCGAGTTTGTCGCGCAGCTCGACCACGATGCGCTCGGCGGTCTTCTTGCCGATGCCTGGGATTCGCGTCAGCGCGGTGATGTTGCTGCTCGCGACCATGCGCGCGAAGTCATCGGCGGAAACGCCGGAGAGGATCGACAGCGCGGTCTTGGCGCCGATGCCGCTGACCTTGAGCAGGGTGCGAAACAGCCCGCGTTCGCGCTCCGACTGGAAGCCGTAGAGGTTCACGGCGTCTTCCTTCTGCGCGTAGTGGATGACCAACGTGACGTCGCGGCCGATCTCGGGCAGCTCGTAGAAGGTCGACATCGGCGCTTCCAGCTCGTAACCGACGCCGTTCACATCGATCATCAATGCCGGCGGCGCTTTCATCACCAATACGCCTTTGAGTCTGCCGATCATCCGTTGTTCCTTCTCGGTGTTGCCACAATTCCCGTTCGCCCTGAGCTCGTCGAAGGGCGACTGCGAAAAGCCCTCGGACATGACGCCTGTGGTGGCCGGTCTTCGACAGGCTCAGACCGAACGGACCACTGCGTCATCGCCGTCTCCAAGCCGTTCGCGGGATGCCAAGGCGTGTGAGACTGGCGCGGGTATGCGCATGCGTCAATGCGATCGCGAGTGCGTCGGCGGCATCGGCCTGCAGCTTGCCCGGCAGCGACAACAGCACCCCGACCATGTGCTGCACCTGGGTCTTGTCGCCGGAACCGCTGCCGACCACGGACTGCTTCACTTCCTTGGCCGAGTACTCGGTCAACGCCAGGCCCTTGCCGACGACAGCGACGATCGCGGCACCGCGCGCCTGCCCGAGCTTCAGCGCCGAATCCGGATTGCGCGCCATGAACACGCGCTCGATCGCCACCTCCTGCGGCCGGTACTCCTCGAGAATGCCGCCGATTTCGTCGTAGATCTGCTTCAGGCGCAGGTGAAAAGTCTCGTTGTCGAGCAGCTGCAGCGCGGTGTGGAACACATGCACGCAACGCCCGTCCGGCATTGCATCGATGATGCCAATGCCGGTGCGCTGCGACCCGGGGTCAATGCCGAGGATGCGGGTCATTCGAGCGACGCCCCGGGGTGCCGATACCAGAGTCCGTGCGAAGCGTAGTCCAGCATCAGGACATCGCTCGCCCCGGCATCGCTCTCCTGCCCCGACTGGCGGACCTGCAACTCGATCGCCCAGAGCCCGCAGTCGTCAACTGCATCCGCAACGATGAGCGTCGGCAGCCGACCTGCTGCGTCGGCGAACGGCGGGCGCTCGGCCACGCCAGTCGCTTCCGGTTCGAGGCGCGATCGGATCGCCGTCACTCCGTCGCGGGTCTGCGCGGTCACGCTCCAACCGCGCGGCAGCGGACGCCAGCGCATGCGTGTCTCGCACTCGACACTTGCATCCACCGCGACGACCACCTCGCCCGGATCCATCGGCAGCGGCGGAAACTGCAATCGCATCGACGCACGACCCGAGGCCGCACAGCTGGCGACCAGCGACAGCAGCAACGCCCTGCAGGCGCTCGTGCGTAGCGTTCGCCCGCCACCGCCGCGCATTCGCCGCCCGATCATTCCTTCCGCTGTTCGTACAGGTTTTCCATCCATCCGCGAAGCTTGACGAGTCCGCGGCTGGTTTTGCCAGTGACGCGGAGAAATCATCGCCGGCGAGAGTGCCGAGTTGATCGGAGTCAACCCGGCGCGCGGCCACGACGCTAGTCTGGCCGCACCTCGACAGCGAGATCGCGACCATGGAACCGACAGTTGTCGAACGCCGCCGCGAATTGCGTGCCTTCCTGTTCCTGACGGTGTTCCTGGCCCCGATTCTGGCCGTTGGCACGGTCGCTGCCTGGGGCTTTGGCATCTGGATCCTGCAGATGTTCGCCGGCCCGCCGGGACCGCAGTGATGAGCGAATCCCTGGGTCGTACACCCCTCTTCGGGCGCGCCGACAACGGCAGCGTGGTGCAGCGGCCATGACCTGGCATGTCGCCAGCCTGATCGTGCGCTGTCGGCCCGAGCACGAAGCGGCCGTGATCACGCGGCTCGATGCACTCGACCAGACCACCGTGCGCGGCGCCGAGCGCGGACGCATCGTGGTGCTCGCCGAAGGCACGAATGAATATGAACTGGCGCAGCGTTTCGACGCGATCCGCGCCACCCAGGACGTGATGACCACGGACCTGGTCCACCACGAAATCGATACTGACGAAGCCGAGGCCGACCATGCTCAGCACGCGCCGTGAATTCATCCGCAACTCCGCCGCGGTCACTGCCGCAGCAGTCGCCGGCATCCCGCTGTACGCCGACGCCAGCAACATCGTCACCGACCGCGGCGAAACCGAGCTCAAGTGGAGCAAGGCGCCGTGTCGCTTCTGCGGCACCGGCTGCGGCATCAACGTCGCGGTCAAGAACGGGCGCGTCGTCGCCACCCACGGCGACATCCACTCCGAGGTGAATCGCGGCCTGAACTGCGTGAAGGGCTACTTCCTCTCGAAGATCATGTACGGCAGCGACCGCCTGACCCAGCCGTTGCTGCGCAAGAGCAACGGCCAGTACGACAAGAACGGCGAGTTCACGCCGGTGTCCTGGGACGAAGCCTTCGACGTGATGGCCGCACAGTTCAAGCGCGTGCTCAAGGAGAAGGGGCCGACCGCGGTCGGCATGTTCGGCTCCGGCCAGTGGACGATCTGGGAAGGCTACGCCGCGAACAAGCTGTTCAAGGCCGGCTTCCGCAGCAACAACATCGACCCGAATGCACGCCACTGCATGGCCAGCGCGGTGATGGGCTTCATGCGCAGTTTCGGCATAGACGAACCGATGGGCTGCTACGACGACATCGAAGCCGCCGACGCGTTCGTGCTGTGGGGCTCGAACATGGCCGAGATGCACCCGATCCTGTGGACGCGCGTCACCGACCGCAAGCTGTCGAACCCGGGCGTGAAGGTCGCCGTGCTCTCGACCTTCGAGCACCGCAGCTTCGACCTCGCCGACATCCCGATGGTGTTCAAGCCGCAGACCGACCTGGTGATCCTGAACTACATCGCCAACCACATCATCCAGACCGGCCGGGTCAACCAGGACTTCATCGGCAAACACGTCAATTTCAAGCTCGGTGTCACCGACATCGGCTACGGCCTGCGCCCGGACCATCCCAAGGAAGCCGGCGCGAAGGATGCCGCCGACCCGAACCAGGGCTCGCTGATCGACTTCGAACAGTTCGCCGCCTTCGTGCGCCCGTACACGCTTGAATACGCCGCGAAGATGAGCGGCGTCGATGCCACCTGGCTGACGCAGATGGCCGAACTGTATGCCGACCCCAAGATCAAGGTGATGTCGTTCTGGACCATGGGCTTCAACCAGCACACGCGCGGGGTGTGGGCGAACAACATGGTCTACAACATCCACCTGCTGACCGGAAAGATCTCGACCCCGGGCAGTTCGCCGTTTTCTCTGACCGGGCAGCCTTCGGCCTGCGGCACCGCGCGTGAAGTCGGCACCTTCAGCCATCGCCTGCCGGCGGACATGCTGGTCGCCAAACCCGAGCACCGCGCCAAGGCCGAGCAGATCTGGCAGTTGCCGCCCGGCACCATCGTCGAAAAGCCCGGCCTGCACGCGGTCGCCCAGAACCGCGCATTGAAGGACGGCAAGCTCAATGCGTACTGGGTGCAGGTCAACAACAATATCCAGGCTGCGGCGAACACCGGTCAGGAAGGCATCCCGGGCTACCGCAACCCGGAGAACTTCATCGTCGTTTCCGACGCCTACCCGACCGTCACTGCGCAGGCCGCCGACCTGATCCTGCCGGCCGCGATGTGGGTCGAGAAGGAAGGCGCCTACGGCAATGCCGAACGCCGCACCCAGTTCTGGCATCAGCTGGTGAAGGCACCGGGCGAAGCGCGTTCCGACCTGTGGCAGCTGATGGAATTCTCCAAGCGCTTCACCGTCGAGGAGTGCTGGCCGGCAGAGCTGGTCGCGGCGAAACCTGAGCTCAAGGGCAAGACCCTGTTCGATCTGTTGTTCGCGAACGGCGTCGTCGACAAGTTCAAGCGCGAAGAGATCGAGAAGGGCTACGACAACCACGAGTCCGAGGCGTTCGGCTTCTACGTGCAGAAGGGCCTGTTCGAGGAATACGCCGAGTTCGGCCGCCATCACGGCCATGACCTCGCGCCGTTTGATCTCTATCACCAGACGCGCGGCCTGCGCTGGCCGGTGGTCGAGGGCAAGGAGACGCGCTGGCGCTACAAGGAAGGCAGCGACCCGTACGTGAAGGCCAGCAAGGACTTCGAGTTCTACGGCTTCGCGGACGGCCGTGCAGTGATCTGGGCCCTGCCCTACCAACCGGCCGCAGAGGAACCTGACACGGAGTTCGACTTGTGGCTGTCGACCGGACGCGTGCTCGAGCACTGGCATTCCGGCTCGATGACGATGCGCGTGCCCGAGTTGTACAAGGCGGTGCCGCAGGCAGTGATCTTCATGCACCCGGATGATGCCGAGGCGCGCGAACTGCGTCGCGGCCAGGAGGCCAGGGTGGTGTCGCGTCGTGGCGAGATCCGTGCGCGCATCGAGACCCGCGGCCGCAACAAGCCGCCGCGTGGATTGATTTTCGTGCCCTGGTTCGACGCCTCGGTGCTGATCAACAAGGTCACGCTCGACGCCACCGACCCGATCTCCAAGCAGACGGATTTCAAGAAGTGCGCCGTCAAAGTGGTCAAGGTCTGAGGAGCGCCACCATGAAACCGATGCAGATCTTCGCCTTCCTCATCGTGCTCATCGTCGGCGTCGCGCTCGGCCGCGGCTGCAGCAACTCGCCGACGCACAAGCCGGAAGCGACCCCCGCTCCGAGGGGCACCGTAGCCGTACCGACCACGACGCAAACCTCGAAGTCGATCGACGCCATGCGTCGCGGCGCCGACCTCAAGAGCGAACCCGAGTCGCTGCCGCTGGCGCGTGTCGAGAACACCGACATCCGTCGCGAACGCGCCTACCCGATGCAACCACCGACGATTCCGCACGCGATCGACGGTTACCAGGTCGACCAGCACGCCAACCGCTGCATGCTCTGCCACGGCCAGGCCAACTCGGCGCAGTTCCAGGCGCCGCCAGTCAGCGTCACCCATTACATGGACCGCGACAGCCAGGTGCTGGCCGAGATCTCGCCGCGCCGCTACTTCTGCGTGCAGTGCCACGTCGTGCAGACCGATGCCGTGCCGCTGATCGCGAACGACTTCACCGGTGCCGACGCGATCCTTGCGGCGACACCGGAAGCGGTGAAGGAGTGAACCCATGAGCTGGCGCGAGCGCATCCTCCGCATCTGGCGCATCTTCAACTCGCCGAGCCGGCATTTCAGCCTGATGTTCCTGACCCTCGGCGGCTTCATCGCCGGCATCGTGTTCTGGGGCGCGTTCAACACCGTGCTCGAGGCGACCAACACCGAGACCTTCTGCACCGGCTGCCACGAGATGCAGGACAACGTGTTCGCCGAACTGAAGAGCACGATCCACTACAGCAACCGCTCCGGCGTGCGCGCCACTTGCCCGGACTGCCATGTACCGCATCAGTGGACCGACAAGATCGCGCGCAAGATGCAGGCCTCGAAGGAAGTCTGGGGCAAGGTCTTCGGCACCATCGACACGCGCGAGAAGTTTCTCGCCAAGCGCCGCGAACTGGCCGAACACGAATGGGCCCGGCTGAAGGCGAATGATTCGCTGGAGTGCCGCAACTGCCACGACTACGGCTCGATGGACATCACCCGCCAGAGCCCGCGCGCTGGCGCCATCCACGAACGCCACCTGCTCAGCGGCGACAAGACCTGCATCGACTGCCACAAGGGCATCGCCCACCAGTTGCCGGACATGGCCGGGGTGCCGCAGGGATAGACTCGACGCGGGGTCACGACCCTGCACAGGGTCGCGGAGACTGACACGAATGCAGCGCGCGATGTGCTCTAGGTGGCGGACGCATGCTCGCGCAGCCGCCACCCCATCGGAGTCGGACCGCATGAACCCCGCCACTGCCAGATCACAGCGCCATCGCATCGCCATCGCCGAAGTGCGCGGACTGCTGCAACTGGCGACCCAGGCGACGCATGGCGTCACCGGCGTGGTTGAGGGTGTGCACCAGTCGGTGTGGCGTTCGCTCGGCGCCGCCGACGGGCCCGTGCCGGGGCGAACCCGCGGCCTGACCGGGCTCGTGTACCGCGGCATCCATGGCGTCAGCCACGTGATCGGACACGGCATCGACCGGGCGCTGCACAAGCTGCAGCCGATGCTCGACCGCGAACACGACGCTGCACACCCGTCACCACAGCGCGCCGCATTCCAGTCGGTACTGAATGGCGTGATGGGCGATCATCTGGTCGCGAGCGGCAATCCGCTGGCGATCCCGATGTCGCTGCGCCATCGCGGACGACTGGTCGCGACGGACACTCCTGCCGACATTCCCGCTGCCCGTGGTCGCATCCTGCTGCTCGTGCACGGCCTGTGCATGAACGACCTGCAATGGCGCGGCGAGCGTGCTGGCGGGGTGACTGACCACGGCGAGGCAGCGGCCGCGGCACTCGGCTACACGCCGCTGTACCTGCGCTACAACACGGGGCGGCATATTTCCGAAAACGGCCGCGATCTCTCGGAGCGACTGGAACGGCTGCTCGCGCAATGGCCGGTGCCGGTCGAGGAGATCAGCATCGTCGCGCACAGCATGGGCGGGTTGGTCGCACGCAGTGCCTGCCACCACGGCAGCGGCGCGGCGCGAACCTGGCGCGGCAAGCTGCGCAAGCTCGTGTTCCTCGGCACGCCGCACCATGGCGCACCGCTGGAACGCGCCGGGCAGTGGGTCGATCAGGTGCTTGCTCGCAGCATGTACACCGCGCCGTTCGCGAAGCTCGGCCAGATGCGCAGCGCCGGCATCACCGACCTGCGCCATGGCTGTGTACGCGATGAGGACTGGCTAGGCGCGGGCCGCTTCGCCCACGCAGAGGATTCGCGTCTGCACCTGCCGCTACCCGCGGATATCGCCTGCTTCAGCATCGCCGCAACGCTGGCGAAGCAACGCAGCCCGCTCGCCGAGCGACTGGTCGGTGACGGCCTGGTGCCGCTCGACAGCGCCCTCGGCCGCCACGACGACGCCCGCGATCTCGGGCTGCACCGCCATGCCCACTGGATCAGTCACGGCACCGGTCACATCGAATTGCTGCATCGCCCGGAAGTGGGCGCGCAGATCATCCGCTGGCTGCGCCCGTAGCCGGCTGGAAGCGCCCCGCGCGCAGGAAGTTCGCGGTCATCGCGATCGCTTCGGTCGAGAACGGCAGTCCGGTGTGGGTGGCGGCGATCACGGCATGGTCATGGATGCCCGGCAGCCGCGTTTCATCGACGCCGACGGTGCCATCACTTTCGCCACTCAGTCCGCCGATCAGCAGCGCGGCGCCGAACGGCACGCGCCCGGCGATCACGCCGACCTCGCGCGGGCCGCGCCATTCGCCGAGGCCGCTCAGCAAGCGTTCGCGACTGCGGCCCATCATCCACGGCGCAAACGTCGCCAGGCTCTTCGCTGCAGCGCTTCCGGTCAACGGTGAACCCAGGCAGACGCTGCGACCGGGCAAAGTCTCGCCCTGCGTCGCCAGCAGCGCCACCAACCCGCCCAGCGAATGCCCGACCACATGCACCGTCTCGCCCGCATGCGCGGCGATGCGCGCGCGCAAGTCGTCGGCACAGGCGTCCGCGCCCTTGCTCAGCGAGGGGTAGTCGACCACGTCAACCGCATAGCCTTCGCTCGCCAGATGCTTCGCCAGCCGCGCCATCATGAAGCCGCGCATCCAGATGCCGTGCAGCAACAACACGCGCTCGCTCATGTCAGCGCCGCGCTTGGAACGGCTGCTCTTCGTAAGGCTGCACGACGACGAAGCCCTCGCCGCTGAAGGCCATCTGCACCGACTCACCGCTGGCGCGGCCGATCAGGGTGCGCAGCGAGATGTCGGTCTTGAACTCGGGTTCGAGATTGGACGACCACGCCACGGTCGCGTTCGGGTCGGTGCACACCGGCATGTTGCGCGCAACGCGCAGCGTCAGCGGACGTCCGTGCGTGGTCAGCGCGATCAGGCCATGCCCTTTCAGCTGCAGGTTGAACAGGCCGCCGGCGACCATGCCGCTGAGCTTGCGCGTCATGCGGATGTCCCATTCGATGCCGTCCTGGAACGCGAGCAGGTCGTTGCCGTTCACGGTCACGCCGTCGCCTTCCAGCTTCAGCAGCGTGATGCGCTTGCCGCCCTCGGCCAGGAACAATCGACCGCTGCCCGAAGCCTTGGTCAGCTTCGCGCCCTCGCCGGTGAACATCTCCTTGAAGAACCGCGACGCGCCATGCTCGAACGCCCCCTCGCGCTCGAACTTGATGCCACCGCGATACGCCACCATCGCCCCGGCCTTCATCCACACTCGCTGCTGCGACAGCTTCACCTCCAGGATGCGCTCGTTCTCCAGCTCCCAAGGCGCATCGCCCTGACTTTGGTCGGCCGTCTCGGCAAGGAATTCGGTGAGGGTCTTGGGGGTCATGGTCGGTGTCCGACTCAGCGTGCCAATTGTTCGTTATCGATGGCTTCGGCGATCAAGGGCGCCCATTCGCGCAGAGCCTCCAACGAAAGCTTGCCCTCGCGATAGAGCCTGTAGAATTCCGCGCGGGACGCAACGACTTGTTCGTGGTGGTCTAACCCGAGTAGTCGCAGCGTTGCTTCAGCGCGCGCTCGCTTGGGCGCGGGAACCCTATCCGTTACCCGCATTTGCAGGCTCGGCAACAGAATCTCGAACCATCCCGGCCGCACTTCGAACGGGTCGAGAATGTCCGCGCTGCCGCGGATTCCCTTGCGGCTGTTCACCCGTGCATTTGCATATCGGTAGTTGGACCACTCATAAATCAACTTCGTGTTGGACACGGGCTCGAAGTGGTCCACGCATCCACCCCCAGCGCCGATGAATAGGGCTTCGTATGCGCAAATTGATTTGAACGCATTACACAGATCAGGTCGAAATTGGGACCAATAGTCTTTCGGACGACCAGCAAGAGGGCGAGCTTGCAACTTCAGCCACGCCTTCCCGGCCTTCCGACACTTGGTGTCGAACTGAGAAGGCTCCGGGCTTCTCTTTACTGGAATCACTTCTTCTTCGCCCGAACGACTGTCTTGCGACTGAACTTTCGAGGCCCAGAAATGGCCTTCGCCGAAGGCGACCCAGCGACCCGCCATCTAATGAAGAACGGATCTAGCGCGGGAAGCAGGCGGATCAACTCGGCCTCTATTTTTGCGTGTGTATTCAACCCGGCGGGCAAACTCTTGAAATCTTCTCGCCCCAGCGCTTCGGCCGCCTCGATGGCACGCTCAGCTTCAGAAGATCTGGCCTGTTGCAATCCAAAGCTTGGCGAGACAAGCCAAGACCCGACATCGCCTTGAGGTGCCCAAGGGCGGTTGACCAGCTGTACTTGCTTCGAGTCGGAATCAATCTCCAGCGTCCAATGACTGTCAGTTGCCTCATCGAAATCTGGTTCAATCGACGCCATGACCATGGGCGAGTGGGTCGTCGCAACAATTTGCACCGCCGATTCGCCTCCCGTGATCAACTCATCAACCACTTCAAGAAGCGCGCCGAGAACTTTCCGTTGCCAGCGAGGATGGAGATGAGTGTCAACTTCGTCAATCAGGAAGATGATCTGGCGTGATGAGGGTTGGCCTCGTTGCCTCGCCGCAATCTCGTGCTCCGTGTAGGCCCATACGAGCAGGTACACGAGAGCGGCAATTCGACGCACGCCAGCAGATGCGTGGACTATGGGAACGTCACCTGCTCCAGGTTGTCTGATCGTCGGGATCCAGCGACTGTCGTCCAGACCGATGCGCGTCAATTCGCCAATGCTCAGCGTTTCGTTTTCATCCGGAGACAAGTGCCGTAGCGCGGCCTCGAGCAACTGAAACGGACGCTTGTTTTCACGCTGCCAAGCAGCCCAGTCATCGATCAACCCATTGCATTGGCGCTTGCCGTCGACTCGAAGACCATTCCAAACATCATCAGGCCTGAACAGGTAGGCAGACGGCCTGTCTTGGACGTCAACTCCGCGATCAGTGCGCCAGTAGTTGCGCTGCGGGTCCCAAACGGAAAATCCTCCGTCCACCTGCGCATAGAGAACGAGTCCGGGGTCCGATGGCCGCCCTTGCTTCCCCTTCCAGCTTTGTGAATTCCTATCGAATCGAGATGCGTATCGAACAACCTTGGACTTCGTCTTCGCATCAAACTCGAAAGCAATTTCCGAAACTCCTGGGCGCGTGGAGGTCGGGATCACAGCGTTGCGGGCCCACGTACGCGTCAGAGCCCACCAAGCACAATCCAATAAGAAACTCTTGCCGAGTCCGTTGTCCCCGGTGATCAAATTCAATCGGGAGGCGCAGTCCATTCGAAATTTCGGACCGGGACCGATGTTTGCAAGAGCAAGCTTCTTCAGCATCGCAAGTCATCCCAAGATTCGAGGAAACTACCGCAGCTCCCGAAAGCCTGCTACCCCTTCTTCACCGGCTTCACCACGCGCACGTGCAGTTCCTGCAACTGGTTCTCGGCGACGACGGAGGGGGCGCTGGTGAGCAGGCAGTTGGCGCTGGCGGTTTTGGGGAAGGCGATGACGTCGCGGATGGACTCGGTGCCGACCATCAGTGCGGCCATGCGGTCGATGCCGAAGGCGATGCCGCCGTGCGGCGGGGCGCCAAACTTGAGGGCGTCGAGCAGGAAGCCGAACTTCAGTTCCGCTTCTTCGGCGCTGATGCCGAGCAGGTCAAACACCGCGCTCTGCATGTCCGGGCGATGGATGCGGATCGAGCCGCCGCCGATTTCGTTGCCATTGAGCACGCAGTCGTAGCCGCGCGATACCGAACTGACGGCGTTGGCCTTGAGGTCGGCGACGTCGTCGATCTTCGGTGCGGTGAACGGGTGGTGCAGGGCGACGTAGCGCTTGTCGTCGGCGTCGTACTCGAACATCGGGAAGTCGGTGACCCACAACGGCGCCCAGCGGTTTGCGACCAGGCCCATGTCCTTCGCGACCTTGATGCGCAGCGCGCCCATGAAATCCGACACGGTCTTGTACGGTCCGGCGCCGAAGAACAGCACATCGCCCTGCTCGGCGCCGACTGCATTGAAGATGCCCTCGATCGCGGCATCGTCGAGGAATTTGACGATCGGCGAGGTCAGGCCTTCGCGGCCCTTGGACAGATCATCGATGCGGATCCAGGCCAGGCCCTTGGCGCCGTACTTGGCGACGTAGAGCCCGAGGTCATCGAGCTGCTTGCGCGTCATCTCCGAACCCTTGGGCACGCGCAGGCAGGCGACGCGGCCACCCGGGTCCTTGGCCGGTCCCGAGAACACCTTGAACTCGACATGCGCGACCGCGGCCGCGACATCGACCAGCTCCAGATCGATGCGCAGGTCCGGCTTGTCGGAACCGTAGCGACGCATCGCCTCGGCGTAGGTCATGCGCGGGAACGGGTCCTGCAGCTCGGTATCGTTCACGGTCTTGAAGATGTGGCGGATCATGCCCTCGACCATGTCCTGCACGTCGTGTTCCTCGACGAACGCGAACTCCATGTCGAGCTGGGTGAATTCCGGCTGGCGGTCGGCGCGCAGGTCTTCGTCGCGGAAGCAGCGCGCGATCTGGTAGTAGCGATCCATGCCGGCCATCATCAGCAACTGCTTGAACAATTGCGGCGACTGCGGCAGCGCGTAGAACTCGCCCGCATGCACGCGGCTCGGCACCAGATAGTCGCGCGCGCCTTCCGGCGTCGCCTTGGTCAGGATCGGCGTTTCGATGTCCTGGAAACCCCGCGCATCGAGATAACGGCGGATTTCCTGGGTCAGGCGCGTGCGCAGGCGCATCGCGCGCTGCATCGCCGGGCGGCGGATATCGAGATAGCGATACTTGAGGCGCGCTTCTTCGCCCGGCGTGTCGTCCAGCTGGAACGGCAGCGGCGCCGACGCGTTCAGCACTTCCACACGATCGCACACGACTTCGATCTTGCCGGTGCGCAAGCGGTCATTGATCTGCGAGGCGGGACGGCCGCGCACCGTACCGGTGATGCGCAGGCAATACTCGTAGCGCACGCCTTCGGCCGATTTGAACGCCGCCGCATTGTCCGGCTCGATCACACACTGCACCAGGCCCTCGTGGTCGCGCAGGTCGATGAAGATGACGCCGCCGTGATCGCGACGGGTATCGGCCCAGCCGCAGAGGGTGACGGTCTGACCGGTCAGCGTCTCGTCGACGAGACCGCAATAGTGGCTACGCATGGTGGATGCTCCGAGGCGGGCGCGAACGCCACGCGGGGTTTGGACAGGACCGCGCATGCTACGGACGCGGCCCCGAGACCGCAAACCGCAAGCCCTCATCGGCTACCCTTCGCGCCCCTTTGCCCGGAGAACGCCCGCATGGATGTGAACCCCTACCAGCCTCCGACCGCCATGGTTGCCGATCCGGTGGTGGGTGATGCCGGCCTGGTCGCGCTGCGCGAACAGCACATTCGCCACGAGGTGCAGCTGAAGTCGGTGGGCTCGCTGTACCTGCTCGGCGCATTGCTGCTGGCCGTTGCTGCGCTCGGCATGTTCGGACTGATGTTCGGCGACGCCTCGCACGGCGGCGATGCGGGCAAGTTCGCCATCGTCGGCGCGGTGTACCTGGCCTTTGCCACTGCGGCGTTCACAATGGCGATCGGTTTCCGCCGACTGCGGCCCTGGGTGCGCATTCCCGGCGGCATCCTGTCCGGTCTCGGGCTGCTCGCGATCCCGGTCGGCACCCTGATCCACGGCTGGATCCTGTTCCTGATGTTCGGCAAGCAGGGGCGCGTCGTGCTCGCTCCGGAGTACCAGGCCGTGATCGACGCGACCCCACAGGTGCGCTACCGGCGCACGCTGGGGGACTGGATCGCGCTCGGACTGGTGGTCGGCCTGTTGCTGCTGGTGGTGCTCGCGATCGCGCTGCCGGCGCTCTTGCGCTAATCGGCCGGAATCAGGCGTCCGCAGCCGGCGCGGCACAGGCTCCGCCGCAGCCACCGCCGCCACAGCCGCCCTCGGCTGGCTTGCTCTCGGTCGGCTTGTTCTCTGCGGGCTTGCTGTCGCCGCTCGGCTTTTCGACCAAATTGCGTTTGGCGTCGCCTTCTTTCTTGAAGTCGGTCTCGTACCAGCCGCTGCCCGCCAGCCGGAACGAGGGCGCCGAGAGCGCGCGCGTCATCGTCGCCGGACCGCACTGCGGGCACTCGCCCGGGTCCGGGTCGGACAGGCGCATCAGGTGGTCGCTCTTGGTGCCACAATGGGCGCAGACGTATTCGTAGATCGGCATAGTGATTCGCCGGCAGGATGGACTGGGCGCCCGTACTTGGGGCGCCCGCCGCAATTTCAAGGCGCGCAGCCGCCCTCGAAACCGTCGAGGTAGACGCCTTCGCCATCCAGAATGCGCACCACCACGGTGCGGCTCGACACGCTCACGCCCGCG
Organism: Lysobacterales bacterium; assembly: GCA_016703225.1. Classification (NCBI taxonomy): domain Bacteria; kingdom Pseudomonadati; phylum Pseudomonadota; class Gammaproteobacteria; order Lysobacterales; species Lysobacterales bacterium. The sequence continues at coordinate 488,528 of JADJCM010000001.1, forward strand.
CTGCCGCCGCTGAGTTGCAGCACGAACTCTTCGGGCACCTCGGGCAGGCCATCGTCGGGAATGCTGATCACCGCGCGCGCCGCCAGGCTGCCCGGCGCAAACACCACGCTGCCGCTGACCGGGAGGTAGTCATCGACCGGCGTGGCATTGACCGGGGCGGTGGTCCAGTCGACCGAAGCCTGGTCGAACCCGCCGACGCGCTCAATCGGCACCTCCACCTGACCGCCTTCGTGTACCCACAGGAAGCAGGCGGTCGGCTGTGCGGCGCCGTTGCTTCCGGATGCGGTCAAGGTCGCCGCGGTGGCGCCGTAGTCGATGAAATGCGTGGCCGCTGCCGGGTTGCTGACGCCGCTGAAGTAACCGGAACGGCTGGCCGCCGTCAGGAACGCGAAGCTGTCCACGGGCGTCGGCACGAACCCTCCGAGCAGCACGAAGCTCACCGACCCGCCCAGGTTCGCCGCGCCGGTGACGGCGAGCTTGTCGAACTGCCCCGACGCTGCGCCGGCGAGTTCGATCTCCAGCGCGCCGGCCGCGGACTGCGTGTAGCTGCCGGTGATGGTCAGCGTGCCAGGCGAACTGCCGGGCGCGACGGTGGCACCGGTGTTGTTCACGGACCCCTGAACGGTGCCGACGCCACGCAAGTGGCCACCCTGGAACGCCAGCGGCGTCGATAGCTGCTGCAGGAAGCCAAGGCTCGCGAGCGTGGTCGTGCCGGCACTCTGGGTGAAGGTGTTCACGTTCAAGGTGGTGTCGACGGTGACCTGCAGGGTGCCGGCATTGGTCAGGTCCGGCCCGATGCTCGCAGTGCCGCCACCAACCTTGCTCAGGGTTGCCCCGGCCTCGTTGCGGAAGCGCTTGCTTCCGGCTCCGGCGCCGACGACGAGCGCCGTATTCGAATCCAAGTTCCACACGCCTTCGTTCACGATTTCCGCGGCGCCGGCGAACACCAGACTCACGGTCGACGACTGCTGATTCATGGTGCCGCGATTGATCAGCGTGCGGTTCTGCAGCCATGGCGAATTGATCGGCACGCTGAAGCTGTTCACCGAGCCGGTGTCGAGGATCATCTGGTCGGCGAGGCCGCTGCCCTGCACGATCGCGCTCGCATACCAGTTCAACCCGCCGGTGATGGTCGGCGTGCCGCTGCCGTTGACCACGCCGCCGCCGATCGCGAGATTCGGCACCGACACCGGGCCATTGAACGTCAGCGCGCCGCCGATGATGCGCAACACCCCGGCGCCGGTGAAGGTGGCACCGCTGGAGACGTTGAACGCGGCGGTCTGCACCTCCAGCGTCCCGCCGGCCGACAACGTCTGCGCACCAGCGAGCGTGCCGCCGCCACCCAACTGCAAGATCCCGCCAGCGACCGCCAGTGTGCCGTTGTTGATCACCTCGACGGCCAGGTAGGAATTGCCGCTGGCGTGGTTGTATTGCGCGCCCACGGCATTGGTGAAGCGCTTGATGCCGGCGCCCGAGCCAGTTGCGATCCAGTTGCTTGATCCGCCGTTCCAGATGCCCTCGTTGACGATCTCGGCAGCGTTGGCAAGACTGAGCGTTGCGGTGCTGTTGCTGCGGGTCATGGTGCCGCGATTGATCAGCGTGCGGTTCTGCAGCGATGGGGAATTGATCGACACGCTGAAGCTGTTCACCGAGCCGGTGTCGAGGATCATCTGGTCGGCGAGGCCGCTGCCCTGCACGATCGCGCTCGCATACCAGTTCAACCCGCCGGTGATGGTCGGCGTGCCGCTGCCGTTGACCACGCCGCCGCCGATCGCGAGATTCGGTACCGACACCGGGCCATTGAACGTCAGCGCGCCGCCGATGATGCGCAACACCCCGGCGCCGGTGAAGGTGGCGCCGCTGGAGACGTTGATCGTGGCGGTCTGCACCTCCAGCGTCCCGCCGGCCGACAACGTCTGCGCACCAGCGAGCGTGCCGCCGCCGCTGAGCTGCAGGATTCCCGCGGCAACGGCCAGCGTGCCGTTGTTGACGAACTCCACGTTGATCCAGGAATTGCCGCTGGCATGGTGGTATTGCGCGCCGACGGCATTGGTGAAGCGCTTGATGCCGGTGCCCGAACCCGTCGCGATCCAGTTGTTTGATCCGCCGTTCCAGATGCCCTCGTTGACGATCTCGGCAGCGTTGGCAAGGCTGAGCGTTGCGGTGCTGTTGCTGCGGGTCATGGTGCCGCGATTGATCAGCGTGCGGTTCTGCAGCCATGGCGAATTGATCGGCACGCTGAAGCTGTTCACCGAGCCGGTGTCGAGGATCATCTGGTCGGCGAGGCCGCTGCCCTGCACGATCGCGCTCGCATACCAGTTCAACCCGCCGGTGATGGTCGGCGTGCCGCTGCCGTTGACCACGCCGCCGCCGATCGCGAGATTCGGTACCGACACCGGGCCATTGAACGTCAGCGCGCCGCCGATGATGCGCAACACCCCGGCGCCGGTGAAGGTGGCACCGCTGGAGACGTTGATTGCGGCGTTCTGCACCTCCAGCGTCCCACCTGCCGACAACGTCTGCGCACCAGCGAGCGTGCCGCCGCCACCCAACTGCAAGATCCCGCCAGCGACCGCCAGTGTGCCGTTGTTGATCACCTCGACGGCCAGGTAGGAATTGCCGCTGGCGTGGTTGTATTGCGCGCCCACGGCATTGGTGAAGCGCTTGATGCCGGCGCCCGAGCCAGTTGCGATCCAGTTGCTTGCACCGCCGTTCCACACGCCTTCGTTGATGATCTCGGCGGCATTCGACAGCGTGATCGTTCCGGTCGAGTCGGCGCGATTGAACGTTCCGCGATTGATCAGCGTGCGGTTCTGCAGCCATGGCGAATTGATCGGCACGCTGAAGCTGTTCACCGAGCCGGTGTCGAGGATCATCTGGTCGGCGAGGCCGCTGCCCTGCACGATCGCGCTCGCATACCAGTTCAACCCGCCGGTGATGGTCGGCGTGCCGCTGCCGTTGACCACGCCGCCGCCGATCGCGAGATTCGGCACCGACACCGGGCCATTGAACGTCAGCGCGCCGCCGATGATGCGCAACGCCCCGGCGCCGATGAAGGTGGCACCGCTGGAGACGTTGATTGCGGCGTTCTGCACCTCCAGCGTCCCACCTGCCGACAACGTCTGCGCACCAGCGAGCGTGCCGCCGCCACCCAACTGCAAGATCCCGCCAGCGACCGCCAGTGTGCCGTTGTTGATCACCTCGACGGCCAGGTAGGAATTGCCGCTGGCGTGGTTGTATTGCGCGCCCACGGCATTGGTGAAGCGCTTGATGCCGGCGCCCGAGCCAGTTGCGATCCAGTTGCTTGCACCGCCGTTCCACACGCCTTCGTTGATGATCTCGGCGGCATTCGACAGCGTGATCGTTCCGGTCGAGTCGGCGCGATTGAACGTTCCGCGATTGCGCAGCGTCCGGTTGCTGATGCTGCGCCCGCTGCCGCTGGGTCCGAAGGTACTGGTGCAGCCCGCATCCAGGATCAGTTCGGCCGAGAGATCGGGCCCGGAGAGCGAGCCGGCCGACCAGACGAAAGCCGTGCTCACGTTCAGATTCTGGGCGCCACCGAGGCCGCCGCCGGTGATCGTCAGTCCGGCCACCGTGGACGGCGCGTCTACCTGTGGCGTACCGCTGTTGACCACGGCGGTGTCGGCCGCACCCGGCGCGGCACCGCCGCAGCCACTCCAGTTCGCTCCCGCCGACCAGTTGCCGCTGCTGCCACCCCAGGTGCAGGTAGCCGCATCTGCGCATGCCGCGAACGCCAAACCCAGGACCAAGAAGCCCATCCAGAGACCATGCCGCATCGCCGCATCCTCCCCGTTGAATCGGCGCGAGCGTAGTCCCTCGGCGCGTTCCAGCGAAGCGCAAAACTCTGTGCCGCGACCCTCCACTTTCGCGTTCGCTTGATCCAGATCAGGGCGCGCGTGCGCACCCCGCTCCGGCGCTAGCGGAGCACACGGTCCAGAGGCGGGCTTGCGCCATCGAGATGCAGCATCAGCGCGTCCATCGCCGCGTGGGCATGGGGCAACAGGGGTGGCGTACCATGCAATTGCGGCAGCGCGACGAAGGCGTCGAAGTGCTGGGCGTTGGCGACCTCCCACAGTGCAATGCGCGCACCGTTCGCCCGCGCTGCGGCCAGGTAAGGCCGCGAACTGAACTCGATCGGGATGATGCTGTCGCGGTCGCCGTGCACGATCACGGTCGGCACCCGCGGCTTGCCGTTGCCGCGCGTGGCGGCGATCGATGCCTGCACCTGGCGCGCCAACACATCTTCGCCGTCGAGCAGCGCGCGCAGGCAGCGCAGGCCGGTGAGCGCTGGATCAGCGGGATCGGTCGCCAATCCGTCGACCAGGGCGACGCCCGCGGTCGGTGCGATGCCGGATGCGTCCGACCACCACAGCGCGCGCTCGGCGGCAGAGGCCGCACGCGGCGGGCCGGCGCCGTCGCGCTGGGCAAAGCCATAGCCGCAGACCGCAGCGTCCGACGTGGCACGCGCGTAGCTCTGCGCATACAGCGCTGCGACCGCGCGCCACAGATCGAAGCCCACTTGCAGACCGGCAAGCCGCAGCGACTCATCGCGCCATCCGCTGGCACGCAGCTGCGCCAGTGCCGATGCCGACTGCGCTGCGGCATCGTCGCCCTCGATCAACCCCGCCGCGCGCAGGCTGGCGCAGCGTGCGCCCGCAACGGCGCGCCAGGCGGCGTCGGGCAGGAACGCAGGCGCGTCGGGCAGCGCGAGCAAGGCGCAAGGCTGCAGCAGCGCGGCTTCGGTGGCGTAGTCGAACAGGTGCCGGGCACCTTCGACGCTGACGTTGGGCGCGGCGGCGACGACGCCATCGAGCAGGCCTTGGTCGTCGAGTTCGGCGGCGCGCAGCACCGCACCGCCGCCATTCGACAGACCGAAGGCGAGGATGCGCGTGTTCGCGGCGGTGAACGGCGCCTGCCCCGGAAAGGATTCGTCAAGTACCTGCAAGCCGAAGCGCGCGGCCTGCAACACGTGCCGCCCCCAGTCGGCCTCCGGGTGGTCGCCGGAGTGCGCATGCTTGAGCGCGACGCGGGTTTCGTTGGCGACTGCTGCAGTGCCCGGGTCGAACTCGAGTTCGATGCCGCGCGGCGCGCGCGTACCGTCGCCCTGCACGCCTTCGCCGCTGGCGATGTCGAAGAAGCCGCTGCCGCCGCCCTTGTCGGTGTGCACCACCGCGCAGCCGCGCGGCAGGCCGTAGGCAGCGACCGAACCGATCGCGCCATAGATGCCGCGTGACCCCGATGACGCGGTCACGATCAAGCAGCGTTGCATTGCATCGAAGGCATCCGGCACCTGCGCCATCACCCGATGCGGATGGCGCGCGCCGGGCAGCCGCGCGAAGGCGTGGAATTCTCGACCCGGCACGGCGGGGATTTCGCTCACGCTTCCATACAGATCGGCAATGCCGCGCCAGTTCGCATGCAGCGCGCGCCGCCGCAATTCGGCCGCGCTCGGATGGGCGGCATCGGCCGGCGCCGGCGCCACCGAATTCAGCAGCGGGCCGCGGCCCATGCCGCCGCTGAGCAAGTCATCGCCCTCACGATGGACGGTGACGCGCGTAGCGGTGAAGGCATCGGCGGGTGCTGGCTCGGTCGTGTTCATGTTCGTGCAGGCGGCGGTCAACAAGCTCAGGAGGGTGGGGGTGATCAGGCGCATCGGCGTTCTCCTCGTCCGGCACGCTATCAGGCCACGCCGCAGCCGCCACTGCACTTTGGTCCAGACGATCGCGGCGACGCCGAATGCTAGCCTCTGCATCGCACATCCAGTCGCCGGACTCCACCATGACCGACCGCTTCCTCGCTGGCCGCCACGCCCTGGTCACCGGCTCCACCTCCGGCATCGGCCTGGCCATCGCGCAAGCGCTCGGCGCCGCCGGTGCCAGCGTGATCGTGCACGGTCTCGGCAGCAGCGAGGAAATCGAGTCGGCGCAACGGCGCGTGCTCGCCAGCGGTGCGGAGGCCGTGCGCTTCCTGCCCGGCGATCTTGCCGATGCGAGCGCGATCGACGCGTTGATGCAGGCCGCCGGCCCCATCGACATTCTGATCAACAACGCCGGCATCCAGCACACCGCCAGCATCGGCGAGATGCCGCCGCAGCAGTGGGACCGCATCCTTGCGATCAACCTGAGCGCGGTCTTCCACACCCTGCGCCACGCCCTGCCCGGCATGGCCGCACGTGGTTTCGGCCGCGTCATCAACATCGCCTCGGTGCATGGCCTGGTGGCCTCGGTGCACAAAGCGCCGTATGTTGCGGCGAAACACGGCGTGGTCGGCTTGTCCAAGGTGGCCGCGCTCGAATACGCCAGCAGCGGCGACCGCGCCAGCGGCGGCATCACCATCAACTGCATCTGCCCCGGCTTCGTCGAGACCGCATTGATCGAACCGCAAGTGCTGGCGCGCGCCGCGCAGCACGGCGGCGACCGCGATGCCGGCATCCGCGATCTGCTCGCGGAGAAGCAGCCGAGCCTGCGCATGACCCTGCCCGAGGAGATCGCCGCGCTCGCGCTGTGGCTGTGCCGGCGCGAGGCGCATAACCTCAACGGCGCGGCCATTCCGGTCGATGGCGGCTGGACCGCAAGCTGAATCCATGACCCAGATCCTCATCGCCGACGATCACCCGCTGTTCCGCCTCGCACTGACCCAGGCGCTGCGCGCGATCGCACCCGACGCGGTGCTGGTCGAAGCCGATTCGCTGGCCGCAGCGCGAGCGCAACTGGATGCGCGGCGTGACATCGACCTGGTGCTGCTGGATCTGCACCTGCCGGACAGCCACGGACTGATGGGCCTGGCCTCGCTGCGCGCCGAACATCCCGCGGTCGCAGTGGCGATGATCTCGGCGAACGAAGATCCGCGCGTGATCCGTCGCGCGCTTGCCTTCGGCGCCGCCGGCTACATCCCCAAGGGCGCGTCGCTGGAAGAACTCGGCAGCGCCTTGCGCGCGGTGCTCAACTGCGAGGAATACGTGCCGGCACAACTGCGCAACGCGATCGGCGCCACGCGCACCAGCAGCGAAGACGAACGCATCGCCGCGCGACTGGCCTCGCTGACGCCGCAGCAACTGCGCGTGCTCGGGCTGGTCGCCGATGGCCAGTTGAACAAGCAGATCGCCGACCGCCTCGGCATCCAGGAACGCACCATCAAGGCGCACCTGTCGCTGATCTTCCAGAAGCTCGGCGTGCGCAACCGCACCCAGGCCTCGGTCATGCTGCGCTCGCTCGAACTCGGCGACCCGGCGCGGGTGGTGGCGGATGAGGAGGAAAGCGACTGACTGGCAGCAGCGTTCAGCTGAAGCCGAACCCACAGAGCGAAGAGCGTTCGGCTGGTTTTCAACGGCGTAGCCGGTCAGCCGGACCCACAGAAGGCCGGACGGCGCGCTGCTCTTGTGGGTCTGGCTTCAGCCAGACGCTGTTGGCTTCAGTCCAGTGCGAGAGCGTCCGGCTGGTTTTCAACGGCGTAGCCGGTCAGCCGGACCCACAGGAGGCCGGGGTCCGCTCTGCTCTCGTGGGTCTGGCTGACCGGCTACGCCGTTGAAAACCAGCCAGACGCTCTCCCCGCCAGCAACCGGTTCATCAGCGACTTCAGCGCGAGTGGCTTGACTGGCTTGTGCAGCAACTGACAGCCGGCGGCGAGCACGGCTTCGCGTACGGCGTCGGAATGATCGGCGGTGATGACGATGGTCGGCACGTCACCGATCTGCTCGCGCAGTTGCGCGCACAGTTCGAGGCCGTCGTGGCCGCCGTCGAGGTGGTAGTCGAGCAACAGCAGATCGGGACGCCGCAACGCCGCCCTGGCCTGCGCCGCGTCGCCGGCGTGCGTGGCCAACACCTCGCAGTGCCAACCTTCGAGCAGTGCCTGCATCGCGCGCAGCACCGCGGCGTCGTTATCGACCACCAGCACGCAGGCGCGCGGCGCGTGCTCGGTGGCGGCCGCGGCATGAGGCTCCGGTTCGACGCGCGGCGCTGCCAGCGGCACCTCGACCGCGAACATGGTGCCGCGTCCAAGCGTCGAGTGCAGGCGCAGGCGATGCCCGAGCAGGCGCGTGATGCGATCGGCGATGGCGAGGCCGAGCCCAAGTCCCTGGCTGCCGCGATCGAGGCGCCGGAACTCCTCGAAGATGACGACGCGCTCCGCTTCGGGAATCCCGGGGCCGCTGTCGTGCACCTCGATCGACAACAGCGGACCGTGGCGTCGGCAACCGAGCAGCACGCGCCCGCGCTGGGTGTAGCGCACCGCGTTCGAGAGGAAGTTCTGCAACACGCGGCGCAGCAGTTGCGGGTCGCTTTCGACCCAGGCGCGGGTGGCGACGCAATGCAGCGCCAGCCCGCGCTCCGCTGCCAGCACGCGGAACTCGCTGGCCAGGTGCTGCAGCACTTCATCAAGCGCAAACGCGCGCACGCTCGGCGTCATGCCGCCGGCGTCGAGACGCGAAATATCGAGCAGGCCGGCGAGCAGCGACTCGGCCGAAGTCAGCGCGCCGTCGATCTGCTGCACGCCCTCCTGGTATTCGCCATGGCGCAGCGACTGCGCCAGCGCGTGTGTGAACAGGTGCGCGGCGTGGATCGGTTGCAGCAGGTCGTGGCTGACCGCCGCGAGGAAGCGCGTCTTTGCCTGATTGGCGCGCTCGGCCCCGGCACTCGCCAACGCCAGCGCCGCAGTGCGTTCGTCGACGCGCTGTTCCAGCGTCTCTGCGGCGTGCTTGAGCTCGGCTTCCTTGGCGCGATAGGCGGTGACGTCGGTGAAGGTGGCAACGAAACCACCGCCCGGCATCGGATTGCCGCGGATTTCGACCACCGCACCATCCGCAAATCGCCGTTCGCTGACGTAGGGCGTGCCGGCGCGCATGAGCTGCAGACGCCGCTCCAGATCCGCTGTGCCGGCGCGGCTGCCACCGAGGCCACGCGCCAGGTTGAAGCGCAGCAGCTCGGCCACCGGCGTACCCACGCGCAGCAGCTGCGGCGGATAGTCGAAGCGCTCGGCATAGCGCCGATTCCACGCCACCAGACGCAGCTCGGCATCGACCACGCTGATGCCCTGGCTCATGTTCTCGAGCGCGGCTTCGAGGATTTGCTGGTTGAAGCGCAGCGTCTGCGTCGCCTCGCCGACGAATTCGGCGACCCGCTCCAGTGCCACCGCCGGGGTGCGGCGCGCGGCATCCACCAGCAGACGTGCACTAGCGGCGCCGATCACCGGCGCCAACTCGCGCTCGACACGTGCGATGCGCTCGGCACCGGCATGCATCTCGGCGCCGTCGAACAGCGCCGCGCTCTGGCGCTCCGGCAGAAAGCGCGAGGCCAGCCCGCGCAGCACCGCACTCTCGATGCGACCGGCATCGACCGTGGCGGAGACCGGCGCACGTCGTGCCAGCAGCAGCATCGCCAGCGTGGTTGCCGCCAGGCTGACGCAGGTGCCGCGCGCGAGCCGGTCGATGCCGCCGAGTCCGGCGAAATTGGCCGGCGCGAGCAGGTCCAGCGCGCCCGGAAAATGCGGCACGCGATGGCCGGCGAGTTCAGCCGCAAGCGGCAGCAGGATGATCCAGAACCATAGCCCGATGCCGACCAGCAAGCCGCCGGACACCGCACGCGCCGGCAGCTGCGGCCGGTACACCGCCGCCACGATCGGCGGTGCCAGCAGCGCCAGCGCCGAGAACGACAAGGCGCCGATGTCGGCCAGCACCTCGCTCGCGACCATGGCCCGGCTGTAGGCCCAGGCCAGCAGCACCACCAGCGCGATCGCGTAACGGCGATGACGCAGCACCGCTTCGCGCAGATCGCCCGATGCCGCGGTGGCGCTGCGCACCACGCGCGGCGCGATCCAGTGGTTGGCGATCATGATCGACAAGGTCAGCGCGACCACGATGACCATTCCGGTGGCGGCCGACACGCCGCCGAGGAAGGTCAGCAACGCGAGCGCATCGTGGCCCTGCGACAGCGGCAACGCCAGCACGTACAGATCGGAGGGCACGCGCTCGCCGAACGCGGCTGCACCGACCCAGGCCAGCGGCAAGATCGGCGCCGCGATCAGCAGCAGGTACAGCGGAAACAACCAGCGCGCGGTGGCCAGATGCGCGCGATCGCGAAGCTCGACGATGCCTAGGTGAAACTGATGCGGCAGCGTGAACATCGCCAGCGCGCCGAGCACGACCAGCGCGAAGAAACCGCTGTCGGGCCGGAACCCCGGCTGCGCTTGCAGCTGCTGCGACAGATCACCGAGGCCGCCGTGCGCACCGAACATGGCGTAGGCGCCGACTGCGAGCATTGCCGCCAGCTTGATCAGCGACTCGAACGCGACCGCCAGCACCAGGCCGCGATTGTGTTCGGTGGCAGCAGCGCGGCGGGTACCGAACAGCATGGCGAACAAAGCCATCACCAACGCGATCCAGAACGCCGCGTCCTGCCACGCCGGCACCTGCGCGGCGCCGCCGGTGAGCATGGCGTAACTCATGGCCACCGCCTTCAGCTGCAACGCGACGTAGGGCACCATGCCGAGCACCGCGACCGCAGTGATCAGCGCCGCGAGGCGCGGGTCCTTGCCGAAGCGAGAGGCGATCAGGTCGGCGAGCGACGCCGAGTTCTGCGCCTCGGCCAGTGCTGCAAGCCGACGCAGGAACGGCATCGCGAACAGGAACAGCAGGAACGTGCCGATGAACGTGGGCGGGATCGGCGTGTTCCAGCGCGCCGCCTGGGTGACAGTGCCGTAGAACGTCCACGCCGTGCAGTACACCGCCAGTGACAACGCGTGGATCCACGGCCAGGCACGAGTGAAGCGCTCACCGCGGCGCTCGCCGTAGAGCGCCACGCCGAACAGCAGCAACAACCAGACCAGGCCGGCGATGACGACGGTGGAGGCGTTCAACATCGTCGCAGCCTAGCAAAGCCCGCCGCTGCCTGGCTCTCGTGGGTCCGATTTCAATCGGACGCTTTCAAGCTCTTGTGGGTCCGATTTCAATCGGGCGCTTTCAAGCTCTTGTGGGTCCGATTTCAATCGGACGCTTTCAAGCTCTTGTGGGTCCGATTTCAATCGGACGCTTTCGCGATCAGTCGAAGCTGTAGGTCGCCGCCAAGGTGATCTGGCGCGGCGAACCGTAGAACCCAGTGAGCACGCCGAGCACCGGGATGTTGTAGCCGGTGGTGCGGTATTCCTTGTCGCCCAGATTCGAACCCTGCAGCGAGAACGCCCACGGACCGTCGTCTCGCCAGACCAGGCCGGCACCCCACAGGCTGTAGCCGGGCTGGGCGATGACTTCGCTCAGGTCAGTGGTCGGATAGACCTTGTCCTGATAGCTGCCGGTGACGCGTGCCGCGAGCTCGCCGCCGAACACCGGCCAGGTGTAGCCAAGCGTGAGTGCACCCGAGAGTTTGGGCGCATTGGTCATGATCTGCGCGTCCGAAACATCCACACCGCGGGTGACGAACTCGTCGTACTCGGCGTCGAGCCAGGCGGCGTTGCCGCTGATGCTCAGGCGCTCGGTGGCCAGCCACTGCAGCTCCAGCTCCAGGCCCTGTACGGTGGCCTTGCCGGCGTTGGTGAAGTCGCCGAAGAAGGCATCATCGGTGCCGTCACCGTTGGAGTCGTAAGCGCTGAACACCGACAGCTGGATGTCCTTGTACTGGTTGTGAAACAGCGAAGCGTTGAGGAACACGCTGCTGTCGTTGAAGGACTGCTTGCTGCCGATCTCGAAGCTGGTCACCGACTCGTCGTCGAATGGACGCGCCGAAGCCGGCACCGCCGCGGTGTTGGCGCGGATGTTGAAGCCGCCGCTCTTGAAGCCGCGGCTGACCAGGCCGTAGATCAGGGTGTCGTCATCGATCTGCCAGTCGAGCGAAATCTTCGGCGACACGTTCTTGAAGTCGACCGTGTCGTGGAAGTCGGCGGCGGTCGAGATCGGCGTGCTGTAGCTGGCGTTGGCGTAGCCCTGGTTGAGCACGTCGGCTTCCTTGCTCTCGTCGGTGTAGCGCAGGCCGGCGGTGATCGAGAAGGTGTCGGAAATCGGGAAGGTGCCCTCGCCGTAGACCGCCAGCGCTTCGGTATCGACGGTGCCGTTGGTGGTGCCGAAGATGGCGTTGAAGAAGTTGTTGAACACGGTGCCGCCGGCCTGGCCCTGGAACCAGTACAGACCGAACACGCCCTGCCAGTCGTCGCCGCCGTAGTTGAACTGGAACTCCTGGCTGAGCTGGTCGTCGGCGTAGATCGCGCGCACGTCGGCGATCTTGTTGGGCAGCGTGTCGAAGTCGATGTAGGTGTCGGTGTCGGACTCGCGATACGCCGTGACCGACTTGAACCACCACGCATCGGAGAGGTTCCAGTTGATCGTCGCCGAGGCGCCGTTCATGCCGGTGTCGTTGATGTTGAGCATGCCGTTCAGCACGTCGTAGCGGTCGTCCAGCGCTGGCGTGTGGGCCGGGTCGGCGGCATTGAACGCATTCAGGCGCCGCGCGCCGCGCACACCGCCCTGGTCATCGAGCCAGTCGGCGGAGAGCACCACGCTGACCGCATCGCTCGGATAGAAGCCGAGCGTGCCGCGCGCAACCAGGATTTCCTTGTCGCTGACCTGTTCGCCAGTCCGCTGGTTCTCACCGAAGCCATCGCGATTGAGCGAGGCCAGCGAGACGCGCCCAACCACCGCGTCGGAGCCGAGCGGCAGGTTCAGGCTGGTCTTGAGGTCGAGCTGCGAGTGCGTGCCCACCGCGACGGTGGTGCTCGACGAGAACTCGGGCAGCAGCGGCTTGGTCACGTACTTGATCGCACCGCCGATGGTGTTCTTGCCATACAGCGTGCCCTGGGGGCCGCGCAGCACTTCGACGCGATCGATGTCGATGACGTCGAGCAGCGCGCCTTGCGGCCGCGCCAGATAGACGTCGTCGAGATAGACTCCGACGCCGGGATCGACGCCCCACAGCGGATCGGACTGGCCGACGCCGCGGATGTAGGCGGTCACCGTCGAGTTGGAACCGCGTGCGGCATAGACCGTGAGGTTTGGCACCTGCGCGTCCAGATCGCCCATGTCCTGCACGTTCATGCGTTCGAGCGCGGCCTCGGTGAATGCGGTCACCGCGACCGGGACTTCCTGCAGCGTCTCCTCGCGGCGGCGCGCGGTGACGGTGATGGTGTCCATGGTCGCGGCTTTCTCCGACTCGGCCTTCGCGGCGTCGGTCTTGTCATCCTCGGCAACGACCGGCAAGGCCGCGCACAAGGACAGCGCGATCGCCAGGGCCAGCGGTGAACGATTCTGCAGCAGCATGTAGATTCTCCCCCGGCACGACATGCACCGATCATGGCCGCCAATGTAGAAACTGCGCGTTCAGCGCGCACCTGTACCTTGGTCCAATGCGGCGGCGTGGGCGACGATCGCTCGCAAACTTGAAAATCCGCAACTTGGTTGCGGATTTTCGCCCATGCGCTGCATCACCAAGCTCCAGCACTTTGCTCCGGATCTGCGCCGGCATCCGCTTGCAAGCGTCGAGCGCAGGCGTAGTCTCGCACCAGCGCCGTTCCGGCTGCGGCGAGGAGCACTGCGATGCGCGCGGCAATCCCGGCAATGACTTGCGTTGTTTTACTCGTGGCGAGCACGAGCGAAGCCGCCACCTACTATGTGCGCACCGACGGCGGCAGCGCCGGCCAGTGCACCGGGCTCGCCAATGCCGCCTATCCCGGCAGCGGCAGCAACCAGGCCTGCGCCTGGAACCATCCGTTCTGGGCGCTGCCACCGGGCGGCGTGCAGGCGCTGCGCATCAGCGGCGGCGACACACTGTTGATCGGCCCCGGCCAGTACCTGCTCGGCTACGGCGCGCCGAACTCGGTCGACTGCGACAGCGGCGGCCGCTGGGACTGCGTGATGCCGGCGCTGCCGGCCGGTCCCTCGGCATTGCTGCGCACGCGCCTGCTCGGCGTCGGCCATGATGGCGGTTGCGCCGCGCCGCCGCAGTTCTGGGGCAGCGAGCGAGCCACCCACCTGCTCGACCTGCGCAACGCCAGCCATGTCGATGTCGCGTGCCTGGAACTGACCGATCACTCCGGCTGCATCGAGTTCCACTCCGGCGGGCTCGCCTGCGAACGCGACACGCCGCCCTACGGTCCCTGGGCGGATACCGGCCTGGTCGCCTGGGACGCCACCGACATCAGCTTGCGCGACCTCGACATCCACGGCCTCGCAGTGCGCGGCGTGCTTGCCGGGCGCCTGGCCGACCTGAGCGTCGAGCGCGTGCGCATCAGCCACAACGGTTGGGTGGGTTGGGATGGCGACATCCCCGACTTCGACGGCAATACCGGCACCCTGCGCTTTTCGCACTGGATCGTGGAATGGAATGGCTGCGCGCAGACCTGGCCCGGGCTGGTTACCGGCGGCTGCTGGGCACAGGAAGCCGGCGGCTACGGCGATGGTGTCGGGCTCGGCGCCGGCGGCGGCCACTGGCTGATCTCCGATTCGCGCTTCAACTACAACACCTCCGATGGCCTCGACCTGCTCTATCTGGACCAGCCGAGCGCGCAAATCGAACTGCGCCGGGTCGAGGCGCGCGGCAACGCCGGCAACCAGATCAAGACCCGCGGCCACACGTTGATCGAGAACAGCATCCTGGTTGGCAACTGCGGCTACTTCGCCGGCCAACCGTTCACGTATCAGGTCGACCACTGCCGTGCGCTCGGCTCAACGCTGAACCTCGACCTCAATGCCGGCACCCAGGTCCAGCTGATCAACTCCACCCTGTACAGCGAGGGCGACTGCATCATCGGCATCGACAACTCCGGCTGCAACGGCAGCGAGTCGATCGTCAGCCGCAACAACGTCTTCGTCGGCGACACCGATTTCCTGCAATCGTTCGAGCTGACCTGCTTCGCCTACAACAACGGCTGCCCGGGCAATCCGCTCAACCAGGACTACGGCGTGATCCACAACGTCAAGGAAAACCCCTGCCCGCTCGCCGGCAACGACCTGTGCGCCTCGCCGCAGCTCGCCAATCAAAGCGGCGACAGCTTCGACGCCATGCCGCTGCCGGCAAGCCCCGCACTCGACTCCGGCCTGCCCGTCGGCGGGCTGATTCCCGCACTCGACTTCCGCAGCTACGAGCGCCCCTTCGGCGCCGGCGTCGATCGCGGCGCGCTCGAACGCGGCGCCGGCCCGATGTTGTTTGCGGACGGGTTCGAGGGGTAGGCGGCGCGGACCCTCGGCCAGACAATCCGCAAGGCGGCACATTCACCGATGGCGCGATCTCGGGTTCCTATGCTTGTGGCGGGTCGTCGGCGTTCCTAGAATGTGTACGAACCAGAAGAGGCGTACACCTATGCGCACGAACATCGTCATCGACGACAAGCTGATGGCCGAAACGCTGCGGGCGACCGGCTTGAGGACCAAACGCGAGGCGGTCGAGCTGGGCTTGCAGACCTTGCTTCGCCTTCGCAAGCAGGCAGAAATCCGCCGCCTGCGAGGCAAGTTGAACTGGCAAGGCGACCTCGACACGATGAGGCGGGACAAGTGATCCTGGTTGACTCAAGCGTCTGGATCGACTTCTTCCGCGGCAGGCAAACTCCGCAAACGGACAAGCTCGATTCCCTGCTGGCGAGCGAGCCACTGGCGATGGGTGATCTCATCCTCGCCGAGGTGTTGCAAGGCACCGGCAGCGACCGCGAGTTCAATGAGGCAAGGCGACTGCTCGGCACGCTCGAACTCGTCGTGCTTGGTGGCAGTGACGTCGCCATCGAGGCGGCGAAGAACTTCCGGCGACTGCGCGCGAAGGGTGTGACGGTACGCAAGACCATCGACACGTTCATCGCGACGCGCTGCATCGTCAGCAACCTGGAACTGCTGCACAACGACCGCGACTTCGACCCCTTCGAGGAACACCTGGGTCTTCGGGTCGTGACCTGCAAGCAGTAGAACGAGGTCCAGCGCGACGCTGCTCGCGGCGCTCTCGTTGAACGGTCAGGCGCCAGACTCCCCATCCCCCTTCGCGACTCGGCGCAGCGACACGCCGCCGTCGTTCGCCGGCTCGGCGGCATAGGCGCGATGGCGGCCCTGGCGCTTGGCTTCGTAAAGCGCGGCATCGGCGCGGTGCATGACGCGGTCGATGTGCGCGTCGATGTCGAGCGCAGGCGGACGGCACACGGTGCAGCCGATCGAGCAGCGCACCGCGATCGACTGCCCGTCGACGTCCACCGCGAGCGCCGCCACGGCACGCAGCACCGCCGCGACGCGGGCGTCGTCGTCGCGCCCGCGCTCGCGCCGCAGCACCAGCACGAACTCCTCGCCGCCCCAGCGGATCAGCGGCGAATCGCCATCGACGCCGCGCAGGCAGGCGGCGACCGCGACCAGCACGGCGTCGCCCGCGGCATGACCATGGGTGTCGTTGATGCGCTTGAAGTGATCGATGTCGATCAGCAGCACCAGCAGACCGCCGCCGGCCTCGCTGTCGCGCAGCCAGCCGCCGATGCGGGCATGGAAGTAGCGGCGATTCCACGCAGCAGTGAGCGGATCGCGATTCGACGCCAGCTCCAGGTCTTGCGTGCGCTCGCCGACCAGCGCTTCGAGCGCGGCGGCGCGCGCGCGCAAGGCACGTGCGCGCATTCGCCCGAACAGCAGGCCAAGTCCGACCAGCGCCAGCGCCGCGGAAAACAGCGCCAGCGGGTGCTGCCACCACGGCGCGGCGACGCGGAACGCGATCGTCACCGGGCCATGGCCGTTGCCGGCGGCATCGCGCGCCTCGACCTCGAACTGATAAGCGCCCGGGGCCAGGTGCGCGTAGCGACGATCGCCATCTGCGCTCCACGCCGTGACCACCCGGTCCTGCCCGAGCATGCGTGTGCGATAGCGGATGCGATGTTCATGACTGAACGACAGCAGTCGCGGCGCGAACACCAGTTCCTCGTGTTCGCTCGGCAGCAGTGCATCCGCGACCAGAGGCTGGGTGCCGTGCCGAGCACCGATGCGCAGCGGCGCCGCGCCGGGTACCAGCAAATCGGTCTCCGGATCGAACACCACCAGCCCATCGGCATTCGCCGCCCACAACCTGCCATCGTCGGCCAGCCATGCGTCGCGATTGAACTCGGGCGAGGGCAGACCGTCCTCGACACCAAAGCGTTCGTAGCCGTCCGCGTCCGCAGCGCGCGAGGCAAAGCGACGCACGCCGTCGTAACCGAACAGGTAGATGCGTCCGCGGCGATCGCTGGCGATCTCGTAGACGGTGCGTGCTGCGCCGCCAGGCTCGGGCACCGGCGTGCACACCGCCGCGCCATCGCGCCATTGCAGGCGCACCACGCCGGAGCGGGTCGCGATCCAGACCTCGGCTTCCGCCATCACCTCGATGTCATAGACCATTCCCGCGGACGAGCATGCCGCGGGCAATGCGTCGATGCGCCCATCGACCACCCGTGCCAGTCCATCGGAACTGCCGAGCAGCAACTGCCGGCCGCGACCCGGCACATCGACCGCAGCGAGCACGCGCACGCCCGGCTGCGCCATCGGCTGCATCGCCGTGAACATCGGCTGCAGCGCCGTTCCGACAATGCGCGCGACACCGCGCTCGCTGCCGACCCACAGCGCGCCATCGATCCAGGCCAGATGGCTGGTCAATACGGCGGCTTGCGCACTGCCGAAACCGAACGCCTGCCAGCGCTCGCCCTCCTGCATCAGCACGCCGAGGTGGGTCGCATACCAGACGCGCCCGCCTGGATCAGTCAGCACGTCGTACACGGCGCGATCGCGGTAGCGCTCGGGCAGCAAGGGCTGCCAACCTTCCGCCACGCGCCGCACCGCGCCACCGATCGTGCCCACCCATTGCGCCTCGACGCCGTCATCCATGCGCGCCTGGCCAACGCCGATGACCACGCGCGAGGGCAGACCATCGTGTTCGTCGAAGCTGCGCCAGCGACCTGGTTCCAGCCGCAACACGCCGGTCGCGCCGCTGCCGAGCCAGAGCTGTGCTTGTGCGTCGTCGCCGCGCAGCAGCAGCGCCTGCAGGTACGGTTCGGGCAGTCCCGCGGCCACGCCGTGAACGCTCAGCACATCGTTGCCATCGACGGTGGCCAGGCCCACGCCCCAGAGTGCCGCATGCACGCCGCCGCCGGGCGCTGGCACCAGCGCGCGCACGTCGCTCGGCGTCTCCACGCCTTCCGCCCGCCACTCGCGCCACTGGCCGCGATGGTGGCGCGAGATCGCGAGGTCGCTGCCAACCCACAGCGCTCCCGCGGCATCCTCGGCCAGCGCCTGCACCTGCGCCCCCGGCCAGCCGATGATCGTGTCCGCCACTGCTTCCGGGCGCAGGCTGCCATCGGCGGCGAGCGCGTGGCGTTCGAGCGAGGCGGCACCGACCCACAGCACCGCAGGATCCTGCATGGACTCCAGCAGCGCGCCGATCGGCGACGAACCGTTTCGCGGTTGCAGCCGACAACCCGGCTCGACGCCGCAGCGATACAGCCCGCGCTGCGCCGCCACCCAGACGCCGCCATGAACCGAGGCGGCGAGCGCCTGGATGTTGAGCAGACGTCCGCCCTCGGCATCGTGCCACTCCTGCGCGATGTCGTTCTCGACGCGATACAGCCCGCTGCGCGGCGTGCCCGCCCACAGGCCGTCGCCGTCGCGCAGCACACGCACCACCCAGTCACGCGCTCCACCGGGAAATTCCACCGCAGTGAAGGAGCGTCCGTCCCAGCGCGACAGGCCGTCCTGGGTGCCGGCATAGACATAGCCGCGGGCATCTTCGGCGAGCGCGAACACGGTGCGCTGCGGCAAGCCCTCGGCCGCCGCGAGGCTGCGGATTCCGGTCAACGGCGTCGCCGCGTGCACGGCCGCGATCGGCATCAACGCGATCGCGACCAGCAGCGTCGCAACCAGCACCCGCCTCGGCCGCAGCGCAAGTCGCAAGACGGCGAACAACACCGCAGTCGAGACCAGCATCCAGATCACCGCCCACCAGGTCGCGGGCAACAATGTCAGTGTCTCCATGGTGTGCGCGTCGGTCTCGGTAGCACCGTTGCGCGCCAGCGTGAACACGGTGAACAGGCTGTTGTAGCCGTCGAGGATCAGCTGCAGCGCGAGCACGTCGATCAGCGTGTCGCGCCAGCCCGCGGGCAAGCGCAGCGCAGCGGCGAACAAGGCCGCCGTGATCGCGAGCGCACCGGCAATGCCGAAGAGGTTGCGCACGAACAGCAGGCACAGCAGCGCGAAGCCGACGCCAAGCACGAACAGCAAGGTTCGCGCCGACAGCAGCCGCGCATGTGCGGCGAGCAGCAGGCCGCCGAAAATGGCGCTGCCGACGTAGCCGGCACTGGCGACCACGATGCGAATGCCACCCGCCGAATGCGCCACGCCGGACAGGTCGGGCGAAACCGCAAAGCGCACGAAATCGCCCCCGGTCGCGATCGCCGCCAGGCCATGGCTCAACTCATGCACGAAGGTGCCGAACAGGCGGAACGGATACACCAGCCAACCCAACCACGGCACCTGCCACAACCCGATCAGCGCCAGCCCGAGCAACGCCAGCCCCAGCCAGCGCCGCCAGCCCTCACGCCCATCCCTCGATTGCGCCTCGCCTGGCTCCATGGCGGCGTTGATAGCATAGGTTTCTGGTGAGTCCCACTGGCAGTGCCGCCGCCGAGCAACTGAATCCGCGGCGGCGGCCTCGCCGAAACCGAATCGGCAACCGAACCCGGGCGCGATCTGGTGCTGCCACTTCATGCAGACTTGCGGCAAGGAGCATGACCGTGACCTCGAGCCCTTCGGATCAGCGCATTGAAGTTCTCGATGTCCTGCGCGGATTTGCGCTGGGCGGGATCTTGCTCGCCAACATCCTGTGGTTGAGCGGCTACCTGCTGGCGCCTGCTGCCGTGCGTGCGGCGTTGCATGCGCATCCGCTCGATCAGTTCTTTCTGCTCTTCACGCGGCTCTTCGTCCACGGCAAGTCCTACTCGATCTTCTCGTTCCTGTTCGGGCTCGGCGTTGCCGTCCAGATGCAGCGCGCCGAGGCGCATCAGGAGGCCGGCTTCACCGCTCGCTATGGCCGCCGGCTGTTGGTGTTGTTCCTGATCGGCTGGGCCCATGCGTATTTCCTGTGGTGGGGCGACATCCTGCGCTTCTATGCCTTGATCGGCGCATTCCTGTTGCTGTTTCGCCACGCCACCAACCGCACGCTGCTGACCGTGGCGCTGCTGTCACTGTTGGCGCCGGTGCTGTTGGCGGTCCTGCGCGATGCCGAATGGATGGAGATGTCCGACGTGATGGCGCGCCCGACCGACAAGCCCTTGTCGCTGGTTGTTCTTGCAAAGGGCGACTGGGCCGTGTTTCGCGACTACAACCTCGGAAAAATTGCCGAACACGCGATGACCAATTTCACCAATGGCCGCGCGCTGAAGATCTTCGGCCTCTTTCTGCTCGGGCTCCATTGCGGTCGCAGCGATTTCCTGAACCGGCTTCGAGAAGATCGGACCTACTTGCGACACCTGCTGGTCTGGGGCGGACTGATCGGCATGGCCGCGAGCCTGCTGCGAGTCGCGGAAACCTATGGCGTGATTCGCCGGCTCGAGTCCGACGTCTTCGAACAGGTCCTGTATCTGTTCGCGGTCTATCCGCTCGCGGCGGCCTACGTCGCGCTGATCGTGCTCGGCTGCCCGCATGCCGGCAGCCAGGGAGCGCTGCGCTGGCTCGCGCCAGTCGGCAAGATGGCGCTCAGCAATTACATTTTCCACAGCATCGCTGCGGCGGCGGTCTTCCACTGGTGGGGCCTCGGGCTCGCCGGCAGCCTGCCGTTGCGGCACTGCTACGCACTCGCGCTGATCATTTTCGTATCGCAAACGATCTGCAGCCGTCTGTGGCTCCGCCGATTCCACCACGGGCCGCTGGAATGGATCTGGCGAACATTGACGCTGCTGAAACGGGTGCCCTTGCTGCGGTCCAGTCGGTGACGCAGCGAAGCGCCCGGGAAATTTGAGCAGTTCAGGCACTGAAGCGTCGAGCTTGCGCAAGCACCTTCGAACGCAGACCAGCAGACCGCCGGTGGATGCAGCCCTGACCTCGGCCTTTCCACGCCTTGACTTGAACCCACGCCCGCGGGCTCCATGTCGGTCCCGACACTGCAGGTTTCCGATGAGCCCCACGGGCATTCCCGCCGCCGATCGACTGAATCGCGACTGCCAGTGCATCGGCACCGATGTCGATGCGCTGCGCGCGCAGCTGGAACACGAGCTCGGCGCGCGCGGGTTGCGTGAGCCGTTCGTGCAGACGCATCCGCACCTGTTCTCGCCGCTGCCGGTGTTCGTCGCGCCGGCGCATACCGAGGCGATGCGGCACATCATCGCCGCGGTCGAGCGCGTGGTCGCGACTGCGGCGTGGCGCGAGGCGGTGCTCGCCGATGCGCCGGCAATCGCGCGCGTGCCCCAGGCCGCGCGCGGCGCGTTCATGGGCTACGACTTCCACATCGGCGCGAATGGTCCGCAGCTGATCGAAATCAACAGCAACGCCGGCGGCGCCTTTCTCAATGCCGCCATCGCCAGCGCGCAACGCGCCTGCTGCGTCGCGGTGACGCAATTGCTGACGCGCAGCGGCGCCGGCGGCGATCTCGATGCGAACGTGTGCGCGATGTTCCGCAACGAGTGGCGGATCGCCCGCGGCGACGCGCCGCTCCGGCGCATCGCCATCGTCGATACCGCACCCGCAGCGCAATACCTGTACCCCGAGTTCCTGCTGGCGCAGCGGTTGTTCGAGCGCGATGGCATCCGTGCCGTGATCGTCGATCCGAGCGAGTTGCTGCTGCGCGACGGCCGCCTCGAATGCGAAGGCGTGCCCGTGGATCTGGTCTACAACCGCCTCACCGATTTCTACTTCGAAGACCCCGCGCACGCGCACCTGGCCGCGGCCTACCGCAGCGACGCCGCCGTGTTCACCCCGCATCCCGAGGCGCACGCGCTGTATGCGAACAAGCACAACCTGGTACTGCTCGGCGATTCCGACTGGCTGCGCGCAGCCGGCCTCGACGCCGCAACCATCGACACGCTGCTGCGCGGCGTCCCGCGCACCCGGCGCGTATTCGGCGAAGATGCAGATGCGCTGTGGGCGGATCGCAAGCACTGGTTCTTCAAGCCCGCCGGCGGCTTCGGCAGCCGCGGCGCGTATCGCGGCGACAAGCTGACGCGCAAGGTGTTCGCCGAAATCCTCGAAGCCGACTACGTCGCGCAGGCCGTCGTGCCGCCGAGCGAACGCCACCTCGCCCCCGACCAACCGCTCAAGCTCGACCTGCGCAATTACGTCTACGACGGCGCCGTGCAACTCGTCGCCGCCCGCCTCTACCAGGGCCAGACCACCAACTTCCGCACCCCCGGTGGCGGCTTCGCACCGGTGTATCACCCACCGGCGCTCGTCGCGGACTGAGGCCAGTGTCGATCGGGCGCGACTCGCGAGATTACTTGAGCCATCGACCCAGGCGCCCCGGCGCAATCAGGTGTCGTAGTCCATCACCGTCAGCCACTGCGAGTCGGCAATGCGATAGTCGTGGCGGGTCATCAGGTGTTCAAGCACGGTGCGCATGTGCGCGGCGCCGTAGACGATCGCCACCTTGTGCCCGGGTTCGGCGCGCGCGCGCGCGGCCTCGATCGCCGCAATCAGTCGCTGGTCGCGACGGTCCAGGATTGCGGCGTCGAAGCCGGGAACCAAGTCGTCGCGCAGGATGTCGCTGCGACTGCGCAAGTCATCGACACCACGTCGCTTGCCGATCGAGGCGCGCGTCGCCGTCAGATACAGCCACAGCCCAAGCGCGGGCGCGGCGATGAAGATGGCGAGGCGGTGATGCCAGGCGATCTGGCGCCAGTCGTCGTCGAACTCGCTGCCCGAGACATCGGCGTGCACCAGCCGCGCCGACAACTGTTTCATGCACAGCGCCTGATTCTGGGTCACCAGCGCCAACCTGCGCCGGTACGTCAGCCAACGGTAGGACGCGGTGATGAGACGGGCCCGGAACGAACGCACACCCTCGAAGATGACCTCGTCGCAGCCTTCCAGGATCACGCGCACGGAGTCGTAGTACGCCTGGGTGCCGATGTGGATCATCGGGCAGACCACGAACTCCACCGCAGCGCGCTCATGCCGCAGCCGGTAGCAGGCCGCGCGCAGTCCAAACAGATTGCTTTCGACGATTTGCAGATCAGCTCTCCGATCGCGGCGGTTGCAGCGGCGACAACAACGTTACGCGCGAGCGATCTTGCGCCATGTGGTCATCGGCCCGAACGGCCCCGCCAGGAATCCGGCTCGCGGCGGTGGTGGAAGACCGCAACAACGAGCAACTCGCCCTGGCGTGAACGATAGATAACGGAGTAGGGAAACCGGCGCATCAACACCCGGCGACAATCGTCTTTGATGACGGAGAATGCCTCGGGCGAACGATTCGCGGAATGAACAGCAACTTCAAGTGCGCGTGCAAATTCCATCCCAAGACCTGGAACGCGCGCCTCATACCATGCCTTGGCCTCAAGCACCTCCAACCGTGCTTCGGGCCGAAATACGACGCGCATTACTGGTCGCGCCGCTGCAGCTCGGAGCGCACGGCGTCCCAATCGACCGCCGTACTCGGGTCGGTATCGTGGGCAGCCAGACGACGTTGGATCTCAGCTCCTTGTGCGGGTGTGAGACCCAGCGCGCCAGGCGCCTCCGACGCGATGCTGTCCCAGAGATCTTCGACGAGCTGGATACGCTCGGAGATGGACAACCCGTGGAAACTGGCCGCGAACACGTTCATGGGCCGCATTGTAGACCGGATTGGTTGCGATGGTTGAAGGCCAACGCTGCCGGGCGAAATCGGTAGGCTGCGAGCGGGAGCCCGGGGTGCAGGCGCCAGCGCGGTCAGGCGTTGATTAGCGCCAAACGCATCGAAGCGACCGCGGACTCACCCGCGCACGCGCTTCGGGAAACCGACCATGCGCCGCAGGTCTTCGTCCCAGAGTTTCAGGCGCGCGCACTTCAGGCTGGACCACAGCGTGAGGCGCGGCGACAGTTGCAGCAGCGGGCTCGACTCGAAGGCTTCGCGCAGGCGGTAGTTCGGGATCTGGCTGGCCAGGTGGTGGATGTGGTGGTAGCCGATGTTTCCGGTGAACCAGTGCAGCAGCCGCGGCAGGTCGAAATACGACGAACCGGCGATCGCGGCGCGCGTTGCGTCCCACTCGTCCTTGCGTACCCAATAACCGTGCTCGAAGTTGTGCTGCACGTAGAACAGCCAGACGCCACCGGCGCCCGCCAGCAGCACCACCGGCAGATGCACGGCGAGCACCGTCTGCCAACCGACCAGCCAGCACAACGCGCCGCCAGCGAGCAGCAGCAATGCGTTGTTGGTCCACACGCTGGCCCATTCGCGCTTCGCGGAAAACGGCAGGTCGAACGGGAAGCGGTGCTTGAGCAGGAACTGGTAGACCGGGCCGATCAGCAGCAGCACCAGGGTGTTGCGGTAGAAGCGGTAGGCGAAGCGACCGCGCCAGGACAAGGCCAGGTACTCGGCAACGGTCAGCGTGTTCATGTCGCCGACGCCGCGGCGATCGAGATTGCCGGAGCTGCCGTGATGAATATGGTGCGTCTTCTTCCAGTAGCCATAGGGAAACAGCGTGATCAGGCCGAGCACGCCGCCGACGATGTCGTTGGCCCGCGCCGACTTGAAGAAGGAGCCATGGCCGCAGTCGTGCTGGACAATGAACATGCGCACGTACAGACCCGCGGTCGGCAGCGACAGCAGCAGGATCCAGGCGTAATGCCAGCCGTGCAGGAAGCCGTAGGCCATCAGCGCCCACAGCGCGAAGAACAGCGGCAACGTGTTCAGCAATTGCCACAGCGCGCGTCCGAACTTCGGCTGCGCGTAGGTCACGCACAGTCGCCGCAACTGCGCGGCGCTGGTGGGAAGGGCGTCGAGGCTGGCCATGGTCGTGCTCCGGGGGAGAACGGCATTGTCCGCCCGCAGCCGGAACCGGGCAAACCCGCCGGACCGTGACCGTCCCGCATCGGCAACGGCTCGGACCACCGGCGCGTGATGGTCATCGCAAGACAAGGCTCCGCGATCGCGTCACGCTATGCGCCATGCACTCCAGACGGCTCGTGGTCCTCGTCCTCATCGCGCTCTCCGGCCTGGCGCGGGCGCAGAGTTTCTGCGGCGCGGTCGCGCCCGAATCGACCGCTGCGGCGAACCTGCTCGGCAACGGCACGCCGGGCAGCGTCAGCACCGCGCAGATCCAGGCTGCGCTCGATGCCGGCGGCGTCTGGCGCTTCAACGTCGGCGCGGCACCCACCACGATCGTGCTGGGTTCGACCTTGAACGCGACGCGCGCGGTGGTACTCGACGGCGCGGACGTGGTCACGCTCTCAGGCGGCGGCGTGCGCCGCATCCTGACCATCAACAACCCGAACCCGGCGCAGAACGCACCGCATTTCACGGTGACGCTGCAGCACCTCGCGTTCGCCGACGCCAGCGTCAGCGACGGTGTTGGCGCCGCGATCTACAAGCCGCACGGCGGCGAGTATCCGCACAAGGTGAGCCTGAAGCTCTCGCACTGCCGCTTCAGCAACAACCTCGCCGCGCTCGACGGCACGCCTCAGGACGACGGCGGCGGCGCGTTCTACGGCGAACTGCTGGAACGCATCGACATCGGCGACTGCGTATTCGAGAACAACCGCGGCAGCAACGGCGGTGCGGTCTATTCGCTCGGCTCGCTCGCGGTCAACGTGGTCGACAGCGACTTCCTCGCCAACCAGGCGATCGGCAGCGGCGGCAACCCCGGAAATGGCGGCAATGCGGGAGCGCTCGGCGTCGACGGCGCCAACCGCACGGTCGACGTGTGCCGCACGCGCTTCATCGACAACACCTCGAACGCCTTTGGTGCCGGCTTCTTCAGCGTGATGTACGACCAGAGCAGCCGCACCCGCTTCGAAGACGTGCTGTTCCGCCACAACCGCCAGCTCAACCCCGCCGGCCAGCACAGCGGCGGCGCTTACCTGCAGGACGGGCCGTGGGCGATCGAGCGCAGCGCCTTCATCGACAACGAGGCCAATGGCTACGGCGGTCTGTTCGTCGCCGGCAATGCGCCCGGCCTGATCCGCAACAGCACCTTCAGCGGCAACATCGCGCGCACCGGGCTGGGCGCCGCGATGGCGCTGAGCACGAACGCCGACATCGACATCGTCAACAGCACCATCGCCAACAACGTCGCCACCGCTGCCTTCGCCGGCGGCATCGCCATCGGCACGCCGAACCGGCTGCGACTGACCAATGTGATCCTGGCCAACAACAGTGGCGGCAACCGCTGGGTCAGTTGGGGCATGAACAATGCCGCGGCCTTCGATGGCGGTGGCAACCAGCAGTGGCCGCAGCAACGGCCGGACGGCGGCGGTGCCGAGGTGCCGATGACCGCGAGCGCGCAGTTCGCCGATCCGCTGCTCGCAGCACTCGCCGCAAACGGCGGCCCGACCCCGACCCACGCCATCCCTGCCGCCAGCGCCGCCCGCAACGGCGGCGTGGGCGGCGCACTCGTCCCCGCCGTCGACCAGCGCAACTACCCGCGCCTCGGCACACCGATCGCGGCGCCTACGAGTACGGCGCCGAGGGGTTGCTGTACGCGGATGGGTTTGAGTAAGCGGAGCGCGCTTCATTCGGGGCCCCGCCTCCGCGGTTCAGCGCAGACGCTTCGGCCGACCTCCATAATCGACTCACGAATCGTTTCACTCCAACGTCGGCTATACGCCATAAGCATATGATCTTTATAGTATGCTAGCGTCATTATCCATTCACGAATCCATTCATGAATGCCGCCTCATTCAACCCATTGGTCGATTTCCTGACCCGACCCGGCCAGACACAGCCCGTGCCGGCGGCCACGCTGCAGTCGGCCCTGGGCGTAAGCCAGGCCACGCTGTCGCGAATGGTCCGCGAGGCCGGCGACGGTGTGGTGCGGATTGGCAAGGCCCGCGCCACGCGCTACGCAGCTACGCATTCGCTGGGTCGCGTCGGCCGAAACTGGCCGCTGTATCGATTGGATCCGATGGGCCGCCCGCATCCACTCGGCCGCTTGCACGCACTGGCGCGCGGCGACTGGTGGTTGTCGGCGGAAGGCGCGCGCCTGGGTCCGGTGTTTGCGAACGCCGAGTTTCGCGACGGCCTGTACCCGGGCTGGCCCTGGTTCCTCGATGGCCAGAGACCGCAAGGT
Organism: Lysobacterales bacterium; assembly: GCA_016703225.1. Taxonomy (NCBI): domain Bacteria; kingdom Pseudomonadati; phylum Pseudomonadota; class Gammaproteobacteria; order Lysobacterales; species Lysobacterales bacterium. The sequence goes on from JADJCM010000001.1 coordinate 515,696, forward strand.
TTCCTCGGGCGTGCGTTCGCACATCGCGTCGCACCTTTGCTCGGGTCACCCGCAGACCTGAACCTCTGGGGCGACGACGACATCGCCCTGGCGCTTCTGCAGTATGGCCACGATGCACCCGGTGACTTGATCCTCGGCGAGCCGTCGCTGCGCCGCGCGCTCGACGAACGCTCGTCACCGCCGAATGCGATCCTTGCGGAGGAACGCGAGCAACACTATCCGAGACTGGCAGAGGCGGCGTTGCGCGGTGAGCCGTTCGGTTCCTCCGCCGCCGGCGAGCAGCCCAAGTTCACCGCAACTCTGGCCGAAGTGGATGGCAGCTGGCGACCAGTGATCGTCAAGTTCAGCGAACGCCTGACCACGCCTGGTGCGCGTCGCTGGGCCGATCTGCTGCAGGGCGAGCGGCTCGCGGCCGAGACGCTCGCCGCCGCCGAGGTAGCCGCCGCCCCGACCCGGATCCTGACCGCGGACAACCGCGTCTTCCTGGAATCGACGCGCTTCGATCGCACGCCGACGCTCGGTCGCATCGGCATGGTCCCGCTTGCCGCGCTCGATGCTGCGTTCTACGGACATGGCGCACTGCCCTGGTGGCAGTTCGCGGCGCAACTTCGAAACGATGGCTGGCTGGCCGCCGAAGACGCTACGCGGCTGGCGCGCCTCGGCTGGTTTGGCGCGTTGATCGGCAATACCGACATGCACCTCGGCAACGTATCCCTCAATCTAGACGACACTCGCCCGCTGTCGCTGGCACCGGTCTACGACATGCTGCCGATGCGATGGCGCCCTGCCGCCACCGGCGAAGTACTGCCGCCCGACAACGACTGGCGTCCACCTTTTCCGCTGCCGCACGAGACCCGTGACTGGCTGGCGGCCGCAGCACTCGCCCGCGCTTACTGGCAGCAGGTCATCGATGCGCAGGAGCGCTTCAGCGACGACTTCCGCGCCATCGCCCAAAATGCACTCTCCGCCGTCGAGCGCGCACTCGCGCAGGTGGCGCACTGACAGCGCCACTGCGGCAGCATGGAGGCTCACTCCACCGCCGCCGCCCCCGAAGCAGGGACGGGCAGCCGGCGATCGAACTCGGCGAGCACGGCGAGCAGGTCCGGGTCGTCGCCGGCGCGGTCGGTGACGGTCTTGCCGTGGGCATCGCGGCGGTCCGGGTCGGCACCGGCGGCGAGCAGTGCGCGCAGGGTTTCGGCGTGACCGGAGTAGGCCGCCTCGTGCGCGGCGGTGTAGCCGGCGTCGCCGTCGGGGTCGGTAGCGTCCGCATCGACGCCGAGCGCGAGCAGGCGCACGAGCCGCGCGGTATCGCCCTCGCGCGCCAGCACGATCAGGGTGCGCCCGATCGCCGCCGAGTGGCGCACGGCGCCGGTGTCGAGCAGTCGATCCAGCGAGGTGCCGTCGGCGACCACGTCGAGTGGATGGCGCCCGCGCGCGTCGGCGGCGTTGGCATCGGCGCCGAGCCGCAGCAGGAATCCGATTTCCAGGCTGCGGTCGTCCGGTCGGGCTGCGGCCTCGACCAGCATCGTCGCCATCGCCTGGCGATCAAGCAGCGCGCCGAGCAGGCGGTTGATGGTGATGCTGCCATCGCCCGCTTCCCTGCCCGCATTCCAATAAGGCCCGTACAACGCTGCCATGCCGGCATGCAGCAGCAACGCCGGCAGCAGGAACCCGAAGCGCGCCGGATGCCGGCGCAGGGTTTCCGAATCGGCACGGTGCTGTCGGCTGCCGATCCAGGGCACAGCCGCGATCACGATCGTCAGTCCCAGCACGACCTGCCACCCGAGCTGCATGAACGGTGCCTTCCACCAGCACCAGATCTCGATCGGCATCGCGACGAGGAAGCACAGCGCCGGATACCAGGGACTCGACCAGGCGTCGCGTTCCCGCTGGCGCTCTGCCTGCGATTCGATGGACCCGTCGCTCATGCCCCGCCTCGTCCGCCAAGCAGGGTCATGATCTCGGGCGTGCAGCTGTACTTGGCCTGGTCGAGCAGGCGATCACCGGTGGGCGTGGTCACGTCCGGATCGGCACCGAGGCCGAGCAGGTAGCTGACGATGGCGGGCAACCCCTGTGCCGCCTGCGGGATGCCGCAGTAACCGAGCGCGATCATGATCGGCGTCGGCGGCGTGCCCTGCATCTGCGCGTGGCGCACCGGCGCATGCACGTTGCCGGCGTGAACCAGCTTCTTCACCGCGGCGACATCGCCTTTGGCGATCGCGGTGTACAGGGCCACGCCGTCGGCACCCTTGGCGGTTCCCGCCTCCGGCATCCGCGCTGTCGGCGCCTTCGCAGACGGAGCCGTGCCGCCGCCGCGTGCATCACGCTCGCGCCAGGCCGGTTCGATGCGATTCAACGCCGCCTCCGCCGCCTGCACCACGCGCGCGTCGGCGTGCTGGCGTTCGGCGCGCACCGCGTTCGCGGCCGGCGCGGCGCGGTTCCACATCGACTCCAGATCACCAAGCAGCATGATCTTGGCTTCGACCTCCCGGTTCGCGCCCAGCCAGGTACCGATCAGGCGCGCGCGTTCGGCCTCCAGGGCGATGACGTCGCGGGCATCGTCGTGGCAAGCGCGGAAATACGCGTCGATGGCATGCGCACTCAGGATCGGCGCGCACATGCGCTCCCAGTGTGGGCGCGCCGCCGCGTGCACCGCGGCGTGGCCTTCGCGATCGGAGCCATCGGCGGCGTCTCCCAGCACCTCGATGGCGCGCACGCGCTCGGCTTCGTCACCCGCCGCATCGGCGGCCAGCGCGGCCAGCTCGGGCAGTCCATGCGTGCTGCGCCCGGCGGCGTCGGCGAGCGCGCGCAGCCCGATCTTGCGCTGCGCCGGATCGGCGAGCAGGCGTGCAGCCTTCGGCGCCCAACGCTCCAGCGAGGCGGCATCGCGCTGATCGCCAAGCAAACTCCAGGCGCGATCGCGAATGTCCGGATAGGGGCTGTCGGCGTTGCGCAGGAGCACGTCGGTCCAACCCGGGGGACGCGGATCAAAGGTGTGCAACTGCCGCAGCAGGTACGGCGTCGCCGGCGGCGACGATGGCAGCGACTGCAACAGCGGATCGATCAGGGCGCGATCGCCGGTGGCGACCAGCTTGGCCAATGCCTTCTCGGCCAATTCGACGTTGTCGATGGAGCTGTCGCGCGCCTTCGCCTCGACCGCATCGAGGAAATAACCGAGCAGGTACGGCAGCAACCGCGGTGCCGGATCGATCCCGACCAAACCGCGCGCCGCGAGAAAGCCGACGTAGTCGCGCGCGCCAGCCGCCAGCACTCGCCGTCGCGCGGCGGCCAGCTCGCCCTCGGCAATGCCCATCGCCGCCAGCGCACCAGCGGCATTCATCGCCACCGCGGCATCGGCATCGTCGAGCGCGCTGCGCAAGGCCGGCTGCGCCGATGCGAAGGCCCCCGGCTCGTCCGCCCCCAACTCCCACAGGACCTCGGCGGCCGCCAGACGGATCGGGCTCTCGCTCGCGCCGAGGTGACGGATCAGGACCGGCGCCGTCTGCGCCGCGAACTTGGCGCCGAGCCGACTCGCGGCCTTGATCTGCTGCACCGGCTTGCCGCGCTCCAGGTCACGCAGCGCCTCCTTGTTCTGCTGCGCCCAGAACTTGTCGGCGAAGTCCTCGGCGGCAGGCGCCGTCGCGCCCAGCAGCATGCACAGCGCGAAACACCAACGAACCCGCATGGACGCACTCCGGCAGCGAAGGGTGTGCGGAAGATATCGCAGCGCTAGTGACCGCGCCGTTCACCCAGCATCGCCACGAACTCGTGCGCGAAGCGATGCGCGTCGCCGGGCCAGCGCGCGGAGAGCCAGTTGCGATCACGCACGATGAAACCGGGCGAGAGGTCGCTCGCCGAATCGCGACGCAGGCTGCGCGGACCAGCGTCGAACTGGGTCACCTGCGCCAGCACATCGGTGACTTCGTCCTCGACGGTCTTCGGGTAGGTGCGGTAGTAGTCGCCGAGCCACAGACACGTCGCCGCCCAGGCCGAGAGTTCCATCGACTTCGGCAGCGCCGTGGTGCGTCGCTGATACAGCAGCGACTCGCCGTCCGGCCCGAGCGCGCGCGCCGCGACCAGCACGCCGTGGCAGATCGCCGCGACCGGCTTGTTGGCCGCGAACATCTCGGCGGTCTTCTGCTGCAGGTCCTGCAACTCCAGATAGGGCAGTACGCCGATGGCATGCCCACCGGGCAGCAGCAGACCGTCGAAGTCCTGGCGCAGCGCGGTCTTCCACTCGATCGGATTGCGGAACTCGGCACTCTGCGCCATCGCCGCATAGGCGAAGCAGCCGTCTCGATTCGCCATCAACAAGGGCTTGAGCAGGCCGAAGCCCTTGCCGGTGATCAGGCGGTAGTCGCACTCGCCGGGCAGGCCGTCCTGGGTGGCGAACACAACCTCGTGCTTCGCGGCGCGCAACACCTTCCACGGCACCGCGGTTTCGGTCGGATCGAAATCGTCATTCGGTATCGCGATCAGCACCCGCGCCATCGCCGAACCTCGAAGGGAGATGCGGCGATGCTATCGGAACCGTGCGCGCGCGGCGCTCAGCCGGCCGGCGTTGCCGCGACTTCGGCCGTGCCCGCCGCGCCGCGCCGATAGACGATGCGCTTGGCGCCGCCGTCGCAACTGCCGACGACCTTGCCCTCGGTCCCGGTTTCCGCAGCAGCATCGATCACCGTCAGCGTGAACGCGACGACGCCGTTGGCCTTGATCTTCGCATCGATCTCGGCCTGCAGCTCCTCGCAGGGCTTGCGCGCGGCTGCAGGCAAGGCCACGGCGAACAAGGCAGCGACGAATAGGACAAGCATCGATATGGGGCGGGCGATATTCATGGCAAGACTCTCGGGGCTGCAAGGGAAGTGCAGTGTCGTCTCCGACTCAGCCATCGCGATGGCCAAATCCGGCCTTTCTCACGGCAATCCGCCCACGCCCGCCGCACGCAACTGCTCGCGCAGCGTGGCCATGCCGCTGTCGGCGGGCCAGCCGTTCCACTGCGCGACCAGTTGTCCGTCGCGGAATACATGAAACGCCGGCATCGCCCAACTGCGCACGCGCGGCCAGTCGCGGTCGCGCCAGGCGATGTGCATCGGCTGCGTCGGAAACTCGCGATTCCAGTCGGCGACGGCAGTGAACGATTCGGACTGCGATGCCAGCCAGACACCGTGACGGCGGAACAGGCGGTCGAGTGCCGGATCAGTGGCGATCGCACGCGCCGCATCGCGCGCGAAGTGGCAGCCGGCCACGACCACGATGCGCAGGCCCTGGTCGAGGTCGATGCGCCGCCGCGACATCTGCAGCGCATCCGCAGAGACCTCCAGCACCGATTCCGGCAGCGGATCCAGCGTGTCTTCGAAGTCACGCGCGGGCAACGGCTCCAGGCCGCGACTGGGGAAGCGCTGCCGCAGGCGCGCGGCGGCATCGAAGTCGCGCGCCGAAATCAGTGCCTGGTAAACGCGCTGGATCTGGCGCGGTTGCGCCGCCTGCTCGCGGTCGAGCAGATCCAGCGCCGCGATGACCTCGGTGGCGCGCGCTGGCGTGGATTCCTGGCGCAGGGCAACCAGCAGCGCGCGCAACAGCAGCAGGCGTTCGCAGGTGTCGAGGCGAAGCGCCACGGTCGCAGCCGATTCGCGTTCGAGCAGGTCGGCGAGCGCCTGCGTTGCCGCCTGCGGCTGGCCGTCGATGGCCTCGTGGAACGTCAGGTAGCGGCGCTCGAACGGCGTCTCGAAGTTGCGCGCCGGTCGCGGCTGCGGCAACGGTTGGAGCGCGGCGAGGTAATCGTCGAGCCCGAACAGACCGAGCACGGCTGCGGCCTGCTCGGTGCTCAGCGACTCCTCCAGATCGGCAACGTCGAAACCGGCGACGCCACCGCGCCCGAAACTCAGGCTGCGCAGGAAGCGGGTGCGCGCGCCGACCGGAAATGCATCGAGCGGCGAGCCGTGGCCCAGCTCCTGCGCAAGGTGACGCTGCAGCGCCTGCGGCGTGCGGATCGGCGTCGGCGCGGCTGGCGTTGCCTCCGCGGCAGTCGGCCGCGATCCGGCACAAGCCGCCAACAGCATGCACAACGAGACCACCAGCCACGCCGCGATCCGCATCATCCCTGTCCACCTTTCGCCATGAACGGCACCCGGACGACGGTATAGACGACGCCGGCGGCAGATGCCAGCCGCGACGACGTCCCCGCTGCGCGTTGCGCGCGGGGACGCGGCGGTCGGAGCCTCAGTTCTCGATGGTGAACTCGCGCCAGCGGCGCACGACCACGCAGCCGAAGTCGTCGCAGCGCAGTTCCGTGCACAGGCCGCCGTCGCAGCGGGTCACGGAGTAGGTCGCGGCCAGTGCCGGATACGACACCGTCAAGGTCCCGAGCACAGCGGCGAGGGCGGCGAGGGTGAGGGTGAGCTTGGTCTTCATGATCGGGATTCCTTGCGGGTTGGGGTCGGTCGCCGGGCGGCGCATCGCAGCGCAATGCCGCCCCGGCTTTCACCTACTCGCAGCCGGGCCCAGTCATCGATCACTCCGGCACCGGTTGCCTCCTCCACGACTCGCACCCTACGCTCGGGCTTCCCCGCGAACTTGCCCATGCGCCTTGTCCTCAAGCTCGGATCTTCCACGGTCACCCGCGACGGCGTGCTCGATGCGCCGCGTCTGATCGACTACGCGCGGGCATTGCAATCACTGCGCGCAGCCGGCCACCAGGTGGTGGTGGTCAGCTCGGGCGCGGTGGCCGCCGGTCGCGGCGTGTTGCGGCTGGCACGCAGCGAGAGCGAAGTCGCCGCCAAGCAGATGCTCGCCGCGGTCGGCCAGCCGCGACTGATGGCGCTCTATGGCGAATTGTTCGGCCACTACGGCATCACCGTGGCGCAGGTACTGCTGACCCGCGCCGACCTTGACGATCGCCGCCGCTACCTCAACGCGCGCAACACCTTCGAGGCGATGCTCGGCGCCGGTGTGCTGCCGATCGTGAACGAGAACGACACCGTTGCCACCGAGGAAATTCGCGTCGGCGACAACGACCAGCTCTCGGCGCTGGTCGCCTCGCTGGTCGATGCGCGCCTGCTGCTGCTGATGACCGACCAGGCTGGGCTGTTCGACGCCAACCCGCGCACCCATGCCGATGCAAGATTGATCGCGCGCATCGAAGAGACCGAGATTCCCGAAACGGTCTGGGCCGCCGCCGGCGGTAGCGCCGGCACGCTCGGCACTGGCGGCATGCTGACCAAGCTCAAGGCCGCCGAGATCGCGCGTCGCAGCGGCGCCGAGGTGGTCATCGCCGACGGTCGCGAGCCCGCGCGCCTGGCTGAGATCGTCGCCGGCAAGCCGATCGGCACGCGCTTCGTTGCCGTCGCCGCGCCGCGCGACGCGCGCAGTCGCTACATCCTGAGCGGCCTGCGCGATGGCGTCGGCGTGCGCGTCGATGCCGGCGCAATCGACGCTCTGCGCAACGGCAAGAGCCTGCTCGGCGTCGGCGTCTGTGCCATCGACGGCGACTTCGATCGCGGCGACACCGTCGCCGTGCACGATGCCGAAGGCCGCATGCTGGCGCGCGGCATCGCCAACTACAGCGCCGGCGAACTGCGCCGCATCGCCGGCAAGCGATCGACCGATGTCGCCGCCATCCTCGGCTACGACTTCGGGCCCGAGTTCATCCACCGCGACGACCTGGTGATGTGGTGAGCGACTTCAACCTGCACGCCCTCGCCGCCGCCACGCGCGGCGCCTGGAAGACACTGAAGCGCAGCACGCATGCGCAGCGCAATGCGACCCTGGCGGCGCTGGCGGATACGCTGATCGCACACACCGCCGCCATCGCCGCCGCCAATGCGCAAGATCTTGCCGCCGCAGCCGACGCAGGCCTCGATGTCGCGATGCTCGATCGGCTACGTCTCGATGCACCACGCGTCGCGGCGCTTGCGAGCGACGTGCGCAGCCTGCTCGACCTGCCCGACCCGCTGGCCGTGCGCGTCGACCAGCGGGTGTTGCCGAATGGCCTGAAACTGCATCGCCGTCGCGTGCCGATCGGCGTGCTCGGCGTGGTCTACGAATCGCGCCCCAACGTCACCATCGACGTCGCCGCGCTGGCGATCAAGAGCGGCAATGCCGCGGTCCTGCGCGGCGGCAAGGAATCGCTGCGCAGCAACCGCGTGCTCGCCGAGTGCGTGCGTACCGCGCTCACCACCGCCGGCCTGCCCGCCGACGCGCTGGCGCTGGTGCCCTCCAGCGATCGCACGCATGTGCTCGAACTGCTCCAGCTCGACGCCTGCATCGATCTGATCATCCCGCGCGGCGGCGCGTCCCTGCATGCCTTCTGCCGCGAGCATGCGCGCATGCCGGTGATCACCGGCGGCATCGGCATCTGCCATCTGTACATCGACGACCGTGCCGACCTCGATCGCGTGATCGCGGTGATTCGCAATGCCAAGGTGCAACGCCCGACCGTGTGCAACGCGCTGGATACCGTGCTCGTGCACCGCGCCGTCGCGGAACGAGTGCTGCCGGAGCTGGTACGCACGCTGGCCGCAGACGGCGTGCAGTTCCGCGTCGACGCCGACGCGTTCGCAATCCTGGAGCCCGAGCTCGCGAACGGCATTCGCGTACAACGGGCCGGCCCGCAGGACTTCGACACAGAGTGGCTGTCGCTCACGCTCGGCATCGGGATCGTGGACGACATGGAGGCCGCGATCGCGCACATCGACGTGCACTCCAGCGGACACTCCGACGGCATCCTGACCGAGGACGCCGCGCGCGCCCGCGACTTCCTCGAACGTGTCGACTCCGCTGCCGTGTACTGGAACGCCAGCACGCGCTTCACCGACGGCGGCCAGCTCGGCCTCGGCGCCGAAGTCGCGGTATCGACCCAACGCATCCACGCTCGCGGCCCGATGGGCCTGGAAGAACTCACCAGCTACAAGTGGGTGGTCGAGGGTGATTACCACTCGCGCAAGTAATGCCCGGGACGATCAACCCGATCCTTGCAAAGCGCGCCGCATTTTTCAGGTAAATCGCCATATCCTTTAAAAGCGACGCCGGCTTTGCAATACTGCGCCGACGGTCGTCGAGGGCGTAGCCGCATGCGCAAGGACCAGATCGCACCCGATCGGCAGCCTTACCTGGTCCGGTGCAAGGACTACCCCCACGTCCATGCACTGATCGCGCCGCCGACGCCGCGCGCCCTGCCGCGTGCCGCACGCTTCGACCTCGCGATCGCAACCGCAAACCACGCGCTGGGTCGTCTGGAAGGCGTCCTTGCAGGTATGCCGAATGCCGGGCTCCTGACCCGCACGCTGGCCCGGCGGGAAGCGGTGCAGAGCTCCCAGATCGAAGGCACCCACGCCGACCTGCCGCAACTGTTGACCTATGAAGCCACGCTGGGGCTCGATGGATTGCCAGCCGACGTCAAGATCACCGAGCGCTATGTCCACGCGCTCCAGCACGGTTTGGACGCAATTGCCGAGCGAGGGGGTCGCAACGCGCTCACGATCGGGCTGATCGATGAACTCCACGCCATCCTCATGCAAGACGCACCCACCGGCTTCCCGCGTGGCCGCTATCGAACCCAACAGGTCTGGATTGGCGCCGGCCGCATTGAGGACGCCGCGTTCGTGCCCTCTCCGCCAGAGCGCGTCGCGGCCTGCATGGCCGAGATGGAGCGGAGCATCCTCCAGTACGCCCCGCGCGAAGACGAATACGGCGTGCTCACGCTGGTGCCGCAACTGGCGATTGCGCATGCCCAGTTCGAAACCATCCACCCGTATATGGATGGCAATGGCCGTGTCGGTCGACTGCTATTGCCCTTGATGCTTGCCGCGCATGGCTTGCCACCGCTGTACGTGTCCGGGCCGCTGTTGCGGCACCGAAACACCTACTACCGCGCACTGGCCGACGTGCAACTACGCGGCGACTGGGACCCTTGGGTGAGCCTGCTTGCAAGGGCAATCGTCGAGGCCAGCGATGACTGCATCTCGATCGCCAATGATCTCTCGACCCTCCAGGCGGAATGGAAGACCTTGCTCGGCAAGTTCCGTTCGGATTCCGCGACGCGCCGACTGCCTGCGTTCCTGATCGGACATCCGGTCGTTTCAGTCAAGCAGGTCGCAGAAGGACTGGCCGTGTCGATTCCGGCGGCAACGGGGGCGATCAACAATCTGGTCGGGCTCGGCATCCTGCGCGTGCCCGCCGCCGAGAAGAAGTGGGGACGCGTCTTTCACGCCACCGCCATTCTTGAACGCCTCGCCCAGGCACCGGCCCAGCGCAAGCGCTCGCTGTCGAAGCGCTGATGTCGCCGGCGCAACCAGTAGCTCAGTACACCACCGCCGGACCGTACACGCCGACATAGCCGCTGGCGCAACCGGTGGTACAGGTGGTCGAGAGCATGCGCTGGATGATCTTGCCGGTGTTGGTCTTGGCGCGGAAATGTCCGACGCCATTCGACAGATCACCGCCGCCGGTCTGGTACGGGCTTCCGTCCTGCCAGTTCCAGTCGACCGAGCCCGCGGTCGATCCGGCGCCCACCATCAGCTGTGCCTTGACGTTGCTCGCGCTGTTGAACTTGCTCATCAGGTTGCAGCCCGACCAGTACGTGTACGAGGAACAGCCGACCTGATCGTAGGCGCCGGCTGCGATCGTGTAGAAGGCCACCGCGCTGTGGGCCGCAGGCATGGCGCGCAGTGAGCCGATACCCGATCCCGTCCACAGGTTGTAGTAGTACGCCGAATAGCCGCCCGGGTAGAAGCCGAAGATGTCGCCGTTGTACCAATTCTCGGAGCCGCAGGTGGTCGCGTAGACATTTGCGGCGCCGGTGTACAGGCAGCTGTAGATGCCGCGCAGACCACCGGAGATGTTGACGAAGCGGCGCACTTTGCTCCACTTCGAAGCCGACTCGAGTGCGGCCATCGCCATCGTCGCACCGAGCGAGTGCGCGACGATATCGACCTTGGCCGCACCGGTATGTGCCAGCACCTTGTCGATGAAGGTGTTGAGGATCGTGTACTTCGCCGGCTGGTGGTAGTTGTACTGCGGCGCTGCGTTCTCGCTGCTGCTGAGATAGCTCACGCCGAACAGCTCGCAGTCCTTGTAGCCAGCAGCCTTGAACTCGTCATAGACCGAGTTCGGTGCGGTGGCGTAACCGCTGACATTGGCCGGCGGCATGTCCCAGCTGATCGCGCTGTCGCCATTGCCGTGCAGAAAGACCACCGGTGTCCGGGTTGCGGTGCAGCTGCTGGCGCCGCCAAATCCGCCGTAGCCAACGCCAGGACTGAAGCCGCCGGCGTATTGCGTCGCCGTGCCCTGGCAGGTCCAGCCATTGTTGGTGCCGCAGGTCAGCGCCAAAGCATCAGCGGAACCCAACAGCGCGAACGCCGCGCCCATTCGAACCAGCCATTGTCCATGCATTGCAATCCCTCCCCAGACCGTCGCAGGCGAAGGCTTCGACTGCGAAGCCCCGATTGCAGCCATGTGCAAACGCACAAGGCACTGGACTTTGGTCGGGTGCGGGCGTGCTATTGCGGGCCGGGAAAACTCTCGACGTACTTGATGGTGAAGTCGGGAAAGGACTCGACGATCTGGATCTTGTAGTCCGGGAACGACTCGACCATCTGCCAGCGCCCGGGCTTGTCCGGGAAGCTCTCGACCACCTGCACATGCAGGTCGGCGAAGCTGTCGACGATCTTCACCTTGTAGTCCGGGAACGAGCTGACGAATTGGATGCGGCCGTAGATCTTGGCAACGTGAGGCAAGCTGTCCGCCAGCGTGGCCGGGGCGATCAGGAGCAGGGCGATCAGGATTCGATGCATGTCATGGCGACTCCGTTGCGAGAGACGACCCCACCCCAACCCTCCCCTCCGCGCTGCGCGCGCAAGGGAGGGGGCAAAAGCACGGAGCCTGCTCACGCACGGGCTTCGTCTTGTCTCCTCCCCTTCGCGCAGCGAGGGGGAGGCCGGGAGGCGGTTGCTCTGCCCTGTCTCCTCCCCTTCGCGCAGCGAGGGGGAGGCCGGGAGGGGGTCGCCCTTCAGCGCAAGCCTACTCCGCAACCACCGCCACCGGAGTCGCTTCGCCGCTGAGCGCTTGCGCGCGGTTCACCAGTTCGACGAATTCGCGCTGGTAGCCGTAGCGGTCGTCGTTGCGCGCCTGGCTGGCGAGCTTGCCGATCGCGGCCAGGTTGAAATCGCCGAGGTGCTCGCCACCGCGCAAGCGGTCGGCGAAAGCGGCGACGGCGGCCGCGAACTGAAGGCGCGGGCTCGCTTCGCGGGCGATCTGGCTGCGCCTGATCGGACGCTCGATCAAGGTGCTCTTGTCGGCATCCGGCTGCTTGTAGCGCAGCTTGACGAAGGCGAGTTCTTCGCCGCTGTGCTTGACCGTCGCGTTCGCGCCGTAGCGCAGCGGGTCGACGCTCTCGGCGCCGCTGCCGGCGAGCGCAACTTCGTAGATCGCCGTCACATCGTGGCCGGCACCGATCTCGCCGGCGTCGACGGCGTCATTGTTGAAGTCCTCGCGCGCAAGCATGCGGTTCTCGTAGCCGATCAATCGATATTCGCTAACCACGGCCGGGTTGAACTCGACCTGGATCTTGACGTCTTTGGCGATCGTGAACAGGGTGCTGCTCATCTCCTCGACCAGGACTTTGTGGCCTTCGTTCAAGGTGTCAATGTAGGCATGGTTGCCATTGCCGATGTCGGCCAGTTGCTCCGACAGTTCATCGTTGTAGTTGCCCTGGCCGAAGCCGAGCGTAGTCAGCGAGACGCCGCTGCGCCGTTGCTCGGCCACCATGGTCTTCAGCGACTCCATGTCGACCGTGCCGACATTGAAATCGCCATCGGTCGCGAGAATCACGCGATTCACGCCGCCCTTGATGAAGGCGCGCTTCGCCTGCTCATACGCAAGTTCGATGCCCGCTGCACCATTGGTCGATCCACCGGCAGACAGCCGATCGAACGCGGCAAGAATGGTTTCGTGGTCGGCGCCCGAGGTCGGCGGCAACACCAGGCCAGCCGAACCGGCATAGACGACGATGCTGATGCGATCCTGTTCGCGCAGCTTCGGCACCATGGCCATGAAGCTCTGCTTGAGCAGGCCGATCTTGTCCGCAGACTCCATCGAGCCCGAGGTGTCGATCAGGAAGACGATGTTCGCCGCCGGGATTTCCGTCGCCGCAATTTCGTAGCCCTGGATGCCGACCATCATCAGGTGCCGCTTCGCATTCCACGGCGCCGGGGCGACCTCGGTATGCACCGCGAACGGCGTCTTGCGGTCCTTCGGTGCGGCAAACGCGTAGTCGAAGTAGTTGATGAACTCCTCGGCGCGTACCGCATCGCGCGGCGGCAGCTGACCCTGGTTCAACATGCGCCGCACGTTCGTGTAGCTGCCGGTGTCGACGTCGATGCTGAAGGTCGAGACCGGCTGCTCGGCCACGCGCATCACTGCATTGTCCTCGTGGTCCGCGTACTTCTCGGTCGTGATGTCGCCGGCCATCGGCTGCCCCTGCAAGGGAACGCTGGGCGAAGCCGCGATCGTGCCGCTGACCGTGATCGACTGCAGCGCGGGCTGAACCGACGGAGCGCTCTGCTTGGCCGCCTCCCGCGACTTGATCTCCCGCGGCGGTTCCGGCGCTGGCGGTGCCGGCGGCGGCTGCAGGAAGGCGACGTCCACTTCCTGTTCATTGCTGCGCCCATCGGCGCGTTCCTGGCGCTTCTCGGCCAGAACCACCGTTGAACTCGCGTCCACAGGTTCGTCGAACAGCGGCCGCTCGTCCTTGTCGTCCGCCACCACCGCGACTGCGTCGCTCTTCTCCTGCACCGAGCAGGCACCGATTCCGAACATCAGGCCGGCGGCAATCGCCAGCGACAGGGACTTGCGTGCGTACATGACATCGCTCCTGGGGTTGGTTGGGGCGATGCATGCAACGCGAGGGCGATGGAATCGGGGTTTGGCTCAGCCAGTGACCCGCTTCAGCAATCTCTGATACTCGTCCCAGGACGAGACCTCGTCCTTCGCTTGCAGCAGCGGCATGACCCGCGCTTCGACTGCTGCCAGATCCAGACCCTGTCGCCGATATCGCCGCAGGATCATCTCCACATCGCGCCAATCGATCGGTCGTCCCGCAAAGATCTTCATCACCAGCAGATCCTCGGCGCTGCAGGTCCGCAGCCAGACACCGGGAGCGAACTCGAACAACGAACTGCGCGCTATCACCTCAGCCTCGAACGGCAGCGCGCTCAATGTTGCATCGATGCCGATGTCGTCCTCAGTCTTCAGCAGGAGCACGCGGTAGCGGGTTGCGAAAGCGCGGGCGTCGTCACGCCGAGGCGCGAAGTGCGCGAGCATCAGGTCGATGGCCGGCGCCTCGTTGCCCAGACCGGCCAGGATCGACACGTCGACATCGCGCGTGACGCGCGGCTCCGCATGGCGCTGGGCGGCAAATCCGCCGATGAAACAGAACGGGATGCCCGCCGTGCTCAGGACATCCTGAACCTGCTGCGCGGCTCTCACCAACCAGTTCATTCGCGCAACAGGGCAAGGATGCGCTGCATCTCGACCATGCCGGAAGTATTCGAAAGCGGCTCAAGAAACACGGCGGACTCGACCATGCCAGCAAGTTGCTCCATGGCGATCGGCAGCGGAGTGGATACAAGTTCCTGGTCGCGCATGGCCTCGAGCTGCGGCGAAACCTCGCGCCACCTCGCCGCATACTCCACCAGCTGCCGGTCCATGTTCATCGCGTGCATGATAGCCGAGTCACATCACCCCTTGCGGAACTGCAGCGTGCCGTTGAAGTTGTCGACCACGACGGTGTCGCCGCTGACGAACTGGCCTTGCAGGATCTGCTTGGCCAGCGGGTTCTCGAGCTGGCTCTGGATCGCGCGCTTGAGCGGGCGCGCGCCGTAGACCGGGTCGAAGCCGGCGTTGCACCACAGAGTGGTTTGCCTCGGAGGCATCGTTGACTGATACCCGATCGCTCTGAGATTGACTAGGATCAGGTCATGAGCACACGAGGCGGCGCAGCGAATATTGGCGGCATCTGTTACCAGATGCTCAGAGCAATTGACGATCTGCGGGAATTGTCCGCTGTTCACATCCTCGCGCCGGACGCGGGTCAGAGCAGTGCATGCGTTGTCCTGGAGCCAGCGGGTGGCGGTGATGCGATGCGGGTTAGCGGCGGCGCCGCAGACGTCATTCAAGTCAAACTGCGCGACCAGCCCCTGAAGTACGCTGAGTTCGTCAGTGGAGTGCTGCCGGATTTTCTGAGGGCAAAGCGCGTTCATCGCGGCGAACCGAGCCACTATGAGTTGCAGACTGCAGCAGGTATCACGCATCAGGACGCATGGGAGCAGTTCATCCGACGGGTCGCAACTGGCGCTTTGGGCACGGATCGCGTGTCTATCGGCAGGAAGTCATTTGCTTCAGACGACGAATTCCTGCGCTCGATCAAAGACGACATCGATCGCGAGATCAAGAAATCAAGCACGACAATCGATCAGATTTCGCAGGTGCTGGCACATTGTCGATTTGCGGATCCGCGTACCGAAGACGAAATCGTCGCCGGAGTCGATCGTTTTCTCGCCGAACATCACCCGGACGACCAGATTGTCGAAAAACGTCGCTCGTTGATCGGGTGGTTGATTCAACGCGCCAAATCCGGGGATTCCACAATCGATATTTCGGAGTTCCGCAGGGTTGCCGGGTGGTCCGCCTGGTCCTTCGGGGCACTCCCGAAGCTAGCCCAACGCCTGCTGCACGAGCGACGGGAGAAGAAGGCTTGGGGATTCGACAAGTCCGAGCACATCCCCCGAGTCGCGGTTGATCCCAGTTCAGCGTTCACGCTTTTCACCGGACGAAGTGGATTCGGAAAGTCGTGGGAGGTCGAAGCGGTCCTGCAAGACAGTCTCGAACGGTGTTTGCTGGCCATCCATCTACCTGCCTCGGAACTGCCTCGATTTGATGCGAGCGTTTCGCGACGTGTCTGGGTCGAAGCCATGGGCAAGTCCGGCGACCCGTCGCTTCGAGCGCTCAGTGAAAAAGCGCGCGACGCGCATTCCGTTGGGTCGTATTGGCTCACCGTCGGAATCGCGGAGACTCTGGACGAATCCCAGGCGCAAGCACTCTGCACAGTCATTCCGCAAGACTGCGGCATCCGAGTCGTTGCGGCAGCGAACCTCGCATCGGCTGAGCTGGGCGGTGCCGATCGGGTCGACATTCCCGCATTCACTTTTCTGCAGTTGCACCGATACCTCGCTCGCCGTGGCATCGACGACACCCTGCTTCCACCCGACATTCGCCTGATATTGACAACCCCGCTGTTCGCACGACTGTTCGCCGATCTTGACTCTCGAACATTCACGCCAGCGAACGAATACGAACTTGTTGGGCGCGGGTTCGGCGCGTTTTGGAAACGACTAGCCCCGGAACACAGAGATTATCTGCACGCCGACCTTCTGCTCGACCCTGACGTTGACTATCCATGGTCCCAGGAAGCCTTGTTGCAAGCCGGGATGTCGCACTCATTGATCGGAGCGTTTCGCGAGTCCGGCCTGATGGTGAGCTACCCCGACGATCGCTGGGGATTTGTGCATGACCGCCTGCTCAACTGGTATCTCGCACGCCGCCTGGAACGCCGGTTTGTCGCCGGGGAGATCGATGCCAAAGCGTTGGCCCAGTGTTTGAGTCCGCTCGGAAAGCGCCCTGACGATTCGCATGCGCGCCCCAATGCGCAGCCCTTGTTGGGGTATGTCTTGATGGACATCGTGTGGTTGCTGAGACGAGAATCCGAAGAGCGATGCGCAGAGGTCTGCACCGCATGGATGGGATCGATCGACGCTCATTCCGCGCATTCCTTCGCCACTGAGCTACTGCCGACGTTGGGGAAATCAGGTTTGGCACTTCTCGATGCTCTCGCTACGCGATCTGGCGAAGGATCCACAACCTACTGGACAGACGCCTTGATCGCGGCCGTCGAGTCCATAGGCAAACACCATCCTCAGGAAGTCGCGACGTTCATTGCTGGACAACTCAGCGCTGCAACAGCGACGGCCGCACATCGCTGGATGTCTAAGTTGGGCGACTTCCCCTCACTGGCCGCCGCACCACTCGTGCATCGACGTCTTGCCGAACTTGAGGCAACGAGGGAGCCACCCGCGATGATTGGGGCAGAGCACGAGTTGCGACGCGCCATGCTTGCCTGCCTGCCGCTAGCAGCGCAGTGGGCCAGCAAGCAGATCGTGGAGGACCTCCGACGTGGCAACGGACTGGCCGCATCGACTTGGGTGCATCTTCTGACGCAATCGGCAGAGCCATTTGCGGACGCACTTTGGTCGGAGCACGGACACGATGTTCTTTCATCGCTCCCCTCAGGCAAAGCGGAACTCAGGGCACGAGTTGCACTGAGATTCGGCCTGCATGATGTCGCCGAGGCACTGAACGACGATGCTCATCAGCGGGGAGATGGTCATCGCATTTTCGCGACGCTGGCGGTGCTCTCGCCCGCACGTGCCCTGAATTTCTTCGATAGACACTACTCCGAGATCGGATTTTTCGGTAGCGAAATGAACGGCGCGTTGCTCATTCATGCGGCAACTGAAGCACGCCAACCACTTGAGAGCGTCGTAAGCACTGACCAGCATCGATCGGTGGCGGCTCAGCTACTCGCGCTTCACGGTGATGCTGTGTCACCTTCACTCGCGGCGGCGATGCTGACTGCATTGTCGAAGGTGCTCGACACAATGAATGAATTCAGTTCATTGAACGTGATCGACCATCAAATTCGCGCGATCTCGGAGTTTCAAGGCGCTGGCTTCACCAGCGCCTTCTCGCAAGACAGAGTCTCGGCTCTCGCCGATACGTTGCTCCGCTTGGCACTACCAGCCCAACCGGGCAAACCACACTCCACGCTTCGAGACTCCGCCAGAGGTTTGTTGCGGCGAATTGGAGGCGACCGGTGGAGTGGCTTGCTGCGGGCAGAGATGCAGGACACTCGCCGCGAAATTCGGGAACAAGCGCTTAGGGAAGACCTGGTTGATGCTGGTACAGCGGATGTCTCGACGCTTCTCATGCTTTCGGCCGAGCAGGAAGCGCCGAGGCAGAGGGGCTTTTCGGATCAACCCGCGCTAGCTGCGCTGCACCTCATTCGCGCGGGTCACCTGGCGGAGCTGCTTGATCAATCGCTTCATACCCTGACCAGGATTTCACTTCGTGGGTGGCATCGCCACTTGGTGGACACTGAGACGCTTTCCGACGCAGTCACCACGAAACTGCATGTACTGCTGGACCGGGCCGACGAACGCAGTCTATCCATCGCACTCGCCATCATCGCCTGCGTTCCAGACAAAGAACTCGGGCAACGCATTCCCGACACCGCGTTCAACGGAACGCTCGGCACCGAGGTGGCAACGCGGGCCTTCTTTGCGATGAGGCGTCTGGGCGAACGTCGCGACACCACGATTCAAGAAGCTGTTCAGGCGGTGACGAAGCGGCTCGAATGGTGCGGTGATGCTGCCGACTATGTCCTCGAGTTTCGCGATGCCGCGCTGGATAGAGCACTGGACATCGCGCTCGGTGACCAGCCCGTCGGTGACTCCAGGCTCATTGACGCTTGTATCGAGATCGTCCGTCGTGGCGAGTTGGACCCGCATCGACTTGAGATTCGAAGGAGGCAACTTTCAAAGATGCGGGGCTTTCCATTTCTCGACCAGGAAGACCTGCATCAGGTGACGCTCGACCCGCAGCGTGCCGGGGAAGGACATGACGACGTGGTGTCGGAGTACTTCCGTGCAGATACAGGAATGACGACTGTTGGTCATCGCGCCGCACAAATGCGACGCATGTTCGATATCGATTGGGATATGGCAACTCAGCAGGCACTGGCGCTGACCCAGGCCAATCACCCCGACGCCCCAGCGCTGATTCACGACATGATGGAGAAAGATCCGGCTCGGGCGATCGACGCCCTTACTGCACTTGTTCGTATGCCGGTGAGGAAGGACCACCTGCGCAGAATCGGAATAGAAGTTGAACGCCGACGCGCGCAGCTAGACACGACGCATTGGTTGTCCAATTTGATCGCCAGTGCGGAGCGGAATACGCGTCGAAACGCTTGCTTCATCGCCGGCTTTGCACTGAACGCAGGTTGCGACGAACAGTTGGCGCGTGTAGTGGGTCAAGATCCATGCCTCGTTACGCGGTCCGTCGCTCTATTCGCCGCACGCGACCGGGCTCGCACCCGACATGCTGAAGAGATCATCTCGATGTGCAACGACGGAAATGCGTTCGCCACCTTGCAGACAGCGTTCTCACTGGCAGATCCAACTCTTCTTCTCGCGCGAAACGAGATCAAGGACGCTACTTCAAGATACCTCTCGGAGTTTCGACGCCAACAGCTAGACGAACTGATTCGCCGGCGAACAGACGCCATCAAGAAGGCGTCGGAAGCCAATTCCTGGCCAACGCTCTAAGCGCGCGCCCGGCCTTTCGCGAGCGCTGTGCATGCGTGTTGGCGAGCGGCGAACTCACCCCTTCCGGAACTGCAGCGTGCCGTTGAACTGGTCGACGACGACGGTGTCGCCGCTGGCGAACTGGTTCTGCAGGATCTGTTTGGCGAGCGGGTTCTCGAGCTGGCTCTGGATCGCGCGCTTGAGCGGGCGTGCGCCGTAGACCGGGTCGAAGCCGGCGTTGCCGAGCAGGTCGAGCGCGCTGTCGCTGATCTCGAGCTTGATGTGGCGATCGGCGAGGCGCTTCGACAAGTGACCGGACTGTATGCGCGCGATGTTGCGGATGTGTTCGCGCCCGAGCGGATGGAAGACCACGAGTTCGTCGAGACGATTGATGAACTCTGGGCGGAAATGGCCCTGCACCACTTCCAGCACCGATGCCTTCATGCCGGCGTAGTCATTGCGTGACGCGAATTCCTGGATCAGCTGCGAGCCGAGGTTGCTGGTCATCACGATCACGGTGTTGCGGAAGTCGACGGTGCGGCCCTGGCCGTCGGTCAGGCGGCCATCGTCGAGCACCTGCAGCAGCACGTTGAACACGTCATGGTGCGCCTTCTCGACCTCGTCGAGCAGGATCACCGAATACGGACGCCGCCGCACCGCCTCGGTCAGGTAACCACCCTCTTCGTAACCGACATAACCCGGAGGTGCACCGATCAGTCGCGAGACGCTGTGTTTCTCCATGAACTCGCTCATGTCGATGCGCACCATCGCATCGGTCGAGTCGAACAGGAACTCCGCGAGTGCCTTGCACAGCTCGGTCTTGCCGACGCCGGTCGGGCCGAGGAACAGGAAGGAGCCGTTCGGCCGGTTCGGGTCGGACAGACCCGCACGCGAGCGGCGGATCGCATCCGCGACCGCGACCACCGCCTCGTCCTGGCCGACCACGCGCTTGTGCAGCTCCGCCTCCATGCGCAGCAGCTTGTCGCGCTCGCCTTCGAGCATCTTGCTGACCGGAATGCCGGTCCAGCGCGACACCACTTCCGCGATCTCGTCCGCCGTGACCTTCTGCTGCAGCAGCTTGAAGCCCTTCTGTTCGGTTTCCTGCGCGGAGGCGAGTTGCGCCTCGAGCTGCGGCAACCGGCCGTACTGCAGTTCCGAGACCTTGGCCAGATCGCCACGACGCATCGCCGCATCCATCTCGTTGCGCGTGCGTTCGATGTCCTCCTTCAACTTGGTGCTGCCCTGCACCGCAGCCTTCTCGGATTTCCAGACTTCATCGAGGTCCGAGAATTCGCGCTCGAGTCTTGCAATCTCGACTTCCAAATCGGAGAGCCGCTGTTTCGTCTCCGCATCCTTCTCCTTCTTCAGCGCCTCGCGCTGGATCTTGAGCTGGATCAGGCGCCGCTCCAAACGGTCCATCTCCTCCGGCTTGGAATCAATCTCCATGCGGATGCGCGACGCCGCCTCGTCCATCAGGTCGATGGCCTTGTCCGGCAACTGGCGGTCGGCGATGTAGCGGTGCGACAGCGTCGCCGCGGCGATGATCGCCGGGTCGGTGATTTCGACGCCGTGGTGGACCGCGTACTTCTCCTTCAGCCCGCGCAGGATGGCGATGGTGTCTTCGACGCTCGGCTCGCCGACGAACACTTTCTGGAAGCGGCGTTCGAGCGCGGCGTCCTTCTCGACGTACTTGCGGTATTCGTCGAGCGTGGTCGCGCCGATGCAATGCAGTTCGCCGCGCGCGAGCGCCGGCTTGAGCATGTTGCCGGCATCCATCGAGCCTTCGGCCTTGCCGGCGCCGACCATGGTGTGCAACTCGTCGATGAACAGGATGACGTTGCCTTCCTGCTTGGCGAGATCGTTCAGCACCGCCTTCAGGCGTTCCTCGAACTCGCCGCGAAACTTCGCGCCGGCGATCAGCGCACCCATGTCGAGCGAAAGCAGGCGCTTGCCTTTCAGGCCTTCCGGTACTTCGTCGTGGATGATGCGCTGGGCCAGGCCCTCGACGATCGCGGTCTTGCCGACGCCGGGTTCGCCGATCAGCACCGGGTTGTTCTTGGTCCGGCGCTGCAGCACCTGGATCACGCGGCGGATCTCCTCGTCGCGGCCGATCACCGGGTCGAGTTTGGAATCCTCGGCGCGCTTGGTGAAGTCGATCGTGTACTTGTCGAGCGCCTGGCGGTGTTCCTCGGCATTCGCGTCGGACACCGCTTCGCCGCCGCGCAACTGGTCGATCGCGGCGGCAAGCACGGCCTTGGTCGCCCCGTGATTGCGCAACAGCTGGCCGATCTCGCCCTTGTCGTCTGCGGCCGCGAGCACGAACAACTCGCTGGCGATGAACTGGTCGCCGCGTTCCTGTGCGAGCTTGTCGGTCAGATTCAACAGCCGGTTCAGGTCGTTGCCAACATTGATGTTGCCTTCCTGGCCTTTCACCTTGGGCAGCGCGTCGAGCATCGCCGACAGTCGCTGGCGGATCATCGGCACATTGGCACCGGCCTTGGTCAGCAAGGGCCGCACCGAACCGCCCTGCTGTTCCATCAGTGCGCTCAACACGTGCACCGGTTCGAGCATGTTGTGGTCGCGACCGACGGCGAGCGACTGGGCTTCCTGCAGGGCCTGCTGGAAGCGCGAGGTGAGTTTGTCCATGCGCATGGGAATCCCCAAAGTCTGATGCGGCCACGCCGCGAGATGGTCGCAAGCTGCGGCCGGCGCGGGCGGATTCAAGCGCGGCGTTGGCGCTTCACTCCCGCCGCGGCAATCCAGGACCGAGTGCTCGCTTTGACCTTCTGCGATTGCAAACACCTGTCTCAAACGGGCGTTTGACGCAGTGCAGCGTGCAAAAAGTGAGAACTACCGCACAATTCACCACGCGCCTGTCCGGACTCAGGGGTACGGACCAGCGGGGGACTCGATCCGGCGCACACCAAACACAGCACGCCAAGTTCGCATGCTTCCGCTCGTGCGCGCACCAAATCTGGGAGGGTTTCGTGATCAAGCGTCATACCGGTTTCCTGTTGTCCCTCGCTGCTGCGGCAGTTCCGTTTGCTTCCGTTTCTGCGGCGCAGCTCGCGACCAAGCAGCTTGCCGGTCCGCCGTCCGACTTCGCCGCGATGGCGGCGGTCGAGCCGGCCAGCACCGCGGTGCATTCGAAGAGCGCGCTGTTGCCGGTGCGCCTCGACAAGCGCGGCGACGGCCGTTACGGCTGGCAGACAACGCTGCCGGTGGAAGGCGAGGATCTGCGCCTGCTCGCATTCTCCACCGCCAAGTCGAACTGGAACCTGCAGCTGCGCGATCCGCTGGGCAGCTCGGCCAAGTCGGTGCGCGACCTGGCGCAGGAGCTCGACCACACCAATTTCGCTCTCGAGGGCCAGAACTTCCCGGCCGTTCGTTATGGCTTCAAGGCGATGATGCCGGGTGACTGGACGCTCTCGCTCGAGGGCAACGCCGCGGCGCAAGGCTTCGTGCTGGTCGAAGGCGCCGGCAAGACTCGCCTGATGGCGCATCCGACCAGTTTCAATCAGCAAGTCGGCAAGCGCATCGGTTTCGTCGCCTCGGTCTATGACGAAGAGGGCGGCGCGTCGGTGCCGGTGATCGCCGAGGCCAAACTGCGCGTGACCGGCCCCGATGGCGTGTCCGAGTACGCGATGTTCGACGATGGTCTGCACGGCGATGGCAAGGCGCTTGATGGCATCTTTGGCGCCGACTTCGCCGCGCTCCGCGCCGGCGAGCACAGCGCGCAGGTCATCGCCAGCGGTCGCACCGCCGATGGCAAGGGTTTTGTACGCAGCGCCGAGTTCGCGCTGCCGGTGATCGCCGATCAGATCGCCGTGCGTCAGGCCACCGTGTTCGGCAAGGCCGTTTCCGATCGCCGCATCGCGCTCGATCTCGAAGTCAGCGTGTCCAAGGCCGGCAGCGACCACTATCGCGTCATCGGCGAAGTCTGGGGCAAGCGCAATGGCCGCGATGTCGCCGTCGCCTGGATCGGCGGCATGAGCGAACTCGATGGCGGCCGTCTGCCGCTGTCGCTGGATGCGCGCTGGATCGCGAAGGCCAAGGCCATCGGCCCGTTCACGCTGCGAAACCTGCGCATCGAGGACCCGAACCACTTCATCCCGCTGGCCACGGTCGCGGAACTTCCGATCAACCTCGGCGCGCTGCCGAAGGCCGCGTTCGAGCGCCGTGTCGTAGTCGACGAGGAGATGCAGATGGGCGCGCGTCCGGCCGATCTGGTCCAGGCCAAGGGCGTCGGCACCAAGTTGCTGCTGGTGCATGGCTACTGCTCCGGCGATGCCTGGGGCCCGGTCGCCTACCAGTTCGGCAACGCCGCGGTGTTCAAGGACTTCAACAAGAACCGTTCGCACGACCAGTTCGCGAACCTGATCAAGACCTTCGGTGCGACCTGGAACTCCTACGGGGTGGTTGCGCACAGCCAGGGCGGCGCCGCGTCGCTGCACCTCTACACCTACTACTGGTCGGGCCTCGACAACGCCACCGGTTCGCGCCTGATCCAGTCGGTCGGCACGCCCTACCAGGGCACCGCGCTCGCCGGCAACGCCGCCGTGCTCGGCTCGATCTTCGGCGTCGGCTGCGGCACCAATGCCAACCTGACCTACAGCGGCGCCTCGAGCTGGCTCGCCGGCATTCCAACTTGGGCGCGCGCCAAGGTGAACTTCCACACCACTTCGTTCACCGATCGCAGCTGGGTCTACGACTACTGCAACATGGCCACCGACGTGCTGCTCTCCGACCCGGAAGACGGCACCACCGAGAAGGCCAAGGGCCAGCTGAGCGGCGCGGTGAACCTCGGCCACAAGACCGGCTGGTGCCACACCGGCGGCATGCGCGACCCGGCCCAAGTGACCGACAGCAGCCGCAACAGCAACATGAACTCCAACGCGGCGCGCTGAGCACGCCCGCCCTCCCCAACCGCGGCCCGCAAGGGCCGCGGTTTTTTTGTCTCCGCTTCGATGCGGCCTACCGTGGGCCAGGCGCCGCTAGACTGGGAGCACTCACTTCGGATCGGACGACGCGCAATGAACCCACATCCCGTTCCAGCCCCTGCGCTACGCCACCTCGCCGGTCTCGGGCACCGGCTGGCACTGGCACTGCTCGCGCTGCCGACAAATGGACTGGCAGCGACCGAGGCACCCTCGTCGCCATCAGCGGTGACGGTGTACAGCAACAACTTCGACACCATGACGCTGGGGGCAACCTTGGCCTATCCTGGGGCGGCCGGCCATGGCGGCTGGTACCAGGGCTCGGCGCCGGCCCCGGCCTATGGCGAGTTCCAGAGCACCACCGCCTACGCCGGGAAGGCATTGCGCGAGTTCATCGTAGCCGCCAACACCGATGCTTCGCAGACCATCGATCGACGCGACCTCACCGCTCCGAATCTCGCCACCCACCCGCTGATCACGCTCAGCGCCCGCTTCCAGGGCAAGTCCAGCGATCTCACGGCGCTGAACGAATACAACGCGTCACTGGTCGCCGGCGGCGGACCGCATCCCGGCTACGAGATCATCGCCTTCGGCGTGTATGGCGGCAACGGGGTGGCGAAGCAGGACAGCGGCGCCAACGTCGGCATCGCGATGTTCAATGGCAGCAACAACAACGAACCGGTCCCGCTCACCGTCGGCCAGGGGCTCGGCTGGAACGCCTGGCACCAGATCACGCTCAAGGCCAACCAGCGCAACGACCGCTGGGTGTCGATCACGGTGGACGGACAGACGCAGGTGCTCACGCCCTTTACGCTGCCGCGCTCCGAGGACGGTGGCGTCTGGCAACGCGGCAGCCTGATCGAGCAGCTATCCGCACTGATCGTCGCGATCGACAGCTTCGGCGACCAGACTTCGGACGACATTTTCTGGGATACCGTCAGCCTGACCGTGGACCTGCCGCCGGAGGTCCTGCACGCCGACGGCTTCGAGACCGTGCAGGGCTCGCCCTGAGGCTCAGCGGCGGGCGAGCATGCCGGTGGCGAGCTGCGCGGCCAGGTCGGCATGCCCGAGTGCCTCGACCAGAGCCAACGCGAACTCGAGCGCGGTTCCGGGGCCGCGGCTGGTGACGAGGTGGCCGTCGCGCACCACGCGCTGGTCCACGAAACTTCCGGCCGGCAGCAGGCCCTCGAAGCCCGGATAGGCCGTGGCCCGGCGCGCGCCGATCAGTCCATGCGTGCCGAGCACGACGCCGGGCGAAGCGCAGATCGCCCCGAACAAGGCGCCACGCGCATCCTGGGCGCGCAGCTGAGCGATCAATGCTGGCGTGTCGCGCAGGTGCTCCGCGCCCGGCATTCCGCCCGGTAGCGCAATCAAACCAAAGCTGCGTCCGGCGACGTCGGCATGCAAGGTGTCGGCGACGATGCGGGTGCCGTTGGCGCAAGTGACTTCGCGAGCGCTGCCGACGCTGGCCACGATGACCGAGAATCCGGCGCGGCGCAGCACGTCGATCAGGGTCACGGCCTCGATGTCCTCGGTCCCGTTCGCGACGGGAATCAGTGCGGTCTGGCTCATGGCGGACGCCTCCTCGGTTTGGGCTCCAGTCTGCCCGGTCGGCGGCGCCCGGAAAAGCCTGACGCCGGCTCCGCAAACAGGAAGCCCCGCAGCAGCGGGGCTTCCTGGACGGCAGGATCAAGCTCGATCAGGGCACCGTCTCGAAGCCGTCCTTGAACAATCCGAACGGAAGCACGGTGATCGAGAACGTCTGCGCGGCACTGGTCAGCGCCGGATCGCTGGCGGTGACGGTGACGCTATACGGTCCGGGCGCGGCGCCGATCGGCGGTGTGCCGCTGACGACACCCGTGCCCGAGTCGACCGAGAGCCAGGCGGGTGCACCCGCATCCAGCGTGTAGCTCAACGTGTCGCCATCCACATCATTGAACGCCGACGCCGTGGCAACGCTCAGCAGCACGGCTTCGGTCGCCGACTGCGTCGCGATCGAACCCACCGCGGTCGGTGCGTCGTTGACACAGGTCACGGTGACGCTGACCGTGGCGCTGCTGCCGCCGGTGATGGTGTAACTGAAACTATCGGCACCACAGTAGTTGCCGTTCGGCGCGTAGCCGACGTTCGTGCTGTTGTTGGTCACCGTACCGTTGGTCGCAGCGCCGACGGCAGTCACCAGCTTCGGCCCAGCATCGATATCGGTGTCGTTCAGCAGCACATCGATCGTGTTCGCGCCGCTGTCCTCGGCCACACTCGGGCTGTCGGCAACTGCGGTGGGTGCGTCATCGACGCAACTCACGATGACGCTGACCGTCGTGCTGCTACCGCCGGTGATCGTGTAGGTGAACGAGTCGGCGCCGCAGTAGTTCGCGGTCGGGGCGTAGCTGACGTTGGCGCCGCCGCCTCCGATCGCGGTGGTGCCGTTCGCGGCCGTGCCGACCAAGGTGACCAGCTTCGCGCCGCCGTCGATGTCGGTGTCGTTCAGCAGCACATCGACCGTGTTCGCGCCACTGTCCTCGGCCACACTCGGGCTGTCGGCGACTGCGACCGGCGGATCATCAACGCAGGTCACGGTCACGCTCACCGTGGCGCTGCTGCCGCCGGTGATGGTGTAGGTGAACGAATCGGCGCCGCAGTAGTTACCGGTCGGGGCGTAGCTGACGTTGGCACCGCCACCTCCGATCGCGGTGGTGCCGTTCGTGGCCGTACCGACCAGGGTGACCAGCTTCGGACCGGCGTCGATGTCGGTGTCGTTCGCGAGCACGTCGATCGTGTTCGCGCCGCTGTCTTCGGCCACGCTCGGGCTGTCGGCGACTGCCGTGGGTGCGTCATCGACGCAGGTCACGGTGACGCTGACCGTCGTGCTGCTGCCGCCGGTGATGGTGTAGGTGAACGAGTCGGCGCCGCAGTAGTTCGCGGTCGGGGCGTAGCTGACGTTGGCGCCGCCGCCTCCGATCGCGGTGGTGCCGTTCGCGGCCGTGCCGACCAAGGTGACCAGCTTCGCGCCGCCGTCGATGTCGGTGTCGTTCAGCAGCACATCGACCGTGTTCGCGCCGCTGTCCTCGGCCACACTCGGGCTGTCGGCGACTGCGACCGGCGGATCATCAACGCAGGTCACGGTCACGCTCACCGTGGCGCTGCTACCGCCGGTGATGGTGTAGGTGAACGAGTCGGCGCCGCAGTAGTTACCGGTCGGCGTGTAGCTGACGTTGCTGCTGTTGTTCGTCACCGTGCCGTTGGTCGCAGTACCGACCGCAGTCACCAGCTTCGGCCCAGCATCGATGTCGGTGTCGTTCAGCAGCACATCGATCGTGTTCGCGCCGCTGTCCTCGGCCACTGTCGCGCTGTCGGCGACCGCCACCGGGGCATCATCAACCGCCGTCACCGTGACCAGGAAGGTCGTCTCCGTGAACAGCGCGCCGGTGTCGGTCACGCGCAGCGTGATCGTGCTGCTGCCGCTCTGGTTGGCCGCGGGAATCACGTTGATGCTGCGCGCTGCGCCGCTGCCTGCCAGCACCAGATTCACCGGCGCATTCGGCACCAGCGCGGCGTTGCTGGACGTGGCCGTGACCACCAACGCCGTCGCTGCATCCTGCGCATCGCCGATCGTGAACGCGAGCGCGCCCGTGCTGCCGTCTTCGGCGATGGTCTGATCGCTGACCGAGGTGATCGTCGGTGCCGTGTTCGACGGGTTCGACAGGTTGGTGATCGGCGCTGCAGCCGAGCCGCTGAAGCTGCCGTCACCGCCGTAGCTGGCGTTGATCGTCTGCGAGCCACTTGCGCTGAAGGTCAGTGCGCAACTCACTGCCGGCAAGGTGATGGTGCAACCGGTCGAGTTGGTTGCAGTGACCGTGATCGAACCGGTGGGCGTGCCCGCACCCGGTGCGACGACGCTCAAGCTTGCCGTGATCGTCACCGGACTGCCCTGTGTGCTCGGTTCCGGGGAGTCGCTGATCGAGAGCGTGGTGTCGGACTTGACCACAGTGTGTGGGTCGGAGCCCGACGAGGTGGCATAGGTCGAGTCACCGCTGTAGGCAGCGCCGATCGTGTGTGCGCCGACCGCGAGACCGCTGGTCGACAGTACCGCCATGCCCATCACGTTCAGGCTCACGCTGCCAAGCGGCGTGGCGCCGTCGGTGAACGAAACGGAGCCGGTCGGCGTTCCGGAACCGCCGCTGACGGTCGCCGTGAGGCTGACCATCTCGCCGAAGTCGCTCGAATCCGGGCTGCTGGTGATGGTCGTGGTCGAGGCGACCGCGCCGGTGTCGCAGGCATCACCGATGCCATCGAGATCGGTATCGGTCTGGCTCGGGTTGGCGACCAGTGGACAGTTGTCGCAGACGTTGCCGACGCCGTCGCTGTCGCCGTCGGCC
This sequence comes from Lysobacterales bacterium, assembly GCA_016703225.1. Taxonomy (NCBI): domain Bacteria; kingdom Pseudomonadati; phylum Pseudomonadota; class Gammaproteobacteria; order Lysobacterales; species Lysobacterales bacterium. Next base: position 544,424 of record JADJCM010000001.1, read on the forward strand.
TGATCCCGATTCGCAGCGGCGTCGCAGTTGTCGACGTTGGCGCAGACGCCATCAAAGTCGGTATCGACCGTGGACTCGTCGCCATCGCAGACGCAGAAGCGCCCGACCGCGGTGCTCCAGCGGCCGTTCTCGTTCGGATAGGAGCCCAGAATCGTCCCTGTGGTGTCGGCCCACATGTTGTAGTGCCAGAAGCACTGCGTGCTCGGATCACGCGGGGTTGCGGTGTAGTCACCCCAGCGATTGCGCGTACCGCCGAAGGCCCGGTAGTAGTGCGCAACGCCGGCCTTGACCAGCTTGGTCGCGGACAACACCCCGGCACCATCACCGGCACGACGGCTGACGGCATAGGAACTGGCGTAGGTCGAGGCATTGGAGCCGGTGAACCCCATCGCCATGTGGCCGTAGTCGTTGAGGCCGATCGACGGGTAGTAGGTGTACAGCCCGGCGGAAATGTCCTCGCCACCGGCGTTGCCGGAATCGGCGATGCTCAGCGCGGAGGGCGTGGTGGTATCGAGCCGCAGGTAGCGCGCAGTGGGCTGACCACTGTTCGGCGCCGCGTTGGAGACGATGGTGAACACCGTCCACAGATCATTGGCACGCCACACTGCTTCCAAGGCGCGCTTGTCGCCGGCGTCGAGGAGCCGATTGGTGCCGCCAGCATCGGTACCGGGCTGCGGAGCACCCGGCATCGCGGCGCCGCTGTCGATGTTGCCTTGCGACAACTGCGTCAGCGTGAACGTCGGCGTGGCGCTGAGCGGGCTGTCCACGCGCATCGCCTGGATGTACTCGGTGCTGCCGGAGGCGATGCCGCTGTAGAGGGTCAGCCAAGTGCCGATGGCGCCCGCGGGCGGCGTGCCCTCGATGCGTGCGGGCATGGTCGTGGAGGCTACGCCACTGGATGCGTAGGGATTGGTTGGACCATAGACTGTGGCGGTACCGCCGTCATACCAGCCGCCCGTTCCCATGCCCTTGGCGATCGTGAACATGCGCACGCCGTCGAAGGAGCCGCCAGCGCCGAACCCGAACACGTTACCGGTCAGGTACACCGCTTCCTCGTCGAAGGCGAAGCCCGGGTAGTCGAACCAGCGGTTCGAGCCATACAGCGCCTTGAAGTCGACGCGGAACTGGTACCAGGTACCGGTGGGGTCACTGTCGTCGGACACCGCGAAGAAGATGTAAGACTTGTCGCTCGACGTACCGGTGAGGTCTTCCTGCTCCAGGGTCACCAGTATGTAGCGGCCGGACTGCGTGTCGTAATAGACCTTGGGGTCGAAGGTGTAGGTGACCGGCGCGCTGGCCCCCAAGCCCGCGAAGAAGTCCTGCAGCCCGGACGAATACAGCAGCGCCCCGGTCTTGTCGTGGATCATCACCGTGACATTGACGATGGTGACCACGTGCGAGGGACCAACGGCTGCATGCGGATCGGCCGGGATGAACAGGTAGCCGTCGTTGTAGGTGCTGTTGTCGAGGAAGTCGATCGAGTCGAACAACGGCGAGACGCTGCCCCAGATCTTTGGCGCCGGCGCCTGCCACTCGGGCAAGGCGACAACCGGACCAGGCGCACCCTTGCCGCGCGGCGCGTTCGGGTTGCCGCGACTCGGTCGCGGCGTCTCCACGTAATCGACGCGCGTAGCCGCCGCATCCGGCGGTGCGTAGATCGGGTGGGTCGGCAGCACTCGCACTCCGACGCTGCGGCCAAACACGGTCACCGGACTCGGCGGCGCCTGCGGCGTCGGCTCACTGCTGTCATTGATGTGGAACTCGGCCTGGCGCGGCTGCACCACGCCGTCACCAGCCCAGGCCAGAGTCGCTCCGGCCGCCAGAACCAAACCCAGCAAACGCATGCACGTCTTCATTGCCCGTCCCTCGCGAAATGGGTTCGGCAAAGATACCCCTGTGCGCGCGGGCTGTCGCCAGCCGGTTGAAAACGAAGGCTTCAGCGCACGCCGCGCCACAGCAGGGTTGCGACCCTTCCGGTAGGCGAGCCACGGCGATGCGAGTAGAAGCGCGTGGCATCGGCGAAGGTGCAGACACCGCAGTCCGCGACGCGATCGAGCCCGGTCGCAGCCAGACGCAGGCGCGCCAGCAGCGCCAGGTCGCAAAGGAAATGGCCGGCCCGCGTGCTCGGCTCGAAGGCAGCAACGGCAAGAGGATCGCGGTCAACGAAGACCTCGCGCACTTCTGCGCCCACCTCGAATGCCGGCTGGCGGATCGCAGGGCCGATCCAGGCCACCAGCCTCGCCGGATCGATCTGCATCGCGGCCACGGTGGCTTCGAGCAGACCCGCGGCCAATCCGCGCCAACCGGCGTGCGCCGCACCGATCACCGAGCCATCGTCGGCCGCGAACAACACCGGCAGGCAGTCGGCAGTGAGAATGGCGAGCACGCAGTCAGACGAGCGCGTGATCGCTGCATCGGCCTCGGGCACGACGCCGGCGGGGAGCGCATCAGCATCCACCACCCGTACACCATGCACCTGCCGTAGCCACAACGGCTCGCCTGGCAGTTGCAGGTGCTGGCGCAGAGCCACGCGATTGGCGCTGACCGCGGCCGGAACATCGCCGACATGGTCGCCCAGATTGAGGCGGTCAAAGGGCGCGGCCGAAACCCCGGGTCCGAGGCGTGTCGTGGTCAGGCCCTGCACACAGCCGGGCGCTTGCCACTGCGCACGGACGAACCACTCCATCAGGCCGATTCGGGCGGCGAGGCGCGCCGCAGGAAGGCGATCAGCTCTTCCATGTCCTCGGGCATCACCGCGCTGAACGCGACCTGCTTTTTCGTGCGCGGATGCACGAACGCGAGTTCCGCCGCATGCAGCGCCTGGCGCTTGAACGCGCGCATGCACTCGATCAGCGCCGGCGGCGCGCCCTTCGGCAATTTCAGTCCCGGTCCATACAGCGGGTCGCCGACGATGCCGTGGCGAATGTGGTTCAGGTGTACGCGGATCTGGTGGGTGCGCCCGGTCTCCAGTTGGCACGAGAGCAGCGTATGCGCGCGGAAGCGCTCGACCACGCGGTAGTGCGTGATCGCATCGCGCCCGCCCTCGACCACGCCCATGCGGATGCGATCGCGCGGCTGACGGTCGATCGGCGCATCGATCTTGCCACCGGCAATCAAGGTGCCGTTGACCAGCGCCAGATAGCGTCGGTTGACCTCGCGCTCGGACAACTGCGCCACCAGCGCTGCATGTGCCTCCAGCGTCTTCGCGACCACCATCGCGCCCGAGGTGTCCTTGTCCAGACGATGCACGATGCCGGCACGCGGCAGCTCGCGCAGCTTGGGGTCATGATGCAGCAGGGCGTTGACCAGCGTGCCGCGGGCGTTGCCGGCACCGGGGTGCACCACCAGACCGGCCGGCTTGTTGATCACCAGCACGTCGCGGTCCTCGAACAGGATGTCGAGCGGAATGTCCTCGGGCTCGTCGCTGATCTGGATCTCGCGCTCGACATCCAAGACCACGGAGTCGCCAGCGTGCACGCTGTCCTTGGGTCGCCGCACTTCGCCATTCAGCGTGGCCCGACCGTCCTTGATCCAGCCGGACAGACGCGCGCGCGAGAACTGCGGCAAAGCTTCGGCCAGCGCCTGGTCGAAGCGCCGACCGGCGGCCTCGGCGCTGATGCGAATTCGAAATGATCGAGCGCGGGCGCGTCGATTTCGGTGTCAACGGTTTCGTTCATGCGGTTTCCGGGCGCGGGCCCGACTGAACCCCGCGCGAATCGTGACGGATGACCCGGTCCCGGCCTGCGGCGGGGATGGGCTATGATGCTCGCCTCATTCTAGGACGGTTTCGTGCCTGTGCGCCTCCAGATCCCCGCCCGACTGCTGTTGATTGCCCTCCTCCCCCTGTTCCTCGCGTGCAGCAACCGCACGCGGATCGAGGCGGCCGAAACCCTGCCGGTGGACGCGATGTATGCGGAAGCCAAGCGCTCTCTCGACAACGACGAGGTCGGCCGCGCCGTCAAGTTCTACGAACGCCTGGTCGCGCGTTTCCCGTATGGCCGCTACCACGAGCAGGCGCAGATCGAGCTGGCCTATGCGCTGTATCGCAACAACAAGCCGGACGAGGCGCTGTCCGCGATCAACCGCTTCATCAAGATCTACCCGACGCACGCACGCATCGACTACGCCTACTACCTGCGCGGTCTGGTCAATTTCAATCGCCGCATCGGCTTGCTCGAGAAGTACTTCTCGCAAGACACCACCCGCCGCGACCTCCAGTACGTGCGCCAGAGCTTCCAGGACTTCGGCGAACTGCTGAACAAGTACCCGGAGAGCAAGTACGCCGCCGACGCCCGCCAGCGCATGCTCTACCTGCGCAACGGCCTCGCGAATGCCGAACTGATGGTCGCCAACTACTACTTCCGTCGCGGCGCCTACATCGCTGCCGCGACTCGCGCCAAGTTCCTGGTCGAGACCTACCAGGAAGCACCGGCCGCAGCCGATGCGCTGGCGGTGATGGCGGAGAGCTACCGCCGCATTGGCCGCACCCAGCTCGGCGACGAAACCGCGCAAGTGCTCAAGCTCAACTATCCCGAGCACCCGTACCTGGTCGGCAAGTGGCCAGCCAAGCGCAGCAAGTGGCGGCAGTTGAATCCGTTCAGCGGCTGATCAACGCCAACCCGACGTGATCGGATAACGCCGATCGCGTCCGAACGCGCGCTGGGTGATGCGCGGACCGGGAGCCGACTGTCGTCGCTTGTACTCGTTGCGCAGGACCATGCGCACCACGCGCTCCACCGTCGCCGCATCAAAGCCTTCGGCGACGATCTCGGTGCGTGACTGGTCCTGCTCGATGTAGCGCTTGAGAATTTCGTCGAGCACTTCGTACGGCGGCAGCGAGTCCTGGTCCTTCTGGTTCTCGCGCAACTCGGCCGAAGGCGGGCGCGAGATCACCACTTCGGGAATCGCCGGCGAGATCGCGTTGCGATATCGGCACAGGTCCCAGACCTCGGTCTTGTACACGTCCTTCAGCGGCGCGTAACCGCCGCACATGTCGCCATAGAGCGTCGCGTAACCGCAGGCCATCTCGCTCTTGTTGCCGGTGGACAGCACCATCGCGCCGAACTTGTTCGACAGCGCCATCAAGATCATGCCGCGGATGCGCGCCTGCAGGTTTTCCTCAGTGACATCAGGCGCGCGGCCCGAAAACAAGGGCTGCAGGGTCGTGGTCAAGGCATTGAAGGCATCCTCGATCGGCACGACGTGGTAGTTCACGCCGAGCAATTTCGCCTGCGCCGCCGCCTCGTCCAGCGACAGTTGCGAGGTATAGCGGGTCGGCATCATCACCGCCGTGACCTGCTCCGGACCGAGCGCATCGACTGCGAGCGCCAGGGTCAGTGCGGAATCGACACCACCGGACAGCCCTAGTAACACGCCCGGGAAGCGGTTCTTGCGCACGTAGTCGCGCAGGCCGCGCACGATACCGTTGTAGACGCGCGCGTCGTCGCTGGTTTCGGCCGACGGCCACTGCAGCGGCTGGTAGCGACGCGCCTCAATGTCGTAGTCGACCGCGAGCAGATGATCCTCGAACGCCGGAGCCAGGCCGTTGATCTGGCCATCGCGATCGACCAGGAATGCGCCGCCATCGAAGATCAGATCATCCTGACCGGCGACCAGGTTCACGTACGCAATCGGCACATCATGCTCGCGCGCACGCCAGCGGACCACGGCGTGGCGATCGGCGCGGTTGCGCGGGTTGAACGGCGAGGCGTTGATCACGATGAACGCATCGGCGCCGACCTGCAGCGCGCGGCTCGCCGGCTGCGGGTCCCAGATGTCTTCGCAGATCAGCGGCGCGAAGCGCACACCCTCGAGTTCGACGGTCGCCGCCTGGTCGCCCGCCGCGAAATAGCGCTTCTCGTCGAACACGGTGTAATTCGGCAGCGCCTGTTTGCGATATCGCACCAGCACGTCGCCATCGCGGATCCAGCTGAGCGCGTTGTAGCGACGCTCGCCTTCCTGCATTGGATGCCCGACGATCAGATCGATGCCGCGCACGCGCTCGGCGACCTTTGCCAGGTATTCGTCGCAGGTGCGGATGAAGCTCGGGCGCAGGAACAGGTCTTCGGCGAGGTAGCCGGAGATCGTCAGCTCGGGGAACACGATCAGGCGCGCACCGAGCTCATCGCGCGCCCGTTCCGCCAACGCGACGACGCGATCCGCGTTCTCCGAAATCGCCGCGACCGGAAAATCGAACTGGGCGAGCGCGATGCGGATGGTGGCCATGGATTGTGCGGTTCATGCTGTTGTGGGTGCGAATTTATTCGCACGCTCTACTGATCCGATCAAGAGCGTGCGAATAAATTCGCACCCACGAAGGCAGGGCCTATTTCCGGGCCTTGAGGCAGGCCTCGATGGTGCGGCCAAGATCCGCCGGCGATTTCACCGTGGTCACGCCGGCCTTCTCGAGCGCAGCGAATTTCGCAGCTGCGGTGCCCTTGCCGCCAGAAATGATCGCGCCGGCATGGCCCATGCGCTTGCCCGCGGGTGCGGAGGCACCGGCGATGAACGCGACCACCGGCTTCTTGACGTATTCCTCGATGAACTCGGCCGCCTCTTCCTCGGCCGAACCACCGATTTCGCCGACCATGATGATGCCTTCGGTCTGCGGGTCGTCCTGGAACATGCTCAGGCAGTCGATGAAGTTGAGCCCGTTGATCGGATCACCACCAATACCGATGCAGGTGCTCTGACCGAGGCCGGCATTGGTGGTCTGGAACACCGCCTCATAGGTCAGCGTGCCCGAGCGCGAGACGATGCCGATCTTGCCGGGCTTGTGGATGTGGCCGGGCATGATGCCGATCTTGCACTCGCCCGGGGTGATGATGCCGGGGCAGTTCGGCCCGATCAACACGGTGTCCGGATAGTGCGCGAGCGCGTGCTTGACGCGCAGCATGTCGAGCACCGGAATGCCTTCGGTGATGGCGACGATCACGCGGATACCGGCGTCGGCCGCTTCGAGAATGGCATCGGCGGCGAACGGCGGCGGCACGAAGATCATGGTCGCATCGGCGCCGGTTTCATCGACCGCCTCGGCGACCGTGTCGAACACCGGCAGGCCGACGTGCTGCGAGCCGCCCTTGCCCGGCGTGACGCCGCCGACCAGCAAGGTGCCGTAATCGAGCGCCTGCTCGGAATGGAAGGTGCCCTGGCTGCCGGTGAAGCCCTGGCAGATGACCTTGGTGCTCTTGTTGACGAGAACGCTCATGATCGCTGCCCCTTAACCTTTGACTGCCGCGACCGCTTTCTGCGCCGCATCGTTGAGATCCGTCGCCGGAATGATCTGGAAGCCGGAACCTGCGAGCAGCTCGCGGCCCTTCTCCACATTGGTACCTTCGAGGCGCACGATCACCGGAATCGTCACGCCGACATCCTTGACCGCGGCGATGATGCCCTCCGCGATCATGTCGCAGCGGACGATGCCGCCGAAGATGTTGACCAGGATCGCGCGGACCTTCTGGTTCGACAGGATCAGCTTGAACGCTTCGGTCACGCGCTCCTTGGTGGCGCCACCGCCGACATCGAGGAAGTTCGCCGGCTCGCCACCGGCGAGCTTGATCACATCCATCGTCGCCATCGCCAGACCAGCGCCGTTGACCATGCAGCCGATGTTGCCGTCCATCTGCACGTAATTCAGGTGATGGTCGGCGGCCTCGGCTTCGGCCGGGTCTTCCTGGGTGACATCGCGCATCGCGGCGAGCTTCGGGTGACGGAACTCGGCGTTGTCGTCGGAGTTGAGCTTGCCGTCGAGCGCCATCAGGTCTCCCGAGGCGACGATCGCGAGCGGGTTCAGCTCGATCAGCGCCATGTCCTTGTCCATGAACAGCTTGTAGACGCCGGTCATGATCTTGGTGAGCTGGCCGATCTGTTTCATGGTCAGGCCCATCGCGAAGCCGACTTTGCGGCACTGGTAGGGCTGCAGGCCTTGCACGTAGTCGACCGCGACGGTGTGGATCGCTTCCGGGTTGTCGCGTGCGACCTGCTCGATGTCCACGCCGCCGGAGGCCGAGATGATGAACGACACCGACTTGGTGGCGCGGTCGACCAGGCAACTCAGATACAGCTCCTGGTCAATGTCGTTGGCTTCCGAGATCAGCACGGTGTGGACCGGCAAGGCGCGGCCCGCGGACTGATAGGTGACCATCCCGGTGCCGAGCATCTTGGCCGCGGCTTCCTTGACCGTGTCGATGTCGCGCGCCAGCTTCACCCCACCGGCCTTGCCGCGGCCACCGGCGTGGATCTGCGCCTTCACCACCCACTGCTCGCCACCAATCGCGCGCGCCGCCTCGGCGGCCTGCTCGACAGTGGTGGCGATGCGACCGGCGGGAACCGGAATGCCGTAATCGGAGAACAAAGCTTTGGCTTGGTACTCGTGGAAGTTCATGAGTCACCTGATGAAGGAAAACAGAGAATCGGTGCCGCGCGCGACGGACCGGAGAAAAACGGGCGCGTATTGTGCCAAAGCCCGACCGGGAATGACATGGCGAATCCGGTCCTGCGCTCGCGACGCGAGGCGCCGGCGTGCTATCTACGCACATCCCGTCGAGGCGATCCCGTGTTCGACCGCACCCTCTCCCGCTACAGCGACCGCAGCCTGGTACAGCGCGAGACGTATTTCTTCTCGCTTTATCGCATCCTTCAGGCGACGTTGCTGGCGGGATTGCTGTTCACGCCCTTCGGCAGCGAACTGGTCAGCATCGACCATCCGCTGCTCGCGCGCAGCGTGGCGATGTGTTACCTGATCGCAGCGATCGTGCTGTTGCTCTGGGGCGGCCTCGGTGATCACACGCGGCGGCTGCCGGTCTTCCTCGGCATCGGCATCGACATCGTAGCGACCACGCTGACCCTTCACGCCACTTCGCGGCTGGACGGCGGCATCGCCACGCTGATCCTGGTCAACATCGCCAGCGCAGCGACCTTGCTGCCATTCCGCTCCGCATTCGCGTTCGCGCTGGCTGCCGGGTTGGCCGGGTTCTTCGAACGCGCGGTCAGCATTGCATTCGGCGACCGTAGCGAGCGCAGCCCCGGCGAAGTGATGTTGTTCGGGCTCGCCTACGTCGCCGCCGCCGCACTCAGCCAACTGCTGCGCAGCGAAGTCACGCAACGGCAGAAGCTGATGGATCGGCAGGAATCGGATCTCGCCAGCCTTTCGCAGCTGAACGAGTTGATCATCCGGCGCATGCGCTCGGGCGTGATCGTGGTCGATGATCGCAACCAGATTCAGCGCATCAACGAGTCGGCCTGGCATCTGCTCGGGCAGCCCTCGCCAACGCGCAAGGACTTGAACGGCATCAGCCCGTCGCTGGCGCTGCGCGTCAACGAATGGCGCGCTGGCCACGCCACCAACCTGCAACCGATCGCCCTCGCCGAGGGCCAGCCGGAAGTGATCCCGCGCTTCGTCGCAGTGCCACAGTCGGACGCGCACCACTGCATCGTGTTCCTCGAAGACACCTCCTTGATGACGCGCCAGGCCGAGCAGCTGACGCTCAGCTCGCTGGGGCGACTCTCCGCCAGCATCGCGCACGAGGTGCGCAACCCGCTCGCGGCGATCAGCCACGCGGCCCAGCTGCTGGCCGAGTCCGAGGACTTTCCGCTGTCCGATCGGCGCTTGCTCGAAATCATCCGCGGCCAGTGCCTGCGCATGAACGCGATCGTCGAGAACATCCTGCAGTTGTCGCGGCGCCAGCATTCGAAACAAGAGCTGGTGACCTTGTCGCGCTGGGCCGAGGCATTTGTCGAGGAGTTCCGCACCGTGCAGCCGATCGGCCAGGACGAGCTGAAGCTCAACGTCCAGGCGAGCGGCGTGTCGGTGATGTTCGACCCCGACCAGTTGCAGCAGGTGGCGTGGAACCTGGTCAAGAACGCCCTGCGCTACGGGCGCATGCCGAACGAACCGGCGCGCGTGGCACTGGTCATCCGACGTTTGCCGGAAACCAACCAGGCGGTACTGGAAGTGGTCGACCGCGGCCCCGGGATTCCCGCCAAGCAGGCGGCGCACATCTTCGAGCCCTTCTTCACCACCAGCGAAATGGGCACCGGGCTCGGCCTGTACATCGCGCGCCAGCTTTGCGAGACCAATCAGGCCACTCTCGACTACCATTCGCTGGCTGGCGGCGGCAGCTGCTTCCGCATCAGCTTCCACGGCCAACCCGGCACCGCCATCGCCTGACCGACACGGAACGACGCACCGATGAGCCGACAGACTGCACTCGTCATCGACGACGAGCCCGACATCCGCGAGTTGCTGGTGATGACCCTGACGCGCATGGGCCTCGCGGTCGACACCGCGGCCACGCAGGCGGAGGCGTTCGCGCGCCTCAGCGAGCACGAGTATGACCTGTGTTTCACCGACATGCGTCTGCCCGACGGCAACGGCCAGGACATCATCGCCCATGTCGCTCGCCAGCATCCGCAGACGCCGATCGCGATGATCACCGCCTTCGGCAACGTCGATGCTGCGGTCAACGCGCTCAAGGCCGGCGCCTTCGACTTCGTTTCCAAGCCCGTCGACCTGGCGGTATTGCGCCGACTGGTGCAGACCGCGCTCAAGCTTGGCGAACAACGCAAGGCCGAAACCCAGGGCTCGAACGAAAAGCTGATCGGACAGTCGGCGGCGATGCAAGCGGTCCGCCAGACCATCGCAAAGGTGGCCCGCAGCCAAGCGCCAGTCTATATCCGCGGCGAGTCCGGCACCGGCAAGGAACTGGTTGCGCGCATGATCCACGAACTGGGCCCTCGTTCCGCCGGACCGTTCGTGCCGGTGAACTGCGGGGCGATTCCCTCGGAGTTGATGGAGTCAGAGTTCTTCGGCCACAAGAAGGGCAGCTTCACCGGCGCCAATACCGACAAGGAGGGCCTGTTCCAGGCCGCGTCCGGCGGCACCTTGTTCCTCGATGAAGTCGCCGACCTGCCGATGCACATGCAGGTCAAGCTGCTGCGCGTGATCCAGGAAAAAGCGATGCGCGCGGTAGGGTCCACCGCCGAGGTTCCGATCGATGTGCGCATCCTCAGCGCCACCCATCGCGAATTGTCCAAGTTGGTCGAACAGGGGCAGTTTCGGCAAGACCTGTTCTACCGCATCAACGTCATCGAAGTACGCGTGCCGCCACTGCGCGAACGCGCCGAGGACATTCCGCTGCTGGCCGAGCGCTACCTCGACCGCATCGCCCCCGAGTGGGGCATCGAACGCCCGCAACTCAGCGAGGCAGCGCTCAAGGCGCTGATGGCCTACAACTTCCCGGGCAATGTCCGCGAGTTGGAGAACATCCTGGAGCGCGCCATCGCAATGTGCGAGAACAACCGAATAGAAATCAATGATCTGCGCCTTCCCGAAAGCGGCGTCGCTGATACCTTCGCCCCCTTGAAAGGCCCGCAAGCCACCCCACCCTCCGCAGCATCCGCCGGCTCCGCCAGCGCTTCCAATCTGGTCGACTACATCGACAGCCTGGAGCGCGACGCCATCATCAAGGCGCTGGAAGAGTGCCGCTACAACAAGACCAAGGCCGCCGCCAAGCTCGGCATCACCTTCCGGGCGTTGCGGTACAAGCTGAAGAAGCTGGGGATTGACTGATGGGTATTCGGAGCCTCAATTGTTGGCAGACGGGGGCGGGCATTTCGCGTTCAGCGTGCTGCTCGGGCTGGCCGTGTTCGCGCTGTTTAGCTTCGTCTGGTACCCCGACGCCCTGTTCACGCTGGCGGGCGCCGGCAAGCTGCTGATCCTGGTCGTCGGGATCGACGTCACCCTGGGTCCACTATTGACCCTGATCGTCTTCAACCCCATCAAGAAATCGTTAATTTGGGATTTGGCCGTGATCCTCATGGTCCAGATGGGCGCCCTGGGCTATGGCGTCTGGGTCATGGCGCAATCGCGGCCGGTGTTTTTGGTGGGGGCGGTGGATCGCTTCGAACTCGTATCCGCCAATGAGATTCACCCCGACGAGCTAGCCAAGGCGCCGCGCGAGGAGTGGCGGGAGCTTTCCTGGACCGGCCCGGTCGTGGTCGGGGTGATGCCGCCCGAAGATGCGCAGGAGCGCATGGCCCGCTCATTGGAGGCCGCCCAAGGCGGCCCGGCGACTGCGCAACTGCCCAAGTCTTTCGTGCCCTTGTCCGACGTTTCCAGCACTTTACTGGCACACGCAAGACCGCTGTCCGACTACGACCAGAGCCAACCCGAGGAAACTGCGGCACTCCGTCGCTGGGCAAGCAGCGGCAATCGGGATGAGTCGGCCCTGGCCGTACTGCCGATCAAGGCTCGAACAGGCTTCGGTGCAGTGATCATCGAACGCAGCTGCGGCAAGCCCCTGATCACAGCCGGCTTTGACGGCTTCGCCCCGGATTCCGAACCATAGCGGCAACGGCAGTACTGTGCCCCAGCACAGGGCGCTTCGGCGCATCGCCAGCCCGATTTCCCGGCCTGGACCCTGCCAATCATTCGTGACAATCGGGAACCCAAGGACTGGCGCGCCTGCTGCGCTCGGGGTTGCCCATTGGCACAACCTATGCTTCTATCGTTACGCACGACCGCCGTGCTGGCCCGAGGGCCAGGGAACCAGGCCAACTGCCAGTCCCGTGGTCGTGAAGGTTGTTAGCTAATCAACTGCAAAGGGGTCTCACATGAAAAAGCAACAGGGCTTTACCCTCATCGAACTGATGATCGTCGTCGCCATCATCGGCATCCTCGCCGCGATCGCGCTGCCGGCTTATCAGGACTACACCGTACGCGCTCGCGTATCCGAACTCGCCATTCTGGCGTCGGGCGGCAAGGCGACGGTTGCCGAGAATATCTCGAATGCAGGCGGCGTTATCGCCGCGGGCTCCTGCCTCGGTGTCGATACGACGGCTCCCGGCACCAAGAATACTGCCTCGTTCCTTTGCGCGGATGCCACCGGTGTCCTCACCGTCACCGGCAATGCCAACGCCAAGGGCGTCGCGCTGGTCTATACGCCATCGCTTGCCGGCGGTGGCCAGATCGCGTGGACCTGCACTTCGGCGGCGGATGACAAGTACCTTCCGGCCGAGTGCCGCTGATCCCACCCAGCGGTCTGTGAAGAAGGGCGCTTCGGCGCCCTTCTTTTTTTTCAGTCGACTAGGACTCACGACTAGTCGACAACGACGCTTCAAGGCCAACCGAGAGGACCATTTCGCTGGCCAACACGACAATGCTGATTTGGCACAGCAATTGCGTCAATTTGCGTCGCGACAACACACTTTTCCGAGGCCGACTCCAATGAAATCGCAGCATGGGTTCACGCTGATTGAACTGATGATCGTGGTGGCCATCATCGGAATCCTTGCAGCGATTGCACTGCCCGCCTATCAGGACTACACCATTCGCGCCCGGGTTGCTGAGCTCGCAGTTCTCTCGGCGAGCGCGAAGGCAACTGTCTCTGAGAATATTTCGAATAATGCAGTGATCGACGCCAATGCATGCCAAGGGGTTAACACGGGCGTAATTGGGACCAAGAACGTGGATTCGTTTGCTTGTGTGAATGGAGTACTGACTGCAACGGGCAGTGCGTTGACACAAGGCGTCGTTTTGGTCTACGCGCCGTCCATGGGCGGCGGAGGCACGGTGAAATGGTCATGCACTTCCGTGTCACCCGACAAGTACGTACCCGCAGAGTGCCGCTAGTTCACGACGTCGGAGGATGATCGCCACTCCTTCGGACAACCAGTGTGACCTGTATCGAACGAGTCTGTAATTTGATCCGTGTCAACGAGTCGCAGCCATCCATGGTGGACGAAAGCAAATGATGGATCTCGCTCAACTAGGTTGCGCGCGAGTTCGGCCCAACGAAAGTAGCGGCTTGCAGTTCTTCGACAGAACCTCTAGAAGAACTGTCCATCTACAGTCGAGGATCGAATGACAGCTAGTGCCGCAGTTCCAGATTCACACCACGCTGGGGGCGTTCAGCACCATGCACTTGCTCTGTCGATGGCGCTCTTCATTGCGTCTGGATTCGCGGCACTGATCTATCAGTCGGTCTGGTCCACATACCTGGGTCTGATCTTGGGTCACGCCGCCTACGCGCAGGCACTGGTGCTCTCGATCTTCATGGGTGGAATGGCCATCGGTTCCTGGTTGACCAGCCGGACACGACGCAGCCCAGTCCAGCTATTGAAACTTTACGGACTGCTCGAAATCGGCATCGGCCTGCTCGGTCTTGCCTCCCATTCCGAATACCTGACAGTAGCCAACTTCTCGCAAACCATCGCCCTGCCGGCCATGGCGTCGCCGGCGGCCGCGATCACCTGGCAATGGGTCAGCGGTGCGGCCTTGGTCCTGCCTCAGTCCATCCTGCTCGGTACTACGTTTCCGATCCTTGGCGCGGCCTGCATCCGCGCCTCGACACGCTCCGACTCGTCCGTGCTCGGATCTCTATATTTCGCCAACAGCATTGGCGCCGCGTTCGGCGCACTTATCGCCACCTTCCTGCTCGTGCCCCAGTTTGGCACCCCGGGTTCATTGGTCGTCGCTGGGCTGCTCAATATCGGCGTAGGACTGGCAGCCATCGCCTACTCCAGAAAACTTGGCCGGCATGCTCCTGAACTCAGGCACATGCCCGCGCAAGCGGAGAACATGGCAGCCGTTGCCGAGCCAGCCATCGCCCGGACTCGCTCAGGACTATCCCGGATGATGTTGCTTGCGGCGCTTATCACGGGGGCGACTTCATTCATCTATGAAGTCGGTTGGATACGCCTACTCAACCTGTCGATGGGATCGACCCAGCACTCGTTCGAGCTCATGCTTTCATCGTTCATTCTCGGTCTGGCACTGGGTGGACTCTCGGTCCGTTACTGGGCACGCAGAGCCAGCTTTGACGTAGTCCGTGGTGCTGCATTCGCGCAAGTCGCAATGGGTGTTGCCACGTTGCTGTGCCTGATCCTCTATGCGTACAGCTTCAGCTTGGTCGAGTGGGTCATGGCCGCAGTTGCGCGTACCGATAATGGCTACCTGATTTTCCTGACTTCCACTGCGGTCGTGTCGCTGTCGACGGTATTCCCAGCGGCGTTCTTCGCGGGAATGACCCTGCCGCTGATGACCGCAGCATTGATCCGATCCGGCGCGGGCACCGAAAAGATCGGAAAGATCTACGCCGCGAATACCCTGGGCGCAATCCTGGGCGTTTTCCTGATGGTGCATGCATTGATCCCGGCAATTGGTGTTCGCCTTAGTATTGTGCTCGCCGCGGTGATCGACGGTTTCCTTGGCGCTTACTTGTACTACAAGTACTGCGACCGGCCCCACAAGTTCTCAGCGCTTGCCGCATTGCTCGCGACGGTGTGCGCGTTTGGGCTACTGCAATGGGTCGGAAAGGTTGATGTCAGCGTCTTGTCGAGCGGCGTTTTCCGTTACGGAAACTCGACTTTCGACCCCCTTGACCAGCAGACCATCGCATACGTGGACGGCAAGACTGCGACGATCTCGATGACCGCGTTCACAACCGGCGTTCGCACCATCGCGACTAACGGCAAGCCGGACGCAGGCATCCAGATGATCCCCGGGGCTCCGAACTCGGGTGACGAGGTCACGATGACGATGATCGCGTCGCTGCCGCTATCAATCCGCAACCGATACGATCGCGTCGCTGTCATCGGATTCGGATCAGGGCTGTCGACTCACACGCTGCTGGCTTCAAAGAACATAGGCACGGTGGAGACCATCGAAATCGAGTCAGCAATGGTCAAGGTTGCGGAGGGGTTCAAACCCCTCAATGAACTCGCATACACGGACCCGCGTTCCAAGATCGTCATCAATGACGCGCGTACGCACTTCGCGAGCGGACGCTACGCCTATGACCTGATCGTGTCCGAGCCATCCAACCCTTGGGTCAGCGGTGTCGCCAGTCTGTTCACGATTGAGTTCTACAAGGAAATCAAGCAACACCTGAAGCAAGACGGGGTTTTCATTCAATGGATGCATGCCTACGAAATCAACGACCGTCTGTTGTCCAAAGTGCTCGCAGCCGTGCTGGCCGAGTTTCGCTATGCAGACGTTTTCGTTACCAATTCGACAGATCTTCTGATTGTCGCCCGACAGTCCGAGCTTGACTTCGAATACAAGAACCTTGGCGAGGGGAAAGACCGATTGGCAAAGATAGTCAGCTTGCAGGGCGTGAGCCATCCAGACGCCTATCTAGCCCGCCACATTGCAACGACGGAGAGCCTGCGCGCCATCGTCCGGGTTTTCGATGCTGAACCTCACTCAGACTTCTACCCAGCATTGGCGCTGCAAGGACCTTCTGCGCGCTTCCGCAGAGACGCCGCAACTCTTATGATCAATTTGTCCGAACCGCCGCTGCCGATCCAGCAAATGCTGCACGGGCGCCCGGAATTGACCGACACGGCCAACTTGGACAGCGGCGAAAAAGAGTCTCGCTTGTATCCGGTGCTTCGTTCGCACCACCGAGCAAGAGAGATTGTCGCCTCACTGATCAACCATAGGCTGACGCCGAAACTGATGTCCAAGTACCCGGAGGCCGTCGTTGCAACCGCCATGTTGATTGACCTCGGTGCAACCTGCCAGAAGGGCGCCAAGGCACTGGAACTCACCGACTCGATGATGACGGTGACCAGACTGACCGTCGCTTTCGCCAACCCTGATCAAATGAAGAGAGCCTTTGATGCCGAGAACTGGCCCGGTTGCACCGAGCCAGGAGCCCAGACAGCATGGTTCGGTTTGATGCGCGCGCTGGCGTCGCGCGACGGGTTGGCCATCGAGTCAGCTGCGGAACATGCACTGAGTGATATTGAATGGTCGCGGATGGACGGCCGGGAGTATCTAGTCGGCGCGATAATGCTCGGTCGACTGGCTCAAGGCGACCATCTGGGCGTCGAGAAGGCCGAGAAACAGTTTCGGGTAAGCTACGGCAGATCCTCATCGATGTTCACTCTCCGCACCTACATGCTCGCGTTGTCAGATGAACGCGAAAGCAACGGTCTATAGTCAACGAGTCTTGGAGACGGCGAACATCTGACGGAACATCGGCAGCAATCGCCGGTTGCCGAATTCACTCAGATGATCGTCGTCGTAATACCAGGGACGGCCGGCAGACCCGGCGAAGCAGTGACTTGAGTCACAGAGATGCGGTACTGGATCCAGCGTTCTTCCACCGCAGTGATTCGAAACACTTTCTTGAACGGCAATCACCGTTTGGTGGCGTGCCCAATAGGCGGACAAATCGATCGCCGGCATCCGCAAATCTCGCCGCATAAGTGAGCGGGCGATTGCTCGCGGAGCGTTGACGGCCATCTCGGGGATCGGTCGAACTTGGAAAACCGGACGGCGGCGCGTCAACTGGCAGACTGTTTGGTAGAGCGCTTTTGAATACTCGTCCAGAAACTCGGCGTCTACTTCACCTCTTGGTCGCGAAAAATGTATCGCCGGTCCTGGTGGGCTGGGATCCCACGACTCGGTCAACCCGTAGAGATAAGCGCTACTCCGCGCAACCAGAACTACCGGCACACCGTTGGCGAATTCGTCGACGCGGGCCAGCGCCCATTGATTGAAAGCCTCACAATGCTGTCCAGCCCGGAATACGCCTGGCGTCCACTTCGCCCCGATCAAAGTCGGACAACTCGGATAGACATACAGTACAAGCGAGCGCTGTTGTTCCGTCAGCACTTGCGCGAGCGATGAAGCAACCGCGTCGGCATGACTGTCGCCAATCAGAATTGCACCAACTGGTCCACTTCCATAGCGGCAGCTATCCCATGGTCCAGTTGCAGCACGTTGGCACTTCCGCAGTGGCGAAAATCGGTTTCTGGCTTCCGCCGCAGCACCCTCCGCCACCGCGGGCATGCGAGCAGGGACCCCGGCATCCGTGATTATCAGGGCGAGCGAGGCAGACACAGCTGCGAAAGCCATAGCCATGACAGCATCTCGCGCCCGGAATCCGGGGAACTTGGAGCGGAACGGTTGTTCGATCATTTGATATGAGAGATGTGCCAATAGAATAGAAGCCGGCAAACCAACTCCAAGTTGCACCGTACGCTCCGCACCCAGATCTGTGAGGACTACGACTATCGGCCAATGCCACAAGTACAGCGAATATGAGCGATCGCCTACCCACCCGAGCACGTGCGATCCGAGCACGGTTGGGCTTCGATCCTCTGCGCACAAGACGCCTGCAGTGGAAAGGACTGGCAGAAGTGTCCACGGCCCCGGCCAGTCGACAGACGATGGTGATAGCAAGAGCGTAAGCAGCATCCCCACAGCGCCGCTACCACCGAACACCCATCGCAGCGAAGAACGCCCATGCAAGATTGGAATGACCAACATCGTCAAACCGCCGGCGATTAACTCCCACATGCGAGTCAGCAGCAGAAAGAAGGCCGTCGACTTCAAGTCCCCTGGCACAGCCAGCATCAGTGAGAGCGAAGCAAGGGCAAATACCACGTAAGCGGCGGCAATGAACGATCGGTGAGGGCGCCACCGCCAGCAAACGGAGAGCAACAGCGGCAAGAGAAGGTAGAACTGCCACTCCACCGATAGCGACCAAGTGTGCAGCATCCACTTCTCGGTGGCTGCGAAGTCGAAGTAACCCGACTCACCGAGGTAGACGTGGTTCGATACAAACCACAAACTGGCTAGTGCGTGCGTTGCGAACCGCGCATAGTCGTCGGGAAGCGACACCCACCAGCCGACAAGCATCAGAATAGCGCTGAGCGTCACAAGCGCGGGAACTATTCGGCGAGCGCGGGACAAGTAAAAACTTGTGGCTGAATGCCGGCCATGTTCTAGGTCGTGGACCAGAAGCCAGGTCATCAGGTAACCGGAAACAACAAAGAAGACGTCGACCCCAGCGAACCCCGCAGAGAATCCAGGAACTCGAAAGTGATAGAAGAGCACGGCCAATACGGCGAGTGCCCTTAATCCGCGGATGTCTTTTCGAAACATGTCGCCCCCAAGTTTCATGAATGGGCCAAGCCAAGCCAAGATCCGCAGCCTACCGTCGTGCGACTGGGCCAGGTGATATAGGCGGTACAACCAGATCGCATAGGCGCTCCATCCCAATCCACGAATTTGGCTCCCAAATCCTATGCGGGGTCAGATGTTTGCGGTATGTTTCTGACCGGATACGTCACTTTGGAGCGGCTTCGTGAGTACGCCAGCAGGATCCTCCCTTGCCGGAATGCCTGGCATCGCGCGCCGACTCGCGGCTGAAGGCCTCGTGCCGGAGGACGCCGCGCGCAAGGCGGTCGAAGAGTCCTCCAAGCAGAAAATCCCGCTCGTCAGCTGCTTTGTCCAGAATGGCCTCGCTCCCGCTGCAGCGGTCGCCAATGCCGCTTCGATCGAGTTCGGAATTCCCTTGGTGGATGTGCGGGCGATCGATCCACGCGCCATGCCGATCAAGCTGGTTGAGGAAAAACTGATCCAGGGCCACAAGGCGCTACCGCTGTGGAAGCGCGGCAACCGCCTGTTCGTCGGTATCTCTGATCCGACCAATCTGCGCGCGCTGGACGACATCAAGTTCGCAGCCAACATGCCGGTCGAGCCAATCCTGGTACCACTGGACACGCTCGAGCGCATGATCGACTTGGCGCTTGCCGGAGCCGATTCGCTCGCAGCGGGCGATGGCGAAGACGATGAAGGGCTGGGCGATCTCGAAGTCGAGGGCGGCGATGACGATGATGAGGGCGGCGGTGGCAGCGGCATCGACGCCGGCGGCGATGACACGCCGGTGGTGCGCTTCGTCAACAAGGTGTTGCTGGATGCGCTGAAACGAGGCGCCTCCGACATCCATTTCGAACCGTTCGAGACCTCGGTGCGCGTGCGCCTGCGCATCGACGGCATGTTACGCGCGGTCGCGACCGCTCCGGTGAAGCTGTCGCCACGCATCTCCGCGCGTCTCAAGGTGATGTCTGGCCTAGACATCGCCGAGCGTCGCGTGCCGCAGGATGGACGCATCAAGCTCAACATTTCCAAGACCAAGTCGATCGACTTCCGCGTCTCCACCTGCCCCACGCTGTTCGGCGAAAAGGTAGTGTTGCGCGTGCTCGACGCCTCGGCCGCGAAACTGGGCATCGAGAAGCTGGGCTACGAAGAAGACCAGCGCAAGTTGTTCCTGGAGGCCATCCAGAAACCCTACGGAATGGTGCTCGTCACTGGTCCCACCGGCTCGGGCAAGACGGTCTCGCTCTATACCGGCCTGAATATCCTGAACACCGAAGCGGTCAATATTTCAACCGCCGAGGATCCAGTCGAAATCCGCGTCTTCGGTATCAACCAGGTTCAGCAAAACGCCAAGAAGGGCATGACCTTTGCCGCAGCGCTGCGCTCCTTCCTGCGCCAGGACCCGGACATCATCATGGTCGGCGAGATCCGCGACCTGGAGACCGCCGAGATCGCGATCAAGGCGGCGCAAACCGGGCACTTCGTGCTCTCGACACTCCATACCAACGATGCGCCGCAGACCGTCGCGCGCCTGATGAACATGGGCATCGCCCCATACAACATCACTTCGGCGGTGACCCTGATCACTGCCCAGCGCCTGGCGCGGCGCCTGCACGACTGCAAGCGGCCGCTCAAGATCCCGCGCGAGGCCCTGCTCGCCGAGGGCTTTCGCGAGGAAGACATCGACACCATGACCATCTACGAGGCGGTCGGCTGCTCCTCGTGCAACGAGGGTTACAAGGGCCGCGTGGGCATCTACCAGGTGATGCCGATGTCTGAGGAAATCCAGACCATCATCCTCTCCGGCGGCAACGCCAACCAGATTGCCGCCGAATCCCGTCGCATCGGGATCAACGATCTGCGACAGTCAGCACTGAAGAAATGCAAGGATGGTTTTACAAGCCTTGCCGAGATCAACCGCGTGACCAAGGACTAAGCCATGGCAACTGCGACTGCAACCAAGACCGCTCCCCGCAAAGGCAGCCCCGTGACGCCACGCGGCGAGCAAATGCCGGTCTTCAAATGGGAAGGCACCGACAAGCGCGGCAAGAAGATGACCGGCGAGGTGCGCGCCAAGAATGCGAATCTGGCCAAGGCCGACCTGCGCAAACAGGGCATTAACCCAAGCAAGGTGGCGGAGCGAAAGGCCGGTTTTTTTTCGAGCAAAGGCAGGATCACGCCGCAGGATATCGCCACCTTCAGCCGCCAGATCGCCACCATGATGTCCTCGGGCGTGCCGATGGTGCAGGCCTTCGATCTAATTGCGTCGGGGACCAAGAATGGCGCGCTCGCCACCATGCTCAACGACATCAAGAGCAACATCGAGGGCGGCTCGAGCCTCGCCGAAGCCATTGCGCGCCACCCGATCTACTTCGATGAGCTGTACCGGAACTTGGTGAAGGCAGGTGAGTCAGCAGGCGTGCTGGATACCGTGCTGGATACAGTCGCCAGCTATAAGGAGAATATCGAAGCGCTCAAGGGCAAGATCAAGAAGGCCCTGTTCTACCCGGCCACGGTGATCGCGGTGGCGATCATGGTCTGCGCGGTGTTGATGATCTTCGTCGTACCGCAATTCAAGACCGTGTTCTCTGGCTTCGGAGCCGATCTTCCTGCTTTCACCCTCATGGTCATCGGACTGTCGGAGTTTGTTGTAGCCTATTGGTGGGCGATTCTGCTTGGTTCTATGGCCGCCGGCTACGTAGTCCTCCAGCTTTACAGGCGCTCCGAGGCATTTCAGCATACCGCCGCCAGGATGATGCTCAAGCTGCCCGTGATCGGGGGCATCTTGCATGCATCCGCGGTCGCACGTTTCTCCAGAACGCTGGCGCTCACGTTCAAGTCGGGCGTGCCGCTGGTGGAGGCACTGGAGACCGTTGCGGGCGCCACTGGCAATATCATCTACGCGAAGGCAGTGATGAGAATGAAGGAGGACGTCGCAGTCGGCTATTCGCTGGCGATCTCGATGCGGCAGGTCAATCTGTTCCCGACCATGGTCGAGCAAATGACTTCTATCGGTGAGGAAGCTGGCGCGCTCGACACCATGTTGTTCAAGGTGGCCGAGTTCTATGAGCGCGAGGTCAACAACGCCGTAGACACGCTGACCAGCCTGCTCGAACCCCTCATCATCGTCATCATCGGCAGCATGGTCGGCAGCCTCGTCATCGCCATGTACTTGCCGATCTTCAAGCTCGGCGCCGTGGTCTGACTTCGGATGCCGGCGTTCGACTGGTTGTTCGCCGACACGGCGGTCCTTGCGGCCGCCGTGTTCGTTTTCGGGTTGCTGATCGGGAGCTTCCTGAATGTCGTGATCCTGCGCACGCCGCCGCGACTGGAGTTCGCGTGGCGCCGTGAGGCGCGGGAAATTCTGGAACTGCCGGAGACCGAGGAGGCCGCACCGCCGGGGCTGGTTGCGGATCGTTCGCGTTGCCCGAAGTGTGGGCACCAGTTGTCGTGGTACGAGAACGTTCCGGTGCTGAGCTACGCGGTATTGCGTGGCAAGTGCCGGTCGTGCCGGGTGCCGATCTCGATCCAGTATCCGCTGGTGGAATTGCTGACGGCGGCCGCGTCGGCAGCCGTCGTGTGGCACTTCGGCACGGGATGGGAATCGGCTGTGGCGCTGGTCCTGACCTGGATCCTGATCGCCGCTTCCGGCATCGACTTCCGCACCACCTTGCTGCCCGACCAGTTCACCCTGCCGACCCTATGGCTGGGCCTGCTCGCGGCGGCGACGGCTTCGCTGTATGTGCCGCCGACCCAGGCGCTCTGGGGCGCTGCGCTCGGCTACCTCAGTCTTTGGAGCGTGTACTGGCTGTTCAAGCTGGTCACCGGCAAGGAGGGCATGGGCTATGGCGATTTCAAGCTGCTCGCTGCGCTGGGTGCCTTCGTCGGCCCGCAAGGGCTGATCCCGATCGTGCTGATGTCCTCGCTGGTCGGCGCAGTGATCGGCAGTGCAATCCTGATTGCGAAGGGGCGCGACCGCCAGACGCCGATCCCGTTCGGACCGTTCCTGGCCATCGCCGGCTGGGTCCAGTTTCTCTATGGTGACTGGATCATCGCGACCTACAAGCACAGCATGGGTTTGTACTGAGCCATGGCCTTCGTGGTTGCGCTGTCCGGTGGCGTGGCTTCGGGCAAGAGCGCGGTGGCTGATCGACTGGCTGCCCAAGGCGTCGCCATCCTGGATGCCGACCGCATCAGTCGCGATGTCGTCGCGCCGGGGACCTCGGGCCTCGCCGAGGTCATCGAGCGTTTCGGGCCGGACGTGCTGCAGGCCGACGGCCAGCTCGACCGACGCGCCATGCGTGCCCGCATCTTCGCGCAGTCTTCAGCTCGGCACATGCTCGAAGCCGTCATCCACCCGCGCGTGCGTGACGCATTGCGCGCAGGCGCCACGGCGAGCAAGGATGCGTTGGTCTTACTCGCAATCCCGTTGCTGGTGGAGAGTGGACACTACGACTGGGTCGATCGAACCGTGATGGTCGATGCCCGCACTGCCACGCAAAAGGCGCGGCTGATGCAGCGCGATCACGTCGACGCCGACCTGGCGCGGAAGATGATCGCGGCGCAGGCGCCGCGCTCGCAACGACTTGCCATCGCCGACGAAGTCATCGCCAATGACGGCACGCTCGCCGACCTGCACCATCGCGTGGACACAGCGCTCGCCGGCTGGCGCGCGCACCTCACCAGAATGCGCTGATTCCGGCGACCCCCAGCGCGCCATGCGCGCGCGCTTCGGACACATCATCGGGACCAAGGCCACCGAGTGCATAGGCCGGCACGTCGCTGTGTTCGATCAGCTGGCGCAGCCCGGACCAGCCGATGGGCTCGGTTCGCGGATGCGAGCCGGTACGACGGATCGGTGAAATCACGGCAAAATCCACGGCGATCACCTCGGCCTGCGCCAGTTCGCGTAACCCATGTACCGAGGCCGCGACCAGCAACTCCTTCGGCCACGACTGCGTCGCACTCATGGCCATCAGGCGCGAGGCATTGAGGTGCACGCCATCGGCACCAATCGCCATGGCCAGCGCCGGGCTGGCGTTGAGCATCAGGCGCGCGCTGTAGCGAGCGGTCAGGGCACGCAATTCGCAGGCGGTGTCGCGATAACGACCGGCATCAAGCATCGGCGCGCGCCATTGCAGCAGGCGGATGCCGCGTTGCAATCCGGCTTCGATACGCTCCAGGAACTGCGCCGGGATCCTAGCGCCGGGATCGGGTGTGATCGCATAACACGATGGCAGCCCAGCGACGCGGCAGATCGGCACATCGGCATCGCACAACGACAGCGACAGAGCTTGCTGCGGCGTTTGCCACACCAGCGCGCTGTGCTCGTGTGCTACCGGCACGCCCCGCCAAGCAGACACACGCCAAGCCTCCAGCGCCAGTTCGTCCACACCACGACTGCGTCGCACGCACATGAAGCGCGACGCCGCAGTGACCTCGATGCCCAGTTCTTCGTGCAGCTCGCGACGCAACGCGTCCAACGCCGACTCACCCGTTTCGACCTTGCCGCCGGGAAACTCCCAGCGGCCGGCCTCGTGCTTGCCAGGTGGCCGCTGTGCGAGCAGCACGCGCCCTGCCTCATCCTCGAGCAGGGCGGCGACCACGCGCATGCGCCGTTCCGGTCAGCGCATCAGGCCAGCTGGCCGTGGCACTGCTTGAACTTCTTGCCGGAGCCGCAGGGACAGGGATCGTTGCGGCCCACCTTGGGCAGGTTCGACTGGCGCGCGGCCGCGGCCTGCACCTGCTCGGCTTCCTCATCGACGCCGTAATTGCCGGTGTCGGGATGCTGGAACGCCATGGCCTGTTGCTGCTGGCGCGCCTGCGCCTGCTGCTGTTGCTCCATACGCGCCACTTCGTCTTCGCTCTGCACGCGCACGCGCGCGAGGATGCTGACCGTCTCTTGCTTGACGCGGTCGAGCATCTGCGTGAACAGCTCGAACGCCTCGCGCTTGTATTCCTGCTTCGGCTGCTTCTGCGCGTAACCGCGCAAATGAATGCCTTGGCGCAGGTAGTCCATGTTCGCCAGATGGTCGCGCCACTGGGTGTCGAGCACGCGCAGAAGGAAGTGCTTCTCGACCGTGCGCATGAACTCGCTGCCCATGCCCGCCTCCTTCTCGCGGAAGTAACGGTCGACGTCTTCCTGCACCTTCTCGACCAATACCGCTTCCTCCAGATCCTCATTCGCATCGAGATGGCGCTTCAGCTCCAACTGGATGCCGAGGTCCGCGGCCAGCGTTCGCTCCAGTCCTTCGATGTCCCACTGGTCGGCGATGCTCTTGACCGGCACGAAGCGACGCGCGATGTCCTCGACGACGTCGAAGCGCAGGCTGTCGATGGTTTCCTTGATGTCGTTCGGTTCCAGCAACTCGTTGCGCTGCGCGTAGATGACCTTGCGCTGATCGTTGGCGACGTCGTCGTATTCGAGCAGGTTCTTGCGCACGTCGAAGTTGTGCGCCTCGACCTTGCGCTGGGCCTTCTCGATCTGGCGCGAAACCAGCCGATCCTCGAGCGCGTCTTCGTCCTTCATGCCGAACACCTGCATCCACTTCGTCACCCAGTCGGGCGCGAAGATGCGCATCAAATTGTCCTGCAGCGACAGGAAGAAACGGCTCGACCCGGCATCGCCCTGGCGACCGGAACGGCCGCGCAACTGGTTGTCGATGCGCCGCGATTCGTGACGCTCGCTGCCGACAATATGCAGGCCACCCGCCGCCAGCACCTCGTCGTGTCGCTTCTGCCACTCGATGCGGACGCGCGCGCGTTCGGCGTCGGTGGTCTCCGGCGGCAGCGCCGCCAGTTCGGCGTCGAGATTGCCGCCGAGCACGATGTCGGTGCCGCGACCGGCCATGTTGGTGGCGATGGTCACCGCGCCCGGGCTGCCCGCCTGCGCCACGATCTGCGCCTCACGCTCATGCTGCTTGGCGTTCAGCACTTGGTGCGGAATGCCTGAGGCCTGAAGCCGCTCGCCAAGCATTTCCGAGGTCTCGATCGAGGTCGTTCCGACCAGTACCGGCTGCTTGCGGGCGTAGCACTCCTTGATGTCCTCGATGATCGCATTCCACTTCGCGTCAGCCTTGAGGAAAACCAGATCCGGATGATCCTTGCGCACCATCGGACGGTGCGTCGGGATGACCGCCACCTCCAGCCCGTAGATCTGCTGGAACTCGTAGGCCTCGGTGTCGGCGGTGCCGGTCATGCCGGCGAGCTTCTTGTACAGGCGGAAGTAGTTCTGGAAGGTGATCGACGCCAGCGTGTGATTCTCGCGCTGGATCGGCACGCCTTCCTTGGCCTCGACCGCCTGGTGCAAGCCGTCCGACCAGCGCCGTCCGGCGAGCGTGCGGCCGGTGAACTCGTCGACGATGATGACCTCACCGTCACGCACGATGTAGTCGACATCGCGCTGGTAGAGATTGTGCGCGCGCAATGCGGCATTCAGATGGTGCACGACCATGATGTTGTGCGCGTCATACAGGCTGTCCTCGGCCCCGATGATGCCGGCCGATCGCATCAGCGCTTCCGAATGCTCCATGCCGGCTTCGGACAAGTGCACTTGCTTGCCCTTCTCGTCAACCCAGAAGTCGCCTTCGCCTTCTTCGTCCCTTTGTCGCGCCAGCTTCGGCACCACGGTGTTGACGCGCAGGTACAGCTGCGGCGACTCGTCGGCCGGTCCGGAGATGATCAGCGGCGTGCGCGCCTCGTCAATCAGGATCGAATCGACCTCGTCGACGATGGCGTAGAACTGGCCGCGCTGGTAGCGATCCTCGGCTGACAGCGCCATGTTGTCGCGCAGATAGTCGAAGCCGTACTCGTTGTTGGTGCCGTAGGTGATGTCGGCGGCGTAGGCGGCGCGCTTGTCGGCGTGGTTCATGCCCGGGAATACCACCCCGACCGAGAGCCCAAGCCAGTTGTAGACCCGGCCCATCCACGCCGAGTCGCGCTTTGCGAGGTAGTCGTTGACGGTGACGACGTGCACGCCCTTGCCGGCCAACGCATTCAGATACACCGGCAGGGTTCCGACCAGAGTCTTGCCCTCGCCGGTGCGCATCTCGGCGATCTTGCCCTGATGCAGCACCATGCCGCCGACCAGCTGCACGTCGTAATGGCGCATGCCGAGCACGCGCCTCGCGGCTTCGCGCATCACCGCGAATGCTTCCGGCAGCAAGGCATCCAGCGTCTCGCCCTGCTCGACGCGGTGCTTGAACTCGGCGGTCTTGCCCTGCAACTCGACGTCGCTGCGCTCCTGCATCTGAGGCTCAAGCGCCTTGATCTGCTGCTTTACCTTCTCGCAGCCCTTGAGCAGGCGTTCGTTACGACTGCCGAACAGGCGGGTCAGGATCTGATTGAACATGGTCTCAACGCGTAGAGTATGGAATCCGGAAACGACGAAGCCGCCCGGGCAGGCGGCCCCACGAGATCTTCACGTTTGGGGTCGGTCGCGACGATTACAAGCGCGCTCAACCCGGCTCGCGCACGAACTCGTTCGGATTGATGACGCGACCGTCGCGCCAGACCTCGAAGTGTACATGCGTTCCGGTCGACCGGCCGGTAGAGCCGACCTTGCCGATCACGTCGCCGTCGCGCACCGGATCACCCACCGCGACCAGGTTCTTGGAATTGTGCGCGTAGCGCGTCACGTAGCCGTTGCCGTGATCGATCTCGACGGTATTGCCATAGCCGGGCTTGACTCCGGAGAACGACACCACTCCGGAACCAACGGCGAGGATCTCGGTGCCGTAGTCGCCGTCGAAGTCGATGCCGGAGTGGAAATCGGCCGCGCCCGAAATCGGGTCGGCACGGTAGCCATAACGCGAGGAGATGTACCCGGATCGCACCGGCGTACCCGAAGGCATCAGGCTGGCGTCGAGTTCGCGGTCGGCCAGTAGCTCCTCGAGCACGCTGAGTTGGCGGGACTGCGAGGCGAGTTGGCGTTCCAGACGACCAATCGCAGTGGAAATCTGGTTCGGCGCGACGGCAGCCAGCAACCCGCCGCCCTCGGGGCCACCGAGATCAGGGTCAGAACCGAAGTTGAATTCGCCGTCGTCGAGTTTGCCGAGCTTGGCCAGACGACCGCCGAGGGCGTTGAGTCGCGTGGTTTCCGCCTGGATGCGACCGAGCCGCAATGCGAGTGCGTTCATGTCGCGCGAAACGACACCAGTGAGTCGCTCCACTTCACCCTGTTGCGCCGCGAGTTCGTTGCGCGTGCCGCTGAGTTGGTCGCGCAGCCGGCTCGGGCCCAGGAAGGCCGCCCCGAACCATGCGCCGAGCGCGACCAGGCTGAGGAACAGCGCGGCCAGCGTGATGCCGACTGCAGCGCGCACGCGCCGGTCCGACAGACTGAACACGCGGGTTCCGGCATCCGGTTTGGCGACAATGATGATGTTCATTCGTTTACTCTGTCGGTATGGCCATGCCCCCGGACACGCGACGCAATCCCCTCGTCCATGCCGTCGACGCATCGCGTCAGGCACGTTCGCCCTCGTTGCATTCGCTGATCGAGCGCGCCGCACTCTTGCGTCGGCTCGATTCCGGATTGCGTCGCCAGCTCTCCGAACCCTGGGCGACGTGGTTTTGCGTCGCCAATGTGCGTTCGGGCGTGCTGGTGCTGGTCACCGGCCAGCCGGCGGTGGCGGCAAGACTGCGCGCCGAACAGTCGCGATTGCTCGCGTCTGCGGCAGCATTCTGGCCCGAACCACTGACCCAACTGGTGGTGAAAACGGTGCCGGAGCTCCCCGTTCCGTCGGAGACACCCTCGAAACCGCTTTCCCCGGCTGCCGCGAAGCACCTCAATGCTGCGGCAGCCGCGACAACCGACCCCGAATTGCGGGAACTGCTGTCGCGTTTGGCATCCCTTGCCGAATAATGTTTCCAGCGCCGATTTTCCGGCGGGCCGCGCTTGGCGACCGATACAAATGTCTCAGAACCGGATCAGATCGCCTGCGCCGGATGGGCATAGGAGATCGGAGCGTCCGCCGAATCGGTGAACGTGATCTCCTCCCACGCTTTGCTGTCCGCAACCAGGGTGCGCAACAGCTGGTTATTCAACTGGTGGCCCGACTTGTAGCCGTAGAACGCGCCGATCAGGCTGTGTCCGAGCAGGTACAGGTCGCCGATCGCGTCGAGGATCTTGTGTTTGACGAACTCGTCTTCGTAACGCAGGCCATCTTCGTTCAGCACGCGGTAGTCGTCGAGCACCACGGCGTTGTCCATGCTGCCACCGAGCACCAGATTGCGCTCGCGCAGCATTTCGATGTCGCGCATGAAGCCGAAAGTACGGGCGCGGCTGACTTCCTTGACGAAGGAGGTAGTCGAAAAATCGATCTCCGCCGACGAGGTCTTGCGGGTGAAGATCGGGTGGTCAAAATCAATGGTAAAACCGACCTTGAAGCCGTCAAACGGATCAAAGCGGGCCCACTTGTCGCCGTCTCGTACCGTCACCGACTTCTTGATGCGAATGAACCGCTTGGCGACGTTTTGCTCTTCGATTCCGGCAGACTGCAGCAGGAACACGAAGGGCCCGGCGCTGCCGTCCATAATCGGCACTTCGGGCGCACTGACATCCACATAGGCGTTGTCGATTCCGAGGCCCGCCATCGCCGAGAGCAGATGCTCCACCGTCGAAATGCGGATGCTGTCGCGCACCAACGTGGTCGACATCGCGGTCGCACCGACATTCTCGGCGCAGGCCTTGATCTCGATGGGTTCGGCCAAATCGACGCGGCGGAAGACGATGCCGGCATCCGGGGCGGCCGGCCGCAAGGTCAGATAGACCTTTTGTCCGGTATGGATGCCGACGCCAGTGGCGCGGATGACGTTCTTGAGTGTGCGTTGCTTGATCATGCGCCAAAGAGCCTCGTCCAAGGGACGACTTATTTCGGCAACCTTAGCATGACGTTTTCCGCCCATGGAACCGGGGCGCCAGCAAAAAGACACCAGTTTGTTGCGTTTCCGCAACAGCCTGGCCCGCCGCGAACGGGATGCAAGACCGCCCGGCTGCGGCGACAGCCGGGGGTGGAGGCAGGATCCCGTTGCGGCGGACCGGCCGCCGCAGCGATCCCTCAGTCGGCCTGGCGACGCAGGAAGGCCGGGATATCCAGGTAGTCATCCACCGGCGCCCTCGCCGACTCGGTTGGCGCCGGCGAAGACGCTTGGGCCGCCGCCGCCGTCGTGCGTCCACCCATGGTCGGCACCGCACGGTTCAGCGGATGGCCGAAATCGGGTTCGCCGGGTCGCGAACGCACGATCGCAACGCGCGGCTGCGCCGCCACAACCGCCGGGGTCGCCATGCGTACCGGCTGCGCACGGTTCAAACCGGTCGCGACCACGGTCACGCGGATTTCGTCGCGCATGTCCGGGTCAAGCACGGTGCCCATGACTACGGTCGCGTCTTCAGCCGCGAACTCGGAGATCGTGCGTCCGATCTCGTCGAACTCGTGCATGGTCAGGTCCATGCCGGCGGTGACATTGACCAGGATGCCGCAAGCGCCCGACAGATTGATGTCTTCCAGCAGCTTGTTGTTGACCGCGAACTCAGCCGCAGCCGTCGCGCGGTCATCACCACGGGCAACGCCGGTGCCCATCATCGCCATACCCATCTCGGACATGACCGTGCGCACGTCGGCGAAGTCGACGTTGATCAGTCCAGGCCGTGTGATCAGATCGGCAATGCCCTGCACCGCGCCGAGCAGCACGTCATTGGCCGACTTGAACGCACTCAGCAGCGAGGTCTCGCGGCCAAGCACCGAAAGCAGTTTTTCGTTCGGGATGGTGATCAGCGAATCGACGTACTGCGACAGGGCGTCGATGCCGGCGAGTGCGATCTGCTGGCGCTTGCGCCCCTCGAACGGGAACGGCTTGGTCACCACGGCCACGGTGAGGATGCCCATCTCCTTCGCCAACTGCGCGACGACCGGCGCTGCGCCGGTGCCGGTTCCGCCACCCATGCCGCAGGTGATGAAGGCCATGTCGGCGCCGGTGAGCAGTTCGCGGATGCGTTCGCGATCCTCCATGGCGGCCTGTTTGCCGACCTCGGGGTTGGCTCCTGCGCCCAGACCCTTGGTGACATTGCCACCGAGTTGCAGCGTGGTCTTGGCCGGACAGTGACGCAAGGCCTGCGCGTCGGTGTTGGCGCAGATGAAGTCAACGCCCTCGACCCCGGCGTTGACCATGTGTGCGACTGCGTTGCCGCCGCCGCCTCCGATGCCGATGACCTTGATCACGGCGTTCGGCGCTGGTGTTTCGACGAATTCAAACATTTCCCTACCTCCAGTGTTGCTGCTTCTTCGTTGTGACCGGATCGCCGTCCGGCTCCGTTTCCGCTGTTCGCGGAATTCCCATGCCGCCGCGCCGTGCGCAGCGGACTGATCGCTAGAACTCTCCCGAAACCCACTTGCGCAACTTGCCCCAAAGCGAACCCACGGCCTCACCGGCCGGGCTCTGATGCGCGCGCAATGACGGATGCCGGCTGCCGGCCAACAGCAGCCCGACACCGGTGGCATGCACCGGGTTGTTGATGACGTCGCCGAGCCCGCTGACGTACTGCGGCACGCCAACGCGCACTGGCATGTGAAACAACTCCTCGGCCAGCTCGACGATGCCTTCCATGCGGGCGCCGCCGCCGGTGAGCACAATGCCGGCTGCAACCAGCTCTTCGAGCCCGGATCGACGCAGCTCCGCTTGCACCATTTCGAAGATTTCCTCGTAGCGCTTCTGCACCACGTCGGCGAGCAACTGCCGCTGCAGGCGTCGCGGCGCGCGATCGCCGACCATCGCCACTTCGATGGTTTCCTCGGGCCGCGCCAGGCGCGCCAGCGCGCAGGCGTACTTGACCTTGATCTCCTCGGCGAAAGGCGTTGGCGTGCGGAATGCGAACGCGATGTCGTTGGTCACCTGGTCGCCAGCGATGCCGAGCGAAGCGGTGTGACGCATCGCGCTCTGGGTGTACACGGCGATGTCGGTGGTACCGGCGCCGATGTCGACCAGGCACACGCCGAGATCGCGCTCGTCCTGGGTCAGCACCGACTGCGCCGAGGCCAGCTGCGAAGGAATCAGATCATCAACCTTGAGCCCGGCACGGGACACGCACTTGCTCATGTTCTGCGCCGCCGACTGCGCCCCGGTGATGACGTGCACGCGTGCCTCCAGACGCACGCCGATCATGCCCACCGGGTGACGGATGCCCTCTTGTTCGTCCAGCACGTATTCCTGGGCCTGCACGTGCAGGATGCGCTGGTCGGCGGGAATCGCGACCGCACGCGCAGCGTCGAGCACGCGCTCGACGTCGTCGTCGATCACTTCCTGATTGCGGATCGCGACCACGCCCTGCGAGTTGAGCGAGCGGATATGGCTTCCGGAGATCGACGCAAACACCGAGCGGATTTCGCAGCCGGCCATCAGCTCGGCTTCCTCGATCGCCCGCTGGATCGACTGCACCGTCGACTCGATGTCGACCACTACGCCGCGCTTCAGACCCTTGGAGGTGGCCGTGCCGATGCCGATCACTTCGACGCCTTCGCCTGACGAGTATTCGCCGACGATTGCCGAGACCTTGGAGGTGCCGATATCGAGGCCGACCAGCAGCGCCTTGTCAGACTTGCGGTTCATGCAAACTCCTTGTGGCGTCGTCCGCTGCCGGCACAGCCGCCGGCCCGGACCCGGGTTCCGCTGGCGCCACCGGTGGCGCTCGCCAGACCACGGCAAAACCATTGGCGAAGCGCAGATCAGCGCGTTCGATGCGACTGCGCTCACTCGCCGGCAAACGCGCAAGCGCCGCGATGAAGCGGCCCAGCCGCGGCCGCGTCTGCTCGCGCCCGAGCACGAACTCTGCACCATCGACCGCACGCAGCGACCAGGCGCCGCGGCCATTGACGCGGGCCGAGCCGATGGCGATGCCGATCTGCGCCAGCCCCTCCCGCGCCAGCGTGAACTGCTGCCAGATTTCGGCGGCGCGCAGGTCGGGACCTTCCAGGCGCGGCAAGTCGGCTGGCACCCGCGACCGATCTGCCGCAAACACCTCGCCACGTTCACCGAGCAGACGGTCGTCGCCCCAGAACGCAAGCGCGACGCGCTCACGCACATCGATGTCGATGCGGTCCGGCCACAGCTTGCGCACCTCGGCGCGCGCCACCCACGGCAGCGCTTCCACCGCCGACTTCACTTCAGCAAGATCAACCGCGAAGAATCCGGCGCGCGCAGCCGGCGCCACCGCGGCGCGCACCGCCTCCTCGTCGACCTGCACGAAGCTGCCGTAGACCTTCATGCGCCGGATCGGCCAGCGCTCATTGGCGAGCCAACCGTTGAGCGCAGCGACGATCGGCGTCGCCACCAGCGCCAGCGCCAGCATCCATGCGGCAATGCGGGCGAGACGCGGGCTCATGCGTCGCCACCGATGAACGAAGTTTCGAGGATGCGCCAGCACAGGGTCGGGTAGTCGATGCCGACCTGGGCCGCGGCCTTCGGCACCAGCGAGCGCTCGGTCATGCCCGGAGCGGTATTCACTTCCAACAAATAGTTGTGTCCGTCGCGGTCACGCATGAAGTCGATGCGACCCCAGCCCGAACAGCCGACCGCATCGAACGCAATCAGGGCGAGGCGCTGCATCTCGGCCTCGGCCACCGGCTCGATGCCCGGGCAGATGTACTGGGTGTCGGCGGTCACGTACTTCGCGGCGTAGTCGTAGAAGCCCTTCGCCGGAACGATGCGGATCGAAGGCAGCACCTGGCGCTCGAGGATCGAAACCGTGAACTCGTCGCCCTCGATGAGCTGCTCGACCAGAAGGTCGCCGTCGAACTTGCGCGCGGCCTCGATACCGGCTTCGAGTTCCGCCAGAGTGAAGGCACGCGCGATCCCGACGGTCGAGCCCTCGTGCGACGGCTTCACGATCAGGGGCAGACCGAGTTCATCGACGATCGACTGCGCCGAGCGCGGGTGCAAGGAGTCGATCACCGCGTATTTCGCCGTCGGCAGGCCCAGCGTCTGCCACACCTGCTTGGTGCGGATCTTGTCCATGCCCAGCGCGGAGCCGAGCACGCCCGATCCGGTATACGGCACGCGCAAAGCGTCGAGCGCCCCCTGCAGCACGCCGTCCTCCCCGCCGCGCCCGTGCAGGATGTTGAACACGCGCGCGAAGTGCCCGGCGCGCAAGGCGTCGAGCAGGGCGGGGATGCCGTCGATCGGATGCGCATCGACGCCTTTCGCGCGCAAGGCGTTCAAGACGCCCGCGCCCGATCGCATCGAAACCTCGCGCTCGGCGGAATCGCCGCCCATCACCACGGCGACGCGCCCGAATGCACGGGGATCGGTAATGTTCATGCGCCTGCTTCCTTCAGATGTCCACGCGCCCCGATGTCGTGCGCCACCACGCCGATGTCGCCCGCGCCGGCGAGCAGCACGAAATCGCCGTCGCGCAACAGCGGCGCCAGCGTCGCCGGCAGGTTACGCGCGGACTTGACCAGCACCGGGTCGACGCGCCCGCGCGCACGCACCGCGCGCGCCAGCGACTTGCCGTCGGCGCCAGCGATCGGCGCTTCCCCGGCCGGATAGACCTCGGTCAGCACCAGCACATCGACGCTGGACAGCACCTCGGCAAACTCGTCGAGCAAGTCGCGCGTGCGCGTGTAGCGATGCGGCTGGAACGCCATCACCAGGCGCCGCTGCGGCCAACCACCGCGGGCCGCCTCGATGATTGCCGCGAGTTCGCGCGGATGGTGCCCATAGTCGTCCACCACAAGCGCCTTGCCCTGCGCGATGTCGAGTTCGCCGTGCACATGGAAGCGGCGGCCGACGCCGCGGAACTTCGCCAGCGCGCGCACGATCGCCGCGTCCTCGACACCGAGTTCCCAGCCAATCGCTGCGGCCGCGAGCGCGTTCAACACGTTGTGCTTGCCGGACAGCGCAAGTTCGACCGCAACCGGCGCTTCGCGCTCGGGCAACCACAGGTCGAAGTGCATGCGCCCGGCGCCGGCGCGGATATTGCTCGCGCGCACGTCGGCATCGGGATGCTCGCCGTAGCGCATCACATTGCGCGGCGTTTGTTCGGCCAGCGCCGCCACTTCCGGATCGTCCAGGCACAGGATTGCCAGGCCGTAGAACGGCAGGCGATGCAGGAAATCGGCGAAGGCTTTCTTGACGCGATTGAAGTCGCCGCCGTAGTTCTCGAGATGGTCGGCGTCGATGTTGGTAATCACCGCGAGCATCGGACTGAGCAGCAGGAACGAGCCATCAGACTCGTCGGCTTCCGCAACCAGGTACTTGCCGCTGCCGAGCCGGGCATTGGTGCCGGCCGAGTTGAGCAGGCCGCCAATCACGAAGGTCGGGTCCAGCCCACCTTCGGCGAGCACGCTCGCGATCAGGCTGGTCGTCGTGGTCTTGCCGTGGGTACCGGCCACCGCGATGCCCTGCCGGAAGCGCATCAACTCGCCGAGCATCTCGGCGCGCGGCACCACTGGGATGCGGCGCGCGCGCGCGGCCATCAGCTCCGGGTTGTCGGCCTTGATGGCACCGGACACGACCATCGCGTCGGCGTCGCCGAGGTGCTCGCTTGCATGCCCGCGCTCGACGCGAATGCCGAGCCCCGCAAGACGCCGCGTGGTTGCGTTGTCGCCCAGGTCCGACCCGCTGACCTCGAAGCCGAGGTTGTGCAGCACTTCAGCGATGCCGCACATACCGGTGCCACCGATACCGACGAAATGCACACGTCGATACACCTGCATCAGGTCGGGGCGTGTGCCGATGCGGCGCAGGGTCATGGCGATGCCTCCAGGCAATGTTGCGCGACGACGCGATCGGCGTCCGGCTTCGCCAGCGCGCGCGCTGCCTCGGCCATCGCCAGACGCTTGCCGGCATCCACGGCCAGTGCACGGATGCGCGCCGCGAGGTCGCCAGCGTCGAGCTGCGACTCCGCAATCAGCTGCGCAGCGCCGGCTTCGACCAACACCCGCGCATTCGCGCTCTGGTGATCGTCGACTGCGTGCGGATACGGGATCAGGATCGAGCCGATGCCGGCGGCGCACAGTTCGGCCAGAGTCAACGCACCCGCCCGCGCAATCACCAGGTCGGCCTCGGCATAGGCCTGCGCCATGTCGTCGATGAAGGCTTCGACGCTTGCGTTCACGCCAGCTTCGGCATACGCCGCACGCG
Organism: Lysobacterales bacterium; assembly: GCA_016703225.1. Taxonomy (NCBI): domain Bacteria; kingdom Pseudomonadati; phylum Pseudomonadota; class Gammaproteobacteria; order Lysobacterales; species Lysobacterales bacterium. The sequence continues at coordinate 580,455 of JADJCM010000001.1, forward strand.
CGTCGTCGAGCATGCGCGCGCCGCATTGGTGACGTAGCGTGATGTCGAGGTCGGCGAGCTGCGCGAACGCAAGCGGCAGACTTCGGTTCAACGCGCGCGCGCCCTGCGACCCGCCGAGCACCAGCACATGCAATTCGCTGCGCCCGGCGAAGCGCTGTGCCGGCGCCGGCAGCGCCGCGATCTCGTCGCGCACCGGGTTGCCCACCCAAGTCCCACCCGGCAGTGCATCGGCGAAGCCACACAACACGCGTCGCGCGAGTTTCGCCAGCACCTTGTTGGTCAGCCCAGGCAATCGGTTCTGTTCGTGCACCAGCAGCGGCCGGCGCGTCAGCCTCGCCGCCAAGCCACCCGGTCCGGCAGCAAAGCCGCCGAAGCTGATCACCGCGCGTGGCTGATGCCGACGCAGTACGCCGATCGCGTCCGCAACGGCACGCAGCAGTCGCCACGGCGCCGCCAGCAGCGCGAGCGCACCCTTGCCGCGCAGTGCGCTGATGCGCAGTGTTTCGAGCGTGATTCCGGCCTTCGGCACCAACTGGTTTTCGAGTCCATGCGCGGAACCGAGCCACACCACCGGCACCGCCAGCGCAGCCCGCGCGCGCGCCACTGCCAGACCGGGGACACTGTGCCCGCCGGTGCCACCGGCCATGCTCAACACCGGCCGCTCAGTCGTCATCGCGCCCTCCCGCAGCCGGCGTCACCGCACTCACGGCTTCGTGCCGGGTCAGTTCGTAGCTGATGCGCAAGGCCACACCGATGGCGGCACAGGTCATCAACAGGCTGGAGCCACCCGAGCTGATCAGCGGCAGCGTCAGGCCTTTGGTCGGCAACAGCCCCAGGTTCACGCCGATCGAAACCGTCGCCTGTACCGACAGCCAGATCGCGATACCGTAGGCGACGTAAGCGGCGAAGCCGAGCCCGCGCTCCTCGGCGCGCCGCCCGAGCAGGAACAGGCGCCCGCACAGGAACGCGAACATGCCGATCACCAGGCACACGCCAAGCAGACCGAGCTCTTCGGCGATCACCGCCAGGATGAAATCGGTGTGCGCCTCCGGCAGGTAGAAGAGCTTCTGGATCGAGCCGCCGAGTCCGACTCCGAACCACTCGCCGCGACCGATCGCGATCAGCGCCTGGGTCAGCTGGAAGCCATCATTGAACGGATCCTTCCATGGATCCAGAAACGAAGTCAGGCGCTTCACGCGATAGGACTCGCTGAGCGCGGCCCAGGCCATCACCGGAGTGGCGCTGGCGGCGAGCCCGAACAGGTCGCGCGCGCGCGCGCCGCCGAGCCAGATCATGCCGAGCACGATCGCCAGCAACAGCGAAGCACTACCGAAGTCTGGTTGCTGCAGCAGCAGCAGCACGATGACCGCGGCGATCACCAGCGGTTTGAAGGTGCCGCGAAACGCATGCTGCACTTCGCCACGGAAGCGCACCAGATAGCTCGCCAGCCAGATGATGACGAACAGCTTCACCGCCTCGACCGCCTGGAAATTGGCCAGCCCGAAGCGCAGCCAGCGCTTGGCACCATTCACGCGCACGCCGAAGCCGGGCAGGAACACCGCCAGCAACAAGGCCAGCGAGAGCAGCAAGAACAGGCGCGCGTGGCGCTCGATCAGCGCCAGCGGCGTCAGCGCGAAACCGGCGCCGAGCACGCAACCCATGGCCAGATAGGCGAGGTGCTTGGACAGGTAGTGGTAGGCCGAGCCGCCCTCGCTCTCGCCGATCGCCACCGAGCTCGACGCCACCATCACCACGCCGAACAAGGCCAGCGCCACCGCGGCGGCGAACAGACCGCGGTCGTAGCAACCGGGGATCTCGTCGCGGCGCAGCGCTTGCAGTGGCGTGGTCAGGAAGCGCATGGCTCAGCGCACCTTCAGGGTCGCGAGACCGAGCAGCACGAGCACGACCGAGATGATCCAGAAGCGCACGATCACGCGCGGCTCCGGCCACCCCTTGAGCTCGAAATGGTGGTGGATGGGTGCCATGCGGAAGACGCGCTTGCCGGTGAGCTTGAACGAGGCGACCTGGAGCATCACCGACAGCGTCTCGATCACGAAGATGCCGCCCATCAGCACCAGCACCAGTTCCTGGCGCGTGATCACCGCAACCGCGCCGAGCACGGCACCGACCGAGAGCGCGCCGACGTCGCCCATGAACACCTGTGCCGGATAGGTGTTGAACCACAGGAAGCCGAGTCCGGCACCACCGAGCGCAGCACAGAAGATCGCGATTTCGCCGGCGCCCGGGATCGACGGAATACCGAGGTAGTCGGCGAACACGGCATGACCCGACACGTAGGCAAACACGCCGAGCCCGGCCGAAACCAGCACCGTCGGCATGATCGCGAGCCCGTCCAGGCCATCGGTCAGGTTCACCGCATTCGAGAACCCGACCATCCAGAAGTAGGCGATCACCACGAAACCGAAGCCGAGCGGCAGCGCGAAGTCCTTCAAGATCGGCAGGTACAGCGTGGTTGCCGCCGGCACATCGGCGGTCCAGTACAACCACAGCGCCGCAGCCAGACCGAACAGTGATTGCAGCGCGTACTTGTAGCGCGCGATCAGGCCGCGGCTGTCCTTCAGCACCAGCTTCTTGTAATCGTCGATGAAACCGATCAGGCCGAAGCTGACCAGCACGAACAGCAGGATCCAGATGTAGCGGTTGCGCAGGTCGGCCCACAACAGCGTGGCGCTGGCGACTGCGAACAGGATCAAGGTTCCGCCCATGGTGGGCGTGCCGGCCTTGGAGAAGTGCGACTGCGGGCCGTCGTCGCGGATGGTCTGGCCGACCTTGTACGCGGCGAGCTTGCGGATCATCGGCGGGCCGATGATCAGCGAAACCACGAGCGCGGTAATTGCCGCGAGGATCGCGCGCAGCGTCAGGTACCCGAACAGGTTGAAGCCGCTGAAGTAGGGTTTCAGCAGCTGGAACAGCTCAAGCAGCATGACTGCCTCCAGTCGCGGGTGGGAGAAGTGCGTTCGCGACGCGGTCCATCGCGGACGAACGCGAGCCCTTGGTCAACACGGTCACACCGGCCACGAGATCGATGCGCAGCGCCTCGATCAGGTCCTGCTGGTACTCGAAATGATGTGCACCTGCGCCGTAACCGTCACAGGCATGGCGCGACAGTGCGCCGACCGCATACAAGCGCTCGATGCCGCGTTCGCGCGCATAGGCACCGACACCGCGATGCAGGCTCGGTGCCTCCGGCCCGAGCTCCTTCATGTCGCCGATCACCAGCCAGCGTGGTGCCGGCTGCGCGCGCAGGGTGTCGATCGCGGCGCGCATCGACGCCGGATTGGCGTTGTAGCTGTCGTCGATCAACAGGGCCCCGTTCGCGAGCGGCTTGCGCACCAGGCGACCGCTGATCGCAGTCGCGGTCTCGAGGCCGAGACGGACGTGGTCGAGCGATGCCCCCGTGGTCAGCGCGAGCGCAGTGGCCGCCAGCGCGTTCATCGCGTTGTGGCGTCCCGGCAGCGGCAGGGTGATGCTCAGACTTCCGGCCATGCTGTCGATGACCAGGCGCTGCGAAGACGCCTCGCTGGTCAGGATCTGACCGCGCACGTCGGCGGCGCGGTCGAGCGCGAAACTGATCTGCGCGCGCTTGCCGGCCAGACTGCGGAAGCAGTCGGCGAACGCATCTTCGCCATTGATCACGGCGATGCCATCCGAAGGCAGGGCGGCATACAGCGCACCCTTGGTCTCGGCAACGTCGCGCATGCTGCCCATGCGCTCCAGATGCGCCGCTCCGACATTGTTGACGATGCCGACCTGCGGCGCGGCGATGCGCGCCAGATAGGCGATGTCGCCGGGTTTCCCGGCACCCATCTCGCAGACGGCAAACTCGGCCTGCGCATCGAGCGCACACAGCGACAGCGGCAGGCCGATCTCGTTGTTGAGATTGCCGGGATTGACATGGCATCGGCCAGCACGTGCCAGGATCGAATGCGTCAGCGTCTTCAACGTGGTCTTGCCGTTCGAGCCGGTGATGCCGATCACGCGAGCGCGGCAACGCGATCGCCAGACACGCGCGATCTCGCCCAGCGCCTGCTCGGCATGGGCGACCACCAGCTGCGGCAGGCTCGTGTCGAGCATGCGCTCGACCACGGCAGCGGCTGCCGCGCGCGCAGCCACGTCGGCGACATAGTCATGGCCGTCGACACGTTCGCCGCGCAGCGCCACGAACAACTGGCCGGCCTCGAGCTTGCGCGAGTCGCTGGCCACGCCGCTGAATTCCCGGTCGCTGCCGTGCAGGCGCGCGCCGATGGCCTGGGCGAGTTCGGACAGGTGCATCCGGATCATGCGACCTCCTTCAGCAACCCGGCCGCGACCTGCAGGTCGTCGAACGGATGCTTCATGCCGTCGATCTCCTGGTAGGGCTCGTGGCCCTTGCCGGCGATCAGCACGACATCGTTGGCCGCGGCCATGGAGAGGGCGAGCGCGATCGCCTTGGCGCGGTCGCGCTCGAAGCGCACTGCCTCGGGTAGGACGAAGCCCTTGCGGATGTCAGCGACGATGGCATTGCCATCCTCGCGACGCGGATTGTCGTCGGTGACGATCACCACATCCGCCTTCTGTTCGGCCAGCGCCGCCATCTGCGGGCGCTTGCCAGCGTCGCGCTCACCGCCGCAACCGAACACCACGAGCAAGCGTGCGGCGGCGTGCTCGCGCAACGTCGACATCGCCTTGTCGAGTGCATCGGGCGTGTGCGCGTAGTCGACGACGACCAGCGGCCTTTGACCGTCACCACCAAGACGACTCATGCGCCCGGGCACGGGATCAAGCTGCGACAGCGCCTTCGCGATGCGCGATGCCGGCCAGCCGCGCGCATGCAGCACGCCGGCAACTCCAAGCAGGTTCGCGACATTGAAACGACCGATCATTCGGGTCGCGACGGCAAGCCGCTCGGCCTCGATCCACAAGGTGAAGCGCAAGCCACTGGCATCGGCATGCACGTCGCTGGCATGGACTTCGACGTCCTGGCGACTGCAGCCGGTACGGATCACGCGCACGCCAGCGCGAATCCGATCCGCCAGAGTGGCACCAAACGCGTCGTCGACATTGACCACTGCCGCACGCAGCGACGGCCAGGCGAACAGCTTCGCTTTTGCGGCGCCGTACGCTGCCATGCTGCCGTGGTAATCGAGATGATCGCGCGTCAGGTTGGTGAACACCGCGATCTCGAAGTCGAGACCATCGACACGGCCCTGGGCGAGCGCATGCGAGGTCACCTCCATCGCGATCGAGCGGGCGCCTTCACGATGCATCGCGGCGATTGCCGCATGCACGGCGAGCACATCCGGCGTGGTGCGTTCGCCGGCGGTAATGCGGCCGTACAAGCCCGTGCCGAGCGTGCCAATGGTGCCGCAGCTCTCACCGGCGGCGCTTAGCGCCTGCGCGATCATCTGCACGCTCGAGGTCTTGCCGTTGGTGCCGGTGACGCCGATCAGGCGCAGGTCTGCCGCCGCGCCGTCATGGAAGCGGCGTGCGATTGCACCAAGGCGAGTGCGCAATTCGTTGATCACCACCACCGGCACGTCGAGTTGCACGATGTCCGGCAAGGGCGCTTCGGCGAGCACGATCGCGGCGCCGCGGGCGACCGCTTCGGCCGCGAACTCGATGCCGTGGCGCTGCGTGCCGCGCAATGCGACGAAGGCGCAGCCCGGGGTGATGGATTTCGAATCCAGCGACAGCTCGCGGATCTCGCGGTCGAGCCCCGGAGCGATCTCCATCATGTCGCGCAACAGGGCGGACAGGCGCATGCTCATGGCATCACCCCTTCCGCGAACTGCGCCGGCGTCGGCACATCGGCGGCGATCAGCTGCGGCTGCAGATGGTCGGGGGCGATGTTCAACAGGCGCATCGCGTCGTCCATCACCCGACCGAACACCGGCGCCGCAACCAGGCCACCGTAATAGGCCCCACCGCGCGGATCATTCACCACCACTACCGCGGCCAGGCGCGGCCTGAACACCGGGATCACGCCGGCGAAAACACTCACGTAACGACTGTCGTAGCCGCCGGCGACGGCACGCCGCGCGGTACCGGTCTTGCCGGCGACACGATAGTTCGGCACCGCCGCCTTGACTGCGCTGCCACCCGGGCCAGTCACCGTCTCGAGCATCCGCAGGACATCCTCGGCAATGCCCGGATCGAGCAGCGAGCGCGGCTCGATGGTCGGCTGGTCACGCACGAAGCGCGGCGTATGAAGGCGGCCGCCGTCGGCGAGTGCGGCATAGGCCTGGGCCATCTGCAGCGCGTTCACCGAGAGTCCGTAGCCGTAGGAAAGCGTTGCCTTCTCGACCTGACCCCAACCTCCCGGATCGGGCAAGGTGCCGGTGGATTCACCCGGAAAACCGCTCCCGGTCAATGTGCCGAAACCGAAACGGTGGAAGACGTCGTAGAGGTGGTCGTTGTCGAGCTCCAGCGCGATCTTGGTCGCGCCGACATTGCTCGATTTCATCAGCAGGCCGCCGAGGTCGATCTGGCCGAAGTTGCGGATGTCGCGCACCACGTGGTTGCGCACCTGCAAGGTTCCGGGGTAGGTGTCGATGATGGTGTCCGGCTTGAACTTGCCGCTTTCGAGCCCGGCCGCGACGGTGAACGCCTTGACCACCGAGCCGGGCTCGAACAGGTCGGTGACGGCACGGTTGCGCCGCGCAGCGATGTCGCCGTTGCTGCGCGCATTGGGATTGAACGACGGGTAGTTCACCATCGCCAGCACGTCGCCACTCTGGATGTCGAGCACGACCATCGAACCGCTGCTCGCCGAGTGCTCGAACATCGCCGCCTTCAGTTCGCGATAGGCGAGGTACTGGATGCGGCGGTCGAGGCTGGTCGCGAGCATGCGGCCGGGTTCGGCGGCGCGAATCTCTTCGACGTTCTCGACGATCTCGCCACGACGATTCTTGATTACGCGCTTCACGCCCGGCGTGCCGAGCAGCTGTGCGTTGTAGGCGAGTTCGAGGCCTTCCTGGCCGGCGTCGTCGACATCGGTGACGCCGAGCACGTGCGCGAACACTTCTCCGCCCGGATAGAAGCGGCGATATTCGCGCTGACCGTGCACGCCGGGAATCTTGAGCGCCAGCACCGCCTCGGCCTGGTCCGGTGGCAGATGGCGCGCCAGATACATGAACTCGCGCGCGCGCCGCTCGTGGATGCGCGCGCCCAGTTCGCGCGCGTCCGCGTGCATTGCCTGCGCCAACTGCGCCACGCGCGCCGGATCTTCGAGCAGGGTTTCCGGGTGCAGCCACAGCGAGATCATCGGCGTCGAGATCGCCAGCGGCTCGCCAAAGCGGTCCGTGATCATGCCGCGCGAGGCCGGCACCTCGATGTCGCGCAGGAAACGCGCGTCACCCTGGTCCTGGTAGAACTCGCGCTTCAGCACCTGCATCTGGAACGCGCGCGCCACCAGCGCGAACGCCGACAGACCGAGCGCGACCAGCACGAAGGTCAGGCGCAGACGGGGCATCACCGTGGCCGGGCGCACGTTACGCATCGGCGCCTCCCGCTGCGCGGACGGCGGACGACAGCAAGCGCGCGCGTCCCGTTTCCCGGTACGCACGGCGACCCGTGCCCGTCGCGAACGACGTGCCACGGCGGCACACCGGCAGTTGCAAGCCCTGCCGGGTGTTGGCGTGAGATTGCTTCCCCCTCACAGCCACTGCTTCCTCAGTTTCTGATCACCACGGTTTCCGCAGGTCCTGGAAACACCATGCCCAGTTGCCCGCGGGCGATCTGCTCGAGTCGATTTGTGTCGGTCCAGGTCGCCTGCTCGAGCTGCAGTCGCCCAAACTCCGTATTCAATTCGTCGCGCTCGCTCTCGAGCTTCGAGAGCTCGATGAACGCGCGCCGGCTTTGCTGCCGGGCGTGCACGACGCTGATGGCGCTGGCCACACAGGCAACCAGCAACATCACGATCAAAGCAGCACGGGCGCTCATCGCACCCGCTCCGCCACCCGCAACACCGCACTGCGCGAGCGCGGGTTTGCGGACTGCTCTGCCTCACCCGCGCTCACGGACTTGCCGATCACACGGAAACGCAATGCAGCTTCCGGAGCGGGCGGCAAGCCGCGTCGCACCGGCACTCTTTCGGCATCGCCACGCATGAAGCGCTTGACGATGCGGTCTTCGAGCGAATGGAAACTGATCACCGCCAGTCGCCCACCCGCCTTCAATCTCTGCGCGGCGCCTTCCAGCCCCGCCTCGATGTCTTCCAGCTCGCGATTCACCGCGATGCGCAACGCCTGGAAGGTGCGCGTCGCCGGGTGCTTGGCCATCCAGCCGCCACCACCGAGCGCCTTCGCCACCACCGCGGCGAGTTGCGCGGTCCGCGTGATCGGAGCCTCGGCCCGCGCCGCCACGATGAACTTGGCGATGCGCCGGCTCTGCTTCTCCTCTCCGTACGTGAACAACACGTCGGCGATCTCGCGCTCACCCGCCCGCGCGATCCACTCGGCTGCGCTTTCACCCCGGCTGGAGTCCATGCGCATGTCGAGCGGACCGTCCTGCATGAAGCTGAATCCACGCTCGGGTTCGTCGAGCTGTGGCGAGGACACGCCCAGGTCGAGCAACACGCCGTCGAGTCCAGCCGCGGTCGCGTCCCACTCGGCCAGCGTCGCGAAGCTGTCGTGCCGATATGCGACACGGGCATCACGCGCAGCCCAATCGGCCGCGACCCGGATTGCGTCCGGATCCTTGTCCATCACCAGCAGACGGCCGTCCGGACCGAGGCGCGAGAGGATCTCGCCCGCATGCCCACCGCGCCCGAAGGTGCCGTCGAGGTAAACCCCGTCCGGCCGGATCGCGAGCGCCGCGAGCGTTTCGTCCCGCAATACCGGCACGTGCACGCCCATCTGCCCTTCCTGCTTTCCGACGTCGCGTTTACGCGCGCCGCCGCTCACAAGCTCAACTTCGACATCTCGGGGGTGACCGCGCTCTCGCCGATCGTCATCGCGATCTGGCGCGGGTGCGCTTCTTCCGCCCACAACTCGAATTTCGATCCCATGCCGAGCAGCACGGCGTTCTTGCCGAGCCCGGTCGCCGTGCGCTGGCTCGCCGGCACCAGCACCCGGCCGTTGCCGTCGACATCGACGTGACAGGCGGCACCGACCAGCTTCAGCTGCAGGTTGCGGTGCGCAGCCACGGTGCGCGTCAGGCTGTTCACTTCGTCGCGGACCTTTTCCCAGTCGCGCACCGGCAGCAGCCACAGGCAACCCTGCTCGAACGGGTTGTAGGTAAAGACCAAGCGATTCCCGCACTGGGACGCAATCAGCTCGCGATGGGCCGTCGGAATGGACATCCGGCCCTTGTCGTCGATGGTGATGGCGGTCTCGCCCTGGAACATAGATCCCCACAAAAACCCACGGAATTCCCGTTTTTCTCACGGGAACCCACCTTAGACCCGCGACTGGAGCGCGTCAAGAACTGTGGACGGGATTTTTTGGGAGCTTTGCCAGGCACTTCCGGCGCAAAGGATTCGCTGCGTCGCAGCAAGATCCGGCGTCGGATGAATACGTTTGCAGTCTGTGACCAAGTCGGTGCAGGCGGATGATCGCCGCCTATAGTCGGTTCCGCCCGCAACGCGACCGGCGAGACACCGGCGCCCGCGGTTTCCGTCATGTCATGCGCCGTCCCTGGGGAGGGAGTAGCCCGATGTTCACGTCCATCCGAATGGCGCGCCGCCTGGCGCTGGCCATGCTGGTCCTGCTGTGCGCCGTGTTTCCGGCGCAATCCGCGATCAACACGCTGCAACTCGGCGCGAAGTACGACGCGACCGCGGCCAACATCGACTTCAAGGTGTTCTCGTCGCGCGCCACTCGCATCGAGCTGTGGATCTACAAGACGCCGGCGGGTGCACAACAAGTCGTGCGTTACGTGATGAAGAAAAACGCCACAACGAATGTCTGGTCGAAGACGGTCAGCGTCGCGACCCTGCGCAACAGTTATGGCGTGACCGGCACGGTCTACTACGGCTTCCGCGCCTGGGGCCCGAACTGGCCGTACCACAGCAGCTGGAGCAAGGGCAGCAGCATCGGCTTCCTCAGCGATGTCGATGCGAATGGCAATCGCTTCAATCCGAACAAGCTCCTGCTCGACCCGTACGCGCGCGAGATCAGCCAGGACCCGAACACGCCAACCTGCCTCGACGGCACCGTCTATGCGAGTGGTGCCAGCCATCGCCACAAGGACAGCGGCACCTGCGCACCGAAGGGCATCGTGCTCGCCGCCGCCAGCGGTTCCATCGGCAGCAAACCGACACGCGCGTTCAAGGACGACATCGTCTACGAAGTGCATGCGCGCGGGCTGACCATGAACGACACCGCGGTCGCGGCGAACCTGCGCGGCACCTATGCCGGTGCGGCGACCAAGGCCGCCTACCTCGCCAGTCTCGGCATCACCGCGGTCGAATTCCTGCCGGTGCAGGAAACCCAGAACGCGACCAACGACGTCGACCCGAACTCGGACAGCGGCGACAACTACTGGGGCTACATGACCCTGAACTACTTCGCGCCGGATCGCCGCTACGCGTCCGACAAGAGCGCCGGCGGCCCGACGCGCGAATGGCGGGCGATGGTCAAGGCCTTCCACGATGTCGGCATCAAGGTCTACATCGACGTCGTGTACAACCACACCGGCGAAGGCGGTGCCTGGGGCGGCAGCGACGGACTCACCGTCTACAACCTGCTGTCCTGGCGCGGTCTCGACAATCCGACCTACTACTCGCTGACCAACGACAAACAATATTCCTGGGACAACACCGGCGTCGGCGGCAACTACAACACGCGCAACGGCACCGCGCAGAACCTGATCGTCGACTCGCTTGCCTACTGGCGCGACACGCTCGGCGTCGACGGCTTTCGTTTCGACCTGGCCTCGGTGCTCGGCAACAGCTGCGAACATGGCTGCTTCAACTTCGCCAAGATGGACGCGAACAACGCGCTCAATCGCATCGTGCGCGAACTGCCGCCGCGCGCTGCTGCCGGCGGCAGCGGCATCGACCTGATCGCCGAACCGTGGGCGATCGGCGGCAACTCGTACCAAGTCGGCGGCTTCCCGAGCGGCTGGATCGAATGGAACGGCAAGTTCCGCGACGACCTGCGCAAGAAGCAGAACCAGCTCGGGCTCGAGACAGTCACGATGGGCACGCTGGCCTCGCGCTTCGCCGGGTCCTCCGACCTTTACGGCGACGACGGCCGCAAGCCATGGCACTCGGTCAACTTCATGGTTGCGCACGACGGCTTCACGCTCGCCGATCTGTACGCCTACAACAGCAAGCAGAACAACCAGCCCTGGCCGTATGGGCCTTCGGACGGTGGCGAAGACCACAACCTCAGCTGGGACCAGGGCGGTGTCGCCAGCCTGCAGCGCCAGGCAGCGCGCACCGGCATGGCCTTCCAGCTGCTTTCAGCCGGCGTGCCGATGTTGACCGGTGGCGACGAGATGCTGCGCACCCAGTTCGGCAACAACAACACCTACAACCTCGACTCGGCCGCGAACTGGCTGCTGTGGACGCTGGACGCGCAGGACCAGGACTTCAAGACCTACACCCAGCGCCTGATCGCGTTCCGCAAGGCGCACCCGGCCCTGCGTCCGCTGAACTTCTATTCGGCCGCCGATGGCAATGGCAACGTGATGGAGCAGCTGCGCTGGTTCAAGCCCGATGGCGGTGTCGCCGATGCGGCCTATTTCAACAGCAGCTCGAACCACGCGATCGCATGGCGCATCGACGGCAGCGAGTTCGGCGATCCGGCGAGCGCGATCTATGTCGCCTACAACAGCTGGTCGAGCCAGGTGAATTTCACCCTGCCCTGGCCCGGCGCCGGCAAGCAGTGGTATCGCGTGACCGACACGTCTGCCTGGAACGAAGGCGCGAACACGGTCGTGTCGCCCGGCTCGGAAGCGCTGATCGGTGGCGAGTGGACCAGCTACGGCCTGCAAGGCCGCGCGCTGCTGGTACTGATCGCGAAATAGCGAGCCAACCTTTGTGGGTCCAGCTCTTGTGGGTCCAGCTTCAGCTGGACGCTCTTCGCGAGAGCGTCCGACTGAAGTCGGACCCACGAAAGACAAGTGCGAAGCCGGCCGATAAGCCGGGTCCTGTCGTGGACCGTCATTCCTCTGGGCAACGTGTCACCACGCGCCTCAAGCGATCTACCCGGGAACACGACGGGCCGCCGTATCGTTCCCCTATTTGATCTTGCTGCGGATGGGGTTTGCCGTGCCACGCGGCGTTGGCCCCGCGCGCGGTGCGCTCTTACCGCACCGTTTCACCCTTACCACGCACACCTTGCGATGCCGTTCGGCGGTTTGTTCTCTGTTGCACTTTCCGTCGGCTCTCGCCGCCCAGACGTTATCTGGCACCCTGCCCTGTGCAGCCCGGACTTTCCTCGATGCTTGCGCACCGCGACGGTCTGGCCGACTTCGCGCGGGCAGTGTAGCGGCGAATGCGAAACAGCGACTGACCAAACGATTCGGGTGCGCGCCTGCCGCTAGCATCGCGCCACCGCGATCCGGACCCCACCATGGCCTCACTTCCCCTGGTTGCCACTGTCGCCCTGTTCGCGGCCACCGCCGCATCGGCCGCGGTGTTCACGCCACCGCGCAGCGCCGACGACCTCTCGAACCCGCACAAGGGTTTCCTGCTCTGGGGCACCACCTTCGCCCAGGATGGCGGCGTCGACAACTTCCACGGCGCGCACCTGTACCACGTACGTGCCCTGGCGCGAAGTGGAGAGCGCCGACCAGGTGTTCGACTGGACGCTGTTCGAGTCTCGCCACATCGACCCGATCGTCGCCGCCGATCCCGCAGCGACCTTCGTGCTGCGCCTGGTCGCCGACTATCCCGACGGCAGCGCCAGCGGCATCGACCACTACTACACCGGTGGCAGCAACACCCGCGACTACCCGCTGTTCCTGGAACAACCGCCCTGGTCGATCGCCGGCGTCAACTACGCCAGCTGCGACGGCGACGGCCCGGGCCGAGCCCCCGACTGGAACGATCCCGACTTTGCCACCCAGGCGGCGCAGCTGGTGGCCGCACTCGCCGACCGCTACGACGGCGACGCGCGCATCAGCGCGATCCAGGTCGGCCTGCTCGGACTCTGGGGCGAGTGGCACCAGAGCGGTTGCGAGGCACTCGCACCCGGCGATGCGGTGAAACTGGCGGTGCGCGACGCCTACGTGCAGCAGTTCGCGCAGACACCGCTGCAGACGCGCTATGCGCGCAGCATCGACGTCGGCGACAGCGGTTTCGGCTTCCACGAGGACTACTTCCCCTCGTTCACCGCGTCCTGCTCGCGCTACGCCCCACCGCTGCCGCTGTGCGACGACAGCGGCGACTGGAACCTGGAGTACGCGCTCACCCACCAGTCGCCACAGGCGCGCGACAACTGGCGCGTGAATCCGATCTCGGGCGAGAGTCCGCTGCCAGCGCAGCAGGACGTCTGGGTCACGCGCCAGGCGGTGATCGAAGACCTGATCGCGGCTTACCACCTGAGTTTCCTCGGCCCGGCCGGAAAGCACGAACAGGCCGGAAACGGCGCAGCGATGGCCGCGCTCAAGCGGCGCCTCGGTTACCAGTTGCACCTGGATCGGGTCGAAGTGCCGGACCCCTGGCCGGTGGGCAGCGCCATGCCGATCGCACTGACCCTGGCCAACAGCGGCTCGGCGCCGCTTTACCATGACTACCGCCTGCGGCTGGAACTTCTGGATGGCGGATCCACCGTGGTGGCCACCTGCGCCCTGGCCGACGACCTGCGCACACTCCTGCCCGGCCCCAGCGCGGTACTCAACGCGAGCTGCACGCTGCCGGCTGCGCTCGCGCCCGGCTCGTACGCGCTGCGCGCGGCCGTGATCGCGACCGCACCCGCGCGCCCGCCGCTACTGCTGCAGAGCAGCCCGCGCGACCCACAGGGCCGCGTGCAGTTGGGAGCAGTGACGCTGACCACCTCGTCGACCCTGTTCGCCGACGGCTTCGAGTAGGGTCGCACGCGAAAACGGCCCGCATCCCTGCAGGCCGTCGTTCACTCGATGCCCTGAGAGCGGCGTCCCGCCGCGATTCCCGTCACTCAGATGCGGAAGAAGCGGATCAGCCCGAGCAGCACGGCGCGCACCGGTCCCGGTGCGGTGGCGGCATCGATGGTGGTGCCATTCACGACCAAGCTGCCGGAAAGATTCACGCTCTCGTCGTTGCGAACCACTTTCAGGTCGACGAAGGCGATCGTGAGTTGCTGCGGGGCTCCCCCGGTACTGCTGGGGGGGTTGCCCGACAGCACCAGCTGGCCGTCGTAGGTGACCGTGACGAGTTCGCCGTCGCGGGCGACTTCCTGGGTCATGGTGCCGTCGGCGTAGCGGTTTTCATCGCGCGGGTGAAAGCTGGTGAACGTTGCCTCGGCGATACGGCTGCCGCTCTCCGGTCCGAGCGCACCAGCCGACTCGATCACGGCGCTGCCGTTCCAGTCGTCGCGGATGGTGGTGTTGCGTTCGAAACTCAGGCCGGCGCTGGCGGCCATCGACACGGCGCCAAGCGCCAGTGCAAACAGGGTCTTCTTGAACATGACGGTCTCTCCGATAGTGGTCAGTGGGGAAACCGCCGTGGCCAGCGGTCGGCTTCGAATCACCACAACGCGGGAGTTTCGGATCGGTTGACAGGGCAGCCGATCGGGCTTGCACGCTTATCCGCTCCGCTTCCTCACCGCCTCGTAATAGGACCCGTTCGTTGGCCGCGGCAGGTAGCGGCCGTAGCCGCGGCGGGCGCGCAGGTCGCCGTTGATCCAGGCGAGATGGCCGCGGGTGAAGGTGTGGGTGGCGACGCCTTGCACGGTGCGGCCTTCGAAGATGTTGTAGTCGACGTTCTGGTGGTGCGTTTGCGCCGAGATCGTGCGCGAGCCGTTCGGGTCCCAGAGCACCAGGTCGGCGTCGGCGCCGACGCGCAGCGAACCCTTCTTCGGATAGAGGTTGAAGATCTGCGCCGCGTTGGTGCTGGTCACCTTCACGAACTCGTTTGGTGTCAGCCGGCCGCTGTTCACGCCGTAGTGCCAGAGCACCGACATGCGGTCCTCGATGCCGCCGCAGCCGTTGGGGATCTTGGTGAAGTCGTCCTTGCCGGCGGCCTTCTGCGGGGCGCAGAAGCAGCAGTGGTCGGTCGCCGTCGTCTGCAGATGGCCCGCCTGCAGACCCTGCCACAACGCGCGCTGGTGTTCCTTGGCGCGGAACGGCGGGCTCATCACATGCGCGGCGGCGCGGGTGAAATCGGTATCGCGATAGACCGAGTCATCGATCACCAGATGTCCGGCCAGCACTTCGCCGAAGACGCGCTGGCCTTCGTTGCGCGCGCGCGTGATCGCCTCCAGCGACTGCCGTGCCGAGTTGTGCACGATGTACAGCGGTGCGCCGAGCACTTCGGCGATGCGGATCGCGCGGTTCGCGGCCTCGCCTTCGACCGCCGGCGGTCGCGACAACGGATGCCCTTCCGGACCGGTGATGCCGCGCGCCAGCAACTGCTTCTGCAGGCGGAACACCAATTCGCCATTCTCGGCATGCACGGTCGGCAGCGCGCCGAGTTCGAGGCAACGGGTGAAGCTGTTCACCAGCACCTCGTCGTCGCACATGATCGCGTTCTTGTAGGCCATGAAGTGCTTGAAGCTGGACACGCCGTGTTCCTGCGCCAGCGTGCCCATGTCGCGGTGCACCGACTCGTCCCACCAGGTGACGGCAACGTGGAAGGCGTAGTCGGACGCTGCCTTCTCGGCCCAGCCGCGCCAGGTCCGGAATGCTTCCATCAACGACTGCTTCGGTGCCGGGATCACGAAATCGATGATGCTGGTGGTGCCACCGGCCAGTCCTGCCGCGGTGCCGCTGTAGAAATCCTCGGAGGTCACCGTGCCCATGAACGGCAACTCCATGTGCGTATGCGGATCGATCCCGCCCGGCATCACGAGTTGCCCACCGGCATCGATCACCTGCGCGCCGCTCGGCGCCTCCAGGTTTTCACCGACCGCCGCGATCACGCCACCGCGGATCAGCAGGTCACCACGCACGCTCAGCTCGGCATCGATCAGTGTGCCGCCACGAATCAGGGTGTCCATGTCACTTCTCGCGCTTGGTCAACAGAAGATAGACAGCCGCCGCAACGATCAGCCCGACGAACCACGCGTACGCATAGATCGCATCGAAGATCGCTGGCAACGAGTCGACGAAACCGGCGGCTTTCAGGAACCCCGGCAGGTTCGGCAATACGCCGAGGATCAAGGCGAGGAACGCGACCGGGTTGTAGCCGCTGCGGTAGCTGTAGCGGCCGCCTTCCTTGAACAGTTCTTCGCTGTCGAGCTCGGTGCGGCGGATG
This sequence comes from Lysobacterales bacterium, assembly GCA_016703225.1. Taxonomy (NCBI): domain Bacteria; kingdom Pseudomonadati; phylum Pseudomonadota; class Gammaproteobacteria; order Lysobacterales; species Lysobacterales bacterium. The sequence goes on from JADJCM010000001.1 coordinate 596,797, forward strand.
ATGAAGTAGTCGGCGAGCATGATGCCGGCGATCGGACCGAGCAGGGCCGAATAACCGATCAGCCAGGTGAAGATGTAGGCGCCGGTGGTCTCGAGCAGCTTCCACGGGAACATCGCGATGCCGATGCCGGCGGTGATGTAGCCGCCCATCTTGAACGAGATCCGACGCGGGCTGAGATTCGAGAAACCGTTCGCGGGCGCGACCACGTTGGCGGCGAGGTTGGTGGTGATGGTTGCGAGCACCAAGGCGAACAGCGCCAGGATCACACCCAAGCCACCCATGCGTTCGGTCAGCTTGACCGGGTCCCAGATCGCTTCGCCGTAGATGATCACCGTCGCCGAAGTGACGGCGACACCGACGAAGGCGAGTGCGGCCATCGGAATCGGCAGGCCGAGCGCCTGGCCGATCACCTGGTCGCGCTGGCTGCGCGCGAAGCGGGTGAAGTCCGGGATGTTCAGCGCCAGTGTCGCCCAGAACCCGACCATCGCCGTCAGCGACGGCCAGAACACGCTGAAGAACTGACCCTCGCGTTCACCACCGGGCGCGAATTTCGAAGGTGTGGACAACATCGGCCCGAAGCCGTCGGCGCGATCCCAGGCCCAGTAAAGCAGCGCGCCGCACATCGCGATCAGCACCGGCGCCGCCCACAACTCGAGCCAGCGGATCGACTCGGTGCCGTTCTTGATGAACCACACGTGCAGCAACCAGAACGCGAGGAAACAACCGGTCTGGCCGGCATCGATGCCGAGCACCGGCAAGGGATCTCCGTCGAGCGCATTGAAGGTCAGGAGGTTCGCGATCGCGTAGATCGCGGCGCCGCCGACCCAGGTCTGGATGCCGAACCAGCCGCAGGCGACGAGGCCACGCAGCAGCGCCGGCACCTTCGCGCCGCGCGTGCCGAACGAGGCGCGCAACAGCACCGGGAACGGAATGCCGTGTTTGGTGCCGGCATGGCCGATCGCGATCATCGGGACCAGCACGATCAGGTTGGCCAACAGGATGGTGCCGACCGCCTCCTTCCAGGACATGCCCTCGCTGACCAGGCCGGCGGCGATCATGTACGCCGGCACACACACCACCATGCCGACCCACAGCGCCGCGATCGCCTTCCAGTCCCAGGTGCGATCGTTCTTCGCGGTGGGCATCAGGTCGGTGTTGATCAGATCGAGACTGACCGGCGGCTCCCTGTCGAAGTCCATCGCCTTCGCACGCATCAGGCCTTCTCCGCCATCGGGTTGTTCGGGTGCGTGGTCCAGTTCTGGAACGAGCCGTCGTCGACGCGTTGCATGGTGATGCAGTCGTCGACCGGGCAGACATGCATGCACAGGTTGCAGCCGACGCATTCGTCGTTGTCGACCTCGAAGTGGCGCTGGCCGTCCTTCTCGCGCCGGATCGCCTGGTGCGCGGTGTCCTCGCAGGCGATGTGGCAGAGCCCGCACTGGATGCACAGGTCCTGGTTGATCAGCGCCTTGATGTCGTACTTCAGGTTCAGGAACTTCCAGTCGGTGACATTGCGGATGGCACGACCGCGGAAGTCCTCGATGGTCTTGTAGCCCTTGCTGTCCATCCAGTTCGACAAGCCGGTGATCATGTCTTCGACGATGCGGAAGCCGTAGTGCATCGCGGCGGTGCACACCTGCACGTTGCCGGCACCGAGCGCGATGAACTCGGCCGCGTCGCGCCAGGTCCCGATGCCGCCGATCGCACTGATCGGCAGGCCGGCGGTTTCGGGATCACGGGCGATCTCGGCGACCATGTTCAGCGCGATCGGACGCACCGCCGGGCCGCAGTAGCCGCCATGCGTGCCCTTGCCGTCGACGGTCGGTGTCGGCGCCATCCGATCGAGGTCGATGCTGGTGATCGAGTTGATGGTGTTGATCAGCGACACCGCATCGGTGCCGCCTTTCTTCGCGGCGCGCGCCGGCCAGCGGATGTCGGTGATGTTCGGCGTCAGCTTCACGATGCAGGGCAGCTTCGAATACTGCTTGACCCAGGCCGCGACCATCTGGATGTACTCGGGCACCTGCCCGACCGCCGCGCCCATGCCGCGCTCGCTCATGCCATGCGGGCAGCCGAAGTTGAGTTCGACGCCATCGGCACCGGTGTCTTCCACCATCGGCAGGATCGAGCGCCAGCTCTGCTCGTCGCAGGGCACCATCAGCGAGACCACCATCGCGCGATCCGGCCAGTCGCGCTTGACCTGGCGGATCTCGTCGAGATTGACCTTCAGCGGCCGATCGCTGATCAGCTCGATGTTGTTGAGTCCGGCGATGCGCTGGCCGTTCCATTGCACCGCGCCGTAGCGCGAACTCACGTTCACCACCGGCGGATCGAGGCCGAGCGTTTTCCAGACGACGCCGCCCCAACCCGCCTCGAAGGCGCGGATCACGTTGTAGGCCTTGTCGGTCGGCGGCGCCGAGGCCAGCCAGAATGGATTCGGCGACCGGATGCCGACGAAGTTGCTGCGTAGATCAGCCATGTTGCACCTCGCGGTCGGCGGTCAGGTGGGCGTGGATCGCGGCTGCGGCATGTTTGCCATCGGCCACCGATTGCACGGTCAGGTCGGTCTTGCCGCCGACGCAGTCGCCACCGGCCCAGACGCCGGCAAGGCTGGTCGCGCCGTTCGCGTCCACGGCGATGCGGCCCTTCTCCAGCCGCAGCAGATCGATGCCACCCTCGTTCAGGCCATCGGTCAGTAGCACCTGGCCGATGGCCTTCAGCAGCAGGTCGGCCTCCAGATCGAAGTATTCGCCGCAGCCCTGCAAGCGGCCGTTGCCATCGATGCGGGTGTGCTCGAAGCGAATGCCCGCGAGCACGCCGTGGCTCGACAGCAGCTCGGCCGGTTGCGCACAGTGGATCACGTGCACGCCTTCCGCGGTCGCAAACGCCTGCTCGTGGTCGGTGGCGCTCATCGCCTCGGCGCTGCGCCGATAGACCAGGGTGACGCGCTCGGCGCCCAAGCGCTTGCTCTGCACCGCGGCGTCGATGGCGGTGTTGCCGCCGCCGATCACGACCACGCGCCGCCCGACCGGCACCGTCGACTTGTCCTCGGCCTGGCGCAGTTCCTCGATGAAGTCCACCGCATCGCGCACGCCCGGCAGGCGCTCGTCGCCGACGCCCATGGCATTGACGCCAGCCAGGCCCATGGCCAAGAACACCGCATCGAAATCGCGGCGCAGTTGCGACAGGGCGATGTCGCGTCCCAGCGCCTTGCCGTGGTGCACGCAGATGCCGCCGATCGAGAGCAACCACTCGACTTCGTGCTGCGAGAAATCGACGACCTTGTAGGCAGCGATGCCGTACTCGTTCAACCCGCCCGATTTCGCGCGGGCCTCGAACACTTCGACCTCGTGACCGTGCATCGCCAGCGCATGCGCGCAGGACAAGCCGGCTGGGCCGGCGCCGACCACGGCGACGCGCTTGCCGGTGGTGGCGGCGCGCGTGAACAGCGACACGCGGTCGCGGATCACCCAGTCGGTCGCATAACGCTGCAGGGCGCCGATCTCGACCGGCCTCTCTTCGGGCGCATTGCGCACGCAGTCGCCTTCGCACAGGATTTCGGTCGGGCAAACGCGCGCACACTGGCCGCCGAAGATGTTGGCGTCGAGAATCTTGTGCGCCGCGCCGCGCAGGTTGTCGGTGCTGATCGCGCGGATGAAGCCCGGGATGTCGATCGCGGTCGGACAGGCCTGGATGCAGGGCGCATCAAAGCAGAAGTGGCAGCGACTGGCCTCGATCAGCGCCCGTTGCCGGTCGAGCGGTGGCGACACGTCGGAGAAGTTCCTTGCAAGCTGCGTCGGGTCGAGCCGACCTGCCGCGATGTCCCCGGTTTCCTTTCTGGCCATGATCCCTCCGCAATGGCAAAGACCGGTTTTATTCGCATTGCGGGCACGGCGCAAGCCAGTCACCGCGCCACCGGCAAGCAATCGGGATGCGTGTGGAAGCTGCAGCCGGAAACCCGGGCCAGCGGCCGCTTCACAACCTGTCTACAATCCGCGTCCGCTTTGCCGACACTACCGGGGGTCTTCCGATGAACCGATTTCCATTGCGCGCACTGAGCGCCGCGCTTGCCAGCTGCATGCTGACCGCGACCGTCGCGGCGCCGCTCGACGTGGTGACGCGCACGCGCACCGCCGCGCCGCTGCCCGAACAGTACGCGCAGGCGCGCGACCCGAAATTGCTGGCGCTGGCCGCCGGCATCTTCGATCCGACACGCGAGGCGCTGCGCCATCCGCTGGCAACACTGCACCTGCCCGGCGCCAGCCGTTACGCGATCGTGCAATTCGCCGAACACGCGCGCCCCGACGCGAGCTGGCTGGCCGCACAGGGTGCGCGCATCGTCGGCCACGTGCCGAACAACGCCTATCTGGTTGAGGTGGATGGCGCGGTGCGTTCCGTGCTGCAGAGCGACGCGCGCATCCGCTTTGTCGGCGACTGGAAGCCCGACTACAAGATCGCCGACGGCATCGATACCGGCGCCGAGGAAACCGTCGCACTGAACCTGCTGCTGTTCCGTGGCGAGCCGGCGCAGGCGCTGCTGTCGACGGTGATCGTGCTGACCGGCGACCTGCAGCCGCTGGTGCAGGAACTCGGCGCCTTCCCGTCGCTGCGCGTCCGCCTGCCGCGCGCGCGTCTGGCCAGCAGCATCGCTGCACTCGCAGCAATGGACGAGGTGCAGTGGATCGAACGTTTCGAGTACCCGCAGCTGCACAACGCCAGCGCGGTGTGGCCGATCCAGGCCAACACCACGGCTGGCGCCAATCCGATCGGCAACGCGCCGATCTGGCTGCATGACATCACCGGCACCGGGCAGATCGTCGCGGTCGCGGACTCTGGCCTGGACCGCAACGAAGGCTGGTTCAACCGCTACGACCCCGGCACCGGCCAGACCATCAGCTACACCAATGCCGAGAACACCACGCCGCCGACACCCGGCACCGTGTCCGCGACACGCAAGGTCTACGGCTACTTCGTGATGCCGGGCGCCACCGGCTACGACAACACTGCCACCTGCCCCGGCGGCAGCCCGACCAGTTTCCACGGCACCCACACCTCCGGCACCGTCGCCGGCGACGCCGGAACCGCGGCCACGCCGACCAATCCCAACTACGGCACCGGCGATGGCATGGCGCCGAATGCGCAACTGCTGTTCCAGGACATCGGTCACGACACCACCGGTTGCCTCTCCGGCGCCGGCGGCGTGCCGATGTTCGAACAGGCGCGCAACAGCGGCGCCTTCGTGCACAGCAATAGCTACGGCTCTGGTTACAGCGGCGCCTACTCCAGCAGCGACGCCGAAGTGGACCAGACGCTGTGGCAGCACGACGACATGCTGATCGTGTTCTCGGCCGGCAATGACGGCTCCGCCGCCACCACGATCGGCCACCCGGGACACGCCAAACACGCGCTCACCGTCGGCGCGCTTGGCTCGGGCAATTCCACCACGGTGGCCTCGTATTCCTCGCGCGGGCCGACCAGCGACGGGCGGCGCAAGCCCGACATCATGGCGCCGGGCACCTTGACTTCGGCGGCCGGCAACACCGAGAACAGCAACCCGCCGGCCAACCCGGAGCAAGCGAACACGGCGATCATGTCCGGCACGTCGATGGCCACCCCGGCCGTGGCCGGGGCCGCCGCGCTGATGCGTCAGTACTTCAGCGACGGTTTCTATCCGACCGGCACGCGCAACCCGGCCGATGCGCGCAAGCCGCTCGGCACCGAGATGAAGGCAATGCTGACCAATGGCACCGCGATGATCGCAACGGCGCCGAGCAACAACTACGGCTGGGGTCGCATCTGGCTCGACAACAATCTGTATTTCGGCGACGAGAGCGGCAGCCGCGACCTGCGCAGCTTCGCGCGGCCACAGGCGCTTGGCCTCACCACCGGCGAGCAGCATGAGTACTCGGTACAGGTGAACGCCGGCCAGGAGTTCCGCGCCACGCTCGCGTGGTTCGATCCGCCCGGCACACCGGGCGCGGCCGGCACCGCACTGGTCAACAACCTCGACCTGGAGGTGGTGCAGGGCGCCAACCTCTATCGCGGCAACGTGATCACCGGCAGCGGCGCCAGCGCCAACTCGACCACCGGCGGCAGTGCCGACGCCCTCAACCCGCTGGAACAGGTGCGCTTCACCGCGCCGACCGCGGGCGTGTACACGGTGCGCGTCAAGGCCAGCGCCGTGCCGGGTGATGGCCAGCCCGGCGCGAATCGGCAGGGCTATGGCCTGGCCGTTTCCAGCGCGCAATGTGCGACCGCGGTGACCACGCCGCCAGCCAGCGTCAGCGCCACCAATAACGCGGGTGCAGTGGACGTGACCGCGGCCGTCGTGGCCGGCGCCAGCGGCTACCAGCTCTATCGCAGCAACGGCACCTGCGCCACTGCAACCGCAGCCGACTTCCAGCTCGCCGGTCATGGCGTCGGGACCACCCTCACCGACAACCTGACCCAAGGTGGCTACAACTACGCCTACAAGGTGCGTGCGGTCGACGCCTGCGGCGAAGGCCCGATCAGCACCTGCGCCGACGTGCTCTCCACCGCCATTTGCACCCTGCAGCCGACCTTCGACCAAGCGAGCGTCAGCACCAGCGCGCTCGTGCCCGGCGACTGCGGTGTGCGCGTGCAGTGGAGCGAAGGCAGCAACCAGTGCCCGGCCACCAGCGGCCTGCGCTACAACGTCTACCGCTCCACCGACCCGCTGTTCGTGCCCGGCCCGGCGAACCTGCTGGCTAGCGCCGTGCTCGGCAGCGAATACATCGACACGACCGCAGCGGCGTTGACCACCTACCACTATGTGGTCCGCGCCGAAGACAACACCACCGGCAACCCCGGCCCATCCGGCGGCAACGAGTCGAGCGGCAGCCGCCGCGTCAAGCACACGCCCAACTCCGGCACCTTGGTCGTGGGCACCTTTAGCGACGGCGCCGACTCGCCGTCGTTCATGACGCTCGGCACGCCCTGGTCGATCAGCAACGACCGCTTCGCCACCGGCAGCTACAGCTATCGCAGCGCTGCGGACGGATCGACCAACTACAACGCCGACACCTGCGCGGCGATCACCACGCCCACCATCCAGCTGCAGGCCGGCACCTCGGTGCTGACCTACAAGGCGCGCTACAACCTGGAAACGAACTGGGACGGCGTGGTCATGGAAGTGTCCACCAACGGCGGCGCGTTCACACCGCTCGCGCCCGATGCCGGCTATCCGTCGAGCTTCTCGCAAACCCAGACGCCGCCGATCAATGCCTGCGGCTACCCCACCACCCAAGGCGCGTTCTCGGGCGATACCAGCAACGCCTTCCAGACCTTCACCCACACCTTCAGCGGCGGAAGCCCGCGCAACGTGCAGATCCGCTGGCGCTTCTCCTCCGACCCGGGCACCGAGGAAGAGGGCTTCTACCTCGACGACCTGCAGATCACCAACGCCAGCACGCCCGGCATGTGTACCGCCGGCATCTACCTGTTCGGCGACGGCTTCGAGTAGTTGCGCCGCAGGGTCGCCGCGCTGCCTGCGGCGACCCTGCCGGTTTTTTCGCCCGAATGCGTTCTCGTCGAAACCCGGGCTAGGATTCGGCCCCAGACCTTCCTTGGCTGCGACTCCAGCAACTCCTATGTCCGACCGCCCCCTGCTTCGCCTCTGCACCCTGATCGCAGCGATCACCGCCCTCCCGGCCGCCGCCGCCCCGCATGGGGATTCGCGCGCATTCGACGCCGAACTCGCCCTGCACGTCCCGGCCCGACCCGAGCAGTCGCTGTGGTTGCGCCAGCAGTGGCTGAGCGCGCCGAAAAGCATGGCGGCAAGCATCGACCCGGCCGCGGCAACGAAAGCCGCCACGCGCGATGCAGACCTGAACCACGAGGCAGCCCAGATCGATGTCTGGCTTCGCCTCAACGCCGGCACGCCGCCGCCCGAGCAATGGCGTCGCAACGCCGAGCGCCGGCTGGCGCTCTCCGGCGCCGCGAAGTCCACGGGATCCTGGAGCGCGCAAGGGCTTGGCATCGTCAATGCGAACACCACGCCGCGCGCAGCAGGTGCGCTGATGGACGTGCGCTACGCCTACGACCATGCCGCGAGCAAGCGCGTGCTCTACGCCGGCGCACTCGGCGGCGGCCTGTGGAAACAGGCGGACTTCTTCGGCGGCCACATCTGGATTCCGCTGACCGACACGCTGCCCGGCTCCACCGGTATCGGCGGCTTCTGGGTCGACCCGACCGACTCGAACTGGCTGATCGTCGGCACCGGCGTCGGCGGCGGCCGCTACAACGGCACCGGGCTCTACCGTTCCACCAACGGCGGCAACACCTGGACGCTATTCACCCCGGACGGACTGAGCCCGGGCACCTACTACAAAATCGCCGGCGACCGCTTCAAAACCGGCACGCTCTATGCCTGCACCGACATCGGCTTCTTCCGCAGCCGCAACTACGGCGGCAGCTGGACGCGCGAACACACCGGCGCCTGCTCCGACTTCGCGCAGGTCTCCGGCGCCGCCGGCGACAACGACGGGGTGATGCTGCTCGCGCTCTGGGGCGGAACGATCCAGTACGCGCCGGTGGACACGCTGCCCTTCGACTGGGCAACCGCGAATATCGCCGGCATCACCGGCGGCAGAGACCGCATCACCCTGGCCGGACCGGCCAATCGCGGTGATTCGCCCTACGTCTATGCCATGGTCACCGACGGCAATCAAAACTCCAACGGCGTCTTCCGCAGCAGCGCCTACGGCATCGCTGCCTGGAGCAAGATCTCGGGCGCGATCAACTTCGGTGGCGTCATGGGATTCCACGCCAACGCGGTCGAAGTCCATCCGGACAACCCGGACATCGTCGCCGCTGGCATGGTCGACGCCTGGCTGACCGAGAACGGCACCGCTGCCTCGCCCGTCTTCGAGCAGATCGTCAGCAATCTTTCCGACCACACCGACTTCGAGTTTGTGCCGACATCGGTCGCGCCCGGCAACACCCGCGTGGTGCTGGCCAACGATGGCGGTGTCTACGTCTACGACTACGCCACCAACGCGGTCGATGCCAGCGAAAACGCACTCGCCATGAACGTGCAACTGGTGATGGCCAACACCGCCGCGATGAACCAGTCGCTGAAGAACCGCAACCTGGTCGCTGCCGGTCTATGGGACACCGGCTCGGTGCTGCTCGATCTGGGGCAAGCCGGAGCCAACCGCGTGCGCTATCTCACCGGCGCCGACGGCGGCGCGATCGGGCTCAGCTCCGACAACGCCAACGAGATGGCCGCCAGCTTCGGTGCGCAATGGTCGCGCTGGTGGTCGCGCGATGGCGGGACCAGCTGGCAACAGAACGACGCCGGCTGTGCCGCGAACACGCTGGATACACCGATGACCTCGCCCTGGGGCATCGCGCTCGAACCCACACCCGGTTATGGCCAGCGCGTCTACACCTACTCCTCGCGCGTGGACTACGGGACCAATACTTCGCTCGATGCCAAGATCTGGCGCCGCTCGATCAGTGCCGACCCTTCCTGCAGCGGCTGGTCCGTGTTGCACGCCGGCAACCTGCCGGCCGACTTCTGGGGCAACGGGCCGGGCGACTGGGTGAATCTGTCCGTGGCCAACAACAGCGGTGCGGACGTGGTCTACGTCAACCGCGTCGGCAGCAACCGCGTGCTGGTGCTCACCGGCGCTGCGCCGAACATGACCATCAACGTGCGCTCGCCCACCGTGGGCAGCATTCCCGCAGCCGGATCGACTTCGCGCCTGCAGGCCGACCGCAATCCCGGCCGACCAAACAGCGCCTACTTCGCGATGGCGCAGTTCGACGCCACCATCCGCCTCGCCGTCACCCACGACGCCGGGCTCAACTGGACCTCGGCTACCGGCGACATCAACAGTGTCGCCACCGGCGAAGCACCGCAGGAACTGATCGCGAGCTCGCTCGATCCGCGCCAGCTGTGGCTCGCGACCGCCGGCGGCGTGTATCAGAGCGATGACAGCGGCGCGCACTGGACCCCGGTGATGCAGGGCCTGCCCGCAACGCTGCTGGTCACGCAACTCGAATACGACCCGACGCAGAGCCCGCCGCGCCTGATTCTCGGCAGCTACGGCCGCGGCTTCCATACCCGCGAGTTCGCGCTTCCTGCGGCGCTGTTCGCGAATGGGTTCGAATAAACGCCTCCTCGCCGAGGCGGTTGCGCACTTCTCCTCTCTCCCCTCGCGGGAGAGAGGCCGGGAGAGAGGGCGTCCTGCGACACCGATCCGAACCCACCCTCTCCCCTTCCCCTCCCCCATCGAGGGAGAGGGGAAAGCGCCGCCGAGGTTGCGGGTGTCAGCGTCCAGCGCGGCCGAGCATGGCGTGCAGCAGCACGTTGCCGCCGGCCTCGATCCATTCCGGCTTGGCGTCTTCGACTTCGTTGTGGCTGATGCCATCGACGCAGGGCACGAAGATCATCGAGGTCGGCGCCACCTGCGCCAGGTAACAGGCATCGTGGCCGGCACCGGCAACGATATCGCGATGCGAATAGCCGAAGCGCTCGGCACCGGCACGCACCGAGGCGACGCACTCGGCATCGAATGGCACCGGCGCGTAGTAGAAGATCTGCTCCAGCCGCTGCACCTCGACCCGCGTCTCCGCAGCGATCTGCGCCACGGCCGCGCGCACCTTGCGGTCCATCTCGGCGAGTACGGCATCTTCGGGATGGCGGATGTCGATGGTGAAGAACACGCGGCCGGGAATCACGTTGCGCGAGTTCGGATGGTTCTGGATCATGCCGACCGTCGCGCAGGCATAGGGCGCGTGCTCGAGGCCGATGCGGTTGACGCAGTCGATCATGCGCGCGGCGGCGAGCAACGCGTCCTTGCGGCGCGGCATCGGCGTCGGTCCCGCGTGCGATTCCTGGCCGATGAACTCGACCTCGTACCAGCGCTGTCCCTGCGCGTGCGTGACGACGCCGATGGTCTTGCCCTCGGCTTCCAGGATCGGGCCCTGCTCGATGTGCAGTTCGAACGCAGCATGGATCGGCTTGCCCATCGGCACATCGCCGGCGTAGCCGATGCGCGCGAGTTCCTGGCCCATGGTCACACCGTGGATGTCGGCGCGCGACAGGCCGTAGTCGAGCGTGAACACGCCGGCGAACACGCCCGAGGCAACCATCGCCGGCGCGAAACGCGAGCCTTCCTCGTTGGTCCAGATCACCACCTCGACCGGGCGCTCGGTGGTGATGCCATGATCGTTCAACGAACGAATCACCTCCAGCCCACCGAGCACGCCGTAGATGCCGTCGAACTTGCCGCCGGTGGGCTGCGAGTCCGCATGCGACCCGGTCACCACCGGCGCCAGCGAATCGTCACGACCGGCGCGACGCGCGAACACGTTGCCCATGCGATCGACGCGGATCGTGCACCCGGCCTGCTTCGCCCAACGCACGAACAGGTCGCGACCGTCGCGGTCGAGATCAGTCAGCGCCAGCCGGCAGACGCCACCCTTCGGCGTCGCACCGATCTTCGCCATCTCCATCAACGAGTCCCACAAGCGCCGGCCATTGATGCGCAAGTCGGCGGACAGTTCGGGTTTGGGTTGGGCGTTCATTGCGGAATCCCTCTCGGAGGTGGGAACGATGACTCAGGAGTTGGTCGGCATCACGAACTGCGCGCCGGCGCGGATGCTGGTCGGCCAGCGCGTGGCGACGGCCTTGAGCTTGGTGTAGAAGCGCACGCCCTCCGGGCCGTAGACGTGCTGGTCGCCGAACAGCGAGGCCTTCCAGCCACCGAAGGAATGAAACGCGGCCGGCACCGGAATCGGCACGTTCACGCCGACCATGCCGACCTGCACGCGTTGCACGAAGTCGCGCGCGGCATCGCCGTCGCGGGTGAAGATCGCGGTGCCGTTGCCGAACTCGTGGTCGTTGACCACCTGCAGCGCCTGCTCGTAGCTGTCGGCGCGCAGCACGCACAGCACCGGCCCGAAGATCTCCTCGCGATAAATGCGCATCGCCGGCGTGACCCGATCGAACAGGCAACCGCCGAGGAAGAAGCCGTGTTCATGGCCGGCAACCGCATGATCGCGGCCATCGACCACCAGGGTCGCGCCCTCCTGCACGCCGAGATCGACGTAGCCCTTGACGCGCGCACGATGCTCCTTCGTGACCAGCGGGCCCATGTCCATGCCCGCGGTCATGCCGTTGCCGATCTTCAGTGCACGCACGCGCGGCGCCAGCTTCGCGACCAGCGCGTCGGCAGTGGCATCACCGACCGCTACTGCAACCGAGATCGCCATGCAGCGCTCGCCCGCCGAGCCGTAGCCGGCGCCCATCAGTGCATCGGCGACCTGGTCCAGGTCGGCGTCCGGCATCACCAGCATGTGGTTCTTGGCTCCGCCCAGCGCCTGCACGCGCTTGCCATGGTGCGCGCCGGTTTCGTAGATGTACTTCGCGATCGGCGTCGAGCCGACGAAGCTGACCGCCCTGATGTCCGCGTGTGCAAGGATCGCGTCGACCGCGGCCTTGTCGCCATGCACCACGTTGAACACGCCATCGGGCAATCCGGCTGCCTTGAACCAGTCGGCCAGCAGCAGCGAAGCCGAGGGATCGCGCTCCGAGGGCTTCAGCACGAAACAGTTGCCGCAGGCGATCGCGACCGGTGCCATCCACAGCGGCACCATCGCCGGGAAGTTGAACGGCGTGATGCCGGCAACGACGCCGAGCGGCTGGCGCAACGAGTGCGCGTCGATGCCGCCACCGACGTTCTCGGTGAACTCGCCCTTCAGCAACTGCGGGATGCCGCTGGCGAATTCGATCACTTCGAGCCCGCGCGCGACTTCGCCGAGCGCATCGGAATGGGTCTTGCCGTGCTCGGCAGTGATCTGCGCGGCGAGCTGGCTGGCATTCGCCTCGACCAATTCCCTCATCTTGAACATCACCCGCGCACGCCGTGCCGGCGAGGTGCTGGCCCACCCCGGAAATGCCGCCTTGGCCGATGCCACCGCCGCCTCGACATCCGCCTGCGCCGCGAGGCCGAGCACGCCGGTCTGCTGGCCGGTGGCCGGATTGAATACCGGCGAAGTGCGCTCGCCAACGCCATTCACGCGCTGGCCATTGATGAAATGCGGAATGCGGGCAGGTTCGGACATGGTCGCTCTTTCGGGATTCGGGCTTGTGGTTTTACCACCAGCGCGCAACCGGGACGAGCACTGCGCCGGCATTTCGCGGCGTTCACCGCTCAGGCATCGTTGCGTTCGGCCGGCACGATCAGGCGCACGCGTGGAAAGTAGTTGCGGTAGCGGCGACCGTCGCGGGTGAGGATGGCGCAGCCCAGCACCGCAGCGTGCGCGCCGATGAAGAAGTCGGCCAACACGTTCGCCTTGGTTCCGCCGCTGCGGCGATATTCGACAAAGGCTCGACCGGCCAGGAACAACGCAGCACGCGGCAATTCTGCTACGAGCAGACCCATGCCGGTGACGGTGGAGTCCAAGGCGGCAACCGATTCGAAGCCCAGCGACAGTTCCGAGTAGATCACCGGATTGATGACCAACTCGTGCACCTTCGCCTGGATGCGCAACTGGCGTAGCGACCAATCGCCCCACTCGGGGTCATCTTCGAGCACATCCAGCAGGACGTTGGTGTCGACCAGAACCACCACGACCGCGCTCAATCCGCGCCGCGCAACAACGCCATCAGCTCGTCGGTGCGCCACTTCACCTGCGCCTTGCCGCGCGCCGAAGCGAAACGATCGCGCTTGGCAGTGTCGCCGCTGCCGGCCTTGTGCACGACCACCTCGCCTGCATGATTGACATCGAAGTCCACGCCGTCACCCGGCGACAGACGCAGCGCTTCGCGCACCCGCTTCGGTATCGTGACCTGGCCCTTGACGGTCATCGTCGTGGTCATGTGCGTCTCCCAGGGTAATACACAGTGTCATCAATGTAATACCAGAGCGCAAGGCACCACGGCAAGCCAGCCACCGCAGCCGCAGACTCACCTCGATTGCAGAACTGGAACCGCGTCAGCTGGCATCCAGCACCGCCTGCAGCCGCGCCAGCGCCTCTTCGACGATTTCCTTCGGCGCGCGCTCGATGCGACGCGCCTTGCGTGCCGCCAGATCCATGATGCGAATCTTGTTCACCAGCGCAACTCCTTGCGTCTTGCAGCCGGTGCCGATCAGGCTGACGGCGAAGCCGGCATGGCGCGCGTGATCGCCGCCCTGCGTGATCGGTGCAACCAACACGTCGCCGAAACGGTTGAACTCGCGCCCGCTCAGCACCAACGCCGGGCGCGTGCCGCGCTGTTCGTGCCCGAGCACGGGATCGAGCGGAACCAGCACCACGTCGCCACGATCAAATACCGCCATCACCACACCTCGTTGCCAACCGGCCGTGCCGACTCCCACAGCCGCAGGTCGGCGGGCGGCAGCGCTTTCGGATCACACTGGGCAATCAGGTCGGCCAGCACGTACTTGCGCTTGCGCGTCAGCACGACGCTGCCGTCCACCGTCGTGCTGAGTGTCATCGACTGCCCGGCGGCCAACCCGAGATCCCGCAACAGCGGCGGTGGCAACACCGCCACCGTACTGTTGCCGTACTTGCGCAAGACGACTTCCATCGCACACCTGTTAAGCAATGTTGAACGGCTCCTAGGCTAAACCTGGCACAGCCTGCGGTCAACCGTGCTGTTCGCCTTTGTCGCTTTCGTCCTCGGCGTCTGCCCCCGTCAGGTTGCCTTCCTGTCTCCGCCCCCCGGTCGCAAGCGCTGCGACGGACCTGTGTTGTGCTGGTCTTGCCGGCGCTGGGCCGGGGTTGCGGGAGGCGGGTGATGAACGAGCGGGTGCAGGTGATGGTGCCGGTGTACGACACGCTGCGGTTGCGGCTGACGGCGGAGCGGTTGGTGAAGCGTACGTCGATCGCGGTGATGGTCGAGGTGGTGGCGCTGGTGTCGGCGCAGGACCGCGATGTGGCGGGACTGGAGAGCAGGGTGCGAACCGCGTTGAAGCAGTTCGTCGATGCGCAGTGGCACACCGCGATGACCGAGCGCACGCGTGATGACTCGGGCTTCGAGCGGGTCAAGCTGATGGGATACGCGCGCGTGCCGCGCGAGGAGAACGTGAACCTGGTCGAGCGTGCGCGCCTCGCCAGTTGCGAGGGTCTGGCGATCCAGAATCCAGGGGTGGACTACAAGCTGCTTCCGTCGATGCTGGTCGCCGAGACCGAGAAGCTGCACGGCGACTTGATCCGCCAGGCGCAGGCGCGCATCGTCGAGTTCAACGAGCTGACCAGTCGGCAATGGCGGATCGGAAACATCCAGTTCGGCGTGCGCGACCACGACGAAGTCGAGTACAGCCCGAAACTGGCGCGGCGCGAGACCGCACGCTATGGCTCGGACGAGCACGATGTGCTGCTGACTTCGGAGCGCATCAGCATGATCGCGGAGGTGGAGTTGCGGGCGCTGCCGTAGGCGGAGGGGGAGGCAGGGCAATCGCGGCCACAGGCCGCTCCCACACCACGGCTGCGGCGAGAGGCTCTCGCAAGCGGACTCCAGCGGGAGGCCCCGACGAGGGGCCTCCTGATGGGTTCGATCAGTGCCAGCCGCCCGAGGAGAGCGCGGCGATGGCAATGCCGATGAGCACGATCATGCCGAGGAACATCAGTCCGGTGAGCACCAGCACGATGATGGCGACTGCGCCGAGTCCTTCCTGCTGCAGCTCGGGCGTGGCGGTGAAGGCGTGCTTGTCGACGACCAGGGTGTCGCACATCAAATCATGCAACGCCTGCTTGCGTTCGGTGAACGCGGCCATGATCAGGCCGATGCACAGCAGTAGACTGCTCAGCATGTAGCCGAAGTAGCGTCCGAACGCGCGCAGGAAGCTGATGCGGGTACCGTCCACGCGCGTGACCTTGATGCCGACCGCCATCTTGCCGAGCGTCGCCTGGTTCGACGAGGAGTGCATCCAGCTCATGTAGACCAGGGGAACACCCATGGCGAACAGATAGTAGAGCAAGGTCAGCAGCACGTTGCTCCCGGTACCCAGCTGCGCGAAGTCGCCGAACCCGGCACCGAGCACCAGGAACACCGGGATCATCAGCATCCAGGTCAGGAAACCGGTGACGAAGCTGTCGAGGATCACCGCCGCAAAGCGCTTCCAGAATCCGGCGTAGACCACGTGCCCGCCGGCCACGACCGCGCCCTCGTCGTGCAGCTGCGCGCGCGGTGGCGCGTAGGGGGATACCGGTTCGCCCGGCGTCGGCGGTACCGGTGGTGCGCCAGCACCGACCACTTCGCCCATCACCTCGCGCCAGGGCTTCCAGCCATCCAGCCCTTCGCGCCATACCGGCGTGTCCGGCTGCAGTTCACCGCGCGCATGCAGCGCGGCCAGTTCGGTCGGGCTGAGCGGTCCGTGACGATTGCGCTGGGCGTCGCCGTAATACCAGGTGGCCATGCATGTTCCTTGAGACGACGAATGCGAGGCGGCGAGCTTATCGCGGACGTGGGCTGCTGCCACAGCCCGGCTTGATGGCGATACGCTCTGGCGCCTGCACGCCGCATTCCGGAGCCGCCGATGGACTTGATCGTTCGCCATGCCAACCTGCCGGATGGGCGCGTCGACATCGACATCGGCGTGCGCGGCGGACGCATCGAGACGGTCGAGCGCGGACTGGCGGCCAGCGCCGGCGAGGAGATCGACGCGCGCGATTGCCTGGTGTCGCCGGCGTTCGTGGACGCGCATTTCCATCTGGACTCGGCGCTGAGCTATGGCCAGCCGCGGGTGAACCAGAGCGGCACCCTGCTCGAGGGCATTGCGCTGTGGGGCGAGTTGAAGCCGCTGCTGACGATGGAGGCGATCGTCGAGCGCGCGCTGCGTTACTGCGATCTCGCGGTCAGCCAGGGCCTGCTCGCGATCCGCTCGCATGTCGATGTCTGCGACGACCGTCTGCTCGCGGTCGAGGCGCTGCTGCAGGTCAAGAAGACGGTCGCGCCATATCTGAACCTGCAACTGGTCGCATTCCCGCAGGACGGGCTGTACCGATCGGCGAATGGCGAACGCAACCTGCTGCGCGCGCTCGATCTCGGCGTCGAAGTCGTCGGTGGCATCCCGCACTTCGAGCGCACCATGGCCGAGGGTGCGCGCTCGGTCACGCGCCTGTGCGAGATCGCCGCCGCACGCGGGCTGCGCGTTGATCTGCACTGCGACGAGTCCGACGATCCACAGTCGCGCCATATCGAAACGCTGGCCGCAGAGACGCACCGCCTCGGCCTGCACGGTCGCGTCGCCGGATCGCACCTGACCTCGATGCACTCGATGGACAACTACTATGTGTCCAAGCTGCTGCCGCTGATGGCCGAGGCCGGCGTCGCGGCGATCGCCAATCCGCTGATCAACATCACCCTGCAGGGCCGTCATGACGGCTACCCGAAGCGCCGCGGCATGACGCGCGTGCCGGAGCTGCTCGCCGCCGGCGTCCACGTCGGATTCGGGCACGACTGCGTGATGGACCCGTGGTACGCCTTCGGATCGGGCGACATGCTGGAGGTCGCGCACATGGCCGTGCACGTCGCGCAGATGACCTCGCAGGTGGCGATCCGCCAGTGCTTCGAGGCGATCACCACGAACCCGGCGCGAATCCTCGGACTCGAAGCGTATGGCATCGCACCGGGCTGCCACGCCGATCTGGTGGTGCTGCAGGCGCAGGACGCTTTCGATGCGATCCGGCTCAAGGCCAATCGTCTGCAGGTGATCCGTCGCGGCAAGGTGGTGGCGCGCAATCCGCCGCGCGAAGCGCAGCTGGCGCTGCCGGGGCGGCCGCAGTTGCTGCGCTTGCAGCGGTAGCCGAGGAAGCACGGTGAATCGCTGGCAGGATGCGGTGGCGCTGCGAGCACGCGTGCTGGTGCTCTTGTGCGCTGCAGGGCTGCTGCTGCCGTGGCTGGCGCGGCGCTTCGCCGATTCGAGGGGCGCCTGCCCTGGCTGCTCGATCTGGGCGCGCACTGGCAGTGGCTGTATGCCGCCGTCCTGCTGCTCTGCGGCGCGCTGGCGGCGTTGCGACAACCGCACTGGCTGCTGGCACTGCCCTTCGCTGCCTTGCCCTGGTTCAGCGCAGCACCGGGCGCCCCGGCAAGCACGGCTGCTGCAGCGCCCACACTCGCCATCGCCATCGCCAATGTGCAGCACGACAATCCGCAGCCACAGCTGCTGCTGGACTGGCTCGCCGCGACCGACCCCGACCTGGTGATCGTGCTCGAAGCGAGCACCGCGCTGGCACCGACGCTGGCCGCGCTGCCGGACTATCCGCACCAGCAGATCGAGCCCGCTGATGACCCCTTCGGCATCGCGCTGCTGTCGCGATTCCCGCTGACCGCGGTCGCGGTGCAGCACGACGAGTTCGGCATCGCGCGCATCGAAGCGCAGCTCGAGTGGCAGGGCCAATGCATGGATCTCGTCGCCTGGCATCCGATGCCGCCGCTGTCGCCGGTGTACCGGCAGGCACGCGATCGCCGGTTGCAAAGCCTTGCAGCAGGAGTTGACGGCAGACCGCGCATCGTCGCCGGCGATCTCAATGCGAGCCCGTGGTCCTCGGCATTCGCCGGACTCGACGACCTCGGACTGCGCCGCGCCAGCGGGCTCGCACCGACCTGGCCGAGCGCCGGTCGGGGCGTCATCGGCATCCCGATCGACCAGGTGCTGGTCAGTCGGCACTGGGCGGTGCGCGCCTCAGAGCGCGGGCCCGACATCGGTTCCGACCACTATCCGCTGCGGGTCGAACTGGTGCTCGATGCGGACGCGAAGGGCGCGGCCTGCACGCCGTAGTTTCGAGCGGCACCGGCTACGGCGTCGCTTCGGTCAGGGCTCGATACAGCGCGTTCTTCGACGCCCCGCTGATCTCGGCAGCGAGCTTGGCAGCGCGGCTCGCCGACATCTCGGTCGCGAGGCGACGCGCCAGCGCAATCGCATCGCGTTCCTTGCGCGCCGTCACCATGTCGCGATCGGCGCCGGCGATCAGCAGCACGAATTCGCCGAGCTGTTGTTCCGGATCGGCCGCGACGCGCGCCTGCAGTTCCGCCAGGGTGCCGCGCAGGATGGTTTCATGCAGCTTGGTGATTTCGCGCGCGATCGCAGCGCGGCGCTCGCCGCCGAACACGGTCACGGCATCGGCCAGCGACTCGACGATGCGGTGCTTGGCCTCGAAGAAGATCAACGTGCGCGAATCATCGACCAGCGCTTGGAACACCTCGCGCCGCGCACCCGGCTTGGTCGGCAGAAAGCCTTCGAAGCTGAAGCGGTCGCTGGCCAGGCCGGACACCGACAGCGCCGCGATCGGCGCGCTCGGCCCGGGAATCGGCACCACGCGCACGCCGGCGGCGATCGCGGCCTGCACCAGGCGGTAGCCGGGATCGCTGACCAGCGGCGTACCGGCATCCGAGATCAGCGCGATGCGCTCGCCGGCGAGCATGCGCTCGACCAGCTTTGCCGACGCCTGTGCCTCGTTGTGCTCGTGCAGGGCCACCGCCGGCGCGCCCGCCCCGACCAGCGCCAGCAGCGGCGCGCTGTGGCGGGTGTCCTCGCAGGCAATGCGGTCGGCGCTGCGCAGCGTGTCGATGGCGCGCGCTGAAAGGTCGTCGCGGTGCCCGATCGGGGTCGCGACGACATACAGGCAACCGGCGGCGGGGGGCGCGTGGGCGGACATGGCTTCGCTATCATCGCGGCCCTGCTGTTCTTTTGCGAGCACGCGCATGTCCCGACTGCTTTTCTCCAGCACCGTGCTGATCGCACTGGCCCTCGCCGGCTGCCAGACCACGCCGCCGGTGCCCGACGCGGTGCAGGAAACCAGCGCGCGCGAACGCATCGGCGCCGGCGACTACGCCGCGGCAGGCACCGAATACGAGCGCCTGGCCACCGAAAAGCGTGCCCTGCGCGACCACTACCGGCTGCTCGCGGCCGAGGCCTGGCGCGAGGAAGCCGAGTTCGACGATGTCGCGCGCCTGCTCGGCGAGATCAAGCGCAAGAAGCTCGATGCCGAGCAGAACCTGCGCTACGACCTGCTCGAAGCCGAGCTCGCGCTGAGCCGGCAGCAGGCCGCGCGGGCGTCGGGGCTGCTCGCCGTCGACGACGCGCGCATTCCGGCAGCGGTGCGCGAGCGCTGGCTGGAACTGCAGGCACGCGCGTTCCAGGCCGAGGGTCGCTATCTGGATGCGACGCGCACGCGCCTGCGCCTGGTCGCCCTGCTGCCGGCCGACGAGCGCCGCGAAACGCAGCGCGAACTGCTCGATCTGATCGCCGCCCAGGATCGCGCACGCCTGCATGCCGACCTCGCGCCGCTCGCCGCCGACGACGTGCTGCGTCCCTGGCTGGAGCGGGCGCTGCGCGCCAACGGCGAAGCACCGGCGCGTGCGCCGATAGAGCCCGGCGCGGCGGTCGGCATCGAGGTGGCGACCGACGACGGCGAGATGCAGCGCGAGGGCTTCGTGCCGCTGCACAAGCTCGGCGTGCTGCTGCCCACCAGCGGTGAATATGCCGCCGCCGGCAAAGCCATCCTCGACGGCGTGCTGTGCGCGCACTACCGATTCGCGGCTGCGGCATCGGTGCAGGTGTACGACGTTGGCGGCACCCGCCGCAGTGCGCTCGAGGCCTATCGTCAGGCGCTGCGCGAGGGTGTCGATGCCGTGCTCGGCCCGGTCGAACGCGACCAGGTCGATGCCCTCCTCGAAGCCGCCGATGGCCGCGTGCCGGTGCTGGCCCTGAACCACCCCGAAGCCAAGACCATCGCCTCCGAGAACAGCTTCCGTTTCGGTCTGGTGCCGGAAGAAGAAGCCGCGCATGCGGCCGAGCGCATGGTCGCCGAAGGCGCGAAGCGCATCGCCGTATTCGGCACCAATGAAGACTGGAGCGAACGCGCGCTGGCCGCGTTCGATTCGCAGCTGCGCGCACTCGGCGGCTCGATCAGCGGTCGCCGCCTGTTGCGCGACAGCGATGTCGATTTCGCTGATGCGATCACCGCCCTGGTCGGCGCCTCGGACGCGCCCGCGGAGGCGCTGCTCGCCGACGCCGTCTTCATCGCCGTGCGCCCCTCGACCGCGCGCCTGCTGGTGCCGCAACTGCGCGTCTCCATCGCCGCAACCCTGCCGATGCTGGCGACCTCGCACGTATTCGCCGGCACGGTTCAGGCGACGCTGGACAAGGACCTCGATGGGCTGGTGTTCCTGGACGCGCCGTGGGCACATGGCGGCGTAGTCGGCCTGCCGAGCCGCGACGCGCTCGCGCACGACCTCGGCGCGGCCGCGCACAGCCCGCGCCTGTTCGCGTTTGGGCTGGATGCCTACCAGTTGCTGCCGTACCTGGCGCACCTGCGCGCACAACCCGGGCGCTACTTGGACGGTGCCAGCGGCCTGTTGCTGTCCGACCGCTTCGGGCGCATCCGGCGCCTGCCGCAGCTGTACCGCTTCGTGCAGGGCGCGCCGCAAGCGGCATCGGCGCTGCGGTTGGTGATCGAATCGGCGCCATGAGCGAAAAGCGCGCGGTCGGCGATGCCCTCGAAACCGCGACCGAGCGCTGGCTGGTCGCGCAGGGGCTGCGACCCCTCGCGCGCCAGGTTCGTTACCGCCTCGGCGAGCTTGATCTGGTGATGCTGCACGGCGAGGTGCTGGTGTTCGTCGAGGTGCGTTACCGCGCGCATGCCGGCCACGGCGACGGCATCGACTCGATCACCCGCGCCAAGCGCGCCAAGCTGGTGCGCGCCGCATCACTGTTCCTGCAAGGCCACCCGCGCTACGCGAACACGCCCTGCCGCTTCGACGTGGTCGCGGCCACCGGCGCGCTCGACGCACCGCAGTTCGAGTGGATTCGCGACGCCTTCCGGGTGGATGGATGAGCGCCGCGATCGACACGCTGCTCCGCCGCCTGGCCGGCGTGCTGCCCGCAGACGCGGTGCATCATGACGACGCCAGCCGCATCGCCTACAGCTACGACAATTCACGGCGCCAGTCGCTACCCGACGCAGTGGCCTTGCCGAGCACGATCGAACAGATCGGCGCCATCGTCGCGTACTGTGCCGAGCTGCGCGTGCCGCTGGTCGCGCGCGGTCGCGGCACCAACACCACCGGCGCCAGCGTTCCGATCGCCGCCGGGCTGGTGCTGTCCTGCGAACGCATGCAGCGCATCCTCGAGGTCGATCCCGAAGACCGCGTCGCCGTGGTCGAGTCCGGCGTGCTCAACGGCGAACTGCAGCAGGCCGCCGCCGCGCACGGACTGTTCTTCGCGCCGGACCCGACCAGCGCCGCGTTCTGCAGCATCGGCGGCAACCTCGCCTGCAATGCCGGCGGACCGCGCGCGGTGAAGTACGGCGCGGCGCGCGACAACACCCTGGCGCTGCGCTGCGTCGATGGTCGCGGCATCATCCACCGGTTCGGCTCGCGCACCACCAAGGGCGCCACCGGCTACGACCTGATGCGCCTGGTCATCGGCTCGGAAGGCACGCTCGCGGTGATCGGCGAGGCCACGCTCAAACTGCTGCCATTGCCGCAATCGCTGCGCACGCTGCGCGTGCTCTATCGCGATGTCGAAAGCGCCGCCGCCGCAGTCGCGCGCATCATGCGCCAGCCGCAGATCCCGTGCGCACTCGAGTTCATGGATGCCGAGGCGGTGCGCCTGGCGCGCGAGATCGGCGGCGCCGACATCCCGCCCGCCGGCGCGCTGTTGATGATCGAGGTCGATGGCGCCGAAGCCGCGATCGACCACGCCGTCGCCGCGGTGTCGGTCGCAGCCACCGGCGACGGCCTGCTGCAACTCGATGCCGCGCAGTCAGCCGCGGAAGTGGCGCGCCTGTGGGCAGCGCGCAAGGCGCTGTCGCCGGCGCTGAAACAGATCGCTCCGCGAAAGATCAACGAAGACGTGGTAGTGCCGGTGTCGCAGCTGCCGGCGCTGGTGGCGAAGACGCGCGCGCTCGCGGCTTCAAGCGGCATCGCCATCGTCTGCTTCGGCCATGCCGGCAACGGCAACCTGCACGTCAACCTGATGTTCGACCCGAAAGATCTGTCCAAGGCGGCCCAGGCGCCGCGCGTGCTCGCCGAGCTGTTCGCGACCACGATCGCGCTCGGCGGCACCCTCTCCGGCGAACACGGCATCGGCCTCGAAAAGCGCGACTTCATGCCGCTCGCCATCGCCGCACCCACGCTCGAACTGATGCGCGCAGTCAAAGCGCAGTTCGACCCCCACGGCATCCTCAACCCGGGCAAGCTGCTGCCGGCGTGAGCGTCACGCTTGAACCGCGACGACGCGCGAGCCGCCAGCTCATCGCATACGCCACGGATCGATCACCGCCACGTCGGCGGCCAGGAACGCGCTGGCATCGCGCGTGGCTACGGCGAAGCCATGCGCGACGGCGATCGCTGCGATGTAGCCGTCCGGTGTGGGAAAACCCTTGCCAGCCGCCCTGGCCTTGGCAGCCAAGGGCGCATAACAGCGCGCCGCCTCGGCATCGAACGGCAGCACGCGTTGCCCGAACAATTCAAGCAATCCATCCAAGGTACCCGCCAGTGCATCCTTGCGCCGACCGCTGGGCAAAGTACCGATGCCATACAACAGCTCGGCCAGCGTCACGCTGGACAGGTACAGCGTCTCGTCGGCCTGGTCATTCAGCCACGCCGTAACGGCTGCATCGGCCGCGGGCTTCATGGCTTCGGACACGACATTGGTATCGAGCACGATCATTCGAAGCGCATCGGCTCGGCGGGTGTCCGGTCGCGCTTGAACACCGCGAGATCCTTGTCCTTCAAACCGACGCGACGACCGAGCTTGCGCAGCGCGTCGCCCATGCGGACCCGCTCGACGGGCTTGACGGCGCTTTCCAGGATGCTGCGGACTTCCGCCTCCGTGCTGCGGCCGTGCAGGGCAGCTCGCACACGCAGGGCGCGGTGAACCTCATCCGGAACATTGCGAACAGTGAGGATCGGCATCTCATTCACCCGACGGGCATGGCAGCAATGCAGTCATCTTAGGCAACTGCAGTCATCGCTACAAGGTCGCCACGGGGCCGGCTACAAGAATGGCAACGCTGGGCGCCAGCGTGCCTTTCGGCACTGCCGGTAACGGGCGCGCCGGGCTCTGATCGAAGCCATGGTTTCGCTGTCGCAACGCACCGCTTCCCGCTGGGTCCGCTGGATCTGGGTGCTCGTGCTCGCCTGTCCGCTGGCGGCACTGGCCGGCGACGAGCCCTTGCGCGTGGTCTTCGTCGGCAACAGCTACACCTACACCAACGATCTGCCGGCGCTGTTTCGCGCTCTGGTGCACAGCCAGAATCCACAGCGCGAAGTCACGACCGAGGCCTTCGTCACCCCCGGCGGCTATCTCAATGAGCGCTGGCGCGAGGGTGCGGTGCAGCAGTACCTGCAGTCGCACCGGGTAGACGTGCTGGTGCTGCAGGAGGCGGGTGGCTGGCTGCGCTGCGCCGACCATCCTTCGCTGCGCACCACGTTTGCCTGCACCGACAGCCTGCGCACGCACAAGCGCTACGCCAAATTCGCGGCGCGGCTCGGCATCCGCACCGTGCTTTTCGGCACCTGGGGCGCGGACGCCCGCGAGCAGGCCGCAATCAGCCGCGTGCTGCGCCGCCTGTCGCGAGCGACCGCCGCGGTGCCGGCCGACGCCGGTGCGGCCATCCTGCAACTGCGCAAGCTCGATGCGCAGCGAACGCCGTTCAGCGACCGCTGGCTGCACCCGACGCCGGATACCTCGATGCTGGTTGCGATCATGCTCTATGCCGCGATCGAGGGCTGGCTGCCCGCCGCCAACGCGATCACGCTCGAGCAGCCGCTGATCGCGGCGCATGCCCGGCCCGATGCACAGGTGCCACTGTCGATGCAGTACAGCACCCTGCCGCGCAAGCACCACGCCGCCTTCAGCGCCGAGACAATGGCGGCGCTGCGGCGTGCCGCCGAGCTCGCCCTGGCGGAGCGTTCACACTGATCGGCAGCACTGCGCCAGCCACGGCAGCGCGCACAGCATCAGCGCCGAGTAGACGCCGGCGATGGCGTCGTCGGCCATCGCGCCAAAACCGCCGTGCAGCTCGCGGTCGGCCCACGATGCCGGCCACGGCTTGAGGATGTCGGTGAACCGGAAGGCGAGGAACGCGGCCAGCAATTCCAGCCACAGCGGCGGCGCATAGCCGAGCAGCGGCCACAACGTCAGCGCCGGCAGCAGCGTGATCCAGGTGCCGACCCACTCGTCGACCACGACCACGCCGGGGTCCTCGATGCCGATCTCGCGGATCACCCAATCGGCGGCGCGCACACCGAGCCCGAACATGATCACTGCGGCCACGAGCAGCGCCACCCAGCCGAACGGGCGCAGCGCCAGGTACGCCAGCAATGCCGCAGCGGTGCCGGCGGTGCCCGGTGCGAACGGCGACAGGCCGGAACCAAAGCCGCTCGCGAGCCAGCCCCAGGGGTGGCGCAGCAACTCATGCTTGGCGCGCATCGTCGCCTCCGAAGTGGTTGTAGCCGGTTCGTCGGCAGAAGTGGGTACTGCCGTCGGCTTCGACCACGTCGACACCGGACCCGACCGTGACCTCGCCGATCTCGGTCAGCGGCAGTGCCAGCGACGCCAGCCGCTCGCGCGCCTCCGCAAGCCGCGCCGCGGGCACGGTGAAGGCGAGCAAGTAGTCGTCGCCGCCGCCGAGCGCGAGGTCGATGACAGCGCTGGCGTCGAGGCCAAGCGTGGCACCGAGCGCGAGCGGCGGATGCGGGATACGCACGAGTTCGAGGCGGATACCGACCGCACTCGCCGCGGCGATATGGCCGAGATCGGCGAGCAGGCCATCGGAGACATCGATGCAGGCGCTGGCGACGCCGTGCAGCGCCTGCCCGAGTGCGAGCTGCGGTTCGGGCCGATCGAGGCGCGCGATGCAATGCGCATGGCGCGGGTCTGCGCGCTGACCTTGCTGGATGGCGGCCAGCCCCATCGCAGCTTCGCCGGGCACGCCGGCAATGCAGACGCGATCACCCACTCGCGCGCCATCGCGGCGCAGCGCCGTGCCCGCAGCGACGGCGCCGAGCGCGGTCACGGTGATCGCCAACGGCCCGCGTGTGGTATCGCCACCGACCAGTTCGACGCCGCTCATTTTCGCAAGCGTCGCGAAACCATGGCCGAAGCGCTCGACCCAGGCGGCATCGTGATCGGGCAGGGTCAGTGCCAACAGTGCCCACTGCGCGTTCGCACCCATCGCCGCGAGGTCGGACAGATTCACCGCGAGCGCTTTCCAGCCGATCGCGAAGGCGTCGGTGTCGGCCGGAAAATGACGGCCGCCGAGCAGCGTGTCGCAGACCGCGACCAGATGCCGCCCGGGCGCGGGCACCAGCACCGCGCCATCGTCGCCGATGCCGAGCAGCACGTCTTCGCGGCCAGCGCGCTGCGTCGCTGCAAGTCGCCGGATCAGTGCGAATTCGTCGGCGGGCGCGGCCACATCAGCGGCGGTATTCGCTGCCACGCACGGCGCGCGCGAGTTTGTCGAGGACGCCGTTGACGTAGGTATGGCCGAAGTCGGCGCCGAAGCGCTTGGTGGTCTCGATCGCCTCGTTGATGACGACGCGATAGGGCACGTCGAGGCGGTGGATCAGTTCGTAGGCGGCGAGGCGCAGCACCGCGCGCTCGATCGGGTCGACTGCGGCGATGGTGCGGTCGAGGTGCGGGCCGATCGCCGCGTCGAGTTCGGCGCAGCGCCGCTCGATGTTGACCAGCAGGTCCTCGAAGTAGTCGAGGTCGGCGATCTCCATCTCCTGCTCATGCTTGAACTGCTCGATGATGCCGCGCATGTCGGTGCCCGACACCTGCCAGGCATAAGTCGCCTGCAGCGCGCGGCGGCGTGCACGACTGCGCGCGGCCAGGTCGACTCCCTCGGGACGAGCGTGACGCTCGCTCATCGACGCGGTCCCGGGCGCAGACCGCCGGCGAACTCGTCGAGCAGGCCGTCGAGTTCGCCATCGAGGTCGAAGTCTTCGGGCAACAGGCTGCGGATCAGGCCGGCGGTATCGAGCGCGGCCAGCGCCGCTTCCTCGCCCTTGTGGCCGTGTTCGCCGCCGCAGCGCGCCAGCGCCTGGCCAACGTTCTCGACCGCGAGCACGCCATTGGCGACACTGATGCCCGACTTCAGCGCCACGTCCATCAGCGCCCGCGCCGACTCGTTGACGATGACATCGAAGTGCGCAGTTTCGCCGCGGATGATGCAGCCGAGCGCGATGATCGCGTCGATTTCGCCGGAGTCGGCCATCGCCTGCACCACCTGCGGCACTTCCCAGGCGCCGGCGACGCGCGCCAGCACCACGTCGTCGCCGCGCACATCGTGCGCCGCCAGCGTGCGCAACGCGCCTTCGAGCAGGGCATCGACGATGTCGGCATTGAAGCGTGCCGCAACGATGCCGACGCGCAACACGCCTTCGGCAGGCTCGACGCGCGAAAGCTTGAAGCGCGCCAGGTTGATCGGCTTGGCTCGCGAAACAGGATGGGACGGCATGGACAGACCTCGGGCCGCGCGACGCTGTCAGCGGGCGGGCCGATCAAGATTCGGGGGGCGCACAGTCTACCACTTCGAGTCCGAAGCCCGAGAGGCCGAGGAATCGGCGCTGGGTGCCGATCACGCGCAGGCGGCGCACGCCGAGGTCGGCGAGGATCTGCGCGCCAAGCCCGCTCTGGCGCCAGTCGCTGGCCGCGGCCGGTGCCGGCAACGCGGCCTCGGTCAGGCGCGCGAACTCGGCCTCGGGATCGCGATGGTCACCGAGCAGCACGAACACGCCGCGACCCTCCTGCGCGATTGTCGCCAGCGCCTTCTCGGCGGAAATGCCGAGGTCTTCGCGATCGAGCATGAGCACATCGACCAGCAGGTTCTTCACATGCACGCGCACCGGCGTCACCGTGTCCGCGTCGACGCTGCCGCGCACCAGCGCGTAGTGCAGGCCGGAACCAAACCGGTCGCGATAGGCGACCAGCCGGAACGCGCCGTGGCGGGTCTCCACCTCGCGCTCGAACACGCGCGTGAACGTCGCCTCGGTGTGGGCGCGATATCGGATCAGGTCGGCGATGGTGCCGATCTTCAGACCATGCCGCGCCGCGTACTGCTCGAGCTCGGGCCGCCGCGCCATGGTGCCGTCGGCGCTCATGATCTCGACGATCACGCCGGCGGGCTCGAGACCCGCGAGCAGCGCCAGATCGACCGCCGCCTCGGTGTGACCGGCGCGCATCAGCACGCCACCCGGTTGCGCCTGCAGCGGGAACACGTGTCCGGGCTGGTGCAGGTCGTCAGGTTTCGCGTTCGCGCGCACCGCGGTGCGGATGGTGTGGGCGCGGTCGTAGGCGGAAATGCCGGTGCTGACGCCCTCGGCGGCCTCGATCGAGACGGTGAACGCGGTGCGGTGACGCGAGGCGTTGTCCTGCACCATCGGCGGCAGACGCAGCTGCTTGCAGCGTTCGGCGGTCAGCGACAGGCAGATCAGGCCGCGCGCCTCGCGTGCCATGAAGTTGATGTCCTCGGGCCGCACCAGTTCCGCGGCCATGAGCAGGTCGCCCTCGTTCTCGCGATCCTCGTCGTCGAGCATGACGATCATGCGGCCGGCGCGGATCTCGTCGATCAGTTCGGGAATCGGGCTGAAACTCATGGCGGGCTGACCTGTCGGGGCGCGAAGGATAGCCGGCGACCGGGCAGGATCGTTAGGATCGACGGCGCGCCCCGGCGGCGCCCCCGATTCGACTCTTGGACACCCTGATGGCCACCATCGACCTGCTGCGCTCCATTCCGATGTTTGCCGGCCTCAGCGAAGACGACCTGTCCGCGCTCTCTGCCGCAGTCGTGGCGCGCGAGTTCAAAGCCGGCAAGATGATCTTCGCGCTCGGCGACACCGGCGATGCCATGTACATCGTCGACCGCGGCGACGTGAACATCCACCTGCCCGGGCAGAACTCACAACGCATTTCGCTCAAGGACGTAAGCCGCGGCGAATACTTCGGCGAACTGGCGCTGTTCGACCAGAAGCCGCGCAGCGCGAGCGCGGTCGCGACCAGCGACACGCAGCTGCTGGAACTGCAGCACGACACCCTGGCCAACTACCTGCAACGCCGCCCGGCCGCGGCGATGGCGATCCTGCGCACGATGAGCGAGCGCCTGCGCGAAACCAACGAGTTGCTCTCCGCGCGCGCCGCGAAAAACGTCGACGCCGAGTTCGACAAGAACCTGTCCTGGAGCGACCGCCTCGCCGACCAGGTCGCCGAGCTCAACGGCTCCTGGGCCTTCATCCTGTTCCTGCTGCTGCTGACCGCAGCCTGGTGCACGGTCAACGTGCTCGACGTGTTGCCGAAACCGCTCGATCCCTACCCGTTCCAGTTCTTCAACCTCGCGCTCGCGATCCTGGTCGGCCTGCAGGGCCCGCTCATCGTCATGAGCCAGAACCGCCAGTCGCTCAAGGACCGCGCCCGCGCCGAGACCGACTACAAGGTCAACCTCAAGAACGAAGTGAACATCGAAACCCTGATGCGCGAACTCGCCGAGTTCCGCAACGAATCCCGCGGCGTCTCCATCCACCAGGACGACCGCCGCGGCACCACCGCGGATGCGACGGAGGGTTAACGCAGCCCCGGCCCGATTCCATCCGTCCAGCATGCCCGAACCGTCAACTGCCACCCCATGCTTCCATCATGCGTATCCATGCATCGAACTGCTGGCATTGCCGACGGATGCAGTCCAGACCGATTGCTTCGGCGATGACCGGACCATGCTCTGGTTTGCTGTACGTTCCCTCTGGAAATGCTGCCAATATTCGCTTCGATGGCGCCGTTTCTCGGTTGTTGTTGATCTCTTCTGGCG
Organism: Lysobacterales bacterium; assembly: GCA_016703225.1. Taxonomy (NCBI): domain Bacteria; kingdom Pseudomonadati; phylum Pseudomonadota; class Gammaproteobacteria; order Lysobacterales; species Lysobacterales bacterium. Next base: position 626,587 of record JADJCM010000001.1, read on the forward strand.
TCGAAAACTGCGAACGGATCGCGACCAGCGCCTGGCGAACGCGATCGTTCCATCCGTCTAGCACGTACTGGAACTTCTCTACATCGGAGAACAGCAGTCCTTCGAACTCGTGCATCTGAACATACGGAGACACGAACCTTCGATCGAAACCGGCGACGTGGCTTGCGACGCAATCGACAATGGCTTGCTCCAATGCCTGACGCGTTCGGCCACCCGAATCCTGGAACCCGTAGTAATCGACCAGCGTCGTGAGTCGATCCGAAGCGTGATACTCGTGCGAGATGAATCGCGCGAGCCTCTCGACCGTGACTCGCCCACCGCGATGCCGTCCGGAAGGTGCCTGCACGAGGACTGGGTAGGCATTCACGCCGTGATTGAGCAGGTGCGGCGTAAGGCATGACTTGACGAACTCGACCTCCGTCACGCCTTCACACACGATGCACACCCGAATCAAGAAGACACTCCGACTGGAGTTTTCAGCCAGATGTCCGACAACAAGTAGTCGTCGTCCAGCCATCGCTGATACTGATCCTTAGGCAAATTGCGCAAAGTGGTGGCGCCGTCTTTGGCTTCGGCGACGACGATATTCTCCAGATCGAAGCAGTCGACCATGTACGGCGACTGCGTCGCAATGAACACTTGCCGAGTCTTCGCCACGCGCTTGAGCATCTCCGAAACCAACGTAATGGCGTGCGGATGAAGACCGAGCTCCGGCTCGTCGAAGAACAGCATATCCGGCAAGCGTTCGTCCGGCAGACTCAAGAGAGTGAGCAGACAGAAGAGACGCAGGGAACCATCGGAAGTCAGGTGCGCGCCAAACACCTTGTCGCTGTACTTGCTCTTCCAGCGCAACAACACCCTGCCAGAGACTGGCTCCAGTACGAAATCCTCCAACGTGGGAAACACTCGCTGAACTTGGCGTACCAGCTGTCGATAGCGCGGCGCATCGTGCTCGCGCAGATCGAGCAATACAGCGGACAGATTCCCGCCGTCGGAGCGCAGGCGCGCCGAATCAGAGACATCCCAACGCTGGTGAATGGAGGCGTTCGCGGACGTATCGTGAAACTGATAAGTGGAGCACTGCCGAAGCAACGTGTAGATGGTCTTCGCAGTCTTGTTCATCTGATCAGGCAACGCAGACTCTTTGCCGACGCCGGTGAGATTGGTCCAAGGCGCCTCTCTAGGCCTCGTTGCATCGGAATAGCGATAAGCCTCGTGGGTCAGCATCAATGTGTCACCCGCGGACAGGTGCGCCATCTCGAAGCGATAATCGTTGGACCCCCTGTCGGTAGCGATGCGCAATTCCGCCTTGATCTGCGGTGTGGCGCGCGAACCCATGAAAAACTGGTCGTCTCCACCGCCCTTTCGCACGACAAACTCTTGCAGGTTGCGTGCGCGCAGCATCCAACCCAGCATCTCGAAGAAGCGGATGAAGCTGGACTTGCCTACTCCGTTGGCGCCGATCAGCACAGTGAGCTGCGGAAGCTGCAATTTCTCGATTCGCTTCAGACTGCGGAAGCCTTCAATGGAGACTTCCGCAATTCGCCCTTGGAGACGATGCAGATTCTGATGACTGATCATTGCAAGCCCTCCTTCAAGAGCGACGTCTGCCGACACCGTGAGGATAACGGTTATCGCCGTTCACGAAGTCGATCAAGGTAACGCGCGAGCAAGTCGACTTCGAGGTTGACGGTGCTGCCGGGTGTGGTTTCGGCGAAGGCGGTGACGGTTTGGGTGTGCGGGATCAGGGCGACGTCGAAGTGGTCGTCGCCGACGGCGTTGACGGTGAGGCTGACGCCATCGACGGCGATCGAGCCTTTGCCGGCGACGAAGCGCGCGAGTGCGCGCGGCAGGGCGAAGCGCCAGCGGGTGGCGCGGGCGTCGGCTTCGATCGCGAGCACGCGGCCGACGCCATCGACATGGCCGCTGACCAGATGACCGCCGACACGATCGCCGAAACGCAGCGACTTCTCGAGATTGACCAGGCGCCCGACCGCCCACGATCCCAGCGTCGTGCACGCCAGCGTCTCGGTCGAGGCATCGGCGTCGAAGCCGTGCGCATCGAAGGCGACCACGGTCAGGCAGACGCCGTTCACGGCAATGCTGTCGCCGAGTTGCACGTCATCGAAGCCGAGCGTGTCGGACTGGATGCGCAGGCGCACGTCGCCGCCCTTCGCTTCGATGGCGGCGACGCGACCGGTGGCTTCGACGAGTCCGGTGAACATGATCAATCTCCTTGCTTGGGGCGCAGGATCAGTCGACGGTCCGGCCCGGTGCGGCGTTCGTCGATCAGGGTCCAGTCGAGCATCGCCGTCAGCGTGCCGCCGAACAGCGGCCGCGCGTCTGCGCCGAGCAGCGTGTGCGACTGGTACAGCAGGCATTCGTCGAGCATGCCGGCGCGCAACAATCCGCCGGCCAGCGATGCTCCCGCCTCGACATGCAATTCGTTGACCTGCCGCTGCGCCAGCAGCAGCAACAGCGCCCGCAGGTCGATGTGCGCACCATCGAGCGGCAGCGCGACGACCTCGGCCCCCGCCGCTTCGAGCGCGCGCCGACGTCCACCGTCGGCACCGTCACCACAGACCACGAGCACGTGCGGGCCGGCCTCGCTCAGCAAGCGCGCGGTCGGTGGCGTGCGCAGCCCGGTATCGGCGATCACGCGCAGCGGCGGCGCGTGCGGGACGTCCAGGCGCACGGTGAGCAACGGATCATCGGCGAGCACAGTGTCGACGCCCGTCAGGATCGCCGAGGCGCGCGCGCGCCAGCGATGGCCGTCGCGTTGCGCAGCGTCGGTGGTGACCGCGAGTCGGGAACCGTCAGCTGGTGCGGTGCGGCCGTCGAGTGTGCTCGCGAGCTTCACGCGCACGAATGGGCGGCCGCGCTCGATGCGCGAGAAGAAGCCGACGTTGATCTCGCGCGCCGCAGATTCCATCAGCCCGACTTCGACCGCGATGCCGGCCGCGCGCAGACGCGCGAAGCCTTCGCCGGCAACACGGTCGAACGGATCGCCCACGGCCGCGACCACGCGCGCGACGCCGGCGCGGACCAGCGCATCCGCACACGGCGGCGTGCGCCCGTGGTGCGCACACGGTTCGAGCGTGACGTAGGCGGTGGCGCCGCGCGCGCGCGCGCCGGCCTCGCGGAGCGCGAGCACCTCCGCATGCGGACCACCGGCGCGCTCGTGGGAGCCTTGACCGAGCACGCCAGTGCCGTCCGCGATCACGCAGCCGACGCGCGGATTCGGCGCCGTCGTGTACCGGCCACGCGCTGCCAGCCGCAGTGCCTCAGCCATATGAGTGTGATCGATCGCGCTAAACATGCTCAGTGCCCCAGCGCGCGCGGCGCGATACCCAGCACCGATGCCTGCACTCCGCGCAGCGAGACGCTGGCCACGTCCTCCCAGCCGAGTCGGCGATAGAAGCGTTCCTGCCCGGAGGTGTACAGATGCAAGCGCGTGATGCCGAGCCGCTGCGCGATGTTCTCGCAGCGGCGCACCAGTTCGACGCCGAGCCCGCGACCTCGAGACTGCGGCCGAACGTACAGACTCGCCAGCCACGGCGAGTAGTCGCGGATATCGTCGTGGTCGTTCTCGAGCAGACTCACCGAACCGAGCAGATCTTCACCATCGAGCGCGACAAGCGTCGTCGGGATCTTCTCGCAGCCGTCGTGTGTGGAGAATTCGGCAAGCATGTCCGGCACATTGAAGCCGGGAATCAAGGGCGCCCACTCGGCCACATGCCATTCGGCCAGCTGCGCGGCGCGCTCCGGCACCTCGCTCAACCAGACGAAGCGCCGGCTCACGGCTTGCGTTCGCCCGGCAGCAGATCGCCGAGCAACGGCAACTGGCGCTCGGACAGCGCCGGCAAGTCGCGCTCCAGCTGCTCGACCTCCTCGCGGAACGCCTGCACGTCCTCGAACTTGCGATAGACCGAAGCAAAACGCACGTACGCGACCTGGTCGATGCGACGCAACTCGCTCATCACCCAGTCGCCGAGCCGCCGCGACGGCACTTCGCGATCGCCATGGCCACGCAGGCGCTTGGTGATCGCGGCGATCGCTGCATCGATGCTGGCAGTGCCGGCCGGCCGCTTGTGCAGGCAACGCTCCAGGCTCGCGCGCAACTTGGCCGCATCGAACGACTCGCGCCGTCCGTCCTGCTTGACGATCATCGGCAGCTTGAACTCGACCGTCTCGAAGGTGGTGAAGCGCTCGCTGCACGCCTCGCACTGCCGCCGCCTGCGCACCTGCATCCCGTCCTCGGTCAGACGCGAATCGACGACGCGGGTATCGGGCTTGTGGCAGAAAGGGCAGTGCATCGATCAGGGCCTCAGGCGTAGACCGGATACTGCTGGCACTGCCTTGTGACATTGGCGCGGGCGCCGTCGATCACTGCGGTGTTGGTCGGCTGGTCGAGCACATCGCAGATCCAGTTCGCAAGCGCGACGCAGTCCGGCTCCTTGTAGCCGCGCGTGGTCACGGCGGGCGTGCCGATGCGCAGGCCGGAGGTCACGAACGGCGAGCGCGGATCGTTCGGCACCGCGTTCTTGTTGACGGTGATGTGCGCGGCGCCGAGCGCTGCCTCGGCGTCCTTGCCGGTGACGTCGCGACCGATCAGATCAACCAGGAACAGGTGGTTCCTGGTGCCGCCGGAGACGATCTTGTAGCCGCGGCTGATGAAGGCGTTCGCCATTGCCTGCGCATTCAACACGACCTGGTGCTGGTAGCTCTTGAACTCGGGCTGCAGCGCTTCCAGGAACGCGACCGCCTTGGCCGCAATCACGTGCATCAGCGGGCCGCCCTGCGTGCCCGGGAACACCATCGACTGCAGCTTCTTCTCGATCTCGGCATTCGTCTTGGCCAGAATGATGCCGCCGCGCGGACCGCGCAGGGTCTTGTGCGTGGTCGAGGTGACGACATCGGCATGCGGTACCGGGTTCGGATACTCGCCGGCAGCGACGAGTCCGGCGACGTGCGCCATGTCGACGAACAGATACGCACCGACCGCCTTCGCGATCTCGGCAAACTTTGCCCAGTCGATTACCTGCGAGTACGCCGAGAATCCGGCGACGATCATCTTCGGCTTGTGTTCGCGCGCCAGGCGCTCGACTTCGGTGTAGTCGATCAGGCCAGTGGTCACGTCGATGCCGTACTGCACGGCGTTGAAGATCTTGCCCGAGAAATTCACCTTCGCGCCGTGCGTCAGGTGTCCACCGTGGGCGAGGCTCATGCCGAGAATGGTGTCGCCCGGTGTCAGCAGCGCCAGATAGACCGCGGCATTGGCCTGCGAACCCGAGTGCGGCTGCACATTCGCGTAGTCGGCGCCGAACAGTTGCTTGACGCGCTCGATCGCCAGATTCTCGGCGACATCGACGAACTCGCAGCCGCCGTAGTAGCGCTTGCCCGGATAGCCTTCGGCGTACTTGTTGGTCAGCACCGAACCCTGCGCCGCCATCACTCTCGGGCTGGCGTAGTTCTCGGACGCGATCAACTCGACGTGATCTTCCTGGCGCTGCACCTCGGCCGCGATGGCCTTGGCAAGCGCGGGATCAAAGGCTTCAATCGACGAGGTCTGGTGGTACATCGGCGGGCTCCGGAGGCAGCGACGGGAAGGCCCGGATGGTAGCGCAGCGACTTCGCAGCTCGCCCGCAAGAGCGCATCGGCGCTAGTCTTCTGCGCGCCTCTGCCCTCGTTCCGCCCGAATCGCTGCCGCCGCCGATGAGCCTCCCGCACGACGCCATGATCGCCCGCATCGCCACCCTGCTCGGCCAGGGCCGCAGCGTCGAGGCCGAGCGCGAGCTGGCCGCCATTCGCCGCAACTTGCCGGTGCAGCAGGCAACGACCGTACTCAACCAGCTGCTGCAACAACACACGAACTGGGTCCCGGCCCTCGACGAGCTCGGTCGCTGCATGTTGCAGATGCAACAGCACCGCGCCGCCTTCAACATCGGCGCGCACATCACGCAACTGGATGGCGACGACGCTCGTGGCCTCGAACTTCAGGCGCTGGCCATGGAGCAAGGCGGCGCCACGGCGATCGAGGTGCTGCCGTTGCGACGACGCCTGGTCGCGCTGCAACCAGACTCGTTGAGCTACCAGTTTCTGCTTGCGGTCACCGCATCTCGGGTCGGCTACTACCGTGAAATGCATGCCGCACTCGATGCCACGCTGGCGCTCGATCCGTCGCATCTGTTCGCGCGCTGGGCGAAGTTCCTGACGCCACGCGGCAAATTCTTCGCGAGCGACGACGAAGTGCAGCGCTTCATTGCCGACTGGGATTCGGGCTGCGCCGCGTTCGCCGGCATCGACCTCGAGGCGCCGGACGCTCGCCCCCAACTGGAACACCTGCTTCTCGCGCAGAGCAACTTCCACCTTGCCTACACCGGAATCGACGTGACGTCGCGCCAGATCGCGCTGGGTCAAGTCCTGCGGCGCATTGCGCGCAGCGCGCTGCCGCAATTCGATCGACCGTTCGCGGCAAGGCCAGCGAGCGGCAAGCTCCGCGTCGGCTTCCTGACTGCCAGCCTGCGCCACCACACCGTGCTCAAGCTCTTCGGCGGGCTGATGCGCGGCCTGCCGCGCCAGCGATTTGAAGTTCACGCCTATGCACTGGAAGCCGGCGTCGATGCCGTCACCGAACAGCTGCGGCGCGAGCTCGATCTGGTGCGCACCGAGCTCACGGGCCTGGGCACGATGGCCCAACGCATCCGCGACGATGCCTGCGACGCCCTGATCTATCTCGACATCGGCATGCACCCGCGCACGGTGGCGCTCTCGGCGTTGCGGCTCGCCCCCTTCCAGGCAATGCTCTGGGGCCACCCGGTGACCAGCGGCGTCGACACCATCGATGCCTTCATCAGCAGCGCGCTGATGGAACCCGTCGACGCCCAAGCGCACTACTCCGAAGCCCTGCTGACCTTGCCCGGTCTCGGTTGCTGGTTCGACCCGCAAACGCGGTCGCCAACCCCGCCACGCCCGAAGAATGACGACGACCGCGTGCGGCTGTGCTGCGCACAGAACGGGCTCAAACTGCTGCCCGAGCAAGATGGCGTCTTCGCACGCATCCTCGCCGCAGCTCCCGCGGCCGACCTCACCTTGCTGTGCGGGCTGCATGCGGGTATCGAGCAGGATCTCGTGGCCCGAATGCGTCCAGTCTTCCTCGCGCACGGCGTCGATTTCGAGCGCCGCGTGCACGTGGTCGGCAATATCGACGAGGCCGGATTTCAGCAGGAGCTGGCGCAGGCCGACCTGGTGCTCGACTCGCTGCACTGGTCCGGCGGCGTCACCGCGCTCGAGACATTCTCGGCCGACACGCCGATCCTGACCCTGCCCGGAGCCTTCATGCGCGGCCGGCATACCTTTGCCATGTTGCAGCTGCTGGAACTGCCGGAGCTCATCACCGACGACGTCGACGACTTCGTGCGTCGCGCCGTCGCGCTGGCCAGCGATCCTGCGGAACGCATGCGCCTGCGCGCGTTGGTGTCTGCGCGCAAGTCGCGGCTGTACCGCGACCACCGCGTCGTCACGGCGTTCACGGAACTGCTGCAACGCGAAGTCGCCAAACGCACTGTCTGAGAGGTGCGGCGCGGCACCGCCTCCGCCCCAGGATCGCCTGGCGACGAAGCTGGACTTGCCCCGGCCCTGCACCGACAATGCTCGGTCTACTTCTCGCCGGATCGGGCATCGCCATGCAATTCATCTACACCATGAACGGGGTCAGCAAGGTCGTGCCCCCGAAGCGCGAAATCATCAAGAACATTTCGCTGAGCTTCTTCCCGGGCGCGAAAATCGGCCTGCTTGGTCTGAATGGTTCCGGCAAATCGACGGTGCTGCGGATCATGGCCGGCGTCGACAAGGACTTCAACGGCGAGGCGCGGGCGGCGCCGGGCATCAAGATCGGCTATCTGGAACAGGAGCCAAGGCTTGATCCCGAGAAGACGGTACGCCAGGAGGTCGAGTCGGCACTGGGCGAGATCTTCGACGCCAAGGATCGACTCGAAGCGGTCTATGCCGCCTACGCCGAAGCCGACGCCGACTTCGACGCGCTGGCCAAGGAACAGGAGCGCCTGGAGGCGATCCTCGCAACCGGCGACGCCGATACCCTGAACCAGCAACTCGAAGTCGCCGCCGATGCGCTGCGCCTGCCGCCTTGGGAAGCGGTGATCGGCAAGCTCTCCGGCGGCGAAAAGCGCCGCGTCGCGCTGTGCAAGCTGCTGCTGTCGAAGCCGGACATGCTGCTGCTCGACGAACCCACCAACCATCTCGATGCGGAATCGGTCGAGTGGCTGGAACAGTTCCTCGCGCGCTTCCCGGGGACCGTGGTCGCGGTCACCCATGACCGCTACTTCCTCGACAACGCCGCCGAGTGGATCCTCGAACTCGACCGCGGCCGCGGCATCCCGTGGAAGGGCAACTACACCGACTGGCTGCAGCAGAAGGACGAGCGTCTGAAGCAGGAGGAGAATCAGGAAAAGTCGCGCCAGAAGGCGATCCAGAAGGAACTGGAGTGGGCGCGGCAGAATGCCAAGGGCGGACGCAGCAAGGGCAAGGCACGACTTGCGCGCATCGAGGAACTGCAGTCGGTCGACTACCAGCGTCGCAACGAGACCAACGAGATTTTCATTCCGCCGGGTGAACGCCTCGGCAACTCGGTGATCGAGTTCAAGGGCGTGTGCAAGAGCTTCGGCGAGCGCATGCTGATCGAAGACCTCGGCTTCACCGTACCGCCGGGCGCGATCGTCGGCATCATCGGCCCGAACGGCGCCGGCAAGTCCACCCTGTTCCGCATGCTGATGGGCCTGGAGAAGCCGGACAAGGGCGAAATCGTGGTCGGACCGACGGTGAAGCTGGCCTACGTCGACCAGAGCCGCGACGCGCTGACCGGCGACCACAACGTATTCCAGGAAGTGTCCGGCGGCCTCGACATCCTCAACATCAACGGCGTCGAGATCCAGTCGCGTGCCTACCTCGGCCGCTTCAACTTCAAGGGCCAGGACCAGCAGAAACTGGTCGGCAACCTCTCCGGTGGCGAGCGCGGGCGCCTGCACATGGCCAAGACCCTGCTGCAGGGTGGCAACGTGCTGCTGCTCGACGAACCGTCCAACGACCTCGACATCGAAACCCTGCGCGCGCTCGAAGATGCGCTGCTCGAGTTCCCTGGCAACACCTTCGTGATCTCGCATGACCGCTGGTTCCTGGACCGCATCGCCACGCACATCCTGGCGTTCGAGGGCGACTCGCACGTCGAGTTCTTCCAGGGCAACTATCGCGAATACGAGGAAGACAAGAAGCGCCGCCTCGGTGCCGATGCCGAGCGTCCGCATCGCATCCGCTTCAAGGCATTGAAGAAGTAAGTGCGATGGACGAGGTGCTGCAATCGCTGAAGCGCGATGCGGCGCTGCATCCGGAGCAGGGCGGCCTCGTCGGCCGCATGCTGGATCGCGCCATGCACGTGGCGCCTGCCGAACGCCGCCTGGAATTGCCGGGCGTGCTACCCAGCCTGTCCTTCGTCTGCTGTTCGATCCAGACTGCTCTGGAGGCTCGATTTCGAGCGGAGGTCACACGCGCGTTTTCGGCCTGGCCCCAGACCGAGGTTTGCGTTCTCAACGACGCCCGCTCACTCGCCGAGGCCTACAATCGCGGCGCCGCGATGACGCACGGCGAGTGGCTGGTGTTTTGCCACGACGACATCCGCTTCCTGCGCGCGGATTTTGCCGCACGCCTCGCGCTTGCCCTGCAACGCTTTGATGTTTGCGGTCCGGCCGGCGCGACGCACCTCGTCGGACCTGCCGTGCTGTGGGGCGGTCCAGCGAATGGCCTGGCGCAAGTCACCTATCCACTGCCCGATGGCCGCTATGCGGCGACGCTGTGCGGCATCGGCCCGGTGCACGCGCGCGCCGAAGCGCTGGACGGCGTCTTCATCGCAGTGAAGCGCCGGGTGTGGGAGCAGGTTCGCTTCGACGCCGACCGCTTCGACGCCTTTCATCTCTACGATATCGACTTCAGCTATTCCTGCCATCGTCGGGGCCACGTGGTCGGCATCGCCCAGGACCTGCATCTGCTGCACGACTCCGATGGCAGCTTCGACGAACGCTGGTCGATCTTCGCCGATCGCTTCGTGCGCAAGCACAATCTGGTCGTCGCCGAAGCGCATCCGAACCCGACCGGTGGTCTTATCGTCGACGACTGCGCCCGCATCGCGGCGATGTTCGACGCGCTCAACGCCGCCTGAACATCGCCAGCAGACATTGCCCGGCGACGCGCGCCGCAAGCAGAATTAGTAGACAGCCACCGCGCAGCGACATGAGACGCACGCCCTCGTGCGTGGCGAAGTAGCGCCACAGACTGCGATGCTTGTGCCAGATGACGAAGAACGGCCGCGCCCGACTGGAACTGCCCTGCACATGCGTTACCGCAACCTGGTTCGCGACCAGAACACGTCGACCGGCGCCGCGCACGCGCCGGCACAGGTCCAGGTCTTCGGCATGCAGGAAGTAGCCGGGATCGAAGCCTCCGACACGTTCGAACAGGGCGCGCGGCAGCAGCATCAACGCGCCCGAGCAGGCATCGACTTCGCTGAGCGCCTCGTCGCGTGGCGCGATCTCCAGGCCACGGCCCGACCAGCCGCCGCAGCCCGGCAAGCGCGCGATCTGGGTCGCGAGGATGCGGCCCAAGCTGGGGTCGCGGCGGCGCGCGGCGGCTTCGCGTGCACCATCGCGGCCACGCACATCGGCGCCGAGAAGACCGATCGAGGCATCATTCGCGGCGATGTGCAGCAGGCGGGAAAAGCTGTCGGACTCGACCAGCGCATCCGGATTCAGGAACGCGAGCCAAGGTGCAGCGGTCGCATTCGCGCCATGGTTGCAGGCCACCGCGAAACCGGCGTTGCGGCCCAGGCACTCGATACGGACGCGCGCGTCGGCCATGGCGCGCACCGCCTGCAAGGAGCCATCTCCGCTGGCGTTGTCGACCACGATCAGTTCCGCGCAGGCGGGATCGGCGAGCACCCGCGCCACACATTGGGCCAACAACGGACCGCTGTCGTGGGCAACGACGACAACCGCGACGCGGTTCATGCCGACATCAGCCGAGACGACCGCTGGCACCGAGGTCGCGCGCCGCGCTCCAGATCTCCGGCCAGGCTCGCATCAGCTGTGCAAAACGTCCAAGCTCGGCACGAAAACGTCGCGCACAACCGGCGGCGTCGAGTTCCGGCGACCAACCGGCCAGCCGCGGCGGTCCGTCGTGCAGCATCGCCTTGGCATGGGTCTTGATGAGCGCCTGCAGGTCCGCGCTCCAGTGCACCGGCGCAAGCGCGCCAGCCGCAGCCGCCACGCCCTGCAACCGCTGGATCTGCGCACTGTGCGCGGCCAGCAGGTATTCGTCGAGCATGCGCAGCAAGGCGCGATCGTCAGCTGCCGCCAATTCCTCGAGTCGCGCCGCGGCGCTGGCGAGCCGCGCGGGTGCCGACGCCGCGAACAGATCGGGTTCGAATCGTTCCAGGAACTCGCCCAGGAATTGGTCGAAGCTGCGTTCGGCGGCGACGCCGTGCACCGGTTTGGCACCTGTTTGCGCGATGCGCACGTGGCCGCTGCTGGTCGGCAGATGCAGAATCCACGACTGCGGCTCGATCAGGCGCGTCATCGCGCCGAACAGGCCGGCGTCGCCGCGCGCGTCCGGGCTAACGAAGGCCGGCAGGCGCGAGAGGTCCTGCGCGAATGGAGCAAACGGCGTCGACGCCATCATTGCGGCGCGATCGGTGCCGATCCATGCCTGGGGCGATTCGATCAGCCGCAGGTAGCGATTGCGATCGTGGTACAGGTCCTGGCTGCTGGCGCGGTCGAGCGTGTACATCCAGTCGTTCGACTCGGACCCGACGTGACCACGGCGTCCATTCATGGTTGCGACGATGCGCGCGTCGGGAACCAGTCTTGGCAGACGTGATGGCGCGATGTCTCGCCACTGCTCGAGCGTCGGTTGCAGACGCGATTCCGGATCGAACAGGCGACCAACGTTCGCACCGCACAAGTCCAGATGCCAGCCGAGCAGATCGAAGTCGGCGTCGAGGCCGCTGGCCAGGGCCGCAGCGGGGTCGGTGTGGAATACCGCTGTATTTGTCTCGCGTGCTTCCAATTCAACGCCATCTTGCAGCAGCGGATGCAGCTTGAGCGGCAGCAGGAAGTCGTCGTCGCCAAACAGCATGCGTTTCCCCGCACCGAGCAGCAGCGCCAGATTCCAGCCGCGACCGCGACCACTGCGCGGCTGGCCGGCAGCGTCGCGCCCGATCAGATCATCGAGCGCGGCCCGGTGTTGCGGCAGGGCCGCGGTCAGTGTGTCCTGGATACGTTGCCAGGCGGTGCCATCGACGTGGCGGACAACATCGCCGGTGGCTTCGGCGTGCTCGTGCAGCAGGCGCGACTGCGCGGTCACCGCGTCGCGAGCACGCGAGTCGTCGAGGATGGTCAGGGCATGCGCGCTAGCCACAGTCGGCGCCTGCGCGCGCAGGGATTCCAACAGCCGCTGCAACTGCGCCGGTCGATCGCCGGCGCGGATGAAGAGTCCGGCCGATGCGGTCTGCGACGCCGCGGTCGCCTGCAGGAATGGTGCCGCGAAGTCCTCGGCGGCGATGATCAGACCGCGCTCGGCCAGATTGTTGAATACGCGGCGAACGCCATCGTCCGGCGCGCCCGGCGTCGCTTGGCGGATGGCTGCGACGTGTTCGTCGACGCTGCGAAAGGCGCGACAGTGGTCCAGCGCGCTGAGCACCTGATGTGTCATCACATGCGGCAAGTCTTCGTGTTGCGGCCGGAAAATGCACTCGCCGTTGCCGAGATCGGCAGCCTGTCCGGGGACCGTTGCAAACAGGGTCGCTGTCGGATCGCGGCGCGGCTTGGGCGTGACATCGAGGTCGATACTGAATTCCATCGGGATCGGATCCGGTCAGTGGCGGTGGAACGGCCAGAAGCGCAAGCGCGCAGGTTTTGCCGCTACCGCGGCTTCGAGTTCACGCACGCGCGCCTCAACGCGGGCCAGGTTGGCCTCGGCTGCCAGCAGCGCCTGTTCGCGCTCGGCCAGCAGCGTGCCCGCCTGCATGTTCTTGCGGATTTCGTGGTGATAGTGCGCGTACACGCTCTCGCTGGCATCGGCGAACAGGGCCAGCCCGGGCAGCGCCGGCAAGTCCTGCTCGTGCTGGGCGCAGTACGCGACGTAGTACATCGGCTTGCCGAAGGCGTCGCTGTCGAAGCGCCCGTCCGCCTGCGCCGTCTGCGCAAGAACAGCGGAGCGAGCGGAATCCAGCGTCCAGATCGCCGAGTGGAACCTCAGGCGCTGGCCGCACAGTCGCACCACGCGAAAATGGCGCCCGAGCAATTCGAGCAGTTCGTCGCGATAGAGCTCGCGCACGTGGAACTCGTTGCGCTGTCCGCTGGCTTCGCTGTACTCGGCTTTGTCCGGCGAAGAGATCATCGCGCAGCCACCTGGCGCCAGCGCCTTGGCCAGCCCCGCCACCAGCGCATTCTGCTCGGCCACGTGCTCCAGGGTCTCGAACGAAAGCACCAGGTCGAATTGTTCGCTGCCGAGGTCCACGCACGTGGCATCACCCTCGCGAAAACCGAGATTGGGCAGCAGCCCATACCGCGTCCGCGCATGGCGGATCGCCTCGGCGCTCACATCCACGCCCAGCACCGACTTCGCCACTGGGGCCACGATCGCCGCGCCGTAGCCTTCGCCGCAGGCGATGTCGAGCACACGCTTTCCGGGCGCGAGGTGGCGCGCCAGCGCGTAGCGATGCACGTGTTCGTACCAGATCTCGCGTACGCACTCGGGGGTGAAGCGCTCACCGGTGAAAGGGAGTTCCTGCACAACGAATCCTGTGGTGACGAAGGACGGCGAGGTCGCGTCAGGCGGTGACGACGCCAAGTCGGGCCGCAACCCGGGCCCGGATTTCCGCCAGCGGGTCGCGCTCGATGAAATCCGCGACGAGCGCATTGTAGCGGGGATAGCGCGCCACCAGCCGCGCCAGGTTCTCGCCGCCAGGACGCTCGCCGGTGGCGCTGAAGGATGCGTGGCCAACATGAGCGACGTATGCCGCCGGGCACACGACATGGCGCCAGCCATGCGCCGCCGCGCGCATGCACCAGTCATTTTCCTCGCCGTAGCCGCGGCCAAAGGTGGCCGCATCGAAATCGCCGACCGCAGCGATCGCGGCGCGCCGCATCCACATGCAGAATCCGACTGCAGTCGGAACCACAACCGGAACCGAAGTCTCGAGGCCAAACGCTTCCGCCACGCGGTCCGCGTCCTCCGGTACCGGGTTCGCCGCACAGAAGCGCGGAAACGAGCAGATCTCGGCGTTGTTCGAGAACGGCGTCACCGACGCGATCCAGGGGTCCGCCGCGGCGCACCTTTCCATCGCCACGAGGAATCCAGGGGTCGGCAGTGTGTCCGAGTTCAGCAGCAGCACGTCGTCGGCAGTTGCAGCGAGCGCGCGGTTCACGCTTCCGACAAAGCCCAGATTCACGGTGTTGCGTAGCAGCCTGCTGCAAGCTCGCGTCGCGACGTGTTCTGCGAGCAAGTCGGCAACTGCAGGGTCGGTGGAGGCGTCATCGATCAAGAGCACTGTGGTGCCTTCGGGGATGCTGCGTCGCAACGTCCGCAGGCAAGCCGACAGCGCCGCAGCGGCGTTGAATACCGGAATGACGATGCACGTCACTGCGTATGCCAGCGATGGGAAAGCTGGACCAGGCCGACCTCGCGCGTACGGCCAGTCACCACCAGGCTGCGCTCGACCGTGTCGAACAGACGGATCGCCTCCGGGTCCATGGCGTGCAACGCGATGGTATAGGTGCCCGGCAACAAGGCCAGCTCCGGGTAGCAGATCGAGAAGCGAAACACATGTTCGGAGACTGCGACCGGCTGGATGCCATCGAGTTCGCTGGAGACGCCATACACCGGAGTGCCATCGTGACGCTTCAGGCCGACCGCGAATACCGGCGCGCGGCCATCTGCGCTGTACACGGTCACGTCCACGTCCAGTGTCGTGCGCATCGCCAGCACTACCGGCACGTCGCGGGTCTCGCCGTTGATCGCCACGATGGTCACGGCGTAGTCACCGGTGGCGGCTAGCGCGCGCTCCTCGGCGCGCCGCCGTGTCGACTTGCTCTCCTGATAGGCGAGATAGCGCTGGGTGACATCGAACACGTCCCCGTAGGCTTCCACCCGCCCCTGGTTCAGCCACAAGGCGTGCTTGCACAACTTCTGCACGTGGTACATGCCGTGGCTCACCAGCAGCAGAGTGCCACCCTCGCGCAGATAGCCCTCGATCCAGGCGATGCACTTCTTCTGGAAGGCCTCGTCGCCGACCGCGAGCACTTCATCGGTGATCAGCAGGTCAGGCTTGGCCGAGGCGACCACCGCGAAACCGAGCCGCACCTTCATGCCCGAGGAATAGTGCTTCACCGGTTCATCGATGTAGGCGCCGATCTCGGCAAAGTCGATGATCTGCTGCACCTTGGCCTCGAAGTCCGCTGCCGGCATGCCGAGCAACAGCGCGTTCATGCGGATGTTGTCGCGACCGCTGTAGTCGGGGTGGAATCCAGCCCCCAACTCCAGCAACGGTGCGACGCTGCCGCGACGAAGGATGCTGCCCTCGCTCGCTTCCGCCACCCCGCAGATCATGCGCAACAGGGTTGACTTGCCGGCGC
This sequence comes from Lysobacterales bacterium, assembly GCA_016703225.1. Classification (NCBI taxonomy): domain Bacteria; kingdom Pseudomonadati; phylum Pseudomonadota; class Gammaproteobacteria; order Lysobacterales; species Lysobacterales bacterium. The sequence goes on from JADJCM010000001.1 coordinate 642,286, forward strand.
CGTTTTCACCGATCAGCCCGAGCGACTCACCTCGCCGCAGCGTGAAGCCGATGCCGGAGAGCACCTGCGTATTCTTGCGGTAGGGCCGCCCGGCAATGGCGTCGATCACCGACGCCAGGCGATCGCGGCGCCCATGCACGCGTGGATAGCGCTTGCCGACGCCATGCAGTTCGAGCAGGACGGAGTCGCTCACAGAAAGTCCTCGATGCGCGCGAGGAAGCGCGGCGTGACGACCCAGGCAACCGCGAGCAGCGCGATCGCGAGCAGGCCGGGCACAAGCAGGGGCGCGGGCGAAACCGCCCCGGTGAGCACGCCGTCGCGGATGACCTCGATGACTGCCGCGAGCGGATTCAGCAACAACCAGTCACCCATCTCCGGACGCAGTTGGGTGCGGTCAAAGAAAATCGGCGTCAGCAACATCCAGAAGGTCAGGACTTGCGGCAACAAGGTGCCGACGTCGCGGAAGAACACGTTTAGCGGCGCCAACAACAGCGACAATGCCACCGACAGCGCCAGCAACTCGCAATAGGCCAGCAGGGCGACCAGCCAGCCCGCACCTGGCATCGTCTTGCCCATCAGCAGCAGCGTCAACAGCACCAGCAGCAGCGAAACCGTCTGGATGACGATGGCTCCAAATACCGGAACCAGCACCAGCCAGATGCGCGGCAGCGCGATCTGCGCGATCAGCGCCGAATTCGCGGCCAGCGCGCCAGTGCCGCGCGCCAGCGAGTCGGCGAACACGTGCCATGACCACAGGCCGAGCGCGAGAAACGCGATCACATCGCCACCGACCCGCGATCCGAAGCGCGCGCCGAGCAACTCCACGAACACGAAACTGAAAATGGCGAGCAACAGTGCCGGGGTCAGCAGCACCCACGCGAAGCCCGCGAAGGTGCTGAGATAGCGCTCGCGCAATTCACGCCCGAGCAGGGCAAGTGCGAGCTGTCTGGACTTCACCGGCGATGGTTTCCCGTTCTCGCTCACTGCCCGGCTTGTTTCATCCGGGCATACGGCAAACTACTTCGCGCCGTCGCTCGGCACGGCCACGGCTTCAACGGCCGGAGCTTCCTTTTCTGCCACAGGTGCTGCAGTAATCTTGCCGTAGCGCTCGCGCAGCGGCAGCACACTCGCCTCACTGGCCTCGATTGGCAGATTCTTGATCCGCTCGACGTAGTCAGCCAGCTCCTTCTTGATGAAGGCATCGCTCTCTGCGGCGATCAAACGATCCTTTACGTCATCCCACGCGTAGGCCTTCCCGGGAGTTCTTGCCCTCAACTGGATCAAGTGATACCCGAACTGGGTCTTCACTGGTTCCGACAGATCGCCAGGCTTGCCCAGTTTGCGCACCGCTTCTGCGAACTCGGGCACAAAGCTGTTCACATCGGTATTTTCGTAGAGGCCCTTGTTGGTCGGCACGCCGGGGTCGTCAGAGTGCACCTTGGCCAACTCCTCGATCGTGGTCTTGCCGCTGGCGACCTCCGTCTTCCATGCCAGCAGCTGATCGTGCGCCTGCTGATCGGTGCGCTCTTTGGTGTCGAGCAGCACGTGGGCGATGCTGACGGTCTCGCTCGACTTGAATGCGTCGCGACTGGCCAGGAACTTCTCCTTCGCCAACTGCTCCAGATCGGGGACCTGGATGTTCTTGCGCAACTGCTCCAAGCGGTAGCGCATCAGCACTACTTCGACAGCCTGTTCCAACTCACGCTCAACCACCGGTCCCTTGTCAAGACCGGACTCGCGGGCTTCCAGCGCCAGATTGCGCCGCAACAGCAGATGACCAAGCAATTGCTGAATGCGCTTCGGACTATCAATGAAGCCCGCGCGGTCGCCGGCGGGCATTGCGGCCAAGTGGGCATCGACGTCGATCGCCCAGACCTCAGCCTTGCCCTGCTTTGCAATCAGATAATTGGACTGCGCTCCCGCTGGCTGCGCCTCCTGCGCAACCGCAGTGACTGCGCATGCGAACAGCGCAGCCACTGCAATCAAACGATTTCGCATCAGACGCCTCCAACGTAGTTTACGAACCAGTCGCACCATGCAGTGGTGCAAGTGGTCGTGGTCCACGTCCCGTCGTCAGTGGCGACGCTGTTGATGTAGTAGGTCTTGCCGGGCGTCAGATAGCAGTAGAAGCCTGGATTCGTTGGTGGCTTGGTTCCAATCTTCCAGGCGATACCGCCGGTCTCCACGGCAGAGGCCTTGCACATCGGGTCGGTAACGAATTGGAAGTCGCCTACGCAGGGACTGATCTGCACGCTGAAAATTGCCTGCGAAGCCTGCGCCCAGGAGATCTTGCCGGTAGCACCCGTGGCCACGCCGGTGGTGGAGAAGCCCATCGCCACGTACTTGCCGGTATCGATGAAGACGCGGGCGACCTGGTTGGCCTGATTGAACGTGGTCCCGAACAAGGGCGAATAACCCGTCACATTGATGCTGGTGCCGATCCCGAACTCGCTGTTCTGCTGGTTGAGGGTGCCGCCCAGGTTGTAGTTCGTCATCGTGGTCTGGCGGGTAAGGCCTGCCGTCGCCGGGCGGGTGTCGCACTCCGGGTTGCCCGAGCCGCCACTTTCCGCCACCGTCACCGTAACCGGGCCGCTGTTTGTCGACCCGAACGCATTGGAACAAGATACGGTGAACGGGTAGCTACCCGCAGTAGTGAGGTTGACCGTCGTGGGACTGGTTACGGCATTGCCGTTCCAGCCGGTCACGCCCGCAGAGGACGCGACGCATCCGTTGGTGGCATTGGACACCGCCCACGTCAAGGTAACCGAGCCACCGCCGGCCGCCAGAGCCGTCGTGCTGGGCATCAGCGCCGTCGTGAAGGTCGGAGCGGAACCACCGCCGCCGGTCGTCGGGCACCAGCCATCGTTGGAGCTGCCGGTCTCGGCGACTGGATCGACCGTGATATCGCCGGTCGACGGACTCACGGTAACGGTACCGGTCACTGGGATGCGGTGATATCGGAAGTTCCCGGTCGTGCCCAATTTCAACACCAAGTCACCGGCGCATGCTGATCCGGAAAGAATCATTAGAACAACGACCTTCAAGAATGTGTTCATCCTGTACCTCACGTTGACGCGGGAATCATAGCATTGCAAATGTTAAGCGGTCATGAGCAGGATCACCCTTGGCGACCAGCTTTGCAAGCAGTACCGGAAGCGGAGTCGCGGTGTCGCTTGCGGGCCGCCGCGCTCCTTACCCAGACGCAGGATCCTGGCGCTTCCCCCAGCGCCGGACCGGCTCGAGGTCCTCGCGGATTGAGCGACCTACTGCCGTTGGAGGCCGCGCAACGCCGTACGCATGGTCAACGGAGGCGCGTTCTCAGACGATGTCGAGACCGGTTGTTCTTGGCACGGCTCGGCGCGCCAGCGCACTGCGCTTGGTCCGGCCAGCCGTGGTCAGCGCCTGCCGACAGACCTCAACCACGTCGAAGCAGAAAAAAAGAACCCCGCCGAAGCGGGGTTCTCTGAACTAACGCTGAACGACCGATCAGTTGGTCGGGCAGGCAACAGCCGGAACGGCGGCATTCGGGACCACGCAACGCGAGCCCTTGTGCTTCCAGATACCGGCAAAGTTGGCGAGCACGCTGGTGGTCTGGGTGTTTTCAGCCCAGAAACCGGTGACCGGCATACCGACGTAACGCTGACCAGCGGCATCAGCACGGCTGATATGCAGGTTCAGCGGGGCGATGGTGTCGTCCCAGAAGCGCATCTTCATCCAGCCTTCGGTGAAGCTGTAATCACCCACCGCAACATTCGCGGCGAGCTTCGAGCCCAACACCAGCGTATTACCAACGATCGCATTGGTCGCATCAAACGTCTGCGGCTGGTCGAAGGTCACGACCTGCGCTTCCCAATACAGTTGGGGAGTGGTGATGGTGCCCGGCAGCGACGGCGAGAAGTCGACGCATGCATCCGCGCCTCCATCCAAGCAGTCCGAGGTGCCATCCGCTTCTTCGCGGTTGTAGACGTTCAAGCGGATGTCCACCGGCGCCGTACCCGCGCCTTCTGCGCCCGCAAAGACGTATTGGAACGGCAGAATCGCCGGCGCAACCTTGTCCACGTAGAAACGCTTGGTCGGGAAGGTCACAACCCACTCCGACGCCAGAATCGGCGTGCCGCCGACGCTCAACACGGCGTATTCATTGAAGATCGCGTCGTGCATGTAGACCGCAGAAACCGCATCGATCGCGGTGGCAAGCGGGTACGACGTGGTGACCAACGAACCATTGTTGAACACGATGGCGTCCGCACCGAGAGCCGTCGGGAAGTTGGCTTGGGCCAAGTTCGGGCTGACCGTACCCGGAGCAGCGTGCAGGTTGCTGACAGAGAAGCCGTCGATCGCGTCCGGCACGTAGGTGATCTGGGTACCATTCGCCACGTCGACGATCGCCGCGGCACCGAACAGTCCGCCACCGCCGTTTTCCACGGTCGGGGGCAGGGTGTCGATGGTTGGATCGGCACGCCAGTAGGCGGCCGGCGAAGCCGACGACGACCAAGCGGTCACGACCTGCGGGCAGTCGGCCGGAACGCCCGTGCCATCATGGGTAATGGCGTCCAGCGAACCTTCGGTAGCGTTGGTCACAATCGCCATCTCGATCATTTCGAGATGCCCTTCGCGGGTGCGATCCAGACCATTCGGGCCGGCGTCATTAAAGTTGGAACCGCCGAACGCCGTCAGATTGACGTACTGCAGGTTACGGAAGGCGATGTAGCGCTGGCCGTTGCTGTTGAGCGGCAGAATGCTGTTCGTCTTGATGTTCGGGACCGTGCAGCTGTTGTCGTTGGTCGACAGAACCGCCGGGGTGACGCCGGCGATTTCGTATACCGCACCCGACCAAACGTCGTAGGGCGACAGGTACAGGTTGAAGTCGAGCACTTCGCGCGCTGTCACCGCCGTCGACGAAGCGGACCTTGACGGCCTTGCCGAATTCGGTCGTGTTGACCACCGAAATCAGCGTCGAGTTGCCACCGTTGACGGTGTAGTAGGGGTAGATCAGAACCTGGCCAAGGCCATCGGGGTTCAGGTTCACGGCGTTGGCGACGCTCGCGATGCCCGCCACACCGGCGATGCCCGCGATGACCGCGTTCGTCAGGGAGTTCTTTTTCATCACAACACTCCTAATTAGGACCACAGGGCTTTTGCTCGCGACTCGCCTGCCTCGGCTAGCTTCTTTGGCTACCAGAAGACTCGGTTACGCAACAGCAATCGTAATGCTATAGGAAGGCCTCAGGCAACGCAAGCTGCTGCCGTCGCCAGTACTGACCGGGATCAACTCAACGCTGGCCCTCGGGGAGATGGTACCAAACACCTTCGATCAAGAGCCAGTTCTCGGTGACCGAGGAGGTCAGCGACTGTTTGCCCGGAACACCGGGAACGACGGTCTCGACGGATACCGAGAGACTGACCTTGCAGGCGTCGCTGGACGAGCAAGCGTGGTCAACGTAAACGGCCGCGGTCCATTTCACCCGACGCCCATCCAGCCACTTCGCATATTCGCCTTCGGTTTGCACAGCCCGATGACCTGGCGTCAGGTAGGTGTAGGCGCGCGCGGCGTCCTTGGCGATCAGCAGCTTCCAGCGGTCGGTGGCGCGACGTTCCAGCGGGGCGCGCGGATCGCTGGACACCACTACGCCACCTTCGGTCGTCGCAACTGCAGCTGCATCGCCGGCTTCGGGCTTGCCGGCAGGGGTACTTGCACAACTGGCGAGCAGTGCGGCCATCGCCGCCGTCGCGACCAGAGTCCAGACGCTATTGATCTTCATTGCGGTGTTACTCCTTCTTCCTGAGTTCGTCATTCTGGCGCTTCAGCAGGGGTTTGAGGCCCTTGAATCGAGAACGATAGTCTTCGGTGAGCTCGGCTGCGGACTCGGCGCTGTCGATCACGGTGGGCGTGATCAGCACCAGCAGTTCCTGCCGCGTGGTTCCGGTATCCGTCGAGCCAAACAATCTGCCGATCAGCGGAATCTTGGACAGACCGGGCACGCCCTTTTTGCCATCCAGGCGCGTTTCCTTGATCAAGCCGCCGAGAAGCACGGTTTCACCGCTTTGCACCGCGATCTCAGTTTCGATCGAGCGTCGGTCCACCGGGACATTTCCGGTGGCGTCCTGGGTCTCACCCGGCGTGCTCTCTTCCTGCGAGATCTCCATGTACACGAGGCCGCCTGGATTCACGCGCGGGGTGACGTTGAGCTTGATACCGGTGTCGCGAAATTGGACGTAGCTGCTGGGATTGTATCCGCCTACGCCGGTTCCAGTTCCGGTGCCATCGGTGCCACCACCGACTGCCGAACCGTAGGGAGAATTGAGCACCGCGCTGACCACCGGGATCTGCTTGCCGACATTGATCGATGCATCCTTGTTGTTCAGCACGACCAGCGAGGGCGCGGAAAGCACCTGCACGCTCGATTCGTTTTGCAGCGCGGTGATCAAGGCCTCCGCCTCCACGTTCAGGAATGTCCAAGCCAAACCCGCGCTACCGGCAGTGCCGCTGTGACTACTCCAGACATCGCGCGCCGGGTTCAGGCGGCGCGCAGCGTGATAGGCAGCGTTGGCTCGATTATTCAGGGCATTTTCGAAGAACCACTCAACACCCATCGTCAAGCCATTGCTCAAGTCGACCTGAAGAATCTTGGCTTCGATATGCACCTGCAAGGGCACAATGTCGAGGCGCTTGATGGCGCCGAGGATGGCGTCGTATTCACCGGCGGTGGCGCGGATCATCAAGGCATTGCTTTCCTCGATCGAGGTGATGCGGATCTCGTCGCTCTGCACAATCGCGATGCCATCGGCGGGCGTGGCTCGTGCCGGTGTCGGCGCGCGCGGCGCCTCCTGTTTCTTGTCGGAACTCTTGATCTCGACCGACTCGATGCCGGGCACCACGCCGCCGACACCGCGTGGCTGGTTCGACGCCGAACTGGCGCGCGCCTGGCCGGTGAAGATTTCGGTGAGCTTGTCGGCGAGATCGACCGCCTTGACGTTCTTGACGTAGTACACGTAGAGCTGGCTGCCTGACTCACTACCGCCGCGATCGAGCTTGCGCAGCCATTCCTCGGCATCATCGAGATAGTCGGGCTGCGGCGTGATCACCAGTACCGCGTTGATGCGCTCGATCGGCAGGAAGCGGAACAGGCCAGCGAGCGGGGTCGGGCCACCCTCGCCGAAGATCTTCTCCATTTCCGGCACCACGGTGCTGGCTTCGACGCGTTCCAGCGGAAACACGCCGACCGACATGCCCGCAAGCCAGTCGACGTCGAAGATCTCGATGGTCTGCAGATAGGCCTCGAGGTCGGAGCGGATGCCGGCGATCAGGATCATCGAGCGGGTGTTGTCGGCCTTGATGATCGAGCCCTGGCGCGCATAGGGCTGCAGGGTTTCCTGCATGGCGGTGGCGGAGATGTATCGCAGCGGCACGACTCGGATTTCGTATCCACGCGCTTCTGCGGCCGGACCCATGCGCGGAATCAAATTGCCGGGGATCGCCTGCGCCACCGGCAGCACCGTGTAGCGGCCGTCCTTGTAGACGAGGGTGGCGTTGTTCCAGGCAAGCAGCATCTCCAGCACGCCCATGGCCTGGTCCATGCTGATCGGCTTGGCGGTGGCGAAGGTGACCTGCCCCTGGATTCCGGGCGCGACCACGTAGTTATGCCCCAGCAAGTCGCCGAGGATGGCCTTGATCACGGCTTGCAGCGACTCGGCTTCGAAATTGAAGACCACGTCACCGGCGGCGGCCGGATCCTCCGGACGTCTGGCGGCGGCCTCCTCATTGAGGAAGACGCCAGTGCCACGCTGCACCGCGCGGCGCGAATCCACTTCGGCCTCGGCATCGCCCGGCGTGGTCGCCGAGACCAGAGCGCCCTGCGCGCCAGAAACAGGCGCCTCCGGTGCGGGTGCCACTGGTTCGACAACCGCTGCCGGTTCCGCGACGGGAGTCGGTTGTGCCGGTTCCGCCAGCGATGTCTCGGCAGCGACCACGGCCGGTGGCGCCGCGATTGCGGCCTCGGCCGGGACCTGCGGCGTTGGCTCGGCAAGCACCGGAGCCGGGGTCGCCGGAGTCGCTGCCACTGACTGCGCCGCAGCAGCGGCCGGTTCGCCAGGGCTGCCATCGGCGATCGCCAGCAGCGGCCAGACCAAGGCGGCGCCGGCCAGCATCAGGTTTCGGATTGCGTGTTTGGGCACGTCGCTACTCCATCAATTCGTCTGTTCCGAGCGCATGCGCTCGGCTTCTTCACGCAACTGGCGGCGACGCTCTTCGATGCGTCGCCGAATCTCTTCGGCATGGGCCTGGCTGGATGCGTCCGAGGCCGCTGCCGCAAGCGGAGTCACCGGCTCACTCGGCTTGCCGCCTGCGGCTGCAGCGGCTGCCGGCTGCATCTGCACGCCTGCGGCCGACGCCTCGCTCACCGCCAGTTCCAGCGCCTGGCGACCCAGGCCCTGACCTTCGAAGGTGGCACCGCGTGGACTGACTTCGACCAGCGTCCAGCCATTTTGTTCACCGGGCAGAGGTCGGCCGAGTCGAACCACTTCCGAGACCCCGGTGTTGTTGTCCTTGACGATCGCGAGCTTCACCCCAGGGGTGATGATCACACTGGTCAGGGTGGCGTTCAGGGGTGCCGCGGTGGCTTCGCCCGAATTCTCCCCGGTGCCCGCCGCACTTTCGATCGGTGTCGGTTTGCGGTCTTCGTTGAAGATCGGCCGGTCCAGCACGATGGCGTAGTCGCTCCAGGATGGCAGCTTGAAGGACTCGCGCTGCAGCGCCAGCGGCGCCGCGGCGCTGCCGCGCTGTGCCGGCGGCAGTCGATGGCCGGAGCCGATCCCGAAGCGCTGTGCGACATCGAGGCTGCCGAAGATCGCGGCCAGCGACAACAAGCCCGCGCCAATGCGTCGCGCCGGAGTCATGGCTTGCGTCCTTCGGTGGCGCGGGCGGGACCGGCCTTGCGGATGAACCCGAACAGGTCGAAGCGGATGTCGAGATAATTGCTGAGCTTGTTCTGACCTGGCACCAGGTAACCCTGCTGGCGGAAGATCGCCAGTTCCTCGACAAACAGCACCGGACTCGCGCTTTCGAGGTCGTACAGGATGCCCGCGAACGGCTCCAGGTCGCAGCGCAAACGCACCTTGATGACCACGCGCTCGAACGGGTCTGGCTCGGTGGAGCGCGAATACTGGTTCATGATGATCTGGCAGCGCTGCGGATCGGGCGCGTGGCTGGCGACGATCTGCTTCAGGCGCTGGGTCAGGCCGGCGGCGGCGGCATCGAAGTCGCCCTCGGGCAGGAAAGCCGGGTTGCCAGCCTCGTACTCGCGAACGTCGGCCAGTTGCCGGTCGATCAGCGGCTTCTGGTCGGCCTTGGCCTTGAAGCGGGCATATTGGTCGCGCAGATCGGACATCTCGTCGGCGATGACCAGATGGCGCTCGGTGAACCACCAGTGGACGCCGAACAGATACACCAGCGCCACTGCGATCAGCGCCAGCAGCAGGGCGAGGAAACGGCCGTTCTCAGCCTTGGGCAGGAGCTGCATCGGCGCCCTCCACGGCCTTGGCCCGGGCGCGCGCCTGGATCATGAACTGCTCTTTCTGGGTGCGCTGGTCGGGGGTGATCGCGCCCTGCAAAGCCGGTCCCTCGATCAGCGCCGACTTCTGCAGAATGGTGATCAGTGCCGAAGCTTCGCTGCTGACGCCCTGGATCTGGACCTCGCCGCGATTGATCGACAAGCGCTGCAGCGCGGTGTTTTCGGGCAGGCGCTCGGTCAGGTCGCGGATCAGATCAATGGTGACCGGGTGCGACTGCTTTTTTTCGTTGAGGAAATTGGCGCCGGACACGGCTTCGCCGAGTTCCTTTTCGAGCCCACCGACCCGCTTCGCTTCGACGCGCACGCGATCGACCTCGGCCTGCAGGTTGGCGAGCGCAAGCTCGCGGTTGTGGATGGAGGTGGACATCGCGCTCCAGGCGAGCAGCAACACCAGCGCGACCAGGGCCCAGTTCACCAGCCGCTCGCGTTGCGAACGTTCGGCCCGCAACTCCAGCGGCAGCAGGTTGTAGCCGCTGCGCGCGCCTTCGGGCAGCAAGGTATCAACCGCGTCGAGTGCGAGCCCAGCCGCCTGCATCGGCGCGAGCGCGGCATCCACGGCGGCGCGCGGGGCGACCAGCACATCGAGGCCGATCTGCTTTGAGACCGGATCGCGCTGCGTGATGCGATGGTCGAAACGCACCTGGTCGGGCTTGAACGGCGTTTGCCGATCCATCTCGAACGCCAGCACCTGGGCCAGATTGTCCTCTGCCGCCAGCGGCAGGGTCAGGTGCCGGTCGAGCACGCCGCGGCGGTCGAGCACCAGCACCAGATCGGCCGGCACCTCTACGCGCCGTCGCAAAGCATCGACGGTGTCGCGCAGCAGTTCCGGAGCGGCATCCGCCGCGAGCATTTGCTCGTCGGCTGCGTCCCGCGCCGGCAGCCGCCGGATCGCCCAGCCGCCGTCGGCCAAGCGCGCGATGCGCAGTTCGTCGCGCCGCTCGACCAGCAGGTTGCGGACGCGCTCCGGCAACAGCGCGGCCAGCTCGCCGCCCCACCATTGCAGGAACCGGCGCAAGCCGCTGTTGCGATAGGCCGTGCGCCAGCGCGCGAAGCGCTTGCTGAAGATGTTCTGGGGCATCAACCGGCGCTCCCTTCGCGCCACTGCAGGATGGTGTAGGCGCGTGCGCCGGCGGCGCCGCCCAGTCGGATCGTGGCATCCACTTGGGTCCACGCACCGTTCGGCAAGGTGGCCTTCGATCGCACAGTATAGGTGACCCCGCCCCCGCCGGTCAGCAGCGGCGTGCCATCGGGCAGGGTCAGGGTGGCGCTGGCCGGATCGCCCGGCTGCACCTGCGAGCGCATCGCGATCAGCTGGTCGGCCAGCTCCGGGGTCATTCCCGGGAAACTCATCAGCACATTGCGCGAAGCCGCGCCCGCACCCGGGACCGAGGAACCACCCCAGATGGTCAGGTCGGGTTCGAGCTTGCGGAACAGCTCGTAGTCCATGCCCATGACCTGCTGCAACTCGCCCACGGTCTGGAAACCGGCATCGGCGGCGCCGTAGGGGTAGTCCTCGCGTTCGTAATCGGCGTCCTCGGCACCCATCGGCTGGGTCAGATCATCGGCATCGCGCCAGTCCAGGACCGCGTCGGAGATCTGCTGTGCCAGATCCTGGTCGAGTCCGGAACTGGCGAGGAAGCGCTGCAGCACCTGGCCGTCCACGGCATTGAGATCGATCTTGCCGGATTCGTCCTGGATCTCCACCGAGATCTTCGCGCCCTCGAATTCGAAGGCGTAGGCGCGGCCGTCGCCGGCCCAGCGCGTCAGCGGGTCGGGATTGCGCAGCTCCCAAACCGCGCGCGAGATGCCCGCCTCGGCCATGTAGCGGGCGCGCGTCGAATCGGCCAGATGCCGCGCCTGCAAGCCCTCGGTACGTGCGATCACGGCGAAGCCCGCGAGCAGCACCGCCAGCAGCAGCAGCACCCAAATGACCACGATGAAGGCGATCCCGCGCTGGCGCATGTCAGCCCCCCGCCTGGTTCATCGAGCCGTAGAACGGATCATGGAACCCGGCAGTGGCGGCATTGGCCAGCACCGGCACCACGATGTCCGGCCAGATGTAGCCGCTGCGCTCCTCCATCTCGAACTTCATGCGCACCAGCACCGGTTGCGTGCCGGGTTCATCCCACTCCTCCTCCCAGTCGCCAAGCTTGCCGGTTTCGTCCAGACCACGGTATTCGAAGCGGGCGCTGCGGATTCCCTCGATCAGTACCACCGGTTCGTGCTCGGCATCGCGATGTTCGTCCGGGTCGTAGCCGTTGAGCAGTTCGTGCGCGAACACCAGCTCGCGCCCGCCGCCACGCGCCGGGCGCAGTTCGAAGGTCTGCAGGTAGGCGCCGCCGCGACTGAGGTAACCGGGCATCGGCGCAACGAAACGCATCGACTCGCCCTCGCCTTCGAAGGTACGGGTTTCGCCAGTGGTGCTGTCCATCGGATAGGGCAAGGCCAGCGCGTTGCGGATCTGGCGACGGATGAACTCCTGCGCGACGCGCACGCGATTGGTGCGATCGATCAGCGCCTCGCCGCTGTGCGCGGCCTTGGTCGCGGTCGAGATCCCGGCCCAGGCAGCAGCCATCAACATGCCGAGCAGCAGGATCGCCAGCAGCAACTCGACCAGAGTGAAACCGCGCGCGCGCATCAGCCGTTCACTCCGGGCTGGACTGCGCGCACGGTGACGAACTTCGCGCTGCGCTCGGCGCCGCTCGGCCCCCAGCGCACCACCAATTCGATGCGATACATCTCGATCAGCGAGGCGAACTCGAAGGGGGCGGCATCGGCGGGCGGCTCCCACTCGCTCACCTGCAGATCCCAGCGATAGCGGTCGTTGAACTTGCCGCTGTCGGCGCCAACTTCGATTTTCTCGTCAACCCCCATGGCATCGATCAGGCTCTGCGCCCAAAGCGCCGCTTCGGTCTGCTCCGCGGCCCTGCGCGCATTGCGCAAACTGCTCGATGTAATTTCCATCATCACGCCAAAGCCGAGCGCGAACACGACGAAGGCCGCGAGCAGTTCGATCAGGGAAAACCCTCGCTGGCGTCGACGGTGCTGCATCAGCGATCTTCCTCGATGCGGACTTCGCCGGTGAGCCAGGCGATCTCGACGCGCCACTCGTGGCGGTCGCGGGTCAGGGTCACGCGCCCGCCGCTGGAGCTGCCGTCCGGAAAGAACCGGATCATGCCCTTGCTATCGCCGGTCTGTTCGGTTGCAGCGGTCAGCAATTTCATCTGCAACTCCTCGGGCAACTGCACCGGATTCTTGCCCGGCACCTGGTAGGTGCGTGCTTCGACATCGATTTCGAGCGATCGTTCCTCGCCTTTCACGATGGCCAGACCGCGCGTCTGGCGCAGTGCCGCAGTCAGGTCGCGCACTGCGGCACGGATCTTGGCGCCGGCCAGGCTGCCGCTGATCGACAAAGCCGCGGTTCCGGCGACGATCGCGATCAGCATCAGCACCGCGACCAGTTCCACCAGCGAAAACCCGCGTTGCCGACGCATGACTCACTCCCGATCCGCGACGACCGGGATCACTCCCAGTTGCCGATGTCGCGCGCCCACTTCTCGCCGCCGGGCTGACCGTCTGCGCCCAGCGAGATCACGTCGAAATCACCGTGTTCACCGGGGGCCTTGTATTCGAATTCACGCCCCCAGCCGTCCTTCAGATCGGAGTCGCGCGCATAGGGGCCCGCCCAATTGTCGGCGTTGCCCGGCTTGCTGATCAGATCCTTCAATTGCTCGGGTGGACGCCCAACGTCGAGCGCGTAGGACTCGACCTTGGCGCTGACCGAGCTGACCTTGGTCTTGGACGCCTGCCATTTGCCCTTCTCCGCCTGCCCGAACACCTTGGGCACGACAATGCCGGCGATGATGCCGAGCAGCATGATGACCGCGAGCAGCTCGACCAGGCTGAAGCCGCGGGCGCGGTTGGAACGGTTGCTAATTCGATTGAGCTGCATGGTTCACTCCACTAAAGAACTCATATCCAGGATCGGCAGGATGATCGCGAGCATGATCATGCCGATCATCACCGCCATCAACACTGTCAGCGCCGGCACAAGCGCAGCGAGCAGGCGCTCGACCGAGTTGCGCACGTCGGTGTCGTAGGTATCCGCCACTTTCATCAGCATGCCGTCGAGCTCGCCGGCTTCCTCGCCGACCGCGATCATCTGCAGCGCCAGACGCGGAAACTTCTTGCTCGCGCCGAGCGCGAAGGCCAGCCCGGAGCCGGTCTTCACCTCGTTCGCCGAGGCTTCGACCGCAGCGGCCAGCACAGTGTTCCCGAGCACGTTCTTGGCGATCGACAAGGCATTCAGCAAGGGCACGCCGTTCTGCAGCAGGGTGCCGAGCGTGCGCGCCAGGCGCGCGGTCTCGACCTTCTGCGCCAATTCGCCGATCTTGCCGAAGGCAAGCAGGCGCGCTTCCCACAACGCCCGCGATTCCGGCTTCGACCACTGCTGGTTCATCCACCACACGCCGGCGCCGAGGGCGATCAGCATCAGCCACCAGAACCCCTGCAGCGCCCCGGCGATCGCGAGCACGACTTTGGTGATCAGCGGCAGATTGTCGCCGAGCTCGGTAAAGATCGGCTCGAAATTCGGCACCACATAGACCATCAGCGTGACCAGGGACAGGATCACCATGCCGATCAGGATCGCCGGGTAGATCAGCGCATTGACCACCGTGCCCTTGAGCTGGCGTGAGCGCTCCAGATACTCGGCCAGGCGCCTAAGCGTATCGGTCAGCGAGCCGGAGACCTCACCGGCGCGGACCATGTTCACGTACAGGCGCGAGAACACGCCGTGCTGTTGTTCCAGCGCCGTGGACAAGGTGCTGCCGCCGCGCACCGCGTCCTTGATGCGCTCGACCATGCGCCGCCCTTCCTCGCTGTCGGGCTGCTCCGAGAGCATGTGCAGCGCGCGATCCAGCGGCTGTCCCGCGCCCAGCAGGGTGCCAAGTTGCTGGGTGAAGCCGACGATCTGCGCCTGGCTCATGGCCGACCGACGCAGGAGTTGCTCCAGATTGAAGCCGCCACCGGCGCCCGCCTCGACCGCTTCGATCGGCAGATTGCCGGCGTCTTGCAGGCGCAGCACGACCTCGTCGCGCGAGGCCGCTTCCATCTGCCCATTCAGCGTCTCGCCGGTGGGCGCCACCGCCTTGTAGCGATACAGCGCCATCAGCGCGCTCCGCGTTCAGCACGGGGCCGGCGCATCGAATCAGGATTCCTGGCAGACACGCATCACTTCCTCGATGGTGGTGACGCCGGCCAGAGCCTTGACCAGTCCATCCTCGTACATCGTGCGCATGCCTTCTTCGCGTGCGGCCTTTTCGATCACGCCCATGTCGGCGTGCTTCATCACCAGCCTCCGGATCGGATCGCTCATGACCAGGAACTCCATGATCGTAGTGCGTCCGAGATAGCCGGTCGGGGTCAGGTTCGAGGGCGTCGGCTTGAACAGACGGATCGGGCGCTCGTCGGTGAACGACTCAAGATTGAACTCCTGCACCACCTCGGGCAGGGCGACATAGGGTTGCGCGTTGCCGGCTTCGACGCGGCGCACCAGTCGCTGCGCGAGGATGCCGTTCACGGTCGACGACAACAGATAGTCCTCGACGCCCATGTCGAGCAGGCGGGTGATGCCGCCGGCAGCGTTGTTGGTATGCAGCGTGGACAGCACCAGGTGTCCGGTCAGCGCCGACTGGATCGCGATCTTCGCGGTTTCCAGATCGCGCATTTCGCCGATCATGATGATGTCCGGGTCCTGACGCACGATCGAGCGCAATGCATGCGCGAAATCGAGGCCGATCTGCGGCTTGGCCTGGATCTGGTTGATGCCCTCGATCTGGTACTCGACCGGGTCTTCGACGGTGATGATCTTGACGTCGGGCGTGTTGATTTTGCTGAGCGCGGTGTACAGCGTGGTGGTCTTGCCGGAGCCGGTGGGGCCGGTGACCAGCATGATGCCGTGCGGCAGGTTCAGGACTTCAAGGAAACGCGGCAGGAACTGGTCGGTGAAGCCGAGCTTGTGGAAGTCGAGCACGACCGATTCGCGGTCGAGGATACGCATCACCACCGACTCGCCGTAGCTGGTCGGCACCGTGCTCACGCGCAGGTCGAGTTCTTTGCCTTGCACGCGCAGCATGATGCGGCCGTCCTGCGGCAAACGACGCTCGGCGATGTTGAGCTTGGCCATGATCTTGACGCGCGAGATCACCGCCGCGGTCGAGCTCGCCGGCGGCGACTCGACCTCTTCGAGCACGCCATCGATGCGGTAGCGCACCTTCAGTCGGTTCTCGAACGGTTCGATGTGGATATCGGACGCCCGCGCCTCGACCGCGCGCTGGATCACCAGGTTCACCAGACGGATGACCGGCGCCTCCGAGGCCAGGTCGCGCAGGTGTTCGACATCGTCCTCGGAACGGGTGGCGTCGTCGGACAGGTTTTCGACGATGGTGCCCATCGCGGAGCGCCCGGACCCGTAGTAGCGCTCGATCAGGTCGTCGATCTCCGAGCGCAGCCCGACGCGGACATGCACGTCCTTGCCAGTGGCCAGGCGCATCGCCTCGGTCGGGTACGGGTCCTGCGGTTCGGCGACGAGCAGGCTGATGTAGTGCTCGTCCTCGCCGATCGGCACCACGTGGTACTGCTTCAGGAAGCGCGTCGACACCTGCACGTTCGGCGGCGGCGCGTCCGGGCATTCCTTGGCCGCGAGCAACGGCAGCTTCATCACCTCGGCCAGCGCCTCGGCGGCATCGCGTTCGGAAACCAGCCCGAGGCGCGTCATCAGCGAGATGAAATCACCCTCGGGGTTTTCCTCATGCAGACGCTTGGCACGGCCGAGATCGGCTTCCTTGAGCCGACCGCGCGCGATCATCTGCGCGCTGATGCGCTCGTCGAAGCTCGGCTCTGCGACGGCAGACGCTTCGGCGACCTGGGCTTCGGTTTCGGATTCGGTCATGGCGAACTCGGAGGCGGTGACTGCGTTGGACCATCCTGACCGGCCTCGGGTTCCGGCTCAAGCGGCATCGAGTTGCGCACCTGCTCGATGAACTTGCGATTGAACAGCGCCCACACGATCAGCGCACCGAGCGTCGGCAGCACCAGCCGCGAGAACTGGAAGAACAGCGCGATGAACTCGAGGTTCACGCCATGCGTCTGCGCCAACTGCAGCCCGGCCGGGCCGAGGTCGATGAACAGGGTCTTGCCGACATAGATCACGGTCGAGAAGACATGGAACGGAATCAGCATCAGCCAACCGACCAGGCAATAGAGCAGGCGGCGCGCGAAACTGCGGTCGTCGTCCGGCGTCGCCAGCATCAGTCCCCAAAGCACGGCCACGCCGTAGCTGTAGAGCAGCACGTTGACGTCGGCGATCGCCGCCGGAATCTGTCCCGGTGCCAGTTCCATGCCCGGTGGCGGCGGCACGATCGCGGTGATTTCGAAATGGTGGAAGTTCTGCCGCCACGAATGCACGACGCCGGGCAGCCACCACTCGACCACCCGATGCCCGAGCCGCGATACCGGCCAGGTCACCACGCTGCGCAGGAAGAACCACAGGAAGAACGCCATCGGCATCCATAACGCGCACAGCGCGAAGAACAGCTTCAGCGATACCGGCTGCGGCGGCTCGCTCGCGCTGGGCACTGCGGGATTCTGTTCGGTCATGTCTTCAGCCCAACCAGACGCGCGCATTGCGGAACATGCGCAACCACGGCGACGCTTCACCGAAGGTGCGCGGCGACCAACTCATCTGCGCCGATCGATGCACGCGCTCCGGGTGCGGCATCAGGATCGTGACACGGCCATCGGCAATGGTGAATGCCGTGGCGCCGCCAGGCGAGCCATTCGGGTTGGCCGGATAGTGCTCGGTCGGCGCGCCCGCGGCATCGACGAAGCGCATCACCGCGAGCGCCTGCGCCGCATGTTCGGGCGCGTCGAACTCGGCGCGACCCTCGCCATGCGCGACCGCGATCGGCGCGCGCAGGCCGGCCATGCCGGCGAACAGAATGGACGGCGAATCGATCACCTCGACCAGGCTGGCGCGACCCTCGAACTGCTCCGAGCGATTGCGACGGAAGCGCGGCCAGTGTTCGGCACCGGGCACCAGGTGCTTGATCGACGCGAACATCTGGCAGCCGTTGCAGACGCCAAGCGCGAATTTGCCGCGATCCGCGAAGAAGGCCGCGAACTGCTCGGCAAGATCGCCGTGATAGAGGATCGATGACGCCCAGCCACGGCCGGCGCCGAGGACGTCGCCATAACTGAAGCCGCCGCAGGCGGCGAGGCCATGGTAATTCGCCAGCCGGTCGTGGCCCTCGATCAGGTCGGTCATGTGCACATCGAAGCAGTCGAAGCCGGCGCGGGTGAACGCCGCCGCCATCTCGACCTCCGAGTTCACGCCTTGCTCGCGCAAGATCGCGACCTTGGGCCGCGCGCCGGTGGTGATGAAGGGCGCGGCGATGTCCTGTTCCGGATCGAAGGACACGTGGGCCGACAGCGCGTGCGCACCCGCCAGCACCGACTCGCGCTCTTCCTCAGCGCAGCCAGGATCGTCGCGGCGCAGCTGCATGGCATGGCTGACGGAGTGCCAGATCGCGAACAAGTCGGCGAGTGCGTGATCCGACAGCGTCGCGTCGGCACGCTGCACGCGGATGCGCGCGTCGGCTCGCGGCGTGGCCAGTGGATGCGCGATCGCGGCCAGACCGTGCCGCGCGAGCACGTCCACGAACGCAGCGCGATCGTGATCGGACACCTGCACCAGCACGCCGAGTTCCTCGTTGAACAACTCTGCCAGCACGTCGTGCCGCACCTCGATGTCGAGGCCGCAGCGGGTCGCGAACGCCATCTCGCACAGCGCTGCGAAGACGCCACCATCGGAACGGTCATGCCAGGCACGCAGCAACGGGCGCAGTTCGACGAGGGCGTCGAAGAAACGGCGAACCAAGCCGGCATCGTCCAGGTCCGGTGCGCTGTCGCCAAGCTGGTTGAAGCACTGCGCCAGGATCGAGCCGCCGAGACGGGTCTTGCCGGCACCGAGGTCGATCAACCAGATCGAGCTCGCGCCGAGATCGCTGCGCAGCTGCGGCGTCAGCGCGCCGCGCACGTCGTCGACGCGGGCAAATACCGACACGATCAGGGACACCGGCGACACCACGCGGTGTTCGCGGTCGTCGTCGCGGAACACCGCCTGCATCGACAACGAGTCCTTGCCGACCGGGATCGACAGCGATAATGCCGGGCAAAGTTCCATGCCGACCGCCTTGACCGCCGCGAACAGTGCGGCGTCTTCGCCCGAGTGGCCGACGGCAGCCATCCAATTCGCCGATAGTTTGATGTCCTCAAGGCGCGCAATCGGTGCCGACAGCAGATTGGTCAGCGCTTCGCCGACCGCCATGCGCGCCGAGGCAGCGGCGTCGATCAATGCCAGCGGTGTGCGCTCGCCGATGGCCATGGCCTCGCCAACGTGGCCGGAGAAATCGAGCAGAGTCAGCGCGGCATCGGCGACCGGCACCTGGAACGGGCCGACCATCGAATCACGCGCGCACAGGCCACCGACCGAGCGATCGCCGATCGTGACCAGGTAACTCTTGCTCGCAACCGAGGGATGCGCGAGCACGCGCCGGATCGCTTCGTCGAGGGTGACGGCGGCGAGATCCAGCGCGCGCAGCGTGGGCGCGACATGCCGGGTGTCACGATGCATCTTCGGCGCTTTGCCGAACAGCACATCGAGCGGCAAATCGATCGGTGCATCGCCGAGCAGATCGTCGCGCACGGTCAGATGGCGCACCGCAGTGGCGTGGCCGACGATGGCATGGATGCAGCGCTCGCGCCGGCAGATCGCCTCGAACTCGGCCAGTCGCTCGGGGCGCACGCCGAGCACGTAGCGCTCCTGCGCTTCGTTGCACCAGATCTGCATCGGGCTCATGCCCGGCTCGTCGTTGGGAATCTTGCGCAGGTCGATCTGGCCGCCGACCGCGGAGTCATTCAGCAGTTCGGGAATGGCATTGGACAATCCACCGGCACCGACATCGTGGATGCTGACGATCGGATTCGTATCACCCATCGACCAGCAGCGGTCGATGACTTCCTGGCAGCGCCGCTCCATCTCCGGGTTGTCGCGCTGCACCGAGGCGAAGTCGAGCGCTTCACTCGAGGCCCCCGAAGCCACCGACGAGGCGGCGCCGCCCCCGAGGCCGATCAACATCGCCGGGCCGCCGAGCACGATCACGGCGTCGCCCTCCTGCAGGCGCTGCTTCTCGACATGCGTCGCCTTGATGTTGGCGAGCCCGCCGGCGAGCATGATCGGCTTGTCATAGCCGCGCGTCAGCGTCTCGTGTTCGCGATGCTCGAAGCTGCGGAAGTAGCCGAGCAGGGCCGGGCGTCCGAACTCGTTATTGAACGCGGCGCCGCCGAGCGGGCCGTCGCGCATGATCTCGAAGGCGCTGGCCATGCGCGGCGGCGTGTTGCGTTCCTGCTCCCAAGGCGCGGGTGCGCCCGGGATGCGCAGGTGCGACACGGTGAATCCGGTGAGCCCGGCCTTGGGCTTGGCGCCGCGGCCGGTGGCACCTTCGTCGCGGATCTCGCCACCGGCACCGGTGCTGGCGCCGGGAAACGGCGAGATCGCGGTCGGATGGTTGTGCGTCTCGCACTTGATCGCGAACGCGGTGTCTTCGCGCAGGGTCCGCCAACGACGCGTCGACGGATCGGCCTGCATGCGCTCGGCGCCGCCATTGGCGATCACTGCGGCATTGTCGTGGTAGGCCGAGAGGGTTCCGGCGGGCGTGGTCGCGTGCGTGTGCTTGATCATCTGGAACAGCGACTTCGGCTGGTCCTCGCCGTCCACGCGCCAGCTGGCGTTGAACACCTTGTGCCGGCAATGCTCGGAGTTCGCCTGCGCGAACATCATCAATTCGGCGTCGGTCGGATCGCGCCCGAGACGCGCGTAGGCAGCTGCGAGGTAATCGATTTCGTCGCCACTCAACGCCAGCCCGAGTTCGGCGTTGGCGGCTTCGAGTGCCATGCGGGCCTGATCAGCGAGCGCGACGCGCGCGAGCGGCCGCGCCGACTCGTGGCGAAACAGGGCGGCGACTGCGGCGGTGGAGTCGAACAGTGACTGCGTCATCGGATCGTGCAACGCGCGCTGCACGCGCGTGCGCGCCTCGGCGCCAAGCACGGACAAACCGCGGACGCGATAGCGCATGCCGCGCTCGACGCGATCCAGTGTCAAACCGGCGCCACGCAGGATGTCGGTGGCCTTGCTCGCCCACGGGGAGATGGTGCCGAGCCGTGGCAACACCAGCACGTCATCGCCGAGCAGCGGCGCGGCTTCAACGCCGGCGTCGAGCAGTTCGGCGTAGCGCGCCGGGGCCGCGCCGTCGGCGCCATCGATCGCGAACACGACGCGCGCTTCCAGCAGGCTCACCTCTGCGCCCGCCGCAGCCAGCAGCGCGGCCAACCGATCACGCCGGAACGCGGACAGGGTTTCGCGGCCGTCGAGCAGGATCATCGGAAGCACCAGAAAAAATGGGCGGCAAGGATAGCCGATCGCCTGGAATCGCCGGCGGGCGCGGGGCGGCGGAAAAAATGACGCCGCCCGGGGGCGGCGTCTGCAGGCCTGTGGTCCAGGACGGCGGTTACTTGGTCGCCAGATCGAGCGCGGTAAGCCGCTCCAGCATCTGCGCCGGGGCGAGATAGCCGCCGATCTGCGAACCATCGCGCGCGACGATCATCGGCGTGCCGTTGACGCCGAGCTTCTGGCCGAGCTCGAAGTCCTCGGCGATCGGGTTGTCGCAGGTCTTCTTTTCCTGCTCGACGCCGGCTTTGGCGTCGGTGAAGGCCTTGTTGCGGTCGGCGGCGCACCACACCGTCACCGCCTTGTCGTACGAGGGAGTGTTCAGGCCCGAGCGCGGGAAGAACAGGTAGTCGACGGTGATGCCGAGGTTGTTGTACTCGGCGATCTGCTGGTGCAACTTGCGGCAGTAGCCGCAGTCGATATCGGTGAAGACGATGACGCGATGCTTCTCGGCCTTGGCCGGGAATGAAATCAAGCGGTTCTTCGGTACGCCGGCGAGGGCGGCCTGGCGCATGCCCGACTTCTTTTCTTCGGTCAGGTCGCGCTTGTTGGCGATGTCGTAGACCATGCCCTGCACCAGGTACTTGCCGTCGGCGCTGACGTACAGCACCTGCCCAGACAAGGTGACCTCGTAGAAACCGGTCAACTTCGACTCGACCAGGGAGTCGATCTGGGCGCTCGGCACCAGGGTCTTGATCGCTTCGCGCACCTTGGCCTCGCTGGCTGCGTCCGCCTGGACCGTGGCGCTGGCGGCGATCGCCAGGGAGAACAACACACGCTTGAACATCGGGGAAATTCCTTGGAATGATGGGGCCGCCATCGGCAACGGCGCCGCTACAGACCGGCGCCCGCGGAAAAAGTTCACGGCGGACCCGGCATTGTTGCAGAGCACATCGCCTGCGGCCAAGCGACCGCGACCGACGCGCCGAACGCCTTCCAGCCCAGCCGCCTCGGCTCCACCGGTCGCCCTCGGCGGCCCCGTCCACGTGAGCAGCGATTGCCGGCACCGATGTGTTGGCGAGCTCCCGGCGAGCAAGCACTGCGATCACGAAGCAGGGGTTTGACGAGTATGCACGTCGTGCATACACTTCCGCGCATGCAGTTCGAATGGGACGAAGCCAAGCGCCAAGCGAACCTGCGCAAGCACGGCGTCGACTTCGCGGATGCAGTGGGCGTCTTGTATGACGACCATGCAATCACCCGCCCAGACCCGGACAGCACTGGAGAAGCACGCTCAATCACAATCGGTCTGGGATCGAGCCTGCGTATCCTGTTGGTGGTCTGGACGGAACGCCGCGGCGAGATCTACCGCCTGATCTCAGCCCGCCGAGCCAGCCCCGGTGAAATTCGCCAATACCAGGAGTAGCCAGCATGCGTGACGAATACGATTTCAGCTCCGGCAAGCGCGGCCCGGTCCTCAGCGAACCGGGCAAGGAGCGCATCACAATCCGCATCGATGCTGACATCCTTGCCTGGTTCCGCGAGCAGGTGAAGGGCGGTGGCAATTACCAGACCCTCATCAACGACACGTTGCGTGCTGCGGTCCTGGCCGAAGACGCGCCACTCACCGTGCGCAAGCTCCGCGAAGTGCTTCGGCAGGAACTGCACGCTGCTTAGGCAGATCCACGCGGCCAGAACGCACGCTGAGCGATCTGGCCAAGTGCCTCACCCCCGCGGATGGTGCTCGGCGTGGAGGCGCTTGAGGCCTTCGCGGGCGACCAGGGTGTAGATCTGGGTGGTGGAAAGGTCGCTGTGGCCGAGCAGCATCTGCAGCACGCGCAGGTCCGCGCCATGGTCCAGCAGGTGGGTCGCGAAGGCATGGCGCAGGCCGTGCGGGGAGATCGGGCGGTGGATGCCGGCGCGCGCGGCGAGAGTCTTTACGATGAGCCAGAACGTCTTGCGCGAAAGCGCGCTCTTGCGCGCAGTCACGAACAGGCTCCTGCTGGCACCGTCCCGCAGCAACAGCGGGCGCGAATCGGCGACGTAGCGGCCAAGCCAGTCGAGCGCGACCTCGCCGATCGGCACCAATCTGTCCTTCTCGCCCTTGCCGCGCACGCGCAGCGCGCCCTGGCGCAGGTTCACCTGGTCGACGTCGAGGGTGACCAACTCGGTCACGCGCAGGCCGGTGGCGTAGAGCAGCTCCAGCATGGCGCGATCACGCAGACCGAGCGGCGTGTTGACATCGGGCGCCGCCAGCAGGGCCTCGACCTCACCTTCGCCGAGTGCCTTGGGCAGCGGCTTCGGCAGTTTGGGTGCATCGATCAGCGCAGTCGGATCGACATCGACGCGGCCGACACGCAGCAGCTGCCGGAAGAACAGGCGCAATGCCGACAACATGCGCGCACTGCTGCGCGCCGAGATGCCGGAGCGACCGCGCTCGGCCAGCACCGCGAACAGATCCTCGCGCGTCGCCGCGATCAATGCCCGGCCGCGCCGCGCGAGCAGACGATCGACCGCGAGCAGGTCGGCGCGATACGCCGCCAGGGTGTTCTTCGACAGCCCCTGCTCGGACCAGAGTTGCTCCAGCACCGAGCGGATCAGCGGGTCGTTCGGGCTGCTCGTGCGAGTCGCTACCATGCGCCCGACGATACCCAGAGCCCCCGACCTTGCAAACCGACGCCTCCGTTCCCGCGCCGCTGTGGCGCCGTGCCCTCGCCGCGCTGTACGACCTGTTGCCGCTCGCCGGCCTGCTGATGATCGCGACCGCGTTCGCGGTGCTGCTTGCGCGCCTGCTGCTGCCGGTCGAGCGTGTCGATCTGGTGCTGCGCGACGGCTGGCCGCGCGTCGCACTGCAGTCGTGGCTGGCAGCACTCACCGCTGCCTACTACGTGATCTCGTGGCGCCGCGGCGGCCAGACCATCGGCATGCGTGCCTGGCGCATCGCGGTGCGTAGTGATCGCGGCAGCTTGTCGCTGGGCGCAGCGCTGCTGCGCGCGCTGGTCGCGCTGTTCGTCCCGGGCCTGCTCTGGTGCCTGGTCGACCGCGAGCGGCGCGCGCTGCACGATCTCGCCGCCGGCACCCGCGTCGTCCATCTGCCGCGGCGCTGAATCAGAAACTGCGCCGCAGCCACAACCACGCGGCAGCGAACGCCAGCGTCGGCGACAGCAGATAGCCGATCGGCAAGGGCCCATCGGCGAGCTCGACCGAGGTGACCACGGCATTTTGCAGGTAGTAGAAGCCGATCGAGATGACCAGGCCAACGAACAGGCGCTTGCCGAAACCGCCCGAACGCAATGCCGAGAACGCGAATGGCATCGCCAGCAGCGCCGTGGCCAGCACCGCCAGCGGATAGCACAGACGCCCCCAGAACGCCGAGCGGAACTGCTGCGAGTCGAGTCCGTTGCGTTCCAGATAAGCGATGTGATCGCGCAACTCGACCATCGCCTGATAGCGCGGCCGCACCACCGACATCGCGATCAGTGCCGGGTCCAGCGCCACTTCCCAGCGCCAGTCGGCTTGTTGCTCGGGCACCACCGCGGCGGCGTCGAAACGGAAGCGCTGCACCTTGCTGAAGCGCCAGCCGCCGGTCTCGTGGCGGGCCTTTTCGGCACGCGTGATCGACTGCAGCCGGCCGCGGTCATCGAAACGGAACAGGCGCGCATCGATCAGCTCGACAGCACCGCCGATGAAGGCACCGCGGCGGGCATTGAGCAGGTCCTCGCCATCACGCGCCCAGATGCCGGAGGAGTTGCTGGTCACCAGGTCCTGCGACTTGGCGCCGATGGCCACGCCCTGGGCGGCGCGTTCGCCCCAGGGCGCGAGGGTCTCGCCGAGGCCGAACATCGCCAGCGCCAGCACCAGCAGCGGCAGCAGTGCGCCCGCGCACAGCCGTTGTTTGGACCAGCCGGCGGCGCGCAGCGCGGTGAGCTCGGAGGTTGGCGCGAGGCCGCCGAGCCCCATCGCACCGCCGATCGCGGCGGCCATCGGAAACAGTTCGTAGATGCGCCGCGGGATGGTGTAGGCGACATAGGTGACGGCCATGGTCAGGGTGTAGTCGCCGTTGCCGATCTCGTCGATCTCGCGCACGAACGCCGACAGCGCGTCGATGCCGAGGAACACCGCAAGCGCGAGCAAGGTCGCGCCGAGCACATGTCGCGCCACCAGACGGTCAGCGCGCTTCAGGCCGATCATGCGCGCACCGCCCGCGGCCGCGGCAGCCGCGCGCCGACCAGGTACAACGCCGCGAACACCGCAAGCGCGATCGCGTGTACCCACCACAAGCCGGCAGCCATCGGCACGCTGCCATCAGCGAGCCAGCCGCGCCCGAGCGCGAGCAGGTTCACGTAGACGATGTAGGCGAGCACGGCGATGATGGAGCGGCCGAAGCGCGGCTCGCGCGGCGCCGAGCGCGCCAGCGGAAAGGCAAGCAGGGCCAGCACCAGCGCCGACACCGGCATCGCCAGGCGCCAGTGCAGCTCGGCTTGGTCGGCGCGCTTGGTACTGGTGAGCAAGGCTGCGGTGTCGCGCCGCGTCTGCACGCGCTTGGGACCCTCGGCCTCGGGCTCGGGCAGGCGGATGTCGTTGCGCGCGAAACGCATGGCGCGAAAGTCGGGCCGATCCAGTCCACCCTCGACGCGAAATCCATCTTCCAGCCGCAGATAACGCTCGCGACCGGCGCGGTCGTTGTACAGCTCGCCCTTGGCCGCGGTGATGATGTCGAGCCGACCGTCGTTCTCGGACTGCACGAACAGGCGCGTGAAGCGGCGCCCGTCCGGCGTCATGGTGCCGATGTAGATCACCCCCATGCGCCCGGGTAGATCGACGAAGCGCCCGGCTTCCAGCCCGGCCACCAGCAGCGAACGGTTCGCGTCCTGCACCATCTCGTCGGCGAGCGCGAGTGCGCGCGGGTTGGCGACGAAGGTGATGCCGGCGAGCAACCCCAGCACCGGCAGCGCCAACCACAGCACCGGCTTCAACATCGCACGCAGGCGCAGACCGCTGGCCGCCAGCACTGCCACCTCGCTGTCGCGATAGAGCCGGCCATAGGCGAGCAGCACGGTCAGGAACAGGCCGAGCGGCAGGATGATGGCCAAACCATCGAGCGAACGCAGACCGACCTGGGCCAGCAGCAGACCAGCCGGAAAGCGGCCGCGCGCGATCTTGTTCAGCACATCGGTCAGCACACCGCCGAAGGTGACCAGCAGCAGCACGGCATTGACCGCCACGAAAGAGCGGAGCAGTTCGCGCAGCAGGTAGCGGTCGATGATGCGGGGCATCGGGCTCGGTCCGGGGTCGGGGCTTGGGACCGGTTTGCTAGACTGCCGGCCATGGCGCTGCCCTCGATCGAGGGCGGCGCGAGTCTATCAGGCGGCCCGCAGCCGCTTTCGCCCACAACGTGAATGGAAGTCACCGGCTTCCGCAGGACGCTGCATGAACCCCGAAATTGTTTCCCTGATCGCACAGCCGGCGCAGTGCGTCGCCGACCTGCTGGTGCTTGGCGTGTTCGAGGGTGGCGCCCTGCCCGCAGCGACCACGGAAGTGGATCTGTCCAGCGCCGGTGCCATTCGCGCGCGCATCGCCGCCGGCGATGTCGGCTGCAAGCCCAAGCAGCTCACGCGCCTGTACGACCTGCCCGGTGTTGCCGCGAAGCGCGTGCTGCTGGTCGGGCTCGGCGACGCCGCGCAGTTCGGCGCCGCGCGCTACATCGACGTGGTACGCGAGGCACTGAAGGCACTGCGCAGCGGACCGGCGCGACGCGTGGCGAGCTGGCTCGCTGAACTGCCGGTGCAGCAGCGCGACGCCGCCTGGGCGGTGCGCGAGCATGTGGTCGCGGCCGAGGCCGCGCTCTATCGCTACGACGCCACGCGCCGCAAGATCGACAAACCCGATGGTGTCACCGAACTGGCGATCGCGACGCACGACGAGACCAGCGTGCAGTCCGGCCGCGCCATCGCGCACGGCGTGCGCCGCACGCGCGAGCTCGGCAACCTGCCGCCGAACCTGTGCACGCCGCTGCACCTCGCCGACGTCGCCCGCGAGATGGCGCGCGACCTGGGCAAGGTCGAGGTCGAGGTGCTCGACCGCGCGCAGATGCAGGAACTGAACATGGGCGCCCTGCTCGGCGTCGCCCGCGGCAGCGCCAATGCGCCGCAGCTGATCGTGCTGCGCTATCGCGGCACGCGCGAGCGCAAGCCGGTGGTACTGGTCGGCAAGGGCGTCACCTTCGACACCGGCGGCATCAGCATCAAACCGGCTGCCGGCATGGACGAAATGAAGTACGACATGTGCGGCGCCGCGGCGGTGTTCGGCGCGATCGAGGCGAGCGCGCGCCTGGGGCTTCCCATCGATCTGATCGGCATCGTACCGGCGGTGGAAAACATGCCCGACGGCGACGCATCGCGCCCGGGCGATGTGGTGACCACGATGTCGGGCATCAGCGTCGAAGTCCTGAACACCGATGCCGAAGGCCGCTTGATCCTGTGCGACGCGCTCACCTACGCGCGCCGCTTCGAGCCGGACACGGTGATCGACATCGCCACCCTCACCGGTGCCTGCATCGTCGCGCTCGGCAAGCACGCCAGCGGCCTGATGACCAAGCACGACGATCTCGCCGACGAGTTGCTCGCCGCCGGCAGCGAAGTGCACGACCGTGCCTGGCGCCTGCCGTTGTGGGACGACTACCAGAGCCAGCTCGAGTCCGGCTTCGCCGACGTCGCCAACATCGGCGGCAAGAACGCCGGCGCGATCACCGCCGGTTGTTTCCTCGCACGCTTCGCCGAAGGCCTGCGCTGGGCCCATCTCGATGTCGCCGGCAGCGCCTCGGACGAAGGCCGCAAGGGCGGCGCGACCGGGCGTCCGCTGCCGCTGCTGATGCAGTGGCTGATGCAGAAGGTCGCCTAGGTCGTGGCGCGCGCCGACTTCTACCTGATCGACAAGCCGCGCTTCCGCGACAACCCGCTGCTGCTGGTCTGCGAGTTGGCAAGGCGCGCGCAGGACCAGCAGATCCCGACCCTGATCCACGCTCGCGACCGCGACCAGGCCGAAGCGCTCGACGCCCTGCTCTGGGACTTCGACCCGGACGCCTTCGTCCCGCACCAGCTCGCCGGCGACGAGGACGATGACCTGACGCCGGTGCTGATCGTCCCGCCTGACGTCGACAGCCCGTTGCGCGCACTGGTCATCAACTTGCGTGACAGCGCGGTCGCCGGCCAACCGGAAGCGGTCAAGGAAGTCGTTGCCGCCGACCCCGCCGAACGCGAGGGCTCGCGCGCCCGCTGGACCGAGTACAAGTCGCGTGGTTTCGAGTTGCGCAAGTTCGACATGTGATCACCATCCACCGCCGCCCGCAGCCGGTTCCACGAGAATACCCATGACGACGACCGTACCCGCGTCACTCGTTCTCACCGAGGTCAGCGATGCCTCGCCCTTCGCCGATCTGTTCCGGCGCAAGTTCGGCCATCCGCTGCCGGACTCCGGCGACCACTTCGTCGCCTTCCACCGCGATGCGCGCGGCGCGCTGTGGCCGTTGTCGTACCTGAACTACAATCGCTTCGGCGACATCCGCCTGGTCGGCGGTGGCTGCACCGACGGCAACGTCATTCGCGCCATGGCGCAATCCGAACGCGACGCGGTCCAGTCTTCCGGCGGCGTGCTGGTGCACCTGCTGCGTGCCGGCTTTCGCCACTTCGCCGCGGATTGCGATGCCTACTTCGGACACTGCGGCGATGCCCGCGCCTACGCGGTGGACCTGGCGGCCGGCTTCGAACCCACCGAGCACCAGTTCCTGCTGGTGCACTGGCACAAGCCGCTGCACGAGGTGCTGCGCCGGGCGCTGATCGCGAAAGCGCACGCGATCGGCGCGTTCTGACCCGAATCACGCTTCGAGTAGCTGCCCCAGTTCCTCGACGCTGCGCCAGTCGCGGCCGCAGACGAAGCGCGGCAGGTTCCAGCGGTCATCGCTTGCCGACATCGCACGCGGATCGGTGCCGAAGGCGGCGACGAGACCGTGATCGGTTCGCCGTCGCGGCAGGTAGTCGGTGCGCAGGAAGGCGGAACTCTGGCCATAGGGATAGGCAAACAGACTGGTGCGGCGCGTCGGCAGTGCCGCATCGAGCCAGCGGCTGGCCGCGACGATCTCGGCGTCGGCCACGGCCTCGGTGAACAGCCCATCGAAACGACCATCGGGCTCCTCGCCGAACGCCGACCGCGACAGCGTGTGGTGGTTGTGGTCGAAACTGTGCGACTCGATTCCGATCAGCCCCTCCGCTTCCGCTTGCGGCCACCATTCGTGTCCCCACCAGCCGAGCCCGAGCATGCAGGTCCGGTCGAGTTCGATGCGCGCTTGGGGCGACACGATCACGAAGCTGGTGGCGTGCACCGGCGCGCCGTGGCGAGCACGGAAGTCGCGCAGGATGCCGGCCATGCCGCGCTGTTGCCCGTGGCTCGGATGTTCAAGGTCATGCCAGTCGAACCAGGAGCCATCGTCGAAGCTGATCGCGCAGCAACGCTTGGGCAGCGCCCTGATGCCATCGCACACCGCCGCGACCGCCGCCCGCAGCGGCACGATCCGCCAACCGTGCGCATGCAGCCATTCCAGATCCGCCGCCAGTGCCACGTGATCGTTGTTGGCGTAGTCGCGACCGTCCACATTCATGCTGTGGTAGGTGAGCACCGGTATGTGATGGGTGTTGCGCTCGCTCACATCATGCTCCGCACCGACTCAATCAAGCAGGGCCTTCACCCGATCGAGAATCAACTCGATGAGGAGTGCTGGTGCGGTCTCGACGTGCTTGGCCCCGCGTGCGGCCAGGTCCATCACACGCAGATCGGTCAGCAGCACCACGCCCTGGGTATCAAGGCCGGTGCCGGTCAGCGAAACCGCGAATCCGCCGTAGCGGGCGAAGTTGCCACCTTGGGTGATCGGTGCGACCAAAGCACGCCCGATCGTCGCGTTGTACTCACTTGGCGTCAGTACCAGCACATGTCGGCGTCCCCGTTGCTCGCTGCCGCGTGTGGGCTCCAGATCCACAACCAGGATGTCGCCGCGCTCATATGGCCGACGCCTCACCACGGTTCGCTGCCGACCGGCTTCGCATTTTCCCAGGTGCCATCGGTCGGCGGCATCGGTGCCGTGGAATCGCAGCTAGCCAGCAACTCCGCCAAGCTCGGTCGCGGCGATTTCCTTGGCGCCAGCACCAGTTTGCCGCCGCGCGTAGTGAGCGCCATCGACTGACCGGCCGCGAGCCCGAGGTCCTTCACCACCGCAGCCGGGAAGGTCACGCCTACCGAGTTCCCCATCTTGCGAACCGTCAGTTCCATCGCCGCACCGTCAAATAGTGTTTGACGACACTAACGCCGCCACCGAACCAGTGCAACCGCCACCTCGCAACCGCGTCACGGCATCCGCCCAGCCATCACCGCTGCCGCGATCTAGACGCAGTGGCAGTCCGCACCCGCTGGACCGAATGCAAATCGCGCGGCTTCGATTTGCGCAAGTTCATGGGGTAGTGCCGGAGCGACGGCCATCGACTGTTGCGCCGCAATAGAGAATCGCTTCGACGCCCTGTGACCAATTGTGCTATTCAGGCAGCGGGTTTCGCCGGGGCCAGCGGCAGCCGGGGAATTCCACTGCACGATCAGGAAGGTGGCGGGCATGCCGCTTCCCGATCCGTCTGCATCTGCCAACGCCAAGGGGTCAACGATGAAACTGAAACACCTGCTGGGGAATCTCGGAAGGCTCGGTGCGCTCGCGCCGCTGCTGCTCGCCGCATCCATGCTGTTCAGCCAGTGCGCTTACGCGCAATTGTCCGGGACCAAGAACATCCCGGGCGACTATCCGACACTCGACGCCGCGATCACCGACCTGAACGCCGTCGGCGTACTCGGCGGCGGCGGCGGCGTGACGCTGAACCTGCTCGCCGGCAACGCGCAGACCGCGCCCGCCGGCGGCTACGCGATCACCACGATCACCGGCAGCAGCGCCGACCCGATCGTGCTCGAGGGCAATGGCAACACCATCACCGCCTTCGCCCCGCAGACGGCCGGCCTGCTGCACGACGCGATCTTCGAGATCCGCGGCGCCGACTACGTCACGCTGCGCAACTTCAACCTGCGCGAAGACCCGACCAACACCATCACCGCTGCGGCCACCAACAACATGACCGAATGGGGCGTGGCCGTGCTCTACGACACGACCACCAACGGCGCGCAGAACGTGACGCTGCAGAACAACATTATCTCGCTCAACCGCACTTACCAGAACACCTTCGGCATCTACGCCAACTCCACCCACAGCGCGACCACAGTCAGCACCTCCGCCACCGCCACTACCAGCGCCGGCGGCAACAGCGGACTGCGCATCTACGGCAACACCATCGGCAACGTCAACAACGGCATCACCGTGGTCGGGCCGACCGCGGCCGCCGACCACAACGAAGTGGTGGACATCGGCGGCACGGCGCCGGCCACCGGCAACGTCATCAACGACTACGGCACCACCGGCACCTTCTCCGGCTACGCCAATGTCTCCGGCTCGGTGAATGGCATCCTGGTGCGCAACAGTCGCAACTACGACATTGCCTACAACACCATCACCAGTTCGGTCGGCGGCGTCATCGCGGGCACGCTGCGCGGCATCTTCGTGCCGGCGTTCAGCGTCAACCCGACCGGAACGCTGACCGACACGGTCACCTACAACCGCATCTCGGTGCGCAGCGGCGCTGCGACCGGCGCGATGTTCGGCATCCTGGTCGATACGGGCACGTCGACACCGACCTCGACTACCTCGGTCTCTTTCAACGACTTCCACACCAGCGGCCACACCGTGGCCGCCAGCGGCGCGATCACCTTCCTGCAGCATGTCGGCTCCGCCGCCACCGGGCCGCTGGTCAATTCGATCAGCAGCAATACCTTCTCCAGCCTCAGCGTCAACACCACCGGCAATGTCACGCTGATCAACAACGACTGGACCCGCCCCGCGGGCGCCACCACCACGGTGAGTTCCAACCGCATCGTCACCAGCTTCGCCAAGACCGGGGCCGGCGGCAATCTTCGCGGCTACAACAACTTCGGCAGCTCGCCGGCCACCGCGACCGAAAACCACGACAGCAACGACTTCTCGAACATCAGCGTGCCAACCGCGGGTGCGACCACGATCGACGTCTGGCGCTGTGCCGATGGTCCAGGCCCCTCGGGTGCACGCAAGACCATCACCAACAACACCTTCACGAACATCAGCGCGACGACCACCAGTCCGCTGCGCGTGCTGATCGTCGACTACGGCGACAACACCTTCGCCGGCAACAACGTCTCCGGCAACACCATCCACACCGTCAGCAGCACCGGTGGCTCGGTCACCGGCATCGCCAGTGGCAACGGCAACCAGAACTTTTTCGGCAACACCATCCACACCCTGACCAGTGGTGGCGCCAGCAATGTGTTCGGCATGCAGATCACGGGTGGCACGACCCAGGCCGTCTATCGCAACAAGACCTACAACCTGGAAAACAGCAACGCGCTCGGCGCGGTTACCGGCATCACCGTCGGCGGCGGCACCACGGTCAACCTGCACAACAACCTGGTCGGTGACCTGCGCCTCCCGAACGCCACCACCACCAACAACCTGTTCGGCATCAACGTGACCGGCGGCACCACGGTCAACGCCGCTTTCAACAGCGTCTACCTCGCTGCGACCAGCGTCGGCGCCAACTTCGGCTCGACCGCCTTCGGTGCCTCGACCACGCCGGCGCTGACCCTGCGCGACAACAACCTGGTGAACCTCTCGACCCCGGCCGGCACCGGCCTGACCGTGGCCTACCGCCGCAGCAGCGCCACGCTGCCCAGCTACCAGGCCGCGTCCAACACCAACAACCTGTGGGCCGGTGCGCCAGGGCCCGCCAACCTGCTGTTCCATGACGGCACCACTGGCGACCAGACCCTCACGGACTACAAGACCCGCATGTCGCCACGCGACAGCGCGTCGGTCACCGAGATGCCACCGTTCCTGAGCACCACGGGCGCCAGTTCCGACTTCCTGCACATCAACACCACGCTGCCGACGCAGCTGGAAAGCGGCGGACTGCCGGTCGCGGGCATCACCGACGACTACGACGGCGACAGCCGCAGCGCCACCACGCCCGACATCGGCGCCGACGAGTTCACCGGCATGGGGCTCGACACCTCGTCGCCGGTGATCGCGTACCCGCCGCTCCCGAACACGACACTGCTGACCAACCGCGCGATCGCGGCCAACATCAGCGATCCCTCCGGCGTCGCCGGTGGCGGCAATGCGCCGCGGGTCTACTTCCGCAAGGGCGCCGGAGCCTATGTCTCGGGCGCCTGTACCGGCGCTGCGCCGGCGTTCACCTGCACCATCGACAACAGCCTGCTCGGCGGCGTGGTCATCGGCGACAGCGTGAGCTACTTCGTGATCGCCCAGGACAGCGCCGGCAACGTCGGCGCCAACCCGGGCGCGGGGCTGGTGGCCACTGACGTCAACACCGTCACCACCCCGCCAACGACGCCGAACAGCTACACCATCATCGCGCCGTTCCCGGCAGTGGTGAACGTGGGCGCCACCGAGACCATCACGTCGCTCACCAACCCGGGCGGCCTGTTCGACCTGGCCAACGGCGGCGTCTTCACCAGCGACGTGATCGCCAACATCACCTCCGACCTCAGCGGCGAAACCGGCTCGATCGCACTCAACCAGCGCGTTGAGGAAGGCGCCGGCGGCTACCTGTTCACGATCCGTCCACTCGGCGCGCCGCGCACCGTTACCGGTGCCGGCACCGTGCTCGCCAAGATCAACGGCTCGGATCGGGTGCTGATCGACGGCGCGCTGTCCGGCACCAATCGCGACCTGACCTTCAACTCGACCAGCGTGGCCACTGGCTCAGCGGCACTGTTCATTGGCAGCCTCGGCCCGGGCCAGGGCGCGAACAACGTGCGCATCCGCAACGTCATCATCCAGACCGGCACCAAGGGCAGTGCGGCGCTGACCACGTTCGGCCTCTTCGTCGGACACAGCAGCGGTGCCGCAGCCGGGCCGGACAACGACGGTTTCCGCCTCGAGAATTCGCAGGTGCGCCGCGCCTCGGTCGGCCTGCAGGCGGCGGGTGATGTGACCGGCCTGCTGAATGGGTTGCAACTGCTCGACAACGACTTCGGCGATGACAATCCGGCGGACTCCATCGGCCGACGCGGTCTGGTGCTGGTGCAGACCGACGGCGCGCTGGTGCGTGGCAACCAGGTGCGTAACGTCGAGCTCGCAGACAACAACCCGCACGGCATGCTCCTCGCTACCGGCGTGGTGAATTCGCAGGTCATCGCCAACCGCATCAGCAACGTGCGCTACACCGGCACCGGCGGCTACGGCGGCAAGGGCATCGACATCAACACCGGCAACGTCTCCAGCGGCCTGACCATCGCCAACAACTTCATCGCCGGCATCGGCGGCGACGGCTGGACCGATCTGGCCGGTGACGGCATCGTCGGCCTGCGCATCCTCGGTACCACCGGCGGCATCAATGTCTGGCACAACTCGATCAACCTGGGCGGTGGCAGCCATGCCGGCTACAACGCGGCCACGGCGAGCGCGGCGCTGTACGCAGCTTCGACTGCCGGCGCGCTCAACATCCGCAACAACATCCTGGCCAACAACCTCGACAACACCACCGTCACCACCGACAAGGCCTACGCCATCGCCACCAACGCGGCCACGGCGGCGCCGTTTGTGGCGATCGATGGCAACGACTACTTCGTGTCCGGCGCGGCCGGGCTGGTCGGTCTGCTGAACGCGGTCGATCGTGCCGACCTCGCGGCCTGGCAGGCCGCGTCGTTGCAGGATCTGGTCTCGATCTCGGGCGACCCGCCGTTCGTCTCGGCCACCGACCTGCACGTGCAGACGTCGGCGCCGAGCCCGGTCGATGGGACGGCCATTCCAATCGGCTCCGTGCCGAACGACATCGACGGCGACGAACGCTCGGCGACGACGCCGGACATCGGCGCCGACGAATTCGACGTGGCGACCGCGCCGAGCATCACCCCGCCAGCGAACCAGACCATCAACGAGGAAGGCAACACCGGCGCATTGGCGTTCACCGTGAATGACGGTCAGACGCCGGTGGCGAGCCTGGTGGCGACGGTGCAGGCGAGCAGCGACACCGCGCTGATTCCGCTGGCGAACATTGTCATCGCCGATGCCGGCGGTGGTAACCGCACGGTCACGGTGACGCCGGTCGCGAACGGCAATGGCGGCCCGGTCACCATCACGCTGCGCGTTACCGACGGCAACAGTGAGTTCACCGACGGCACCTTCACCGTCACCGTGAACCCGGTCAACGACGAACCGAGCTTCAGCGTCGGTGCCAACCAGAGCCTCGCGGCACTGAGCTCGGGCGTGCAGACCGTGGCCGGCTGGGCCACCGCGATCAGCGCCGGGCCGAGCAACGAATCCGGGCAGACGCTAGCCTTCACCGTCACCGAGACCAGCGACCCGAACGGAATCGTCAGCGCCACCACCGTCGCCAGCAACGGCACGCTCCAGTACACGCTGAACGGCATCGCCGGCACCGCCAACTTCGATCTCTATCTGGCTGATGACGGCGGCACCGCAAACGGTGGCGATGACACCTCGCCGACGGCGACGTTCTCGATCACCGTCGCCAACGGCGCCGACCTCGCGATCGTCAAGACCAGTTCGCTGGCCACGCTCAGCAGCGGTGTCATGCAGTACACCATCGTGGTCAGCAACCTGAGCCCGAACCCGGTCGTGGGCGCGGTGGTCGCCGACACGCTGGCGCCACCGCACACGCTGCCGGCATGGACCTGCAGCGGCATTGGTGGTGGCGTCTGCCCGCTGAGCGGTAGCGGCGACATCAACGCCACCGTTGATCTGCCGGTCGGTGGCAGCGTGACCTTCCAGCTCGCAACCACCGTCGTCCTGCCGGTCACCACTCTGACCAACACCGCGACGGTGACCGCACCGCTGGCCACGCCGGACCCGATCCTCGGCAACAACAGCTCGACGGTGACCGACACCATCGCGATCTTCATGGATGGCTTCGACGACTTCATCCCGCCGCCACCGTGGTACACGCAGTACCTAGACCAGCAGGGACTGCTGCACTGATCGACCCCGCGGGGCTGCCGGCAACGACAGCCCCGCGGTGTTTTCGCACATCAGTGGCTCAAGCCCCGGCGCAGCCGGCTTCAGAATGCCTCGACCATCGGCCCGCCGCCCTCACGGCTCGCGCCCCGCCATCACCGCGGCCACGATCTCGACGCAGCGGCCAACGGCGCCGCGTTCGCGTTCGACTGCGGCGAGCGCGTTGGCGGACATGCGCTGGCGTTGCCCGAGATCGGCGAGCAGGCGGGAAACGGTGTCGCCGAGCTCGACCGCATTGGCCACGCGCAGCGCGGCGCCATCGGCGATCAGGTTTTCGGTGACTTCGGCGAAGTTGAAGGTATGCGGACCGACCAGCACCGGCTTGCCGACCGCAGCCGGTTCGAGCACGTTGTGGCCGCCGATGCGTTCGAAGCTGCCGGCGACGAAGGCGACGTCGGCCGCGGCGAAGAAATTCAGCAATTCGCCCATGGTGTCGACGACGAAGGTCTGGGTGTCGAGGTGCGCAACCGTGTCCTCCGAACGCGAGCGCGTGCGCAGACCGTAGCCGCGACACAGCTTCACCACCGGCTGGAAGCGTTCGGGATGGCGCGGTGCGATCACCAGCAGCGCTTCGGGAAATCGCCGCAGCACGCGCATGTGCGCCTCCAGCACCGCGGCCTCCTCGGCTTCGTGCGTGCTCGCCGCGATCCACACCGGACGCGACTCGCCCCAATACTCGCGCAACACCTTGCCGATGCGCTCCAGTCCGCCCGGCACGCGCATGTCGAACTTGACATTGCCGACCACGCGCAGGTGCGTCGGCCGCGCGCCGAGCTGCGCGAGTCGCAGCGCGTCCTGTTGCGACTGCGCAGCGACGAAGGCGACCGAACGGATGGCCTGGCGCGCCAGCGGCCGCACCGGCCCGTATCCCTTCAACGAGCGCTCGGACAGGCGCGCATTGGCGAGCACGATGGGAACGCCGCGACGCGCGCATTCGTAGTACAGGTTCGGCCAGATTTCAGTCTCCATGACCACCGCCAGCGACGGGTTGATGCGGTCGAGGAAGCGGCGGATCGAGGCAGTCAGGTCGTAGGGCAGGTAGACATGGAACACGCGCTCGCCGAACAGCTTCTGCGCGCGCGCCGAGCCGGTCGGGGTGACCGTCGAGACCACGAAACGGCGGCCTTCGAAGCGTTTCATCAACGCCTCGATCAGCGGCGCGGCAGCGTTCATCTCACCGACCGAGACCGCATGCACCCAGATGGTGTCGCTGAGACCTGGGTCAACGAAGAAGCCGAAGCGCTCGCGCCAGCGCCCCCAGTAGTCGCGATACCCGATGCCACGCCACACCAGGCGATACAGGATCACCGGCGTCAGCAGGTACATGGTCAACGTGTAGATCGCGCGCAGCAGGAACATTCCGGGCCCATTCGGCGAGCGGGAAGCATAGCGAGCACGCGCGGCCCGATAGAATGCGTGGATGGCCAACCCGTTCCCGTTCCCGCGCGCACTGCTCGCCCCGCAACACTGGCCGGCCTGGCTCGGCATCGGACTGATGGCGTTGCTCGCGCGGCTGCCGTCGTGGTGCTCGCGGCCGCTGGCGCGCGGTTTCGGCAGTCTGCTCGGCGTGCTGCTGATCGGCCGTCGCCGCGTGGCACGGCGCAATCTGGAACTGTGCTTCCCGGAACTCGATCGCGACCGGCGCGAGGCGATCCTGCGCCGCAGCCTACGCTCGCTCGGTGAGGGCGCCTACGAGTTCGCGCGCGCCTGGTGGGGGTCGGTCGATGCCCTGCCCTACACCATCGAAGGCCTCGAACACATCGAGCGAGCGCGCGCCGAGGGCCGCGGCGTACTGCTGTTGTCAGGCCATTTCCTGACGCTGGAAATCTGCGGCCGGCTGCTGTGCCGGCACATCGAACTGGCCGGCATGTACCGCCGCCATGGCGCGCCGGCGTTCGAGTGGGCGGTCAAGCGCGGTCGCCTGCGCTATGCCTGCGCGATGTTCGCGCGCGAGGAGCTGCGTGCGGCGGTGAAGCACGTCAAGGCCGGCGGTTGCCTGTGGTACGCGCCGGACCAGGACATGCGCGGCAAGGACACCGTGTTCGCGCCGTTCTTCGGCGTGCCCGCATCGACCATTACCGCGACCTTCCAGCTCGCGCGCCTGACGCGGGCCGCGGTGATTCCGTTCTTTCACCACCGCGATGGCCGCGGCGGCTACGTGCTGCGCATCGGCACGGCGCTGACCGAGATCGCCGGTGAGGACGAGGCCGCGCACACCGCGCGCGTCAACGCGCTGATCGAACAGATGGTGCGTGGGGCGCCGGACGAATACCTGTGGATCCACAAGCGCTTCAAGTCGCGCCCGGCGGGAGAGCCGGGTTTGTACTGAACGCGGCTCGGGTACTGCGAGCGAGTTCGCCAGCCGCGCCGGATTCGGCAAGAATCGCGGCTGACTTCGGGAAAACGCGCATGGCCTGGTTGCTTGCAGTCATCGGATTGATCGTCGGCCTGGCCTGTGCCGAAGCCGGCAAGTGGGCGCTGGGTGCTTTCGGCGGGGCGCTGATCGGCGCGCTCGCTGGCGCCTGGATCACGCTGCGCAGTCGCATCGATGCGCTGGAGTCGCGTCTGCAGATGCTGCAGGCGAAGCCGGGAGCGGAGCTGATCGCGGCGCGTCCGCGACCGGCAGCCGCCGACCCCGTTCCAGCGTCGGGACCGCTGCCGCCACCACTGCCGGCAAGGCCGATCGCCGAAGCCGCGATCGCGCCCGCCGTTGAGGCGCCAGCGGTGGAAACGGAGGCAATGGAAGCGCTCGCGGCCGCTGCCACCGAAATCCCCGAGCGCGCGCCGGAGGCAGCGGTGCGCAAGCCTCCGCCGCTGCCGCAACGCGCACCGGCACCGGTCGCAACCAGCGAACCAAACGCGA
This sequence comes from Lysobacterales bacterium, assembly GCA_016703225.1. Lineage (NCBI taxonomy): Bacteria > Pseudomonadati > Pseudomonadota > Gammaproteobacteria > Lysobacterales > Lysobacterales bacterium. Next base: position 681,390 of record JADJCM010000001.1, read on the forward strand.
TCGCGCGCTGGCTGTTCGAGAGCAGCTGGATCGCCAAGATCGGCATCGGCCTGGTGCTGATCGGCGTCGGGGCGCTGCTGCGTTTCGCGGTCAAGGAAGGCTGGCTCGACTTCCCGATCGAGATGCGCCTGGCCGCCATCGCCGCCGCCGCGCTCGCCGCGCTCGCGGTCGGCTGGCGCCAGCGCGAGGGCAAGCGCATCTTCGCGTTGAACCTGCAGGGCGGCGCCATCGCCGTGTTGATGATGGTGGTATTCGCCGCCTACCGCCTGTACCACCTGATTCCCGCCGAAGGCACCTTCGCGTTGCTGGTGATCCTGGTCGCCGGCTGCTCGCTGCTCGCGATCCGGCAGAACTCGCTCGGGCTTGCGGTGTTCGGGGTCATCGGCGGTTTTGCCGCGCCGATCCTGGCCTCCAAAGGCGAGGGCAACCACGTCGTCCTGTTCGCGTTCTACCTGATCCTGAACCTGGGCATCCTGGCGATGAGCTGGGCCCGCGGCTGGCGCCTGCTGAATACGCTCGGCTTCCTGTTCACCTTCGTGATCGGCACCTTCTGGGGGGTGACCCGTTACCGGCCCGAGGACTTCGCCAGCACCGAGCCGTTCCTGATCGCGTTCTTCTTCTTCTACCTCGCGATTCCGCTGCTGCCGACGCTGCGTGGCCTCGATCCGACGCGGCGCGACCATGTCGAGGGCTCGCTGGTGTTCGGCACGCCGCTGGTCGGCTTCGCCCTGCAAAGCGCGATGCTGCACGACGACCGTCCGGCCCTGGCGCTGACCGCGCTGGTGATGGCGCTGATCTACGTCGGGCTCGCACGCTTCGTCTGGCAGCACGCGCAACTCGCGCGCTGGCGCGCCGCCTACGCCGGGTTGGCGCTGGTGTTCGTGACCCTGGTGTTCCCGCTCGCCTTCACCAGCGGCACCACCACCGTGTTGTGGGCGATCGAGGGCGCGCTGCTGGTGTGGATCGGGCTGCATCAGGACGAACGGCGCCTGCGCCTTGCCGGTATCGGCCTGCAGGCGGTGGCGCTGTTTGCGTTGCTGGACACGCCCGCGGCGACCGCCGACGCCGTCGCGATAATGAATCCGCGCACGCTCGGGGCACTCGCCATCGCCATGGCCGCGCTGTTCAGCGCCTGGCGCTACACCCGCGCGCACGCCAGCCACCCGCTGATCGGCGCGCTCGCGGCCTACGGCTTCGGCGCCTGGTACGTCGGCGGCGTGATCGAAGTCGATCGCCTGGTTGGCCATCCGCACGAGTCGCATGCCGTGCTCGCCTTCGTCGCACTCTCGGCGGCGATCGCAGCCTTGCTGCGCGCGCCGAGCGGCTTGCGCGCGTTCGCCTGGCCGGGCTTCCTGCTGCTGGCGACGCTGTGGCTGTTCGTGCCGATGACCGCCGACGACGCCGGCTCGCCGCTGTCGCACCAGGGCGCCTGGATCTGGCCGCTGGCCTTCGCCTGCGTCTTCGCCACCCTGCACTTCTTGCGCGAACCCTGGCCGCGCGGGCTGGGCTGGGCGCATGCGCTCGGTTGGCTGGCGCTGCCGTCGCTCGCCGCGTTCGAGGTGTATGCGCGCAGCGGCCTGTATCCGCAGATCCCCGATGGACTGCTCGCCGGACTCGGCGGCGACTGGCGCTTCGTGCTGACCATGCTGCCATTCTGGTTGGGACTGGCGGCCTTGCTGTCCGGGCTTGATCTCTTCGGCTGGCCGCTGCGCGAGCAGTTCGCGCACTACCGCCAACGCCCGATGTGGCCGCTGCTGCTGGCTGGCACCGGTTACGTGCTGATCGGTTGCTTGCTGCCCGGACGCACGCCGCCCATCGGTTACCTGCCACTGCTCAACCCGCTGGAGTTGAGCCAGGTCTTCGTGTTGCTGCTGATCGCACGGTTCGCGACCCGAGAACTCGGTCGAGGCGCCGACGCGCTGCGCATCTTGCTTGCCCTGCTCGCCTTCGTGGCATTGTCGGCAGCAGTGCTGCGCGGCGTGCACCACCTGGGCCAGGAAAGCTGGAGCTTCGACCTGCTCGGCCGGCCGAAGGCACACGCAGCGCTGTCCTGGACCTGGACCCTGCTCGGTGCCGCAGCCATGGGCTTTGGCGCGCGCGCGATGATCCGCGGCGCCTGGATCGCCGGCGCGGCGTTGCTCGGTGTGGTGGTGCTCAAGCTGCTGCTGATCGACATGCACTTCCTCGGCACCCTGTCCGGCATTGCCTCGGTACTGGGCGTCGGCGTGCTGTTCGTCGCGCTCGGCTACTTCGCGCCGATGCCGGCACGCGAGCCGGAGGCGACGCCATGAAGCGACTGCTGTTGGCACTGGGTCTGGCGACTTCCGCGACGCGGGCCGCCACTCCGGACGACTTCGCCTGGCAGTGGCCGCTCGATCTCGGCAGCGGCGACGTGCACGAACTGGCACTGACGCCGGAGATCTACGCCGCGATCACGCGCAGCGACGGCCGCGACCTCGCGTTGTTCACCGAAAGCGGTCGCAGCGTCAGCTTCGGCCCGCTCCCGGTCGCGCCCGACACGCCCTGGCGCGATGCGCCGTACGCGCTCGAGATCGGCGGCAGCACGCGCGAGCCGACCTCCAGCCGCGAGGTGCCGGTCGCCTTCCCGAGCCCGCAACGGCTGACGCTGGCGCTGCGTTCGCGCGTGCCCGAAGCCGCCAGCATCCGCGGCCTGCGCGTGAGCTGGCGCCACCGCGCGGCGATGCCGGTGAACGCTCGCTGGCGCGTCGAGGGCCGGCGTCGCAGCGGCGCCGTGCATGCCGAGGTGATGGCGCACTCGTATTCGCTCGCCAGCGGGCTCGGCGAAACCCGCCTGGCACTGTCGGACTTCGAGGGCGACGCCCTGCGCCTGAGCGTGGTGCCGGTCCCCGCCGACCTGGAAATCGTCAGCGTGCTCGCCGAATACGAAACCCCGCCGGGCCGCGAACGGCAGTACCAGCGCGCAGCGCTGGTGCGTGACGAGAGCGTCGCCAACACCTTTCGCTTCCACCTGCCGCCGGCCTTGCCGGTCAGTGCGGCGCGCATCGACCTCGGCGACGGCGGCGCGCTCGCGACCATCACGCTGGCGGTTCGCGAAGGCGAATGGTGGCGCACGCTGGCCAGCGATACGGCGTTCGACATCGCCGTCGGCGACGCCAGCCTAGTACGCAACCGCCTCGCCTTCCCGACTACCCGCAGCCAGCGCTGGCGGCTCACGGTCGAACCCGACATCGGCACGCCGATCGTCGATGTCGGCTATCGCCCGGACGTGTTCCTGGTCGCGCACCAGGGCCCGGCGCGGCTGCTGCTCGTGGCCGGCAGCGCGCGCGCATTGCGCCAGGACTTCCCGATCGAACCGCTGATGCGTGAGCTGCGCGCCCAATTCGGCGCCAGCTGGACACCGCCGCGCGCCAGCCTCGGCGTGCGCAGCGAGCGCACCGGCAAGGCCGCGCTGAAGCCGGCGCCACCCGCGCCGCCGTATCGCGCTTGGGCGCTATGGAGCGTGCTGGTCGCCGCCGCGCTCGCGATCGGCTTCCTCGCCCTGCGCCTGCTGCGCGAACCGGCGCGCGACTGAACCATCGTCGCGCGCCTGCTCGATGCACTCGAGCGCCTTCGCGTCCTTGAGAAAGGCGTGGTAGGCCATGCTCACCGATGCAATCCATCCGGCCCAGCCATTCAGGAACTGACGCTTCAGCAGCCAGTGCTTGATCAACACCAGCGGCGGATAGGCGAGCAGGCGCAGCTTCAGCAGCAGCGACGCGCCGCGCCGGCTGCGCCCCCCCGCAAGCCCGCTGCTGTAGCGATTGATGCGATCGACCTTGCTGGCGATGTCGATCTCGCCCTGGTGCAGCAGCAACGCATCCAGGCGCAGCACGCGGCCGCGGTCGCGCCGCGGCGCGGCATGCACCGGGTCGTCGCCCATCCGATGCACGCGCCGGTCGAACAGACGCAGGTGGAGATTGTGCTTGCTCCACGGATGCTGCCAACGCCAGAACATGCGCTCGCAACGCGGCAAGTCATAGCCGCTGGCCTGCGGCGCCGCGAGCTCGGCATGCACGCACAGGGCGCCGTCCGCGGTCAGCGCCTCATCGGCGTCGAGCAACAGCACCCAGTCATGCAAGGCCTGGTCGATCGCGCTCTGCTTCTGCGGCCCGTAGCCCTTGAACGGCTCGGCCAGCACGCGCGCACCGCGCCGCCTGGCGATCTCGATGCTGCCGTCGCTGCTGCCGGAATCGAGTACCAGCACTTCGTCGGCGAATGCCAGCGAGGCCAGGCAGGCATCGAGCGTGGCGGCATTGTTGAACGTGGTCACCACCGCCGAAAGCGGTGGGCGGCTCATGGCAGGCGCTCGCGCGCCGGCGGCAATTGCGCGATCCACACCAGCAGCAGCCAGAAATACAGGTTCGACCAGAAGCTCGAATAGAACGCGAAATGCGTGTTCAGCGGAAACAGCATCGCCAGCAGCGCGATGCTGTACGCGGCAACGCCGTGGCGCTGTTCACGCGCCAGCGCGCGCCAGTGCCGCCACAACACGACCCAGAGCGCGAACCAGCAGGCCAGCCCGAAGGCGCCGGTTTCGGACGAGACCTCGAGCACCCAATGATGTGCATGGAACGCGCCCTGCCCCGGATTCAAGGCCAGCCATTGATCGTCGACGGCGGCGTGGTCGAGGTAGTCGTGGCGAAACGCGCGCACGCCGACGCCGTTCCACGGATGCGCGAGGCTCATGTCCAGCGCGGTCTGCCAGATCGAGGCGCGGTAGGCGAGCGCGGTTTCGAGCCCGCCGCGGGTGCCGTCGAAAGCGGCGAGTGTGCGATCCACTCGCGCGGCAAAGCGCTCGGAGAGCTGGTAACTGGTGGCGATGGTCGCGGCCGCAGCCACTCCCGCCAACAGCAGTCCGCCAACGAAGCGCTGCGGCGAAGCGGCGACGCGCCACAGTAGCGCCAACGTCACCACCGCGAAGCTGATCCAGCCGCCGCGCGCACCGGCCAGCAGCACCGCCAGTGCGGCAAGGGCCCAGATCGCGAGTGCGAACGCGCGCCCGTAGCGGTCGAGCGCGACCAGCACGGCGATCGGCGCCAGCACCGCGAGCACCGGCCCGAGCTTGAGGTTGTCGTCGCCAAAGATGCCGCTGACGCGATCGCTCTCCAAGGCGCCGCCGAAACCGACTCCGAACGCCGACTGCGCCAGCGCGTCCAGAATCCAGAACAGCAGCAGCAGTGCACTCCACCACGCCAGTTGCCGGCGTGCCGCGGCGAGCACCAACGCGTCCACGGTGAACACCGCGAACGGCAGGTAGCGCAGATCGGTGGCGACTTCGGTCCAGCTCTTGCGCGGCGCGACGCTGTCGAACGCGGACACCAGTTCCGGCAGCCAGTACGCCGAGAACGCGAGGAACGCGAGGCGATACTGCGCACCGCGCAAGCGCGCGGGATCGCGCACGCAGGCCTCGATCGCGTACAGCGCTCCGATCACGATCGGCAGCTCGGCCGCGCGCCCGAACGGCAGCAGGAACAGCACCGACCACAGGCACAGCACCGCGGCCAATTGACGGGGACTCAAGTTCATCGACGCGGCGCCTCCTGCAGCTCACGGTACAGCGACAGGGTAGCCTCCTGCATCTGCGCCAAACCATGGCTGAAAAAGGGCGGCGGACCCAGGTCCTGCTGCAGCAACTCGCGTGCGCGCGTGGCCAGCGTAGCCGCGTCTCCCGGCGCCACCGCGCCCTGCGCGAACCGCGCCCGCAGCTGTTCGCCGACACCGCCGATGTCGTAACCGAGTACCGGCACGCCGAGATGCAAGGCTTCGAGCACCGTGCGCCCGAAGGCCTCGGGCTGCGACGACAACTGCAGCACCAGTCGGCACGAGGCCATCACATCCCGCACATCGGCCCGCGGCGGCGTCATCGCCACCGCATCGCCGACGCCGCGCCGCTGCGCCAGCCGTCGCAACTCATCGACATAGCGCTCGCGCCCGGGCTCGCCGACGCCGAGCAGGATCAGGCGCGTGTCGCAGCCCTGCTCGCGCAGGTCGGCGACCAGTTCGATCGCGTGCCGGTGTCCCTTGATGCGCGAGCCGCGCCCGACGAGACAGAGCCACGGTGCCGGCGTCGACAACGCCGGGTGCTCCGCGACGAATCGCCTGCGCCAGTCGCTGTCCGGACGATAGCCATGCGGAAACTCGAGCGGGTCTACGCCGCGCGGGATCACCCGCAGGCGCGAGGCATCCGTGTTTGGATAGTGGCGCAGCACGTAGTCGCGCACGGTCTGCGAGACGCAGATCACGCGCTCCCCGCGCAGCATCACCGCCGAATAGAAACCCACCGAATTGAGCCCATGCACGGAGGTGACAAAGCGCGGGCGCATGGTCCGCTCCATGCCGCGCCAGGCCAGGAAGGTCAGCCACGCCGGCAGCCGCGAACGCGCATGCACGATGTCGGCACCGCGCTCGGCGAACAGGCGGCGCAACTTCGTCACCTGCCACAGGCTGGCGAGCGACTTGCGCCCGACGTCGAGTTCGATGTGTTCGCTGCCCTCGCGCGTCAATGCATCGACCAGCCGTCCACCCGCGGAGACCACCAGCGAACGCTGCCCGGCCGCAACCAGGGCGCGGGCGATTTCGAGGGTGCCGCGTTCGACGCCACCGGAGTCAAGCGCCGGCAGCAGTTGCACCACGGTCAGGGGGCGCGACACCGGCCGCGGCCGCGCGTCAGTCGACGCGTTGATACAGCGCACCGCAATACATGCAGCGCGCTTCCGGCTGGTCTTCGAGCGGCAGGTACACGCGCGGATGCGAGTTCCACAGCAGCATGTCCGGCGCCGGGCAGGACACCGGCAGGTCGGCGCGCTTCACCGCGTAGACGCGTTCGCTGTTGGCGGTTCGGGGGGCATTCGCGGACATCGGCGCTTCCTCAAGATCAGGCGCGCATTGTAGGCGGCCCGCAGCGGGTGCGCGAGCCGCCGCGAGCAGCGCTCAGCGTCCCCACACCTCGACCCGTGCCTGGTCGCGCGACAGCTCGGTGTCGCCGATCACGCCGACCGCCTTGAGACAACGTTCGCCGCCGTTGAGATCGATCCAGCGCGAATGACCGCCCTGTCCGATGCGATCGCGCACGTTGAGGTACTCGACCCCGCCCTTGGCGTAACGCACCCACAGCTTCTCGATCTCGACCTGGCCGCGCTCAACGCGCAGCTGCACGGCGTTGATGCCGCGCCGGCACTTCTTGAAGCGAATCACGTCGGTATCGTTCTCGATCTTGGTCAGGCGCGTGCTGCCGAGCAGGCGCTCGGCATCGGCCACGGCAGCACCTGGCACGGCCAGCGCCGTTGCCGCAACCAGACCGCACAAGGCGAGGGAAAGCTTGAGGTTCATCGTCATCTCCGGTGGCCGACCCGCAGCGGGCCGGTGCGCAGCCTACAACGTCGCGCCTCGCCGGCCGTTGACGACGACGCCCCACCCGATCCACCGTTGGTTCAGGGTGTTGCGTTCGCGGCCGGCGCCGCCTGGATGCTCTCGCCATCGATGCGGATCCTCACCACATCGGCGACTGAACCGACGATGTAGTTCATGCCGAAGTCGCTGCGCTGGATCGTCGCCTCGGCATGGAAGCCGAGCGCCGGACGTTTGGCGAAGGGATGCGCAGCGACGCGCTTGAGCTTCACGTCCAGCGTCACCGACCGAGTCACGCCGAGCAGAGTCAGGTCGCCGGTCACCATCAGCGCGTTCTCGCCCCTGACCTCGACCTTGCCACTCTTGAACGTCAGCTTCGGATGGTTGGCGATGTCGAAGAAGTCTCTGCTCTTCAGGTGCTCGTTGAGCTTCTCGACATCCATGTCGATGCTGGCGGCGTCGATGGCGACGTTGACGCTGGACTGGGCGAGGTCATCCGGATCGACCGACAGTTCGCCCTCGAAGGCGCGGAATTCGCCCTGCACCTCCGACAATCCCAGGTGCTCGACGAAGAACAGGATGCTGGTGTGCGCCTTGTCGAACTCGTAGCGTTCGGCGGCGGCAAGCGGTGCGGCGGCGAACAGCGCGGCGATGGCGAGCGGGGCGAAAGACTTGTGCATGGCGGAGCTCCGTTGCGGGGCAGGGTCAGACGATGGAACAGGCGTCGGCGAACGCCAGGCGCGGGCTGCGTGGATGCAGCGTGTCGCTGCGGCCGTAGCCGAGATTGATCAGGAAATTGCTGCGCACCCTGGTTCCGGCGAAGAACCCGGCGTCGACCTGGGCGGCGTCGAAGCCGCCCATCGGCCCACAGTCGAGGCCAAGCGCGCGCGCGGCGACGATCAGGTAGGCGCCCTGCAGCGAGCTGTTGCGCAACGCGCCCGGATACAGCTGCTCGTCGCTCTGGCCGGCGAACCAGCTGCGCGCATTCGCGTGCGGAAACAGGTAGGGCAGCTTCTCGTAGAACTGCATGTCGATGCCGAGGATGGCGGTGACCGGCGCGCTCATCGTCTTCTCGACGTTGCCGGCATCGAGCGCCGGCTTGAGGCGCGCCTTGGCTTCGGGCGAACGCACGAACACGATCCGCGCTGGCGAACAATTGGCCGCGGTCGGGCCCATGCGCGCCAGATTCCAGACCTGTTCCAGCAGCGCGTCCGGCACTGCGCGCTCCTGCCACGGGTTCGGATTGCTGGCAAAGGTGCGCGCTTCGAGGAAGATCTGGTCCAGTGCGTCCTGCGACAGGGGCTGGTTCATGTTCGGTTCCATGGAGTGGCGTGGGCGTGCAGGTTCGAGGCTTCGCGCCCGCGACGCAAGCCGGGCCGCCGCAATCGGTTCTTGCAGGCCTGCAATCAGTCGAAGCTGTCGCCGAACAGCGCGCCGCGACCACGCAACTGGAACACGGCGGCTCCGGCCGGGGTGTGGCCGGTCACCTCGTAGTCACGCACCTGGATACCCATGGCAGTCGGCGCGAAGTACGCGTGCAGGTCGCAGAAGACGCCCGGCGACAGCGCGAACGGCAGCGGCGGGCAGCTCGCGAGCAGTACCGCGAACGGCGACGGCGGCGCGCCGAGCAGCTGTACGTCATTGACCACCCAGGGCGTGGTGCCGGCATTGCCCAGGGTGATGATCTGCGGCCCCGACACCGCGCCCACATCGACCGCACCGAAATCGATGCCGGCCGGGGCGATCAGCGGCACCGGCGCTCCACCGATGCCGCTCAGCGCCAGGGTATCGGGCGACGTCGGTGCATTGCTGGTGATCACCACGTTGCCGGCGGCAGCACCCACGACGGTCGGCGCGAACGCATAGCGAAGTTCGCATTGACCCCCAGGGGCGAGGCCGAACGGCGTCGGCCCGCAGGTGCCGCCGGGCGCATCCAGGAAGGGCGCCGGCGCGGTGCCGATCGAACCGATGTTCAGAGTCGCGGTACCGGTGTTGCTCAACCTCACCAGACGCGAACCGGACACGCTGCCAACATCGACCACGCCGAAGTCGGCAGGATTGGGCTGAAGGTCGAGTTGCGGCGTGAACGGTGGCGGCGCGTTCAGGCGGATCATCCAGGTGGCGTCGCTGCTGCCGCCGAAAATCGCGGCGCTGACCGGCGCCACCGGTCCCTGCGCCGAAGCCAGCGCGTTGGCATCGACAGGCACGCCGTTGTTGCTGCTGGCGACGAAGCTGTGCTGGTTCGGCGGATAGGTTGGAATGCTGTCGGTGCCGTCGGTGTCGAGGCTGCCGACCAGCACCTGGCCGTTGTAACTGACGATGGCGCCGGCAAAGAAGTACTGCCCGGCGCTCAGGGTCAGCGGCGTCGTCAGCGCATAGGTGGTGAATGCGTTGGTGCCGCTGCCGGCAATCGTTCCGGCGACGCTGGCCAGCACCACCGCATCACTGGGGCTGCCGTCCTGGTTCACATCGGCCCACAGAAACACGCTGACCGCCTGGCCATTGCCGATGTTGGACTGCGCGGCGCCACCGCCATACGCAACGCGTACTGCGGTGATGGTCTCGTGGCCCGGCTGCACCACGAAGCGGTTGAGCCAGGCGAAGGAGTTCGCGCCGACGCTCTGCACGCCGATACCGAGTTCCTTGACGCCATCGTCGAGCCGGTAGTCGTCGATGGCCACGGCCCGTTGCGCGAGCAGCAATGCGGCGACCGCCATCGAGCCTGTCCAGGAACGCAACGCAGTCGACATCGTCGTCCTCCACTTCGGCGAGCGCATCGGTCGTCCGCGCCCGGTTTCCATCAGAAGTTGCGCCGAGCCTAGCAACAGTGTGTCTGATTGCAACGTCGGCCGCGGTGTTCACGGCCGCGCACGCGCCATCGCAAGCGGCTGACCCGCCCCGGGCGCACTGCTAGGCTCAGCCCGATGCCCGCACACCGTTTTGCCTCCGTCCTCGCCATCAGCGACCACGCCGCCGGCAACCGCCGTCAGGCGACTGCGCTGGCGCAGGCGCTGCGCGACGACGCACGCCCGGTCGAGATCGCGTTCCCGCACTTTTCGCGCTGGCTGGCGCCACATCTGCCCGAACGCGCGATCGGCACGCTGCCGGCAGCGGTGCGCGACGCATCGGGCCCACTGCTCGCAATCGGCTGCGGACGCCAGGCGGCGCTGGCACTGCGCGCGTTGAAACGCGCACGCGGGCGCGAGGTGTTCACGCTGCAAATCCTCGACCCGCGCTGCAAGCTCGACGACTTCGACCTGCTGGTGGTGCCCGAGCACGACGACCTCGGCGGCCCCAAGGTGCTGCGCACGCTCGGCGCCCTGCATCCGGTCGACGAACCCTGGCTGGCGCGTGCGCGCCAGGATTTTCGCGACTTCGCCGAACTGCCGAGGCCCTGGACCAGCGTACTGATCGGCGGCCCCAACCGTGCGCAGTCGATTGACGCGCATTGGCTCGGCCGCTTGTTCGACCAACTCGCCGCACAGCGCCGCGAGATCGGCACGCTCGCGGTCAGCGCCTCGCGGCGCACGCCAACGAAACTGCGTGAACTGATCCGCAGCCACGCGCTGAAACTCGGCGCCCGCATCTGGCTCGACGAACGCGACGGCGCCAATCCCTACGCCGCGATGCTCGCCTTCGCCGACCGCATCGTGGTCTCGCCGGACTCGGTCAACATGATCTCGGAAGCCTGCGCCGTCGGTGTCCCGGTGCACACGCTGCTGACGCAACCGCTCAAGGGCAAGCTGCAGCGCTTCCACGCCGCACTGCGCCAGCGCGGCCTGCTGCACGACCTCGCCGCCTGCAGCTGGCCGCGCCCGCCGCTGCGCGAACTGCCCGCCATCGTCGACGAAGTGCGCGCGCGGCTGACGTTTACGCTGACTTGACCGCAGCTAGATGCACCAGTCTTCCAGCCGCAGGTTCGGCACCTGACGGAACGCCGCATCATTGCTGACCAGAACACGCTCCAGAGCCAAGGCATGCGCCGCGATCTGCAAGTCGAACGATGCCAGCGACTTGCCGCGCCGCTCCAGATCAGCGCGCAGCTCGCCGAATCGTCGGGCAGCCGCATGATCGAACGCGACCACATCCACGCGCTCCAGAAATGCCTCGACGACCACCGACCAGCGAGTGGTCACCGCGCGCTTGGCCAGCCCGTACCAAAGCTCTCCCGCCGTCACCGACGAAATCACCATGGCGTGGGTTGGCACTCTCGCGACCCGACGCATGACCAAGGGCTCCTCACGCAGCAACTTGCTGACGGTATTGGTGTCGAGCAGGAAGCGACCCACCATCACAGGTCAGCCAATGGATCGCGCGGAACCTCCGGCAGGTAGCGCTCCTCCGGGCTCAGGAAGTCCGCCGGAAAATTCGCTCCTTTCAGTACTTCGAAGAACTTGGACCAGTCGCTCGGACGCTGCGACAAAATTACGTCTCCGGTTTGCGGATCACGCCGCACATAAACCTCGCTGCCCTCGAAACGAAACTCCTTGGGCAGGCGCACGGCCTGGCTGCGGCCATTGCTGAACAACTTCGCGGTCTGGCTCATGGCGCTTCTCCATTTCGGTATCGACCACGATATATACCCGCAGTCCGCCGTTCAAGCCCAGTCCCCGCGCATCTCGCGTACCTTCGCTTCGAGTGCGGCGGCACTGGCTTGTGCGGGCGGCACCGGGTCGGCGACGACCAGCGCGATGCGCGACCAGAATCGGCGCGGCAAGCGCGCGCGACCCAGCGCGGAGTCCTTGCGCGAGAACAGCGAACCCCACAGGCCGCGCAACGCGATCGGCACCACCGGCACCGGGCGCGCGGCCAGGATGCGCTCGATGCCCGGTCGGAACGGCAGGATGTCGCCGGTGCGGGTGATCGCGCCCTCGGGGAAGATGCCGACCACCTCGCCCTCCGCCAGCGCCCGATCGACGTCGGCATAGGCGCGTTCAAGCAGGGCCGGATCAACCTTTGCGGAAGCGATCGGAATCGCCTTGGCGGTGCGGAAGATGAAGCTCAACACCGGGATCTTGAAGATGCCGTGGTCCATCACGAAGCGGATCGGGCGACGCACGCTGCCGCCGATGATCAGCGCGTCGACGAAACTGACGTGATTGGCGACGACCAAGCACGGACCCTCGTCCGGCACCTTGTCGAGCCCCTCCACCTTCAGCCGATACAGCGTGTTGATGATGATCCAGATCAGGAACCGCATCAGGAACTCGGGCACCAGGGTGAAGATGTAGATCGCAACGATCGCGTTCAGCACCGCGGTCGCGAGCAGCAATTGCGGAATCGAGAACTTGAACACGTTCAGCAGCAGCACCGCGACCGCCGCCGCGATGACCATGAACAGGGCGTTGAGGATGTTGTTCGCGGCGATGATGCGCGAGCGTCGCTTCGGGTCGGAACGGCTTTGCACCAGCGCGAACAGCGGCACGATGAAGAAACCGCTGAACACCGCCATCGCGACCAGGTCGCCGAGCACCCGCCAAGCCCCCGGCTGCACCAGAAACTCGCGGATGGCGAGGTGTTGTTCGCCGGCCGGGTTCGGCCAGGCGAAGAACAGGTCGGCGCCGAACACGGTCATGCCGATCGCGCCGAACGGCACCAACCCGATCTCGACCTTGTGCCCGGACAGGCGCTCGCACAGCATCGAACCAAGGCCGATGCCGATCGAAAACAGCGCCAGCAACATCGTGTACACGCCCGGGTCGCCGCCCAGCACCTGCTTGGTGTAGCTCGGCAACTGGGTGAAATACATCGAACCGAAGAACCAGAACCAGGAAATGCCGAGGCAGGACAGCAGCACCGCACGGTTGCCGCGCAGCAGCTGCACGTTGCGCCAGGTCTCGCTGAACGGGTTCCAGTTGATCTTCAAATCGGGGTCGACCGGCGCCGCTTTCGGCATGGCCAACGCGGTGCCAAGACCGAGCAGCGCCAGCCCGATCGTTGCGGCGGACACCCAGAAGTGGCCATCGCCCTCGATGCGGATCAGGCTCGAACCCAGCAGGGTGCCGAGCAGGATCGCCAGGAACGTCGCCATCTCGATCAGGCCGTTGCCGCCGACCAGCTCCTTGTTGTCGAGCACCTGCGGCAGGATGCCGTACTTGAGCGGCCCGAACAGGGTCGAGTGCAGACCCATCAGGAACAGCGTGGCCAACAGCAGCGGGATGTTCGACTGCGTGAACCCGATCGCCGCCACGACCATGATCGCGATCTCAAGCAGCTTCACCGCCTGCGCCAACCGCGCCTTGTCGTACTTGTCGGCCAGTTGCCCGGAAGTCGCCGAGAACAGGAAGAACGGCAGGATGAACAGGCCCGCAGCCAAGTTGGTGTACTGGTGCTCCTGTGCCTCGGTCAGGCCGACGGTCAGGAAGGTGATCAGGATGATCAGCGCGTTCTTGAAGACGTTGTCATTGAACGCACCCAGCGCCTGGGTCAGGAAGAACGGCAAAAAGCGGCGTTCCTTCAACAATGCGAACTGGTTTGGCGTGCTCATGCGGGCTCCAGAGGGACGCCGGCGACCTTAGCAAGCGGCGCTTGCCAGGAGCTACGCAGGTAACCGCAGCGGCACGGCGGCGACGCTCCGCGACCCGCAGAGTTTGACGCCGGATTTGCGGCGCATCATGATGCGCGCGCATCAAACGGGGAAACCCATGCGCACGACGATCGACATTCCGGATCAGGCCCACCGACGACTGAAGCAACTGGCGCAGGCCAAGGGCATGAATCTCGGCACGCTGCTGCTGACGCTGAGCGATCAGGCCCTGGGCCTCAACACCGACCCGAAGACCGGGCTCATCCGCAGTCCGATGACCGGCTTTCTGAAGCTCTCGGTCGGCCGCCCGGTGACCCCGGCAGAACTCAAGTCGCTGGAAGAGTGATGTCCGGCTTTCTGCTGGATAACAGCGTTCTGCTGGCACTCGGACTGGACGATCACGTGCACAACGCGGCTGCCGAGCGCTGGGTGGCCACCATCGACGACCGTTTCGCCACCTGTCCGCTGACGCAACTGGGCTTCCTGCGCATCGTCAAGCAACTCCGCCGCGACATCAGCATTCATCAGATCGGTGCAGTGCTGGAAAGCCTGTGCATGGATCGACGGCATTTCTTCGTCCCCGCGGACATCGATGTTCGCGACGCCGACTGGCGCACGACGCTTGGCCACCAGCAGATCACCGACGCCTACCTGGCCGGTCTCGCCCGCCACCACGGGTTGAAGCTGGCAACGCTCGATCAGGGACTGGTCGCCACGCACGACGATGTGGCATTCCTGATCGCCGAAACCGCCGGCGGTTCGGCGTAACCCCTCCATACGCTTCGAACACACGTTTCAAGCGCCGATTTACCGTGAAATGCCGGCGATTCTGCGGCGATCTGGACAGGATAGTGTCGGCGCTGCAGACTACGTTTCTCTGACGGAAGCGCCGGTGGCGAGAATCCTGCTGCTCAATGGTCCGAACCTGAACCTGCTCGGCGAGCGCGAGCCGGGGGTGTATGGCCATGGGACGCTGACGGCGATCGAGCAGGCCGCGCGCGCGCAGGCAACAGCGAACGGGCACGCGTGCGACACCTTGCAGTCGAACAGCGAACTGGCCTGGATCGAACGCCTGCACAGCGCGAGAACGGACGGAACAGCGTTCATCATCGCCAATCCGGGCGCGTTCACGCACCAGAGCGTCGCCATCCGCGACGCGCTGGCCGCCGCCGGCCTGCCCTTCATCGAGGTGCATCTGTCGAATGTCCACGCGCGCGAGCCATTCCGGCATCGCTCGCTGTTTTCCGACCGCGCGGTCGGGGTGATCGCCGGCCTCGGGCCGGACGGTTACGAGTACGCCATGAACGCCGCCATCCGCCACCTCGCACAGGAGAAGGTCGATGGCATCCAGACGGGGATCTGAGCTTGAGGCTCGGACGCAAAAGGGGAAGAAGACGATGGACCTGCGCAAGATCAAGAAGCTGATCGACCTGCTCGAAGCCAGCAATCTGAGCGAACTGGAGATCAAGGAAGGCGAGGAAGTGGTGCGTCTCGCGCGCATGCCCAAGCAGATGCCGATGATGATGCCGGCACCGGCTGCCGCGGCGCCGGTCACCCACGTCCACGTCGAGCAGCGCCCGAGCGCCGGTGGCCAGCATCACGCGCATGTCGATGGCGCCCACGGCGGTGGCCGCGAGTTGCCCGACGGCCACGTCATCCGCGCACCGATGGTCGGCACCTTCTACGGCTCGCCGAATCCGGACGCGCCTGCGTTCGTGAAAGTCGGCCAACAGGTCAAGGCCGGCGACGTGCTCGGCATCATCGAAGCGATGAAGATGTTCAACCAGATCGAGGCCGACATCTCCGGCACGGTCACGGCCATCCTCACGACCAGCGGCCAGCCGGTCGAATTCGACGAACCCATGTTCGTGATTGGCTGAGCGCGCCCAGATGCTCGACAAAGTCGTCATCGCCAACCGCGGCGAAATCGCGCTCCGGGTGCTGCGCGCCTGCCATGCGCTCGGGATCAAGACGGTGGCGGTGCATTCCACCGTCGACCGCAACCTCAAGCACGTCGGCATGGCCGACGAGTCGGTCTGCATCGGCCCGGCACCGGCGTCCGACAGTTACCTGAACATTCCGCGCATCATCGCCGCCGCCGAAGTGACCGACGCCGAGGCGATCCATCCCGGCTACGGCTTCCTCAGCGAAAACGCCGACTTCGCCGAACGCGTCGAGAAGTCCGGCTTCGTCTTCATCGGCCCGACCGCGGACGTGATCCGCCTGATGGGCGACAAGGTCGAAGCGATTCGCGCAATGAAGGCGGCCGGCGTGCCCTGCGTGCCCGGCTCCGGGGGACCGCTCGGCGAAGACCCGGACGAGAACTCGCGCATCGCCCGCGACATCGGCTATCCGGTGATCATCAAGGCCGCCGGCGGCGGCGGCGGTCGCGGCATGCGCGTGGTGCACACCGAACCGGCGCTGCACAACGCGATCGCCACCACCAAAGCCGAAGCCAAGGCCGCGTTCGGCAACGACATGGTGTACATGGAGAAGTTCCTCGAGAACCCGCGCCATGTCGAGATCCAGGTGCTCGCCGATGGCCAGGGCAACGCCATCCATCTCGGCGAGCGCGACTGCTCGATGCAGCGCCGCCACCAGAAGGTGGTCGAGGAAGCGCCCGCGCCCGGGATCACGCCGGCGCAGCGCGACGAGATCGGTGCGGTCTGCGTCGAAGCCTGCATCCGCATCGGCTACCGCGGCGCCGGCACCTTCGAGTTCCTGTTCCAGGATGGCCGCTTCTACTTTATCGAGATGAACACGCGCATCCAGGTCGAACACCCGGTCACCGAACTGGTCACCGGCATCGACTTGGTGCGCGAGCAGCTGCTGATCGCCGGCGGCGAGAAGCTGTCGATCCGCCAGAGCGATGTGGTGCTGCGCGGGCACGCGATCGAGTGCCGCATCAACGCCGAGGACCCGGACAACTTCATGCCCTGCCCGGGCATGGTCACGCGCTTCCACGCGCCGGGCGGCCCCGGTGTTCGCGTCGACACCCACATCTATGACGGCTACCGCATCCCGCCGAACTACGACTCGATGATCGGCAAGCTGATCGTGCATGGCACCGACCGCGCCCAGGCGATCTCGCGCATGCGCGTGGCGCTCGCGGAGATGGTCGTGGACGGGATCAAGACCAACATCCCGTTGCAGGGCCGGATCATGGCCGACCGCGGATTTCAGCAGGGCGGCATGAACATCCACTACCTCGAGAAGCGCATCGCCGAACGCAAGGACAAGCCGATCGGCTTGTAGGCGAAGGAGCGTACCCATGGCCTGGCTCGAACTCTCGATCGAAGTCGAACAACGCTCGCTGTCGCGGGTCGAGGCGGCGCTTGAGGATCTGGAAGCGGCGTCGATCACGTTGCTCGATGGCGAGGATCACCCGATCCTGGAACCAGGCCCGGGTGAGACACCGCTGTGGCCGCAGGTGACCGTGCGTGCACTGTTCCCCGACGACATCGATCGCATCGGCCTGTTCGACGCGCTGCAACTGATGGTGCCATGGCTGACACCGGACAAGCTCGCCACACGCGAGGTCGCCGATGCCGACTGGACGCGCGCCTGGATGGACACCTACCAGCCGATGCAGTTCGGGCGCCGCACCTTCATCTACCCGTCCACCATCGAACCACCCGTCGATTCCGACGCGGTGATCGTGCGCCTCGATCCCGGCCTCGCCTTCGGCACCGGCACCCACCCGACCACGGCGCTGTGCCTGGAGTGGCTGGACGGCCTCGACCTGATCGGCAAGACCGTGCTCGATTTCGGCTGCGGTTCCGGCATCCTCGCGATCGCCGCGCTCAAGCTCGGCGCGGCGCGCGCGATCGGCATCGACAACGACCCGCAGGCAATCCTCGCCAGCCGCGACAATGCCGAACGCAATGGCGTCGCCGCGCAACTCGATCTGTACCTGCCCGAGGAAGTTCCGACCGCACTGAGCGCCGATGTCGTCGTCGCCAATATCCTCGCCGGTGCCCTGGTCGCGCTGCAGCCGACCCTCGCCGCGCACTGCCGCAGCGGCACCCCGCTCGTGCTCTCCGGCATCCTCGCCGACCAGGCCGACGAAGTCGCCGCCGCCTACCGCGAAGACTTCGACGCGATCAGCACCACGCAGCAGCAGGACTGGGTCCGCATCGCCGCCATCCGCCGCTGAGCGCGCCCGCTCCGCCCAGAATCGACTGACAGTGGCCTTGGCCCACCATGGCGCCCCTGAGCGATGTATTGCTATGATGCAATACATGGCGAGTCGATCCACCATTCGAGCCAAGGAAGTTCGTGACGACGGCAGCATCGTCGAACTTGTGGTGTGGGAACTGGATACGCCCGTGCCACCGTGCGTTCACCGGTACAAGTACCGCTTGTTTTTCGGGACTGCGGGCGCGTGCCGGGTTCGCTACGACAACGAGCGCGACAAGGGCGATCATCGGCATATCGACGGCTGCGAGCAGCCCTATGTCTTCGTTTCGGTCGCGCAGTTGCTAGCGGATTTCCGTCGCGATGTCGAAACCCGGGAGAACGAGCAATGAAAGCAATCATCGACCTCGCCCGCCGCGGCAACGTGTTCGACACCGCCGCTGCGCAACTTGGCCGCAGCGGCGAAGCAGACTATCGGCTGCATTTCGAATCCGCGCGCACGCTTTTCTCGGAACTCACTCCGGCGCGAATCGAACTGCTGGAAACGCTGCGGCGCCGGGGCGTGTGCAGCGTCTATGCGCTGGCGAAGGCGGCGGAACGCAACTACTCCAATGTCCACGCCGACATCGCCGCACTCGAAGCACTTGGCCTCGTCGAACGCGACGACGCCGGCACCGTGCGCGTGCCCTTCGATGCCGTGGAAATCCATCTCGACCTGGCGCACGTCGCATGATCGCCGCCATCCGCCGCTGAGCGCGCTGCGGCATGATCGAGGGACGCGTCTTGCGCAGGGATCGACTCCAGATGAACGACAAACCGATTGATCAGTGGCAACGAGATGCACAAAGGCATGTTGCTGCACTTGAACTAGCACTCTCCAAGTTCAAAGGACACACCGGTGCCATTGCTTGGGAGAACGAAGTCATGATTGCCCCCAGAATTGTCGCCGCCCTCTGTGCCCTGCTTTTGTGCGGAGCAGTCTCAGCATCCAGCCCCGTGGTTCGGGATGCCAATGGCCGTGTTCTCGGGTACTACACAGGCGTCGCCTACATCAGCACGATGTCTAACTCCGGGTATCTGATAGTTTCACCGACCGGGTACGTCTGGGCGATCGATGACGTTGACAGCTCATTCGCTCGCCATCACGTGAGCAACAGCAACCGGTCACTGGATGAGTTCGTCCACTTCACGACCACCGACTGTAGTGGACAAGGCTATGTGACCCACGGAGCGGGCGCGCCAATCTCGGGCGGTTTTGTGGTTCAGATGGATGATGACCAGATCTACTTCGCTACGAAATCTGTTTCGACGGAGCAGATTTCCGCTCGTTCTCGAAGGACTCAGCGCGGCATTTGTCAGAATTTCCCAGCACAGTCGTATTCCGGCGTGCGAGTCGAACCGAATGATCCCGACGTAACAGGGGTGCCGGGTGACATTCCTATCGGCCAGCCCGAAATCGCCATCACGACTGTTGGAGCCAGTCTGTTCTCTGACGGGTTCGAGTTACCTGCCTGATAGACACAGGGATCTGATTCTCGGCGCCGAGGCCGAAGATATCAAAGGTGCTTGTGCATCCGCTGCGGCATAATCGCGGCGATGTATACCCAGTGCCTCGAGTGCATGACGATCTACCGGATTCCGGCTTCGGCGCTGACGCATGCGCACGGGCGGGCGCGCTGCGGGGTGTGTCGTGCCGAGTTCGATACGTTGGCCACACTCGTCGACCAGTTGCCGCCGGAGCCGGTCGGGCAAC
The DNA here is from genome assembly GCA_016703225.1 of Lysobacterales bacterium. Taxonomy (NCBI): domain Bacteria; kingdom Pseudomonadati; phylum Pseudomonadota; class Gammaproteobacteria; order Lysobacterales; species Lysobacterales bacterium. The sequence goes on from JADJCM010000001.1 coordinate 701,174, forward strand.
TCGAGCGCCACCACCCTGGACCACTGCCGATCCTCGACGTGCCGGCGATGCGCCCGAAGGCCGGCCAGCATGATCTGTTCGCAATCGATGCGGACAACGACGAACCGGCACCGGCGCCCGCTTTCGTGCATGCGCCCGCACCGCGGCCGCGCAGCAGCCGAATACTGCGCTACGGCAACGTCGTGCTGCTGCTCGCACTTCTCGCACAAGGCACTTACGCTGGGCGCGGCTGGTGGCTCGCCGAACCCCGGCTGCGACCGTGGCTGGATGCCGCGTGTCTGCGCCTGAACTGCCGGCTGCCGCCACGCGCAGACATCGGCCAGATTGCGCTGGTCTCGCGCGATGTGCGGCCGCATCCGAGCCAGTCCGGGGCGCTGATCATCTCGGCCACGCTGCTCAATCGCGCACCCTTCACGCAACCGTATCCGATCGTCGAAATCACCCTGTCCGATCTCGACGAGCAGCGCATCGCGATGCGCCGACTGGCGCCGCAGGATTATCTGGTCGACGCGCGTGCGCTGGCGCGCGGGCTGCAACCAGAGGCGACCGCCACGATCGATCTCGAAGTGGTCGATCCGGGTCGCAATGCGGTCGCGTTCGAGTTCAAATTCCGTTAATCGTTACTTGTTTCCTTGCCGGCGCCGAACGGCGCCGGCTATAAGACGCGTTCGCCGCCGTGGCCACGCATGCGCAATCCGTTCAAGACCCACTCCAGCTCGACGCGCTTGATCGTGCAGGCGCACGACCCGGCGCGTGCGCGACGCTTGTGGATCGCACTCGTGCTGGCCTGGGTCGCCAGCCTGACGGTGGTCTGGCTGGTCGCGTCCTATCGCGCCGCTCCCGGGCTGCTCGCCATGCAGCAACGACTGGGCCAGGCCGAGGCCAGCCTGAATGCGCTGCACGATGAGTTGGAGCAGTCCAAGCTCAAGCTCAGCGTCAGCGAACGCTCCGACCAGGTCTCGCGCAGCGCCAACGAGGCGCTGCAGCAGTCGCTGACCTCACGCGAAGCCGAAATCGCCTCGCTGCGCGCAGACATCGCTTTCTATCAGCGGCTGATGGGCGGCAAGACGCCGCGCCAAGGCCTCACCGTGCAGCAACTCGCGCTGCGCCGCATCGGTGCCGGCGGTGGCCACGAATTGCGCGCGACGCTGACGCAGAACCTGCGCAAGGGCGAAGTGACCGAAGGCTCTGCGCAGATCCGCATCGAGGGCATGCAGGAACAGATGCTGCGCACGCTCGCCTGGGCCGACGTGGCGCAACGCAAGCCGGAAGCCGACCCGCAGTTCTCGTTCAAGTACTTCCAGGAACTCGACATGAGCTTCGTGCTGCCGGAAGGATTCATCCCCAATCGCATCGTGCTCGTGGTGAAATCCGCGCAGGGCGACCAACTCGAGCGCAGCTTCCCCTGGGACCAGGCACTCGCCACCGGAGCAGATGAACATGTTTGGAAGTAACAAGAATGCGAACCGCCCGACGATGTCGATCGATACGCTGATCGGCGCCAAGACCCGGATCAAGGGCGACATCAGTTTTTCCGGCGGCTTCCGCGTCGACGGCCACGTCGTCGGCACCGTCATTTCCGACGGCGCACCCGACGCCGTGCTGACCATTTCCGACCAGGGCTCGGTCGAAGGCGAAGTGCGCGCACCCCACGTCATCATCAACGGCGTGATGAAGGGCGATGTCATCGCCAGCGAACGCGTGGAACTGGCGGCGCAGGCACGCGTGCATGGCAACGTCCACTACAAGGTGCTGGAAATGGCCGCCGGCGCGCAGATCACCGGTCGCGTCGTGCGCGAAGACGAGCCACGCAAGCAGTTGCCCAGGCCCGAAGCCGTCAAGCCGGAAGCGGCGAAGGCGACGAGCGACGCCGAGTTCGCGCTCGAGGCCAAGGTCGAACCCAAGGACAAGTCCAAGCTCGATGCCAAGCGCGTCTGACGCGCCGCCGCCGACGGAAGCACTCGCCATGAACACAACCGCCACTCCCAGCTATCACGACAACGCCGGCGCCGCGCTGCATTTCTCCGAGGCCGCAGCGCGCAAGGTGCGCGAGCTGATCGAAGAGGAGCACAACCCGGCGCTGAAGCTGCGCGTCTACATCCAGGGCGGCGGCTGCTCCGGTTTCCAGTACGCATTCAGCTTCGAGGAAACGCCCGAGGAAGATGATCTGGCGATCGAGCGCGATGGCGTCACCCTGCTCTGCGATCCGCTCAGCCTGCAGTATCTCGGCGGCGCCGAGATCGACTACAGCGAAAACCTGCAGGGCGCGCAATTCGTGATCCGCAATCCGAATGCGAAGACGACCTGCGGCTGCGGCTCGTCGTTCACGGTCTGAGCACGGGCATGGACTTCGCGTTTGTCGCCGGAGCCCTCGACCGCCTCGGCGAATCGCGCGAAGACGCCGGGTGGCTGCGGGCGCGCTTCGACGACGACCTCGCGCAGGTGATCGTGCTGCGCGGCAGTCGCGAGGTGCTGCTCGCGCCACCCGAACCCAGACTGCTCAGCATCCCACTGCCACTGCTGCGCGAGCGCTTCGACTTCGACCGCTTCCTGTTCCTGGGCGAGCAAGACGCGCGCACGCTGTTTGCACTGACCTTGCGCGACGACGAGCACACCGAGTTCGTCGCCATCCACAGCGCCGTGGCCGCCGAACTGCGCGCCGCCGCAGCCAACCTGCCGCCCCAGGAAGCCGGGCTGGCCGCGTTCGCGAGTTCGCTCGCCTATTGGCAGTCGCGCTCGCGCCACTGCGGCGTCTGCGGCGCACACACGCTGTTCAGCGCCGGCGGCCATCGCGCACTGTGCAGCAACGCGGCCTGCGGCGCTGCCTTCTTCCCGCGCACCGACCCCTGCGTGATCATGCTCGTGCACGATGGCGAACGCGCCCTGCTCGGCCGCCAGGCATCGTGGCCGGAAGGCCGCTACTCGACCCTCGCCGGATTCGTCGAGCCCGGTGAAACCCTGGAGGATGCGGTGCGTCGCGAGACTTTCGAGGAGTCCGGCGTGCGTGTTGGCGATTGTCGCTACATCGGCTCGCAGCCGTGGCCGTTCCCGGCCTCGCTGATGCTCGGCTTCATCGCGCAGGCGACTTCGCAGGACATCCGCATCGGTAGCGAAATGGCCGACGTGCGCTGGTTCACACGCACCGAACTCGCCAGCGGCGCGGTCAAGCTGTCGCCGCGCTTCTCGATCTCGCGCCATCTGATCGACTCCTGGATCGGCACCTGAAGCGGCCGCGCGCTCGGCTAGAATCGCGCCCGAGGTGATACCGCAATGACCGATACACGGGGAAAAATCGACTTCGGCTACCGCGAGGTCGACTGGCACGAGAAGCAGAAGCTGGTCGGCCGCGTGTTCACGTCGGTCGCGGACAAGTACGACCTGATGAACGACCTGATGTCGTTCGGCATCCACCGACTGTGGAAGCGCCACTTCGTCGCCACCAGCGGCGTGCGCCGCGGCGCGCGAGTGCTTGACCTGGCCGGCGGCACCGGCGACGTCGCCGCCCTGCTGGCCGAGCGCGTCGGCGCCGAAGGCGAGATCGTGCTCGGCGACATCAACGCCGAGATGCTCGGTGTCGGCCGCGACCGCATGACCGACCGCGGCCTCGTCGGCAACCTGCGCTACGTGCGGCTGAACGCCGAAGCGCTGCCGTTCCCGGACGGCCATTTCGACGCAGTCACCATTGCCTTCGGCCTGCGCAACGTCACCGACAAACCGGCCGCGCTGCGCGAAATGTGCCGCGTGCTCAAGCCGGGCGGCAAGGCCATGGTGCTCGAGTTTTCAGAGGTCAGCGACCCGCTGCTACGTCCGTTGTACGACCTGCACAGCTTCGAGGTGCTGCCGCGTCTCGGCCAACTGATCGCCAACGATGCCGACAGCTACCAATACCTCGCCGAGTCGATCCGCAAGCACCCGAACCAGGAAACCCTCAAGCAGATGATGCGCGAGGCCGGCTTCGACCGTGCCGAGTACCGCAACCTCAACGCCGGCATCGTCGCGATTCATAGCGGTTGGCGGGCCTAATGCTCCGCTCGAGAAGGCGTCCTGGCTTCGTCCGGCAGACTTCCAATCTGGCGCGTCTCAACCCGTGCGCCGATCAGCGATAGAATCGACAGCATGCAGACCATAAACACCATTCGGTTCGCTCTAAGAGACCGCATCGACGATGTCGAGGTGGGGCCAGCGCGTATACCGCTGGCGTTGCTCGGCCAGTTTCAAAGCGAAGTTGCCGACTTTCTTCGTGGATCGACGAAGGACGTCGATCCCGCCGAGGTCATGGTGTCGATCGAAGAAGGTTCGCTAGCGATCATTGCCAGCGGCCTACTGTCTGCTTCGAGACTTTGGTCAGACCTCGCGCTGCTCCACAATCCGTTGGCGCTGGGTCTCATCGACCCCAAGCGTGCGATGATCGTGGAAGGCTGGCAAAGGGCTGCGCGCAAGAATCCCCATCGCATTTACTCGCTGAATGATCTTGGCGGAGGCCTTGGCTTACGCATAGACGCAGGAACTGATTTCCGGAACCAGGTAGACGCGATGTGGATTCCGGTGGAGAAGTATCTCCAAGGTCAAGTTACTGACTTAGGGGGCACAACCAAGGCTAACGTACATCTCAGGCTTCTCAGCGGCAGGGTAGTGACGATCGCAGCCAGTCAGGAACTACTCGCGGCGGAAGAGAAGAACCGCCTATACAAGGCTGTTCTGCTACATGTTGGCGCGGAGGAAAATTTGAGGACCGGCGAGCTTCGTCATCTGCGCCTCCTGTCGTTTCAAAGCGAACCCGTCGGGTGGAACGAAGCAGAGTTCAATGCCATGGTCGAAAAGGGCACCAAAGCTTGGTCCGATGTCCCGTCAACTTGGCTGGAAGATCTTCGGAGCGCCAACGGGTGAGCGCCTCGGTACTACTGGATACGAGCTTTCTGATTTCGCTCGTCCAATCGGATCGACCGAACCACCTGACCGCGAAGCAGTACTATCGCCACCTGCTCGAAAAGAACATTCCAATGTATCTCTCGGCCATTGTGGCCTCCGAGTTCGGCATCAAGCAGCCGATATCCGATCTTCCGCTAGGCAATTTCAGGAGTCTCCACTTCAACATCGTTCATGGACAGAAGGCGGCTGAGGTCTGGAATGCTCTTGGCGTACGAGACGCTGGAGATACGAGAGCGGCGGTTCGAGATGACGCGAAGCTGATCGCACAAGCCAGCCACGAAGGCATTCACTTCATACTGACGGAAGACGCTTCGTCGCTTCACAAGTACTGCGAGAGGTTGCGCGAAGCCGGCCACATTTCGACTCGCTCCGTTACCCTCAGAGAGGGTTTCCGACCCGAATTTCTTCGTGACGACGGTCAGGTTGACTGGATTGGCGACGTTTCAGGAAAGGCGGAACCTCGAACACCGACTGATACTGACGACGACGGCACCTGATCTAGGCGACGAGCCCTCACGGTGGTTCCTTGCCAGAGAACAGCTGCCGTTCGCACCGTCTCTATCACTTGCACGTCACTCCACTTTCCCCGCGCGCTAGACTCGCCGCCTCTTTCCGGAGGCGGATCATGCGCACCCTGTTTGCCGGCCTGGTGGCCGTTCTTGCGGCCGTCGGGCCGATCACCGTTCGTGGCGAGAACGCGCGCGACGAGCATTCCTACGCGCATCTGGACGAGGTCCGGATCAAGCACGTCTATCTGGATCTCGATGTCTCGTTCGAGCAGCGGCGGCTCGCCGGTTTTGCCGAGATCAGTCTGGACTGGAAGCAGCCGCAGGCGAAGCGGCTCGATCTGGACACCCGCGACCTGAGCATCGAGCGGGTCAGCGCGCAGCGCAGCGATGGCAGCTGGTCGAACGCGCCGTTCTCGCTGGCGAAGCGCGATGCGAAGTTCGGCTCGCACCTGCGCATCCGTCTGAAGGACGCTGCGCCCAAGGTGCGCGTGTACTACCGCACTGCGCCGGGCGCGTCCGGGCTGCAGTGGCTGGAGCCGGCGCAGACACTCGGCAAGCAGACACCCTTCATGTTCTCGCAGGCGCAAGCGATTCACGCGCGCAGCTTCGCGCCGTTGCAAGACACGCCCGCGGTGCGCTTCACCTATCGCGCGCGCGTCACCGCGCCCGAGGGCATCCGCGTCGTGATGAGCGCCGACAACGACCCGGCAGCCGATGGTCGCGGCGGCTTCCGCTTCCACATGCCGCAGCCGATCCCGTCCTACCTGCTCGCGATCGCGGCCGGCGACATCGCCTCGAGGCAGGTCGGTCCGCGCTCCTATGTCTGGACCGAACCCGGCCGGCTGGATGCGGTGGCGAAGGAGTTCGAGGACATCGAGGCGATGATCCTCGCCGCCGAGAAGCTCTACGGTCCGTATCGCTGGGGGCGCTACGACATGCTGGTGCTGCCGCCCTCGTTCCCGTTCGGCGGCATGGAGAATCCGCGCCTGTCGTTCCTGACGCCAACGCTGATCGCCGGCGACAAGTCGCTGGTCAACGTGGTCGCGCATGAACTCGCGCATTCCTGGTCCGGCAATCTCGCCACCAACGGCAGCTGGCGCGACCTGTGGCTCAACGAGAGCTTCACCAGCTACGTCGAGAACCGCATCGTCGAAGCGGTGTTCGGCGTCGATCAGGCGTTGATGGATCAAGTCGTCGGCCAGCAGGAACTGCTCGCCGAGTTGAAGGAGCTGCCGGCACTCGACCAGCACCTGGTGCTGAGCCTCAAGGGCCGCGATCCCGACGATGCCTTCAGCGGCGTGCCCTACCAGAAGGGCGAGTGGATGCTGCGCACGCTGGAGAAGCGCTTCGGCCGCGAGGAGTTCGACGCGGTGGTGCGCGCCTGGTTCGACGAGCACGCGTTCCAGTCGGTCTCGACCGAGGAGTTCCTGGAGTTCTTCGGCACGCGTCTGCTCGATGCCAAGGACGCGCCAGTGCGCCGCGCCGATCTCGACGTGTGGCTGCACCAGCCGGGCGTGCCCAAGCACGCGCTGCTGTCGCACTCGGCCAAGCTCGAAGCCATCGACGGTGCGCTGGCCGACTTCTTGGCCGGCAAGCGCGATGCCGCAACGCTGACCGCGGGCTCTTGGGCCACCGGCGAGTGGGTGCATTTCCTCAACGGCTTCGCCGAGAAGGCCGATGCCGCGAAGATGGCCGCACTCGATTCCAGCTACGGCCTGACGCAGCGCCAGAACCGCGAGATCAGCATGCGCTGGTTCCTCGCCGGCATCCGCGCCGACTACGCACCGATCCGCGATGCGCTGCGCGCGCACCTGATCGAGATCGGCCGACGCAAGCTGATGATGCCGCTGTGGACCGAGCTCGCAAAGACGCCGCAGAACAAGGTCTGGGCGACCGAGGTCTACCGGATCGCGCGCCCGGGTCTGCACCCGATCGCGCAGAACTCGGTCGATGCGGTGCTCGGCTTCAAGCCCTGATCCATGCGCTGGCTGAAGCGACTGCTGATCCTGCTCGCGGCCCTGGCCGCGGCCGCGACCGCGGCGGTGTTCCTGGCACCCGGCCACGTGCTCAATGCCGAATTGGCGCGCAAGCACTGGATGGCCGGCGCCGAGGAGCGATTCATCGAAGTCGATGGCCAACGCTGGCGTTATCTCGAGCGCGGCCCGGCCGACGCCGATGTGGTGGTGCTGTTGCACGGACTGCAGGCCGATTCGAGCACCTGGCTCGACGTGCTCCGGCACGCGCCGGACACGCGCCGTTACCTCGTCCCCGACCTGCCCGGCTTCGGCGGCAGCCCGAACCCGCCCGGGCCGGACTTCCGCGCCGGTGCCCAGGCCGGTCGGCTGCATGCGTGGCTCGATGCCTTGCACGTCGGCCGCATCGACCTGGTCGGTCACTCGATGGGCGGCGACATCGCCGGGCGCTACGCCGCCGCGCACCCGCAACGCGTGCGCACGCTGGCCTTCCTCGACTCCGCCGGCGTTCCGTTCGCGCCGAACGATTTCATGCGCGCGATCCAGGGCGGCGGCAATCCGTACCGGCTCGAAACGAGAGCCGACTTCGACGCCTTCCTCGATATCGTGTTCAAGCACCGCCCGTTCCTGCCGAAACCGGTGCTCGCTGCCTATGCCGATCGCGTGCTCCCGCGCGGCGCCGACTGGGACGAAGCCATGCGCCAGTTGCGCCAGCCCAACGAAGTGTTCGTGCTCGCCGGCCTGCTGCCCACGCTCGACCTGCCGACCCTGGTGCTCTGGTGCCGCGATGACCGCGTGCTCGATGTCAGCTCGGTCGATGCCTTCCGCGCCGGCCTGCCGAACGAGCAAGTCGTGCTGCTCGACGACTGCGGCCACATGCCCCTCATGGAACGCCCCCGCGAAACCGCCACCGCCCTCGCCCAACTGTGGCGGAGCGTGTATGGGTTGCCTCCCGATGAAATTTGAACCGGGTGACTCACCTCACCTGCCAGGCAGTTCCACCCACAGGAGACGCCGCATCGATCCGGCCCACGCACCCATGTGCGCATCATCGAAGCGTATCGGGACGCCGTGCGCGTCAAGCACCGAACGCTTGCGCAGTACGGTCTTGCGTAGAGCTTGATGGAACCGCAAGAACCGGCATGGCCGTACTCACCAAGAACAGCAGCAGAGCAACCAGCAACCCAAGCTCCCGCTCCCTGACGATGGCCGGACAGGATCACCGACGCTGGAGTCTCAACCGCACTTCGAGTAACCGCAGTTCAGGCAGGTCGCGCAGCCGTCCATGATGATGGTGGCCTTGGTGTTGCACTTGTGGCACAGGGTCGCGCTCGGCGGGAACTTCTCGGCGAGATCAGCCGGCACGGTGACCGCATCCGTCGCCGTATCGGATTGCCGCTTCTTCGAACGCGATTCGTAGGCGGAACGCTTGTCGGCGATCAGCTTGCGCGCCTCGACGCTCATCTCCGGATCGTGGATCAGGCCGATCGACTTCAGATGTTCTTCGACCACGCTGCCGATCTCGGCGACGATCGAGGGCATGTACACGCCACCGGCCTTGAAGTAGCCACCGCGCGGATCGAATACCGCCTTCATCTCCTCGACCAGGAAGGTGACATCGCCGCCCTTGCGGAACACCGCGCTCATGATCCGCGTCAACGCCACGATCCACTGGAAGTGATCCATGTTCTTGGAATTGATGAACACCTCGAACGGGCGCCGCAGCTCATGCTCGGTGCCCTGGTTGAGCACGATGTCGTTCAGCGTGACGTACAGCGCATGCTCAAACAACGGCGACTTGACCTTGTAGGTCGAGCCGATCAGCACGTCGGGACGCTCGACCTGTTCGGTCATCTGGATGACGTCGGCGGACTTCGGCAGTGCGATCGTCTCGGCCGGAGTGCTCATGGCAACCGCAGGCACTGCGCGCGCCTTGTCTTCCGGTCGCACCACACTGTAGTCCTTGATCTTCTTCCCGATCTTGATCGCCATCGTTGTTCCCGTCCCGATCCTGCGCGTCGTCGCACAGGGCTTTGTTGTGACTATCGCTGGAGTGTCGCCACGGCGCCGCCGTAGTGGCGCCATGGCAGTGCAGGAGGCTCCTGCGCATGGTCATGCGCAGGAGGATGTCCGAGCCGGCTCTGCGCAAGCGCAGGCGCCGGTGGACGCGCCTCAAACACACGCTGACCCGGCGTGTGCGAGACCTCGGCCCGTCAACGACATCACGTCAAGGAGACGTGCGTCGGGCCGCCAAGACACCGGGCAAGCAGGCTTGCCCGTGTCGCTTACTTCTTTTTCGCTGCCTTCTTGGCGGCCTTCTTCGGGGCGGCCTTCTTGGCGACTTTCTTCACGGCCTTCTTCGCCGCGGGCTTGGCAGCCTTCTTCGGCGCAGCCTTCTTGGCGGCGGGCTTCGCAGCCTTCTTCACGACCTTCTTTCCGGCCTTCTTTGCGGCTGGCTTCGCGGCCTTCTTCGCGGCCTTCTTGGCGGCAGGCTTGGCGGCCTTCTTTGCGGCCTTCTTCGGAGCCGCGGCCTTCTTCGCCTTCGCCACCACCTTCTTCACCGCTTTCTTCGCGGCGCCGGCCTTCTTCACGACCGCCTTCTCCGCCTTCACCACGGCTTTCTTGGCCTTGGCCACGACCTTCTTGGCTCCGGCCATCGCATCGCTGGCCTTCTCGGCCACCGCGGCTTTCACGTCGGCCATGGCATCGGCCACATTGGACATCATCGAATCATTACTCATGGGATAAACCCTCCGGCTGCTTCAGTTAGTTTTGTTGTGGTCAGTGGTCGACGTCCATTCCCGCCACCGCAACCGCCGGTTGCCCGGACGGCCGAAGGCCGATCATGTTTCCATGACCGGCCGAACGCACCATCCATGGCCCGTTTCATCGTCGGCGTTTCCGCCGCCGCACTCCTTGATCTAACGCAACGCCCGCACGGATTCGGACGCAAGCGGATCAGAATTTCCCGTAGTAGCCCTCTTTCAGCGCATCGAACAGATTGGCCGCAGTGTGGATCTCGCCGTCGTACTCGATCTCCTCGTTGCCCTTGGCCTCGACGATGCTGCCGTCTTCGAGCTCGAAGCGATAGATGGTGTTCTCGAGGTCCTGCTCTTTCACCAACACGCCCTGGAACGCTGCTGGATTGAAGCGGAAGGTGGTGCATCCCTTCAAGCCCTTCTCGTAGGCGTAGCGGTAGATGTCCTTGAAATCCTCATAGGCGTAATCGGTCGGCACGTTCGCGGTTTTGGAGATCGACGAGTCGACCCAGATCTGCGAAGCGGCCTGGATGTCGACATGCGCCTTCGGCGTGATGTCGTCGGCGGAGACGAAATAGTCCGGCAGCTTCGAGTCCTCGTCGCCCGCGAACGGCATCGCCCTGGAATTGATCAAGGTGCGATAGGCAAGCAGTTCGTAACTGAACACCTCGACCTTTTCCTTGGACTTCTTGCCTTCGCGGATGACATTACGGCTGTAGTGGTGCGCGAAGCTGGGTTCGATGCCGTTGCTGGCATTGTTGGCGAGCGACAGCGAGATGGTTCCGGTCGGCGCAATCGAACTGTGGTGGGTGAAGCGCGCGCCGTGCTCGGCGATCCTGGCCACCAGTTCCGGTGCCACGGTGGCCACGCGCTGCATGTAGCGCGAGTACTTGGCGTGCAGCACCCGGCCCTTGAGCACGTCGCCGAGCTGGATGCCGTCGCGGACCATTTCCGGGCGCTTGCGCAGCATCTCGCCGGTGACGATGAAGTCCTGGTCCATGATCGGGGCCGGGCCTTTCTCCTCGGCCAGGCTCGCTGCGACCTCCCAGCCGGCGAGCGCCATCTCGCGCGACACGTCCTCGGTGAACTTGCAGGAATCGGGCGAGCCATAGCCCATGCGCAGCATGGTCAAGCTCGAACCGAGACCGAGAAAGCCCATGCCGTGGCGGCGCTTGCTGATGATTTCGTGGCGCTGTTGTTCGAGCGGCAGGCCGTTGATCTCGACAACGTTGTCGAGCATGCGCGTGAAAACGCGCACGACTTCGCGGTATTCCTCCCAGTCGAAGCGCGCCTTCGCGGTGAACGGGTCGCGCACGAACTTGGTCAGGTTGACCGAACCGAGAAGGCAGGAACCGTAGGGCGGCAGCGGCTGTTCGCCGCAGTTGTGCGCATGCAGTCCGTTGGCGTCGAAGGTGTTGATGCCCGGCACTTGCACGTCGTACACGTCGGCGCGGCCGTCGTCGGTAACGCTCTGGACGGTGGCGACGAAACGCTCACGATTGAGATTGCGGCGGTAGCCGGCCAGCGCGGCGGTGAGTCGGCGCGCCTTGCCGGTATCGGCGAAACCGACGCGCTTGGCGAACTCGGCGAGGTTGTCGCCACTGACGACCAGTTCGTGCTGCGCCTGCGTCGCATAGGCCCGCTCGCCGCCACGGCCATCGGGCAGCAGGCTCTCACCCGCCGCGCGGCGATCACGATAGATCGTCGACGCAATGCCGAGGCGAAGCAACATGCGCTGCACCGCTTCCAGGCGCGGCAGGTCGGACTGCGAGAGACGCACGCTGACGCCTTTTTCCTGGTTGCCCTGCACCGAACCATCGGCGTCGAAGAGGCCGCGCAGGAAGCCGCGATGAAAATCGCTGGAGGTCTTCTCGACCGCCGGGGTGATCGCCTTGTTGCCCGGGCGCATGCCCAATTCGAACGCGAGATCGCGCAGCGTGGCGAGCTTGAGGCGATGCTCGCCGCGACCCTCGACTTCGGACCAGCCGGCGAAGTCGGCGCGATGCGGCAGGGTCTGTGCGCAGCGCAGGGCCTCGTCCATCAGCGCGACCGGGGCCAAGCTGCCGGCATTCACGGCCGCTGCCTGCGCCCAAACCGAGAGCACCGCGGCGTCTCGCTTGAGGGTGCCGTCACCGACCAGCAGACCGAGCAGGAAACCGTCCTCAAAGCTGCGTTCGCCGCGCCATTCGCCGGCGCTACGGTGATTGTTGAGCAACACCCGATCGCCAACTGCCAGTTGCCCGGCCGCACACCATTCGGTGTCGGTGGACCAGCGCGTCTGGCGGGTGACGCGGCGCACGCGGTGGTCGGCCGTCAGGCGCAACGCCTGACCCTCGGCCAACTGCAGGCGCACCACGTCCTTGGTGGCGGTCTTGAAGAATCCTTCGACACCGCTGGCGTGCGGAACGCCGTCCACCTGGGCCAGGAACGGGTTGCCTAGCAAGTCCGCGACCTGGCGCGGTCCATCGGTGGTCTGCACCCACGTATCGGCGGTGACGCAAGGATTGGTCGCGCGGATGGTCTCGCACCACCAGTTGTTGTTCATCTCGTTGACGCGGTCGATCAGGATGAACCCAGGCTCGGCGTAGTCATACGTCGAGACCATGATCATGTCCCACAGGTGGCGTGCGCGGATGTGACCATAGATCTTGCAAGCAACCAGTCCGTCGTCGCGGCTGACGTACTGGTCCTTGAGCGGCCAGTCGCGCCAGACGATCTGGCTGGCGTCGCCGAGATCGACCTCGCCCTGCTCCTTCACATGCACCGGGAACACCAGCGGCCAGTCGCCATCGGCGGCGACCGCGTCCATGAACTCGTCGGTGATCAGCAGGCTCAGGTTGAACTGGCGCAGGCGGCCGTCTTCGCGCTTGGCGCGGACGAAGTCCTTGACGTCCGGATGCGAGACATCGAACGTGCCCATCTGCGCGCCGCGACGACCTCCGGCAGAGGACACGGTGAAGCACATCTTGTCGTAGATATCCATGAACGACATCGGCCCGGAGGTGTAGGCGCCGGCGCCCGCAACGAAGGCGCCGCGCGGGCGCAGCGTCGAGAACTCGTAACCGATGCCACACCCCGCCTTCAAGGTCAGGCCAGCTTCATGCACGCGTTCGAGGATGCCGTCCATCGAATCGGTGATGGTGCCGGACACGGTGCAGTTGATCGTGCTCGTCGCCGGCTTGTGTTCGAGCGCGCCGGCGTTGGAGGTGATGCGGCCGGCCGGGATCGCACCGCGACGCAAGGCCCACAGGAAGCGCTCGTACCAGTACTTCTGCTTCTCCGCGGTCGGCTCGGTTTCCGCAAGCGCCCGCGCCACGCGCTTGAAGGTGTCGTCGATGGTTTCATCGACGGCATCACCGCGCTTGCTCTTGAGGCGGTACTTCTTGTCCCAGATGTCGAACGAAGCCGGCTGCAGCGGGATTTCCACTGTCTCGCGGGCCACAGCTTCGAGGCGCACCGTGCTCATTCTTGTTCTTCCTCCCAACAGGTTTCGTCATCCCCGCCAAGCACGACACGGAATCCGCCCGCAACGGTGCAGCCCGGCTGCCCATTGTTTCTCGTCAAAAACGGGTTCCGCGAGCTGTGGCAAGACCGCGGCACCCTTCGGTACCTGCGGGTTCAACCCCATGGCAAACCCAATTGGTTGGGTTCATGAAGGTTCCTCACCACTAGATGTTGTGACTCAGCGGATGGGCACCTTACGCTTCGGGTCACGGAGTGTCAACCGCCGGGCACACCCAGGAGCGCGCATGCAATCGCTTGCTGCACCGCGCAAATTCTCTCCCGGAGGCACGAACCCGCGGCACACTTCGTGGTCGCAGAACCACCCCCATTCCCGCGGTCCCGCGACCGCGACTTCCGGAGTTTCCGCCGATGTCCTTCCGACCGTTCCTTTGCGCGCTGACCCTGCTGGTCGCTTGCAACACCACGCTTGCACAACTGCCGGCGGCGGTGGATGGCCAGCCTCTGCCGACGCTGGCGCCGATGATCGAGCGCACGCAGCCGGCGGTGGTCAACATCCACTCGCAGACCCTCGTCAAGGTGCGCGACCCGTTCTTTGATGACCCCTTCTTCCGCCGCTTCTTCAACAGCCCCGGCGTGCCGCGCGAACGCGTGCAGCAGTCGCTCGGCTCGGGCGTGATCGTCGATGCACTGAAAGGCTACGTGCTCACCAACAACCACGTCATCGACGGTGCCGACGACATCCAGGTGACCCTCGCCGACGGCCGCACCCTCAAGGGCAAGTTCATCGGCAGCGACCCGGATTCGGACGTGGCCTTGCTGCAGATTCCGGCCGAACGGCTAGCGGCGTTGCCGCTGGCCGACTCCGACCAGCTGCGCGTCGGCGATTTTGTGGTCGCGCTCGGCAATCCGTTCGGTATCGGCCAGTCGGTGACCTCGGGCATCGTCTCCGCGCTCGGGCGCTCGGGGCTGCGTGGCGTCGGAGTCCAGGATTTTATCCAGACCGATGCCTCGATCAACCCCGGCAACTCCGGCGGCGCACTGGTCAACCTGCGCGGCGAACTGGTCGGAATCAACACCGCGATCTACTCGCCTTCCGGCGGCAACGTCGGCATCGGCTTCGCGATTCCAGCCAAGTTGGCGCGCGAAGTGATGCGCCAGCTGCTGGCCTTCGGCGAGGTCAAGCGCGGCTCGCTCGGCGTCGACACCCAGGACGTGACCGCCGAGATCGCACCTCTGCTCGGTCTGAAATCGGCGCTGGGCGCGGTGGTCACGCGTGTGCAACCCGGCTCGCCCGCAGCCGCCGCCGGGCTGCACGAGGGCGACGTGATCACCGCCCTGAACGGCAAGCCGGTCCACGCCAGCCGCGAGTTGGGCAACCTCGAAGGCTTGCTGCCGCTCGGCACGCGCCTGGCCATCAGCATCCAGCGCGACGGCGTTGCCTCCACCCTCACCGCGACCTTGAAACCGACCGAGTTGCGCAAGCTCGATGGCGGCAAGCTCGATCCCGGCCTGGCCGGTGCCGGGCTCGGCGAGCTGCCCGACAAGCTTCGCCGCCAGGGTCTGGCCGGGGTGCTGGTGAACGACGTCGCCAGCAACTCGCGCGCCGAGGCCAACGGCCTGCGCGTGAATGACTTGATTGCTGCCGTGAACCAGGTCGAGGTGCGCGACCTCGGCGAGCTCGAGGCGCGCATCGCGAAGCGCCGCAGCACGCAATTGCTGCTCACCATTGTGCGCGGCCGCAGCGCGTTTTACATGCTCGTGGAGTAGCGATCTTTCACGCCGCGCAAGGGCGCGCATGTTAAGGTGCGCGCCGCTTTCCGGTCCGTGTTCGCATGCGTGCGCTGTCCCTTCCGCTGCTGTTTCTGATGCTCTGCGGCACGCTGATTCCAGGCGCAGGCGCGCGCGCCCAGAACACCATCGATGGACGCGCCGACAGCGTCGCGTTGCGCGCCTTCGGCGCCGAGGCGACTCGCCTGTTCCAGCTCAACGAACACCGGCGCGTGCGCCTGGCGATGCTGTCCACGGTCAGTGCCATCGAAGCGGTGGCGCGCGGCGAGGTGGAGATCGCGCTCACCGCGCGCGGCCGCCACGAACTGAAGCCCGACGAAGCGGTACTCGACTTCTATCCGGTGGCCTGGGAGGCGCTGGCGTTGATCGCGCACCCGGGCAACCCGACACCCGGGCTCAGCCTGCGCCAGATCCGCGACATCTACCTCGGCAAGATCACGCGCTGGGACCAGGTCGGCGGCCCGTCGGCACCGATCAATCTGTATGCCGTCGCCGGACCGCTCGACGGCGCCGAATACGGCCTGCGCCGCGCGCTGTTCGGAGCCGGCCATCGCCCGGTGGCAGCCAGCCGCTGGTACCTCAACACCGAGCAGCTGGAGGCCGCGGTCGCGATCGACCCGAACGGACTCGGCGTCAGCGCGCTGTCGAACATCCAGGGAAACCGCAAGCTGCGCGCGCTCCGCGTCGAAGGCGCGACGCCGCTGCTCAAGACCATCCGCAGCGGCGAGTACCTGTTGACCACGCCGCTGTATGTCGTGCACCGCGGCGACTTGATCCCGAGCGATCTCGCGATGCGTTTCGTGCGTTTTCTCGAAGCCCCGACCAACGCCTCCTGGCTGAAGCGGCGCAAGCTGCTGCCGATCCGCGAGGCGCGGCTGCTGAACCAGACTTTCGCGATGCGCGAGCGGCGGCTGCTGGCACTGCTGCGCAACGAACCGCCGCCGGCCGCCGTCGCCGCACCACCCAATGTCAGCGCGACACCCGCGCCACCCGACTCCGGAGTCGCGCCGTGATCGCTGCACCTGTCCGCCAAGCCCAAGGAGTCCGCTGATGTCCGATGCCATCGCCCTGGTCGCGCTGACCACGGCCGACCTCGACACCTATCTCGCAACCGCCGCCGAGCGCACGCGACGCTGGGTCGCGGCGCAGCAATTCCGCGCGCAACCGCTGACCAGCTGCGTTATTCCCGATGCCGATGGCGGCGTCGCCGAGGTGCTGGTTGGCATCGCCAGCGCCAGTGAACTCAACACCCTCGCGCATTTGCCGGCAACCCTGCCCGCCGGCGACTACAGCCTGTGCAGCCGCGGCGTGCAGCTCGACCACGCGCGCGTCGCGCTCGGCTTCGCGCTCGCCAGCTACCAGTTCAAGCGCTACAAGGCGGCGCGGCGTGAGCCGGCGCGGCTGCTGGCTCCGCTCGGCACCTATCTCGACGAAGTGGCCGCGCTGGTGGCGGCGACGACGCGTACGCGCGACCTGGTCAACACGCCGACCGAGGACATGGGCCCGGCCGAACTCGGCACCGCGGCGCGCGAAATCGCGGAGCGCTTCGGCGCGCAATACCGCGAGTGGATCGGCAATGAACTGCTGGAAGCGAACTTTCCGGCGATCCATGCCGTCGGCCGCGCCAGCCATCGCGCACCACGCCTGATCGAAGTGCGGGCCGGCGATCCGGCGCACCCCGAGGTGGCGATCATCGGCAAGGGCGTGTGCTTCGACACCGGCGGGCTCGACATCAAGGCGGCCGACGGCATGCGCAACATGAAGAAGGACATGGGCGGCGCCGCGCATGCGATCGCGCTGGCCGAACTGGTACTCGAACGCCGCCTGCCGATCCGCCTGCGGCTGCTGGTGCCGGCGGTCGAGAACGCCATCGGCGCCAATGCCTACCGTCCCGGCGAAGTGATCCGCACCCGCGCAGGGCTCAGCGTCGAGATCGACAACACCGATGCCGAAGGCCGCGTCGTGCTGTGCGACGCGCTCGCCTATGCAGCCGAGTCGAAACCCAAACTGATCGTCGACTTCGCCACCCTGACCGGCGCCGCGCGCATCGCACTCGGACCGGACCTGCCGCCCTTGTTCGGCAACGACGAAGCCCTGCGCGACCGCCTGGTCGAACTCGGTCGCGAGGTGCAGGACCCGCTGTGGCCGATGCCGCTGTGGCAGCCGTACCTGGCGATGCTCGAGTCCGGCATCGCCGATCTCGCCAACAGCGGCCCCTCGCGCCACGCCGGCGCGATCACCGCGGCGCTGTACCTGCAGCGCTTCGTGCCGCCGAACATCCCGTGGCTGCACCTCGACACCTATGCCTGGAACGACAACGAGCGCCCGGGCCGCCCTCGTGGCGGCGAAGCAATGGGCCTGCGCGCCGTCTATGAACTGCTGAAGCGAGACTACGGCGCATCGTGAATCGCGACCGGGGTCGTTCCCACCCGTCTCCGCAGCGGATACGCGGAGTCAGGGGCCTCGCTCACCTTGTTCCCGCGAACGTGGGAGAGGCTTCCAAGCCTCGATTCCTTGATTCAGTCGACCCGCGCCGTCTCGTGCAGGTCGAAGCTCTTCACGCGCGCGGCAAGACGCTGGTCGGTGTGCAACAACTCGATCGCGTCGGCGAGGATATGCGCTGACTCGCGCAACAGAAAGTCCGGCTTCTCCGCTTTCTCGTCCTTGGCCGCGGCGGCGTCGCGACGCTCGTCGGCGAGCAAGCCGTCGTCGCCGTCTTCGTGCGTGGTGTCTGCGCTATCGACGCCGGCGGCGATGCGCGCGGCCTTGCGCTCGGAGCGCTTCTTCTCGTTCTGGTCGCGCTCGGCACGGCGCGCGCTTTCCAGCAGCGAGACGTCCTTGCGCTCGCGCTGACGCGCGTACTCGGCCAGGTCATCAAACCACCACTTGAATTCGGGGTCCTTGGCGACTCGCGCCTCGTGGCGTGTCGCCAGCAGCGGCGTCAGCGCCGACAGGTCGCCGCTGCGGCGAAAATCCGCTGGCTGCACTTCGCTGTAGGGCAGGGCGAAATCGAGCGAGCTCTCGCCGAAATCCTCGGCCGACCAGGCGGTCTGCGCATAGGCGATGTCCGGCACCACGCCGCGATGCTGGGTACTGCCGCCGTTGACACGGAAGAACTGCGCCACGGTGAGCTTGAGCTGGCCGAACTTCTCGGAATCGTTCTGCGCCATCTGGTCGAGATCGATCAGATTCTGCACCGTGCCCTTGCCGAACGAGGTTTCGCCGATGATCAGTGCACGACCGTAGTCCTGCAGTGCCGCGGCAAAAATCTCCGAGGCCGATGCCGACTCGCGATTGATCAGCACCGCCAGCGGGCCGTCCC
The DNA here is from genome assembly GCA_016703225.1 of Lysobacterales bacterium. Classification (NCBI taxonomy): domain Bacteria; kingdom Pseudomonadati; phylum Pseudomonadota; class Gammaproteobacteria; order Lysobacterales; species Lysobacterales bacterium. The sequence continues at coordinate 719,919 of JADJCM010000001.1, forward strand.
AGACTGCGCCGCTCTGGTCGTCGCCTTCGATCGAAATGCGGCCCTGGGCGTCACGCACCTGCACCACCGGGCCCTGGTCGATGAACAGTCCGGACAGGTCGGAGGCTTCGGTCAGCGAGCCGCCGCCATTGCCGCGCAGGTCGACCACCAATCCGTCGATCTTCTGCTTGGCCAATTCCGCGATCAGCTTGGCGACGTCGCGCGTCGAGCTGGCGTAGTTGGCATCACCGCGACGCGCGCCTTCGAAGTCGTGATAGAAGGTCGGCAGGCGCACCACGCCGATGCGCTGCGCCGAGGCGCCGCTACCGACATCGATCAGTTCCGACTTCGCTGCCTGCTCTTCCAGACGCACCTTGTCGCGGACCAGCACCAGCTGCACCGGCTTGCCGTCATCGCCGGCATCGGCCGCGAGGACGTCGAGACGCACCGTGGTGCCCTTCTTGCCGCGGATCAAATCCACCACGTCGTCGGTGCGCCAGCCGACCACATCGGTCAATGCGCCCTTTTCGCCCTGGCCGACCGCAGTGATGTGGTCGCCGACCTTGAGCTTGCCGGACAGATCCGCGGGACCGCCCTTCACGATCTGGCGGATGGTGGTGTATTCGTCCTCGCGACTGAGCACCGCGCCGATGCCTTCCAGCGACAGGCGCATCTGGATGTTGAAGTTCTCCGAGGTGCGCGGCGACATGTAGTTGGTGTGCGGTTCGATCGCGGACGAATACGCATTCATGAAGCTCTGGAACACGTCGTCGCCATCGAGTTCGCGCAGGCGCCGCTCGAACCCGGCGTAGCGCTTGTCGAGCGTTTCGCGAATGGCCTTGTCCTCGCGGCCGGCGAGTTTCAGGCGCAGCCAGTCGTTCTTGACGCGCTGGCGCCACAGTTCATCCAGCGCAGCGCTGTCTTTGGCCCAGGCCGCGTCCTCGCGGTCGAAGCGATAGTTCTCGTCGACGTTGAAATCGAAACCCTTGGCGAGCAGGGCGCGCGCGTGCGCAGTGCGCTCGGCGACACGCTCGACGTAGCGCGCATAGAAATCGAAAGCCGGAGCGAGTCGCTGGTCGAGAATGGCGTCGTCGAGCTTGGCGCTATACGCCTTGAAGCCGGCGACGTCGGCTGCAGTGAAGAACAACTTGTCGCCATCCAGCGATTCCAGATAACGCTCGAAGATCGTTTCCGACATGGCGTCGTCGAGCGGCACGCGCTTGTAGTGGAAGCGGGTCAGGAAGCGCGTCGCCCACAGCGCCGCCTGCTCCTGTCCGCGGTTCGGCTGGTACACGCCCGCTGCGGCCGGTTCGGCGCGGGTGAACGCCACCCCGAACGGTGCAAGGACGAGAGCAATGGCGGCGATCAGACGCAGGTTCATGGCAATTCCCGGTACGGCGATGGGTGGTGGGACAGTAGCGCGTTGCGGAGGTTCCCGCGGGTGCCGTCAGCCATAGCCGGCGGCGTGCGCCATCACGTCGGCATGATAGGAGGAACGCACCAAGGGCCCCGCGGCGACATGGCGAAAGCCGAGCACCATGCCGAAGCGCTCGATCTCGGCGAACTCCGCCGGCGTCCAGTAGCGCAGCACCGGGTGATGATGGCGTGACGGCTGCAGGTACTGGCCGACGGTGATCATGTCGACCGCATGCGCGCGCAGGTCGCGCAAGGTGTCGTGGATCTCGTCCAGGGTCTCTCCGAGACCAAGCATGATGCCGGACTTGGTCGGTAACTCGGGATGCTCGGCCTTGAACTGCTGCAGCAGGCGCAGCGACCAGTCGTAGTCGGCGCCGGGGCGCACCTCGCGGTAGACGCGGCGCACCGTCTCCAGGTTGTGGTTGAACACGTCCGGCGGATTCGCCGCAAGCGCTGCCAGCGCGCGCTCGGCGCGGCCCTTGCCGCGGAAGTCCGGGGTCAGGATCTCGATGCGGATGTCGGGACTGAGCGCGCGCGTTTCGCGGATGCAGTCGGCGAAGTGGCCGGCGCCGCCGTCGACGAGGTCATCGCGGTCGACCGAGGTGATCACCACGTAGCGCAGGCGCATGTCGCGGATGGTCTGCGCGAGTTGGCCGGGTTCGTTCGCATCCGGCGGCTTGGGGCGGCCGTGGGCTACGTCGCAGAACGAGCAGCGGCGTGTGCACACCTCGCCGAGGATCATGAAGGTGGCAGTGCCCTTGGAGAAGCACTCGTGGATGTTCGGGCACGAAGCCTCTTCGCAGACCGTGACCAGCGCGTTTTCGCGCAGCTTGTCCTTGAGCAACTGCACCGAGTTCGTGCTCGGCAGGCGCACGCGGATCCAGTCGGGCTTGCGCAGCAGCGGCCGTTCGGCATCGAAGGTGACCGGGTTGCGGGCGATCTTGTCGCGCGCGATCTGCTTCGCGCCCGGGACCAGGCCAGGGGCATCGACCAGGTGCACGGGAATGGTCTTGTTCGGGGCTTCGGGCATCTCAGGCGTCCGCAGGTTCGGGGAGGCGCGGTTCGACCGTGGTCGCAGCGAAACCGAACTGCGCGCAGATCGCATCGACCAGATCGGCGGCGACCGCGGGCAGTGCGCCGGGGCCGCCGCAGTCTAGCACCTGGGTCACCGCCAACCCCTGGTAGCCACAGGGATTGATGCGCGCAAACGGCTCCAGGTCCATCGCGACATTGAAGGCCAGGCCATGGAAGGAACAGCCGCGACGCACGCGCAGGCCAAGCGCAGCGATCTTGGCTTGGCCGACGTAGACGCCAGGCGCTCCCTCACGCCGCTGCGCCGCGATGGCGTAGCCGGCAAGCGTGTCGATGATCGACTGCTCGATGCGGTTCACCAGTTCGCGCACGCCGATGCCGAGCCGGCGCAGGTCGAACAGCGGATAGGCGACGATCTGGCCGGGGCCGTGATAGGTGACCTGGCCGCCACGATCGACCGGCAGCACCGGAATGTCGCCGGGCAGCAGCACGTGTTCCCACTTGCCGGCCTGGCCGAGGGTGAACACCGGATCGTGTTCCAGCACCCAGATCTCGTCGATGGTCGCGCCGTCGCGGGCGTCGGTGAAGCGTTGCATCGCACGCCAGACCGGTTCATAGGCTTGCCGCCCCAGATGCCGCACGTGCAGCGGGAGTGGCTTCACAGCGTCCATTTCACCGCCGGATGGGCGCGCAGCGCGCAGTGCACGGCGTCATGGCTGGCGCGATCCGGGCAATGGAACGCCACCGTGATCGAAACGTAGCGCCCCGCGCTCGAGGCACGCGAACGCAGCGAACCGGCGATCACGACCACACCGACGGTGGCGAGGACTTCCGGCACGATCTCGTGCAACGCGGCGTCGGCCGCGCCCATCACGCTTACTTCCAGCGTGCCCGGAAAGGTGAACCCGTGCTCGCCCGTCGCTGCGGTCATCGCTCATTCGCCATCGTCGAACCACAACCAGACCGAATCGCTCATGCGCTTGAAGAAGCCGCCCTCGGCATAGTCCGCAAGCGCCACCAGCGGCGCCTCGTAGACGGCCTGACCGTCCAGCGCCAGCGTCAGACTGCCGACGACCTGGCCCTTGTGCAGCGGCGCTGACAGCGGCTTCGCCACCTTCATCGTCGCCGACAGGCGCGCGTAGGAACCGCGCGGCACCGTGACCAGCACCGGCTGCGCCAGGCCGAGGCTGGCCTTCTCGGCTTCGCCGTGCCACAGGGTCACTTCGCTGACCGGCGCCATCGCCTCGTACACCTTGTGCGTCTCGAAGAAACGGAAGCCGTAGTTGAGCAGCGCATGCGCCTCATCAGCGCGCACCTTTTCGCCGGCGGTGTTCATCACCACCGCGATCAGGCGGGTATCGCCGCGCTTGGCCGAAGCCGCCAGGCAATAACCAGCCTGGCTCAGGTGCCCGGTCTTGATGCCATCCACGCTCGGGTCGCGCCACAGCAGGATGTTGCGGTTGCGCTGGGTGTGCTGGTTCCAGGTGTATTCCTTGAGCGAGTAGTGCGCGTACTCCCCGGGGAAGTCGCGGATCAGCGCGCGCGACAGCGTCGCGATGTCGTGCGCGCTCATGTAGTGCTCGGGGTCGAACAGGCCATGCGCGTTGACGAAATGCGAGTTCTTCAGCCCGAGTTGCTGCGCGTACTGGTTCATCAACGCGGCGAAGGTGGATTCGGAACCGGCAACGTGCTCGGCGATCGCGATCGAAGCGTCGTTACCGGACTGGATGATCATGCCCATCAACAGATCCTTGAGCGGCACCTGCGAGTTCAGCTCGAGGAAACTGGTCGAGCCGTCGGTCACCGCACCGCCGTGACGCCAGGCGTTCTCGCTGATGCTGACCAGATCATCGTCCTTGATCTTGCCGGCCTTGCGTTCGGCGGCAACGACGTAGGAGGTCATGATCTTGGTGATCGAAGCCGGCGGCACGCGCTCGTCGCCGCCCTGCTCGGCGAGCACGCGCCCGGTCTGGAAGTCGACCAGCACGTAGTGCTTGGCGCTCACACTCGGCGGTGGCGGCACCGGCGCGGCGCTGCTCGCGGTCGCATTCGCGGGCAGGCTGAGCGGGGTCGCGGCGGGCACCGCACCTTGGGCGGCGAAGCAGGCGGAAAGAACCAGGCTGGCGAATACGGACTTCACGGATGCGGTCATGGGTACTGCGGCACTCGAGGATTGGATGGGCTACTCGACCTGCGTCGCGACGGCGCGGACGCCGATGCGGGCAAGGCGCTGGATCAGGGCGTCGGCGGCCTCGACCGAATCGAGCGGTCCGATGCGCACGCGATGGAACAGCTCGCCGCGAGCCAACACGCGATCGAGGAACAGATCGTCGAATCCGGCCTCGTCCAGCCGCTCGCGCAGACGCCGGGCATTATCGCGGCTGGCGAATGAACCAGCCTGCACATAGAGCGGGCGCGGCGTGGCCGTTTGCGGGCGGGTCACGTCGACGGCGTCGGCATGCGTCGGATCGATCGCCTCGACTTCGACCCGGCCAGTGCCGCGCGCGGCGATGCCGAGGCGGATCGCGGCGGCATAGGACAGGTCGATGATGCGGTCCGCATGAAACGGTCCGCGATCATTCACGCGCACGATCAGGCGCTGGCCGTTGTCGAGATTGGTCACGCGCACATACGTGGGCAGCGGCAAGGTCTTGTGCGCAGCGGTGAACGCGAGCATGTCGTAGGGCTCACGACTGGAGGTCAGCTTGCCGTGGAACTTGGTGCCATACCACGAGGCGATGCCGCGCTCGCGATAGCCATCAGCGCTGTCCAGCACCCGATAACTGTGGCCGAGCACGGTGTAGGGCGAGTGGTTGCCATAGCGCGCGCGTGGCTCGTCGCGCGGCACCGGCTCGGGGATGCCGCTGACATCGATCAGTCCGGTCGGGGCGCCATCGAGCCCAGGACCCGAGGGCGGAACCTCATCGCGCACGTGCCCTCGACCACAGGCCTCGAGCATCAGCATCAGCATCAGCATCAGCATCAGCACCGGCACCAGCAGCAGTTGTCGCATCAGCGCGCTTCCGCAACGCCGCGCGCGATCTCCTGGCTCAGCTGCCAGACCGCCATGCTGTACATCGGCGAGCGGTTGTAGCGCGAGATCACGTAGAAGTTCTGGAAGGTGATCCAGTGCTCGGTACCCGCCTCGCCTTCCAACACCAGCAAGGTCGCCGGCGTGGCGCCGTCGAACTGCTCGGCCAGGGTGTAGCCGGCGCGCGCCAGCGCATCAAGCGAGTGGATGGTCTCGGTCGCACGCACTTCCGGCGACACCGATCCGGGCGCGGCGATCGCGAGCCCGGCCACCGGTGCGGCATGCGTCCAGCCATGGGCGACGAAGTAGTTGGCCACCGAATGGATGATGTCGGGCTTCGAACTCCACAAGTCGATGACGGCGTCGCCGTCGCCATCGCGCGCCCACTTCGCGAAGCTGGTCGGCATGAACTGGCCCCAGCCCATGGCCCCGGCGTAGGAACCCTTGATCTGTTCGATCGGCTGCGGAAAGCGGCCGTCGAGCTGCAGCAGTTGCTTCAACTCGCCACGGAAGAACGGTGCCCGCGGTGGGTAGTGAAACGCGAGCGTGGTCAGCGCGTCGATCACCCGATAGCTGCCGGTGATGCGGCCGTAGCTGGTCTCGACGCCGATGATCGCGACGATGACTTCGGCCGGCACGCCGGTCTCCAGGCCGACTTGCTCCAGCAATTCGCGGTTCTCGCGATAGAACGCGATGCCATCGTCGCGCCGTCTGGCGGCCAGGAAGATCGGGCGATAATCCTTCCATGGCTTGGTCTGCTCGGCCGGTCGGCTGATCGCGGCGAGAATGCTGTCCTGTTTTTTCGCCTCGCGCAGCAGGACGCGCCAGCGTTTCACCGTGGCCGCGTCGGCCGCGGTCTCGCGGCGCAGTTCGCGCACCAGTGCATTCGCGCCGGGGTGGGCTTCGACATCTTTCGCGGCCAACGGGGCAGGGCCGGCGAGGGCGCCGGCAAGCACGAGGGCAAACAGTCGGGACAGTGCAGACATGCGAGATTCCATGCAAACAAGCGCCTAGCCTAGCGCCCGCGCAGGCGGTGCGCGTGAATCGACATCAGGATGCCGAAGCCGGCCAGCAGGCTGACCGCCGAGGTGCCGCCGTAGCTGATCAGCGGCATCGGCACGCCCACCACCGGCATCAGCCCGGCGATCATGCCGCCATTGACCATGACGTAGACGAAGAAGGTCATGCTGATCGAACCGGCGAGCAGGCGCGAATACGTGTCACGTGCGCCTGCGGCAATCCACAGCCCACGACCGATGATGAACAGGTAGACGGCGATGATCGCGACCACGCCGATCAGGCCGAACTCCTCCGAAAACACCGCGAAGATGAAGTCGGTGGTGTGTTCGGGCAGGAAGTCGAGGCGCGCCTGGGTCGAGCCCAGCCAACCCTTGCCAGACACTCCCCCGGAGCCAACTGCGATCTGCGACTGGATGATGTTCCAGCCATTGCCGAGCGGATCGGCCTCGGGGTTGAGGAACATGCGCACACGGTTGCGTTGGTATTCGTGCGCAACGAACTGCCACCACAGCGGCACCGCGGCGACGCCGCAGGCGGCGAGGAACAGGATGCGGCGCCAGCTCATGCCGGCCAGGAAGATCACGAACACCCCGCTCGCGGCCACCAGCAGTGCGGTGCCGAGGTCGGGCTGCTTCACGATCAGCGCCGCTGGTACCGCCAGGATCAGCGCGCACGCCGCCAGATCGCGCCACGATGGCTGCAACGGCCGATCATGCAGGTACCACGCAACCATCATCGGCAAGGCCAGTTTCGCGAACTCCGAGGGCTGGAAGCGCACCACTTGCAGGTCCAGCCAACGATGCGCGCCGCGACCCTCGCCGAACACCAGCACCGCGACCAGCAGCAACACGGTGAACGCGTAAAACCAGGGCGTCCAGGTGCGGAACACGGTCGGTGCGATGCGCGCGAACACGAACAGAACGGCGAAACCGAGCGCCAGGCGCAGACCCTGGTTGAACACCTGCGCTGGCGCCTCGGCGCTGGCGCTGTACAACACCACCAGGCCGGTCGCCGCAACCGCGAGCAGTGCCGCGAGCAATGCCAGATCCACGCGCGGGCGCTTCAGCCAGCGCGCCAGGCCGCGTTCGAGCCTGGCCATCAGGTCGAAGTCGATCACGGCGCCGGCCCCGGTGTCGCCTGCAGCAGGTCCGCGTCGAGGATCGCGCGCGCCACCGGCGCTGCGGCCTTGGAACCGCTGGAACCATGCTCGACCACCACCGCGACCGCGATCGTCGGCGCCTGCGCCGGCGCGAATGCGACGAACAAGGCCTGATGGCGCAGGTGCTCCGGCGTGGTGTTCTCGTTGTATTCCTGGTTGCCGCGCCGGCGCGCGCGCTGTGCGGTGCCGCTCTTGCCGGCGATGCGATAGGGCGCGCCGATGCCAAAAGCGCGCGCGGTACCGGTGGGCGAGTGCATCACCGCCTCCATGCCTTCGCGCACCGCATCCCAGACCGCGTCCGGCGCCTCGATCCGCGGCAGCGGCGACAGCGCCGGAACCGCCTCGGGCGGCGCATCGATGCCGCTCTGCATGCTCAGCAGCAGATGCGGCCGCTGCGCCGCACCGCGCGCTGCAAGCGTAGCCAGCGCATGCGCCAATTGCACCGGCGTCACCACCCAATAGCCCTGGCCGATGCCGGCGATCACGGTCTCGCCGGGATACCAGGTCCTGCCGAATCGCTGCTGCTTCCAGCTGCGCGAAGGCAGCACGCCGGTCGGTTCACGGGTGAGGTCGAGGCCGGTCGGCGCGCCAAAACCGAAGGCACGCATCTCCGGCTCCAGGCGATCAATGCCGACCTCCACCGCCAGCCCATAAAAATAGGTATTGACCGACTGCGCCAGAGCCTCGCGCAGATCGACGCGTCCATGCCCGCCCTTCTTCCAGTCGCGCCACACCGCATCCTGTCCAGGCAAACGGAACTCACCGCTCGACCACACCGTATCCGTCGCCGCACGCACGCCGAGCTTCAGGCCCATGAAGCCGATGAAGGGCTTGATCGTCGAACCCGGTTCATAACCGCCGAGCACGGCGCGGTTGTACAGCGGGCGCTGTTCGCCATGCAGCAACGCTGCGTAGTCGCGACGCGAGATGCCGTTGACGAAGAGGTTTGGATCGAACGCCGGCTGCGACACCATCGCCAGCACTTCGCCGTTGCGCGGGTCGATCGCCACCGCCGCGCCGGCGCGCCCGGCAAATGCAGCGACGGTGGCGCGCTGCAGGTTTGCGTCCAGACTCAGGTGCAGGTGCCGACCCGGCTTCGACGGCACCCGCCCGAGCACGCGCAGCGCCCGTCCCTCGGCATTGGTTTCGACCCGCTCGTAACCGACATCGCCGAGCAGCTGGTTCTCGTAGTAGCGCTCGATACCGGTCTTGCCGATATGCGTGGTGGCGCTGTAGCGGGCATCCTCCATGCGCTCGCGATCCTCGCTATCGATGCGGCTGACATAGCCGACGACATGCGCGAAGTCCGCGCCCTGCGGGTAGTAGCGGGTGAGATAGGGCACCACCTCGACGCCCGGGAAACGGTGGCGCTCAAGCGCAAAGCGTGCCACCTCGGATTCCTCCAGCGCATAGCGCAGCGGAATGTTGTGGAAGCGGCGCTTGACCTTGCGCAGGGTCTCGAACTGTTCGCGGTCGTCGGCCGAGATCGCGATCACCCGTCCAAGCTGCTCCAGCGTGGCATCGACGTCGCCGACCTGTTCCGGCACCAGCTCCAGCCGGTAGTCGAGGATGTTCTCGGCCAACAGCACGCCGTTGCGGTCGTAGATCAGCCCGCGACTCGGCGGCAGCGGCCGCAACTTGATGCGGTTTTCGTCGGCGCGCCCGCTGAACTCGTCATGGCGCAGCACCTGCAACCAGACATAGCGTCCGACCAGCACCAGCAGGCACGCCGCGATGATCAGAAAGCCGGCCGCGGCGCGACCCCGGAACAGGTTTGCCTCCTGCATCGGGTCCTTGACCGCGCGCCGCCCGGGCCCAAAATCGATCATGACTCGCGCTGTCGCCCGCGCGAGCGCAGGTCATCAAGCAGCAGGAACACCCAGGGCCACAGCGCCGCACCGATCACCGGCGCCAGCCAGTAGCGCCAGTCGATCGCGAACTCGCCAGCGATCGCGCGCAACAACAGCACCACGATGCGATCGTTCAGCAACAACGCCGCCACCGCCAGCGCCTGCTGCCACATCGGAAAGAAGCGCAGGCGCGAACGGAAGCGCAGCACGATGAAGCTGATGATCGCGAGCCGGAATGCGTGTTCGCCGAGCAAGGTTCCGACCAGCAGGTCCTGCAGCAATCCGAGCACGAACGCAAAGCCAATGCCGAAGCGCTCGGGCGCCTCGATGGTCCAGTAGATGACGATCAGCGCCAGCCAGAACGGCCGCAGCACGCGGATCGGCTCGGGCACCGCGATCACTGTCAGCAGCGACGCCAGCAGCACGCTCAGCAGCACCCACCACCAGGATTCGCGACCGCGGCTCATCGTGGCGCTCCTTCCGCGGGAGCAGTCATCAGCCCAGCCGGCGGACCGACCAGTTCCGGCGTCGCTGCGGCAGCGGGCAGCGGCGTCAAGGCCAGCATCTCGTCGCTGACCAGCAGCAGCTCGCCCGCGCTGACGGAACCCGCCAGCGCTCGCGCCTGGGCGACGGCGAAGGTGGCCGAATCGTCGCTCAGCACTTCGTACACGGTCGCGACCGGCAGCCCGGGCGGAAAGCGTCCGCCGATGCCCGAGGTGACCAGCAGGTCGCCGGCCTTGATGTCGGCGCTGAACGGCACGTGCGGCAGCTCGATGCGCTCTGGATCGCCGGTGCCGTACGCGATTACGCGCAGGCCGGTACGCTGCACGCGCACCGGCACGGCGTGGCCGGGGTCGCTGAGCAGGATCACCGTCGCCTGCGCGGCGGCGACCTCCAGCACCTGGCCGACGACCCCCTTGGCATCGATCACGGCCTCGCCGACAAAGACGCCGTGACGCAGGCCCTGGTTGATCAGGACGCGATGCCGGTACGGATCGAGATCGACATCGATCAGCTCCGCCAGTTGCACCTTCAGACCCAGCTTCTGGCGCGCATCGAGCAGTGCGCGCAGATGGTTGTTCTGCTCCTGCACGATCGTCAGCCGGTCGAGCTTGGCCTGTGCGAACAACAGCTGCTGGCGCAGCTCGGCATTCTCCGCGACCAGCCCGGAGCGCTGCGCCGTTGCCTCACGGGCGCCGCGCGCGAGCCGCAGAGGTGCCGTGGCCAGCGCGTGCAAGGGTTGTACCAGCGTCTGGGCGAGCACGCGGAACTCGCGCAACGCACCGGTGCGCAGATCCGTGGCCATGCAGGCAGCGGCCAGCGCAAGATAAGCCAGCAGACGCAGCGAACCGCTCGCTCCTTCCGAGAATCGCGGCGTGGATTCGGCGTTGTAGACCGGCATCGCGGACCCCGATGCCTTGGTCTATTCCGGCGAGAAGAATTCGCTGCCGTGCAGGTCGATCAGCTCGAGCGCACGACCGCCACCGCGAGCGACGCAGGTCAGCGGATCGTCGGCGACGTGCACGGCGAGACCGGTCTCTTCCGAGATCAGGCGATCAAGGTCCTTGAGCAGGGCGCCGCCGCCGGTGAGCACAATGCCACGCTCGGCCACGTCCGAGCATAGTTCCGGCGGGGTCTGCTCGAGTGCGGCGCGGATCGCGCCGACGATGCCGGCAAGCGGCTCATGCAGCGCTTCCAGGATTTCGTTGGCGTTGATCGTGAACATGCGCGGCACGCCCTCGGCGAGGTTGCGGCCGGAGACTTCGATCTCGCGCACGTCCGACTGCGGGTAGGCGCAGCCGATCTCGATCTTGATGCGTTCCGCAGTGGACTCGCCGATCAGGGTGCCGTGGTTGCGGCGCACGTAGTTGATGATCGCTTCGTCGAACTTGTCGCCACCGATGCGCACCGAGGCAGCGTAGACGATGCCGTTCAGCGAGATCACCGCGACTTCGGAAGTGCCGCCGCCGATATCGACCACCATCGAGCCGCGCGCCTCGTGCACCGGAATGCCGGCGCCGATCGCGGCCGCCATCGGCTCCTCGATCAGGTACACATCGCGCGCGCCGGCGTTCTCGGCCGACTCCTTGATCGCGCGGCGCTCGACCTGGGTCGAACCGTAGGGCACGCAGATCAGCACGCGCGGGCTCGGCCGCAGGAAGCGCGACTTGTGCACCTTCTTGATGAACTGCTGCAGCATCTGCTCGGCCATGGTGAAGTCGGCAATGACGCCGTCCTTCATCGGCCGGATGGTGACGATGTTGCCTGGGGTACGGCCGAGCATGCGCTTGGCCTCCCAGCCGACCGCCGCCACTGCGCGCGGGCCGCCTGGACCGCGGTCCTGGCGGATGGCGACGACCGAGGGCTCGTTCAGGACGATGCCCTGGCCGCGGGTGTAAACGAGGGTGTTTGCGGTACCGAGATCGATCGACAGATCGTTCGAGAAGATGCCGCGCAGGCTCTTGAACATGGCGCGAATCCAGAATTGGGGGTGTGGCTGCGATGTCTGCGGGCGCGGCAGGCGCGCCAGCATCGCAGAAGGCGCGGGACTCTAACGCGCGCACGCTTGTGGGACAAGGCGATTCCTCTGCAAAATGGCGGTCTTGTCGCGAAGCAGCCCATGGCCATCGAAACCGCTCAATTGCACCATCTCGCCCATCTTGCCCGACTCGATCTGCCGCTCGCGGAGGAGCAGCGACTGGCGCAGGATCTGGACGCCCTGCTCGGCCTCGTCGCGCAACTGCAGGACGCGGCGGTGGACACGCTGGCGCCGATGGCGCATCCGCACGATCTGGCTGCCAGCCTGCGACCCGACCGCGTCGACGAGACCGATTGCAGCGCCGAGCTCGAGCGCATCGCGCCGTTGATGCAAAGCGGGCTGTTCCTGGTGCCGAAGGTGATCGAATGAGCGCGCTCACCCTGGCATCGTTGCGCGCCGCCGGCGCGAGCACGCGCGACCGCGTCGAGCAGGCGTTGGCCGCAGCCCAGGCGGTGCAGCCCTTGAACGCGCTGATCAGCCTGGATGCCGATGGCGCGCGCCGCTCCGTGGCCGCCGCCGATTCGCCGCTGTCCGGCATTCCGTTCGTGCACAAGGACCTGTTTTGCACACGCGGCCTGCGCACCACTTGCGGCTCGAAGATGCTGGCCGATTTCGTGCCGCCCTACGACGCCACCATCGTCGATCGCCTGGCCAGCGCCGGCGCGGTGACGATCGGCAAGGCCAACATGGACGAGTTCGCGATGGGCTCGTCGAACGAGAACAGCGCCTTCGGCCCCGTGCGCAATCCCTGGGACCCGACGCGGGTGCCCGGCGGTTCCTCGGGTGGTTCGGCGGCACTGGTTGCGGCCAACGTCGTCGCCTTCGCCACCGGGTCCGACACCGGCGGCTCGGTGCGCCAGCCCGCAGCGTTCTGTGGCATCACCGGATTCAAGCCGAGCTATGGCCGCGTTTCGCGCTACGGCATGGTCGCCTATGCGTCCAGCCTCGACCAGGCCGGGGTACTGGCGCGCTCGGCAGCGGATTGCGCCGAGGTGCTGCAGGTCATGGCCGGCCATGACACGCGCGATGCAACCTCGGTCGAACGACCGGTCGAGGACTATCGCGCCGCGCTCGACCGCGGTGTGCGCGGCCTGCGCATCGGGGTCGCCCGACCGCTGTTCGGCGCCGGCGTACGCGATGCGATGCAGGCGACCGTGCACGCCGCGCTGCGCACGATCGAAGCCGCCGGCGCGGTGCTGGTCGATATCGACCTGCCCAGCCTGCCGCTGTCGATCCCCGCCTACTACGTGATCGCGCCGGCCGAGGCGTCGAGCAACCTGTCGCGCTACGACGGCGTGCGCTACGGCCATCGCGCCGAAAACGCCAAGGGCCTGCGCGACTTGTATGGCCGCTCGCGCGCCGAGGGCTTCGGCACCGAGGTCAAGCGCCGCATCCTCACCGGCACCTACGTGCTGTCCTCGGGCTACTACGACGCCTACTACCGGCGCGCGCAGCAGGTGCGGCGGCTGATCGCCAACGACTTCGCGCGAGCATTCGCCGAGGTTGATCTGATCGCCGGCCCGACCACGCCCGATGTCGCCTTCCGACTCGGCGAGAAGACCGCCGACCCGCTGGCGATGTACGCCGCCGACATCAACACCGTCGCGGTGAACCTCGCCGGCTTGCCGGCCGTGTCGCTACCCGCAGGCTTCATTGATGGCTTGCCCGCAGGACTGCAGCTGATCGGGCCTGCCTTCGAGGAGGCGCGCCTGTTTGCCGCCGGCCACGCGCTGCAGTCCCGCAGCGACTGGCATCTGGCGCTGGCGCCGGGAGCCGTGCGATGAGCACCTGGCAGGCAGTGATCGGCCTCGAAATCCACGTGCAGCTCAACACGCAGAGCAAGCTTTTCTCGGGCGCATCCACCGCGTACGGGGCCGAGCCCAACACGCAGACCAGCTTCGTCGATGCCGCGCTCCCGGGCACACTGCCGGTACCGAATGCCGAGGCCATCCGCAAGGCCGCGCGCTTCGGGCTCGCGGTCGGCGCCGAGGTCGCGGCGGAGTCGATCTTCGCGCGCAAGAACTACTTCTACCCGGATTCGCCCAAGGGCTACCAGATTTCGCAGTACGAACGACCGATCGTCTCCGGCGGCAACGTGCTCGCACGCCTCGACGATGGCCGCGAAATCCGCGTGCAGCTGACCCGCGCGCACCTGGAAGAGGACGCCGGCAAGTCGCTGCACGACGCCTTCCATGCCGCCTCCGGTATCGATCTGAATCGCGCCGGCACGCCCTTGATCGAAGTGGTGTCGGAGCCGGTGTTGCACTCCGCCGCGGAAGCGGTGGCCTACATGAAGGCCGTGCATCGGCTGGTGCGGTGGCTCGGCATCTGCGACGGCAACTTGCAGGAAGGCTCGTTCCGCTGCGATGCCAACGTGTCGGTACATCGACCCGGCACGCCGCTAGGCACGCGCTGCGAGATCAAGAACGTCAACTCCTTTCGCTTCGTCGAGAAGGCGATCGACTACGAGATCGAACGCCAGATCCGCGCGCTCGAGAACGGCGAGCGCATCGTCCAGCAAACGCGCCTCTACGACGCCGCCGCGAACAAGACACGGAGCATGCGCAGCAAGGAAGACGCCGAGGACTATCGCTATTTCCCGGACCCCGACCTGCCGCCGATCCGCATCTCGCCCGCCGCGCTTGAGGCTCTGCGTTCGGCACTGCCGGAATTGCCGGAAGCGCGCCGCGCGCGCTACCTCGACACACTGGGCCTGACGCCCTACGACGCCGACAAGCTCATCGAGGACCGCACCACGTCCGACTACTTCGAAGCCGCGCTCGCCGCGGCTCCGGGCCAGGCCAAGCTGGTCGCGAACTGGATCAACGGCGAACTCGCCGCCGCCCTGAACGAAGCGCAGACCGACATTACCGCCTCACGCATCAGCGCCACCGATCTCGCCGCGCTGCTCGCCCGCATCATCGACGGCAGCATCAGCGGCAAGATCGCCAAGGACGTATTCGCCGCGATGTGGGCCGGAGAAGGTTCTGCCGACGCGATCATCGACGCCCGCGGCCTGCGCCAGATCAGCGACAGCGGCGCCATCGGCAGCATGCTCGATGCGCTGCTCGCGCAATTTCCCGAACAGGTCGCGAAATACCGTGCCGGCGACGCCAAGCTGTTCCAGTTCCTGATCGGCCAGGCGATGAAGGCAACCCGCGGCCAGGCCAACCCGGCCCAGGTCAACGCGCTGTTGCGCGAACGATTGGACGCGAGCCGCTAGACTCGCGCCCCCGAAATCCAAGGACCCCCCCCATGTCGGCACTGATCTGCGGTTCCCTCGCCTACGACACCATCATGGTGTTTCCGGACCAGTTCAAGAACCACATCCTGCCGGACAAGGTGCATATCCTCAATGTTTCCTTCCTGGTGCCGCGCATGCGCCGCGAGTTCGGCGGCTGCGCCGGCAACATCGCCTACAACCTGAAGCTGCTCGGCGGCGACCCGATCCCGATGGCCACCGTCGGCCAGGACTTCGCCGCCTATCGCGAGCACTTCGACGGCTGCGGCATCACGCTCGCTCGCGTCAAGGAGATCGAGGACCTGTACACGGCCCAGGCCTTCATCACCACCGACCTCGACGACAACCAGATCACCGCCTTCCATCCCGGCGCGATGATGCGTTCCTACGAGAACCACGTGCGCGACGTGCCCGGCGTCGAATTCGGCATCGTCGGACCCGACGGCTACGAAGCGATGTTGCAGAACTCGAGAGAGTTCGCCGAACTCGGCATCCCCTTCATCTTCGACCCGGGCCAGGCCATGCCGCTGTTCAACGGCAAGGAGCTGGCGCAGATGATCGAGCAGGCGACCTACGTCACCGTCAACGACTACGAGTCGAGCCTGCTTCAGGAACGCACCGGCTGGAGCGAGCGCGACATCGCGTCGCGGGTGCAGGCCTACATCATCACTCGCGGACCCAAGGGTTCCGAGGTGCACAGCCAAGCCGGCATCCTGCAGATCCCGGCAGCAACCGCGCACCGCGTGGTCGACCCCACCGGCTGCGGCGACGCCTACCGCGCCGGCCTGATCTTCGGCCTGATGAACGGCATGGACATGGCCACCGCCGGCCGCGTCGCCTCGCTGATGGGCGCGATCAAGATCGAACACCTCGGCCCGCAGAACCAGCGCTTCGACTACGCCCAGTTCGCCGACCAGTTCCGCCAGCAGTTCGGTTACGCGCTGGCCTGAAAGAAAGAACCCGCCGTGGTGAGCGGCGGGTTCCGGTTGCTGCGCCAACCCTTCTTGCCTAGAACTCCTGCGAGAAGCGCACGCCGAAGGTGCGTGGCTGGTTGACCGAGATGTAGGTCTGGTCGCCGCACACGGTCTCCGGGCACTGCACCCAGCGCGATTGCTGCGCGACTTCGTTGGTCGCGTTGCGCAGGAAGAAGTCGAAGTTCAGGTCGTTCCACTTGAAGCCGGCGGAGAGATCCAGCGTCGTGTATCCGGGCATGCGACCGAGAATTTCGTTTTCGACCGTGCGCAGGTCGGACTCGCGCGCACCTTCATGCACGATCGTCGCCTGGAAGAACGGTTCCCAGTCGCTGTCCCAGGTGTAGCGCGCCATGACATTGCCCTTGAACTTGGCACTGATCGGCATGCGTGTGCCTGCCGGCGCCTGCGGGCCACTGACCGGATCGCCGTTCGGGTCGAGCGTGCCGGGCGGGCACACGGTGATCGAGTTGCCGTCCACCGACCAGCCGCAGTAGTTCTCGGTGAGATCCGCGTCATACAAGGCGATGCCGCCGCCAATGCGCAGGTTGTAGCTGGCTGCCCAGCTCAGGTCGCTCTCGAGGCCGCGAATCTGGGCCTGATTCGCGTTGCGGATTTCGGTGAGGCCATTCGCGCCGAGCAGCGAGAATTGGAAGTTGTCCCAGTCTTCCTGGAACACGGCGCCGTTCCAGATCACGGTGTTTTCGCCCCACACGGTTTTCCAACCGGCTTCCCAATTGGTCAGGTAGTCCGCCACGTAAGGCGGCAGCGTGCCGCGCCGGTTAAGACCGGCCGGTCGATAGCCTTCGGACCAGGTGAAATACAGCATGTGTTCCGGATCAAACTGGTAGGAAAGATTGATGCGCCCGAGCCAGTCACTCTCCTCGGTGGACTTGCTGAATTGCTCGCAGGGCGCGCCGTGGAAGTCTTCCCAGTTCGCGGCGTCGTCGCCATAGCGAACCGCGCAACCGGCCTCGCCGTAGCGTGCTGCCGGGGGCCTGCTGGTCTGCGACGAGTAACCCCGGGAGAATCCGAAGAACCCCGCGAGGCTGTTGTCCGCCTTGAACGAGCGGACGCCCACCGTCGCCGTGAACTGCTCGGTGAAGTCGTAGGAAACCTCGCCGAACAAGGCTTCGTCATGATCCTGGCGCACCTGCTTGGTCAACCAGATGGTGTCTTCCCAGCCGGTGACCGAAATATCGGACGCGAGGTTGTCCACTTTATAGCGTTGCTGGATATCGTGCGACTGCTGCTGCCAGAACAGCCCGACGACGAAGCGCAGCGGCTCGTCTGCCGATGACGCCAGGCGCAGTTCGTGGCTGCGTTTGCGGAAGCCGTCCTGGCTCTGGATGTACTGCGACGGATTCACCAACACACCGGCATCGTCATAAAAATAGGCGCCGGACCCATTCAGGGTGTCGTACCAGAAGCCGTAGTCGGAATAGTCGGACTCGCCTTCGATGTCGCGCTTCAGGTGGGCGAAGGCGTAGGTCAGGTCGAAGTTGCCGATCTTGCCCTGCACCGTCAGCGCCAGTTGGCGCCAGTCATCGTCGGCGCGCTCGGGGTAGGTGTGCGAGACATTGAGCTCGCCGAGATTTTCATCGTAGGCGAACAGCCCGCCCTGGCGCTGACGCTGCGCCATCAACGTCGGCATGATCGACCAGTTCTCGTTGAAGTCGAGCTTGAGTGCGGCACGCGCACCCTGGGTACGCACGTCGTTGTAGTCGTCTTCGACCAACTCGGCGTTGTCATCGGTGATGCCCGATGTGGGGAAGGTGCGTTCGCCGTAGATGTTGTCGATGTAGCCCGCATCGCGCTTGCTCCAGCCGACCAGGCGGATCGCGGCACTGTCGCTCAAGGGAATATTGGCGAAGCCTTCGCCGACGAAGCCGACGCCGCCAGCGCTGATCTTGTTCGTCTCCAGGCCGTAACCGGCTTCGAATCCAGTCGGGTCCGGCTTGTTCGAAATGATGCGGATGGTGCCCGCCTGCGAGCTGGCGCCATACAGCGTGCCCTGCGGACCAGCGAGCGCCTCGACACGTTCGATGTCGTAGATGTGCACGTCGAGCGCGCCGGTGATCGTGGTGATCGGCTGCTCATCGAGGTACATGCCGACGCTCGGCTGCGGACCCGAGTGGTTGCCGTTCTCGCCGCTGGCGACACCGCGCATGTACACGCGGGTGAAGCCCGGGCCGCCGCTGTCGATGGAAACGCTGGGCAGCAGCGCGGCAAAATCGTCGAAGTCGCCGATGTTCTGCTCCTGCAACACCTCGTTGCCGAGCACCTGCAGGCTGATCGGAACTTCCTGCAGATTTTCCGAGCGCTTTTGCGCGGTGACGGTGATGGTTTCGAGGACCGCGCGGTCATCGCTCTCCTCGTCGCCGGACTCGGCGGCGGCCGGAGCGCTGTCCTGGGCAAAGGCCAGGCTGCCCATCGCCAGCCAGACTGCGGCGGCGAGCGGCGCGCGACTCAGCGCCATTCGTGTTCGTTGCTTGCTGCTGACCCTCATTGCCACTCTCCCATCGTGTGGTTGCTGCTGCGACTGACCGCCCCGCCTCAATCGTTCGGCGGTTCGGGATAGTAATCCAGGACTTTGCCCAAGGCTTGCTTCAATTCCCCGAGCCAGGGCTCGTAGTGCCGCCAGTGGTCGACGCCCTCGCGGTAGATCGGCAATCGCACCTGCTCGGAACTGGCGGTGCGCACCGGGCGGTCGTTCTCGAAAAAGCGCAGGCAGGCCGCGTCGAACGGCAGGCCGCAATAATCGAGCAGTGTCCGCACCTCGTTCTCGGTGTCGTCGACCATGCGCTCGTAGATCACCCGATGCACGCGTCCCGGCAACACCGCGTCGAAGTGCGCCATCAGCTCGACGTAGTCGCGGTAATAGCGACCGATATCGTCCAGCGCATAGCTGAAGTTCTGGCCGCGCGCGAAGTACTGCTTGAATACCGAGAAGCAGCAGGCAAGCGGGTGGCGGCGGGCGTCGATGATGCGGGCATTGGGCAGCGCCAGATGGATCAGGCCGACATGAAAGAAGTTGTTCGGCATCTTGTCGATGAAGAACGGCGCCGCAGTCTTGCGCTGAATGCGGGTGCGCTCCAGATAGGCGTGGCCGATCGCAGCGACTTCGTCGCGACTGATCTCGGCGAGCACCTCGTGGTAGGTGCGCAGGCCCTGCGCCGTGGCGCGCTCGCGCAACTCGCGCGTCAGGCTGATGAGCTCGGGCAACTCCATGGTTCCCTCCACCTGCGGGTGGCTGGAGAGAATCTGTTCGATCAGTGTCGATCCCGCACGCGGCAAACCGACCACGAAAATCGGATCACGCGAGGCGATGCCGCAGTCGGACCGCGCAGCGAAGAACTCGGTCGTGTACGTCGCCCGCGCACGGCGCACGCGCGCGCTGGCATCGCGCGCGTCGTATGCAATCGTGTCGCGACGCAAGCGATTGCCTGCGGCATAGTGCGCGAACGAGCGCGCATAATCCTCGGCGTCCTCGTGCGCCTTGCCAAGCGCGAACTCGAACTGCGCGCGCTGCTCGGTGGCGAGATCGCTCCTCTGCAGCTGCGTCTGCATCGCTTCGAGGTCGGTGCCCTCGAAGCGAAATGTCTTGAGGTTCGCCAGGCTCCAGTACGCCTCACCGAAGCCCGGGTCGATCGCAATGCTGTGTCGATACGCGGCAATCGACTCCGCGCGGCTTCCGGCCGTTTTTAAAGCATGTCCGTAGCTGAGGCAAAGCCTGGCCTGATGCGGGTACTGCTTGAGCAGGCGCTGGTAGATGTCCAGCGCAGACGCGTAGTCGCCGGTACGGCACAGCACCGCCGCCTTCAGGTTGAGCGCAGCCGCGTTCTCCGGCTCCTCGCGCAGCAGCGCAGCAACCTCCGTCAGCGCTTGCCCGGGCTTGTTGTTTCGGTGCAGCAGCAGTGCGTACTGCTGGCGTGCGGCGAGAAATCCAGGCGACAGCTCCAGGCAGCGCCCGAGCAGATGTTCGGCGTCGTCATTGCGGCCCATGCGTGCTGCCACTTCGGCGAGCATGCGAATCGCCGCGACATCACTGGGCGACTTGAACAGCCGCGCCCGCAGCAAACGCTCGGCCTCCGGGATCCGCCCTGCGCACAGCGCATCGGCTGCGCTCAGCAGTTCGGGATCGCGCGCCGAGTGGCGCAGGAACTGATGGTAGGCGTGGGCCGCGCCGCGTTCGTCATCGACCGCCCGGCAATGCTGCGCCAGGGCCAGCCAGGCCTCGACCAGGCGCGGCTCCAACTCCACGGCACGACGCAATGCGCGCCCGGCGACTTCGTCCTCTCCAGCGCGATCGCATAGTTCCCCCCACTCAAGCCAGATCGCGGCGGAGCGCGGGTTCTGCTGTCGCAAGGGGTGCAGCAACGCGCGGGCGGTCTCCAGATCGCCACCTCGTCGCAGGGCACTCGCGAGCAGCAACTGCGCATCCGGCTGGCCCGGCAGCACCCGCAAGATTTCGCGGGCCTGCTCGGCGGCCACCGCCGGCTGTGTAGGAAGAAGCCGCCGCGCGTGGACCAGTGCGGTACGTAAATCTCCGGTAGCTTCCGGCACTGCGTTCATGGCCTCCCCGAACCTGCGCCGACGCGGGCGCGGCCCCTGTCCAATCTGCCTGTTGGCACGCCCGGGCCCTTGTTAAATCTTCGTGATCGAATGGCAGAACAACATACGCCATGCGGGTTGTCAATCTGCCGAACAGCGCTGACGCGCGAGGCTCCAATAGCAACGCCCCGCCGATTGCTCGGCGGGGCGTTTCAGATAAAGCCCTTGGCGGTGACCTACTCTTGCATCGCTTAAGCGACACTACCATCGGCGCTGCAGCGTTTCACTTCTGTGTTCGGGATGGGAACAGGTGGGACCACTGCGCTATGGCCGCCAAGGAGACGGCTGGAGACGCGCATTGCGCGTACTCGCATGGGGGGATGGGACGTAACAGGGTTTGAGGCTTGCTTCGATGTGTCATCGAGGCTAAAGCGTCTTGAGGTTATAGGGACAAGCCACACGGATCATTAGTACTGGTTAGCTGAACCTCACGGTCTTACACACCCTGCCTATCAACCACCTGGTCTTGATGGTTCCTTTAGGGGACTTGTGTCCCGGGAGATCTCATCTTGAGGCGCGCTTCCCGCTTAGATGCTTTCAGCGGTTATCGCTTCCGAACGTAGCTACCCGGCAATGCCACTGGCGTGACAACCGGAACACCAGGGGTTCGTCCACTCCGGTCCTCTCGTACTAGGAGCAGCCCCTCTCAAATCTCCAACGCCCACGACAGATAGGGACCGAACTGTCTCACGACGTTCTGAACCCAGCTCGCGTACCACTTTAAATGGCGAACAGCCATACCCTTGGGACCGACTACAGCCCCAGGATGTGATGAGCCGACATCGAGGTGCCAAACACCGCCGTCGATATGAACTCTTGGGCGGTATCAGCCTGTTATCCCCGGAGTACCTTTTATCCGTTGAGCGATGGCCCTTCCATACAGAACCACCGGATCACTATGACCTACTTTCGTACCTGCTTGATCCGTCGATCTTGCAGTCAAGCGAGCTTATGCCATTGCACACACTGCGCGATGTCCGACCGCGCTGAGCTCACCTTCGTGCTCCTCCGTTACTCTTTAGGAGGAGACCGCCCCAGTCAAACTACCCACCATACACGGTCCCTGACCCGGATTACGGGCCTAGGTTAGAACGTCAAGCACATCAGGGTGGTATTTCAACGTCGCCTCCATGCCAGCTAGCGCCAGCACTTCAAAGGCTCCCACCTATGCTACACAGACGAACTCAACGTTCAGTGTAAAGCTGTAGTAAAGGTTCACGGGGTCTTTCCGTCTTGCCGCGGGAACGCTGCATCTTCACAGCGATTTCAATTTCACTGAGTCTCGGGTGGAGACAGCGCCGCTGTCGTTACGCCATTCGTGCAGGTCGGAACTTACCCGACAAGGAATTTCGCTACCTTAGGACCGTTATAGTTACGGCCGCCGTTTACCGGGGCTTCGATCAAGAGCTTCGCTTGCGCTGACCCCATCAATTAACCTTCCGGCACCGGGCAGGCGTCACACCCTATACGTCCACTTGCGTGTTTGCAGAGTGCTGTGTTTTTGATAAACAGTCGCAGCGGCCTGGTCACTGCGGCCCAATATCGCTCAATGATGCATATCACCACGATACTGGGCGCACCTTCTCCCGAAGTTACGGTGCTATGTTGCCTAGTTCCTTCACCCGAGTTCTCTCAAGCGCCTTGGGATTCTCACCCTGCCTACCTGTGTCGGTTTACGGTACGGTCCTCGTGATCTGAAGCTTAGAGACTTTTCCTGGAAGCGTGGCCTCGGTGACTTCGTTCTAATGAACTCGTCTCGGTGCTCGGTGTAGAGGGTCCCGGATTTGCCTAAGACCCACACCTACCGCCTTTCCCCGGGACAACCAACGCCCGGTACACCTAGCCTTCTCCGTCATCCCATCGCAACCACGAGCGGTGCTGGAATATTAACCAGCTTTCCATCGACTACGCATTTCTGCCTCGCCTTAGGGGCCGACTCACCCTGCGCCGATGAACGTTGCGCAAGGAAACCTGGGGCTTTCGGCGTGGGGGCTTTTCACCACCATTATCGTTACTCATGTCAGCATTCGCACTTCCGATACCTCCAGCAGCCTTCTCAAGCCACCTTCGCAGGCTTACGGAACGCTCCTCTACCACGCACACAAAGTGTGCATCCCTAGCTTCGGTATACCGCTTAGCCCCGTTAAATCTTCCGCGCAGGCCGACTCGACCAGTGAGCTATTACGCTTTCTTTAAAGGGTGGCTGCTTCTAAGCCAACCTCCTGGCTGTTTTAGCCTTCCCACATCGTTTTCCACTGAGCGGTAATTTTGGGACCTTAGCTGAGGGTCTGGGTTGTTTCCCTTTTCACGACGGACGTTCGCACCCGCCGTGTGTCTCCCATACAGTCCGTCTTGGTATTCGGAGTTTGCAATGGTTTGCTAAGTCGCGATGACCCGCTAGCCATAACAGTGCTCTACCCCCAAGAGGATACATATGAGGCGCTACCTAAATAGCTTTCGAGGAGAACCAGCTATCTCCAGGTTCGATTAGCTTTTCACTCCTAGCCACACCTCATCCCCTACCTTTGCAACGGGAGTGGGTTCGGGCCTCCAGTGCCTGTTACGGCACCTTCACCCTGGGCATGGCTAGATCACCTGGTTTCGGGTCTACTGCCCGCGACTATGCGCCCTTATCAGACTCGGTTTCCCTTCGCCTCCCCTATACGGTTAAGCTTGCCACGAACAGTAAGTCGCTGACCCATTATACAAAAGGTACGCAGTCACCCTTGCGGGCTTCCACTGCTTGTACGCATACGGTTTCAGGTCTATTTCACTCCCCTCACCGGGGTTCTTTTAACCTTTCCCTCACGGTACTTGTTCACTATCGGTCGGTCAGACGTATTTAGCCTTGGAGGATGGTCCCCCCATATTCAGACAGGGTTTCTCGTGCCCCGCCTTACTCATCTTCATGCACAGTGCCCTTTAGCGTACCGGGCTATCACCTTCTATGGCTGGCCTTTCCAGACCATTCCGCTAGAACACCATGCACTTAAGGGCTGGTCCCCGTTCGCTCGTCACTACTGGGGGAATCTCGGTTGATTTCTTTTCCTCGAGGTAATGAGATATTTCAGTTCCCTCGGTTCGCTTCCACACCCTATGTATTCAGGTGCGGATACTCCTTGCGGAGTGGGTTTCCCCATTCGGACATCCCCGGATCAAAGTCTGTTGCCGACTCCCCGAGGCTTTTCGCAGGCTGCCACGTCCTTCATCGCCGCTGACCGCCAAGGCATCCACCGTATGCGCTTGTTCGCTTGACCCTATAACCCCAAAACGCCTTCGCGTCCTGGAAGCCAAACAAACCTCAATCATTTCGCTTACTTGCCTCAACGACACATTCGGAAGCTTCGCTTTCACACCATCGCTTGCGCGATCGCATGAGGGCGAGCCCCAAACGCTTGTTACGTCCCATCTTGTCAAAGAACGAGGCCTGGACTTCAACGTCCGGTCTTCTAAACCACTTGGGTCGAGCGAGCTTTCGCTCCACCCAAGTGTTCTGTCTTTTGTAGCGTGCGTTCCAGAGATCGCTTCCGGCAAACTGGTGGAGCCAGCCGGGTTCGAACCGACGACCCCCTGCTTGCAAAGCAGGTGCTCTACCAGCTGAGCTATGGCCCCGTGATATCTCGCTCGCGAGATGGTGGGTCTAGGAGGACTCGAACCTCCGGCCTCACCCTTATCAGGGGTGCGCTCTAACCAGCTGAGCTACAGACCCAACTGCTGTTGGCCTGCCGTGAAGCTGCACTTCACGCGTAGCCGCGTTCTCTGGTTTCTACAGGTGTCTTGAATGGACGCCCGACAGGTCTCTGCCAGACTCTAAAGGAGGTGATCCAGCCGCACCTTCCGATACGGCTACCTTGTTACGACTTCACCCCAGTCATCGGCCACACCGTGGCAAGCGCCCTCCTTGCGGTTAAGCTACCTGCTTCTGGTGCAACAAACTCCCATGGTGTGACGGGCGGTGTGTACAAGGCCCGGGAACGTATTCACCGCGGCACTGCTGATCCGCGATTACTAGCGATTCCGACTTCATGGAGTCGAGTTGCAGACTCCAATCCGGACTGGGATCGGTTTTCTGGGATTGGC
The DNA here is from genome assembly GCA_016703225.1 of Lysobacterales bacterium. Lineage (NCBI taxonomy): Bacteria > Pseudomonadati > Pseudomonadota > Gammaproteobacteria > Lysobacterales > Lysobacterales bacterium. The sequence continues at coordinate 744,851 of JADJCM010000001.1, forward strand.
TCCACCTCGCGGTATTGCAACCCTCTGTACCGACCATTGTAGTACGTGTGTAGCCCTGGTCGTAAGGGCCATGATGACTTGACGTCATCCCCACCTTCCTCCGGTTTGTCACCGGCAGTCTCCTTAGAGTTCCCACCTTTACGTGCTGGCAACTAAGGACAAGGGTTGCGCTCGTTGCGGGACTTAACCCAACATCTCACGACACGAGCTGACGACAGCCATGCAGCACCTGTGTTCGAGTTCCCGAAGGCACTCCCTCATCTCTGAAGGATTCTCGACATGTCAAGACCAGGTAAGGTTCTGCGCGTTGCATCGAATTAAACCACATACTCCACCGCTTGTGCGGGCCCCCGTCAATTCCTTTGAGTTTCACGCTTGCGCGCGTACTCCCCAGGCGGTCGACTTAACGCGTTAGCTTCGATACTGAGTGCCAAGTTGCACCCAACATCCAGTCGACATCGTTTAGGGCGTGGACTACCAGGGTATCTAATCCTGTTTGCTCCCCACGCTTTCGTGCCTCAACGTCAGTGCTGGTCCAGATGGCCGCCTTCGCCACGGATGTTCCTCCCGATCTCTACGCATTTCACCGCTACACCGGGAATTCCGCCATCCTCTACCGCACTCTAGTCCACCAGTATCGGATGCAGTTCCCAGGTTGAGCCCGGGGCTTTCACATCCGACTGAGTGAACCATCTACGCACGCTTTACGCCCAGTAATTCCGATTAACGCTTGCACCCTTCGTATTACCGCGGCTGCTGGCACGAAGTTAGCCGGTGCTTATTCCTCAGGTACCGTCAGCACGCAAGGTTATTAACCCTACGCTTTTCGTTCCTGATAAAAGTGCTTTACAACCCGAAGGCCTTCTTCACACACGCGGCATTGCTGGATCAGGCTTGCGCCCATTGTCCAATATTCCCCACTGCTGCCTCCCGTAGGAGTCTGGACCGTGTCTCAGTTCCAGTGTGGCTGATCATCCTCTCAGACCAGCTACGGATCGTCGCCTTGGTGGGCCTTTACCCCTCCAACTAGCTAATCCGACGTCGGCTCATCCAATCGCGCGAGGCCTTGCGGTCCCCCGCTTTCACCTCTCGGTCGTATGCGGTATTAGCTAACCTTTCGGCTAGTTATCCCCCACGACTGGGCAGATTCCGACGTATTCCTCACCCGTCCGCCACTCGCCACCCACAGTATTGCTACTGCCGTGCTGCCGTTCGACTTGCATGTGTTAGGCATGCCGCCAGCGTTCAATCTGAGCCAGGATCAAACTCTTCAGTTAAATCAAAGCTGAAAAGCGAACCAAGTCAGTTCACTAGCGTTAAAACTACTGTTCTTTCTTGGACGCCATATTTCTTCGGCAGGTCAATAACCCGCCAGGCGCCCACTCAAAACACCTGCGCACGCTGTCAAAGATCGCTCATCATCGCCAGACTTCCGTCCGCCGCGCCGGAACATTTCGTCCCGAGTGAGCCGCGCATTATAGAGCGCGTTTGGTGGCTGTCAACTACTCGCGCTGCGTTTTTTTATCTCGCTGCGCGTTGTTTGCCCCTCCTCTGCGGAAGGGGCGCGAACTCTAGCCAGACACCCCAAGCTTTGGAAGCCCTGCGATGTTCGAATGCACAAATTGTTCAGGTTCAGCGCAACGCCACGCGCAGGAAAGAGCGCTTCCCGACCTGCAGGATGAACACCGCCCCGGCAGCAAAGGTCGCATCTCTGTTCTCGATCACTTCGCCATCGATGCGCACGCCGCGTTCGCCAATCTTGCGGATGGCCTCCGACGTGCTCGCCAACAGCCCGCTTAGCTTGAGCAGTTGCGGCAGTCGGATGCCGTCGGCGCCCACCACAATTTCGCGCTGCTCCACTTCGGTCGGCAGTGCTCCGCCCTTGACGGTGTCGTTCCAATAGCGCAAGGAGTCGTCTGACGCCGTCTTGCCATGGAAGCGTTCGACCAGCTCCAGCGCCAGCGCCAGTTTGAAGTCGCGCGGGTTTGCGTGGCCGGCGGCGACCTCGCTCTTCATCCGCGCGATGTCGGCCATCGACTTCGCGAACGACAGCAACTCGAAGTAGCGCCACATCAGCTCATCGGAGATGCGCATGGTCTTGCCGAAGATCTCGTTCGGTGCCTCGTTGATGCCGATGTAGTTGCCGAGCGATTTCGACATCTTGTTGACGCCGTCCAGCCCTTCCAGCAACGGCATGGTGATGACGATCTGCGGCGCTTGCCCGACTTCGCCCTGCAACTGGCGGCCGACCAGCAGATTGAACTTCTGATCGGTGCCACCCAGCTCGACGTCGGACTTCAGCGCCACCGAGTCGTATCCCTGCACCAGCGGATACAGGAACTCGTGGATCGCGATCGACTGCTGCCCGGCATAGCGCTTGTGGAAGTCGTCGCGCTCGAGCATCCGGGCGACAGTATGCTTGGCTGCGAGGCGGATCATGTCGGCTGCGGACATCTTGCCGAACCACTCCGAATTGAAGCGCAACTCGGTCTTCTCGCGATCCAGCACCTTGAACACCTGAGCGGCGTAGGTCTTCGCGTTCTCGGCCACGCCTTCCTCGGACAGCGGCTTGCGCGTCACGTTCTTCCCGGTGGGGTCGCCGATCATGCCGGTGAAATCGCCGATCAGGAAAATCACCTGGTGCCCGAGTTGCTGGAACTGGCGCATCTTGTTCAGCAGTACGGTGTGCCCGAGATGCAGGTCGGGTGCGGTCGGATCGAATCCGGCCTTGATGCGGAGCGGGCGGCCGAGTTTCAGGCGCGCCTCCAGCTCCTCCATCTTGATGACTTCCTCGGCACCACGGCCGACCAAATCGAGCGATTCCTGCAGTGACGGCATGTCTTGGCCTGCGACTTCGAGTGGGAACGGACCACGTACCTTAGCGGACGCGGCGAGCACCCGGCAGCGGCGCCGTGAACTGGGCCCGAGAAAGTTAAATCCGCGTTAATGAGGGAGCATGGGAATTCTCAATCGCTTCAAGGGTTTGACACAGCAAACGAGGCGCGGCTACCGTAGCCGCCGATCTGTCCGCGGTGCATCAAATGGCCTGGTTTCCCGTTCGTCTGTTCAAACATGCCAAGCCACACCGCCAAGCCTTGCGTCGCCATGCGCAGCGCCGGCACGCACACTTCTACCAACTCCGCTCCGACTGGACCGTATTCCGGTCCTGGCCGTTCGCCGACCTCGACTGGCGCCGCCAGCCTTGGATCATCGCGGCCGCAACAGCGCTGGTGGCCCTGCTCGGCCTGACAGGATTGCCCTCGTTCGCGTCGATGTTCCGCGCCGATGCATTGGACGACGCTCCAGCCGTGCTGCTGACCTTGCCGGCACAGCCGATCGCGACGTTTGTCCCCGGCGAGGGCGACGAGCGCATCGCGCTGATCGACGGCGTGTACGCGCCCTTGTCGGAAGCGTCGCAGTGGACCTCGATCACCATTGAACGCGGACAGACGCTTGGGGAGATTTTTGCGAACCTCGGCATTTCCTCGCGTCAACTGGCACGACTGGTCGCAGCGGCACCGAGTGCCGACAGTTTTGCGCGGCTGCGTCCGGGCGACCGCATTGGCATCCGTCGCGATGCAGCCGGCGCGCTGACCGCACTGCAGCTGAATGTCGATGGCGACACCCGTCGCGTCGTCGCGATCTCCGGCGAGGTGGTGACCGAGCGGACCATCGAACGACCGGTCGAGAAGCGCCTGCGCGTGGCCAGCGGCGAGATCGTCGGTTCCCTGTTTGGCGCCGGCGAGACCGCCGGTCTCGACGACACCACCATCATCAAGTTGGCCAAGGTGTTCGGCTACGACATCGACTTCGCGCAGGACCTGCGTCGCGGCGACCGCTTCTCGCTGGTGTTCGAGGAGATGTATCGCGATGGCGAGATTGTCGCCGGCGGCGAGATCATCGCCGCGACCTTCATGAATCGCGGCCGCCGCTTCGATGCACTGCGCTTCGAGAAGGCGGACGGCGGCGTGGAGTACTACGACCAGAATGGGCGGCCCCTGCGCAAGGCCTTCATTCGCACGCCGGTCGAGTTCTCGCGGATCAGCTCGCGTTTCAGCTCGGCTCGCCGCCACCCGATCCTGGGCACGGTGCGTGCACACCGGGGCGTCGACTATGCCGCGCCCTCGGGCACCCCGATCATGGCCGCGGCAGAGGGTCGCATCGACTTCGCCGGCTGGAAGAACGGCTATGGCCGCGTCGTCATCGTCGACCACGGCCGTGGCCATTCGACCTTGTATGGGCACATGTCGGGATTCGGCAAGGCCGCCAAGCGCGGCATGCGCGTGCGCCAGGGCGACACCATCGGCTACGTCGGCATGACCGGACTCGCCACCGCACCACATCTGCACTACGAGTTCCGCATCAACGGCGTGCACCGCGATCCGCTCAAGGTGACGCTGCCGCCACCGCAGCCGCTTCCGGGCATGTTGATGGCACAGTTTCGTGCGGTGACGGCGCCCTACTTGCGGCAGTTGGCCCAGGCCGAGTCGCGCGATATGGCCATCGCGCAGCGCTGATGGCCGATGCCGGGCTGTACCTCGGGCTGATTTCCGGCACCAGCGCGGACGCCATCGATGCCGCCCTGGTGCGTTTCGAGGGCGATGCGCCCCGCTGCATTGCTGCCGCCGCCACACCCTACGCACCAGCGCTGCGCCAGCGCATCCTGGATCTCGCCCTGGCGCGCCGCGAGGCGAGCTTCGACTGCATCGGCGAGCTGGACGTCGAGATCGGTCACGCTTTCGCCAGCGCCGCCGAAGCACTGATCGAGCAACACGGCATCGACCGTGCCGAGTTGCGTGCGATCGGCTCACATGGCCAGACACTCTGGCATCGCCCGCTGGCTGCGCACCCGTTCACGCTGCAGCTCGGTGACCCGAACGTGATCGCGGAACGCTTGCGCGTCACCACCGTGGCCGACTTCCGTCGCCGCGATATCGCCGCCGGCGGACAGGGCGCGCCGCTGGCGCCAGCCTTCCATGCCGCGTGCCTGGCGTCGAGCAGCGAAACGCGTGCGGTGCTCAACCTCGGCGGCATCGCGAATCTGACCTTGCTCACCCCCGGCGAGCGCGTGCGTGGCTTCGACACCGGTCCGGCAAGCGGCCTCATGGATGCGTGGTGCCACGAACACACCGGCGCCCAATTCGACCGCGGTGGCGCATTGGCAGCCCAGGGGCGGGTCGATCCGGAACTGCTGTCACGATGCCTGGCCGATCCCTATTTCAACCGCCCGGCGCCGAAGAGCACCGGACGCGAGACCTTCCATCTGCACTGGTTGCGCGCACAACTGCGCGGCCATGAGTGGGTCGCGGACGTGCAGGCGACACTGCTCGCCCTGACCGTGCATTCTGTGGCCGCCGCGCTGCAACGCGAATGCGCTGGAGCGACGCGCGTCATCGCCTGTGGTGGCGGCGTGCACAACGGCCAGATGATGTCCGCGCTCCGCTCCGTGCTGGCGCCGGTCACGCTCGATACCACGGCACAACACGGGATCGATCCGGACTACGTCGAAGCGATTGCATTCGCCTGGCTAGCCCGCGAAACGCTCGCGGGCCGTGCCGGCAACCGCCCGGAAGTAACCGGCGCGCGCGGACCTCGCGTGCTTGGTGCGATCTTCCCGGCCTGAAACCTTAGGGCAGCTTCTCGAATGCGGCGATGGCCGCGCGCAGCGCCTCGTTCTCGTCCTTGTCCCAGGCGCCGGCGAGGCGCGCGATGTCCTGCTTTGGATTGGCCACCGCCAGCGTCTCCGCGTCGAGCTTGAGCGCCTGGCGCAGCAATCTCAGCAACACGTCGTTGATCGGCATGTGGTTGAGTCGCGCGATCTCCTTGATGCGCTCGACCATCTCGTTGTCGATGCCACGGATGAGGACGTCAGGCACTGCAGGGCCTCCTGATGGGTGCGCGATGCTAGCCCGCAGCATTCCGTCGCTGCAACCAAATGTGTCGCATTTTCTAGGCGTCAGTGCACCCTCCCCTGAAGCCGCTGACGGCGCGCGAGCATTAGGCACAGCACCAGTGTGGGCACGCCGATCAGCGCGGTACCGACGAAGAAGATCGCGTATGCATCGATCAGGGTGCGACCGTGTTGCAGCCCTTCCACGGCGATGCCCGAGAAGCCCTTCAGCACCTTGCCGAGCAGGGCATAGAACGAACTGAGCAACGCGTACTGGCTGGCGGTGTAGCCGAGACTGGTCAGGCTCGACATGTACGCAACCAAGGCCGCTCCGGCGAACCCCGCGGAGTAGTTGTCGATCGCCATGGTCGCCGAGAACACCGCCGGGTCGCCACCCGACCAGGCCAGCCACGAGAACGCGAGATTGGAGCCGGGCCCCAGCACCGCGCCCAGCAACAAGGTGGGCACGAAGCCGAAGCGCAGCGCGAACACGCCGGCAGTGGCGATGCCGGCAAGCGACGCCACCAGGCCCACCGAGCCGCGCACCGCACCGACCATTTCCTTGTCGAGCCCGAGATCTGCGTAGAGCGGATTGGCCATCGGCCCCATGACAAAATCCGGCAACCGATACAGGCTGATCGCCGCCAGCATCCACAGCGCGTGCACGCCATGGGTCTGGAAGAACGCGATGAACGGCCCGGCGATGGCGTCGCCCAGCGCACGCGCGGACAGCAGAGTGGCACGATTCCGTGTCACCGCAACCGGTTCCGTCGCCCACCACACCGCGAGCATGCCGACCATCATCAGCGCTGCCATCGTCTGATACGACAGGGCCCAGCCGACGCCGGCAGCGATCACCAGTATCCAGGCATCGGCCAACAGCAGTGCAGCGCGGTAGCCGAGTTGCGCCGCGGAACTGAGCAGCGCCATGGCTTCGTGGTCCTCGCAGGTTTCGATGCGCCAGGCGTCGATCACGATGTCCTGGGTCGCCGACGCGAATGCCGCGAGCAGCGCGAAGGCGCCGAACCAGACCAGTTGCTGCGGCCCCGGGCCGATCGCGGACATGGCCAGGAACGCGAGCATGACCAGCGCCTGCGACAGCAGCATCCAGCCCCGGCGCAGTCCGAACCAGGAACCGAGCAGCGGCACCTGAATGCGATCGATCAGCGGCGCCCACAGGAACTTGAGCGAGTAGCACAGGCCGACCCAGGACAGGAAACCGATCGTGGTCAGCTCGATGCCGACTTCACGAAGCCAGTAGCCGAGCGTATTGCCGACCAGCATGAACGGCAGCCCGGAGGAAAAGCCGAGCATCAGCATGATCAACGTGCGCGGCTGCCGTAGCCCGCGCAACACGCGTCTCCAACCTGGCTCGACCTCAGACGCCGAGCGCATAGTCAACCAGCACCGGCGCGTGGTCGGAGAACTTCGGAGCGGCCGCAATGGAGCAGGCACGGAGGCGGTCGCGCAATCCCGCGCTCACCAATTGGTAGTCGATGCGCCAGCCGACGTTCTTGGCGCGCGCCGCGCCGCGCTGCGACCACCACGAATAGTCCTCGCCTTGCGGATGCACCGCGCGATAGGCATCCACCCAGTCCTGCTCGCAGAGGCCGTTGAGCCAGGCCCGCTCTGCGGGCAGGCAGCCGGAGGTCTTCTGGTTCGAGGTCCAGTTGCGAATGTCGAGGCTCGAACGCACGATGTTCCAGTCACCGCACAGCACGTAGTCGCGGCCACTCGCGGCCCACTGCGCGAGGATCGGGGTGAGCCAGTCCATCACCCGGAACTTGAACTGCTGGCGCTCGTCGCCGGAGGAACCCGAAGGCAGATACAAGGAGACTACGCTGAGCTCGCCGAAGCGGGCCTCGAGGTAGCGCCCCTCGTCGTCGAATTCGTTCCATCCCAGCGCCGTGCGCACCTCGTCTGGCTGACGCCGCGAGTAGATGGCAACGCCGCTGTAGCCCTTCTTCGTGGTCGCGTCGCGAAAGTAGCGGTGATACCCCGGCGGCGCAAACACCGCATCGTCCAACTGTTCGACCTGGGCCTTGGTCTCCTGCAGGCACAGCGCGTCCGGATTGTGCGCCGCCATCCAGTCGAAGAAGCCCTTGGTCGCGGCCGAGCGGATGCCATTGGCGTTGAAACTGATGATGCGCATCGATCGAGCCGTCGCGGGAGTGGCGCGCAACATAACCGAAGCCGCAGCGACTGCGCAGCCGGTCGGCGGCTAAACTGCGCCCCTCCAGACCGGATGGAAGCGATGTTCGAACACCAACGCGAATTTCTGGAACTCGCCCTGCGCCAGCAAGTGCTGCGCTTTGGCGAGTTCACGCTCAAATCCGGGCGCATCAGTCCCTACTTCTTCAACGCCGGCCTGTTCAACGATGGCGTCGCGCTCGCCGGACTGGGTCGCGCCTATGCCACCGCGGTGACCGCAAGCGGAATCGGCTTCGACATGCTCTTCGGCCCCGCGTACAAGGGCATCGCCCTCGCCACCGCAACGGCGATCGCGCTGGCCGAGCAGCACGAACGCAACCTGCCGCTGGCGTTCAACCGCAAGGAAGCGAAAACCCATGGCGAGGGCGGCGCGATCATCGGTGCACCGCTTCGCGGCAAGGTACTCATCGTGGACGACGTGATTACCGCCGGCACCGCCGTGCGCGAGGCGATCGAACTGATTCGCCAACATGGCGCCGAGCCCGCCGGCGTGCTGATCGCGCTCGACCGCCAGGAACGCGGCCAGGGCCAGCTTTCGGCGGTTGAAGAGGTGCGTAAGGAGTTCGGCATTCCGGTCGTCGCCATCGCCAGCGTTGGCGAACTGCTGCAGCTGACCGAGGAACATTCCGAACTGATTCAGCACCACGCAGCGCTTTTGGATTATCGTAGCCGCTACGGTTTCGCCGCCTGAGACCACTCCCACGGAGCCTTCCATGCGCGTCGCAATGCTGGTTTTTCTGTCCGCTCTCGGCATCGTCGCAGCCACGCCTGCGGCCGCGGGAAAGCTGTACAAATGGGTCGACGAGAAGGGCAACGTACACTACAGCGACAAGGTTCCGCCGGAGGCGGCCAAACTCGCGCGCCAGGAAATGAGCCAAGCCGGCGTCACTGTCAGGCAGGTCGAACGCGCCAAGACCCAGGAAGAGCTCGCTGCCGAAGCGGCGCAGAAGCTCAAGGAGGAGGAGGACCGCAAGATCGCCGAAGCCGAGGCCCAGGCAGACCGCGCCCTGATGCAGTCCTACAACACCGAGGCCGACCTGTTGCGCATGCGCGACCAGGAACTCGGCGTAATCGAATCGAACATGGCCACCGCGAAACTGACCATGGCCAGCCAGGAAAAGAACCTATCCGAGCTGCTGGCACACGCCTCCGATTTCGAACGCAACAAGAAGCCGGTGCCGAAGAACGTGGTCGATTCGATCGCGAATGTGCGCGCGCAAATCGAGGCTCAGCAGAAGTCGCTGGTCGAACGCGAAGCGTCCAAGGCAACCGTGCGTTCCGACTTCGAGGCCAAGCTGGCGCGCTGGCGCGAACTTTCCGCCAAGTCGGCCAGCCCTGCCAGCGCTACCCCGCCGCAATAGTCAGGCGGCGGCGCGGGCCTGCACCGCCAGTGCTTGTGCCAGGGTCCAGTCGAACGAATCACGGATCAGGAATCCGGATCGCCGCCCTTCCACCAGCGCGATCGCATGGCCAAGTCGCAGGGTGATCTCGCAGAGGTTCATCTGATCTGCGCTCTTGGTGTGCTTCGCGGCCCCCAGCACCTCGCCCAGCAGTGCGCGCTCGAAGCCCAGCGGCAACTGAGCGGTCCAATAGTCATCCGACGGCGTCGAAGACAGCACGGTAGCGCCCTGGGCCCGCGCCAGGCTCATGCGCCCACCCTGGAATACACCAGCCACCGGTCGCTTGCGCAGTGACGCCAGCACTCGGCGACATTCGCCGATTTCGGGGAACGGCTGTGCGGCACTGAACAGCAGCACGCTGCGTCCGCGGGTTTCGGCCAGAGCATCTGACAGCCCCGACATGCCGGCAATGCCCGCGACACGGTGCACACCCTTGGCCGCCCACTCGGCCGCCACCGACAACTCCTCGCCACCGAGCACGCAGTACTCATCGACTTCACCCTGCAGCAGGCGCATTTGTCGGTCGAGCAAGTGTTCGTTGTCGAGGCGCAACCCCGCGATCAGCGTGCCATCGGGCATGCGACTGCGCGCATCGATGATGGCGCTGACCTTGATCTGGGGGCGCTTCGCCTTGCCGGGCTTCATTCCCATCTCTTCCGCTTGCGTTGAGATTCCTGCGGCGAGATTAGTCCGCGCGCTGGCCTTCCATCGCAAACGATGGCAACAGTCCGATACCGGCGGACACGGTCCGGGACGTCGATCGCGAGCCGGTGTCCGTGGGATTGTCCGATAGCGATGTCCGGATCCGGACAGCAGGCATCGCCGCATGCGGGTCCCGGCAACGTTTTGCTTCCGGATCATGCACTTGGAAACACACCCGATTGGCATGGGAAGTGCGATGCCTGAGTTGAGCCCCCCCTACCGGAGTCGGTCATGTCCCTGGTCCACCCCATGCAACGCCTTCAGGTCGCCGCAATCATGTTCGCCGTACTCGGGGGAGCAGCGCTGACTCTCGCGGAACCCGCGTCGAGTCGTCACGCCGAGCGGTGTGTCGCCAACGCGCTAGAGGCACGGCTCGACCTCAAGGAACGTGTCGATGTTCATGCGCGCAGCGCGTGGCGTGAACACTTGCCGGCCGTGTTCATCGTGCGCCACCGGCGCCCGACTTGAGCGGCGCGCGATGGGCCCGCACACTGGTGGCATGTGGCCCGTCGTCCTGTTCCAGCCCGAAATCCCGCCGAATACCGGCAACATCATTCGGCTGTGCGCGAACACCGGCGCCCGCCTGCACCTGATCCGACCGCTCGGTTTCGAGCTCGACGACGCCCGCCTGCGCCGCGCCGGTCTCGACTACCACGAGTTCGCACGCGTCGAAGTGCATGACGATTTCGATGCCTTCCTACGCTCGGCGCGTCCGCTTCGCGTGTTCGCGCTGAGCGCGCACGCGCAGCGCTGCTACACCGAACCGGCATTCGCTGCGGGCGATGCCTTCGTGTTTGGCCAGGAGACACGCGGCCTGCCGCCAGCGTTGCTCGAATCGATACCGAAAGCACAGCAGCTGCGCCTGCCGATGCAGCCGGGAAACCGCAGCCTGAACCTGTCGAACGCGGTCGCGGTCGTGGTGTTCGAGGCCTGGCGCCAGTCTGGCTTTGCCGGCGCCGGGCTGAATCCAGGCGCCGACGGTTGAGACAATCGCGGCTCAGATTGCGTACATCTGCAGGAACCCATCATTCGCGCCTCGCCAAACGGCGGGCACTTTCCAAGGAGCTTTGCATGAACCTGAAGAAACTCGTCCTCACCCTCGCCCTCGCGGTTCCGTTCGCCGCCAGCGCCGAAGACCTCAGCTACTCGTACCTGCAGGCCGGCGCCACCCGCGTCGACATCGACGACGCCGGGTCCGAGAACGGCTACGGCTTTGGCGGCGCAGGTGCGCTGACCGACAACTGGCACGTGTTCGGCAACTACCGTTCGTACAGCGTCGACGCGCTCGCTGCCGACATCGACGTCGACGGCTGGAACCTCGGCCTCGGCTACAACATGGGCATCAGCGACAGCCTCGACTTCGTCGGCCGCGTCTCCTACGAGAAGGTCGATACCGACGTGTTCGACGCCAACGGCTGGGGCCTGGAAGCAGGCGTGCGCAACGCCTTCAGCAAGAACTTCGAGGGCGGCATCGCACTCAAGTACGTCGACATCGAGGACGACAACGACACCTCGGTCGAACTCTACGGCCAGTACAAGTTCGGCAACTGGGGCATCGTCGGCTCGCTGAACTTCAACAACGACGGCAACGAGTTGTTCATCGGGCCGCGCATCAGCTTCTGATCGCGACCACGCCAGCATTGCGCAGAACCCGGCCCACGGGTCGGGTTTTTCGTTTCAGCTCAGCGGAACAGGTAGGCCGGGTATTCCGGCTTCTGCTCGCGCGCGAGCAGGCACTTGAGTCCTTCCTGCGGCGTGATTTCCTCGGCCAGCACGCGTTGCACCTGTTCGCTGATCGGCAGTTCGATGCCGTGGCGCTGGGCGATGCGCATGACTTCGTTCACCGTCTGCACCGACTCGACCACCTGGCCGATTTCGCGCACCGCCTGGCGCAGATCGACGCCTCGCCCAAGCGCAAGTCCGAGGCGGCGGTTGCGCGACAGGTCACCGGTGCAGGTCAGCACCAGATCACCGACGCCGGCCAAGCCCATGATCGTCTCCGGTTTGCCGCCGATCGCGACGCAGACGCGCAGCATTTCGTTCAGCCCGCGCGTGATCAGCCCGGCGCGCGCATTCAGCCCAAGCTGCATGCCGTCGGCGACGCCGGTGGCCACCGCGAGCACGTTCTTCATGGCTCCGCCGAGCTCGGCACCGACCATGTCGCTGCCGGTATAGGCGCGGAAACTCGGGCCGTGCAGGCACTGCGCGATCTGGTCGGCAAACGCCTGCGTATCGGAATGCACGGTGACCGCGGTCGGCAGACCGAGCGCGACTTCGCGCGCGAACGAGGGGCCAGTGACCACCGCCAGCGGCGTGCCGGCGGCGAGCAGCGACGCCGCCACCTCATGCAGGAAACGCCCCGAGCCGGGCTCAAAACCCTTGGTCGCCCAGGCCACGCCGGCGGGCTCAGCCGCACGCATCGCCGGTTCTTCCAACAGCTCGCGGAAGGCGTGGCTCGGCGTGACGATCAGCCACAGCGGTCGTGCCGCAACCTGCGCCAATGAATCGGTGTATTGCAGCGTTGCCGGCAGTTCGATGTCCGGCAGATAACGCGTGTTGCGCCGCTGCTCGCGCATCGCCGCGATGGCGGTGGCATCGCGCCCCCACAGCAGGGTGTCGATGCCATGGCGAGCGAGCACCGCAGCCAGTGCGGTGCCCCAGGAGCCGGCCCCGAAGACGCTGATGGATACGCTAGGCGGCATCGGACCCCCGGTGCGCAAGACGCCCCGGCGGGCCGGGGCGCATGGACCTCAAGCCGCGGCTTCGGCCGGCTGTTCCTGCGCGCGACGGCGCATGCTTTCGGCGTAGATCTGGTCGAAGTTGACCGGCTGCAGCATGAACGGCGGGAAGCCACCATCCAGCACCAGACCCGAGATCGCCTGACGCGCGTACGGGAACAGCGTGGTCGGGCAGAAGGTGCCGAGGATGCCGTGCAGATTGGCCTGGTCAAAGCCGATCAGACCGAAGATGCCCGCCTGCTGGACTTCCGCCAGGTAAGCGGTCTTGTCGCCGATCTTGCAGGTCAGGGTCACGGTCAGAGTGACTTCGTAGACGTTCTCGCCGAGCGTCTGCACCTTCTGGTTCAGGCTCAACTGGATGTTCGGCTGTCCCGCGTCCTGGAAGATCATCGGCGCATTCGGCGCCTCGAACGACGCGTCCTTGACATAGATCTTCTGGATGGCGACCTGCGCCATCTGCTGCTGTGGTTCGGCGGCGCCGTTGGCGACGGGTGCGGTATCGGTCATTGCAGACTCCGGTGGAAAGGTCGGAAAAAAGGGCGCGGATTATTCCACGGCCGGCCCGATCAGGCGAGCCAAACCGCCAACCCCAAGGAAATGAACGCCTTAGCCCTTGCCTTTGGCCAAGGGCAGGTCGGCCCCGGTCCAGCTGGCGAGTCCGCCATCGAGCCAGTGCACCTTGCTGAAGCCCGCCGCCGACAACTTGGCGCAGGCTCCCGCCGAAGTTTGGCCGCTCTTGCAGACCACGATCACGGGCAACTCCTTCACCTTGGCCAGGTCCTTGTGCTCGGGATCGAACTGCGCCATCGCCACGTGCTTCGAACCAGCGATATGCCCGGCCTCGAACTCGGTGATCGCGGAAACATCGACCAGCAGCGCGTTCTCGCGGTTCACCAGACGGGTGAGTTCGGCCGGCGCGATCGCCTTGTAACGCCGCGTCAGGCTCGAGAACTCGCTCGAGATCAGCATCAGCGCGACCAGCAGGAACAGGGTGACGAGGATGAAATGGTTGCCGATGAATTCGGGCAGGCGTTCAAGAAACACGGTTCGCTCCAGCGCGAGGGCCGGCGATTATCGTCGAGCCGGGCCCGATCACCAAACACCAGCGCTCATCACAACGTCGCCAGCGCCAGGAACAGGTTCAGCACGACCCCGAAGGTCAGCAGGAACACGTAGCAGTTGCCGAGCAGAAAATACTTCCACAGCGTCATCGGCCAGCCCTGCGCGTAAATGCGCTTCTGCGCGACCAGCAGGTACAGCGGAATCCACACCCACAGCGCCACGCCCGCGGCGCCGAACAGCCACGGCAGCACGGGCAGCGCCGCGGTCAGCGCCGACAACTGCGATAGCAATACCTGCACCAGGATCGCCAGGCACAGGAAGCTGTGGCTGTGCAGCGCCACGATCAGGTGTTCCATGAACAGGCGCCGCTTGAACAGGTAGAACAGTTTCAGCAGCAGCGCGAACAGCGGCAGGATCATCAACAGCGCCTGCGGCGCGACTCCAAAGATGGTGGTGACGAACTTCGCCGGGTGCTTCTCGGCCTCCAGCCCGTTCGCGACCAGCATCGCCACCTTGCGATTCAGCCACGCGTTCATCGCGTCGCTGGCCCAGCCAATCTGTACCGGGTTGGTCTGCGGGTGCCAGGGGGCGTCGCCGCCGATGCGGATCCCGCGCGGGTTCGGCTCCTCGGCGGTAACCTCGGACGGCGGCCGCTCGCCGACCTTGAGGCCACGTGCCAGCCAGCGCTCATTGCGGTCGCGATCTTCTTCGAAACCGGCGCGCACACCTTCGCGCATGGCCTCGAACGCCGCCGCCGGCATGCCGCTGCGGCGGGCTTCCAGCTTTTCCAGGGCGGCGCGCTCCTCGGCCTCGATCTCCGCAATCGACTGGATCGGCTCGTCGCCGCCGTCGAAGCGCACGATGCGGCTGTCGTCGCCGACCTCGGACACCGTCGCCACCGCGAAGAACGCGATCACCGACAGAAAGATGTACAACCGCAACGGCGTCACATAGCGCGTGCGCCGCCCGGCAAAGTATTCGTTGCTGAGGAATCCCGGCCGCGCGAGCAGCGGCCACAGCGTGCGCAGCGTGCGCGAGTCGAGGTTGAAGACGCTGTCGAAGAAATCCGCCATCAAGCCCGACAGGTGCCGGATCATGCCCTTGCGCGGCTGCCCGCAAGCGTGGCAGAACTCGCCCAGCAACGGCGTTTCGCAGTTGGCGCAGAGCGGCTGGGCGCGCACGACCTCTTCCTGGATTTCCGGAGACTCCACCATCGCGGCGCCTGTAGCGGACACTTCGCCCGTAAGATAGAGCGCTTTGTGATCAGGCGACAACGCCCATGCTGGGGACCAGCCAATTTCGCGGGGAACTGGGCGAGGTCGCACGACTGGCGCTGCCGCTGGTCGTCGGGCAGTTGCTGGCGATGCTGATGAACGTGATCGACACCGTGCTCGGCGGCCACCATGGCGCGCACACGCTGGCGGTGATCGCGGTCGGCAGCGCGGTCTGGTCGCTGGTGCTGATCTGCTGCCTCGGCCTGCTGTTCGCGATTCCGCCGAACGTGGCACAGCGCGATGGTGCCGGCAGGCGCGGCGAACTCGCCGCGCTGTTCAGCCAGGCGCTGTGGATCGCCTGGGCGATCGGGCTGGTGCTGCTGGTCGCCTTGCGTTCGGCCGGCGCACTGCTGGATGCCATGCAGGTCGATATCTCGCTGCGCGCCGATACCGCCGCCTTCCTGCGCGCCGCTTCCTGGGGCGCCCCGGCGCTGGCGAGCTTCTTCGCGCTGCGCTTCTTCTGCGAGGGCCTCGGCTACGCCCGCGCCACGCTCTATTTCAGCCTGCTCGGCGTGCTGGTGTTGTTGCCGCTCGGCTACGCGCTGATCTTCGGTCGCTTCAGCTTCGCCGAGCATGGCGCGGTCGGCGCCGGCATGGCGCTGGCCGTCACGGTGTGGCTGCAGGCGATCGCGATGGCAGTATTCGTGCTGCGACATCCGCGCTTCGCCGACCTGCACCTCCTGCGCGGCTTCACCCGGCCGCGCTGGCGGCCGATCCGCGAACTGCTCGGCCTCGGCCTGCCGATCGCGTTCATGATCCTGATGGAGGGCTCGCTGTTCGTGATCGCAGCCCTGTTGATCGGCTCGCTCGGCGCCAATGCCGTGGCCAGCCACCAGATCGCGATCAACGTCGCCTCGGTCACCTTCATGGTCCCGCTCGGCATCGGCATGGCCACCACCGTGCGCGTCGGCCATGCGGTCGGTGCCGGCGATGCCGCGCGCGCACGCGCCGCCGCCGCGGCCGGGCTGCTGCTCGCGCTCGCCGCGCAACTGCTTTCGGCGACGGCGCTGGCGCTGTTCTCGTCGCAGATCGCGGCGCTGTACACGAGCGATCTCGCAGTCGCCGGACTGGCCGCGCAGCTGATGTTGCTCGCGGCGGTGTTCCAGTTCTCCGACGGCCTGCAGGTGGTCGCAGCCTCGGCCCTGCGCGGGCTCAAGGACGCGCGCGTGCCGGCGCTGCTCACCGCCATCGCCTACTGGGGCATCGGCATGACGCTCGGCTGGTATTGCACGTTCCGGCTCGGACGCGGCGCCCCCGGCATGTGGCTCGGGCTGATCGCCGGGCTGACCGCGGCCGCAACGCTGCTGCTCGCGCGCCTGTGGCTGCGGCTGCGCACGCTCAGCCGCAAACCGCCACTTCCGGCCGATGCCGACGACCCCGCAGGCGTGCTTGAATCCGCCCGGCATTGACCACACGCTGTCGTCATCTCTCCTGGAAACCGCAATGAACCCACCCCAGCAAGGCCCGTTCCGTCGCTTTTTCGGCGGACTCTTCCACGCCGTCGACCTCACCCGCCGGCTGCTGCTGAATGCGATCTTTCTGGTCATCGCACTGATCGTGCTGGTGGCGATCTTCGCCGGCGGCGCCGGCCCGCTCGAACAGAAGACCACGCTGGTGCTCGACCCCCAGGGCATGATCGTCGAGCAATACAGCGCCGAACCGCTGGACCGCGCGCTCGGCGAAACGCTCGGCGACCCGGTGCGGGAAACGCGCATGCGCGATCTGACGCGCGCACTCGAGGCCGCGGCCGACGACGCCCATATCAGCCAGGTGCTGCTGGTCACCCACGGCATCGCCGGCATCGGCCCGGCCAGCACGCGCGAACTCGCGGCGGCGCTGCGCGCCTTCCGCAAGTCCGGCAAGAAGCTCTACGCCTATGCCGATGGCTACGAGCAACGCGGCTACCTGCTCGCAGCGCAGGCCGACGAAGTGCTGCTGCACCCGCAAGGCGCGGTGCTGCTGGAAGGCATCGGCCGCTACCGCACCTACTTCAAGGAAGCCTTCGAGAAGTTCGGCGTCGAGGCGCACCTGTTCCGCGTCGGCGAATACAAATCCGCCGGCGAGCCTTACATTCGTGCCGATTCCTCCCCCGAGGCGGACGAAGCCGACCTGCACTGGATGAACGACGTCTGGTCGCGCCACCTCGCCGACATCGCCGACGCGCGCAAGCTCGACGTGGCGACGCTCACGACGCAAATCGACGACTACGTTGCCCAACTGCACGCCGCCGGCGGCGATCTTGCCAAGCTCGCGCTCGCGCAGGGACTGGTCGACGTGCTGGTCACGCGCGACGAACTGGAGGCGCGGCTTGCCGCCAGCGGTGCCGTGGGCGAAGACGAACACGGCTTCCGCCAGATCCGCTTCCTCGACTACGTGCAGCGCATCGACGCGGTGCCGCAGATGCCTGGGCGGCCGACCGTCGCGATCGTGGTCGCCGAGGGCGAGATCGTCGATGGCAAGCGCGAACCCGGCACCGTCGGTGGCGAGAGCACCAGCGCGCTGTTGCGCGAGGCGCGCGAGGACGAAGACGTCAAGGCCCTGGTGCTGCGCGTCGACTCCCCCGGCGGCAGCGTGTTCCCCTCCGAGCTGATCCGCCGCGAAGTCGAACTGACCCGCGCCGCCGGCAAGCCGGTGGTGGTGTCAATGGGCGACCTGGCCGCATCCGGCGGCTACTGGATCTCGATGAACGCGGATCGCATCTATGCCGATCCGAGCACGATCACCGGATCGATCGGCATCTACGGCCTGTTGTTCAACGTGCCCGAGGCGATGAACAAGCTTGGCCTGAACACCGACGGCGTCGGCACCACCTGGCTGACCGGCGCCTTCGATCCGGCGCGTCCGCTCGACCCGCGCGTCGGCGAGATGATCCAGGAGGTGTTGAATGCCGGCTACCGCGACTTCACCAGCAAGGTCGCCGCGGCGCGCGAGCAAGACGTCGCAGCCATCGACGCCATCGCCCGCGGCCGCGTCTGGAGCGGCGCGCAGGCGAAGCAGCACGGATTGGTCGACGAGTTCGGCGGTCTCCAGGCGGCCATCGCCGATGCCGCGAAGCGCGCCAAGCTCGACGGGAGCCACGCCACCCGCTACGTCGAGGACCAGCCGAGCTTCTTCGAGAGCATGCTGATCGAAGCCTCGCGCTCCGGTGCCGGCGCGCTGCTGCGCGAACAGGGGCTGCTCACGCCACTGGCGCTGTTGCGCGGACCCGCGCGCAGCGACCTGGACCGTCTGCAACGCCTGATGCACCCGTCCGGCAGCGGCCTGCCGATCTCGATCCAGGCGCACTGCGAATGCGGCGTGCGCTGAGCAGCGCGCATTCAGCGTCGACCCTGCGCCGCGGGCTATGCTCGCGGCGCATTCACGCCAAGGAGTTGCCCATGCGTTCGTCGATCCTGTTCGTGCTGTCGTTGCCCCTGCTCGCCGCGGGGTGCACCTGGGTGGAGCCGGATGCCGGCGGCCGCGAAGTCCAGGTCGCTTACGGCAAGAACCTCGGCGCATGCACCGCCAAGGGCGACATCACGGTGTCGGTGAAGCACAAGGTCGGGCTGTACCGTCGCAATGAACTCAAGGTGCGCGACGAGTTGGAGTCGCTGGCGCGCAACGAGGCCGCGCGCCTCGGCGCCGACACCATCCAGGCGGCAGACGAGCCGCTGAACGGCGAACAGCGCTTCGGCGCCTACGACTGCCGCTGAGGCGCTCAGCGCTTGGCAGCGAAGGCCGAAGCCAGCATGCCGGAGTCGATGCCGACGGTGTCCTCGCCCATCGCGTGCCGATACAGCGCCGCCGAGTAGATGCCCGAGAGAGCTGCCTGCACCAGCGCCAGCGCCAGAATCGCGAGACCGCCGAGCACGATCACGCTGACGATCAGGAACATCGACTTGCTCGCCACCACCGCGATCAGCGCGACCACGGTCAGCGTGATCACGAAGAACTGCAGTAGACCGAACACCAGGCCGACGCCGCCCTGGCCGATCACGTTCTCGCCCCAGGTCTTCTTCAGCAGCAGCGCGCTCTCCTTGACCGCTTCGAGCGGACCGATGTCGCGGCTGACCAGCACCGGCACGGTCAGGAAACTGAGCACGGTCCAGGCCGCACCGAGCAGGCCGGCGACCCACTTGCCGATCATGCCGGCGCGCTCCTCGATCGCTCGCAGCGCCAAGCCCACAGTCGCGGCGATCAGCGCGTAGCCGAGAATCGTGCCGACCTTGGACCACGCAATCTGCAGGCCGTCGGCCACGGTCGGGTCGCCACCGCGCAGGCGGATCATCGCCGCACCGACCAGCGCGGTGTTGAAGTAGAAGATGACGAAGTACTGCGCCAGATAGAACAGGAACACCCAGCCATACAGCCACACCGGTTCGCGCTCGCCCTGCTCCAGCGCCTTCAGATCCAGCAGCCCGAACAGCGGCAGTACGAAACTTGCGACCACCAGCAGCGAGGCGATCACCGAGATCACCGGGAACAGCATCAGTTCCTTGTCCTGCTTCAGCACCGAAGCGCTGGCCTTGACCAGGGTCCAGCTGCGCGCGAATCGTTCGAACATGCCATTGCTCCGACGCGCCCCATGCGCGGCGCGGCAACGCTAGAACAATCTCAGGGGCTTGTCGATGCGAGATCGACCACTTCGCCGATGCTCATGCCCGAGTCCGCCCACAGGTCGGCGAGCGGGCGCCCAAGCCGCGGATGCACGTAGCCCGGCGCGATGTCGGCGAGCGGCTTGAGCACGAAGGCGTGGCGCAGTTCGGCGCGCGGGATCTGCAGATGACCGGGTCCGTCGAGCGTGAGGTCGTCGTAGAACACCAGGTCCAGATCGAGCGTGCGCGGTCCGAAACGCGCACCGCCACGCTCGCGACCCTGCGCGTCTTCGAGCGCGTGCAGCCAGTCGTTCAGTGCGTGCGGATCGAGATCCGACTCCAGCACCGCTGCGGCATTCAGGAAATCCTCCCCAGCAAACCCGACCGCGGCAGTGCGATACACCGGCGAAACCAGGACTTCGCCGAAGCGGGCGCGCAGCGCCGCGATCGCCGCACGCAGATGCCGCGCCGGCGCGATGTTCGAACCGAGCGAAAGGTAGGCGCGCCCCATCAGTCGGGCCGGCGCCCGCGCTCGATCTGGACGCCGACCGCGGCGGCGCCACGCACCGCACCGGGCTTGCGGATGCGCAGGCGCAGCCAGGTAACGCCGAATTCGCCGCGCACGATCTCGGCGCAGCGCTCGGCCAGCGTCTCGACCAGCCCGAACTGCGCCGAGCCGATGAAGGCCTCCAGCCGCTTCGACACCGCCTTGTAGTCGAGCGTGTCCTCGATGCGATCGGTGGCGGCCGGCACGCGGTTGTCGAAGGCCATTTCCAGATCGAGCACGACCGGTTGCTTGGCACGGCGTTCCCAGTCGTAGATGCCGATCAGGGTGTCGATCTTCAGGGCTTCGACGAAGACGATGTCCATGGTCCCTCCACCTTCCGGGCGGCGAGCATCGCCGCGCGCCGGCGCGCGCGCAAGGACCGGATCAGGGTCGCGGCGCGCAGGCGGCAATCGGGTCCAGATTCTGGTCGTAGGCCCCGGTGTGCAGATCGAGCAGGCCGAGCACCAGCGGGAACACGGCGTCGTGCGAGGTCTGTCGGCCACGCTGCGCGGCGACGCAGGTCGCGTCGAGCTGGCGCCGCGCCAGATACTCCGGCGCCATCCACAGCAGCATCGGCACGCGCGTCTGTTCCTCGGGCGCGATCAGCGCAGGAGCGCCATGCAGGTAGTAGCCGTGCTCGCCGGTGGATTCGCCGTGGTCGGACACGTACAGGAATACGCCATCGACGCGCGCGCGCGCGGCGGTCAGCGCGTCGATCATCTCGGCCAGCTCGCGGTCGGTGTAGAGAATGGTGTTGTCGTAACTGTTGACCAGCTGCTCGTGCGTGCAGTCCTGCAATTCGTTGCTGCGGCAGTCCGGCACGAAGCGGCGAAACGCTTCCGGATAGCGCTCGAAATACGCCGGGCCATGACTGCCCTTCTGGTGCAACAGCAACACGGTGTCGCGCTCGATCCTGGCCAGGCGCTCCTCCAGTTCGCTGACCAACACATGGTCGAAGCAGCCTTGCGCATTGCAGATGCGCGGGCGTGTCGCCGCGGCGACATTGATCTCGACGACGCGGTCGGCGACATGCTTGCTGCCGGTGTTGTTGTCGATCCAGAGCACGTCGAAACGGGCGCGCTCGAGCACATCGAGCAGGTTCTCGCGGCCGCGCGCGGTGGCCTCGTCATAACCGGCCTGGCCGAGCCCGGAGAACATGCACGGCACCGAAGTCGCGGTGTTGGTGCCGCAGGCATGCACTTCACCGAACGCGACCACGCCGCGGCGAGCCAGTTCCGGCGTGGTGTCACGGACGTAGCCAAGCAGGCCGAGGCTGGATGCACGCACCGACTCGCCGACCACGAACACCAGCACCAGGGGACGCTTGCCGGCAGCGGGCCAGGTCTCGCCGCGCTGCACGTCGCCGGCAACCACGGTCGGCGTGCCGATCGGCGCGACGCGCGAGTGCTTCAGGTACGAACGCGTGGCATTGACCAGGTTGATCGGGTTGGCCAGGTCGCGCAGCTCGGCATGGTTGCGCGCCACCGAGGCCATGGTCCGGTAGTCGAGCGCGACCGGCACCGCGACCAGCAGCGCGCAGACACCGAGCAGCGCGCCGCGCGCCTTCAGCGCCTGCGGCCACGAACGCTCGCGCGTGCGCACGAAGGCCAGCGCCAGCAACGCCGGAACGGACAGCGCGAGCACGCCGCGCAGCATCGCGAATGACAGCCATTCGCCGCTCTCGCGGGCATCGGTCTCCAGCGCGCTCTGCAGCGCATGGCGGTCGATCACCGCCCCGTAGTGATCCATGAAGAAGGCGAGCGCCGCGGCGATCACGACCACGAGGCCGAGCAGCCCGCGCGCAAATCGGCTCGGCGTGGCGAGCGCGAGCAATGCGCCGATCAGCCCGACCAGCACCGCCCCGAACACCGACGCCTGCAGCGCGAAGTCGATGCCGCCGAGGGCGGTATTGAGATGACGCAGGAACGACGCGTTCGCGACCAGCACAAGGTAGAGGGCGGTGGCGAGGATCAGCCACTCGCTGGAGAGTGTGGGGCGACGCATGCGCTGCAACTTCGTTGGGACAAGGCGCGCAGCCTATCGGCGGCGGCGTTATCCGCGCGTAAGCGAAAGGTTAGCGAAACGTAAGTCGATCCACGCCCGCGGCTGCGAGCAATTCCTCCAGCGGCCAGCGCGGTCGCACTGCGATGCACGCGTCCTGGCGCTGTCCGGCGGCAAGCCGCAGTGCGCCGGCGAAGGCGATCATGGCGCCGTTGTCGGTGCAAAACTCCGGGCGCGGGAAGGCGACGCGGACACCATCGTTTACTGCAGCCGCCTGCAGCGACGCACGCAGACGCACATTGGCACCGACGCCGCCGGCCACGATCAGACTGCGCATGCCGGTTTCGGCAAGCGCGCGCCGGCACTTGAACACCAGCGTCGCGGTCGCCGCCTGTTCAAAGCCGCAGGCGATGTCGGCGCGCGTCTGCGCGCTGCGATCGGATTTCTCCCAGGCCAGCATCACCTGCGTCTTCAGTCCGCTGAAACTGAAATCGAGACCCGGGCGATCACACATCGGACGCGCGAAGGTGAAGCGTCCGGGCACGCCGGACTCGGCCAGTCGCGCCAGCTCCGGCCCGCCGGGATAAGGCAGCCCGAGCATTTTCGCGGTCTTGTCGAAGGCCTCGCCGGCGGCGTCGTCGAGGGTGTCGCCGATCAGCGTGTAGTCGCCGATACCGCGCACCGCGATCAGCTGGGTATGGCCACCCGAGACCAGCAACGCCACGAACGGCGGCTGCGGCGCATCGGCTTCGAGCAGCGGCGCCAGCAGATGCCCTTCCATGTGGTGCACGCCGATCGCCGGCAGATCGAGCGACCAGGCCAATGCGCGCGCGGTGGCCGCACCCACCAGCAGCGCTCCGACCAGGCCCGGCCCGCTGGTATAGGCCACCCCATCCAGATCACGCACGCCAAGGCCCGCCGCATCCAGCGTCTCGCGCAGCAGCGGCAGCAGCTTGCGCACATGGTCGCGCGAGGCCAACTCCGGCACCACGCCGCCATAGTCCTGATGCAACTCGATCTGGCTGTATACGCGATGCGCCAGCAAGCCCGCAGCCGTGTCGTACACGGCCACGCCGGTTTCATCGCAGGAAGATTCGATCCCGAGGACGCGCATGGGGCTACCCGCGAACGCCGAGGTGCAGCAGGATGGCGGCCTCCACAGCCTTCAGATCGGCCTCCTGCAAGGCATCGAGCCGCGACTTCAGGCGTGATTTGTCGGCCGCCATGATCTGGTCGGCCATCGCCTTGCGCAACTCGCCGCCGACCATGACCTGCGCCTCGCCCGGATACAGTCTACCGGTGTTGCTGGTAACGGGCACGACCACCACCCGCGCGAGATGACGATTGGCGATGTCGTTGCTGACGATTACGGCGGGGCGGGTCTTGCGGATTTCGCTCCCCACCGACGGATCGAATTCCACCCACCAGACTTCACCGCGCTTCATCGGCCATGTCGCCGGCAATACCATCGCCCCATGCCCGTGCTTCGCGTTCGCGCACCGCATCCGCAGCCATGGCGCGATAGCCGTCTTCCAACGACAGGCCGCGGGCATCTGGCAGCACGTAGGGCCGCAACAAGTCCTCGATGAAGCGACTCACATCGTCTTGCTCCACGGTGCGGCGCAGTCCGTCGTAAACCGCCTCATCCAGGGTGATGGTCACTTGCTTCTGCATGGGCAACCTCCATCGCATGGCAGCTGCGGCCATCTTGCCACAGGGAAGCCGGGCGAGCGCCGGACTGCCCAATCGATGATGCCGGCGGCACCCCGGTCGCGCGCACTCACTCGCCCTCCTTGCGAATCACGTCGCGCACCAGTCGCACGGTGAGGCGGCGTTTGCGCACCAGGGTTTCGCGGTCGAGGCGGTCGAGCAGGTCGAGCAGGGCGCCGAGGTCGCGCGGGTAGCGACGAAACAGGAAATCGAGCACGTCGTCGCCCACGTCCATGCCGCGCGCAGCGCCGCGTTCGTGGATGACGCGGCGGCGCGCGGCGTCACCCAGCGGCTGCAGTTGCAGCAACGACAGGCTGGCCAGGCGCGAGGCCAGATCGGGCAGGCCGATACCGAGCCGCGGCACTGCGGTCGGTGCCGTGATCAGCAAGGAGCCACCGCTGTCGCGGGTGCGATTGAACAGATCGAACATCGCCACTTCCGCGGCGCGCTGCCCGGCGATCGCGTCGATGTCATCGATCAGCACCAGCGGACAGGCGCGCGTCGCGCCGATCGCGGTTTCGGCCTGCGCGCCGAGTTCGGCCAGCGGCAGCAGCGCATAGTCGGCCACGGTTCCGGCCACGGCCATGACCAAGTGGGTCTTGCCAGTGCCGCTGGCGCCAGCGAGCAGGATGCCCGGGGCCGCGGCTTCGTTGGCGAACGCCCGCAACGCCGCCAGCACCGGCTCATTGCCGTCGGCCACAAAGCGGTCGAAGCGGGCGCCCTGCGGAAAGCGCAGGGCCAGCGGCAGCTGGCGCTGGCTCACGGTGCCGGGTCCGTGCCCGGCGCGGGCGCCACCGGCGCTGGCGCGGCAGCCGGCGTGGTCGCCGCGTCGCTGGTCGCGGCCGTTGCCGGCGGTTGCGCCTCGGCGCCGTAGATTTCACTGTCCAGATACCGCTCGTGCGTGTGCCGCAGCAGCACCAGCACCACCGCCGCGACCGGCAAGGCCAGTAGCACGCCGAAGAACCCGAACAACTGGCCACCGGCCAGCACCGCAAAGATCACCGCGACCGGATGCAGGCCGATGCTTTCGCCGACCAGCTTGGGCGTCAGGATGAAACTCTCGATCAGCTGCCCGACCATGAACACTGCGAGCACCAGCCCGACGTTGATCCAGATGTCGCCGCCGCTGACGATCGCCGAAACCAGACCGCCGCCGATGCCGACCACCGGGCCGAGATAGGGCACAAAACTGACCAGGCCGGCGACGATGCCGATGAGCATGCCGAACTTCAGCCCCGCCAGCGACAAACCGGTCGCATACATCGCCGCCAGCGCCAGCACCACGCTCATTTGTCCGCGCAGGAAACTGCCGAGCACGGCGTCGGACTCGCGCACCAGGCGCGTCACTGTCGGTTCCAGCGGCCGCGGCACCAATTCCCGCAGGCGCTCGACCATGCGTTTCCAGTCGCGCATCAGGTAGAACGTGATCAGGGGCATCAGCAGCAGGTTTGCCACCCAGCCCATGACCGCGGCACCGGAAGTCGTCAAGCCACCCAGCACCTTCGGCAAGATGCGGCCGATGTCGTCGAGATGCGCGCGCAGGCTGGCGAACATGCGTCCGGGATCGAGCGCACCGAGGTCGAGCCGGAACTCGGCCTGCAGCCAGGGCGCGGCGACGCGGTCGAACCAGGAGTGCAGCGAGTCGATGTAGCCGGGCACGCTGCGCGCCTGGTCGATCAGGGCCGGGATGATGATCGCGAGCAACAGCGCCACCGCCAGCGTCATCAACAGGAACACGATTACCACCGCCGTGGTACGCGAAATGCGCCGCGACTGCAGCCGTTCGACCAGCGGATTGCCGAGGTAGGCGAACAGCGCCGACAACGCGAACGGCGTCAGCACCGGCGCCAGGAAATACAGCACGCCACCGATCGCGGCGGCGATCAGCAACCAGGACCACACCCGGCGATCGTCGATCATGATGCACTCCGTCTGCTGCGCGCCCGGCCCACCCAGACACGCACATAGTCGATGCCGCTGGCGAGGGTGGCCAGGGCGGCCAGGGCGAAGACCGCCGCGGCGAAACGTTCGGAAACCGCGATACCCGCGCGCGCCATCAGCGCCGTCAGTACCGCGCCGATCTGCAGCATCGTCGTGATGCGCCCGAGCGTACTTGGTTGCGGCGTCAGTGCGCCGATCACGCTCTGGTAGGTGACACTGCCGCCGACGAGCACCAGGTCACGCACGATCACCAGCCCGACCAGCCACTGCGGCACCGCACCGACGACAGCCAGGGTCACGAAGCAGGTGGTCAGCAGCAGCTTGTCAGCCGCCGGATCGAGCCAGGCACCGAGGCGGCTCTGCCAGCCGTAGCGTTTGGCGAGGAAGCCATCGAGCGCGTCCGACGCTGCGGCCACGACCGCCAGCGCGAGTGCCCAGCGGTGCTCGTCGCGCAGCAGCGCGATCGCGATCGGCACCGCGAGCAGCGCGCGCAGCGCCGAGATCGCATTCGGCACATGCCGCAACATCAGTGCACCAGGTGCAGCTGCGCCGGTGCGGTGGCGTCCGCGGCTTCGGTCCACTGCAGGCGGTTGTCGATCGCCAGCAACTGGCGCAGACGGCGCTGGCTGACACCGAGGTCGAGGCGCAAAAGCAGCCGTCCGCTTTCGGCACGCAGCGGCTGCGCCGAACGCACGAACTCCATGCGCCCGACATAGCCGATCACTGCGGCATAGTCTTCGGCCGAACCGATGCCATCGACCCACCACTCGACGACGCCGAGCGACGTGCCTTCGGGCTCGACCCCGTAGCGCCGCGCCAAGCGGTCTCCGGCACCATCGATGCCGGCGGCAAGCAGCACGCTCGACTGGGCGTCGCGCTGCTCCCACTCTTCGTAACTGCGGCCATCGATCAGCGTGAAGCGCGCGCGCCAAGGGTCGCCGCGCGTCAGTCGCAGCACCAGCATGGTCTGGACGCCATAACGCTGGCCCGCAGCGAGCACTGTCTGCGGCGGCGCTGCCCACAACGTCACCGGATTGAGCCGGTTCTGATCGACCGCATCCATGCGCGGCAACAGCATCGGCACGCCTCGCTGATGCGCGCGTTCGGTCATGTCGGTGAGCGCCGCGACCTGGCCCGCATTCGCAATCTGCTTTTGCACGCCATCATCGATCACCAGCCACACCAGCACCACCGGGCGATCGCTGTGCCAGACCGGCCGACCGAGCGTGGCCAGCAGATCGTGTACGCGACCGGGATCGAAGTTGACCGCGAGTCGGTCGCTGCCATCTGCTGACAACGCTGCCCGCCGCGCAACCGTCAAGGCCATGGCGCGAGCGCCGGAAAGCGCAGCGGCGAGTGCGGGATCATGGGCGACGCTGCGGTCGCCCGATACCTTCACCAGCACCTGGGTCAGGGCCTGGCGCAATGCCGTCTCCGACGCTTCGTCCTGACCGGCTGCGAGCGCGACGTCGCCCTCGTAGATCGGCATCTGCAAAGCCTGCGCGGCCGGGCTCGGCAGGATCCAGATCGACAGCAGCAGCACCCAGCAGATCGCGCGCATCGGCAGCAGTTCCCGGCAAAGCGCGCATGATAACGGCGCTCCAGGCGCAGTGCGGTGCCGTTAGACTGGGCGGATGTCGATTCGATCCCTCCTGCTCGTCACCGTATTGGCCATTGCCGGCGCCGCGGCCGGCTTCCTGCTGGCGCGCCTGCTGCGCGCGCCACCGACAACACATGCCGATGATCCTGGTGCGTTGCAGATCGGCGACCTGCGCCCGGCGCTGGTGCTGCCCGATGCGGACGGCCAGCCAGTGTCACTGGCGCGCTTCGATGGCAAACCGGTATTGCTGAACTTCTGGGCCAGCTGGTGCCCACCCTGCGTCCGCGAGATGCCGGTACTCGATGCATTCGCGCGCACGCACCCGGAGTTCCACGTCGTTGGCATCGCGGTGGAACCGGCAGCTGCGGTGCGCGACTACCTCGCCGAGCATCCGGTCTCCTATCCGGTACTGGTCGGCTCCGAATCGAATCCGGACGAATCCCGGCAATTCGGCAACCAGCGCAGCGTGTTGCCGTTCACCGTGCTGCTCGGCACCGATGGCCGCATCCGCAAGCGCCACACCGGCGCCTTCAACACCGACGACCTCGAAGACTGGGTGCGCTGATGACCACGACCACTCGCACGCGGCGGCCCATGCCGGCTCCATTCCGTCGGCGCATGCTGATGGCGCTGGCACTCGCTGCCGGCCCTGCCGTCGCCGCTGATGGCGTCAAACCGACCAAGCCCGCCGTCACCAAACAGCTGCGCGCGGTTCAGGTCAGCGCCACCTTGACCCCCGAGGACGCGGCAAGCGTTCCCGGCGCCGTGACCGTGATCGACCGCGCCGACATGCCGGGGGCGGCCAGCACCGCGATCGAGCAACTGCGCGGCGCCACCGGCGCCTTCGTGCAGCAGACCACGCCCGGCCAGAGCGCGGTGATCGTACGCGGCATGAAGGGCTCGGAAGTGCTGCATCTGGTCGACGGCTTTCGCCTCAACAGCGCCATTTTCCGCAATGCGCCGAACCAGTATTTCTCGCTGGTCGACGGACAGGCGCTGGAGCGCATCGAACTGCTGCGCGGCGCCAGCGCCAGCCTGTACGGTTCGGACGCAATGGGCGGCGTGGTGCAAATGCTGACGCACGCGCCGGAGTCGATGTTCGTCGACGAACACGGTGTCCGCCACCAGGCACGCGCGCGCTACGGCTCGGCCGACAGCCAGCGACTGCTGCACTATCAGGTGCATGTCGGAGATTCGACGCGCGAGCTCGATCTCGGCATGACCCGGCAGCAATTCGGGTTGCGCCGCACCGGCGATGGCGAGACCCGGCCGTTCACCGAATTCGAGACCGAGGCCGCGAACGCGCGTATCGCGTGGAAGCCTGCGGCTGACCACACGCTGGTCGTGAACCTGCAGCACAGCGAGCAGCCGCTCACCTACCGCTACGACGAACTGGTGCCGGGGTTATGGCCAGACGCAAGCGTCGGCAGTGACCGCCAATTTCGAACCCCAGAAGCGCGGCTTCGCGCAACTCGTGCATCGTTACGATGCGCCGCTGCCGTTCGCCGACCGCCTCGAATGGCAGCTCGGTGCGCAGACCATCATCGACGACCGCCGCAGTCGCGATCGCGGTTCCGAAACCGAGTCGCGCGAGTTCAACAGCGACCGTCTGCGCGGCGTGCTCGGCTCGGCCGCGAAGCGACTCACGGAGCGCCACGAGATCCGCTATGGCTTCGAGTTCTACAACGACCGCGTGCGCTCGGCGCGCGAGAACCGCCGTCTCAGCACCAACGTCACCAGCGTCGCCTCGCCGCGATTCCCCGACAACGCTGAGCAAGACAGCAGCGCGCTCTACCTGCTCAGCGACTGGCGCCCGCTCGAACGCCTGGACCTGGTCACCGGGCTGCGCCTCAACCGCTTCGAGTTGGCGATTCCGGCAAGCGGCGCGCGCACCGGCGTCGAACTTTCCGACAGTGCACTCACCGGACAGATCGGCGCCACCTGGTCGCTCGACACCGCCAACCGCGTCGTCGCGAATGTCGGCAGCGGTTTCCGCGCGCCCAACGTGTTCGATGTCGGCCAGTTCGGCGATCGCCCGGGCAACCGCTTCGCCATCGCGAACCCGGCACTCGGCCCCGAACGCGCGCGCAGCATGGACCTCGGCCTCAAGCACTCGAGCCTGCGCGTCGAGGCCGAGGCCTATCTCTGGACCAGCGATTTCAGCAATCGCATCACCTCGGTGTTCACCGGCGACACCACCGCCGGCGGCCGCCGCATCGTGCAAAACGTGAACCTGGCCAGCGCGCGCCTGCGCGGCATCGAAGCCGGTCTGCGCTGGTTCGCCGATGACGCCTGGAGCTTCGGCGCAACGCTCAATCACAGCCGCGGCGACGAGACGCTCGCAGCGGGCGCTGCGCAAACGCCAGCCGATCGCGTGCCACCGCTCAATGCACGCCTGACGGCGAACTGGCGCAAGGACGAACGCTGGACCTTCGACGCCGCGATCTTCGGCGCCGCGCGCCAGGACCGCCTGAGCGAGCGCGATGCCAGCGACCCGCGCATCAACCCGGAAGGCACTGCCGGCTTCGCCCGCGTCGACCTCGGCGCGCGTTATCGCGTCAACGATGACCTGGTCATCGAGGCCCGCATCGAGAACCTCGGCGACCAGGCCTACCGCGAACACGGCTCCGGCATCGACGCCCCCGGCCGCAACCTGCTGATCGGTTTCGACTGGGGCATGTGAGGTCGGACCGCACGGGCGCCTCGCTCAGCGCCCAATCGCGCGGTAGGCGATGTCGCGGCGGTAGTGCATGCCGTCGAAGCGGAGCCGGTCGACTTCAGCGTAGGCTTTGGCGCGGGCGTCGACGATGTCGGTGCCCAGCGCGCAGACGGTGAGCACGCGGCCACCGGCGGTGAGCACCTGTTCGCCTTGCAGTCTGGTGCCGGCATGGAAGACCTTGGTGTCCGCTGCATGCCTGCTGTCGAGGCCGTGGATGGCATCGCCGTTGCGCACCTTGGCCGGATAGCCGTGTGCGGCCAGGACCACGCCGATCGCGGGCCGCGGGTCCCACACCGCCGTGGTCTCATGCAGGCGCCCATTGAGCGCCGCTTCCAGCAGATCGACCAGATCGGACTGCAGGCGCAGCAGGATCGGCTGCGTCTCCGGGTCACCGAAACGGACGTTGAACTCGAGCACCTTGATCTCGCTGCGGGCATTGATCATCAGCCCGGCGTAGAGGAAACCCATGAACGGGTGGCCGTCCTGGCGCATGCCGGCCAGCGTCGGCTTGATCACCGTGTCCATCACCCGCTGGTGAATTTCGGCACTGACCACCGGAGCCGGCGAGTAGGCACCCATGCCGCCGGTGTTCGGTCCCATGTCACCGTCGAAGGCGCGCTTGTGGTCCTGGCTGGTGGCCATCGCGAGCGCGTGTTCGCCATCGCAGACGGCGATGAAGCTGGCCTCCTCGCCATCGAGGAATTCCTCGACCACCACCCGCGCTCCGGCGTCGCCAAGACTGTGCCCACCGAGCATGTCGTGCAGCGCCTGTTCGGCATCACTGAGCGTGAGCGCGACGACTACGCCCTTGCCGGCCGCGAGGCCATCGGCCTTGATCACGATCGGCGCGCCTTCGCGGCGCACGTAGGCGAGTGCGGGTTCGAGCGTGGTGAAGACCTGGTACTTCGCGGTCGGGATCTGGTGGCGCGCGAGGAAGTCTTTCGCGAACGCCTTCGAGCCTTCGAGCTGCGCCGCAGCGGCGCGTGGGCCGAAGATGCGCAGGCCAGCGGCGCGGAAACGATCCACCACACCGAGCACAAGCGGCACTTCCGGGCCGACCACGGTCAGGTCGATGCGTTCGCGCTGCGCCAGTGCGAGCAGGCCATCGAGGTCATCGACGCGGACATCGACACTGCGCACGCCGTGCTCGCGCGCGGTGCCGGCATTGCCGGGCGCGACGATCACTTCAGATACGCGCAGCGACTGCTTCAGCTTCCATGCCAGGGCGTGTTCGCGACCACCGGAACCGATCACCAGAATCTTCATCTCGTTGCCGCCTCTGCTCGGTGAGCCCTATTGTCCATGCATTCGGAGCGAACCAAGCCCCCTGAGTCGGGGGGCGATTCGCGCCGCAGGCGCGAATGGGAGTGTGGAGGCGCCCGTGGGGCCCGAAGTTCGCGTGGCGAACTTTGGGATTGATGCCGGGCGCAGCCGGCATCAATGTCGGAAATGGCGAATGCCGGTGAATACCATCGACAGGCCATGTTCGTCCGCGGCGGCGATCACCTCCGCATCGCGCATCGAACCGCCGGGCTGGATCACCGCACGAATGCCCGCTTTCGCTGCGGCATCGATGCCGTCGCGAAACGGAAAGAATGCGTCGGACGCCATCACCGAGCCGGGTACCACGAGCCCGGCTTCCTCGGCCTTCATGCCAGCGATCCTGGCACTGACGATGCGGCTCATCTGGCCGGCACCGACGCCGATGGTGCGGCGGTCCCTGGCGTAGACGATCGCATTCGACTTCACGTACTTGGCGACGCGCCAGGCGAACAGCAGGTCGTCGATCTCGGCCGCGCTCGGCACGCGCGTGCTGACCACCTTGAGTTCATCGCGGCTGACTTCGCGGATGTCGGCGGTCTGCATCAGCAGGCCCGAGCCGACCCGCTTCACGTCCATGTTGTTCTTCCCGGCACCATGCGGGATGCGCAGCACACGCACGTTCGCCTTCTTCGTGCAGTAGGCGAGCGCAGCGTCGTCGTAGTCGGGTGCGATCAGCACCTCGACGAACTGGCGGTCGAGGATGGTCTTCGCGGTCGCCGCATCGAGGCGGCTGTTGAACGCGATGATGCCGCCGAACGCCGAGGTCGGATCGGTCGCATACGCGGCTTCGTAGGTGCCGGCGCAGTTCGTGCCGACGGCGACGCCGCACGGATTCGCATGCCTGACGATCACGCACGCCGGCTGTTCGAACTGGCGCACGCATTCCCAGGCGGCATCGGCATCGGCGAGGTTGTTGTAGCTGAGATCCTTGCCCTGCAACTGGGTGAAGGTCGCGAGCGTGCCCGGCACCGGCCACAAGTCACGGTAGAACGCGCCCCGCTGGTGCGGGTTCTCACCGTAGCGCAGGTCCATCACCTTCACGAAGTTGCTGTTGTTCTGTGCCGGGAACAGGGCCAGCGAGCCATCGTCCTGGATCGCCGACAGGTGGTTGCTGATGAAGGCATCGTATTGGGCGACACGGTTGAAGGCCGCCACCGCGAGCGCGAAGCGCGTCTTCGCCGAGAGTGCGCCGTCCTGCGCCGCGAGTTCGGCGAGCAGGGCCGGGTATTGGGCGGGATCGGTCGCGACCGCGACGTGGGCGAAGTTCTTCGCGGCCGCGCGCAACATCGCCGGTCCGCCGATGTCGATGTTCTCGACGATGTCCTCAAACGTGCTGGCCGGGTCGGCCGCGACGCGCTCGAATGGATACAGGTTCAGCACCAGCAGGTCGATCGGCAGGATGCCGTGTTCCGCCATCACCGCATCGTCGACGCCGCGGCGCCCGAGCAGTCCGCCATGCACCTTCGGATGCAGGGTCTTGACGCGGCCGTCCATGATCTCCGGGAATCCGGTCAGTTCGGAGACGTCGCGCACCGGCAGGCCGGCATCACGAATGGCCCTGGCGGTGCCGCCGGTCGAGACCAGTTCGATGCCGCGGGCGGCCAGCGCGCGGGCGAGGTCGATCAACCCGGTCTTGTCGGAAACGGACAGCAGCGCGCGGCGCACGGCCACGGTCGATGACGCGGTCATGGGGAAGTTCCGGTGCCTTGGGAGGCGCGCAGTATAAGCGCGCGTACGACCCGCCGGTCTGGCTTATCCGAGGCGATGCTCGGCGAGCTTCTTGCGCAGCGTGGCACGCGTGATGCCGAGCATTTCGGCAGCGCGCGTAACATTGCCGTCGGTATGGCGCAGGGCCTCGCGCAACATCGGCGCTTCCACTTCGGCGAGCACCAGGCGATACAGGTCCTTGGCGCAGTCCTTGCCCGAATGCGCGAGGTAGCGGCGCACCGCGCGCGCCACACATTCACTCAGCGCCGGGGCGGACTCGACCGCCGACGCCGTTTCGACACGCAGGGGCTGGAAGACATTCATGGCGCGCTGCTTCTTGTTGTTGTTGCCGCCAGCAGCAAGGTGCGAGCGGGGCCGGGGAGTTTATCGGCGCCGGTTCATGGTGCAAGCAGCAATTTCGCAGCGAGTCGAATCAACCGCCCGCGAGCTGTTCCTGCGGGCGCGTCGAACATCGACCGCTATACTGCTGGCCATGATGGAGATTTCGACCGACCCCGCGGTACCGTTCGCACTCGGCATCGTGCTCGCCTGGCTCGCCGGAGTGCGCGTCTACCTGACCCTGTTCGGCGTCGGTGTTGCGGCCCATTTCGGCTGGATGGAGTTGCCGCAGTCGCTGGCACTGACGCAATCACCCTGGGTGCTCGGCGTCTGTGCCGCGATGGCGCTAATCGAGTTCGCCACCGACAAGATTCCTGGCGTGGACTCGATCTGGGATCTGCTGCACACGCTGGTGCGGATTCCGGCCGGTGCCTTCCTCGGCGGCCTCGCGCTGCCGGGCGCCGGCGGCGAAGCCAGCGCGACCGGGATGGCGCTCGGCGCCGCGGTCGCGGCCCTGAGCCACGGACTGAAGAGCGGCACCCGGGCGTTCATCAATACTTCGCCCGAGCCCGCCAGCAACTGGGCCGCATCGCTCGCCGAAGACGGCCTCGTGCTCGTCGCTTTCGGGCTTGCCCTCGCCCACCCCGGCTGGGCTTTATTGCTGCTGGCTTCGGCCACCTTCGTCTTCATCGCGACCATCGTGTTCCTGTATCGCCTGATGCGCCGGATCGCGCTTCGCCTGCGAGGCGCCGAGGCCTGAATGCTCTGGCTCAAGGCCCTGCACATCGTCTTCGTGGTGACCTGGTTCGCAGGCTTGTTCTACCTGCCGCGACTGTTCGTCTACCACGTCGACGTGCGCGACGACGCCGCGCACCAGCGCTTCGTGATCATGGAACGGCGTCTGCTGTCGATCACCCATCTCGGCGGCGCATTGGCGGTGGTCTTCGGCAGCGCACTGCTGGGATGGTGGGTCGCGCACGCACCCGATTATCCGCGCCAAGGCTGGCTGCATGCCAAGCTCGGTCTGGTGAGCCTGTTGATCGCCTACCATGTCAGCATGGCGCATTTCGCGCGCCGCTTTCGCGCGCGGAGCAATCGCCGCAGCGCGCGCTGGTTCCGCATTTACAACGAGGTTCCCGCCCTGATCCTGATCGGCGTGGTCCTGCTGGTGGTGCTGAAGCCGTTTTGAGCGAGCGCGCGGGCCGCGCCGGGGGCTGTTTCGCGGCCGGGCACCGCTATATAGTGCTGCGACCCTCCGAGATCGCCTGCAATGCTCAGTCCGGACGAGTCCCAACAAGGCGCTGAACTGCGCCTGGTGTTCCTGAAAACGCTGCCGCGTCGTCTGGAGACCGTGCATCGCCGCGGCCGCCGTCTACTGATGCAGGGCTGGGACATCAATGTTCTGACCGTCTTTTATCAGGACGTGCAGTCGCTCGCTGGCGCGTGCGGCCGCTATGGCATGCTCGAAGCGGGCGAGGTCCTCTACGCCATCGAGACCTTTCTCTCGCCCTACCTGGAGCGGATGTCGTTGCCGGGTCCGGAGCAGAACCCGCAGTTCCAGCAGGTGCTCGACGCCCTCGGACGCCTGAACTCCAAGCATGTGCCGGAACGCGTGATCGCCAGCCCCGGCTCGGCGCCGCAACCGTTGCAGGCGGAGCGCGCTGGTGTGCAGACGCTGGTGGTTCCGCCGCGCGACTACTGGAAACGCTGGGGCGTGGGCGACGTCGGCAGCAGCATCGTCGAAGCCGGAGATGCGGCAACGCAAGTGGCGCGCCAGGCGCCCGCGGTCGCTGCGGCGCCGCCGGTAGCTGCAGCCACCGCCACCGTTTCCGCACCAACGCTAGTCCGCGCCCAGCCCAAGCCGATCCAGGCCGCTGGCGAAAAGCGCATCTATCACCTGAGCGATGGCAGCGCCCTGTCCAGCGAGATCGATCTGAAGCTGGAGCACTCGCGTTATCCGCTCGATCCGCTCGAAGACGCGGAGACGCTGCGCGAAATGCTCGGTGCCTTCGCCCCGGCGATGGTGATCATCGATGCCGCGTTCCTGGCACAACTCGATGGCATCGGCGATGCCCTCAAGCTCGCGCGCAGCCGCACCAGCCAGAAGGTGGCCTTGATCGTGTTCGCGGACAACCCCGACATCGCCACCCGGCTCAAGGCGATGCGCGCCGGCGCCGACGCCTTCATCACCCTTCCGGTCGCGGCTACCGATGCCATGACGCGGATCGAAGAACTGCTCGAAGGCGAAGGCGGCGAGCCGTTCCGCGTGCTGATCATCGAGGACGATCGTTCCCAAGCCCTGTTCGCCGAATCGATCCTGCGCAAGGCCGGCATGGAGACGCGCGCGGTGATGGACCCGATTTCCGCGCTGGAAGAGTTGAACAGCTTCCGCCCGGAGCTGATCCTGATGGACCTGTACATGCCCGACTGCGACGGCATGGAGCTGACCACGCTGATCCGCGAGCGGGAGGCCTACACCAATGTTCCCATCGTGTTCCTGTCCGGGGAACATGATGAGGAGAAGCGTTTCGACGCGCTCTCCGCCGGTGGCGACGACTATCTCGAGAAGCCGATTCGTCCGAAACACCTGATCTCGGCGGTGACCAATCGCGTTCGCCGCGCCCGCCTCACCAGCAAACGTGTGCAGGCGCACAACCCGCGAGATCCAGTCACCGGCCTGTATGACCGCAGCCACGTGCTGGAGCAACTGAGCGAAGCGCTGGCGCACGAGAATTCCCAGGAGCAGCCGGGCGGACTGATGTTCCTGCTGGTCGATGGCGCCCAGAACATCCGCGACCGCATCGGCCTCTCCGCCTTCGACCATCTGATGGGCCAGGCCGGCGCGCTGCTTTCCGGACTGCTCGGCGGTGGAGAACTCTGCGCGCGTTTCGGCGATACCAGCTTCATTGCCCTGCTCGGCGGTCGCGATGAAGCCGCACTGCTCCAGGCTGCGATCAGCATCCGCCAGGCGTTTGATCAGCATGTGTTCGAAATCGCCGACCGCAGCATCACGCTCGCCGTCGCCATCGGGCTGAGCACCTTCGCGCAGAATCTCGGCGAAGCCGCAGCGATGGTCAACGCTGCCGAACGCGCCTGTGTCGGTGCTCGCCAGAACCCGGATCGCCGCGTCGAACTTTTCCAGACCCAGGTCACCCAAACCAGCGATGCCGATGAGGTCATGCTGCTCGGATTGATCCGGGACGCCATCCGCAATGATAGTTTCCAGCTGCTGTTCCAGCCGATCGCGTCGCTGCGCGGCGGCCACGACCAACAATTCCAGTGCCTGCTGCGCCTGCGCGGCGACGGCGGCCGTATCTATACCGCCAGTGTCCTGGTCGCTGTCGCTGAACGCGCCGGCCTGATCCATGGCGTCGATCGCTGGGTGCTGGCGCGGGCATTGCTGGTGATCTCCGAGCGCGCCCGGGACGGGCACCCGGTTCGCCTGTTCGTGAACCAGTCGATCGAGAGTCTGAATGACCCACAGCGGATCAGCTGGCTCAAGCAGGGCATCGATACACGCCGCATCCCCCCCGATCAGCTGGTGATCGAGTTGCGCACCGCCGACGCGCTGGCGCGGGTCCGCCAGCTCGCCACCTTCCACGAAAGCGCGAAGCGCCTTGGCATCCGCCTGTGCCTCTCGCATTTCGACGCAACCATGGCCAATTTCCAGCTGCTGCAACACGTCCAGGTGGACTACGTGAAGATGGCCCCGAAGTACACCGGCGCTGATGGCCAGACTCCGAAGACGCGGGCGGAACTGCGCCAGGCCATCACCCACCTGCGCGAACGCGGCATCCAGATCGTGGCGCCGCAGGTCGAAGATGCCCAGGTCGCGGCCGCCCTGTGGAGCACCGGGGTGGATTTCATCCAGGGCAATTTCGTGCAACAGGCGACACAGGATCTCGACTTTGATTTCGATGCCTCGGCACTCTAGTGGGGATGATTCAACGATGGCGGAGCAGACATGACGAGCAGCGAGCGCAAGACGATGGAGAGACCCGGGCTCGGCCTCGTGTCGGCATGGATCGCATTGGCGCTGGTGGCCGTGATCGTGGCCTCGGGCCTGGGCGAACGGCTTAAACCGGACTGGCGCCTGGTCGCAAGCGCCGCTGCCGCCGGCTTCGTGATTGCCGCCGCGTTGACGGTGCTGGCGCTGCAACGGCGCTGGTCGCGATTGCTGGAACACGCCGAAGCGCGGCCGGCCGTGATCGGTGCAGTTCCACCGCGCCAGCAGCCGGTGGTCGCAGCCGCGGCACCCAACCAACGCGAACTGGAAGCCGAGATCGAACGCCTGCGCAACATCGAGCGCGAGCTGACCTCGGCAAAGGTGGACGCTGAGGCGGCGATGATGGCCAAGGGCGAGTTCCTGGCCACCATGAGTCACGAGATCCGCACTCCGCTGAACGGCATCATCCCATTGCTCGACCTGGTGCTCAGCACCAAACTCGCCCCCGACCAGAAGGAATACCTGAGCACCGCCTACCAGAGCTCGCGCCAGCTGCTGTCGATCGTCGACGACATCCTCGACTTCTCGAAGCTTGAAGCCAACAAACTGGAGCTCGAAACCACCGGTCTCAACCTCAAGGAGATCGTCGACGGGGTATCACGCCTGATGTCGCGCAATGCCGAGTCCAAGGGACTACAGTACTCGGCCACGATCGACCCGAACGTGCGCCTGGCGATGCGCGGAGACCCCACGCGCCTGCGTCAGGTGCTGACCAACCTGCTCAGCAACGCGATCAAGTTCACCGAACGCGGCGCGGTCGCAATCCAGATCAACAAGCGTTCCGAGACGCGCACGCACGTGGAGTTGCTGTTCGCCGTTCGCGACACCGGGCTCGGCATCTCAGCGGAGGGCCAGAAGAAGCTGTTCCAGGAGTTTTCCCAGGCGGACAATTCGACGACACGCAACTTCGGCGGCACCGGCCTCGGACTGTCGATCTGCAAGCGCATCGTCGACCTGATGGGTGGCCAGATCGGCGTCAAGTCCGAGGTCGG
The DNA here is from genome assembly GCA_016703225.1 of Lysobacterales bacterium. Taxonomy (NCBI): domain Bacteria; kingdom Pseudomonadati; phylum Pseudomonadota; class Gammaproteobacteria; order Lysobacterales; species Lysobacterales bacterium. The sequence continues at coordinate 783,587 of JADJCM010000001.1, forward strand.
CAAGGGTTCGGTGTTCTGGTTCACGGTGCCCATGCTCAAGGCGCTCGGTGACGTGCAGGCGGCGCGCAGCGAGATCGAAGGCGCACGCGCGATGATCGTTACCGGCGATCAGGCCATGCTCAAGCGCCTCGGTACGACGCTGACCGGCTGGCACATGCCGTTCACGCAGAACAATGCCGCCGCCGAAGTCGTGGCCAAACTCAAGGCCGCTGCCGGCGGCAGTTTCGCGGTCGACTTCCTGATTCTCGACTTCGGCTCGATGCGCGCCACCGCACTCGCGATCCTGCGTGGGGTCAGCCGCGAGGTCACGCTTGAACAAGTTCATATGCTGGCGCTGGCTGGCGACGATGCGCTGCCCGAGGACGTGCGCGCTGCGCCACGCTGCGCGGCGCTCAGTCGTGGATTCAGCGACAGCGACCTGCGCGCTGCGATGAAAGCGATGCTCACCGGCACGCCAACCGCGACCTCGGCGAACGTGCAGGTAGACATGCTCGTGGCGCCTGCGGGCGTCGGCACGACACCAATCGCCGCGACCGCGACAGCTCCCGCGACGAGCAGTTTCGTCGCGGCCGAGCCGCGCGCAGGAGCACTCGGCGGTCATGTACTTCTGGTCGAGGACAACCCGGTCAACCGTCAGGTGGCGCAACGCCTGCTTACCCTGATCGGCCTCAGTCACGAACACGCCGAGAACGGTCGCATCGCGGTCGAGAAACTCGAGTCCGGCGCGCAGGTCGATGCCGTGCTGATGGACTGCCAGATGCCGATCATGGACGGCTATACCGCAACACGCTACATGCGCAAACTGCAGGCCGAGGGCGCACTGCCAAAGTTCCCGATCGTCGCGATGACCGCCAACGCCATGGTCGGCGATCGCGAAAAGTGCATCGCGTCGGGCATGGACGACTACATGAGCAAGCCGCTGAACCGCAGCCTGCTTGAACAGATGTTGCAGAAGTGGCTGCCGCCCGGTGCAACTTCGCGCACCATGGCACCGGCGCCGGCCCCGATCGCGCGACCGATCGCCGCCATGACCACGGCACCCACGCACTCCGATGCCTCGCCGATCAACGCCCAGATCGTCAACGACCTGATGGACATGATGGGCGCCGAATTTGCCGACCTGGTGCGCGTCTATCTCGAGGATTCGCCGAAGGCACTGTCGATTCTTGAGCGCTCGGCCGCGGCCAACGACCTCGACGGGCTGATCGCCCCGGCGCATTCGCTGAAATCCACGAGCGCCAACCTGGGTGCACTGATGCTCGCCGACATGGCCAAGCGCATCGAGCACGGCGCGCGCTCGGGCACCATCGGCGAACCGGTGCTGCTGGTTGCCCAGCTCAGTCACGAGTTTCAGCGCGCTTCAACGCATCTGCGCCAGTTGCTGGCACAGATGGGCCCTTGACGCGAAGCTGCGCGCTCAGCGCCAGTTGACGGCCGGACTGGCCGCGAGCAGCGTCGTCGGAGCCTGACCGGGGTCCACGCCATGCTTGCGCGCGACACCGGCCAGGTGACCGAGCGCGCGCTGGTAGACCTCGCGCTTGAAGTCGACTACGTTGTCCACCGGATACCAGAAATCGACCCAGGTGTAGCTGTCGAACTCGGGCCGGTCCGAATGGTCTAGGCGGACATCGGCATCCGTTCCGAGCATGCGCAGCAGGAACCACACCTGCTTCTGGCCGATGCAGGTCGGTCGCTCGCGCCGGCGCACGAAGCGCTTGGGCAAGCGATAGCGCAGCCAGCCCGGGGTCGCGCCCAGCACCTCGACATGCTGCGGGTGCAGCCCGGTTTCCTCGAACAACTCGCGGAACATGGCTTCCTGAGGAGTCTCGTCGGAGTTCATGCCGCCCTGCGGGAACTGCCAGCCATCACGGCCGACGCGCCGCGCCCAGAACAGACGGCCGTCGCCGTGCATCAGCACGATGCCCACATTGGGTCGGTAGCCGTCAGGGTCGATCACGGCCCGCTCCAGAAAATTCGCTGCGGCGATTCTTCCACAGCGCCACGAAGCGCGACAAGGAAGCATGCCGCAATTCGCCGGTTCGAGCGGCCGCACCGGCTTCACGATTTCCTTGACAAGCCAGGGCCCGATGCCAACAATGCGCGCCCCTTCGCGTGGCTATGTAGCTCAGCCGGTTAGAGCACGGCACTCATAATGCCGGGGTCGGTGGTTCGAGTCCACCCATAGCCACCAGTTGCGAAGCGTGGAAGATCAAGGCCTTGCCGGCGTACTGCGGCGGGGCATGGCAGCGCCGGGGCGGCGCCGGACGGGCGCGATGGACATCTTCAAGACTTTCTCGATCGAGTCCGCGCATCGCCTGCCGAACGTGCCTGCGGGGCACAAATGCGCTCGCTTGCACGGGCACTCCTTTCGCATCGAACTGCACGTGTCCGGGCCGGTCGAACCGCATTTCGGCTGGGTGCTCGACTTTGCCGAGATCAAGGCGGCATTCAAGCCGCTGTACGACCAACTCGACCACCACTGCCTCAACGACATCGACGGGCTCGACAACCCGACCAGCGAGAACCTCGCGCGCTGGATCTGGACGCGCCTGAAGCCACGACTTCCGCTGCTGGCGGAGGTCGTCGTACACGAGACCTGCACCTCAGGCTGTCGCTATCGAGGCGACTGATTTGCTGCGACGCACCAATCCATTTTTTAGCGCAAGCCGCTGTAGCTGAACGAACGACGCCTTGTTCGCAAGAAATATGTTGCGTTGCAACATTACTCTGGCTAGACTGCGCCGCAGTAACGTCACCCATGGTGGGTGCGTCCAGGGGCAGAGCCATGTTTGAGCAGATCAGCAGTCCGTTTATCGCAGCGACCAAGCAGTTTGCCGAAGCCGGTTTCAAGGCTCAGGGCATTGCATTCGACGGATTCGAGAAAGTCGTCGGTGCGCAGATCAACACCTTCGAGAACCGTCTGAACGCGACCCTCGACTTCTGGTCGCAGGCCGCCGAAGTGCGCAACCTTGATGGCGTCAAGGCGATCATGCCGAAGTCGGTCACGCTGGCGAAGGAAACCGCCGAGACCGTGTTCGCAACAACCCAGGAAGTGGTCGGCATCACGGTGAAGACCGGTGAAGCGCTGAACGCCATCGCCAAGAACCAGTTCGAGGCCTCCAACGACGCCTTCGTGAAGCCGGTTGTGGCTGCGCGCAAGGCCAAGTGATTCCGTCGCGGCCAATGGGCAGCGACAAGCAAGTTGCGTGGAAGACGCTGCACGAATCTCCCTCCCCTTAAAGAGCAGTGCAGCGTCCTTTTGAAGGCCGACGGTCCCCCGTCGGCCTTCGTTTTTCCGCTCAGGCGCGGGCCGCGAGCAGGAACAAGCCGATCGTGCAGCAGAAGGCACCGACCCAGGCCAGACTGCGCCAGAGGTGCAGATCGGCCAGGTAGAAGCCTGCGTAGACCACGCGCAGCGCGACGAACCCAAGCGCCAGCTGATCGACGGCTTCCGCTGCGGCACCCGACTGCTGGGCGATGATCACCGCCGCAGCGAATGGCGGGAACGCTTCGAAGCTGTTGTTGTGCGCCCAGTGTGCGCGCTGACGGAACCCACTCAGGCGTGCCTGGAACTCCGGCACCGAGCGGTTGTTGTAGCCAGGGCCCGAGAACTTGGCGATACCGGTAAGCACAATGGGCATCAGGGTCGCGATCAAGACACACCAGTAGGCAATCGACATGGGCAATCGGGTCCTTCGCGGTAGCGGGACCGGAGTCTCGCACTTGTGCGACACTTCGGCGTGAAATCCGGTCAGGTCCAGCATGCTCGAATTGCTTGTCGAAGTCGGTCCCCAATCCGGCCAGCGCTTTGTCCTGGAGTCCAGCACGGTGCTGGGCCGCGGCCAGTTCGCGGATCTGGTAATCGCAGACTTGGCGGTGTCGCGGCGCCATGCGCAGGTCGAACCGGAAGGTTCGGCCTGGCTGTTGCGGGATCTGGATAGCGCCAACGGCACGCGCCACAACGGCAAGCCGCTGCAGGCGCCGGTGCGACTCGACGACGGCGACGCGGTGGAACTCGGCCAAACCCGGCTGCGCGTGCGGCTGCGTGCCGCCGGAGACGTTGATCTGCCGCTGCCGGCGCAGATCGATTCCGCGGAAGCGACGATCATGGAGGCCGATGTGCGGCGACCGCCGCCGCTGCTGGCGCCACGCACTTCACCCTCGGACGAGCTGAAAGCCTTCGTCCCTGGCGTCGAACGCCGCCAGCAGGTGGTTTTGCGCCTCCAGTTCTTCGAGCGCATGGCCGAATTGCTCTCGCTCGCGGGCAGCCCGGAGCAGCAATTGCGCGCTGCGCTTGCGGCCCTGGCCGACGTGTTTCCGCGCTGTCGGCGGCTGGTGGTGGTGACGCGCGACACGCCGCATCGACCGTGGCTCGTCCTGGCTCAAAAACTTGCTGCCGACGATGAACTCGACCTCGGCATCGTGCAGGCCCTGGCCACCGCTGCGACCGCGTCCGGCCGCGTCCTGGTCGCGGCCGCCACAACTGGAGATCCACCTATTGCGGCCGCCCTGCTGCCTCGACTCCCTGCCTGCGCGGCAGCCGCGCCGCTGAACCACTGCGGCCTGCAGCTGGGTGCGCTGTACCTCGACGCCAGCGACGACGATGGTGCGCTCACCGCCGCGGACAGCGAGTTCCTGCGCGGTTGCGCAGGGCCGTTCGGCGCCCTGCTCGGCGCCCATCGCCACGCCGAGAGCGCGCGCGTGGTGCAGGCTGACGATTTCGACCTGACACGGCGTATCCAGGCTCGATTCCTGCCCGCCGCCATCCCACGGCTCGATGGTTACGAGATCGCCGACACCTACAGCGCGGCACGCATCGTCGGCGGCGATCTGTTCGACTTCCTCACCCTGGCCGATGGCCGTCCCCTGATCTTCATCGGCGATGTCGCCGGCCAGGGATTCCCGGCTGCGCTGCTGATGGCGCGCACCGGCGCTCATCTTCGAGCGGTGACGGCGCGGGCGCGCTCGCCGTCGGAGGCGCTGCGCCTGCTCGATGCGCTGCTACGCCCGGAACTCGAGAGCGGAATGTTCGTGACCGCCATCGCCGCAGCGCTCGATATCGCTCGCGGCCAGGTCGATGTCGCCAGCGCCGGACATCCGATGCCGCTGCTGCGCCGCGCCGATGCCCGCATCGAGGACCCGCCGATCGTGGCCGCTCCTGCGCTTGGCGTCGGCGGCGACAGCTTTCGCGAGTCGCGCATCGACCTGGCGCGCGGCGATGCGTTGCTGTTCTACACCGATGGTCTGGACGAGGCACGCAACGAAGACGATCAGGCGTTCGGTCTCGAACGCGTGCGGCCGCTGCTCGCGGAGGCGCGCTCGGCGGGCCAGGCGGTCGAATCGCTCGGCAGTGCCGTCGAGCGCTGGTTCGGCAGCGCCGCCCAGAACGACGACCTCGCCATCATCGCGCTCTGGCGCCGCTGATCAGCCTGCGTTTTCCTCGGGCTTCGGCGTCGCACCCAGCAACGCCGCCGCCATTTCGGCGCGCGGCCGGTCCGCGACCACTGCCGCGCCGCGGCTGCCGGCACCGAGCAAGCCGGCCGCAGTCTCGACCAGAGCCACCGCGGCCTCGAGCCGATGCGGATGTGCGTCCAGCGCGCTGCACCGATCCGGGAAGATCGCGAACCGGGCGCTGAATCCGGCGGTATCAAAGACCTTGCGCACCGGCGGGACCAGTGCACAAAGCCGCACCGTGCCGGCGCCACCATCGAGCCGCTGCGCCAGCGCCAGCAGGACCCGCAGGCCGGAGGAACTGACGTGGTTGGTCGCCGCGAGATCGAGCACGAAATGGCGGTGTCCGGCCTCCCAGCGGTCGTCGAGCAGTCGCTCGAGTTCGACCGCAGCCGATGCGTCGAGGCGGCCGTCGGGCGCCAGCACCAGCACCGGGCCGAGTGGTTCTTGCAGCACCGTCACTCAGGCCTCCGCGCTCGCGGTCACGTCGACGTTGCCGAAGCGCAGCACATCCCCCGGACCGAACATGACCGCCACCCCCGATTTCAGGCGCTGGCCGTTGACCGCGGTTCCATTCAGCGTGCCCACCTCTTCGCGCACCTGCCAACCGCTGCCATCGCGCAGGATCTTCGCGTGCCGGCGAGAAAGCGAGCGCTGGGCATCCACTGCGCCCAGGTTCACGTCCGGGAAGGAGGCCGTGACCGGGTCGGGGCGCCCGACCAGGAACTCGTCGCGCCCGCGCAGTGCGAAGCGGGTGCCGCTCGGACCATGCACCAACACCATCGCGGTGGCACTCGCGCCCGAGGCGGCCTGTGCCGGCGGGCGCGACGCGGAGGCTTTCGGCATCGGCGTGAACTCGGTGGAGGGTGATGGCGTGCGCAGGGTCTCGACCGGCAGTGCAGGTGCGGCCTCGGCGCCGCGCAACTCCGCCCGCCGCAAGCGCCCGGCGAGCTTGCGCATGATCCGGATGGCGATCTCGATATTCCCGGCGACCACTCCCGGAAACGCGGCACGGTCGATCCGCAGCAGTTTGCTCGGCGTGCGCGCAAGCGCAGTGGCGAAGCGAGGCTGATCTTCCAGAATCGCCATCTCTCCAAAGAAATCTCCGGGCCCGAGCGTCGCCAACGGTTCGGCGCCGCGTGCTGCGCGCCGGATCTCGATGCTGCCGGATTCGATGATGAACATCTCCGCACCATCGTCGCCTTCGCGAAAGATGGTCTGGCCCGCAACCGCCATCAGGAACATTTCCTGCGACATGGTTCGTGGAACTCCAATCGGGAGGTGGGAAACATGCACAGCCACGAACGCGCGTGGGCAGCGCCGGAAGCGGCTAGGCTAGCGCGAAGCAGGCGGCAGGGGAGAGGCATGACGCACATCGTTAGTCGTCTCGCTGCGATCGGCCTCGGTTTGGCCTGCTGCTGGGTGCTGCCGGCCGCAGCGCAGATCCGCCGCCTGGACCCGGCGGCCTGTGCGGAGTCCGGCGCCAGCGGCAACGGCTTCGAGGACGCGGAACAGAGCTGGCCCTCACGCGGCAGCGGCGGCAACGCCGGGGCCGGCAACGCCTTTGTCGCCGTGCCCGGGTACAGCACCCTCCCCGCCTACGCCCACCGCGAGTATTTTTGGTTCATCCCGGAATTGCCGTTGCCGGCGCCGATGCCGGTGGTGGTGGTCCTGCATGGCACCGCAGGCAGCCCGGCCAATGCCCGCAACGAAGCGCGCATCATCCGCGACCTGTGGACCGCCGCGGCCACTCGTCATGGCTTCGCCGTGCTGTCCCCGGTCGCGGGCGGCAGTCATGGCAGTTGGATCGCGCCCGTGGCCGCGGGCGACGCGCCGACCGACTACGACGTGATCGCAGCAGCGATGGCCGACCTTGAGGCGCGCCACAACATCGAACGTGCGCGCCGCTACCTCTGGGGCTTCTCGGCCGGCGGCCACGTCGCGCTCGACCTCGCCCTGAACGAGTTCCACCCGATGTTCGGCCGACGCCAGTTCGCCGCAGTGGCAGTCAGCGCCGGCGCGCTCGCCGGACTGGCCTGCAACGGCATCACCGAAAACGCCTGCAACGCTGCCGTCCGCAATGCCTTCCCGCGCCTGCCGCTGCAGGTCCTGGTCGGCAACAGCGACCCGCTGCGCGCTTACGCCGAGGGCGACTCGGTGCGGCTGCGCAGCAACGGCTGGACCGATCTGCGCGACTACCGCTACCTCGAGTTCAACGGCGGTCATTGGGTCGACTGGGCGCATCCGCAACAGCACTGGGACTGGCTGTGCCAATTCGGGCGCTGGCTCGACCCGATCGAGCGCTTCCACCTGCGGCAGCGCGCGCCCTGAGCCGCTGCGCCAAGCTGGTGCATGCAGGCCTTCGCTGCGCCTCTTGTGCCCTCCTTCTGCCTTGCACGCTCCAGCCGATGCTGGCTAAACTCCCGCTGCTTTGTCGGCGGCTTTTCGCGCCCTCTTTCCCTCTTGCTGATTCCCTGCGGACGCACGGCCATGAGCACGCAACTTGCACACGGCCGCAGTCTCGTCCCGAAGATCGCGCTGGCGGAACTGGGGATGACGCTGATCGCCGCACTCGGCTTCGCTTTTGCCGGCAGCCACCAGGCGCTGGCGGCTGGTTTGGGCGGCCTGCTGGTCGTGATCGGCACCCTGTTGTTCGGCTGGCGCATGTTCGCCGCCGGCGTCGGGACTCCGGGCACGGCCTTGGCGTCGCTGCTGATCGGCAAGGCAATGCAGTGGATTTCGCTGGCGCTGGGACTGTTTCTGGTCATCGGCGTCTGGCATTGCCCGGCGGTCCCCGTGGTGTTTGGCGTCGTCGCCGCCCAGGTGGGCTTCTGGATCGGAACCGGATTCTTTCGTTGAGCGCCCCCATGTCGGATCAAGCTGAAAAACTGACGCCCACCGAGTACATCCAGCACCATCTGGGTCATCTTGCGCACGACCTGACGCCGAACATCTCCAAAGACGGCTTCATGACGGTGCACTTCGACACCATGGTCATGTCGTTCGCGCTCGGTCTGATGATGTGCCTCGGCTTCTGGCTGGCGACGCGCAAGGCCACCTCCGGCGTCCCCGGCAAGTGGCAGGCCTTCGTCGAAATCCTGCTCGAGTTCATCGACGGCCAGGCCAAGGACGCGTATCACGGCACCAGCAAGCTGGTCACGCCGATCGCGATTACGCTGTTCTGCTGGATTCTGCTGATGAACGCGATGGACTTCATCCCGGTCGACTTCGTCGCAACCGTCTCCGGCTTCGTCGGTTCCGCCGTGTTCGGGCTCGACCCGCACGCCGTGCACTGGCGCCCGGTGCCGACCGCGGATGTCAATGCGACGCTGGCGATGTCGATCACCGTGTTCTTCCTGATGATCTTTTTCGCGCTGCGCGCCAAGGGACTCGGCGGCTTCCTGCACGAGATGTTCACGGCGCCGTTCGGCAAGTGGATGTTCCCGGCCAATATCCTGCTCAACATCGTCGAGCTGCTGTCGAAACCGGTATCGCTGGCGATGCGACTGTTCGGCAACATGTACGGCGGCGAGATCGTGTTCCTGCTGATCTGGGTGCTCGGCAGCATCGGCTTCGGCGGCGCCATCGCCGCCTCGGTGCTTGGCCTTGGCTGGGGCCTGTTCCACATCCTGATCGTGATCCTGCAAGCCTTCATCTTCATGATGCTCTCGGTCGTGTACCTGAGCCTCATGGAAGAGCATCACTGAGTTTTCGCTGTACCCCTTTCCCTTATCCATCCATACCGAAGACGGAGAAACACCATGGAAGCTTTCATCGCCACGATCAACGCCTCGACCGCCATCGCGATCGGCATCATGGCCGGCCTTGCCGCGCTCGGCGCCGGTGTCGGCATGGGCCTGATGGCCGGCAAGTTCCTGGAATCGGCCGCGCGCCAGCCGGAGCTGATCCCGGTGCTGCAGGTGCGCATGTTCATCACCGCCGGCCTGATCGACGCGGCGTTCATCATCACGCTTGCCGTCGCGCTGATGTTCGCGTTCGCGAATCCGCTCCTCTCCGCCATCACCGGCGGCTGACCGGACTGAGGCGCGGCTCGCGTCGCGCCTCGCCCGGGTTCGATCGCGCGACGGGATTCTCCGTCGCCGAAGTCCACAAGCGGAGCATTACGCCATGAACATCAACCTGACGCTGTTCGCGCAGGCGCTCATGTTCGCAGCCTTCATCTGGGTCATCGCGACCAAGATCTGGCCGCCACTGAGCAATGCCATCGAAGAACGCCAGAAGAAGATCGCCGACGGTCTCGCCGCTGCCGATCGTGCCAAGCAGGAACTCGCCGATGCCGACGCCCGCGTCGCCGACGAGATCCGCAAGGCACGCGTCGACGCCGGCCAGATCACCGACAAGGCCCATCAACAGGCCACGCAAATTGTCGACAAGGCCAAGCACGACGCGCTTGCCGAGGCTGCGCGCCAACGTGCCGCCGCCGAAGCCGAGATTGCGAACCTGTCGTCGAAGGCCAAGGAAGTGCTGCGCACGCAGGTCGCCGCCCTCGCCGTCCGCGGTGCCGAAAAGGTGCTCGGCCGCGAGATCGACGCCGCGCGTCATCGCGAACTGCTCGACCAGATCGCCGCCGAGATCTGACCGATGAGCACCCGCGAAACGCTGTCCCGTCCCTACGCCCGCGCCGCCTTCGAGCTGGCCAAGGGCGCAGACGCGGTCGCCGACTGGTCGCGCAAGCTGGCTTTCGCGAGCCAGGTCGCCGAGAACCCGCAAGCGGCTGCCTTGATCCACAGCCCGCGCATCGCGCCCGAGCAGCTGCAGACGCTGTTCCTGGCGCAGGGTGAAGCGGCCGACAGCGCGTTCGCGCTGTTCGTCGCCCAGCTGGCTGGCAATCGGCGCATCGAGCTGCTGCCGGAAATCGCAGCGCAATTCGAGCAGCTCAAGCGCGAGTCCGAACGCGTGCTGCGCGTGCGGGTCACGACCGCGGTTGCGCTCGAAACGACGCAGGCCAATTCGATCCGTGCGGCGCTGAAAAAGCGCTTTGATCGCGACATCGAGATCGAAGCGAAGATCGATGCCGGCGTGCTCGGCGGCGCGGTGATCAACGCCGAAGGCCTGGTCATCGACGCATCGGTCCGCGGTCGCCTGCAACGCCTCGCGCAGACGCTGTCGCAGTAACGAATTCAAACCTGCGCACGCCCGGCGCGCGCAGGCCAAGCAAGCATTCACCCTTTCGGGAATCGTCATGGCCACACAACTCAATCCCAGCGAAATCAGCGAACTGATCAAGAACCGCATCGAGCAGTTCAAGACCGGCGCCACCGCGCGCAACGAAGGCACGATCACCTCGGTGTCCGACGGCATCGTGCGCATCCACGGCCTCGCCGACGTGATGCAGGGCGAAATGATCGAGATGCCGAACAACACCTTCGCACTCGCGCTGAATCTGGAACGCGACTCGGTCGGTGCCGTGGTGCTCGGTGGCTACGAACACCTGCGCGAAGGCGATGCGGTCAAGACCACCGGCCGCATCCTCGAAGTGCCGACCGGCCCGGGCCTGCTCGGCCGCGTCGTCGACGCGCTCGGCAATCCGATCGACGGCCGTGGCGCGATCGTGTCCGAGCTGAGTGCGCCGATCGAGAAGGTCGCGCCCGGCGTGATCTGGCGAAAGTCGGTGTCGGAGCCGGTGCAGACCGGCTACAAGTCGGTCGACGCGATGATCCCGATCGGCCGCGGCCAACGCGAGCTGATCATCGGCGACCGCCAGACCGGCAAGACCGCGCTGGCGATCGACGCGATCATCAACCAGAAGGGTTCGGGCATCAAATGCATCTATGTCGCGATCGGTCAGAAGAACTCGACCATCGCCAACATCGTGCGCAAGCTCGAAGAACACGGCGCGCTCGCCTACACCACCGTGGTCGCGGCCTCGGCATCCGAATCGGCGGCGATGCAGTACATCGCGCCGTACTCGGGTTGCACCATGGGCGAGTACTTCCGCGACCGCGGCCAGGACGCGCTGATCATCTACGACGATCTGTCCAAGCAGGCCGTGGCCTATCGCCAGATCTCGCTGCTGCTGCGCCGTCCGCCGGGCCGCGAAGCCTATCCGGGCGACGTGTTCTACCTGCATTCGCGCCTGCTCGAACGCGCCTCGCGCGTCAGCGAGGAGTACGTCGAGAAGTTCACCAACGGCGCGGTCAAGGGCAAGACCGGTTCGCTGACGGCGCTGCCGATCATCGAGACCCAGGCCGGTGACGTCTCGGCGTTCGTGCCGACCAACGTGATCTCGATCACCGACGGCCAGATCTTCCTCGAGACCGACCTGTTCAACGCCGGCATCCGCCCGGCAGTGAACGCCGGCATCTCGGTGTCACGCGTCGGTGGTGCCGCACAGACCAAGATCGTCAAGAAGCTCTCCGGCGGCGTGAAACTCGCGCTCGCCCAGTACCGCGAGTTGGCGGCGTTCGCGCAGTTCGCCTCCGACCTCGACGCGGCTACGCGCGCCCAGCTCGAGCGCGGCCAGCGCGTCACCGAACTGATGAAGCAGAAGCAGTACGCACCGATGTCGATTTCCGAGCTGTCGATCTCCGTGTATGCCGCCGAAAAGGGCTACCTCGACGACGTCCCGGTCAACAAGATCCTGGCGTTCGAGTCGGGCCTGCATGCCTTCATGCACAGCAACCACGGCGCGCTGATGCAGGACATCGTCAAGACCGGCAACTGGGACGACAAGATCGAGGCCACGTTCAAGGCCGCGCTCGACGAGTTCAAGAAGACGGGCAGCTGGTAAACGGGATCAATCATGGCCGGTACCAAGGAAATCCGAACCAAGATCAAGTCGGTGCAGAACACCCGCAAGGTGACCAGCGCCCTCGAGATGGTCTCGGCGAGCAAGATCCGCCGCGCGCAGGACAAGATGCGGGCGTCGCGTCCGTATGCGCGGCTGATGCGCCAGATGATCGGCCACATCGCCAAGGCGAATGGTGATTACAAGCATCCGTTCATGCGCGAGCGCAAGGACGTGAAGCGGGTCGGCTATGTCGTCATCTCGACCGACCGTGGTCTCTGCGGTGGCCTGAACTCGACCCTGTTCCGCAAGTTGCTGGCGGAGATCCGCCAGCACCAGAAGAACGGTGTCGAGGTCGATATCGTCGCGATCGGGCAGAAGGCCGCGACCTTCTTCCGTCGCCTCAAGGTGAACCTGGTCGGCTCGGTCACCCATCTCGGCGAGAGCCCGCAGGTGGCGCAACTGATCGGCGTCATCAAGGTGATGCTCGACGGCTTCACCGAGGGCCGCATCGACCGCGTGTTCCTCTGCTACAACGACTTCGTCAACACCATGGTGCAGAAGGCGACCACCGACCAGTTGCTGCCGTTGCCGCCGTCGGACACGCTCGAAACCAAGCACGACTGGGACTATCTGTACGAACCCGACCCGGCCACCGTGCTCGACAGCGTGCTGACGCGCTACGTCGAGTCATTGGTCTATCAGGGCGCGCTCGAGAACCTGGCTTCGGAACACGCGGCGCGCATGGTCGCGATGAAGTCGGCTTCGGACAACGCGACCAAGCTGATCGGTACGCTGCAGCTCGTCTACAACAAGGCGCGCCAGGCAGCGATCACCCAGGAAATTTCCGAAATCGTCGGCGGCGCCGCCGCGGTCTAAAAGCTGTCTGTAGGAGCGCCACTTGTGGCGCGATGCCACTCGTGGCGCGATACAAGAATTCATTGTGAGGATAGGTCATGAATCAGGGCAAAGTCGTACAGATCATCGGCGCCGTCGTCGACGTCGAATTTCCGCGTTCCGAAGTGCCGAAGATCTATGACGCGCTGAAGATCGCGAACACCGAGATCACACTCGAAGTGCAGCAGCAGCTCGGTGACGGCATCGTGCGCACGATCGCGCTCGGTTCCACCGACGGCCTGAAGCGCGGCCTGATCGCCGACAACACCGGCGAAGCGATCAAGGTGCCGGTTGGCATGAAGACGCTCGGCCGCATCATGGACGTGCTTGGCAACCCGATCGACGAAGCCGGTCCGATCGGCGAGAAGGATCGCTGGGTGATCCATCGCGAGGCGCCGAGTTACGAAGAACAGGCGGCGTCGAACGACCTGCTCGAAACCGGCATCAAGGTCATCGACCTGGTTGCACCGTTCGCGAAGGGCGGCAAGGTCGGCCTGTTCGGCGGCGCCGGCGTCGGCAAGACCGTGAACATGATGGAGTTGATCAACAACATCGCCAAGGCGCACTCGGGTCTCTCGGTGTTCGCTGGCGTGGGTGAGCGCACCCGCGAAGGCAACGATTTCTATCACGAGATGAAAGACTCGAACGTGCTCGACAAGGTCGCGATGGTCTACGGCCAGATGAACGAGCCGCCGGGCAACCGTCTGCGCGTCGCGCTCACCGGCCTGACCATGGCCGAGTACTTCCGCGACGAGAAAGACGCGTCCGGCAAGGGCAAGGACGTGCTGCTGTTCATCGACAACATCTACCGCTACACGCTCGCCGGTACCGAAGTGTCGGCGCTGCTCGGCCGCATGCCCTCCGCCGTCGGTTACCAACCGACGCTGGCCGCCGAAATGGGCGCGCTGCAAGAACGCATCACCTCGACCAAGTCCGGTTCGATCACCTCGATCCAGGCCGTCTACGTGCCCGCCGACGACCTGACCGATCCGTCGCCGGCAACGACCTTCGCGCATCTCGATGCGACCGTCGTGCTGTCGCGTAACATCGCCTCGCTCGGCATCTACCCGGCGGTCGATCCGCTCGACTCGACCTCGCGTCAGCTCGATCCGCTGGTCGTCGGTGTCGAACACTACGACACGGCGCGCAAGGTGCAGTCGACCCTGCAGCGCTACAAGGAACTGAAGGACATCATCGCGATTCTCGGCATGGACGAGCTGTCCGAGGAAGACAAGCAGACCGTGTCGCGCGCTCGCAAGGTCGAGCGTTTCTTCTCGCAGCCGTTCCACGTTGCCGAAGTGTTCACCGGTTCGCCGGGCAAGTACGTGTCGCTCAAGGAAACGATCCGCGGCTTCCGCATGATCGTCGAAGGCGAAGCGGATGCGCTGCCGGAACAGGCGTTTTACATGGTCGGTGGCATCGACGAAGCCTTCGAGAAGGCGCGCAAGATGGGTGCCGCGGTCTAATCACCGCGCATCGGGAGAAAAATCATGTCGACTATCCGTTGCGACATCGTCAGTGCCGAGGAAGAAATCTTCCACGGCACCGTGACCATGGTCATCGCCACCGGCGAGATGGGTGAGCTCGGCATCGCGCCGCGCCACGCGCCGTTGATCACGCGCCTCAAGCCGGGCCAGGTCCGGGTCAAGCTGGAGAACGGCGAGGAGCAGTTCTTTTACGTCTCCGGCGGCATCCTCGAAGTGCAGCCGCAGGTCGTGACCGTGCTCGCCGACACCGCGATCCGCGCCAAGGACCTCGACGAGGCCTCGGCCAAGAAGGCCAAGGACGAAGCCGAAAAGCTGCTCGCGAACCGCAGCGACGCGATGGAAATCGCCGAAGCCCAGGCCCAGCTCGCCCAGGCCGTCGCCCAGCTCCAGGCCCTCGAACGCCTGCGCAAGAACCTCAAGCACTGAGTTCAACAACGTCCCCCACAGGACACGCCAACGCCGACCCGCAAGGTCGGCGTTGGCGTTTGTGGGGCTTGGTATGCTGAGCTCCATCCACGGGAACTCGGGCTCAAGTTGCTCATGGCCAAAGCGACGTTGACCACAGCCCATCTCGAACGTGTGATTGCCGACAAGGCCAAGCAGCGCCTGGCCGCACGTGCGAAGTCCTGGCCCGAGAAGATCGCGACGATTGAACGACTTCGGAACGCTACCCGGATCGCGCGAGCGGGAATGGCGGCGAAGCGGAAGGCCGAGGCCACGCCGCCGCGGTGAGCCGAACGCCAAACCGCAGCGAAGTGCGTGCGCGCTAGAATGCCGGCCTTCATACGAGCCGGGAGCAGGACATGACGGAGGCCCAGAAGATCTACGACTTCTGCGACGAGATGTGGGAGCGCCAGATCATTCCCGAGCTCACCGAGTACATCAAGATTCCGGCGAAGTCCCCGGCCTTCGATGCCGAGTGGGAACACCACGGCTACATGAAAGCCGCGCTCGACCTGATCGAGAACTGGGTGCGCCGCCAGCCGGTGACCGGCATGCAGGTCGAGCGCATCCAGCTGCCCGGGCGCACGCCGCTGTTGTTCATCGAGATTCCGGGCAAGGGCGATGACGTGGTGCTGATGTATGGGCACATGGACAAGCAGCCGGAGATGGTCGGCTGGAATGTCGATCTCGGCGCCTGGAAGCCGCTGCGTGCCGGCGACAAGCTGTATGGCCGTGGTGGTGCCGATGACGGTTATGCAACGTTCGCGTCGCTGACCGCGGTGATGGCGCTGAACGAGCGCGGCATCGACCATGCGCGCGTGGTGATCGTGATCGAGGGCTGCGAGGAATCCGGTTCCTACGACCTGCCGTTCTATATCAACCACCTGGCGGCTCGCATTGGCACGCCGTCGCTGGTGGTCTGCCTCGACTCCGGCGCCGGCAACTACGACCAGATGTGGCTGACCACCAGCCTGCGCGGCCTCGCTGGCGGCACGCTGAATGTGCGCGTGCTCGAAGAGGGCGTGCACTCGGGTGACGCCAGCGGCATCGTGCCGAGTTCGTTCCGGATTCTGAGGAACCTGCTCGACCGCATCGAGGACTCGAGCACCGGTCGCATCAAGGTCGATCTGCTCAACGTCGATATTCCCGCGGATCGTCTGCACGCCGCGAAGGAAGCCGCGAATGTGCTCGGCACCCAGGTCTACGACAAGTTCCCCTGGCCAGCCGGCGAACAGCCGATGAGTTCTGACCTGTCCGAACTGGTGCTCAATCGCACTTGGCGCCCGACGCTGTCGGTCACTGGTGTCGAAGGCATGCCGACGCTGGAGGACGCCGGCAACGTGCTGCGTCCCTACACCGCAGTGAAGCTGTCGGTGCGCCTGCCACCCACGCTCGATCCGGTGCAGGCTTCGGCCAGACTCAAGGAAATTCTCGAACTCAATCCGCCCTACGGCGCCAAGGTCGAGTTCGATGTGGAGAAGGCGTCGCAAGGTTGGGCCGCGCCGAGCCTGGTGCCGTGGCTGGCGGACTCGGTCGACACGGCGTCGAAGAACTGGTTCGGAACCAAGTCGGCGCAGATGGGCGAAGGTGGCACCATCCCGTTCATGGGCATGCTCCAGGACCGCTTCCCGCAGGCGCAGTTCGTAGTTACCGGCCTGCTCGGCCCGAAGTCGAATGCGCATGGCCCGAACGAGTTCCTGCACATTCCGACCGGCAAGAAGCTGACCGCCGCAGTCGCCCGCGTGATCGCCGACCACTACGTCAACCGCGGCACCCCGGCGGGTGCGGCATGAAGCGCGTCGCGCTGTTCGGCCTACTGCTTGTCGGCCTGATGCCGGCGCACGCCGAGCGCCGCATCGCGCTCGACGCCGAGTTGCGTCTGGATGCACGAGCTGCCGACGCGCTGGACGCTGCAGACGCCTTCGGCGACGCGCTGGCGAGCGGCGACCTCGATGCCGCCAAGGCACTGTTGGCGGAGGATGTGGTGGTGCTGGAAGCGGGCGGCGTCGAGGCTTCGCGCGAGCAGTACTTCGCCCATCACGCCGCCGCCGACGTGAAGTTCCTGGCCGAGCGCACGCAGACCATCAAGCGTCGCTTCGCGCGTGGCGATGGGCGCAGCGCCTGGATCGCGACCGAATCGGAAACCCGCCGCGGCAGCGAGCCCGCGCTCGCCAGCACCGAGACCCTGGTGCTGGAGAAGCGCAAGGGCGACTGGAAGATCGTGCACATCCACTGGTCCAGCCGCTAGGCCTGCGACGGCGCGACCGCGTCGTCGCCTGACGCTCAGTTCGGCCTCGGACAAGCCACGACATTGCCGGCGGCATCGGTGCAAGTGCCGGAGTGGCTCACGCCCGTATCCGAGTCGTATTCCGTACTGCCGTTGTAGGCAGCGCCGCTGTTGCTGGTAGCGCTGGTCTGGCGCC
This sequence comes from Lysobacterales bacterium, assembly GCA_016703225.1. Lineage (NCBI taxonomy): Bacteria > Pseudomonadati > Pseudomonadota > Gammaproteobacteria > Lysobacterales > Lysobacterales bacterium. The sequence continues at coordinate 801,037 of JADJCM010000001.1, forward strand.
GGCCGGAGACACTGCCATCGGCATTGCGCGTGGCGCTGCCGCCCGAAGCCACATTGCCCTGCGCACCACTCGCCGCGAAGCCACCGCTGCGCGTGCCGCTGCCATCGGCATTGCGTTGAAAGGCGCCAGCACGCGCGGCCTGGCCGCCGTTCGCGGTCTGCACTGCGGCAGCACTACCGCCGACGGCATTGCCCTCGGCATCGGTGGCCACGCCGCCAACGCGCGCGGCGCGACCACCATTCGGCCCGGAGACGGCGGCGGCGCTGCCAGCGGTGACACCGCCCTGGGCATTCGGTTTGGCCCCCGCTGCGCGGATTCGACCGCCGGCATCGGCATCGAGGCTGTGGACGAGAAACAGGGTGGCGAGGGTGAGTGCGATCTTGTTCATGAGTGGCTCCGCAAGAGGACGAGCAGGGGGACGGGTGGCTTACTGCGCATCGGCGAGGAAGTCGCCGATCAAGGCGTGCACGCGCTGCACCCGCTCCAGACGCTTCTGCAGCAGCGCGCGCGCCTGCGCCTGCTGTGCGGCATCGAGCGACTCGTAGAAGCCAAGCCGCGCCTGACGCAGGCCATTGGCCTCGATCGCCAGCGCCGCCAGGGTGCGCGAAGTCTCCGCGCTCAGCGCGCGCAGGTCGGCGTCGGGGCGCGCCAGCTCGGTTTGCGCCTGCGCCAGTAGCGCGCCCACTTCGGCATGGGCAGCGTCACGGAATCCCTGCTGGCGCTGCTGCAGATCGGCGAGCGCGACCTGCTGCTCCGCCGACAATCCGGAAATCTGCGCCACATGCTGCGCGCGCCAACCGGCCAGGCGACCACCGATACCCTGCGCGTAGGCAGTACCGGCCAGCACCGCGCACAGCGCGGCGGAAATCCACAGGGATCGACGTTTCATGACGATGCTCCTCAAAAGCCGCCGGTTTGGCGGCGAGGACAGCATCCACGCTTCCCGCCTGCATCGGGTTGCACGAACCGCACGCCGAGTGAGCGGACCTTGCCGGAAGCAGGCGCGGCAATATCCGGTTACGCGGCGCAGACAGCAAGACGGCGCGGGGGTCCGCGCCGTCCGTGAGTCTTGCTGGCGACGCGACCTACCAGACCACTTCCGCCATCGAGCAGTTGAGGCCGGAGCCGATGCCGAGCAGGCCGATGCGCTTGCCCTTCTCCAGGCGGCCCATTTCCTTGAGCTTGCTGAGTGCGATCGGCACCGAGGCGGGGCCGATGTTGCCGAACTCCGGGAACACGCTCAGCACCTTGGTCGGGTCGATGCCGAGCAGTTCGCAGATGGCGCTGGTGTGGACACGGCTGACCTGATGGATGACGAACTCGTCGAGTTCGCCGGTGGCCCAGCCGAGCGCGGCGCGCGCGGCCTGGAAGGTCTTGGCGGCGAGCTTGAGGCCTTCGACCAGCAACGTGCGGGTGTCGGTAACCATGCGGTCGACGTTGCCGCGGCACAGGTGCGAGAAGTTGGTCGCGGCGCGAGTAACGCAGCCGAGGTAGCGGTGCCCATCGGGTGCCAGTTCGGCGCGCGCCAGCACCATCGCGGCGCCGCCGGAGCCGAGCGTGAGCGAGGCGAACTCGTTGCGAAACTGTTCGGCGGTGACGTCTGGCAGCAGCAAGCGCTCGATGGTGCGCTCGGTGATCAGGTTCGCGTTCTCGCCATCGACCACCAGTGCGTAGTCGATTTCGCCGCGCTCGATCATGCGCGCAGCGATGTCCATGCCGTTGAGGAAGGCGAGGCAGGCGTTGCCGACATCGAAGTTCTGGCAGGTGTCGGCGAGCCCGAGGTTGCCGTGAATGATGCTGGCCGTGCTCGGCTCCAGGTAGTCACGGCAGACCGAGGTGTTGACCAGGATGCCGATCTTCTCGTGCGGCACGCCGGACTCGGCGATCGCCTTCTGCGCGGCCATGGTGGCGGCATCGGATGGCATGGTGTCGAGACTGAACATGCGCCGTTCGTAGATCCCGGCCACTTCCTCCAGCAGGTTGTCGCGGATGCCAAGACGGTCCAGCGTTGGCTGCAGCCGCGCCATGATCTCGACCGAGGTCATCCGGATCGGCGCCTCGACATGGGTGACGCTGGCGATGGCGACGTGCTTGTACAGCATGAGGAATCCACGATCACGAAAATGGACGCGCAGGCTAGCGGCTTTGGCTGGAGGCGGCAAACCCGGGGAAGCGCGCGCGACCACCACCACTCCCGGAGAGACAGTTGATGAAGACCGCGCCGCTGGAACCTGTCGCTGCGCCAACCGCGCCGCCCAGGCCCTGCGCCTCGCGACCAGCACGACTTCGAAGCGCGCCATCGCGAACGCACCGTCCCCACCTCGCCCACCGCGCCAGACAGTTCGGCATGCGCTCATCCCAGACCCGGAACCCGCATGAAAAACCGAACCGCAAGATCAGCTACTGGGGATGTGCCTCTTGAGAGGCCGCTGCTCGCGAGCAGGGCCCGGACACCTATACCTGACGACCTGCTTGCCCGGACCGCTAGTTCGGTCGACGAGCATTCCACCGTGCGCGGAGATTGTGAACTTGGCGGTAGCCAACCAAGTGTGGCCCTCTCCAGACAGCTCAGCAATCAAAGCAATTTCTCGTCCGCGAACCACAACGGCCAAGATCGGGCCCTCACTCTCCCAGTAAACGATGCGCCGAGAGCCTATGTGAAGCCTCAGGTCATCGGAGTCAGATCCGCAGGATGAATTGCTTCCCGCCCAAGTCCCGATAAAACGATCCGGAACCATTGGCTCCGCCTCGCCGGCGGTCAATGAAAGCGGAGTCACAAGCAGTGCAATGGCAATGATGTACTGCAATCAACACCTCAGCTGCCTAACGCCGCGTCAAGCAGCCGCCGCGCGACGGCGTGCGGATGATACGCGCGACCTCCTCGGCGGTCGGCTTGAGTGATTATGCCGCGTCACTGCATGGCCCGGTACATGATGATTGCAAGGACCGCTAACGCAAACGCCCCTATCCACCGCGGATGAAACGAAATGGTCGTCCCGTCAGATGCGGGAATATTGCCCCGCTCCAGGCAGGAAATGATGTCAGTGATCATCGCCTCTTGGGCGACCCTGTACTCGGGCTCTTTGACGCGAATGTCCGCGTCGTGCAGGTAGTGCCATAGTTGGGCTGGCAGCGCCACGCTAGGACCGCGGGAAAGCCAAGACGCGAAGGCTTGCGATTGCCGATACCAAAGATCCAGCCCTGCTTCTGTGGCGGGTGATGACGCCTGCAGTTGCCGCAGCCTTTCGGCGATTTCGGCGAGGTGTTCGACTCTTTCCATCTAGCGGCCTAGCGAAGCTGTAGAAGAACCAGCCCCGATCTTGCGCGCATGACTTGCGGCGAGCAAGGAGTCGGCAATGGCGCGTTACACGTTTGGCTCGTGAGCCCGCGGTTGTTGCCGGTGGATCTTGTGGCACAGCTGGTGCCGGGGACGTTCGCGCATGGGCTGCATCATCGGGTCGAGCTGCTAGAGCTGTCGGCCATCAATGCGCACGGCAAGGCACTCGAATCGCCGTGGCTGCAGCGCGCCGCATTCATCGCGTTCTGACACCACCGTGCGCCGGTGCGGGTGATGGAGGCTTGCGGTTCGGCGCTTCACTGCGGGTGGGGCGGTGCGCGCCGGGTCATCCGGTGATCCCGATTCCGGCGCAGTGCGTTCGGTCGCATGTGCGGCGGAGCGAGACCGATGCGGCCGATGGCCTGGCGATGATCGAGGCCGCACGAGGGATCGGGCTGAGGCTGGTGCCGATGAAGACCGAACCGCAGCGGCGTTGCAGTTGCTGCAGTGTGTGGAGCGCCCGGCTTTGACGGCTCAAGCCGCTTGCGCCAAGCTCCGGCGGCCGAAAACAGCCGGGAGCAATGATGGCGATCCGCAGTCTGAGTGGTCTCGACGCCGGATTCCTGTACATCGAAACGCCGGAAGCACCGATGCATGTCGGGGCGCTGGCGTTGTTCGCGCAGCCCGAATTGCTGCAGGGCTCGCTGATCGAGCATGTGCGCACGCATCTTGCTGCGCGCCTGCACCTGTCCGGCGTGCTGAACCAGCGGCTGGCGCTGATGCCCTTCGATCTTGGCCACCCGATCTGGGTGAATGCCGAGGACATCGACCTCGAACACCACGTCCGCCACCAGCGGCTGGCGCGGCCGGGCTCGCTGGCGGCGCTGCAGAAGCTGGTCGCGAAGCTGCATGCCGAACCGCTCGATCGGGCGCGGCCGCTGTGGCAGTTCTGGGTGATCGAGGGCCTGCGCGATGGCGGCTTCGCGCTGTACACCAAGGTGCACCACGCGGCGCTGGATGGCGCCGCCGGCGTCGCGCTGGCGCATGCCCTGCTCGACCTCGGGCCGGTGGCGCGCGCGGTGCCGCCGCCTTCGGACAAGGAACCGAAGACGCCGCCCGGCGTGCGCCGCAAGCTCGGCATGCTGTTCACCAACACGCTCAGCCAGTACGCCAAGCTCGCACGGGCGCTGCCGGACATCGCCCAGATCGCGGCCAGCGGCGCCGGCAAGTTGCGCGGCGCGCTCAAGGCACCGGTGCAACTGGTCGACCGCTGGCTAGCGCCACGCACACGCTTCAACGTCGCGATCGACGCCAGCCGCAGCATCGGCACCTGGTCGGTGCCGCTGCCCGAGTTCAAGTCGGTCGCCGCGATGTGCGACGCCTCGCTCAATGATCTGCTGCTGGCACTGTGCTCGGGTGCGTTGCGCCGCTACCTGAAGCAGCACGGCGAATTGCCCAAGGCCTCGCTGATCGCGGCGATCCCGGTGTCGCTGCGCGAGAGCGGCGACGCCAGCGCCAACAATCAGGTGACCATGTTGCCCTGCGCGCTCGGCACCCAGCACGCGCGCGTGGCCGACCGACTCGCTGCGGTGCGCGCCGGCATGGCCGATCTGAAGCAGGCGACCAGCACCTACCAATCGCTGATCCCGACCGACTACCCGTCGCTGGGAGCGCCGTGGATCGTCTCCGGCTTGGCCCAGCTGTATGCGAAGTCGAAGCTGGCCGAGCGCGTGCCGCTGCCGGTGAACCTGGTGCTCTCGAACGTCCCGGGCTCACCGGTGACGCTGTACCTGGGCGGCGCGCGCATGCTCGCCTACCACCCGCTCTCGGCGATCACTCATGGTCTGGCCCTGAACATCACCGTGCAGAGCTACGAGCGAGCACTCGACTTCGGCCTGGTCGCCTGCGCGCGCGCGGTGCCCGATCTCGATGCGCTGATCGACGCGCTCGCCGCTGAATACGATGAACTGAAGGCCCTTGCCGCCGCGCGCCTGGCCCCCAAGCCGGTACGCAGGCGCAAGCCGCCCGCACGCGCCCGGAGCAAGGCATGAGCAAGACCCGCGTCGATCCCGATTCCGCCGTCCGCCCCGGCCTGCTCAAGCTGGCGATGGAAGTGCGCGCGCCCTACGAGCTCGCGGCCGGGCTCGCCAACCTGCTGCTGACGCAGCACCTGCCGCGCGGCGAGCGGCATCCGGTGCTGGTGTTTCCGGGCCTGGTGGCGTCCGACCGCAGCACGCTGCTGCTGCGCAGCCTACTGTGGCGGCTCGGCTATTCGCCCTACGGCTGGGAACAGGGCTTCAACTTCGGTCCGCGCCACGGCGTCGTCGCCGGCTGCCGCGCGCGCGTCGAGGAAATCTTCACCGAGCACGAAACGCGGCTGACGCTGATCGGCTGGAGCCTCGGCGGCGTCTACGCGCGCGAAATCGCCAAGCTCGTACCCGAATGCGTGCGCCAGGTGATCACGCTGGGTTCGCCGTTCAAGGGCGACCCGCGCGCGAACAACGCCTACGCCGTGTTCCGGATGCTCTCCGGCCATCGCGTCGATGCCAACATGATCGCCCGCATCGGCGAGAAGCCGCCGGTGCCGACGACCTCGATCTACAGCCGCAGCGACGGCGTGGTGCCGTGGCAGGCGTCGCACCAGGAAGCGCAGCCGCAAGCAGAGAACATCGTGGTCAAGGCCAGCCACCTCGGCCTCGGCTTCAATCCGATGACGCTGTATGCGATCGCCGACCGGCTCGCGCAACGCGAAGGCGAGTGGCGCCCGTTCGAGCGCCGCGGGCTCAAGCGCCTGCTCTATGCGGATGCGTTCGCGCTATGAGGCGCGCCTTGCTCGCGCTGCTGCTCGGCGCCTTCACCCTGCCGGCTGCGGCCGTCACCGAAATCACCGACGTGCTCGCCAGTGGCGCACACATCCGCGTGGCAGTGCCCGATGGCTGGCGCGCCGGCGACACCTTGCTGCTCTATCAGCACGGCTTCAGCATGGATGCCGACGACAACCCCGACCTCGGCCCGTTGCGCGACCTGCAGCTCGCGCAAGGTTATGCGCTCGCGGCCAGCGGTTACGCGCAATCGGGATGGGCGTTGTTCACCGCAGCGCAGGATAACCGCGACCTGATCGACTACGTCAACGCCCGCTTCGGCGCACCCGGCCAGCTGATCACGATGGGCGGATCGATGGGTGGGCTGATTTCGCTGAAGCTGGCCGAGTCGCCCGGCTTCGAGCGCACCGTCGGCGTCTATTCGCTGTGCGCGCCGGCGGCCGGCACTCGCACCTGGGACGGCGGCTTCGACCTGCGCCTGGCCTATGACGCCATCTGCGAAGGGGTCGGTGGCGGCGAACTGCTCGACGGCGACGCTCCGTTCGAATGGGCGATGAACCTCGACGACATTCCCGCGAGCATGGGCGACTTGAGTGGTGCGCGCGAAGTGCAGCAGACCATCGCGCGCATCCACCAGTGCACCGGCGTGACCTTGCCGAGCTGGCTGCGCTCGTCGTCGCAACGCGAGCGGCTGGATCGGCTGATGCAGTTCGGCGCCTTCACCAACGAAGACTTCCTGCTCTACAACCTCGCTTACGCGACCTTCGCGCTCGGCGACCTGGTGCGCGCGCCGGACAAGCTCGCCGGCCGCAACCCGTTCAGCAGCGACGGCGTCGACTACGGCAGCGACCTGGTCAACGCGCGCGTGCCGCGCATTCGCGCCGACGCGCTCGCGCAATTCGATTTCACCCGTGCCTCCTCGCTCAACGGTCGCCTGCCGGCGAACACGCGCGTCGTCGCCATCCACACCAGCGGCGACGAGCTGGTGCGACTGGCGCACCAGCAGCGGGTACGCGAGCTCTACGGCACGCGCGCGCTGTCGGTGCCGGTACAGGAAGGCATCGGCTCGCACTGTGGTTTCAACGCCGCCGAGATCAGTTCCGGCTGGGAACGCTTGCGCGCATGGATCGCACAGCCGCAGGCCACAGCGGATGCCGGCGCGCTGGTCGACGCCTGCAGCGCCGCGATGGCACAGGGCCAGGCCGGACCCTGCCGCTTCGCGCCCACGCTCGCGGTCGGCGAGATCGGCACCACCATGCGCGAGCGCGACGACACCGCAAGCGCGCTCGCCGACAGCGCAAGCGCGCGCATCACTGGCAGCTGGTACGACCCGGCGCGCTCCGGCGAAGGCGTGTTGATCGAGCGCTTCTCCCCGACACTGGCGAGCGTGGTCTGGTTCACCTACGCGCCGGCGGGCGAGCCGCCGGGGCTGATCTGGTTCGGTGGTCTCGGCGAGATCGATGGCAACGGCATCCATGTCGGCCAGGCGCTGCGCATGCGCGGCGCACGCTTTGGCGACGCCTTCGTCAGCGCCGACGTGCAACGCGAGCCCTGGGGCACGCTCGATCTCGCGTTCGATGGCTTCGACGTCCAGAACCACGCGGCCCGCGCGCACCTGCGCTACGCCGGTCCGGCCGCTTTCGGCAGCGGCGAGCGCGTGCTCGAACGGCTGCAAGCGGTGGGGCCAGATGGCAGCTCGCGCACGCCAGACCGCGTCGACAATCCGCGTGACTGGCAATACAGCGGCACCTGGTATGACCCGACGCGCAGCGGCGAGGGCTGGTTCCTGCTGCAGAGCGGCGCCCCGCTGGAGCGCCTGACCAGCATCGCCTGGTTCAGCTACGACCTCGATGGCAGCGCGCTGTGGTTGACCGGCGCGGCATTCGAGTCCGGCGGCCACGTCGCGATCGACCTGTATCGCACCGCCGGCACCCGCTTCGGCAACGACTTCGACGCCAGCGCGGTCACCACCACCCTGTTCGGCCGCCTCAGCCTCGACTTCCACGGCTGCGACCGGGCCACCCTGCAATTCACCGCCGTCGATCCGCGCTACGGCGCCTTCGCGCGCGAACTGGTGCGACTCACCCGACCCGACGCCAACGCCGCGGATTGCGCCGCACCTTAGGCAAGCGTCAGATCGAGAGCGCGCGACCGCCGTCGACGCGGATGATCTCGCCGCTGATGTAGGGCGCATCGCGCAGCAGGAACAGCGCGGTGCGCGCGATGTCGGAAGGTTCGCCGGCGCGCGCCAGCGGCGTGCGCGCCAGCAGTTCGCGTCGTTCGATCTCGGCCTTGCCGCTCTCCGGCCACAACACTGCACCCGGGGCAATACCGTTGACGCGCACCTGCGGGCCGAGATCACGCGCCAGCGCCAGCGTCATCATCGCCAGCGCCGCCTTGGCCATGCTGTAGATCGGGTGCTGCGGCAGCGGACATTCGCCATAGATGTCGATCAGATTCAGGATGCAGCCGCGGCTTCGCGCCAGATGCGGCGCCGCCGCCTGAGCCAGGAAGAACGGCGCGCGCGCATTGGTCGCGAACAACTCTTCCCACTGCGCCGGCGTCGCCTGCGCGAGCGGCGTCGGATAGAAGCTCGACGCGTTGTTGATCAGCGCATCGATGCGCCCGTAATGCGCCGCGACCCGCTCGATGAACGGCGCCAGCGCCGCGCCGTCGGCGAGATCGAGCGGCAGGATCAGACACGAACGCGGCCGCAATGCCTCGCAACGGGCCGCAAGCGCCAGCGCCGCGTCATGCGAATGGCGGTAGCTGATGGCAAGGTCGTAGCCGGCCTCGCACAGGGTTTCCGCGATGACTGCACCGACCCGTTTCGCGCCTCCACTGATTACCGCCACCGGTCGGGATGAATCCGTCATCGGCTATGCTCCTCGCCCGTTGCCACCTCGATTGTGCGCGATTCCCCGTGTATTTGGCGTTCTCCCGGAGACCCGTTTGTTGCCGCACCTCGACACCAGCCCGTTTCCCGCGCCGAGCGTGGACGAACAGGCGCACAGCGAAGAGCTTTGCGCGCTGATCCGCAGCGAAATCCGTCCGCACGGCTCGATCCCGTTCTGGCGCTTCATGGAACTGGCGCTGTACGCGCCCGGGCTTGGCTACTACAGCGCCGGCAAGACCAAGTTCGGCGCCGCCGGCGACTTCATCACCGCACCTGAACTCGGCTCGCTGTTCGCGCGCTGCGTGGCGCGCGCCACCGCCGCGGTGCTGCGCGCCGACGCCGACGCCGAGTTCATCGAGGTCGGTGGCGGCAGCGGCGCGTTTGCGGTGGCGGCGCTGGCGGAATGGGAGCAAGTCGGCTGCCTGCCGCGGCGCTACCGCATCCTCGACCGCAGCGCCGAATTGCGCGAACGCCAGCGTCTCGCGCTCGCGGCAAAGCTGCCGCACCTGCTGGAACGCATCGACTGGCCGGACACGCCGCCGGAGACCCCATGGCGCGGCGTGCTGTTCGCGAACGAGGTGGTCGACGCGCTTCCGGTGCACCGCTTCGTGATGCGCGACCATGAGCCGCGCGAACTGCATGTCGCCATCGCCGACGACGGCCGCTTCATCGAAGTGGAACGCGCGGCCGACACCATGCTTACCGCCGCCGTGGCCGCGTTGCAGCAGGACCTGCCGGAACCGCTGGCCGAAGGCTATCGCTCCGAGGTCTTGCCGCAGCTGCCGTGGTGGATCGATGCCGTCTGCGGCCGGCTGGAGGCCGGGCTCGCAGTGTTCGTCGACTACGGCTATCCGCGTCGCGAGTACTACCTGCCGCAGCGCGACGACGGCACCCTGATCTGCCACTACCACCATCGCGCGCACGGCGACGCGCTGCGTTGGCCGGGCCTGCAGGACATCACCAGTTTCGTCGACTTCACCGCACTCGCGCTGGCCGGCACGCATGCGCGCCTGCCGCTGGCCGGGTTCAACTCGCAGGCCGCATTCCTGATCGCCGCCGGCATCCTCGATCTGGTCGAGCAGTCGGTGGAGCTGAGCGAGATCGAACGCTACCGCCTGGCCCAGGAAGTGAAGCGACTGACCCTGCCCGGCGAAATGGGCGAGCGCTTCAAGCTGATGTGCTTCGCCCGCGGCGTCGACCAGGTGCCGGCGGCGTTCACCAGTTACGACCAGAGCCGGCGCCTGTGAGCAACCGCGCCTTCGTCCACCCGCTGCTGTGGCGCGGTTTGTACGTGCTCGCGATCATGCTGGTGATCGTGCTTTCGCTGGTGCCGAACGACGCCTTGCGCCAGGTCGACGTCATCGGCAACGACAAGCTCGGCCACGCGCTCGCCTACTTCACCTTGATGGCGTTCGCGGTGCAGCTGCAGGATGCGCGCCGCGACTGGTCGCGCGCCGCATTCGGGTTGCTGCTGATGGGCATCGTCATCGAGTGGTTGCAACATCAGTCGGGCCTGCGTCGCGCCGACATCCGCGATGTCTACGCCAACGCCAGCGGCATCGTGCTCGGCGCGCTCACCGCGCTGACTCCGGCGCGCGCCTGGCTGCTGGCGCTGGACCGGCGCCTGAGCAGGCGCGACGCCAGCTGAGCGCACTCAGATCGGCGCGCCCGGCGGAATCACCGGCAATGCCCGCAGCTTCACCGTTTCCGGCGCGTCGAGATAGCGCTCGATCGAGCGCGCGGCCTCGCGTGCATCGGCGTTGGCTGCGGGCGTCGCCGCGAGTTCCGCGGCGAGTGTGCGCAGTTGGGCACGCCAACCGGCATCCACCGTGGCATGCAATGCGCCTTCGGCGAGCACGCGCAGCGCGGCGTCGAGCAGCACCCAGTTGCGGGTGCGACGCACCAGCGCGTGGCGTGTGCCGGTTTCACGCCAGGGCGCGACGACCAGCATCTCGAACAGATCGCGTGGTGCCGGCGTCGTGGCGTCGCGCGCATGCTGCCAGGCGAGCCGGTTCAGCCGCTGCGGCGCGAACGCGTATTGGGCCACGATCGCGGTCGCGGCCGCGGTCGCGGCGGCCTCGTCGAACAGCGGACCGTTCTGAGTCGCGAAGTACTCGGGGCCGCGCGTGTATTCGGCGGCCGGTGGCGTCAGCGCGTCGCGCACGCTGTCCGGCAACGCCAGCACCTCGACCGCGAGCGCGCCCTGCAACGCCTTGAGCGCCGCGTGCTGGCGGGCCGCGGCGACGGCGCGGGTGCCGAGCCTGGCATCGGCGCCGAGGCCGTAGTCGTACTCGGCGCCACCGATCAGCCGCGCCACTGCCTCGGTCTGGTAGCGATGCAGCAAATGAATCGGCGCCAGGCGGCGCTCCAGCTCACCGCTCTGCCGATCCGGTGGCAGCGAGCCCTTCGCGAAGCGCGACAGGGCGGCGCTTCGCACCTCGAGCAACTGGGCGAAGCTTGCCAACGGGTCGCTGCCAAAGTCCCACAGCAACCCGTCCGGATGGGCGTCGCCGGGTGCGCGCGCGTCGGCGTCGCTGACGTAGGCGTAGCCGCGCGCCGCGATGCCGGACCGCAACCGCGCCAGGGCCTGCAGTTCCTGGTCGGGCGCGAACTCGCCATAAGCATGCGCAACCACGAACCGGTCCCAGTCGCCGAGCCCGACGCCGTAGGGCTGCGCCAGCTGCACGCGCCCCGCCGCGTCGAGCGTGGCCACGGGATGCGGATAGTCGAGCACCGAGCCGTTGCCGGTGCGACTCGCCGCGAAATTGTGGGCAAAGCCGAGCGCATGCCCGACCTCGTGCGCCGCGAGTTGACGCAGACGCGCCAGCGCCATCTCCTGTGCCTGGGTGCGCGCCGCTGGATCGGCATCGGGCGCATGCGCCGCCAGCAGTCCTTCGGCGATCAGCAGGTCCTGGCGCACGCGCTGCGAACCGAGGTTGACGTAAGCCTTGAGGATCTCGCCGCTGCGCGGATCGACGATGCCGCCGCCATAGGACCAGCCACGCGTCGCGCGATGGGTCCAGGTGATCGCGTTGTAACGCACATCGGCGAGGTCCATACCCTCAGGCGCGAGCTCGACCCGGAACGCATCGATGAAGCCGGCGGCATCGAACGCATCCGCCCACCAGCGCGCGCCATCGAGCAACGCGCCGCGCACCGGCTCCGGTGTGCCGCGGTCGAGATAGAACACGATCGGCTTCAGCACCGTGCTGCGCGCGGCACCGGGGTTGGTTTTGTGCACACGGAAGCGACCCTGCCAGCGCACATCGAGATCGCGCGCCAGCGGCTGCGCGAAATCGAAGCCGCCGACGCTCCAGCCACCCGACGCGGGGTGATAGGCGCGCTTGCGGAAACCGGCATCGGGCAGGCGCACGAAGCTCAGTTGCTGGCGCAGCGTGATCGTCTTCGCATCCGCCGCTGCTTGCTGCACGAATGTGCCCTCGCCACCGCCACCGAAGGTGAGCAGGGCCTCGAACTCGGCGTTGTCGGGATAGGCCTTGGCTGCCTCGACCAACACGCCGCTGCGCGCCGCGTCGAGCGTGTACTGCCCTTGCGCCAGACCCTTCAGTCGCTCGGTCACGCCATGCTGGTCACTCGCGATCAGCGCCGACAGATCGACCTGCCACGGGCCGCGCGCACTCTCGGGATTGAGCAGCTCGCCCGACCACAACACCGCTTCCGCGAACGCATCGCGCGCCGACATTGCCTCGTCGGCATCGCCGCTGTTCGCGACGAACCTGGTGTTCCGCTGCACCAGCAGCAACTTCTTGCCGAGGCGGCGGAACTCGACCAGTTTGGGTTCGCCCGATTGGTTGCGATCCAGTCCGATGTCGTTCGACCCCAGCGCCCCGGGCAGCGCCGTGAGCATCAGCAGCGGCGTGTCCAGTGCATGCACGCCGATCACCACGCGCGCCGTCTCGGCATCGACGTGGACATCGACGAAACCGTGCTGCGACACCATGCCGGCGATCGGCGACGGCGTTGGCTCGGGCTTCTTCGCAAACGCCGCCGACATCGCGACCATCACCACCAGCGCACCCAGAACCCGCAATCGCATCGGTCATCTCCGTGATCGAAGCGCAGATTACAACTACGCACGTCCTCCGACGCCAGCGGCGTGGCGACCCGGTTCTCACGCGTTCTCCCCCACTGGCGGCGTAGGAGCGACCCCGGTCGCGACCGGTGACGCCGCGCCACACGATCATCGCGATCACGCCGCATCGCGAAACCCGGTTGCATCGCGTCGCCGGTCTCGACCGGGGTCGCTCCTACATCGCTACGCCCGACGGCCCGTGGCTGCGGTCTAACCTTCGGCCAGCTTGCCGCGGATCTGGGCTTCGACGGCGGCGAGTGCGGTCATGTTGACGACGCGGCGGACGGTGCTGGCCGGGGTCAGGATGTGGACGGGCTTGGACACGCCCATCAGGATCGGGCCGATGGCGACGCCGTCGGTCATCTGTCGGGTGATGTTGTAGGCGATGTTGGCGGCATCGAGGTTCGGGCAGACGAACAGGTTGGCGCGCCCCTTCAGCGCCGAGCCCGGGAACAGGCGCTCGCGGATGGCTTCGTTGAGCGCGGCGTCGGCATGCATTTCGCCCTCGATCTCCAGCCGTGGCGCCTTGGCCAGCACCAGCTCGCGCACGCGCCGCATCTTCACCGCGCTCGGGTTGTCGTGCGAACCGAAGTTCGAGTGCGACAGCAGCGCAATCTTCGGCGTGATGCCGAACAGGCGCAGCCGGTATGCCGCCTGTAGCGTCGCTTCGGCCAGTTGTTCGGCAGTCGGCTCGGCCTGAACGTGGGTGTCGACGAAGAAGAAGGTGCCGCGATCGTTGGCGACCGCGGTCATCGCCGCCAGCGACGTCACTCCGGGATCGCGCGGGATCACGCTCTGGATGTGCTGCAGCTTGCGCTGGTAGCGCCCGACGATGCCGCAGATCATGGCGTCAGCGTCGCCGCAGTCGAGCATCAGCGCGCCGATCACGGTCACGCGTGAGCGCACGATCGCCTTGGCCGCATCCGGATTCACGCCGCGCCGTTGCATCAGCTCGTGGTAGCGCTGCCAGTAACTATGGAAGCGCGGATCGTCGTCGCTGTTGGTCAGCTCGAAATCGACCCCGGCACGGATGCGCAGGCCGAGCTTCTCGATGCGCCGCTCGATCACCGCCGGACGCCCGATCAGGATCGGCCGCGCCAGGCGCTCGTCGACCACCGTCTGCACCGCGCGCAGCACCGTCTCCTCCTCGCCCTCGGCATAGACCACGCGCTGCAGGCTGATGCGCGCGCGGTCGAAGATCGGCTTCATCAGCATGCCGGTGCGGAACACGAACTGCGACAGTTTCTCCTTGTATGCGGCCAGATCGGTGATCGGGCGTTTGGCAATGCCGGAGTCCATTGCCGCCTGCGCCACTGCGGGCGCGAGCTCGACGATCAGGCGCGGGTCGAACGGTTGCGGGATCAGATACTCGGGCCCGAAGGCGACCGTGCGACCACCATACGCCGCGGCCGCGACATCGCTCGCCTCGCGCCGCGCCAGCGCCGCGATCGCACGCACGCAGGCCAGCTTCATCGCCTCGTTGATGGTGGTGGCGCCGACATCGAGCGCACCGCGGAAGATGTACGGGAAGCACAGCGCGTTGTTGACCTGGTTCGGGTAGTCCGAACGCCCGGTGGCCATGATGCAATCCGGTCGCGCGGCCTTGGCCAGTTCGGGCAGGATCTCCGGCGTCGGATTGGCGAGCGCGAAGATGATCGGCTTGTCCGCCATCGTCTTGACCATTTCCGGCTGGAGCACGCCTGCGGCCGAGAGTCCGAGGAAAACGTCGGCGCCGGCGACGATCTCGGCCAAGGTTCGCTTCCCGGTCTCACGCGCATAGCGGGCCTTGTCGGCGTCCATGTCCTCGACCCGACCCTGGTAGACCACGCCGCAGCGGTCGACCACCAGGATGTTCTCGCGGCGCATGCCGAGCGCGACCAGCATGTCGAGGCAGGCGATGCCGGCGGCACCGGCGCCGGACGTGGCCAGCTTCACTTCCGCGATGTTCTTGCCGACCACATGCAGGGCATTGAGCATGGCCGCGCCAACGATGATCGCAGTGCCGTGCTGATCGTCATGGAACACCGGAATCTTGACGCGTTCGCGCAGCTTCTTCTCGACGATGAAGCACTCCGGCGCCTTGATGTCCTCAAGGTTGATGCCGCCGAAGGTCGGCTCGAGCGAGGCGATGATGTCGACCAGCTTGTCCGGATCGCGCTCGTCGATTTCGATGTCGAACACGTCGATGCCGGCGAACTTCTGGAACAGCACGCCCTTGCCTTCCATCACCGGCTTGGCTGCCAGCGGGCCGATCGCGCCGAGGCCGAGCACGGCGGTGCCGTTGGTGATCACCGCGACCAGATTGCCGCGCGCAGTCAGCTCGCCGACGGTGTCCGGATCGCGCACGATTTCCTCGCAGGCGGCGGCGACGCCGGGCGAGTACGCCAGCGCCAGATCCTTCTGCGTGACCATCGGCTTGGTCGCCGCGACCTTGATCTTTCCGAACGGCAACTGACGGTGATAGTCGAGCGCCTGGGCCTTGAGTTCTTCCGAGAGGGACATGAGCACACGTCTGGTGAACGAAGGCGACGGAGAATATCACGCAGGTATGATCGCCCCCTTTGCCCTGGAGCGAACGCATGATTGATCTGGCCAGCGATGTGAAGACCCGCCCGAGCGCGGCGATGCGACAGGCGATGGCCAACGCCGAGGTCGGCGACGAGCAGGCGTTCGAGGACCCGACCGTGAACGCGCTGTGCGAGCGCGCTGCCGCGCTGCTCGGCAAGGAATCGGCGCTGTTCGCGCCGAGTGGCGCGATGTGCAACCAGCTCGCGATTGCCACCTGGTGCCGACCCGGAGACGAGGTGATCTGCGAGCGCACCGCACATATCGCGGTGTACGAGGCCGGCGGCCCGGCCGCCAACGCCGGGGTGATGATGCACGCGATCCATGGCGAGCGCGGCCAGTTCACAGCGGCGCAACTGCAGGCCAGCTTCCGCGCGAAGTGGCGGCATTGCCCGCAGGCGAGCTTGGTCTGCGTCGAACAGACGGCGAATCTCGGCGGCGGTTCGGTGTGGCCGTTGACCCAATTGAACGAGGTCGCTGCGCTTGCACACGACCGCGGCCTGCGCGCGCACATGGATGGCGCGCGCCTGCTCAATGCCAGCGCCGCAACCGGCATCGCGGCATGCGACTACGCCGCACAGTTCGACTCGGTCTGGCTGGATTTCAGCAAGGGTCTCGGTGCACCGATCGGCGCCTGCCTGGCCGGCTCGCGCGAGTTCATCGAGCGCGCCTGGGTCATCAAGCAGCGCCTCGGCGGCGCCATGCGCCAGGCCGGCATCGTCGCCGCCGGCGCGCTGTACGCGCTCGACCACCACGTTGAACGCCTGGTCGAAGATCATGTCCATGCACGTCGCCTGGCGGTCGGTCTGGCGGCGCTGCCCGGCGTGCTGTTGGACGCGACGACGGTCGAGACCAATATCGTATTCTTCCGCCTCGACGTCGCCCACCTCGGCTTCGACGCGCACGAGTTTTCACGGCGCCTGGCCGCGCACGGCGTGCGCATCGGCGCCTTCGACGAATGCACCCTGCGCGCCGTCACCCATCTCGATGTCAGCGCCACCGATATCGGCCGTTGCCTGGACGCCGCCGCCGCAGTTCTTTTCAATCGCCAAGCATAGCGCACCGCGGCTGCGGCGATTGCTACACTGCGGCCAATCATGGCCCGCATGCCCCAGACGCAAGTGCACGCCGCGCCGCCAGATGCCGATCCGGGCGGCCACGGGCAGCTTGCCCGCTTCGCGCTCGGGCTGCTCGCCTGCGAGCGCCTTGAGGCAATCCCGCAGGCCTGCGAAACTGCACTCGACGATCGCTTCGGCATCCGCGGCCTGCGCCTGCTGTGGCGCATCGGCGGCGGCACCGGCAGCGACATCCACCGCGCCGCGGCGCCGGCGGTGCCGTTCAGCCCCTACCTGCGCGAGCTGACTGACCATTGTCCGGGCGAGGCCGGGATCAGCGTCGCGCTCGAGCGCGGCAAGAGCGAAGACGGCGTCGCCATTTCGCTCGGTGGTCCGCACCTGTTCACGCGCGCGCAGTTGCTATTGTTCGGCGATAGCACGCGGCTGCTGATCGAAGTCGAAACCGACGAGTTTCGCGCACTGTTCAAGCCGCTGACGCGGCGTGTCGCCGAACTCCTCGACCGCGAGCGCCTGCGCAGTTCGCTGCATCGGCTGGAATCGGCCGAGCGCCTGCAGCGCGCGCTCTACGCAATCGCCGACCTGGCCTCGGCCGACCTCGAAATGCCGGAAATGCTGGCCGGCATCCACGAGATCGTCGGCGACCTGATGTACGCCGAGAACTTCCTGATCGTGCGCTATGACCGCGAAAACCACCGCATCCGCTTCATCTACTTCGTCGATTCTTTCGCGATGACGGCGCTCGACGCGCAAACCGAGTTTTCCGAGGAAGAACTCGCCAATAGCCTGACCATGGCCATGATCCGTCACGGACGTCCGGTGATGGGGCCGTCGTCGCAGCTGCGTGAACAGCTCGGCGTGCCGCGCGACGACAAGTTCGGGCCTGATTCATTCGACTGGCTCGGGGTACCGATGCTCTCCGGCGGCGAGGTCCGCGGCGGCATCGTGGTGCAAACCTATGACGACAGCCTGCGCTACAGCGAAGAAGACCGCGCGCTGCTCAGCTACGTCGCCCAGCACATTTTGACGGCGCTGGTGCGCAAGCAGGCACACGAGGAACTGGAGGACCGCGTCGAGGTGCGCACGCGTGAACTGCGCGAGCAGATCGCCGAACGCGAACGCGGCGAGCGCCTGCAAGCCGCCTATCGCGCCATCGCCGAGGCCGCGACCAGCGCCGAGACCATGGACGCGTTCTATCGCGAGGCGCACCGCATCGTCGGCGAACTGCTCAACGCGAAGAACTTTTTCGTCGCCCTGCTCGGCAGCGACGAGACCTTCTGGTTCCCCTACGCCGTCGACGAGCGTGACCCGCTGGCGCGCTTCGAGCCGCGCAAGCGCGGCAAGACCCTGACCGACTACGTGATGCGCAGCGCGCATTCGTTGCTGGCCACGCGCGAACAGATCCAGCACCTGAACACGACCGGCGATGTGGTCTCGTTCGGCACGCCCGCAACCTGCTGGCTCGGCGTGCCGCTGCGCGGCGAGTCCGGCCTGCTCGGGGTGATGGCGGTGCAGAGCTACCGCGACGACGTGCTCTACAGCGAGCGCGACGAACAGATCCTGAGTTTCGTTTCCAATCACGTCGCGCTCGCGCTCGAGCGCAAGCACGCGCAGGACTCGCTGCGCCGCGCCTATGCCGAGCTTGAGCGCCGCGTCGACGAACGCACGCGCGAACTGGCCGACACCAACCGCGAGCTGCGCGACCAGATCAAGGTGCGCCAGCAGATCGAGCTCCGGCTCAAGCACGAGGCCCTGCACGACGCGCTCACCGGCATGCCCAACCGCGCCCTGTTGCTCGACCGCCTCGGCCACGCCCTCGCGCGCTTCCGGCGCGACCCGACCAAGCTGTTCGCGGTGCTGTTCATCGACCTCGACCGCTTCAAGATCATCAACGACAGCGTCGGCCACCTGGTCGGCGACGAGTTGCTCAAGGAGGTCAGTTCGCGCATCAGCGGCACGCTGCGCGCCGACGACACCGTGGCGCGGCTCGGTGGCGACGAGTTCGCAATCCTGCTCGCCGACATCGATACCGCGGAAAACGTCATCGGCGCCGCCCAGCGACTGATCGGCGTTCTGCAGGAACCGGTGCGGGTGGTCGGCAAGGAGCTGTTCACCTCCGCCAGCATCGGCATTGCGCTCGCGGCCGAGCGCTACACCCGCGCCGAGGAACTGCTGCGCGACGCCGACGTCGCCATGTACCGCGCCAAGGCCGCCGGTCGCCATCGCGTCGAGCTATTCGACGAGAAGCTGCACCAGGAAGCCTTGCGCGTGCTCGACCTCGAGGGCGACTTGCGCCGGGCATTGGCGCGCAACGAGTTCGAGCCACACTTCCACGCCATCGTCGATCTGATCGACGAGAGCGTGGTCGGTTTCGAGGCATTGCTGCGCTGGCGCCATCCGGAGCGCGGCCTGTTGCTGCCGGGCGACTTCCTCGAAGTGGCCGACGACACCGCCTGCTCCGAACAGATCGACTGGCAGATGTTCGACCAGGTCTGCTCGCAGATTCAGGGGCTCGCGGTGGGCGAGCAATACGTTGCGATCAATGTCTCGCCGCGCCACTTCCGCTCCACCGACTTCCTGCGCCGCATCCTCGATCGGACCATTGCCTACGGCGTGCCGCCGCACCGCCTGCGCATCGAGATCACCGAAGGCGCGCTGCTCGAGAATCCGCTCGACATCCGCGAGTCGCTGATGCAGTTGCGCCAGCAGGGCATCCTCGCTTCGCTCGACGACTTCGGCACCGGCTATTCCTCGCTGTCCTACCTGCACCAGTTCCCGATCCACGCGCTCAAGATCGACCGCAGCTTCGTCGCCGACCTGCGCCCCGGCCTGCCGCGCGGCAACACCGCGATCGTGCGCGCCATCCTCGCGCTGGCGCGCTCGCTCAACATCGAAGTGGTCGCCGAAGGCATCGAGACCAGCGCCCAACGCGAAGCCCTGCTCGAACTCGGCTGCCGCTACGGCCAAGGCTTCCTCTTCGCCCACCCCCGCCCCGCCGCCGACATCGCCGCACTCCGCGTTCAAGGCTGAACCCGCACGCGCCGCGGCGCGATGCCGCACAGCCCACAGCCCCGCGCCCGCATCAGGCCAGGCCTGGCCGAGACGATGCTTGACCCACCCCGGCGCCCGACCACAGACTCGCAACGTGCTCCGACCCGTCGATCGGAGCGTTGGCGTGAGGCCCATGAGTGCAACGTCGTCGCACATCGAGATCGACCTTTCTGAAGCATCAACTCCCAGCGAACTGCACTCGCTGCTCGACGTCGCGCTGGGATTCATGAGGCCATGAAGCTCTCGCGTGTCCTGCTGCACCTGATCTGGGTGATCCCCGGCATTCTTCTGATCGTCTATTTCTTGAACCCGCTCGGCGTGCCCACTTGGGATCCACGTGGCCGTGTGCTCGGGGTCATTCCGTACCGCGTGCCCGCGAGTTCGATGGCACCGACCTACCCGGCCAGATCCTTCGTTCTCGCCTGTACCTGGGCCTACGCCCGGTCAACTCCGGCGCTTGGCGACGTCATCGTGTTCTGGCCGCCAACTGATCCAGGCACGCCCTACGTGAAGCGCATCGTTGGCATCGGGGGCGACACGGTTCAGTTCGCCGATGGCGCGCTCGTGCGCAACGGAGTCGAACAGCATGAGCCGTATCTCATGCCCGGCCCGGCGCGCGGCGACGATCACCGCTCGAGCGTTCCGCAAGGGCATGTGTTTGTCGCCGGTGACAACAGATCGAATAGCCGTGACAGCCGCCACTTCGGGTCCGTACCCAATGACGCGATCATCGGCAGGATCTGTGGTCGGCTGTGAGCGAGTCGTTGGGCTGAGACGGCGTCCTACTGCGAGTCCCAGCTTCCGACGAGTTCCTTGACCGCCCCAAGTGCAGCCCCACAAACTCCACTCCGTATCCCGACGCGACCGTCGGTGAATTGGCGCCTCCCCCTCATGTCCTGGTACGCGATCCGCACCGTCTATCACTTCGGCACGAAGCCCAATGACGTCAACGTCTTCGAAGAACGCATCGTTGTATTCGAGGGAGGCAATTGGGACGAAGCCATGACCAAGGCAGCCGTGGAGGCGCACACCTACTCCACCGAGACCGGCTTTGCGCGGCACCCGGACCAGTCCGGGTACGAGCAGGATGGAGACGCACTGATCGATGGCTATGAAGTGTGGTCCGTGCTGTTCGAGTCCACGCTCGATCTTTCCGCTTTCTACGATGCGCGATACAAAGCCTGCGAGTACGTGCCGCCTCGTCACGGCCGCGGCCAAGCATGAGTCGATGCCCCGCATCGGCAAGACAGCGAAGCGCCACAACCTCGGGCGCAGAGCGCACCGGTAACTGGCGGCGGTGGATCACAAGGGAGAGATTTTCGTGGGGACAAGTGCAACCAAGAACGAACCTGGCGTGGGCTTGGGCATGCTGTTGATTGCAGTGCTCGCCGGATTGCTTTTGGCCGCTCTGTTCACCGGGTTCAAACCTGGCCCTATCCGTCCCGGCACGAGTACCGTCCTGCTCGGCCTGTACCTCATGGCCTGGGGAGTCATGTTCCTGGCCAGCTATTACCTCAGCCACAAGACGTTCTTCTTTCGCGCGCTGATCTGGGTATGTGAGCATTGGTCATCCCCGAAAGGTCGCGCCATGGCCTTCTTTTACAGCGGCCTTGCTCTCCTCATGGGGAGCTTCGTTGCATTGACTGGCCTGGGACTGATCGACGCTGCGGCGTAGCAGTTCATCTCCGACGCCTCGCGTTCATGCCCCGAGCCTGAGGTCGAAAGCCCAGCCACTGCCCATGGTCGCCCGTCGCCAAACACCGTATTTGTGACGAGCGCGGGTGTCGAGGCGGATGTTGTTGGCGAACGGGGAGAAGGCGAGCATGCCGGCGAGGCCGTTGGCTTTCTGCACCCAGGGCGGCAGGTACAGCGGCGCAGTGGGCGATAGAATGCGTCCATGAAGCCGTCCATCGCCCTGAATACCCATCGCGAGGCCGTGCGCCGCATCGTCGCCGCGCACCGCGCGCGCAACCCGCGTGTGTTCGGTTCGGTCGCGCAGGGCAAAGATACGGAAACCAGTGACCTCGACCTGCTCGTCGACCCGACCAGCGAGACCACGTTGCTGGACATCGGCGCGATTCGGCACGAGCTGCTGCAACTGTTGGGCGTGCCCGTGGACGTGCTCACCCCCAACGCCCTGCCCGAGCGCTTTCGCGCCGAAATCGTGCATGCGTCGGTGGCGGTGTGAGCGATTCGCGGCAGGTCGGGGACTACCTGGTGCATATCGCGGAGGCGATCGAACGTATCGAACGCTATACCGAACACGTCGACGAAGTGGCGTTCTACCGGAATCAGTTGGTGCAGGATGCCGTCATCCGCAACATCGAGGTCATCGGCGAGGCCAGCCACAACATCGAGAAGTACTTTCCGGAGTTCGCGGCGCTGCATCCGGAACTGCCACTCGCGTTCGCCTATCAGATGAGAAACGCCGTCGCGCATGGGTACTTCAGGGTGGACATGGAGATTGTCTGGAAGACGATCCAACGTGACCTGCCGATGCTTCATCGCCAAGTGCAACAGGCACTGGAGGCATCGGCACCTGGGGCAACGCGCGGCCCACAGTGAGCACGATCTTTGCAACCTCGCCGGCATCGTCCGACGCATGGGGCCATCGCGAAAGTCACGTGAACCCCGTTCTCCGGCGCAGCATCGAACGCGAAGGAATCCGGGTGTACAAGAACCTCCTGCGTACCGCGCTCACGCCCCGAGGCTGAGGTCGAAGGCTTCGACGCGGTCGAGGCGGATCTTGTTGGCGAACAGGGAGAAGGCAAGCATGCCGGCGAGGCCGTTGGCTTTCTGCACCCAGGGCGGCAGGTACAGCGGCGGCGCGATGTAGCCGCTGTCGAACCAGGGTTCGAGCACGATCGCGTCGTGAAGGGTCATCTTGCCGGCGAACAGGTTGCGGCACAGTTTGAGTTTCTGGTTCTTCAGCGCCCAGCGGAAAAAGGTGTGCACCGACAGCAGCCCGTGCAGGTAGACGGTGTCCTTGGTGAAGGCAGCGCCGCCTTCGACCGGCACGCCGCGGAAGATGCGCGCGGCGGACGCGAAGCTGTCGTTTTCGTTCTGGCCGGCGTCGAGGAAGAAGCGGAACACTTCGATGAAATCGGCGCCGGACTGCGCTTTCTCGATCGCGATGATGCGCAGCGAAATGCGCTTCATGCGCTGAATGTCGATGGCCCCGGTGATCAGCTCGGCGAAAGTGGCGAGCCCTTCCTGGGTCGCGGTGATGCGCGGCGAATTGCGCGCCATCGAGGCGAGGTGCGGCTGCGCGCGGCCGTTCAGCGCGGTCAGCGAGTGCACGAAGGCCTCGTGTTCGAGCAGTTGGTGGCGGTCGTACTCGGAGAACCCGGTGTCGGCGCGCAGGCGGATGCGGGTGGTGCCGGCCGCGGCCTTGGCGGTCAGCTTCGGGTCGACTTCTACGCGCACGTGGTGGTGTACGAAGAACGCGTCCAACCGCGCCTGCAACTCCTCGCGCATGGCCCCGGCCGAGATCACGTAGTCGGATTCCTGGGTAGCCAGTTCCCGGGACAGTTCGTCGGCGAGCGCGATGAAGTGATGGGCGGCGTCGATGTTGTGGTAGTCGGAGCCGGGCAGGAAGTCGCCAGGCTTGCCGAACAGCGCCGCCGAATGCACGCTGACATCGCGGGTGCCGATCGACTCCAGCAGCCGCGTCGCGATCTCCCACGACTCGGCGGTGCGACGCACGTAACCGCCGATCGGGTGGTTGTCGGTGAACAGCGCCTCGTGCTGGATCGCGTCGAGCTCCTCGCGCACCTCGCTGTAATCGTGTGGCTCGTATTCGATCTTCGGCAGATCCAACCGGCCGTTGCGCCAGCGCTCCAGGAAGCGGTGCTGCACCGAAGCCGGCCAGCTGATCGCGTCGAGCAGGCGGATGCCGCGCACTGCCTCGACCAGGCGCCGATCCAGCGCCGCGAAGTAGGCGAGGTCGGCGCGGTCTTGCATGTCAGCGCTTTCCGTACTTGTCGATCAGGCGCGCGCCGAGCGCTTTGTTGCCGACGCGATCTGCGGCGCGTTTTTCGTGCTCGGCAGCGCGCAGGCGTGCGGCGTCGCGCTCGCCGACCAGCTTCAGGTAATTGAGGTAGCGCTCCACCGCGACGCGACCATCCTCGATCGCCGCGCGCACCGCGCAGCCCGGCTCGGCGCCGTGGGCGCAGTCGCGGAAGCGGCACTGCCCGGTCAGTTCCTCGATGTCGGCAAAGCTGGTCTCCTCGACCGCTTCCTCGCCGGTGAGCTTGATCTCGCGCATGCCCGGCGTATCGATGATGCAGGCGCCACCCGGCAACTCGATCAGGGCGCGGAAAGTGGTGGTGTGGCGGCCGCGCGAGTCGTTCTCGCGCACGCTGTTGGTGCGCATCCGCTCGACGCCGAGCAGGGTGTTGGTCAACGTCGACTTGCCGGCGCCGCTCGATCCGACCAGCACCACGGTCGCACCCGGTGGCAGCCAGCGATCCAGCTGCGCCACCTCGCTGCGGTCCTTGGCATTGATCGCATACACCGCGCCATGGGGGCCGGCGAGCTGCTCGATCTGCGCTCGCTTCGCTTCGAAGTCCGCACAGCGGTCGGCCTTGGTCAGCACCAGCACCGGCGCCGCACCGGACTCGCCGACGATCGCCAGATAGCGCTCGAGACGGCGCGGGTTGAAGTCGCCATCGAGCCCGCAGACGATGAGCACGGCATCGATGTTGGCGGCGATGATCTGCTCGCGTCCGGTTTCGCCGGCAGCGATGCGCCGCAGCTGGCTGTGGCGCGGCAGCAGCGCCTCGATCTGCCACTCGTCGTTGATCGCCGGGCGCATCCACACCCAGTCGCCGACCGAAGGTCGCAGCGCGTCTTCGCGGTCCTTGCGCCGAGCCGAAGACTTCGTGCGCGCCCACAACACCGCAGCGCCGTCATGCACCTCGAAGGCATTGCGATGCTGGACGATTACGCGCGCCAGCTTCGCCGTCGCGAACGGCGGCGGCGGCACGGGTTCCCGCCAGCCGATGCGGCGCAGGGTCGACAGGAACTCGGGATCGGTCATGGCCGCATTGTAGGCAGGGCCGCGCATGCATGCACTGCAGCTCGTTGCAGGCTGGAAAGCCGCGCGCACCGTGCGGGTGCCCGCGGCCTCGGGAAAACTACGGGGCGCTTCTGGTGTTGGTGTTATCCGCGACCAGGTTTGCGGCGGCGCTGTTGACGATCACCACCTCATCGCCGTCGCTGAGCGAGGACTGGCCCAGCGTCACCACTTCGGTGCCCTCGACCACGCCGCCGAGCAACTGGACCCAACCGTCCTGTTCGCTGCCGAGCGTGACTGGCTGGCGCTGTGCCTTGCCGGCGGCGACGGTGAACACTTCCGCCTTGCGCCCGTCGATCACGATGGCGGACTTCGGCACCAGCAAGGCGTCGGCGATGCGCTCGCGTTCGATGGCGATGCGCACGAATTGGCCCGGACGCAGCGCGGTGTCGGCTTCCTCCACGTCGATGCGCACGTTCGCGGTGCCACTGGCACCGTCGACGATGGCGCCGATGCGCTCGACCTTGCCGGCGAACGCCTGGCCACGGAAGGCATCGGCGTGCACCGTCACCGGCTGGCCGGCGTCGAGTCCGGCAAGTTCTTTCTCGGGCACCGGCACGTCGGCGACCAGGTCACTGAAATCGGCGATCTCGAACGCCAGGGCGTTGGCACCCAGCCACTGGCCGGTCTTGATGTGGCGCCGTGTGATCACGCCGGCGTAGGGCGCGCGGATCTCGGCCTTGCTCAGGCTCAGCGCTGCCAGATCGACCGAGGCGCGCTGCGCGTCGCGCTCAAAGCGGGCGCGGTCGACCGCATCGGCGGCAATCATGTGCTGGTCGAGCAGAAGGTTGGCACGCTCGGCTTCGTGGTCGAGGCGCTTGGCGACGCTGGCAGTTTGGGCCAGCGCCAGTTGCGCACGGGCGCCGTCGATCCGCGCCAGCACCTGGCCGGCGGCGACGCGATCGCCTTCTTCGACGTAGATCTTCAGTACCTCGCCGCCGGTCTCGCTGACCAGGTTTGCGGCGCGCTCGGCGGCCAACGCTGCCGTACCGGAGAACACGCGCACCAGCTCGCCGCGACGCGCCTGGGTGGTCTCGACCGCGATCGCGCGATCAGCGCTTTCGTCGGCTGCGACCGGCTTGGCATCGGAGCTGCCGCAGCCACTCAGGCCGGCGCTGATCGCGGCCAATACAGCCACGGAAATCAATAGCTTGCGCATGTCAGTGATACTCGGTTTCGGTGTCGGCAGCGGCGTTGGCGTCGGCGGATCGGGCCTCGTTCTCGGTGTCGTGCCAGACCTTGTCCATGACGTCCATCAGGGCTTCAAACAGGACCTTCTCAAACGTGCTCATGGCGTTCTCCTTTGGTGTTGTAGGCAACCATAACACCAGCTCATTTCCCCGCCATGGGCGGGAAGTCATGCCCGGGTTTTCGTTGCCTGCGATTCAGATGCGTGGGAGCGGCCCGTGGTTTCCGGACAAAGGTCATGCATGACGAGCGTTGGGGCGGGGCGGGGCGCGGGCGAAATGCGGGCGCACGCGCGATGGTGCGCGAGCTCGGACGTGCTTGGTTACGATCGGCCACCCACACACCCAGAGCCCGCCATGCAGCACCAGATCGAGACCGCAACGCGCCTTGCCGAAGTCCGCTATGAAATCCGTGGCGAGCTGGCGCGACGTGCGCTGGAGCTGGAACAGCAAGGTCGGCGCATCATTAAGCTCAACATCGGTAACCCCGGCTTGTTCGGCTTCGAGACGCCGGCGCATCTGCGCGCAGCGATCCGCGACAACCTGCCGAAGTCCGACGCCTACTGCCACCAGCAGGGACTGGCCGCGGCACGCGAGGCGATCGCCATGCGCGAGATCGCGCGTGGTGCGCCGAGTGCATCGCCGGATGGCGTGTTCGTCGGCAATGGCGTGTCCGAACTGATCGACCTGGCGCTGCGCGGCCTGCTCAATCCCGGCGATGAAGTGCTGGTGCCTTCGCCCGACTATCCGCTTTGGACCGCGGCGGTGATCTTGAACGGCGGCCGCGCCGTGCACTATCCCTGCCATCCCGCGAATGGCTTCGTGCCCGACATCGCCGAGATCGAGGCGCGCATCACGCCGCGCACGCGTGCGATCGTGGTGATCAATCCGAACAACCCGACCGGCGCGGTGTATCCGCGCGCGCTGCTCGCGCAGATCGCCGAACTCGCCGCGCGCCAGCGTCTGGTGGTGATGGCGGATGAAATCTACGACGAGGTCCTCTACGACGACGCCGAGTTCGTGCCGATGTCGACGCTGGCGACCGAAACCGTGTGCCTGACTTTCTCCGGCCTGTCCAAGGTGCATCGTGCCTGCGGCTGGCGCGTCGGCTGGATGAGCCTGTCCGGTTTTCTCAAGCGCGCGCAGGACTATCGCCACGCACTCGACCTGCTCGCCGCGCTGCGCCTGTGCAGCAACGTCACCGCGCAGTGGACGATCCAGCCGGCGCTGTTCGGCCCGAATACGATCAGCGAGCTGACCGCGCCCGGCGGCCGCCTGCACGCCACGCGCCAGGCGGTCATCGACGCCTGCGCACGCAGCAGATTCCTGCACCTGGTCACGCCGATGGGCGCCCTGTACGCATTCCCCGGCATCGACACCACGCTGTTGCCCGGCTTCGACGACCACCGCTTCGCGCTCGACCTGCTCGAGCACGAGGACGTGCTCCTCGTCCCCGGCAGCAGCTTCAACGTCCCCTACCGCACCCACCTGCGGCTGACCTTGCTGCCGCAGGCCGACCTCGTCGACGAGGTCTTCGCCCGCGTCGACCACGCCCTCGAACGCGCCTCGCACCAGGCCCACCGGCACGCGGCGGTGGCGTGAGGGTGCGGAGCAGGTCTCCTGCGTTACACTGATCCCGTGCGAGCGGGAGTCGGACCATGGCCAACCTGACGTTGAGCATCGACGAAGAATTGCTTCAGCACGCCCGCGAAGTGGCCATGCGCGAGCGCACCACCGTCAATGACGTGGTCAGGGACTTTCTGGCGCGCTATGTCGACGCCCGAACGCGGCGCCTGCAGGCCGTGGACGCACTTGACGCGCTGGCTGAACGCAACCTCTCGCGCAGCGACGGCACGCCCTGGTCACGCGAGTCGCTGCACGAGAGATAGCGCGTGCGCGTCTTCGTCGACACCAACCTGTGGGTATACCGACTGGACCGTCGCGACCCGGAGAAAGCAACTCGCGTCGGTGAGTGGCTCCGCGACCTCGCACGGGATCACGAGATCGTCGTCAGCACGCAGGTGTTGATCGAGGTGCGCTCCGTCTTGAGCCAAAAACTCAAACCGCCGATGGCGCACGCTGATATCCGCTTCGCGCTCGAGGCACTATCTGCATTCGAGGTGGTTGGCGCCGATTGCGGCCTGATCTTCGACGCACATGAACTCGCAACCGCCGAGCAGTTGTCGTGGTTCGACGCCCTGATCATCGAGGCAGCCATTCGCAGCAAGTGCAGCGTGCTGTACAGCGAGGACCTCGGCAATGGGCGCTGCTTCGGGCCGCTGACCGTTCGCAATCCCGTGGCGGGCGAAACGCAGCCACGTTGAGGCAAGTGCCGGGCGCCAGCCGAATGCTTTCGGGACGCTCGCCTTCCAGCCTGCCGAACCAGCCATCCGCTACCGGGGCGGTTCGCGCGCCCGCGCCGCGCCGCCGCCCGCTAAACTGCCGCGATGAATGCGACTGTTGATCCGTTGTCCCCGTTGCGCGCGCGTCTTGGCGCGGTGCTGGAAACCGTGCTGAATCTGGCGACACGCCTGGACCCGTTGCTGGCCGACGAGTTGCGCAAACTCGATGGCCGCTCACTGGCGCTGACCTGGTCGGCACCGCAGTGGTCGCTGCGGCTGTGGGTGGAGGGCGGAGCGCTGCGGGTCGGTCCGAATCGTGGCGAGTCCGACCTCTCGGTTGCGGCCACTGTCGCCGGGCTGCTCGGAATGCTGCGGCCGCAGGCCAAGGCGCGGTTGCCGGCGGGACGGGTGAACATCGCCGGCGATGCCGAGCTGCTGCGCCAGCTCGAGCAGCTCGCGAAGCGTTTCGCACCGGACTGGGACGCCGCCTTCGCGCGTCATCTCGGGCCTGCGCTTGGGCCGCAGATCGGCCGCGCCATCGCCGACGGGCTGCGTGCCGCGCGCAGCGGCGCGCTGACGCTCGCCGAGAGCGCTTCGACCCATCTCCGTGAGGAGCGCCGCGATGTCGCCAACGGCGAAGAGCTGCAGGAGTTCAGCGACGCCGTCGGCCAACTGCGCGACGACGTCGATCGCTTCGAGGCCCGCCTCGCGCGCATCGCCAAGGCGCGCGCATGAGTCGCGCCGCGTTCCGGCTGATCGGCATCGGCACCACGCTGGCGCGCTATCGCCTGGACGAGATGCTCGATCTGCTGCCCGGCCTGCGCGCGCTGCGCTGGGCGCGCGGCCTGCTGCCGAAACCGCGCGGCGACATCGGTTCGCTGGCGCGTGGCGCACGCTTGCGTCTGGCGTTGCAGGAGCTTGGCCCGCTGTTCGTGAAGTTCGGCCAGATCCTCTCGACCCGCCGCGATCTGTTGCCGGCCGATGTCGCCGACGAGCTGGCCCTGCTCCAGGATCGCGTCGCGCCGTTCCCGGGCAGCGAAGCGCAACGCGCGATCGAAGCCGAACTCGGGCAGCCGATCGGGCAGTTGTTCCGCACCTTCGAGCTGGAACCGCTGGCCTCGGCGTCGATCGCGCAAGTGCATGCGGCCGAACTGCCGGATGGCAGCGCGGTGG
Source organism: Lysobacterales bacterium (assembly GCA_016703225.1). Classification (NCBI taxonomy): domain Bacteria; kingdom Pseudomonadati; phylum Pseudomonadota; class Gammaproteobacteria; order Lysobacterales; species Lysobacterales bacterium. The sequence goes on from JADJCM010000001.1 coordinate 830,593, forward strand.
TGATCAAGGTGCTGCGTCCCGGTGTCGAGCAGCGCATCGAGTCCGACCTGCGACTCTTGAAAGCGCTCGCCGCGCTGTTCGAGCGCCATGCGGCGGCGCGCGCCGACCGCCTGCAACCGAGCGAGATCGTGGCCGAGATCGAGCGCACGCTGCGCGCTGAAGTCGATCTGCAGCGCGAAGGTGCGAACGCCAGCCTGCTGCGGCGCAATTTCGAGAACTCGCCGGACCTGCAGGTGCCGCGCGTGTACTGGGACTGGTCGAAGAACCGGGTGCTGACGCTGGAGCGCGTCTACGGCATTGCCTCGGATGACCTGGCGGCGATCGACGCCGCTGGCATCGATCGCATCAAGCTCGCCGAGAAGGGCGTGCGCCTGTTCTACACGCAGGTGTTCCGCGACAACTTCTTCCACGCCGACGCCCACCCCGGCAACATCTGGGTGGATGCCACGCGCAAGGACGACCCGCGCTTCATTGCACTCGACTTCGGCATCATGGGCACGCTGCCGGACGACGACCTGCGCCACCTCGCCGAGAACTTCCGCGCCATGTTCGAACGCGACTACCGCCGCGTCGCCGAACTGCACCTCGAAGCCGGCTGGATGCCGGCGCACGTGCGCGTCGACGAACTCGAGGCGGCGGTGCGCTCGGTGTGCGAGCCCTACTTCACGCGCCCGTTGGCCGAGATCTCGATCGGCGAAGTCGTGGTCAAGCTGTTCAAGCTCGCGCACCGCTACGAGCTGACCATCCAGCCGCAACTGTTGCTGCTGCAGAAGACGCTGCTGAACATCGAAGGCGTGGGGCGCTTGCTGCATCCGAAGCTGGATATCTGGGCGGTGGCGCAACCGGTGTTGAGCGAACTGATGGCCAAGCGCTATGGCCTGAACGAGTTGCGCGGACGCTTCCGCGACCGCCTGCCGGAATTGCTCGAACAGGCGCCGGAACTGCCGCGCCTGCTGCACGCCTGGTTGCGCCAGGCTGCGGCCGGAGAAACCCGCTCGCGCATCCGCTCCGAAGATCTGGCGCGCCTCGCCGATGTTTCCGAGCGCGGGCAGCGGCGCGTGGTCTGGGCGGTGATCGGCGCCGCGCTGCTGATCGCGGCGACGCTGCTGTATGCGCTCGAGTCCGGCGGCCCGCGCTGGTTCGGCATTCCGGCCGGGCAGTGGATCGCGCTGGTTGGCGGCGTGATGGCCTTCGTCGCGGCGCTGCGGCAGCGTTGAGCCGGCGATGGCGATCCCGATGACTCCCGCGGCCCTCGATGCTGCGCTGGCCGAGGCCACGCAACTGCGCGCGAGCTGGCAGCTCGATGCCGCCGAGGATGCTTATCGCGCGCTGCTGCCGATCGAGCCGCTGCGTCCGCGTCTGCTCACCGAGATCGCGATCACGCTCGCGCACCAGGGCCTCGGGGCCGAGGCGCTGGCAGCAGTCGAAGAAGCCGAACGCCTGGCCCCGGACGACGCCACCGTCGCGCAGAATCGACTGATCCTGGAGAAACTGCGCGAACCCGAAGACCCGGAGCAGTTTCTCGCGCTGCATCGCCGCTACGGCGAACGCTTCGTCGCCACCCGCGGTGAGCTGTGCCGGCGAATGCCGCCGCGCCAGCCAGGGCCACTGCGCATCGCCTACCTCGGTGTCGACGCGCACACCGCGCTCGCCCGCTTCGTGCCGATGCTGGCGACGCACCACGACCGCACCCGCTTCCATGCTGCGTTCTTCTACGGTGCCAGCGACGAGGCCACGATCGGCGAAGCGCGCCGCCGCTTGCCGCAGGTCGCGCATGTGTCGGTGCGCGACCTTGATCCGCACCGCCTAGCGGTTTCGCTCGCGCACGGCGGCGTCGACATCGCCGTCGATCTGATCGGTCACGGCCACGGCTGCGTGCTCGAAGCACTCGCCTGGCGACCGGCGCCGCTGCAGGTCACCTGGCTCGATTACGTCGCCACCACCGGCGTCGCCGCCATCACTGCGCGCCTCTGCGACCGCTGGACCGATCCGCCCGACGCGACGGCGTGGTGCAGCGAGCAGGCGCTGCGCCTTGACCTGCCGCAGTGGTGTGCGCAGGCACCGCAACCGGCTCCGGCACGGCGCAGCGGCGGCGCACCGGGGCCATTGCTCGGCATCGTCAATGCCACCAACAAGGCATCGCCGCGCTTGTACCGGGTTGCCGCGCGCGTGCTGTCCGAGGTCGCCGAGGCGCGCCTGCGCGTGATCGGCGTCGCCGGCGAGCGCGCCCGCAATGCCGCGCGCGCACACTTCGACGAGGCACTGCAACCGCGCATCGACTGGGTCGATCGGGTATCCGAAGCCGACTACCACGCGCTCGTCGCCGGCATCGATGTCGCGCTCGATCCGCTGGTGTTCAGCGGCGCGACCACCACCCTCGACTGCCTGCACGGCGGCCTGCCCGTGCTCACCTGCCCCGGACAGTTGCCGCACACGCGCTCGAGTTACGCGATCCTGGCGCACCTCGGTCTCGACGAACTGATCGCTGCCGACGACGAGGATCTGGTCGCACGCGCCGCCGCATTGCTGCGTGATCAACCGCGCCGCCGCGCACTATCGGCACGTCTGCCGGCACTGGTCGCGAACTCCTCGCTGACCGATCCGGCGCGCTTCATGCCGGCACTCGAAACGGCGCTGCTCGACGCCTACCAGCGCGCCACCGTGGCGTGAGCGAGACCGCGCCGCTGTCGCTGTTGCACGTCGACGAGGAGCTGCTGGTCGTGGCCAAGCCGGCGCGATTGCTGGCACATGCCAGCCGCATCGCCGCCGACGTCGATGACGATCTGCTCGACCAGTTGCGTCGCCAATTCGGCGACACGGTGAACCTGGTGCATCGCCTCGACCGCGCCACCAGTGGTCTGGTGCTGGCCGCACGCACGCGCGAGAGCGCCAGTGATCTCGGCAAGCAGTTCATGGCGCGCACCATCGAGAAGCGCTACCTCGCGGTCTGCCGCGGCTGGCCGGACGAGAGTGGTGAGATCGACTATCCGCTTGGCGACGTGCGCCCGAACTCGCCGCGCAAGCCGGCGCTGACGCGCTATCGCCGGCTCGCCACCGTCGAGGTGCCGATCGCGCTCGGCAGGTATCCACAGCAACGCTATGCACTCATGGCGGTCGATCCCGAGAGCGGCCGCCACCGCCAGATCCGCAAGCACTTCCACCACATCTCGCATCATCTGATCGGCGACACCAGCCATGGTCGCACTGAGCACAACCGTCTGTTTCAGCGCGAATGGCAGGTCAGCCGCCTGCTGCTGCATGCGCAGCAGCTTGCGTTCACGCATCCGGCGAGCGGCGAACGCCTCGTCTTCAGCGCTCCGCTCGACGACGAGTTCCAGCGCGTGCTCGATGCCTTCGGCTGGAGCGACTACCATCGCCATACCCCGGCTTGCGGAGTTCCGCGATGGTTCGCTCAGTGATTGTCGGATGGGCACTGGTTGCGTGCAGTGCCGCATGGGCCAAGGTTGACGACGTCAGCGCGACCGGTTTCAAGGTCAGCCACGAGGTCGCGCTCAAGGTGCGTCCGGCTCGGGTGTGGCGGTCGCTGGAGCGCATCGAGCAGTGGTGGGACCCGGAGCACACCTGGTCCGGTGATGCCGGCAACCTGCGCCTGAAGCCCGAAGCCGGTGGCTGCTTCTGCGAGCGCTGGGGCGGGCAGAGCGTGGAGCACGCACGCGTGATCTGGGCGCACCCAGGGGCGCGACTGCGGATGCTCGGTGCACTCGGGCCGCTGCAGGAATGGGGTGCGAGTGGCGTCGCCGAATTCGTGATCGAGCCGCGCGCGGGCGGCAGCACGCTGCGCTTCAGCTACACCGTCAGCGGCGATGCCCGCTTCCAGTTCGACCAGGTCGCGCCGGTCGTGGACCGGGTGCTCGGTACCCAGGTCGAGCGTCTGGTGCGCCACGCCGAGACCGGGTCGCCGGTACCGGGTCGCTGAGGCGGTAGCGACCGGGTTCGATTTCGCCAAGCGCGAACTCGCCGCTGGCGATGCGGATCAGACGCAGCGTTGGCAAACCGACGGCGGCGGTCATGCGTCGCACCTGGCGGTTGCGCCCTTCGCTGATTGAAAGCTCCAGCCAGGCATCGGGAATGGCCTTGCGCACGCGGATTGGCGGATCGCGCGGCCACAACGATGCCGGGGCTTCGATGCGACGCGCCTCGGCCGGACGTGTCGGACCATCGTTCAACATCACGCCGCGGCGCAGCGCCTCGAGCTGCTCGTCGCGCGGATCGCCCTCGACCTGCACCCAGTAGGTCTTGCGATGCGCATGCTTCGGATCGGTGAGCCGATGCGCCAGCGCGCCGTCGTCGGTGAGCACGAGCAGGCCTTCGGAATCGCGGTCGAGGCGCCCGGCGGCATAGACGCCGGGCACGTCGATGAAATCGGCCAGGGTCCGACGGCCCTGCCCGTCGCTGAACTGGCAGAGCACGTCATAGGGCTTGTTGAACAGGACGATCAATCGCCGGTCGCAGGTGCCGCAGGTTCCGCCGGCGCCTCGCCGTCGGCGCCCTCGCTCGGCTTGCGGAAGCGCAGGGTCATGCGGTCGGACTCGCCGATCGCGGCGTACTTCTCGCGATCGACTTCCTTGAGCGCGAAGCTCGGCGGCAGCGTCCACACGCCTTCCGGGTGATCCTTGGTGTCCTTAGGATTGGCATTGGCCTCGCTCTTCTCCTCGAGCACGAAGCCGGCCGCGGTGGCCAACCCGATCACATAGTCCTCGGTCAGATAGCCGCTTTCCTTGGTCGCCTCGAGCGTGGTGCCCGGGTTCGCGCGGTGTTCGACCACGCCAAGCACGCCGCCTGGCTTGAGCACCGCGAAGAACGCCTTGAAGTAGTCGCCGTCGTTTCCGGCCATGGTCCAGTTGTGCACGTTGCGGAAGGTGACCACGGCGTCGGCCGAGTTCGTTTCACCAAAGCTCGGCGCCTTGGTGTCGAAAGCGTGCAACTGAACCCGGTCGAAGACCGCAGCGTTGGCTGCGAACTTGTCGGCCAGCGCCTGGTTGGACTTCTTGTAGTACTCGGACGCATCCGCCGCCGAGGTGTCCCAGATCGCCGCGACCAGCTTGCCGGCATCACGCAGGTAGGGCGCGAGGATCTCGGTGTACCAGCCGCCGCCGGGGGTGATCTCGATCACCGTCATGCTCGGGTGGAGGCCGAAGAACGCCAGCGTCTCGCGCGGATGACGATACGGATCGCGCGCCTTGTTCTCGTCCGAACGATGGCTGCCGGCGAGGATGGCGTCGAACGGATCGGCCACCGGTTCCGCAACCGTGGGCGCGGGCGCGGGCGCCACCACCGGCTCGGTGCTGGTCACCGGTTCGGGTGCCCCGCCACAGGCGGCAAGAGCGAGCAACAGGGCCGAGGACAACAGGGCGGTGCGCATGGGCGTTCTCTCCGTGGGAAAGCGCGCAGGGTATCAGCGTCCCGCCACCACTCCGAAGGGCATCCCCGGAGCGCGCCGGCTTTGACGGCACAGCGACCACGGGTCGGCACGGCAGGGACTATTGATCCGGCCAAGTGAAGTTTGAAGTTTTCAAGCGGCATATTTTACGCGCGGATCCTGGAAATAGCTGCGCACGCGCTCGGGTGATTTTTCGAGTCTCTCCATGTGCTCGGTCGCGGCGGCTTTCAGCCGTGCCTTGGTGCGTGCCGGGACTTTCGAGCCGATGTGGTGCTTGAGATCGGCGTTGAGTCGTTCTTCGGGATTCAGTTCCGGGCTGTAGCTCGGCAGGTAGAACAGTTCGATCTGCTCTGCGCGTTCGGCGACCCACGCTTTGACCAGCTTGCTGTGATGCACGCGCAAGTTGTCGAGAATCAGAAACACCTTGCGCGTCGTGTCCTTGATCAGCGCGCCGAGAAACTCGATCAATCGATCTGCGTCGAATGCATCGTCGATGATCATCCAGCGCGTCTTGCCCTGGTTGGTCACGGTCGCAATCATCGACAGCTTCTGGCGCGTACCGCCGACGGCGTAAGCCACCGGCGTCTTGCCTGCCGGCGCGTAACTGCGACCACGCACATCGGTGTTGACCAATGCGGTTTCGTCGCCCCAATGAATCTCTGCGCCTTCGGCTTTCGCGCGTCGCTCGACCTCCGGATACTGCTCGTCGAGCCACGCCTGCACCGCTTCCGGGCGCTGTTCGTAGGCCTTCTTGATCGGATTCTGCGGCTTGAAGCCCCAGCGCAGAAGGTAATTGCCGACCCCGCGCACCGACAGCGTGATGCCGAGTTCGCGCTCGATCAACTGCATCACCGCTGATCGCGTCCACAGCGCCCAATCCATCTTCAACTATATTCGTGCCGCGTCAATAGATACGATTTTCAGATGTCGGAAGAACAGATATCGTTGCCGCTCTTGCCTCTCTCATCGGAACATCTTGTGAGTAATCTGGCCGTTCGATTCGGGGCGATCGCATGTGTTGTCGCCCTGATCTCAGCATTCTCAACTCCCTCCGAAGCGAAGCCGAAGAAGCCACCACGCGGCACGGTCGTCAGCGTGACGGACGAGAAGCCCGACCTGGTCGTTCGAATCGAATCGCGGATTCGGGCAAAGGAGTTCGTGGGCGAGTTCGCTGACTCCATGCTGGAGCAGGTGATGTTCCTCGCCTGGCCGGGCGATATTGCTATCGAGTACCGAGTTAATGCGTCGGGCCGCGAGTGGTATCTGTTTCTTCTGGAGATGAAACGATACGGAAAGCACACCACCACATCCCCGCGCACCAAGTACAACGAGCCGTGCCGTACGACGTACCGTCAATACTTCGCGATTGATTCGACCCGCAAGCAGATCGAGCCTTACACCTACCAAGTCACCGAACAAATCTGCGGCGAAACGGTGACAAAGCGCGATGGAAAGTGGTTTGAGCCGCTCCGCATCTTGTTGCCAGGACGCTTCCAAATGGGAAATCGGTCGGACCTGCCTGCATTGCCGAAGCCGGCGCCTGTTGCGTCAGTTGCACCTCCGCCGGCAATTCCTCAGCCGACGGAAGCAGAATTGGCCCCGTTGAAGCGACGCATTGGCACCAAGCTGTGCAGAGACCGCGAGTCCATGACGTTCATCGGCTACACGGAAGCGGTGAGCCCTGATCTCGATCGCATTCAGATTCGCGTAGTGGCGCAGACCTTCGGCCCGCCCAAGCATTACCCGGTTCGGGACTATCGCCCCGAAATCATCTGGGACGCCCCCATCAACTGGCGCCTCTGCGACTGAGCGGCGCAGGTTTGACCGAACCTTGACATCGCCCTGACAGCCTTGACCCATCTCAGGCTCGGACACACACTCCGGCGTCGCCTGCACGACCGTCGAGTTCTGGACGATGTGCTCCGGTCTTTAGTTTCATTCTGCCGCCAGACCAGTCTTCGGACTCAGTGGCTTCGCCAGCAACAACCAGAGTCTCCAGACATGCTGAAGTACCTGCATCTCAAGAACGTTGGACTGGCTCCCGATCTGCGAGTCGAGTGGGCGTCGCGGCTCAACCTGATTACCGGCGACAATGGACTGGGCAAGAGCTTTCTGCTCGATCTGGCATGGTGGGCACTGACGCGCACTTGGGCCGGCGCAGCGGCCTTGCCACCATTGTCGGCCAAGAATCCGCAGATCGAGTATGTCGTTCAGGGCAGGGCTGGAGAGGCCAAGCCAGTCGTTTCAAAGTTCCGTCGGAGCGACGAGACCTGGCCGGTCGATGCCAAGCGCCCGCCCATGCCAGGCATTGTGGTCTACATCCGCATCGACGGCGGCTTCTCGGTCTGGGATCCGGCGCGCAACTACTGGCGCAACGACCCTGGCCGCCCTGCTGCATATCACTTCGCGACCAGCGATGTCTGGGAAGGGCTCGACGTAGGTGGGCAGCGCGTTTGCGAAGGCCTCGAACGCGACTGGATCAACTGGCAGGAAGGCCGCAAGCCTCAGTTCAAGGCGTTGGAGGAGGTACTGCGCGAATTGTCGCCCATCGCAGAGACGTTGCGCGCCGGCCCGCCGCAACGTCTGTTCATCGGCGAAGGTCGCGATCGCCCCACCCTGCTGATTGGCGGCCAGACGGTGCCGGTAGCGTTGGCCTCGGCCGGTGTTCGCCGCATACTCGCTCTGGCCTATTTTCTTGTTTGGGCGTGGCACGAGCACCGCGTGGCGGCGGAACTGCTGGGCAAGAAGCCTGAGTCACGCGTCGTGATCCTTTTCGACGAACCGGAGACCCACCTGCATCCGCGCTGGCAACGCACGATCGTGCCCAGTGTCCTGGCTGCGGTTGACGCGCTATGGGGCCGATCCGAAGCCCCGCCGCAGATGCTCCTTGCATCGCATGCACCGCTGGTTGCGGCGTCTCTGGAGCCGTTGTTCGACAGCCTCCAAGATGACGTGGTGCGACTGGAGATTCAGGGCGGTGTGGTGACGATCGAACAGGGCGCCTGGGCGCCGCAAGGAGACGCCGCGAACTGGCTGGTGTCCGAGACTTTCGGGTTGGAGCAGGCGCGCTCGCTGGATGCCGAGCGGGCCATCGAAGCTGCCGAAGCCTTCATGCGAGGGGACCAGGGCGCGCTACCGAAGGGACTCGATTCCAAAGCCGCCATCCACAAGGCGCTTGCGCGCCTGCTGCCCGCGCACGACCACTTTTGGCCGCGCTGGATCGTTTCGACACAGCAATTACCCGGCAAGCTGGGGACAGGTCGATGATCCGCGCGCCAAGGATTCCGGAGCCGACAAACTTCGATGTCAGAGTTCGCCGACCAGGCAAGAAATGGCTGGTGGCGAACCCGACGGCGAAGCGACCCCGAGCGCTTTGGGCACCCTACACGCCGACGCTTCAAGCCGGGTACGGCGGGCTTTGCGGATACGCTGCGATGGTGGACTTCACCGGTGGCACGATCGATCACTTCCTTGGCATCAAGAATCATCGGAAGTTGGCGTACGAGTGGAGCAACTATCGCTTCGCCTCGGCCACGATGAACTCAAGAAAGCGCGCTCAGGACGACCGCGTGCTGGACCCCGAGGAAGTGCGTGCTGGCTGGTTCGAGATTTTGCTGCCATCGCTGCAGATGCGGATGACCGAGAGGGTGCCGGCGCGCCTGCGCTCGAAGGCCGCCCACACGCTGGATCGATTGGGACTGGCCGATGGAGAGCGGGTCATTCGTTGGCGGCGAGGCTGGTACGAGATGTACCAACTCGATCGTTTGTCGATCGATGGGCTTCGCGAGGTGGCGCCTCTGATCGCCGACGCGGTCGAGCGGAGCCGTTGATCAACCCGGTCACCGGTTGATCGGGCCACGGGGTCGGGCCGAGAGATCGGGCCACGAGTGGCCCTCCTACAGGGGATCGCGATCAGCGCAGCAGCGGCTTGAGCGCAGCGAGCACATGGTCGCGCAACGCCGACTGGGCTTCGGCGATGGGGCGCAGGTTGTCATCCATGAAGTTGCCGCGGTCGTCGGAAATCGGGTCGAGCAGGAAGGGCAACAGCGCGGTGCGGTGTTCACGCGCGAGCTCGACATACATCAGGCGGAACTGGGTGGTGTAGTCGGGGCCGTAGTTGGGCGGCAGTTCCATGCCGATCAGCATGACCTTCGCCTTGCGCGCCTGCGCGGCCAGGATGATGCGCGTCAAGTTCTGCCGCGCGAGATCGAGCGGCAGGCCGCGCAGGCCGTCGTTGGCGCCGAGTTCGATGATCACAATCTCGGGTTGCTGTTCGGCCAGCACCGCCTCGATGCGCGCCGCGCCGCCGGCGGTGGTCTCGCCGCTGATGCTGGCATTGGCGACGCGCCAGCCGGACTTCTGCAGCTTGGCGTCGAGCAAGTGCACCCAGCCCTGCTGCGGCGCCAGGTTGTAGGCGGCCGAGAGCGAGTCGCCGAACACCAGCACGCGCCGCGGCTCGGCGGCCGTGGCCCAGCCCGCGTACAGCAGCGCGACCATGACGAAAGCTTGAATTGTATTCTGCAAGACTGACCGCATGCTGATCGTTCCCGTGTCTGTGCCCGTTGCCGGAGTGAGTGGATGGATGCCCTGCGTGAGGATGCCATCGTCGAGGTGAACGCCGCACCCGTGCTGATCGAGGTGCATGGGCTGACCCGGCGCGTGGCCCTACCTGGCCGCGAGCTGACCATCCTCGACGACGTGTCGTTTCGCGTGCGCGCCGGCGAGTCGATGGCGATCGTCGGCGCGTCGGGCTCCGGCAAGTCCACCCTGCTCGCCCTGCTCGCCGGGCTCGATGTCGCCAGCAGCGGCGACGTGCGCATCGCCGGCACCGGCCTAGCCACGCTCGACGAGGACGCGCGCGCGAAGCTGCGCAGCGAGCGCATCGGCTTCGTGTTCCAGAACTTCCAGCTGCTGCCGGCGCTGACCGCACTCGAGAACGTGATGCTGCCGCTCGAACTCGCCGGCATCGACGATGCCGAGAGCCCGGCCCAAGCGATCCTCGGCCGCGTCGGCCTCGGCGAACGCCTCGACCACTATCCGCGCCAGCTCTCCGGCGGCGAGCAGCAGCGCGTCGCGATCGCGCGTGCCTTCGTGACGCGACCGCAGATCCTGTTCGCCGACGAACCGACCGGCAACCTCGACACCGCCACCGGCAGCGTGATCGCCGAACTGCTGTTCGAACTGAACCAGGCCGAGGGCACCACCCTGATCCTGGTGACCCATGACGAACGCCTGGCCGCGCGCTGCGCGCGCCAGTTGCGCCTGGACGGCGGCCGCCTGGTGAGCCGCGCATGAGGTCGACACGCTCGCTGCTGCGTCTTTCGTGGCGGCAGTTGCTGCGCGACCTCGCTTCTGGCGAGTTGCGCGTGTTGTTCGCGGCACTGGTACTCGCCGTGCTCGCGGTCACCGCGGTCGGCTTCGTGACCGATCGCGCCACGCGCGCGCTGGCACTCGAAGCGAACCGCCTGCTCGGTGGCGACGCCGTGCTGCGTTCGGATTCGGCGATTGCACCGGCGCTGCGCGCGGCCGCGCAATCACCCGGGCTCGCGCACAGCGAAGTGTGGACCTTCAACAGCATGCTGCGCGCCGGCCCGGCCCTGAAACTCGGCGAGGTGCGCGCCCTCGGCGCCGACTACCCGCTGCGGGGCGAGTACCGCCTGCGCGACAAACACGGCGCGGAGCGCAGCCATCGCGGTGCCCCGCAGCGCGGCACGATCTGGCTGTCGCGCGCTGGTGCCGATGCACTCGGCGTCAGGATCGGCGACCGCATCACGCTGGGCCGCAGCGAGTTGCAGATCGCGGCCCTGGTCGTGCAGGAACCGGACGCGGTGCTCGACTATTTCAATACCGCGCCGAAGGTGTTCGTGTCGCTCGCCGAATCCGATGCCACTGGGCTGGTCCAGCCCGGTGCACGCATCACCTACCGTCTGGTCGTGGCCGGTGACGCCAACGTCGTCAGCGCCTTCGTCGCCACGCTGAAACCGCAGCTTGGTCGCGGACAACGTATCGAAACCGCCGCCGACGCGCGGCCGGAAGTGCGCAACGCGCTGGATCGCGCCGACCGCTTCCTCGGCCTCGCGGCCTTGGTCTCGGTGGTGCTTGCCAGTGTCGCGGTGGCCATGGCCGCACGCCGCCATACTGCGCGCCACCTCGACGATGCCGCGGTGCTGCGTTGTCTCGGCGCCAGCCAGCGCGAGATCGCCAGCCTGCACCTGCTCGCCCTGCTGCTGCTGGCCGTGCTCGCCTCCACGCTCGGCATCACACTTGCATACGCGCTGCAGTCGTTCGCCGGCGACAGTCTGGAACGTACGCTCGGCATCAATGTGCCCGCCGCCGGCCCGCTGCCGGCCTTGTATGGCGCGGCGGTCGGCTTCACCGTGTTGATCAGCTTCGCGTTGCCGCCCGTGCTGGCGCTGCGCCGCGTGCCGGCACTGCGCGTATTGCGTCGGGACATCCCGCTGACCGAAACCAGCGCCATCGTCACCACCGTGGTCGGCCTGTGCGGCTTGGTCGCGCTGCTGTGGTGGAAATCCGGTTCGGCCGAACTCGCCACCAGCCTGCTCGGCGGCCTCGCACTCGCCTTCGTCGCACTCGCCCTGCTCGCCTCGCTGCTGGTCTCCGCGCTGCGTCTTCTGCGCAAGCGCCTGCGCGGCGCCTGGCGCTATGGGCTCGCGAACCTGTCGCGACGCGCAGCATCGAGCCTGGCGCAGATCGCTGCGCTCGGCCTCGGCCTGACCGTGCTGCTGCTGCTTGGACTGGTGCGTTCCGACCTGCTCGCGCGCTGGCGGGAGGCAATCCCCGCCAATGCGCCGAACCAGTTCGTCATCAACATCCAGCAGGACCAGCTCGAGGGCGTGCGCACCCTGCTCGCTGAGCAGGGCCTGCCGAGCACGCAACTGTTTCCGATGGTGCGCGGCCGCCTGCTCGCGGTGAACGGCAGCGCGGTCAGCGGCGACGACTACGAGGCGCGCGGCGAGCGTGCGCGCCGACTGGCCGAGCGCGAATTCAATCTCAGTGCCAGCACCAGCTTCGGCGACGACAATGTCGCCACCGCCGGCCGACTGTGGAGCGCCGAGGACGCCGACCAGGCGCAATGGTCGGTCGAGGAAGGATTCGCGAAGTCGCTCGGCTGGAAGGTCGGTGACCACGTCGCGTTCGATGTCGGCGGCCAGCGCATCGAGGCGCCGATCACCAGCCTGCGCGCGGTCGACTGGGAGAGCTTCCGCCCGAACTTCTTCGTGATCGGCACGCCAGCGACGATCGCGAAACTGCCCGCCAGCTACATCACCAGCCTGCATCTGCCCGAGCACGAGCGCGGCGCCGTGAATGCACTGGTCGAAAGTTTCCCGAACCTCAGCGTGATCGACATCGGGGCGGTGCTGGCGCAAGTGAAGGGCACCACCGACCAGGTCACCGAAGTGGTCGAGCTGGTGTTCCTGTTCACGCTCGCGGCCGGCGTGCTGGTGCTGGTTGCCGCCATCCACGCCACCCAGGACGAACGCCTGCGCGAAGGCGCGGTGATGCGCGTGCTCGGCGCACGCCGCGCGCAGTTGCGATTCGCCCAGCTGTCCGAGTTCCTGGTGATCGGCTTGATCGCCGCGTTCGTCGCGGTGATCGCCGCCAACGGCATCGCCGGCAGCATCGCCACCCGCGTGTTCGATCTGCCCTGGACGCCGAACCTGCGCCTCAGCCTCGAAGTTGCCGCGACCGGCATCGCGCTGGTCGCGCTCGCCGGCTGGTTCACCACCCGCCGCACCGTCGCCGCACCGCCATCGGAGACGTTAAGGGCGTTGGGGTGATCGGGGCGATGTAGGAGCGACCCCGGTCGCGACCGGTGACGCGATGCAACCGGTGTTCGCGATGCGGTGTTATCGCGATGATCGTGCGTTGCGGCGTCGATGGTCGCGACCGGGGTCGCTCCTACGTCGCAGGGGTGATGCGACCGGGGGGTCATCCGGGTGTGCCCGGTCCACACCGTGTCCCAATACGCATAATCACCGAGGCGCTGCACCAGGCCGGCACGCACCGGATTGCCGACGATGTAGCGCGCGGCCAAGCGCACGTCGCGCCAGCTGCGCAAGGCGCGATCATGGAAGGCAGGGGCCCACATCGGTCCTTCCACGCCCACGACATGATTCGCCGCCCGTGCGCTTACGCCCTTCAATCGTGCAACGACGCCTGACAGCGGTTCTGATTCGCCCAGTTCGATCAACCAGTGCGCGTGGTCCGGCATCAACACCCAAGCCAGCAGACGCGCATCGGCCAGCGCTTCCCGAGTCAGGAAACACCGGCACACGCTGGCCGCGATCTCGAAATCGGCGAACCGGGGCTGGCGAGCCAAGGTCGTGGTGGTCACCAGATAGGTGCCGTGGATCAGCGATTCACGGCCTTCGCGCAGTGCACGGTGCCCGGCAGGCAGTTCGATGCGAAAATGGTTCATGCCGCACAGATCGCCGGTCGCCGTCACGCGATTCGTGAGGCCACGTCGGAAATCCGGATGCGAAAAATCGCAGCGCGGTGTCCACAGGGCCCGTAGGAGCGACCCCGGTCGCGACCGGTGACGCCGCGCAATCGGTGTTCGCGATGCGACGTGGTCGCGACAATCGAACGACGCGGCGTCACCGGTCGCGACCGGGGTCGCTCCTACGGGCGCTGTAGGTGGCCTACGGCACCCACCGTGCCAGATACAGGTCGGTGTCGCGTTCGCCTTCCTTGTTGGCGCGGTTGCTGGCGAACACCAGCCACCGGCCGTCGGGGGAGAACATCGGGAAGCCGTCGAAGCTCGGCGCGCTGGTGATGCGTTCGTCGCCGCCGTCGAAGCGCACGATGCGCAGGTCGAACTCGCGGGCGTTGGCGCCGACATTGGTTGCGTAGATCACGCCCTTGCCGTCCGGTGTGGGATACGGCGCGAAGCTGCCGACACCGTGGCGGGTCAACTGTTTCACGTTGCCGCCGTCGGCGTCCATCACGAACAGTTCGAGCTTGCTCGGGCGCACCAGGCCCTGCTTGAGCAGGCCTTCGTAATCGGCGAGTTCTCCACCCTCGGGGCGCGAGGCGCGCCAGATGATCTTCGAACAATCCGGCGTGAAGAACGCGCCGCCGTCGTAACCGGGCAGGCTGGTCAACTGCTTCACGTTGCCGCCATCGCGATCGGCGACATAGAGATCGAGATCGCCGTTGCGGGTGCTGGTGAACAGGATGCGGCCATCCTTGAAGCACTCGGTCGCCTCGGCGTCGTATCCGGGTCCGCTGATCAGCGGCGTGGTCTTGCCGTGGGCGTCGCGGCGCACGATGTCGAAGCTGTCGTAGATCGCCCACACGTAACCTTGCGAGTAGTCGGGCTTGGGCGGACAAGTCGGACCGGCGGCTTCGGTGGTCGCATAGATCAGCGAGTCGCCGTGCGGATAGTCGAAGTAGCCGCAGGTGGTGCGGCCCTGGCCGCTCGAGACCAGCTCAGCCTTGCCGCTGTCGAGGTCGAGCACGTATTGCGCATCGCAGTCGCCGTCGCGCGGCGTGCGCTGGAAGCTGAGCTTGCGCCCGTCCGGCGACCAGTACGCCTCGGCATTGTCGCCGCCGAAGGTGAGGCGACGCAGGTCGGCGAGGTGCGGCTCGTCGGCGCGCATCAGCTCGGGCGCGGCCTTGCCGGCGCGCGGGCGCCAGTCGCCTGCGGCCGCGGCATCGACACCGACCTCGAAGCTGGCGTGCTGCACCGGCGCGGTCGCCGCGGCCCCTGCCGGCGGATGCGCAGCCGGCGCCGCTTCACCCGGCCGCTGCGACAGCGTCGCGCGCAGTTTCACTTCCTGGCCATCACGCTTGACGACGATGTCGATGGTGTCGCCCGGCTTGTGCTCGCGCAGCACGAAGGTCATGTCGTAAAGGTTGTTGATGGTGATGCCGGCCATGCCGATGATCACGTCGCCCTTGCGCACGCCGCCCTTCTCGGCCGGACTGTTCGGGCGCACGTCGCTGAGCTTGACGCCGCCGGTGGTCGCTTCCATCGCCGAGTAGTCCGGCACCGAACCGAAGTAGGCGCCATACCCGCGGCTGTCGCCGGCCGTCGGTGCCGCCGCGCTGGTGCGCGCGTAATCGAGGCGTGCCCCGACGCGTGCGCCATCGGCGAGTGCCGCGGTGATGCGCGCAACATGGGCGCCACCTTCGAGATTGAGCAGGGGCGCATCGTCCTCGGGCGAGTGGTACTGCTCGTGCGCGCCAGTGAACAGATGCACCACCGGCACGCCGCTGGCGTAGAAACTGGAATGATCGCTGGGTCCGTAGCCGTCGCCGCCGGCGCTGATCATCACCTCGGGCGCGACCTTGTTCGCGGCCGCGACCAGCGCGTCCCAGCCGGTCGAACTGTCGGCACCGAGGATGTTGAGCTTGTGCTCGTGCATGCGCCCGACCATGTCGAGGTTGATCATGGCCGCGACGTCGCCGATCTTGCCGCTCGGCAGATGCTCGACGAACCAGGCGCTGCCGCCGAGTCCGATCTCCTCGGCCGAGAAACCGACGAAGAGCAGCGAGCGGCGATCGGGGGAGAGCTTTCCCAACTGGGACTCCTGCTCAACCAACAAACGCGCCGCACACAACATGCCGGCCACGCCCGAGGCGTTGTCGTCGGCGCCGTTGTGGATCTCGTGGCGATCGGGGGCACGGCTGCTGGGTCCGCCCATGCCGAGATGGTCAAAGTGCGCGCCGACCACGACGACCTCGTTCGCGAGTGCACCGCGACCGGGCCACACGCCGACCACGTTCTGGGTCTTGGCGATCACCGCATGCAGGTCGACGCGACCGCTGACGCGACGGTCCTTCACTGCGAACGAGTCCGACTTGTAACTGGTGTCGATCGCCGCCTGCGCCTTCGCGAGCGTGGTGCCGTTCGCGAGCAGCCAGCGATCGGCGAGGGCGCGCGTGACCTGCAGCACCGGGATGCCGGCGTCCGACAACGGCCCCATGGTCTTCAGCGGCGGCAGCTTGTCGGGTTCGTCCGCGGTCTGCGGCGGCGAGACCAGGATCAACGCGACCGCACCGGCTTCGCGCGCCTGGATCGCCTTCGCGCGCAGGTCGGAGTAACGCGTCGGCTTCTTGCCGTCGAACGGAGACTTCTCATCGTTCTCGCCCGGCTCGAAGCGCAGCGCGAGCACGGCCTTGCCTTTGACGTCGAGCCCGGCGTAATCGTCGTAGTTCAAATCCTTGGCACGAATGCCGTAACCGACGAAGACCAGCTCGCCGGAGAATTCACCCGACTTCGCGAAACCGAGCGGCGTCCAGTCGCTGCCGTAGACGGCGTCCTGCAAGCTGTTGTGTTCGCCGACGCGGATGCCGGTGTTGGCGTCGAAGGGCTGCATGCGTCCCTGTGCCGGCGCCTGCAGTCCGATTGCATCCATCCACTCGGCGATCGCGAGTGCGGCCATGTCGTTGCCCTTGCTGCCGGTGCCGCGGCCTTCCATCGCGTCGTCGGCGAGGGTGTGTGTGACTTCGCGGAAACAGGCTGCGGGATCGGCCGCCACGGTCGCGGCCACGACCGTGGTCGTGGCCAGTGCCAGCGCGATGGTGAACGACAACAAGCGGTGAAGCGGCATCGGTCCGACTCCGGCAATCGAAAGTGCCAGCCTATCAGCCACGCGCGTGGCGCCGCTGTGACGGTTGGCGTTGGTTGCGCTGGTCCAGGAAAGAGTCACCGCGCCTTGAGCGCGACCGCTGTGCGCTCGCGCCAGCGCGCAGCCTGCGCGGGCCGGCGCCAGGCCTCATACAGCAGCACCAGTTCCTGCGCGACTTTTTCCGCGCCGGCGAAGTGGCGATCCTCGCTGCCGAGCTTGCCTTGGTAGGCGGCGAGCAGCCACGACTCGGCTTCGGCGTATTGGCCGCGGTCGCGCAGCAACTTGCCCAGACCGGCGCGGCGTTCGACGCAGCCGGGGTGGTCGGCGCCGCGCAGCGCGTCGCACATCGGGATGTACTCGCGGAACGCGGCTTCGGCCCGCGCCACTGCACCGGCGCGCATCGCAGTGGCGGCCAGGTTGCCGATCGCGATCAGCGTGTCTGGGTGGCGTTCGCCGAGGGTCCGGCGACGGATCGCGAGGATCTCCTCGCATTGCACCAGCGCCTCGGCGGCGCGGCCAAGCATGCTCATCGCGCCGATGATGTTGCTGCGGATGATCAGCGTGTTCGGGTGCTCGGCGCCGTAGTACGCCACGTATCGGGGCAACACCGCCTCCGAGACCGCGAGCGACTCGTCGTAGCGCTTGGCCAGGAACAGCGTCGCACCGAAGTCGCCCCTGAGTTCCATCAGGTCGAAGTCGTCGGCATCGACGCGCCGCTCGCGTGCCGCGATCAGTGCACCGTGAATGGCGATCGCGGCGTCGTGGTCGCCGGCGGTCGAGTCGGCCAGCGCGACCTGGGTGAGCAGGGCCTCGAACGGCGCGGTGTCGTGGGCCAGCGCCTCGGCGGCACGCAGGGTGTCGCGCCCGAGACGACGCGCGGCCTCGATGTCGCCGCCCTCGCGCAGCCGCTTCACGAGACGCACGGCGCTGATCAGCGAGTCTGCGTCGGCGATGCCGAACAAGCGCCGCTGTTGCTCCAGCACCCGGTTCAACAACTCTGGCTCGATCTTGCCCCGTTCGGATTCCCCACGCGCGTTTGCGGTCTCCGAGGCCAGACGCAGCAGGGCGCGGGCGTCGGGCGGGAGGCGGGCCTGCGCGGCGGCGTATTCGGTCTCGGCGATCGCGACTGCCTTGTCGGGCTCGCCCAGGTTGACCAGCGTCTCGACCAGAGTGGCGGCGATTTCGGCGCGCACCTGCGGCGCATCGCCGAGGTCGGTGGCCAGGCGCTGGCCGGCCTGTTCCAGAACCAGGCGCATCAGCGTCCGATCCAGCCCCTGGGCGCGTCCCGGGCTGACCCCGGACAACACCGACGACAGGAACTGCGAAGCACGCGCGGCCTTGTCGCGCTCGGCGACCACCGCATCGCGTTGCGTGCGCCAGACCAGGCCGCTGGCGAGCAAGCCGAGCAGCACCGCGGCACTCACCGCGAGCGGCAGGCGGTTGCGCTCGAGGAAGCGGCCGAGGTGATACAGGCGACTGCCCTGGCGTGCACGCACCGGCAGGCGCTGCAGGTGGCGTTCGATGTCCTCGACCAGTTCCTCGACGCCGGCATAGCGCCGCGCGGGATCGGTGCGCAGGGCCTTGAGCACGATCGCATCCAGATCGCCGCGCAGGCGCCGCGCCCTGGCTGCAGGCAACGGGCGCAGGCTCGGCGGCAGCGGCTCATGACCGCGGATCGCCTCGATCAGGCCGACCGAGTCATCGCCGTTCGCGTTGCCGTCCGCATCGTAGGGCGCCGAGCGGGTGAGTAGTTCGTAGAGAATCACGCCGAGCGCATAGACATCGACGCTGACGCCGCTGTGTCCGGAGAACTGTTCGGGCGCCGCGTAACGCGGCGTCATCAAGCGACGATCGGCGCGGGTCTCGTCGCGACCGCCCTCGCCGATCACCTTGGCGATGCCGAAGTCGAGCAGCTTGGGCTCGCCGTGCGCATCGACCAGGATGTTGCCGGGCTTGAGGTCGCGATGCACCACCAGCATGCGGTGCGCCGCCTGCACCGCACGACAGACCTTGGCGAACAGCCGCAGGCGCGCGACCAGGTCAAGCTGGTGTTGCTCGCACCAGTGATCGATGCGCTCGCCCTCGACCAGTTCCATCACCAGGTAGGGCGTGCCGTCGACGAGCGTGCCGCCGTCGAGCAGACGGGCGATGTAGGGATGGTCGAGCTGCGCCAGGATGCGTTGCTCGGCGGCGAAGCGTCGCGCCCACTCGTTGGCGTCGGCGTCGCTCGCGCGTAGCAACTTGACCGCCACCGCCTGCGCGAAGTCGCCCGCGTCGCGTTGCGCGCGATAGACGCTGCCCATGCCGCCGCTGGCGATCAGGGATTCGATGCGCCAATGCCCGACCTGCAGCCCGATGCGCGCGTCGGCCTGCGGCAAGCTCGCCGCCACCCGACACAGCCCGCCAATCCGCGCGCTGCGATCGGAAGGTTCAGTGATCGGTTCGGCCATCGCGAAGCACCCCTGCGACGATGCGGCACTGTAGCGGTGCGAGCTATCCCGTGTCGCGCGATGGCGTTGCGCGATGCGCGCGGCCAGCGCAAGGCGGGCGGCCACGGGGGGCCTCCCCTACGCGGTCGCCGCGATGCGGTCGGGATCGGTGCCGCGGGTCCCGACCGATCCACACGTCCCCACGCACCGGTAGGGGCAGCCTCCCGTGGCTGCCCAAGCCACACGTCCACCGCACCACCCCCCGTAGCTGCCCAGGCACTTGTCGCCCGCTTTCGTGACAGTGAGACTCGACCCGCGCCAGCGGGCGCGCGGAGGAGCATGCGCATGAACACGACGGCACGATGGGCCGCGGCGGCCCTGGTCTGCAGCGGCGCGGCGGCGGCCACGGAGCGCGCGTATCCGCCGGCCAAGGTCGACTTCGACGCGTTCCAGCAACTGGTGGCCGAGGTCGAGCCACACCGGCGCGAACGGCTGGTCGATCTGGACACGTTCCTGAGAATGAGCCGTGAGCCGGGCGTCGTGGTCCTCGACACGCGCTCGACCTATCGCTACGACCGCATCCACCTGCAGGGCGCGCGCCACCTCGGCTTTTCCGACTTCACCCAGGATCGCCTGGGCGAAGTGATCCCCTCGCTCGACAGCACGGTGCTGATCTACTGCAACAACAACTTCGACGGCAACCAGGTGGACTTCCCGACCAAGGTCGCGCTGCCCGTGCGCACGGTGACGCCCGGCGTGCAGATGCGCGTGCAGGAAAAGCCGCTGATGCTGGCGCTCAACGTCCCGACCTACATCACGCTGTATGGCTACGGCTATCGCAACGTGTACGAACTCGACGAGCTGGTGCAGGTGACCGACCCGCGCATCCGCTTCGAGGGCAGCATCGTGCCAGCGGCGGCGTCCGCACAGACCCCGGCGCTCACGCCGAGTGACGCGACGGATGTGAAGCAGTGATTTACAGCGGTAGCTGCCATTGCGGCGCGGTGCGCTTCGAGGTTGAGGCGCCGGAGGCGGTGGAGGTCGAGCAATGCAACTGCTCGATCTGCGCCATGACCGGGTTCCTGCATCTGATCGTGCCGGCGAGCCGCTTCCGCCTGCTCGCCGGTGCCGACCAGCTCAGCGTGTACACCTTCAACACCGGCGTTGCCCGCCACACCTTCTGCAAGGTCTGCGGCATCAAGCCGTTCTACACCCCGCGCTCGAACCCCGACGGCGTCGACGTCAACGTGCGCTGCCTCGATCCACCGCCGGCGCAACTCACGGTGGTGGCCTTCGACGGGCAGAACTGGGAGCAGAACGCCGCGGCACTCGCGCACAAGAGCCGCGATTCCTGAACACCCGGTGCGCCTTCACGACCGCGCCGCCGCGGATCATCCAGGCGTCGCGATCGATGCAGCTGCGCGTCGGTCAAGGGCCCTCGGTGCCGTCGCCGAAGATCCAGTCCACGGTCGTTCGG
This sequence comes from Lysobacterales bacterium, assembly GCA_016703225.1. Classification (NCBI taxonomy): domain Bacteria; kingdom Pseudomonadati; phylum Pseudomonadota; class Gammaproteobacteria; order Lysobacterales; species Lysobacterales bacterium. The sequence continues at coordinate 851,497 of JADJCM010000001.1, forward strand.
TACACGCCGCCGATGTTCCAGTCGGCCTGGCTGTGCGCCTCGAAGGCGACGCGGCCGGAGTCGAAGCTGTGGGGACTCAGGTAGAGACTCTGCACGACATAGCCATCGAGCGCATCGCCGGTGCGGGCAATGAATTCGTAGCCCGCCGGGGTCAGCGCACACAGCACGATCGGTCCGGACACGCCCTGCGGCTGCTCAGCGGAACGCGCCCAGCTCACTTCCGCCGCGAACACCACGACCTGGCCGTGCAGGTCGAATCCGCGGAAGCTGTGGATCGTCGCCACGCCGGGCGGCCGGTTGGCATCGGTGCTGAGCACGCGGCTGAGGGTCCCGTTCTCGGCCAGGTAGAGACCCGGCTTGCCGGCGCCATCGACCCCTCGAACAGGATGCGGCCGCGATCGAGTGCCAGCATCGGATGCCCGCTGATCTGCAGGTCGGTGAAGCTGCCGGTTCCGCCCGGCACCGGGGTCGAGAGGTCCACCACCCGTGAGGTGATGCCACCGCTGTGCCGGTAGATGCCGATCGGCTCCTCTGCGCTGCTGTTCTCGTGCACAAAGGCGATCAGACCCGCTTCCAGTGCCAGGTTGTCGCCGTCGATGCGCTGAAAGTTGTGTCCGGGGTCTTCCGGCAAGGGCATCCCGCCCGCCGCGATCAGCGTGGTGCCGCCGCCCGAGTGCAGGTACAGGCCCGGCCGGTAGCTGACCTGCTCCCAGGCAACGAACGCGATGTCGTCGCCGTCGATCGCGGTCATGCCGAAACCGTTGTAGGGATGGCTGCCGCTGGGCGCGGGATCGTCGTCATCGGCGATGCGTAGCAGGCTGGCACCATCGAAGGCCAGCAGCACGTAGTCCGAAGCCTGCGTCAGCGCGGTGAACGCCACTCGTTCGGCGCCGAGCGAGATGCCCCACTGGGCACCGAGATTGCCGCCGCCACCGGGAGTGCTGGTGAACACGTCGGCGATCACTGTCAGCGGCCCGCCGTCGCCCCGGTAGATGCCGCCGTCGGTGCTGGTGTTGGGCTGCAGCTGCACGTTGGCACGGAAGGTCACTTGATCACCGTCGGCCATGGGCCGACTGAATCCGCTGAGCGTGCCCTGCGGATAGCCGGGCGGATACCCCCCCGGGTTGGGCGTGGTGTGGTTGGCGATGCGCACGATGGTCGGGCCGCCGGCGTGCGCGGCGCAACCGAGCACGAGGCCAAAGAGCACAAGTGCGATGCGCGAGATCGGCATGACGCGTTCTCCTGTCGTTGCGGACGAGGGCGAAACGTTGCTGGCGCGATGATACTCCGGCCCTCGCGACGCGCATCCCGTCGTCAACCGCCTTGGCGCCCGCGCGTTGTCCGCTGCAGGCGAAGAACGCGGGAGATGGATCATGCGACGGGTGTTATCGGTCTTGCTTTGGATCGGCGTGTCGGCAGCGGCCGCGGCGGAGCGTGCCGAGGATGGCGTGTGGTGGAATCCGGATGCGTCCGGCACCGGTTTCCAGATCGAGCGGCAGGGCGACACCTACACGCTGGCGTTCTACCTGTACGAGCCCGACGGCGGCGCGTTGTGGCTGATCGGGTCGGCGCCGTGGGATGCCTCGGTGACGGGCAGCGGCCCTATCGGGCAGTTGCAGGGCACGCTGTATCGCGGTCGCGGCGGGCAGTGCCTGGGCTGCCTGTACCAGGCGCCGACGATCAGCGTGCACGAGGCCGGCGGCTTCACGCTGGCGTTCGACTCCGCGGTCAGCGGCGTGCTGACCTGGGGCGGCACGAGCCAGCCGGTGCAGCGCGCACTGTATGCCTGGCCGGACCGACTGGACCGCTTCGCCGGCCGCTGGCTGCTGACCGAACGCGACGGCGAGTCGCCGGGCACGACGCGCGCCCTGCGCGGCACGCTCGAGGGCAGCGAGGCGTGGCTGCGCGACGCGAGCGGGGCCGAGGTCGCGCGCGTGCAGCGCGACGGACTGCGCCTGCGGCTGCGCTTCGCCGCCGCGCCCGAGGTGGCCATGCCGATCGAGGTCGCCGAGCGCGACCGTTTCGTCGCCAGCGACGGTGGCACGCGCAGCATCATCGGCGTGCGCACCGACGACATCGCGCTCGACGAAGGCGTCGCCGCACCCGCCGGCGCGTACGCGGTGCGCGTGGACGCGGCGCTTGCACGCGGCCCGATCAAGCGCCTGCTCGGCGTCAACAAGGGTCCGGTGCATGGCGGTCGCGTCGCGCCGAACTACAGCTACGACAGCAGCGTGGGTTACCGCGCCTTCGGCGTGCAGAGCGTGCGCCTGCACGACGTCGGCGTGGACCTGTGCGAGATCTACCGCGACGCCCGCATCGAAAACCTGGGGGCCCAGCCACCGACCACGCTGAGTGCCTGCGTGAACACGCCCTCGGGGCCGAGCCCGCGCGTGGCCTGGACAGTCAACGACCCGGGCGCGATCGACGATCCGGTGCAATACGACTTCGCCGCCATGGACGCCCGCGTGCGCGAGGTGATGGCGATCGGCGCGCGCGTGTACCTGCGCCTCGGCGAGAGCTTCAACGGACCGAACGACAGTCGCGACGTGGTCGCCTGGGCGCGCGTTGCCGGCAACCTGTACCGGCACCTGGTCGGCGACTTCGCGCCGGGCGCGGGGGCGGTGGTCGAGCCCGAGTTCGTCGAGGTCCACAACGAGCCCGACGGCATGTTCTGGAACGGCAGCGACGGCGACTTCCACGCGCTGTTCCAGAACAGCGTGGACCTGGTGCGCGCACACGCCGCAGGCGCCGGACGGCCGCTCGCGATCGGCGGGCCCGGTTTCACCGACAGCGTCACCCGCGGCATGGCCACGCCCGGGTCGTTCACCGCCGGCCTGATCGGCGCGGTCGGTCGTGATCGTTTCGATTTCCTCTCGGCGCACTACTACGGCGACTGCGCCGCGGCCTCGCTCGTGGAGATGCGCGACTGGCTGCGCACGCTGCGTGGGCAGATGGCGGCACAGGGACTGGCGAGCATGCCGCTGCATGTCAGCGAGTGGAACATCGGCCTCGGCCAGGCCTGCGGCAACGCGTTCTATGGCGACCGGCGCATGGCCAGCTTCGTCGCCGGCGCGCTGGCACTGCTGCACGAGGACGAGTTCGCGGTCGAGGCCGCGCATTTCTACGCCGGCACCACGGTGATGTCGCTGTTCGCCGCCAACGATGGCCAGGCGACCATCGACCTGCGCCCCGGCGCGTGGGGCTTCTGGGCCTACCGCCAGCTCGCCGATGGCGTGCGCGTGCACACCGAGTCCTGCCGCCAGGGCGTCTGCGCAACCCTCGCCGCGTCACCGGACGCACCCGCAGTGCTCGCGGCACGCGTCGGCAACACGCTGCGCCTGCTGGTCGCCAACGACAGCAGCGCCAGCCGCACGCTGCGCGTGCAGGTGCACAACTCCGACGCCGCGAGCGCGCGCGTGCACACCGCACCCTCGGCCGCGACGCTGCGTCTCGAGACCGAGCTGCACGGCCAGACGGTCGCCATCAGCGAAGCCGGCATCGCCGCGGCCCTCGCTGGCGTCGCCACCACCACTGTCCCGATCACGCGCCCCGCCACCCGCACCGCCCAGCTCGACCTCAACCTCGGCCCCTACGCGGTGATCGTGGTGGAGTTGTCCTGACGCACGCCCCGCCGCAGCGCTATCGTGTCGGCATGAACCGACGATCCCGTATTCCGAAGCCGTTGCGCCATCTGTTCTGGTGGTTGTTCGCGTTGCTGCTGGCCTGGTCCGGCATGATTCTGAGCGGGTTGCTGCCGCGCATCGATGCGAAGCAGCGGGCGGCGCTGGACTTGCTGCGCGCGCCCTACGAGCGGGCGCGTGGCGAGCACAACGCCTTCGAGTTGCTGTGGCTGTTGCCGCGCAATGTGCCGGAGACGGAACGCGACTCGGTGTTCGCGGCCGACATGGCCGCGCTCGATGCGCTGGCCGCGACCGGTGTCGAGCCGGTGCTGGCGAGCGCGCGTTATCCGCGACACGTCGAGGACAGCAGTCCGCAGCTCGGCGCCTGCGGGCGCAAGCCCGGCTGCCTGGCCGCGGTACGCGCCGACGCTGGGGGCGTGCGCGCCGCATTGGCCGAGCGCGCGCCGCTGCTCGCCGGGCTCGACCAGGTCTGGACCTACGATCACCTGCGCACCCCGCATCGACCGAGCTTCGCCGCACCACTGCCGCAGTACCAGCAGGGCGCCAACCTGCAGCTCGCGCGCGCCGCGCTGCGCCAGGTCGATGGCGACCCGGTCGGCGCACTGACCGGGCTGTGTCGCGACCTGTCCGGCTGGCGTCGGCTCAAGGGGCGCAGCGACAGCCTGGTCTTCGAGATGGTGCTGCTGTCCTGGCTGCAGGGCGGGGTGCAACTCGCCGCCGACCTGCGCGCCGAAACTCCGCCCGGCACGCCGCTGCCTGCGGAATGCGCGGCCGCGCTGGCGCCGATCGCCGAGATCGAGCGGATGTCCTGCGACGTCTACCGCGCCGAGTTCCAGGGCATGGCCGACCTGATGGAACCGCAGCGCATGTTCGCCAGCGGGTCGCGGCCGAGCCTGCTCGATCGCGCCCGCGTCCTCGGTGCGCGCTTCGTCTACAGCCCCGGGGCGACGCGCGCGCTGTACGCGACGCACCTCGCCCGCGCCTGCGCGGCGTTGGCGGCCCCGCCCGCGGCCGCGCCCATGTCGCCGCCGGCCTGCGATCTGGAAGGGCGCGTGTTCAATCCGCTCGGCTGCACGCTGGCCGAGATCGGCATGGCCGACTACGACCGCTACCGCCTGCGCGAACACGACGTCGATGCCCTGCTCGCGACCTTCGCCTTGGGCGAATGGCTGGTGACCGAACCCGATGCTGCCGCTGCGCTCGCCAGCCGACCGCAGCGCTTCACCGCGCTGCCGGTCACGCTGGCGGCGGATGGCCACGGCCTGCGCCTGGCCAGGCGCGAGCCGGTGCGCGACGATCCGCCGGAACTGGCACTGCCGCTGCCCGGCAGCCGCGTCGCGGCCATCGTCGCGCCAGAACCGGCACCGTGACGAGGGGCGGGGGAAGCCGTATCCTCGGCGCCTGCTTTCCGCGGAGTAGCCTGCGTCCATGATCGTTTCTGTCCGCGACCGCGACGGTGCGCCGCGCGGCATTCCCGTAGTGCCGGTCGATGCCGTCGGTGCCGAGGAGCGCGCGGCGTTCTTCGCCAAGCGCAGCATCAAGGCGGCGAGCAAGCTCGACCTGCTCTATCTCGCCATCCGCATGATGGACCTGACCACACTCGAAGGTGCCGACACGCCGGCGCGCGTGCGCCAGATGTGTCGCAAGGCGCTGCAACCGGCAGCGCCGGCGCTGACCGAATCGCTGGACAAGCTCCCGGGCTTCCGCCCGATTCCCTCGGTCGCCGCGGTTTGCGTCTATCCGCTGCTGGTGCCGCACGCGGTCAAGGTGCTGGAAGGTTCGGGCGTGCACGTCGCCTCGGTCGCGACCTCCTTCCCCTCCGGCCAGGCCTCGCTGAAGACGCGCCTGCTCGACGTGCGCGAGGCGGTCGAGAACGGCGCCGACGAAATCGACATGGTGATCAACCGCGGCGCCTTCCTCGCCGGCGACTACCAACAGGTGTTCGACGAGATCGCCGCGGTGCGCGACGCCTGCGGCGCGGCGCATCTGAAGGTGATCCTGGAAACCGGCGAACTCGGCACGCTCGACAACGTGCGTTTCGCCTCCGACCTCGCGATCGCTGCCGGCGCGCATTTCATCAAGACCTCGACCGGCAAGATCGTGCCGGCGGCGACGCCGCCGGTGACGCTGGTGATGCTGCAGGCGATCGCCGACCACCAGGCGCGCACCGGAGAGAAGATCGGCATGAAGCCGGCGGGCGGCATCCGCACCGCCAAGCAGTCGATCCAATACCTGTGCATGCTGTACGAGACGCTCGGCCCGGACTGGATGCACCCGGAGCTGTACCGCTTCGGCGCCAGCGCCCTGCTCAACGACGTGCTGCGGCAGGTCTACCGCCAGTACACCGGCCGCTACTACTACGACAAGGGCTACTCGCTTGACTAAGACCACCGCCAAGACCGGCCGCGCCGCCCCGGCCCCGTCGGCCGCGCCCGGGCTCGTCGTCGACTACGCCCCGAGCATCGAGTCCGACAAGATCGTGACGATCCCGCCGCGCCACCAGCTGTACATCGGTGGCGAGTGGGTCAAGCCTGCCGCCGGCCGCTACTTCGCCAGCGTCAATCCGGCGACGTTGGCACCGCTGTCCGAGGTCGCCGAGGCCGGCGCCGAGGACGTCGATGCCGCGGTGCGCGCCGCAAAGCGCGCCTACGACCGCACCTGGAGCAAGCTCTCCGGACGCGAGCGCGGCCGCTACCTGTTCCGCATCGCGCGCCTGATCCAGGAACGCGCACGCGAACTCGCGGTGCTGGAAACGCTGGACAACGGCAAGCCGATCCGCGAAACGCGCGACGTCGACATCCCGCTGGTGGCCGCGCACTTCTTCTATTACGCCGGCTGGGCCGACAAGCTCGGCTACGCGTTGCCCGGGGCGAAGCTGGCGCCGCTCGGTGTCGCCGGCCAGATCATCCCGTGGAATTTCCCGCTGTTGATGGCGGCGTGGAAGATCGCCCCGGCGCTCGCCTGCGGCAACACCGTGGTGCTGAAGCCGGCCGAGCAGACGCCGCTGACCGCGCTCAAGCTGGTCGAGATCTTCGAGGCCGCCGGCCTGCCGCCCGGTGTCGTCAACATCGTCACCGGCGCCGGCGCCACCGGCGCGGCGCTGACCACGCATCCGCTGGTGCGCAAAATCGCGTTCACCGGGAGCACCGAGGTCGGCAAGAGCATCGGCCGCGCCGTCGCCGGCAGCGGCAAGAAGCTCACGCTCGAACTCGGCGGCAAGTCGGCACACCTGATCTTCGCCGACGCCGCCATCGACCAGGCGGTCGAGGGCGTGGTCAACGGCATCTTCTTCAACCAGGGCCACGTCTGTTGCGCCGGATCGCGCCTGCTGGTCGAGGAACCGGTCGCCGACCTGGTGCTGGCCAAGCTCAAGGCCCGCATGCAGAAGCTGCGCGTCGGCAACCCGCTCGACAAGAACACCGACATCGGCGCGATCAACTCGACCGCCGAGATCGAGAAGATCCGCCGCCTGATCGAGACCGGCAAGCAGGAAGGCGCGCGCTACTACGAGCCCGAGAACATCGCGCTGCCGAGCAAGGGCAATTTCCTGCGCCCGTGCCTGTTCAGCGATGTCGCCTCCTCGCACACGATCTGCCGCGTCGAGGTGTTTGGCCCGGTGCTCGCGGTCTCGACTTTCCGCACCCCGGCCGAGGCGATCGCCAAGGCCAACGACACGCCCTACGGGCTGGCCGCCGGCATCTGGAGCGAGAAGGGCTCGAAGGTGCACGCGGTCGCCGCGCAACTGCGCGCCGGCGTGATCTGGGCCAACACCTACAACAAGTTCGACCCGACCTCGCCCTTCGGTGGTTATGGTGAAAGCGGCTACGGCCGCGAGGGCGGACGCCACGGACTGCTGCCGTACCTGGAGGTGGTGCCATGAGCCGTACCGAAACCGCACGCCTGCCGGTGCCGAAGACGCACAAGCTCTACATCGGCGGCGAGTTTCCGCGCAGCGAATCCGGACGCAGCTATGTGCTCGCCAAGCCGGGCGCGAAGCACGCCTATGCGCAGCTGTGCCTGGCCTCGCGCAAGGACCTGCGCGCCGCGGTCGATGCCGCCAAGGCCGCACAACCCGGATGGGCCGCGCGCTCCGCCTACAACCGCGGCCAGATCCTGTATCGCATGGCCGAGATGATCGAAGGCCGCGGCGACTCCTGGCGCGCGCTGCTGCGCGATGGCCTCGGCCTGACCGCGACCCAGGCGACGCGCGCGTTCGAGGGCACCATCGACGCACTGGTGTATTTCGCCGGCGCCACCGACAAGTACCCGCAGGTGATCGGTGCGGTGAACCCGGTCGCTGGTCCGCACCACAACTTCACCACGCCGGACGCGCTCGGCGTGGTCGGCCTGATCTTCCCGGACGAGCCTGACCCGGCCGCGATCGCGGCGCGCATCGCTGCAGTGATCGCCGCCGGCAACAGCGCGATCGCGCTGCTCCCCGGTCGCGCCGGAGGCCTGGTCGCCGAGCTCGGCGAAGCCTTCGCCACCGCCGATCTGCCCGGCGGCGTGATCAACCTGCTCTCCGGTGACGCCGCCGAACTGACACCGCAATTCGCTTCGCACATGGAGATCCAGGGCCTCGCCTACCTGCGCGACGAACCCGCGCGCCGCGCCGAACTCGAACGCGCCGCGGTCGACAACCTGAAGCGCTGCGTCGCCAGCCACGGCCCGCTGCTCGCCCTCGAACGCGTGCTCGACTTCGTCGAATACAAGACCGTCTGGCACCCGATCGGGGTTTGAGCGACCCCTCCATCGCTTGCGCAGGCAGAGGTGCGAAGCGAGGTAGGAGCGACCCCGGTCGCGACCGTTGACGCAGCCACATGCGATGGTCGCGATGCGGTGTGTTCGCCCCCCCACCACCACGACGCAATTCCATCGTGCGGCGTAGGAGCGACCCCGGTCGCGACCGATGACGCAATAACGCCGATGGTCGCGATGCGGGGTGTTCGCAACACCCCCACCACCACGATGCAATCCCATCCTGCGCCTTAGCTCAGCCACGATCCAGCGGGCTCAGCAGCCCGACCGGCCCGCGATTGAGCACGTGCGTGTAGATCTGCGTGGTCGCCACGTCCTCATGCCCGAGCAGTTCCTGCACCGTGCGAATGTCGGCGCCGGTTTCGAGCAGGTGCGTCGCGAAGCAATGGCGCAGCGTGTGGCAACTGGCGCCGCGCTCGATACCGGCGAGGCGCAATGCACGCTTGAGTGCACGCTGCAGCAGGTCCGGGTTCAGGTGATGGCGGCGCTCGACACCCAGGCGCGGATCGAGGCTGCGCGACGCTGCCGGGAACACGTATTGCCAGCCCGGCTCACGCGCCGCATTCGGATACTTGCGCGCCAGCGCATGCGGCAGGAATACCGCACCGAACCCCGCGCGCAGGTCCGCCGCGTGTATTGCCAGCGCCCTCGCCACGGCGTCACGCAGCGCATCCTGCGATTGCCGCGGCAGCATCGTCACCCGGTCCTTGCCGCCCTTGCCATCGCGCACCAGAATCTGGCCGCGCTCGAACTCAATGTCCTTCACGCGCAGCCGCACGCACTCGGAAACGCGCATGCCGGTGCCATACAGCAGCCGGATCATCGGCGCATACGTCGGCTCCAGTGCCTCCAGCACGCGCCGCACCTCGCCCACGCTCAGCACCACCGGCAACCGCGCCGGCCGCTTCGCGCGCACCACCGACTCCATCCACGGCAACCGCACACCCAGCACCTCGCGATACAGGAACAGCAACGCCGCCAGCGCCTGGTTCTGCGTCGACGCCGCCACATCGCCCTCAACCGCGAGCCGCGACAGGAACACCTCGACCTCCGCCCCACCCATCTCGCGCGGATGGCGCTTTCCATTCGCCAGGATGAAGCGACGGATCCACCCGCAATACGCCGCCTCGGTCTTCAGGCTGTAATGCTTGACCCGGATCCGCTCCCGCACCTGATCCATCAACCGCGGCCCCGACGCCGACGCCGACGCCGACGCCGACGCCGATGCCGATGCCGATGCCGACGCCGATGCCGACGCCGACGCCGATGCCTTGCCCGCGCCAGTGGCCGAGCCGGCGGCCGAGCCCGAACTCCTGCCCGCCCCTCCACGCACCCGCCGATCACCCGTTATCCCGTCTCCACCGTCGCGATAAGACATATCCCCACTCCACCGTCGGACATGCCCCATCGTGCCCCCCTGCGAGCCGCAAGTCCTCAGCGCAAGTCTGGATTCTCCCTGCGAAATTTCTTGACCCGCCCCTTCCCCCCACCACAGACTCCCGCCCATAGCCCGACCCTTCCGTCGGAGAATTAGCGTAGAAGCGTTTGTCCGAAGCCTTCCGCCTGCTTGTGCAGTAGGTCATTGCGCCGCAGGGTGCCGCGTTGTTGCGCGCGGTGGCGCCCTCATGCCGATCTCCTCTTGTTGGCCGCGCGCAGTGTTCGTGCGGTCAAGGGCGCGCGCTTCGAAGGTGGCCCCAGATCTCGCCGAAAGTTGCTCTGTCGCGAGAGGCCGCATTGACGCGCGGGAACGTTCGTCGCATTGTCCGCACGTCGCAGCGCGCGCGAATGTCGGGCGGCCGTTCGTCAGTCGCCCACTCGCAGCGGTGCAGTCTCAGCCTTCGTCGGAGGTTCGCGGTTTCATGGGCGCAAACGTTTCTAACTATGTGTTCAAGCCGACCGCCGAGGAAGTTCTTCGTTTCAACCACAGCCTGTCGCGCGGCGGCGGCTTAACACGGCGTTAGCGTCGATTGCCCGTAGCCTTTTCTCAGGTTGTGCACCAGGTGAGCGTGTCGCAATCTGGCCGCGTGATCGTCGGCGCGCTCCATCGAGTTCGGGCTGTCGAGTGTTGTTCGTGGTCGCGTGCGCGCGGTCATCGCTCGGCGCTTCGTTCACGCCCCAGAGCTCGCGAGTCTCTTCTTCATCGCCAGCTTGCCGCATTGACGCGCGGGAGCGTTCGTCGCATTGTCCGCATACCAGCGAGCGCGAACTATGCGCGGTTGTTCGTCGGTCGCGCTTTTTCAGCGGTGCAGGCTCGGGCTTCGTCAGAGGTGTGCAATGTTTCCGCCGCAATCGTCTCTAACTATGTGTTCAAGCGGACCGCGCGGAAGTAGCGAATTCGCCCTGAACATTTCTCTTCGGCCGCGCGGCCGCTTAACACGGCGTTAGCTCTCATGTTCACTCGGCGCGGCATTTCGATTGCTCTGCTGGTTCTTACGAGCCTCGGTGCAGTTGCCGTGTTCTACGTGGGCATCGCGTCCCTCAAGCCTTCTGCGCGTGCGCGCGCGGACGCAGAGCTTTTCCTGCCAGCACAGCCGCTTCTCCCAGGCGTTCCGACGGTCCTCAACATTTCCGGACGTCAGCTCGTCCTACTCCGGCCGACCGACGATCAACTCAGTGCCCTCAAGCGCCTGGATACCCATGTATGGGATCCATCTCGCAGCTCTTACAAGGCAGGCCTCGGTGCCTTTGTATTCTGGGGGGGCGATACTCGCCGTGGTTGTACCGTCAAGTATGTACCTCCCCACGAATCCACCCTTGTTCGCTACTCTCGGCCCGACGCGGAATGGCTCGGCGGCTTCGCGAGCGACATTTGCGAGTCAGCGTACGACCTTGCAGGTCGAACCATTCGCACGTGGCGTTACTCGTACAACGGGTTTACCGCAGCAACTCCAAACCTTGAGTCTCCCGTGGTCCGGCCCTCGGGTCAGCGATTCGTGGTGTCGCTTCATGAGAGCTAACTGTGTGTTCAAGCGGACCGCGCAACCTATGCTTCTTCAACGTGGTGGTCCGCGCCTGCGCGGCCGCTTAACACGGCGTTAGGTGCCGCATGACAGGTTTCGTTTGCGCAACGTGCGGAGAGCTTCATCGAGAATTGCCACTTTGCTTTGGCAGTCCGGCACCTGCGCTTTGGCTATCGTTGCCCGAGGCGGAGCGCGAAGCACGCGCAACACTGAGCTCCGACCAGTGCATCGTTGATGATGAGCACTACTTTGTGCTCGGGCAACTCATCTTGCCAATCCTTGGAACGCCGCAGCATTTCACCTGGCTAGCTTGGGTGTCGTTGAGCGAGTCGAATTTCAATAGAGCCTCGGAGTTGTGGGAAGCCGAAGGGCGTGAAAGTGAGCCTCCATACTTCGGTTGGCTGCAAAGCGCACTCCCCTACAGCCCGTCCACACTCGCCCTAAAGGCAACTGTTCATACCCAACCACTCGGCGAGCGCCCACTCATCGAGCTAGAGCGCACGGACCACCCGTTATCCATTGAGCAACACCAAGGCATTACCCTTGCTCGAGTGCAGCAAATCGCTGAGCACGCGCTGCACGGCGGCGGCGCCTAACTATGTGTTCAAGCCGACCGCCGAGGAAGTTGCTCGTATCATCCACACACCGTCGCGCGGCGGCGGCTTAACACGGCGTTAGATGTCTTTGGCTCCTGGTGGTTTCTAAACATCTCCTAGCGTAGAGTGATGCCGCAGTAAACCATGGGTTCTGGTCACCCTGAAGCTTTGGGAAAGAGCTTGCAAGCCCGAGACCGGTTGTTCCGGGCGTGATGAAAGTGGGCTACTGGACAGAGCCAAGCCTCGTAGATGAGTCGCGAGTTCCCGCGAAGAGCGGGCGCGGAGGGAGTCCTCGGCGGTTGCCGTGCTTTGTGCTCGGGTGCTTTGTGTATTTTGCTTCGGCTAGTGTGCGCAGGCTCACTGGCGCGCCCCGAATTACATCTGGTGGAAATATTAGATATAGATGACACGATCAAGATCAGGGGGATGCAATGACTGGTGAAGTTCTCGGCTTTTTTGCTATTGCGTGCTTCTTGTTTCTATTTGTTTTCGCAATAGAAAAGATTGGTCAGAAACATGATGAAGAACGGAAGCAAATGCTGAAGGAGCGTGAATTAACTAAAGTGTTGGAAGATCGAGAGTTTCAGCGTGATGCGAAATTGATTCTTCGGGAAGCCTTCATCGCGTCACTCGGCGAATTGGTTTCATCAGAATGGATATCATCGTTTTCTAACGAATCCATTGATTCGGGGGCGTTTCGTCGGGGCGAAGGATATCGTTTTACCTTAAGCGCCAAAGTTGAACGCGATGGGTGGTCGCGCCTGCGGAGAGATCCGAATAGCGACCAAGCAGCGTGGAGATCTGAGCTATTGAGGGTAGCAAAGGTAATCGCCGGAAATTTCTCCCTTGTTATTGATGAAATTCGCGTCACTGATTCATATTTTAGTATTAGATACACGACGAAGGGTGCTTGGTACCGTGAGTAGGAGCACGAGATAGATCCATCGGTACGAGTCATTTGAACACGGCGGAACTTCGGAGAATCAGCCCCCTCGCGAGTTGAACACGTTTCGTGGCTTCGGTTCAGCTAGAAAAGCGGGTTTCATTCGCAGTAGTCCAAATTGGCGCTTAACCGGACGCCGGGTGGGCACTGCGGCGTCATCCCAACCTTGCCGGCGGGCGCGGACATGCGGCGGCGTGGGTGCGGAAGAGGCTTGCAGTCTGGGGAATTGCGGCCTTGACCCCAAGAGCTTTAGGGTGCAGTCTTTCGCAAGGGTTTGGTGGAGCCTGTTTTTTGCATTATCTCGGCACCACCGCAAGCAGAGACATCTAACTAAATGTTCAAGCCGACCGCCGTCCCACCAGTTCGCACTTACCACCGATGTCGCGCGGCGGCGGCTTAACATGGCGTTAGAAGCGTTTGTCCGGAGCTTTACGCCGGCTTGTGCAGTAGGTCATCGCGTCGCTTCGTGCCGCGCTGTTGCGCGCGGTGGCGCCATCACGCCGATCTCCTCATGTTGTCCGCGCGCAGGCGCGTGCGGCCATGGTCGCGCGCTTCGACAGTTGCCCCAGAGCTCGCCACAGGCTGTGCTGTCGCGAGTGGCCGCATTGACGCGCGGGAGCGTTCGTCGCATTGTCCGCGCACCGCAGTGCGCGCGAATTTCGGGCGGCAGTTCGTCAATCGCCCACTCGCAGCGGTGCAGTCTCAGCCTTCGTCGGAGGTTCGCGGTTTCATGGGCGCAAACGTTTCTAACTATGTGTTCAAGCCGACCGCCGAGGAAGTTCTTCGTTTCAACCACAGCCTGTCGCGCGGCGGCGGCTTAACACGGCGTTAGAAGCGTTTGTCCGAAGCCTTCCGCCTGCTTGTGCAGTAGGTCATTGCGCCGCAGGGTGCCGCGTTGTTGCGCGCGGTGGCGCCCTCATGCCGATCTCCTCTTGTTGGCCGCGCGCAGTGTTCGTGCGGTCAAGGGCGCGCGCTTCGAAGGTGGCCCCAGATCTCGCCGAAAGTTGCTCTGTCGCGAGAGGCCGCATTGACGCGCGGGAACGTTCGTCGCATTGTCCGCACGTCGCAGCGCGCGCGAATGTCGGGCGGCCGTTCGTCAGTCGCCCACTCGCAGCGGTGCAGTCTCAGCCTTCGTCGGAGGTTCGCGGTTTCATGGGCGCAAACGTTTCTAACTATGTGTTCAAGCCGACCGCCGAGGAAGTTCTTCGTTTCAACCACAGCCTGTCGCGCGGCGGCGGCTTAACACGGCGTTAGGTCTGCACATGCGCGTCGATCGCACTCGTCACATTGACTCCAGCGAGCCCGATGCCTCGGGCATGCTCGACTACTACTACGAGTACGACATCTATCGTTTCGTCGAGGGCGCTGAGTGCCTCGTCGCGCGAAGCTACACGGACTCGCCTCAGGAAGCGCACTTCCTCAGGTGGGAACTGGGCTCACAACAACGCTCCCTGCAACGCTCAGATTTCGCGAGGCCAGTTGCATTCGCAGCCGAAGCCTTCCTGAGATCCGAGGGCAAAATTGAACTGAAGTGGCTTGGTGAGCAAGGCACTTACGAGCGGCTCCCCGCGAGGCAGGCCTAACTATGTGTTCAAGCCGACCGCCGAGGAAGTTGCTCGTATCATCCACAGCCCGTCGCGCGGCGGCGGCTTAACACGGCGTTAGAGCGCATCCATGGGCCGGTTCAGAGAGTTGGAAGACTTCGAAAGTCGATTCGCAACCATGGATGTTCCGGAACTCCTTCGCTGGAAGACCTATTGGACACAGCATGCGCAGAATTTGGTGCCAAAGGTGCGGAAGGAAGCCATGCGTCGCGTCTACGAAATAGAAAAGGCCATTCACGCTCGCCAGTTGTCGCAAGAGCAGTAGTCAATGTCCTCCGCGTGCATGCGCTCTAACTATGTGTTCAAGCCGACCGCCGAGGAAGTTGCGCGTATCATCCAAGCTCCGTCGCGCGGCGGCGGCTTAACACGGCGTTAGGGCTCACGTGAGGTTTCTGCAACTGCTGTTGGTCGTTTCACTCGCATCTTGCGCAACCACTGTTGTGCCGGAGTCGTCGAGACTTTCAGGCCTACTGACTGTCCAAACCCACGTGCAGCATCCAAATGGCGGAGGCTCAATGCGTGAAGCACCAGTCATTGAACTGACCTCGCCCACTCTCTTTGATGGTGAAGAATTCGAGTCCGTCCAGCTAATTCTTGGCGAGCGTGAACTTGTCGAATGGAGCTCCCTTGCGGGCCGCACTGCGACAGTCCGCTGCTCTCCTTTGGAGCTGGGTACGTTGTGGGCACATCGGCACCTGCAATGTCAGCCTGTAAGCATCAGTCCTGAGCCCTAACTATGTGTTCAAGCCGACCGCCGAGGAAGTTGCTCGTATCATCCACACACCGTCGCGCGGCGGCGGCTTAACACGGCGTTAGGCTTCCTAGGGGATATCGCGGATGGCGGGAATCTTGCGCAAGTTGTTTGGTCATCGAGCGCCTCCGGTCGTGCCCAAGGCCGACGACCCGTGGGTTGTTGCGGACGGAGTAATTGGCGGCAAGCCGCACCTATTCCGTGTTCGCACGAACGCCATGCGACTTGTGCGGTCCACTGAGTACTCCGAGATGATTGCCATTTCGTGGGAATACGAGACCGACGCGAGTGGAATGCCCGGAGCTGAAGATCTCGGGAGAATGAAGGTTCTAGAAGACCGGCTCGAGAACTGTCTCGAGACGGAGGGCGTGTCGTTGCTCACGGTCGTCGTCACAGGCGACGGGGTTCGCGAGTGGCAGTGGTACACGCGAAGCGTCGAGGACATGATGCGTATCGCAAACGAGGGACTCCAGGGCGAGCAGCCATTTCCGGTTTCTTTTTCGCACGAGCACGATCCCGAATGGCGCGCGTTCAAGCGGTTCGCGCAGACGGAAGCCTAACTATGTGTTCAAGCCGACCGCCGAGGAAGTTGCGCGTATCATCCAAACACCGTCGCGCGGCGGCGGCTTAACACGGCGTTAGCCGCCAAGGAAAGTTCAATGGAATGCCTATTGCACGAGGGCTCGACCGCCGTTGGCGTTTGCCAGTTCTGTGGCCGCGGCGTATGTCGAGCGTGTCGACTCAAGTCCTCGCAAGTGGTGGTGTGCTCCGAAGAGTGTGAACGAGCATCCGCTCTCACCCGCAAGGGCATTGCGGGGATGGTTCAAAAATCACTCCGCGTCACCTTGGTCACGGCTTGGTTCTGCTGGTTCATTGGCGGTGTATTTCTGGCCTGTGGCGTTGTCGAGGCGTTCCATGGCAAGAATATGCTTGCTGCTTTTCTCGCCGTTAGCGGCGCCATCTTTGTCGCCGTAGGTTTTGCGTATGCCAAGTCGGTCAGGAGTGGCGGCTAACTATGTGTTCAAGCCGACCGCCGAGGAAGTTGCTCGTATCATCCACACACCGTCGCGCGGCGGCGGCTTAACACGGCGTTAGGCGCATCTTGTTAACCCGCCCATGTCCACATTGCGGTGAGACCTCTATTTCGGGCAGCGCTTTGGTCGCGGCGTCGATCGGAGTGCCGCGACGCTGCACACGCTGCGGTGGGAGTGTCACGACCTCCGGTGCTACCAAACTCTGCGTAATCGTTTTCGCTGGCATTGGCTTGTTCGGCGGCGTCGCGGAGAGCATCAAGTATCGCTCGATGCTCGGGTACCTCTTCGCCGTTGCGGTGTGGGGCACGGGGTGTGCGTTGGTATTTCGCTTCGCTCGGGCAGAGGTCGGTTCCAAGCCCGGCGCCAGTCGTGCTGCCTGGACGGTCGCTGCTGGCCTCGCATTGCTAGTGGCGCTAATTCTTTGGTGGCGAAACAACGTCGCGCCCGCGCCTAACTAAGTGTTCAAGCCGACCGCCGAGGAAGTTGCTCGTATCATCCACACACCGTCGCGCGGCGGCGGCTTAACACGGCGTTAGGTGCGCATGCAGCTTGTATCGCAAACCGAAGTGGAGCGCGTTCTCCGCAATTGGCAGGCTGGCGCACTGACTGAGGTTCAAGTGCACGAGTGGGCGGAGCTCCGCTATGCCGTCGATGCTTACGAACCCGAGTCCGCCGCTTGTAACGCCGTCCTCGCGGAGCTCGACTGCATGAACATGAATCTCCTCACCACCGCGGACATCCCGGTATTGCTCGAGGCTCTTCCGCTTAATTCGCCCGAGTTCGAAAACATTCTCTCTGGGCTCGACAATTCAGCCACCATCGAAAGTCGTAGGCGAGCGCTTCGCACGCACCCGTTCTATGCGCAATTCTGCGGCTAGTGCGCGCCTAACTATGTGTCTATGGACTCCTCCCCCACGTCAAGCTGATTGATCCTGCTCTGCTTCATCACGGTTGGATCGGTGCAAGCGTCTATCCGTCCTCGAAGTGGCGGGATCATCCGCCGGGACATCATGGGATCCGCGGGTGCGGGGCCTATCGTTCAAGCGACCTCGCGGGTCGACATAGTTATCGGCCTTGCCGCACCGCGGCCGAGCCGCTGGTGATGAGGTTGATGGGATCGATCCGTTGACGTGCCGCTCTGTGGTGAAAGGGTGTGCTGCGTTGACTGCGTGTATCGATCAGGCGTTGCTCATCGCGATCTCCTGATCGAAGCGCTTGGCGTAGTCGCCATCGAAACTGCGCGCGTGGCGCCAGGTCGCCCAGAGGATGCGCACGATCTTGTTGGCGAGACCGACCGCGGCCTTGTTGAAGCCGCGGCGCTCGGCGAGTGCGAGCGCCCAGGTGCGCAATCGATCGAGCGGCTTGCCTGCAGCCTGCGCGCGCTTCGCCGCGGCGAGCACCGCGCGCGCGCCTTGGATCAGCAGGGTGCGGCAGTACACACCGATCGCGCGCACCGCCTCGATCATCGCCAGGCAATCGGCCGCATCGGTTTTGCTTCGCCGCACATACGGGCGAACGTACTGCGCGGGAATCAGGATCACCTGATGACCAAGCGCCGTGAGCCACCGCCCGAAATGATGCGCCGAACCGCAGGCCTCCATCACCACCCGCACCGGCGCGCGGTTGTGCCAGAACGCGATGAACGCGGCGCGCGACAGCCGATGCGATTCGAGCACGTGGCCGCGCGCGTCGACAGCCAGCAGTTGGAAAATGGATTTCGCGAGATCGATGGCGATGGTGGCGACAGCGGGATTACACTTCACGACGGACTCCTCCGGCGGTGACTGATGCCTCAACACCTTCAGACTGGCACTTCGATGCCTGCGCCGCGTCGGGAGGAGTCCATCCCATCATTCAAGCCGACCGCCGAGGAAGTTCTTCTTTTCATCCACACACCGTCGCGCGGCGGCGGCTTAACACGGCGTTAGGCCTTGCAAGAGCATCGATCATCCATACAATGTACAGATGATCAAGTTTGACTGGGATCCGGCCAAAGCCGCCTCAAACCTCAGGAAGCATGGCGTCTCCTTCGAGGAAGCCCAGACCGTCTTCTACGACGAGCTCGCAGTCCAGTTCTATGATGAACCCCACTCGTCAGACGAGGAACGCTTTCTCATGCTTGGCATGAGTAGCGGCGCCTACCTTCTCTTGGTCTGCCACTGCGAGCGCGACCGTGGCGGCGTCATTCGCATCATTTCAGCGCGCAAAGCCACGAAGCACGAAAGCTCCTTCTACAGCCAGTGACCGCCATGAAAGCCGAATACGACCTGTCAAAGATGAAATCTCGCCGCAATCCTTATGCGGCCAAGCTCAAGAAGCCTGTCTCTATGCGCCTCTCGGAGGACGTAGTGGACTACTTCAAAGGCATGGCCAATGAAGCGGGAGTTCCCTATCAGAGCTTGATCAATCTGTACCTGCGAGATTGCGTCATGAAGCATCGCAAGGTTCAAATTGCATGGCCAAGCGGCAAGGCCTGACGATTCAACCGGACCCGCTACGGCAGGCCACCTTGGCCCGGTTGGCGGTACGCCGTACATTCTCGCCAACCGGGCCAAGGCGTCCTGCCTCCGCGCGCCGGTTACCTCAAACGTTGGGCGGCACCGTTTTCCCCCAGCCCGACCATCGCATTTCGAAAGGCACACTCGTCATGGCTACTGGTACTGTCCAGCTTCACCGCGTGCTGCGCGCACCGCCGGCGCGCGTCTATCGCGCTTTCCTCGACGCCGATGCAATGGCCAAGTGGCTGCCGCCGAACGGCTTCACCGGTAAGGTCCACCAGTTGGACGCCAAGGTCGGCGGTACCTACAGGATGTCTTTCACAAGTCTCGCAACGGGCGCCAGTCACTCCTTCGGCGGCGAGTACCTGGAGTTGGTCCCTGACGAGCGCATCCGCCATACGGACAGGTTCGATGACCCAAACTTGCCCGGCACGTTGGTGGTAACCGTGTCGCTGAAGAAGGTCTTCTGCGGAACCGAGCTGAACATCCTGCAAGAAGGCATCCCCGAGGTCATCCCCGTTGAGGCCTGCTATCTCGGCTGGCAAGAGTCCCTCGCGCTGCTGGCAATGCTCGTCGAGGCCGAGATCCCAAGCTAAAAAAGTGCCGCCCAACCCGTCGTTCAATCCGACCGCCGTGGAAGTTCCGCGTATCATCCACACGCCGTTGCGCGTCGACGACTGAGCACGGCGCCAGTCTGTTTGCGGAGGTCAAGGTGGCCATTTCCATTCTTTGGTTCTTGTTTGCCATTGGCGTCATCGCGTTTGCCCTTGCCTTCGCCCGGCCAAAGTCTGGGCGCGGTGGTTCAGCGCGCGGCACGGACGCATACGGATCGAGTAGCTGGACCGCCTCTTCCGACTCATCGACGCATGACTCGCGCTCGTCGTGCGACTCCGCCGGCGACTCGTCGAGTGGCGGCGATTGCGGGGGCGGCGATGGTGGCGGTGGTTCCGACTAGGCTGCGCCAGCACGTGCAAGCCGGGCCGAACCCTGCGCCTTTGGCTTCCTCCCTCGCTTCAGCCCGACCGCCGAGGAAGTTGCGCGTATCATTCGAGCACCGTCGCGCGGTGACGACTGAACACGGCGTTGAGACTCCATGAAGCACTTCCTCGCGATTTCCGGCTTGCTGCTTTGCCTGGCATTCGTTGCGTGTGCGCAACCGGAGCCGCGCGACGCCGCCTCCCCGACATTTGAGTGCGCCGACTCTCTGGATCGGGCTGACGGGCAACCTCGAACGAAGACGTATTGCCAGATGCGAACCGAGTACTGCTACGAAGCCACGGGTGGGCCAGCACTCAGCCATGGTGCGCAGTGTCGGCTTCTGCCGAAGGACAACCCGACGTGTGCGGGGATTGTGCTGCTGCCCGGCGGCTCCTGCAGTGGCGACGTCTCGACGGGAATTCGCGTGAGCTTTGCCTTTCCGTGAGATGCGCCCCGCGGGCATGAGGCAGCACCATTCGTCCATGGTGTCGCGACTCAGGCATGACGTGGGCGCGCGGAAGGTGCGGGGAAGTGGCGTGTGCGCGCGCGGGCGGCATCCGCGGGATCTGCTCAACGACAGGGAGATGACAGGCGATGGCGAACAGGAATGGCAAGGTCGCGCTGGTGACCGGTGCGAACAAGGGGCTGGGCAAGGAGATCGCGCGGCAGCTCGGCGCGCTCGGCTACACCGTGGTGCTGACCTCGCGCGACGAAGCGGCCGGGCGCGCTGCGGCGGCGGAACTGGTGGATGCCGGCAGCGACGCGCATAGCATCCAGCTCGACGTCACCAGCGCAGACGACATCGCCCGCGTCGCGCGCGAGATCGATGATCGTTTCGGCAAGCTCGACGTGCTGGTGAACAACGCCGGCATCGCGCTCGAGTGGGACGGACAGCCGACCAACGCCGACAAGGTCCGCCGCACCCTTGAGGTGAACCTGGTCGCGCCCTACGAGGTCAGCGAGGCGCTGCTGCCGCTGCTCGCGCGCAGCGACGATGCGCGCATCATCCACCACTCGTCGATGCTCGGCTCGATCGGCACCGCCGAGAGCAACTGGAAGCACATGGCGGGCTTCATGACCGTGGGCTACGCCACCTCGAAGGCCGGCCTCGACATGCTCACCCTGATCCAGTCGAAGACGCTGGCGGATCGCGGCATCGCGGTCGCGGCCGCGCACCCGGGCTGGGTCAAGACCGACCTCGGCAGCCAGGCGGCACCGATGGAAGTGGACGAGGGCGCAGCCACCGTGGTCGAACTCGTTACCATCGACCGCGCGCAGTTCCCGCACGGCCAGCTGGTGCACAAGGGCAAGCGCCTGCCGTGGTAGCCGCCTTCCCTGCTGGCGGCGATGAGCGAGCGCAGTCGACGCAACGACCTCGGCGCGAACGGAGGACACCTTGAGCTTTCTGGTGATCTGCACGGTGGCGCTGCTGGCTTCGGCGCTCACCTTCTTCTCGGGCTTTGGCCTCGGCACGCTGCTGTTGCCGGCGTTCGCCCTGTTCTTTCCGGTCGAGCAGGCGGTAGCGCTGACCGCGGTGGTGCACTTCCTCAATGGACTGTTCAAGCTCGCGCTGGTCTGGCGCCACGCCGACTGGCGCGTGGTGCTGCGCTTCGGCGTGCCGGCGATGCTCTGCGCACTGCTCGGCGCCAGCCTGCTGTTGTGGCTGGCGGACGTGGCACCGGCCTATCGCTACCTGGCCCTGGATCACGAGTGGACGGTGACACCGGTCAAGCTCGCGATCGGCGTGCTGCTGCTCGGCTTCGCGCTGCTGGAGTTGCTGCCGCAAGGACGCGCGCTCGCCTTCGCGCCGCGCTGGCTGCCGCTCGGCGGCGCACTCAGCGGCTTCTTCGGTGGTCTGTC
Organism: Lysobacterales bacterium; assembly: GCA_016703225.1. Lineage (NCBI taxonomy): Bacteria > Pseudomonadati > Pseudomonadota > Gammaproteobacteria > Lysobacterales > Lysobacterales bacterium. Next base: position 873,120 of record JADJCM010000001.1, read on the forward strand.
GGGCATGCAGGGCGCACTGCGCTCGGCGTTCCTGGTGCGCGCCGGGCTGTCCAAGGAAGCCTTCATCGGCACCGGCGTGATGCTCGGCGTGCTGATCGACTGCTCGCGACTCGGCGTGTACGCCACGCAGATCCGCCGCCACGCCGGCGAGTTCGATCTGGCGCTGCTCGGCAGTGCGGTGCTGGCCGCGTTCCTCGGTGCCTATCTGGGCAACCGGCATCTGAAGAAGGCAACGCTGCCCGGCATCCAGCGCACCGTCGCGGTGCTGCTGGTGCTGGTCGCGCTTGGACTCATGGCGGGGTGGCTCTGATGCGAACCTGGCAAAAGGTGGTACTCGGGTTGCTGGCGGTGTTCGTGTTCGGCATCGCGCTGCTGGCCGGCGCCGGACTGCTGTTCGCCCGCTACCTGCGGCAGGAGATGGGCAGCGATGCCGAGCAGCACGTAACCGCCGGCCGCAACGAAGGTCGCGACCGCAGCGCGCGGCAATGCCTGGCCGACGCCGAAGCCCGCGATGCGTCGGGGCAGGCGTTCAAGGAGATCATGGCCAGCAGCCTGCGGCTCGCAGGCTGCCTGCGATCCAGCAAGACCGATGACGCCCTCTGCAACGAGGTGCCGTTCTCCGCCAATGCAGTCGAGCAAGCGGTCTGGAGCGCCGCGCGTTGCCGCGAGCGCCCGTCCGGCGACGTCGCCTGCAGCAGTCGCTGGCAGGTCGTCACCAGATACTGTCGCAGCACGCAATCGGCCCGCGACACTGCCGCACCCTGATCCGCGTCCACATCGCATCGGAGGTTTGACCATGATTGCTGCAACGCCCGAGCCGCCCTACTTCGTTGTGGTGTTCACTTCGCAGCGCACTCCCGGCGACCAGGGCTATGCGGACATGGGTGCGCGCATGTTCGAAATGGCGCAGGGCCAGCCCGGCTTCCTCGGCGCGGAAAGCGTGCGCAATGCCGAGGGCGCCGGCATCACCGTGTCGTACTGGCGCTCGGCGGAGGCGATCGCGGCGTGGAAGGCCGATGCCGAGCACCGCGTCGCGCAGGAACTCGGGCAGCAGCGCTGGTACTCGCACTACAGCGTGCGCATCGCACGCGTCGAGCGCGCCTACGACTGGCACGCCGCGCCGCTCGCGGCGGATTGAAGCGCACCTGGTCGCACACCGGAGCAACCGCATGTCCAAAGCCATCGTCACCACCGCCGTGCTCAGCGCCGCCATCACCGCCGCAGCGTTCCTGCTCAACCCGGCACCGGAGCAGCACCGCGCGCGCATCCGCGAGGCGGTCGCCGAACGTCGCCCGCTGGCCGGAGCCCTCGGTGTCGGCGCATTGACCGCGTTCGCCAGCGACTACCACTCGATCGGCATCGCCTCCTACACCGAGCTCGACGGCCGCAAGCTCAGCTTCGGCGCGTTCGGCTACGTGCACGTGTTCGAGCGCGAATCGCGCTGATGACAACGCACGTGCGCACGTCCGGGTTCCGGGCCTGATCGCCATGCCGCTGCGCCTGCGTGCCATTTGCGCCGACCTCACCACGCTCGCCCTCGATGCCATCGTCAACGCCGCGAACTCGTCGCTGCTCGGCGGTGGCGGCGTAGATGGTGCGATCCATCGCGCCGCCGGACCCGAGCTGTTGCGCGAGTGCCGCCTGCTCGGCGGCTGCCGTGTCGGCGATGCCAAGCTCACCCGCGGCCATCGCCTGCCGGCACGCCATGTCATCCACACCGTCGGTCCGGTGTGGCAGGACGGCCGCCACGGCGAACCCGAACTGCTCGCCTCCTGCTACCGCCGCTGCATCGAAGTCGCCGCTGCCGCCGGCCTCTCCTCGCTCGCCTTCCCCGGCATCAGCACCGGCGTCTACGGCTATCCGGTGGAACTCGCAGCCCCGATCGCAGTGGCAAGCGTGCGCGAGCATGCACCGCTGCATCCCGGACTCACCGACGTCGTGTTCTGCTGCTTCTCCGAATCCCATCTCGCGATCTACCGAAGGTTGCTCGATGGATGCGACACGGATTCCGGCGCGCGATAAATCGCGCGCCCGAGCCACGCAACCGGCGCTCACGCGCAGCGCTGCGAGACCAGCACGAACCAGCCGACGTAGCCGCAGACGCCAAGCAGTCCGCCGCCGCCGAGCGCGCCCAACCACAATTGCCGGCGCTGGTTCAGGCCGAACAGGATGGCGGCGACGATGACGCCAAGCGCCATCGCGAGCGGCGCACCGAACAGCAGCGTCTTGCTCAGCCCCGCGCCGATTTCGCCGCACGAGTCGGCGCCAAAGGCCATCGCCAGCAGACCGAAGAAGAAGACGCCGACGAGCAGACCAAGCAGCAGCAGTGCGCCGCCGATCGCGATCGACCAGCGCAATGCCGGATGCATCGGTGTTGCGGTCGGGCGCGTCATGGCCGTGCCTCCGGCGCGGCGTGACGCACGTGGTAGCGGAAATCGTGAGCGGGCACGCCGTCGAGCGGCTCGACCAGGAAGCGCACCTGCGGGCGCTCGGCGGCCCCGGCACTGCCGAGTCGACCGCGCAATCGCGCGCTGCGACCGGCATCGACGTCGGCATAGACCCAGGCCTGACGCGGCGGAAAACCGAAGCCGCGCACCGACACCGCGCCAAACCAAGGCGAAATGCGTGACCAGTAGTGGTCCGGCGGCTGCAACCAGATGCGCACGCGGCCGCGGCCGATGCTGGCTTCAACCTCAACCTCATGAACGCCGCGCGTGTTGCGCGTCATCAACTCGACCGGACGCAGCGCGGATACGGTTTCGCCGTACCCGCTCGCGTCCACTTCGCCGGAGCCGGCCCAACCTCTGCGTTCCTCGCGTCCGGACGCAGCGCCGGTGAATGCGTAGCTGCCCGGACCCTGCCACGACAGCCCGGGCGGATTCAGCACCGGCGTGTCGTCCAGATTCAGCGCCCAGTTGCCGCCGCGTTTCGGCAGCGCATCCGGCATCCGCGCGATGCGGCTCGCGGAGAGGTCGAGTCGGTCCAGGTCGAGCGCGAGCAGTGCGCTGAAGTCGGTCAGCGGTGTCGCCGACAAATCGAGCTCGCGCAAACGCGCCAGCGTGGCCAGCGCCGCCACATCGGCGACGCGCGTAGCGGCGAGCGCGAGTGCTTCGAGGCCTGCGGGCAATGCGTTCGCCGCGGGCGTCGGCAGCGGTTGCTGCGACAGGTTCAACTCGCGCAGCGCATCGAGCCCGGACAGCTGCGGCCATTGCGCGAGCTGGCCGTGGTCGAACCACAGCACGCGCAGCGCGGTGAACGCGCTAACATCCGGCGCCGCGGCATGCGGCCAGTCGGCCACGCGCAGTGCACGCACATGTCCGGCCTCGATCCACACCGCTCGCCGGTTCACTTCGGCTTCGAGCAGGCCGCGGTAGTAGCCGCCGAGCGAGTGCACCGCCCGCAGCTCGAAGCCGCCATCGTGCGCGATCTGCTCCAGGGCCTCGCGCTCCGCAGGCGCCAGCGTCGTCAGCGCGCTGACGATGTCCGGCGCCGGCTCGGCCAGCCCCGCCCACGTGAGCAGCCCGGCCAAGCCCAACAGCAGCAGCAGCGCCGCGCGTTTCATCCACTTCCACAGCCAGGCACCCATGTTGACCCCGTCCGATTTGCCCGTTCGAGTACTGCCACGCAAGATGGCGCGGATGCGGATCAGTCGGATCGGGGCGCGGGCGGCAAAATCTTTCAGAGCCTGGACGCGCTCAGCACGATATCGGCGTGCTGCCAGGCGGCGTCGAAGCGGCGTTGCACCTCGGCGGCTTCTGCGCCGCGCTGCTGCGCACGCAGGCTCTGCGCGAGGCCGAACAGCGACCAGCCGTTCTCGGGATTGCGCTGCAGTTCCTCGCGATAGGTCGCCTCGGCCGACTTGGCGTCGCCGGCGGCCAGCAGCATGGCGCCCAGTGTGTGCCGTGTCGGCGCATGCCAGCCCGGTGGCTCGTCGTAGGGAATGCCGTCCTCGATCACGACCGCTTCGCGCAGCGCCTCGATGCCGGCTTGGGTGTCGCCGTTCACCGTCGCCAGCTCGCCGCGCAAGGTGCGCTCGGCGATGCGTACCGCATGCGCAAGCGGATAACGATCCCAGACCGTGAGCTTGGCCAGTTCCGGGTCGGCCGCGAGTTTGGCCAGCGCAGCCAGGTGCTGCTCGGCCTGCTCGAGTTCGCGATCTCGCACCGCGGCCATGCCACGCGCGTAGTGCCAGATCGCGCTGACATAGGGCAGGTCCGGCGCCGGGTTCGGCGCATCGATGATTTCCTCCCAGCGCCCGAAGCGCACGCGTCGGAACCAGTCGGTCATCCAGTAGTGCTGCAAGCCGGCGAAGCCCGGTTGCCGCATTAAGTCGGGCAGATTCGTGCGCGCGGAGGTGGCCTCGGCCGCTGCCTTCGCAACCGCACGTGCGCCTTCCATGCTCGCCGCGAACCACAGGAAGTGATGATTGTGTGGCACGTAGCCGAGCGGATACAGGCCCTGCGCATTGCCACGGCAGACGTCCAGATAGGCGTCGTCGGCCTTCACCGCGACTTCGTTCGCGAGCACCGCGTCATGCCAGCGACCGACCCGCGCATAGATGTGCGCGGGCATGTGCACCAGATGGCCGGAGCCCGGGATCAAGGCGCGCAAGCGGTCGGCGGCAGCGACGCCGCGTTGCGGATCGGCCGAGGCCTCGACCGCATGCACATACAGATGCAATGCACCGGCGTGGTCGGGATGACGCGCCATCACGCCCTCGAGCACGAACACGATGTGCTCGGTGTGGCCCTTCGGTTTCAACTCGGCGTCGTAGTAGTCCCAGGGTTGCGTGTCCATCATCGCCTCGGCCCAGAAGGTCGCGGCGTCGGGATCACCCGGAAGTTCGCGCGCGAGCGCGCCGCTGGCTTCGGCATAGGCGGCGTCGAGCGCGCTGCGATCGTCACCGGGCCGCTCGACGTAGCGCGCCGACAGCGCCTTGATGAAACCCTGCTCGCGCGGTGTCGCCTTGGCGGAGAATTGCTGCGCCTTCTGCAGGCGTTGCCAGGCCTTGGCATTGTTGCCCGGGTCCATGCCCGAGTTCACGTGCGGCCCGAGCACCAGCGCCGCGCCCCACCAGCACATTGCGCATTCGGGATCGAGTTCCACCGCGCGCAGGAAGGAACGTTCGGCTGCGTCGTGATTGAAGCCGTAGGTGAGCATCAGGCCCTGGTTGAACCATCGCTGCACCGCTGGATGTTTGCTGGTGACCGCGAACTGGTAGTCGCCGAGGCCTTCGAGCAGCGTGGCTCCGATCTGGCTCACCGCAGCGGGCGGCGGCTCGGGCACCGCTGCCGGTGCCGGCGCGCGGCCACGCGAATAGAAGTAACCGGCGACGCCGGCAGCGATCACCGCGACCACGATGAGCATGCGCTTCATGACGTACCTCCGCGGCAATCCGGTGCGCGAGTTCTACTCCGCCGCGGCGTGCGCTGCAATCGGCACGGCGCTGCGCCACTCGATCCGTGCGCAGCGCCGCGATCAGGTCGAGGTCGGCGGTGTGAAGGCCTGCGGTTGCCACGCGCACCGCCCTGTTCTATGTTTTACAGCAGTAAAACCCTGAGGCCATGCCCATGAGTTGCAGCGCGACCCTTCGACAATCCGGTGGTTCGATCATTCTTTCGATTCCGAAATCGATCGCGAAGTCACTGGCGGTGGAGGCGGGTTCAGTCGTGGACCTGGTCGTCGAGGGCCGCCAACTGCGCGTTTCGGCGGCCAGGCGAACCTTGGCGCAACGCCTCGCTGAATCTCCGAAAACTCCGGCGAAGTGGGGCCGGGATGCGGACTGGCTCGCCGCGCCGGCGATTGGTCGGGAACAGCTGTGAGCCGCGGCCTGCCAGCGCGCGGCGACATCCTCGATCTCAGCCTCGACCCGACGCTCGGCCGCGAGATCCGCGGCACGCGGCCAGTGCTCGTGCTTTCGGCCGACAGCTTCAACGCCGCGTCCGGACTATTGCTGGTCGCCCCAATCACGCAGGGCGGCCAACTGACCCGCAGCACCGGCTTCAGCGTAACGCTGATGGGGGCTGGGACGCGCACGCAGGGCGTCATCTGCTGCGACCAGACGCGCACCATCGACTCGCGCGCCCGTCGCTTCCGGCGCATCGAGCGCGCGCCGGACGCAATCATCGACGAGGCCATTGATGCCGTGCGTTCGATCCTCGACTAGCGCACCGATCAATCCGTGCGCAGCGCCGCGATCGGGTCGAGGTCGGCGGCTTGGCGGGCGGGGTAGACGCCGAAGGCGAGTCCGGTGAGCGCGCAGATCAGGGTCGCGGCGAACACCGGGATCGGCGCCCAGCCCACCGCCCAGCCCGCGCCCCAGGCGATCAGGTAGGCCAGCGCGCCACCAAACACGAGTCCGAGCACGGCACCGACGCCGCAGATCAGCGCCGCTTCGCGCATGAACTGTTCGATCACGTCGCGCCGACGCGCACCGAGCGCGCGCAGCAGCCCGATCTCGCGTTTCCGTTCGAGCACGTTGGCGAGCATGATGTTCATGATGCCGATGCCGCCGACCAGCAGGCTGACGCCGGCGATCGCGGCCATCACGATCTGGAAGATGCGCTGCGTCGCCTGGTGCTGGCGGTACAACTGCGCCGGCACGATCAGCGCGTAGTCCTTCTGCCCGGCATGGCGCTGGTCGAGCAGAGCCGAGAGCACCTTGGAGCCATCGACGATGCCGACCGGGTCATCGAGCTGCACCAGGAACCGGTCGATCTCGTCCTCCATCGGCTGGAAGCGCAGGCGCGCCAGTGCCGAAGCCAGCGGCACGAACACGCGGTTGCTCTCGAGACCGAGCTGCACGCCCTCGAACTGGTCCTTGCTCAGATCGCGATCGACCAGCACGCCGATGACCTCGAACCAGGCGTGGTTGACCTTGACCAGCTCGCCGACCGCGTCGCGACCCGGGAACAGCGTCTTCGCCGCCTGGTGGCCGAGCACCGCCACCGCCGCCAGGCGCTCGTCGTCGGCCAGGTCGAACACGCGACCGCTGCCGACGGCGAGCGAGGACAGCTTGAAGTAGTCCGGCGTGACGCCGCTCGCCACCGCGTCCGAGTTCGCGTATTCGCTCAGCACCGAATGCGTCTTGATCGCCTTCTCGGCGGCGAATCCGCTGGCGCGCGGCACCACTTGCATCGCCGCCTCGGCGTCGGCTCGGGTCAGCCCGAGGCTGCGGGCACGCATCTCGCGCAGCGCCTCCTGGTCCGGCGGCGACTCGGTTTTCACGATCAGGTTGCGCAGACCCAGACCCTCGACCAGCTTCAGCGCTTCCTGGCGCGAGCCTTCGCCGACGCCCTGCATCGCCACGATCGAGCCGACGCCGAAAATCAGTCCCAACAGGGTCAGTAGCGTGCGCAGGCGGCGACGCCACAACTCCTCGACCGCCTCACGCCAGTGCGTGCCGAAGCGATGACCGATGCGATCGATCCAGACACTCATCCGACTCTCCGCATGCCGCCACCACGCCCGCCGCGGGCGCCATCGCTCGGCGCCGAAAAGCGCTTCGCGTCCGGATTCGCCGCATTCGCGGCCGGTGTCAGCACCACCGCGTCGCCGGCCTTCAGTCCCTTCAGCACCTCGCTGCGCGCGGTGCCGCGCGCACCGAGCTCGACTTCGCGCTTCGCCAGCTTGCCGCCTTCGCGCACTTCGACGTAGGTCTTGCCGCCCTCGGCAATCAGCGCCACGTTCGGCACCGACAGGCCTTCGCCGGCTTCTCCGGTGAACACATCCGCGGCCATGCCCTGCCCCGGCACCAACTGGAACTTGGCCACCGCCGCAGCCGGCACGGCGGCTTTCATCAACACGTACTTGACCGGGTTCTGGCGACTGCGCGACTGCGCGGCGCCGGCAACCCAGCTGACTTCGCTGACGAACTCCTGCTCGGGCCGGCCGAGCGCGTGCATCTTCACGCGCGCGCCGACCTTCACGCCCTGGGCATCGAGTTGGGTGAGCGCGAACTGCACCTCCAGCGACGACAGTTCCGGCAGTGCCCCGAACTCCTGGCCGGCCCACATGCTGGCGCCGACCTTGGGCTTCTCGCCGCCCCAGTCGGTGCTGAGCACGAACACGCCATCGTGCGGCGCGTACAGCTCGAGCGCGGCCACGTCCTCGCGCCGGCGCTGCGCATTGAGCCCATAGGTGGCGCGCTGCGAATCGAGCACCGCCAGCTCGGCCCCGCCACGCACGCCGGTCTGCTGCTTCTGCCATTCCAGGGTCTGGTGCTTGAAGCCGAGGAAGGCGGCGTCCTGCACCGCGTCGAGAATCTCGTTGCGCGCGAACATGCCGAGTTCGGCGCCGGCGTAGCGCTCGGCGATGCCGAGATCGACATCGACCTTGGCGATTTCGGCACCGACCTTGTCCTGCGCGGTCGCGAGTTCGAGCTCCTTGCCGATGCGCGCGAGCACGTTGCGGCGCAGATCGAGCTCGGCCTTGGTCAATTCGAGTTCGCCCTGCGGCGCAATGAAGCGCGCGACCAGATCGCCCTTCTTCACCTGCGAACCTTCGGCGACCATCCACTCCAGTTGCCGCTGCGACCAGCCCTGGCCCGGCACCGCCAGTGGCGTCGCCTTGGCCGAGCGGACTTCGCCCGCCGCCGAAACCCGCAATGCCACCGCGCCTTGCTTCAGCACTTCCACCGGCGCAACCAGGCCGGCGTCATCGCCGCAGGCCGCCAGCGCCAGCAGGGAGATCAGGCAGATGCGCCTCATGAGCGTTGCTCCCCGACCCGGATCACCACCCGAACCGGCTGCCCCGGCTTCAAGGCCTGCCCCTTGGGATCGAAACTGACCACGGCATCGACCACCGGCACCAGCTGCGCGCGCGACTTGCTGCGTACCGCGCGGCCGACCTCGGTGACCGTGCCCTCGATCGCCTGGCCAGCGCCGCCCTCGACCGTGACCCGCGCCTTCATCCCTACGGCCACGTGGCGAATCTCGGTTTCCGGAATCGCGACGCGCGCGATCAGGGTCGAGACGTCCGGAATCTGCGCCACCGACTGGCCGCGAAACACCTGCGAGCCAACATCGAACTTCTCGCCCTGGAAATTGCTCTGGTGCAGGATGATGCCGTCGCGCGGCGCCTGCACGTTGAGCTCGGCCATCGCCTTCTGCGAGCGCGCCACTTCGTCGCGCAACTGTGCTAGCTCGGATTCGACCAGGCGCCACTCCTGCTTGCGCTGCTCGGCCGCGGCCGCCTCGCGACGCGTCGCAAGTGCAAACTGGCGCTCGGCCTGGTCGCGCTCGATCACCAGCTTCTGATAGTCGACGCGACGCACGATGTCGGCCGGCTGGTCGGCCTTGCGCGTCGCCTTCTCGGCGTTCGCCTTGGCTTGCGCAGTGGCCAGTGCTTCGGTGCGTTCGCGCTCCTCCAGTTCCAGGCGCAGGCGTTCGCGCTGGGTTTCCTTTTCCTTGAGCGCGCTCTGCTTGCCGCTCAGCGTGCGCAGCACCTCGGAGCTGTCGAAGGCGGCGGCGACCTCGCCCTTCTTGACCGGCGTGCCATCGGGAGCGAGCTGGGTCAGTGTCAGTTGCCACAGATCGTCGATTTCGGGAGGCGAGATCGAAGCGCTCTCGCGCGCGGCGATCTCGCCATCGAAGCTCAGTTCCGCGGCCGCCAGCGACATCGCCGACAGCAGCAGGATCAGGCACGAGAGTCGTTTCATCGGCGCTCTCCGGTGGCGGCAACCGCGCTCGTCGCGATCGGTTCGACGCGCACGCTGGAGGCCGGCAGCAGCTCAAGCCCGGCCGAATCCGCGAGTGGAATGGTGACGGTGAAATAACGCCCCGCGCCCATCTCGGCCTTGGCCGCAGGCGCGCCCGAGATCGACTCGATGGCTGCTTCCAGCTTCAGGTCGGGGCGCGCGTCGAAGCGCAGCCGCACTCGCTGGCCGACACTGAGGGCGCTGCGGTCGGCTTCCAGCGCATAGGCGCGCACGGTCATCGGTCCGCGATCGACGATGTCGCCGATCTTCATCCCCGGCCAGGCCGAGGAGCCCTCGTCGAGACGGTCGCCGCGCCACGGGTTGAAGCCGTGCACGACGATGCCATCGACCTCGGCCTTCACTTCCGCCAGCGCCACCTGCGCCTGGTGATAGAGCAGGTCCTGGCGCAACTTGTCGATCTCCAGGCGCGCGTCCTCGCGGCGACGCTTGACCGCGGCGATGGCTGCGTCGCGCTCCTTGCGACGCAATTCCAAGTCACGACCGGTGCGCACCAGCTCGCCCTGGTAGCGGTCGTAGTCGAGCGCGGACAAGTGCTGCTTCGGGATCGCAGCATCGACCTTGGCCTTGCGGTTCAATGCGTCGGCATCGACGAAGGCGCGTTCGGCATCGATCGCAGTCACATCGAGTGTCGCCACTTCCTGCGCGACGCGCGCTTCGGTCTGATCGATTTGGCCGGTGAGCGTCTGGATCTGCGCCGCGCTGCCGCCGGCATCGATGCGCACCACAACGTCGCCGCGCTTCACCGGCGTGCCCTCGCGCACGTAGTAACGCAGCACCACCGGCGACGAATTCGACGGCGGGCAATACACCGGCTGCGCGTTCAGCGCGACCACTTCGCCGCTGAGGATCACGCGGGGGTTTGCGGCGCTCACGAGGCTCGCGCACGTCAACAACAGCGCGAATGTGGGTCCGAATTTCATTCGGACGCTTTCCGGCAAAGAGCGTCCGAATGAAATTCGGACCCACGAAAGCAATGCACTGCCAGCATGAGGATCAACGCTTGTCATCGGATTCCACCAGGCCGTCGCGCAGGCGCACATGGCGCGGCACGCGCGCGGCGATGTCGTGATCGTGGGTGACCAGCACGATGGTCTGGCCGTGCGTGTGCAATTCCTCGATCAGCCCGAGCACATCATTCGCGGACCTGGAATCGAGATTGCCGGTGGGCTCGTCGGCGAGCAGCAGGGCCGGGCTCAGGATCAGCGAGCGCGCGATCGCGGCGCGCTGCATCTGGCCGCCGGACAGCTGGGTCGGGCGATGATCCATGCGATCGGCGAGGCCGACGCGCGCCAGCAGTTCGCGCGCGCGAGCGCTCACGTCCGGCTTCGGCTCGCGCGTGAAGCGCAGCGGCAGCAGCACGTTTTCGAGCACGGTCAGGCGTGGCAGCAGGTGGAAGCTCTGGAAGATGAATCCGATCTTGCGATTGCGCAGCGTACTGATGGCCTCGTCGTCGAGCCGCGACACTTCCTCGCCGTCGAGCACATACGAGCCGCTGTCGGGCTTGTCCAGGCAACCCAGCACATTGAGCAGGGTCGACTTGCCGGACCCGGAAGGCCCGGTGATGGCGACGAATTCGCCGGCATCGACCTGCAGCGACACGCCGTCGAGCGCGCGCACCTCGGCGCCGTGCATGTCGTAGGTTCTGCGAATGTTCTCGAGCTGGATCACCGGAACTTCCCTGTAGCGAGGCGCTTCAGACCATGGGGGCGCCCAAGGGTTCCGCAAGTCGTGCATCGCCAGAAGCGCCACAGGTCATGCGACCGGATGGAGCGCTCGTGCATCGGGGCGGGGTATCGAGTGGGATCGACCGTGGGTTTGGCTGTGGGTTTGGCTTCAGCCAAACGCCTTTCCTGCATGTCGGCAAAGCGTCTGGCTGAAGCCAGACCCACATCCCCGACCGGGATCAATCGATGGTCGGCAGCACCGACACCACCTCTTTGACCGTGGTCAGGCCGCGCCCGATCAGTTCGGCGCCGGCCAGGCGCAGTGGCCGCATGCCTTCATGCAGGCAAGTTTCGCCGAACGCCGGCAGGTCGAGGTCGGCGCGGATCTCGCGGCGCAGCTTCGGTGACAGCGTCAGCATTTCGTACACCGCGGTGCGGCCGTAGTAGCCGGTATGGCGGCAGTCGTCGCAGCCCTTGGCGGCACGCGCATGTTCGGGCAGCGCCAATTCGAAACCGCGCGTCAGTGCCTGCCAGGCTCCCGGATCGACCGCAACCGGCTGCTTGCAGCGCGGGCACAGCGTGCGTGCGAGGCGCTGCGCGACGATGCCGTTCACCGAACTCTGGATCAGATAATGCGGCACGCCCAGATCCAGCAATCGCGTGACCGCGCTTGGCGCATCGTTGGTGTGCAGGGTACTCAGCACCAGGTGCCCGGTCAGCGCCGCCTGCACCGCCATCTCGGCCGTCTCAAGATCGCGGATTTCACCGACCATGATGATGTCCGGGTCCTGGCGCAGCAAGGTGCGCACGCCAGCGGCGAACGTCAGGTCGATCGACGGCTGCACCTGCATCTGGTTGAACGCCGGCGCAATCATCTCGATCGGGTCTTCGATCGTGCAAACGTTCAGCTCCGGCGTCGCCAGATGCTTCAGCGTCGAATACAGGGTCGTGGTCTTGCCGGAACCGGTGGGGCCGGTGACCAGCACGATGCCGTGCGGTCGCTCGATCATTTCGCGCCACTGCGCTTCGTCGCGCGCATTGAAGCCGAGCTCGGAAAAATTCTTGAGCACCACATCCGGGTCGAAGATGCGCATCACCACTTTCTCGCCGAAGGCGGTCGGCATGGTCGAGATGCGCATCTCGACCTCGCGCCCGCCGGGCGAGCGCGTCTTGATGCGCCCATCCTGCGGACGCCGGCGCTCGGCGATGTCCATGCGCCCGAGAATCTTGATGCGCGACACCACCGCCGCCATCACCGGCGTAGGCAACTCGTAGACCTTGTGCAGCACCCCGTCGACACGGAAACGCGCCGGACTCATCTCGCGCCGCGGCTCCAGATGAATGTCGCTGGCACGCTGCTCGTAGGCGTACTGCAGCAGCCAGTCCACGATCTTGACCACATGCGAGTCCTCGGCGCCGAGATCGCCGGACTTGCCGAGCTCGACCAGCATCTCGAAGTTGGGGACGCCGCGCTGGTCGCCGGCATCATTGCCGTCCTTGGCTTTGCGCACGTTGCGCGAGATGCCGGCAAACTCCATCAGGAAACGGTTGACGTCGAGCGGGTTCGCGACCACGCGCGTGACCTTGCGCCGCAGCAGGCGTTCAAGGTCAGGCAGCCAGCGGGTGTCGAACGGCTCGCTGGTGGCGATGGTCAGGGCATCGGCGCTGACGCTGACCGGCAGGATGCGGTAGCGCGTCGCGTAGCTCGGTGCCACCACTTCGCCGACGCGGGCGATGTCGATCTTGGTCGGATCAATGCGCAAGTACGCCAACCCGGCCTTGTGCGCCAGCCACTGCGTCAGTGTTTCCAGAGTCAAATGGCGGCTGGGTTCTCGCGGATCGGGCAGCTTGGCGTTCGCGATCAGCACCAGCGGATGCACCTCGCCGCGACCGAGGCTCTTTCCAGTGCGAATCGATTTCGCGGCCTCGGCGGTGACGAGCTTCTCCACGATCATCGCCGCCAGCACCTCGTCGAGTTCGACGCGCTTGCCCTCGGAGAACTTGCTGGTCGTGAACGCCGCTCTCCCCTCCAGCGGAACCACCTTGTGCGTGTCGTGCTTGCTCATTGCCGCCAGTCCTTCGCGCATCGCGTCAAGTCATTGTGGCGGCTGCAGCGTCTCGACGCGAGTGCGGCCAACCAGGCTCCAGGCGAAACCGCCGCTGGTTGCTGCATGCCACCCGCGCCAGTAGCATCCTTACCAAGTAATACCAGGGTGGCACACAATGGCAGCGTTCTCGATCACCAGCAAGGGGCAAGTCACCATCCCGAAGGCCGTGCGCCAGCAGCTCGGTCTGCGCGCGGGCAGCCAGGTACGCTTCCGCGTCGTCGGCGATCGCGCCGAAATGGAACGGGTCGGCGCATCGTCAACGGTCGTCACGTCGAGCGCAGCGGGCATGCTGCGGCACAAGGGAGCGGCCTGCCCTGCGGATTTCGATGTCGCCAGCCTGATGAGCTCCGGACCGGGCCGACGCGGCCGCTCGCGATGAACGCCACGATCGGCCTCGATACCAACATCCTGGCGCGCTATCTGGTGGCTCCGGGCGAAGACCCCTCGGAACGGCAGCAGTTTGCGCAAGCGCAGTCTCTGATTGACTCCGGGCAGCCGTTGATGGTGTGCAAGACGGTATTGCTCGAACTTGAATGGGTGTTGCGCGGCTTCTATCGATATTCGCGCGCCGATATCGGACGCGCCCTCGGTTGGCTGACCGAACAAGCGCATATCGAGCTGGAAGATCGCTCTGCCGTCGAACAGGCTTTGGCCAACTACACCGCGGGATTCGATTTCGCGGATGCGCTGCATCACGCCAGTTATGCCGGCTGCAACCGGGTTGCCAGCTTCGATGATCGCGGCTTCGTGCGTCGCGGTGAGCGCCTGAAGCTGCAGCCGCCGGTACGGCTGCCTGGTACGCGCCGCAGTCGCTGAAGCCGGGCCAAGCCCGCGCCGCCGCTATACTACGGCGCTTTTCGACCCAGACCGGAATCCACATGACAGGCCCGACTTTCCAGGACGTGATCCAGACGCTGAACCGCTATTGGGCGGAGCAGGGTTGCGTGCTGATCCAGCCGCTCGACATCGAAGTCGGTGCCGGCACCTTCCATCCCGCGACCTTCCTGCGCGCGCTCGGCCCGGAGCCGTGGCGCGCCGCCTATGTGCAGCCCTCGCGGCGTCCGACCGATGGTCGCTACGGCGAGAACCCGAACCGCCTGCAGCACTACTACCAGTACCAAGTGGTGCTGAAGCCGAACCCGGCGAACATCCTCGATCTCTACATCGGTTCGCTGAAGGCACTCGGCATCGACCCGCTGACGCATGACCTGCGCTTCGTCGAGGACAACTGGGAGAGCCCGACACTTGGCGCCTGGGGCCTCGGTTGGGAAGTGTGGTTGAACGGCATGGAGGTCACCCAGTTCACCTATTTCCAGCAGGCCGGCGGCCTCGACTGCAAGCCGGTCACCGGCGAAATCACCTACGGCCTCGAGCGCCTCGCGATGTACCTGCAGAACGTCGACAACGTCTACGACCTCGTGTGGGTGCAGGGCCCGCAGGGCACCGTCACCTATGGCGACGTCTATCACCAGAACGAAGTCGAACAGAGCACGTACAACTTCGAACATGCGAACGTCGATGCGCTGTTTGCCTGGTTCGACACCTGCGAAGGCGAGGCATTGAAGCTCGTGGAGAAGGGCCTGCCGCTGCCGGCCTACGAACAGGTGTGCAAGGCCAGCCACAGTTTCAACCTGCTCGACGCGCGCCGCGCGATCAGCGTGACCGAACGCCAGCGCTTCATCCTGCGCGTGCGCACCATCGCCAAGGCGGTCGCCGAGTGCTACCACGCGCAACGCGAGAAGCTCGGGTTTCCGGGCCTGAAGCAGAAGGCGGCCTGATGAATCCGAACCACGACCACGACTGGTCTTGTGTGGATCGCATGGCTGATCCACAATGCCCGCCGTGGCCCGCTCGGGTCACTGATAGAGAAAAGACCGGCCCGCTCGTCCCTGATCCAAGCCTGCGCTCGCGCAGCACGACCGGGCCCGGTCAACCTCTATGAGCTCCCCGACCCCTCGTTACGCCGTGTTGATCGATGGCGGCTTCGTGATCAAGAAGTGGCAGGGGCGATTCAAGCGCTTCCCGACCGCTGCCGAAGTCTCCGCGGTTGCCAGCCTGTCCGCATCAAACGTTTCGAGCAGCAAGGAGTTGCTGCGCAATTATTTCTATCACGCGACTCCTGCTTCCGGCGTACTCAAGAATCCGATCAGCAAGGCCGAGGTCCAGCTCTCGGGCTCGCCCGTGGCGCGCCAGCACGAGCACCTGCTCCGCACTCTGGAGCATCTCGGCAACTTTGCAGTTCGCCTGGGTGAGTCGACTTCGATCGGGTGGCGCATCGGCGATCGCGCGCTCAAGAATCTACTGGAATCGCCGCGTGCGATCACAGCACAAGACCTGGTTCCGGACATCAAGCAGAAAGGCGTGGACTTGCGCATCGGCATCGACATGTCGCGCCTTGCGCTGACGAAGTCCGTGGACACCATCGTCGTCGTGACCGGAGACAGCGACCTGGTGCCGGCATTCAAGTTCGTGCGGCGCGAAGGACTACGCTTGCTGCTGGCAACGCTCGGCCATCATGTGCGGCGCGACTTGATCACCCATGTCGACCAAACGGACGACACTTCCATCGACTGCTTGGTCCAGCCCACGACCAATGCCCCTTCAGTGACGAGCACTCCATGAGCATGCACATCGCCCCCCTGCTGATCGAACTCGGCACCGAAGAACTGCCGCCGAAGGCGCTGGACGAACTCGCGAACGCGTTTCGCGATGGCGTCGTCGCCGGCCTGACCAGGCGCGGCATCGCGCACACGCCGCATTCGGTGCGCGCGCTGCATTCACCGCGTCGGCTCGCGGTCTGGGTCGAGGACGTGGCCCTGCAGCAGCCCGAGCAGCAACTGGAACGGCGCGGACCGGCCGCGAATGCCGCGTTCGACGCCAGCGGCGCGCCGAGCAAGGCCTTGATCGGTTTCGCGCACAGCTGCGGCGTCGGCTTCGAACAACTGCAGAAGATCGAGACCGACAAGGGCGCGTGGTACGTGCATCGCGCCGTCAAGCCGGGCGAGGCCACGGCCGCGCTGCTGCCGCAAATCGTCGAGGAGGCGCTGAAGGCACTGCCGATCCCGAAGCCGATGCGCTGGTCGGACCTCGACTACCAGTTCGTGCGCCCGGCGCACTGGCTGGTGATTCTGCTCGGCGAAAAAGTCGTCGAGGCCGAGATCATGGGCCTGAAGTCGGACCGCATGAGCCGCGGCCATCGCTTTCACCACCCGGAGCCGGTGTGGATCGCCGATGCCAACGACTACGTCGAGGCGCTGCGCAAGGCCAAGGTGCTGGTCAACCCGGCCGAGCGCGCGAACCACGTCATCGCCGAGGTGCAGCGCGCAGCCGAGCCGAGCGGCGGCATGCCGCGGTTGCGCCAGGAACTGGTGGATGAGGTCAAGAACCTGGTCGAGTGGCCGGTCGCGATCGCCTGCACCTTCGAGCGCGACTTCCTGCGCGTGCCGCAGGAAGCGCTGATCATGACCATGGAGTCGAACCAGAAATTCTTCCCGGTGTTCGATGCCGAGGGCCGGTTGACCGAACATTTCATCGGCGTCGCCAACATCGAAAGCCGCGATCCGAACGAGATCCGCAAGGGCTATGAGCGCGTGATCCGTCCGCGCTTCGCCGACGCGCGCTTCTTCTTCGACGAGGATCTGAAGACGCCGCTGGCCGCGCAGCAGGAAGCACTGCAGAAGGTCACCTACCAGCAGAAGCTCGGTTCGGTCTGGGACAAGGTCTGTCGCGTCGGCGAACTCGCGCGCGTGATTGCCGAGCGTCTGCGTTCGATGCATGGCATCGGCGTCGATCCGGCCGAGGCGACCCAGGCCGCGAAGCTCGCGAAGTGCGACCTGATGACGCGCATGGTCGGCGAGTTCCCGGAGCTGCAGGGCATCATGGGCCGCTACTACGCGCGCGCGCAGGGCGAATCGAACGATGTCGCCAACGCGCTCGACGAGTTCTACCAGCCGCGTTTCGCCGGCGACGCGATTGCACCGAGCCGCCTCGGCCAGGTGCTGGCGATCGCGGAGAAGCTCGACACGCTCGCCGGCATGTTCGCGATCGGGCAGAAGCCGACCGGCAACAAGGACCCGTTCTCGCTGCGCCGCAATGGCTTGGGCCTCGCGCGCACACTGATCGAGGGCGGGCTCGATCTCGATCTGAATGCGCTGCTGCGCGAAGCGATTGCGGCGATCTCGAGCGACGGCCTCGACGCCAAGGCGAACGACCTCTACGACTTCATCACCGATCGCCTGCGCGGTTATTACGTCGACCAGGGCATCCGCGGTGATGCCTTCGAGGCGGTGCTGGCGGTGCGTCCGTCCAGCCTGCGCGACTTCGATCGACGCATCCGCGCCATCGACGTGTTCGGCAAGCTGGCCGAAGCCGAGAGCCTGGCGGCGGCGAACAAGCGCATCGGCAACATCCTGCGCCAGGCCGGCGAGAAGCAGTTCGCGATTGCCGAGCACATCGACGCCGCCCTGCTCGATGCCGGCGCCGAAAGCGACCTTGCTCGTGCGCTCGACGCTGCAATCGCCAACACCTCGCCGCTGATGGCCGAACACCGGTACGTCGAGACCCTGCAGCGCCTCGCGCAACTGAAGCCGGTCACCGACGCGTTCTTCGACGGCGTGATGGTGATGGTCGATGACGCCGGCAAACGTGCGAACCGCCTGGCCCTGCTGCGCTCGCTGCGCACCCAGTTCCTCGCCATCGCGGACATCGGCCTGCTCGGATGATCGACACGGCCGCGCTGTTCTCGGTGCCGCTGGTCGATCTGGGCGAGCGCGATGCGCGCTTCCAGGGCATCCTCACGCCGGCACCGGAACTGGCGCAGCGACCGACCGGCATCACCGCGCAGTTCCTGGAAAACGCCGAGGCCTACCACCAGCGCTTCAGCAACACCGCCTACTTCCGGCTGTTGATCGAGCAGGCGCTGGCGGCGACGCCGCTTGCAACCCCGGCGCCGCTGATCCTCGATCTCGGATCGGGTTCCGGAAATTCGGTGTGGCCCTGCCTGGACCTGTTCGCGGACGCGCAGGTCGTCGCCACCGACCTCAGCCCGAACCTGCTCGCGATCCTGCGCGACCATGCCGCTGCGCGCGGCGCCGACGCCGCGCGACTCACGACCGTGTGCATGGATGCGACCCGCGACTACTACGCTGCCGACCGCTTCGACTTCGCCGTCGGCGCCGCGATCCTGCACCATCTGATCGACCCGGTGGCCGCACTCGCCGCCGTGCATGGCGCACTGAAGCCCGGTGGCATCGCGCTGTTCTTCGAGCCGTTCGAGAACGGCAATGCGCTGCTGATGCTGGCCTACGAAGACCTGATCGCCGAGGCCGCGACGCAGCCACTGCGCGAGGACGTGCTCGCGTTTCTCAAGCGCATGGTCCACGACTTCCGCGTGCGCAGCGCGATCCGTGCCGATCAGCCGGGCTTCGCTGAACTCGACGACAAGTGGATCTTCACCAAGCGCTGGTTCGAACGCGCCGCAGCAGCCTGCGGCTATCGCGAACTGCGCATCGAGCCCTTGCACGACCTCGATCGCCCGTTCGCGAACCAGACCCGCGCCAACCTCAACATGGGCCTCGGCCTGCCGCCCGAGGTCCTGCCGGACTGGGCCTGGGCCCGCATCGACCGCCTCGACCAGGCCTTCTCACCCGACCTGCGCGCCGACCTGCTGATCGAAGGGCGCGTGGTGTTGCGCAAGTAGTGGGCGCCCGCAAGTGCTTGATCGCTGTTCTCAAAACGGCTACAAATGTCGCCGAATTGAGAACGCCATGTCCCTTGCGAGCCAACTCTTCGGCAACACCCGCTCGGCCGTGCTGGCCACGATGCTGCTGCGCCCGCAGGCGCGGTACCACGTGCGCGAGCTGGCGCGACTGCTCGACATTTCGCCAGGCACCCTGCATCGCGAACTCAAGACCCTGACCCATCTTGGCCTGTTGACCCGGCACGAAAGCGGGCGACAGGTCTACTTCGCAGCGAACCGCACGCATCCGGTGGCCGACGAGCTTTCCGGCCTTCTGCGCAAGACCAGCGGCCTCGTCGACGTGTTGCGCGCCGCACTGCAGCCCTTTGCCGAGAGCATCGACGCCGCTTTCGTCTATGGCTCGATGGCTGCCGGCACCGAACATGAGCATAGCGACGTCGACGTCATGGTCGTCGGCCAAATCGGATTCCGCGATGCGGTCGCGGCGCTGCACGACGCCCAGGCCGCAGTCGGTCGCGAGATCAATCCCTCGGTGATGGCTTCTGAGGAATTCCGCCGCAAGCGCGCGGCCGGCGATCCGTTCGTCACCACCGTGTGGGGGGCGCCCAAGCTCTGGGTGATCGGGGGCGCGAATGAGCTTGGATAATCTGGCGCGGATCGGTCGGCTCAAGGTCCATGTCGCGGCGCGCGAGGAAATCGAGCGACTACTCGCGGCGGCCAAGCGCAACCTCCGAGATGCGAGCGCCCTCGACATCAGCGACGAAACCCGCTTCGACGCCGCGTACAAGGCGGTCATGCAGTGTGCGCTCGCGGGACTTGCGGTCTCCGGATACCGACCCGCCACGGACCAACCCGGACATCACCAGACCATGGTCCAGTCCTTGCCGCTCACGCTCGGCGTCAATCGGGAAACCATGGTCGTGTTTGACGCGCTTCGCAAGAAACGCAATATCAATGACTACTCCGGCGACCTGATGGATCCCGAGTCGCTGCGGCAGTGCATCCTTGAGGCGGAGTCGTTGCTGAAGCTCGCTCGCGCCAGATTGACTGCGGCTTGAGCAACGGAAGCCGCGCATCTTTCAATCGCCGACCACGGCGGCGTGTTGGTCAGGAGGTGGCCGCGCGGGCTGCGAGCAGCCGGATCACCTCGGCGTCCTCTACCGCAGCGAACTCTTCGTACCACTGGCCGACCGAGAGAAACGGCTCAGGCGTGGCCAGGCAGACGACTTCGTCGGCGAGCACGCGTACTCGCTCCAGGCTCTCTGCGGCGGCCACCGGCACCGCGCAGACCAGCCACGCCGGGTGCTGCGCACGCGCAGCCTTCAGCGCTGCGAACATGGTCGCGCCGGTGGCGAGGCCATCATCGACGACGATCACCGTGCGCCCGCGCAGCGCAATCGGCGCCACGCCATAACTTCGCCGACGCGACTGGATCAGTTCCAGCTGCCGACGCGCTTCCTCGGCGATGTAGCGATGCGGCAGCTCGAACATCGCCGCCGCGGGATTCATGTGCACGCTGCCCAGCTCGTCGATCGCGCCGAGCGCGAGTTCGGGGTTGTGCGGCGCGCCGATCTTGCGCACCAGCACGACGTCGAGCTCACCGTCGAGCGCATCCGCGATCACCCGCCCCATCGGCACCGCGCCGCGCGGAATCGCCAGCACCAGCGGGTTCCGGCCGCGATGCGCCGCGAGCGCCTGCGCCAGCCGCTGTCCGGCATCCTCGCGATCATGAAATGGCAGTCGGGACATCGGTGCATTCCTTCGGCGCGGTGCTCGCCGACGATCTTTCGCAACAGCCTGCGCCCGGTTCGCTGCGGCGTCAACCCGAGCGGTCGGTGACGGTTGCAAAGTCACAGCCGAAGCGCGCGAGATACTTGCGCAGGCGGTCGCCGTCGTTGCTGCTGGCTTTGCGTTCGCGGCTGGCTTGAAACAGCGCGCGGCCGGCTTCGCTGAGCGAGCGGCACCGGCGGCACACGCGCACGACTTCGGCGAGTTGCACGCGGTCGAAGCGGTCGAGTTGTTCGGCGCCGTCGTGCCCGAGCAATGCGCTGAAGTCGATCGCGTCGTCACCCGTGTCGGCGGCGCGGCCGGTCCACAGCCGGCGCAGGCGCGCGATCTCCTCGTCGACGACCGCGATGGTGATGCGACCGGACTCCGACAACGTGGCCATGCGCGTGATCGACGCGCCGAGGTCGCGGAAATTGCCCGGCCATTGCGCATCGATGCTCGTCGCGAAGCGCAGGAAGCGTTCGCGCGCCTCGCGGTTGAAGCGCACCTGTTCGCCATGGTTGCGGGCATATCGCGCCAGCTCGAAGTCGAGGTTCGGTTCGATGTCTTCGCTGCGCTCCTTCAACCCAGGCAGGTAGAAGGTCCACAGGTTCAGGCGCGCGAACAGATCGTCGCGGAAGCGCCCCTCGCGCACCGACTGCGCGAGATCGCGGTTGGTACCGGCGATCAGCTGGAAGTCGCTCTCGATCTCGCGGTCGCCACCGAGCGGCGGGAAGCGCTTGTCCTCGATCGCGCGCAGCAGCATCGCCTGTTCGTCGAGGCCGAGTTCGCCGATCTCATCCAGAAACAGCAGGCCACCATCGGCCGACTTCAACAGACCGGCGCGATCGGACTGCGCGCCGGTGAACGCGCCACGGACGTGGCCGAACAGTGCGCTGCCGGCGCCGTCGCCGCGCAGGGTCGCGCAGTTCACTTCGACGAAGCGGCCCTTCAGGCTCTGCCGCTGCTTCTTCAGTTCGAACACATTGCGCGCGAGCTGGCTCTTGCCGGCGCCGGTCGGGCCCATCAGCAGCATCGGCGACTTCGACTTGCCGGCAACGCGCTCGATCTGCTCGATCATGCGGTTGAACATCGCGCTGCGCGTCTCGATGCCGGACTTCAGGAACTCGGTGGTGTCGGCGCGCAGGTTCGCGAAGCGCTGGGCAATGTGGTCGTAGCGCGCGAGGTCGAGGTCGATGATCGCGTACGAACCGGGGTCGCCGGCCTTCTGCTTGCGCGGTGGCGAGGCCTGCAGCAGGCGACCCGGCAGGTAGCGCGATTCTGCGAGCAGGAACCAGCAGATCTGCACGACATGGGTGCCGGTGGTGATGTGCACGTAGTAGTCCTCGTGCTCGGCATCGAAGGTGTAGGCGCGCACGAAATCGAACAGGGCCGAATACACCTGCTCGAAATCCCAGGGATCGGCGAGGTAGACGTCGTGCACGCGGACCGCGGTTTCCCCCGACACCGTTTTCAGGTCGGCCACGACCTGCGACGTGAGCGACTTGAAGCGTCGCTGGTCGACCAGCAGCTCGATGCGATCGAGCGCCAGATCTTCATGCATGCCGAGGCTGACGGTGGGTCGCCACTTCTCCCAGCGCCCGGCGCCGCCACCGGTGGCGTCGAGTTGGGTACCGATGAATCCGAACACCACCTGACGCTTCATCATCACTCTCTTTGGATAGTCACGATCCCATCGTATCGTTTATCCGGATCGTTGCGCACGACCGATTTCCGCGAGCGTCGACCAAATGCCCGTTTTATCAACGCCTTATGCGCATCGGAGGCAGTTGGCACGGGACTTGAGATAGGAGCCCATCGGCACGATCCCTTCGTGCATGCCAAGGAGATCCCCATGTTGAACAAGCTGCTGTTCGGTGCGAAGCCGCAGGCGACTGACCTCGTCGTCAACGCCGCCGGCGGCAAGGCGCACGCCTTCGACGCGAAGCATGCGCTGGCGCAGCTCGCGATTACCGGCACCTTGAACGACACCTTCCATGCCGACGCGAACACCCAGCTCGACGAGTTGCTGGCGCGCTGCTTCGACGTGGCACCGGCGTACATCGCCAAGACCGCGATCTACGCCCGCCAGCATGGGCGCATGAAGGACACGCCGGTGCTGTTGCTGGCCTGGCTAGCGGCCTTCGACGGCGCGTTGTGCGAGCGCATCTTCGATCGCGTGATCGACAACGGCGCAGCTTTGCGCAGCTTCGTGCAGGCCCTGCGTTCCGGCGTGGTCGCCCGCAAGAGCCTCGGTTCGCGTCCGAAGCGCCTGGTGCAGGCGTGGCTGGAGCGGGAGTCGGATGAATCGTTGATCCAGGCGATGGTCGGCAATGCGCCGTCTCTCGCGGACGTGATCAAGATGGTGCATCCGCGTGCGGCATCCAGCGAGCGTGCGGCGTTGTACGGCTACATCATCGGCAAGGACGTCGATGCTGCGTTGTTGCCGCAAGCCTTGCGTGACTTCGAGGCGTTCAAGCGCGATCCGTCGCTGGTGGTGCCGAAGGTGCCGTTCCAGATGCTGACCGCGCAACCGTTGAGCAAGGCGCACTGGTGTGCGATCGCTCGATGCGCGAGCTGGACGATGACGCGCATGAATCTGAACACGTTCGCACGCCATGGCGTGTTCGAGGAGCGCAAGCTCGTCGAGCTGGTCGCGGCGCGCCTCGCGGATGCGAAGCTGATCGAGAAGGCGCACGCCTTTCCGTACCAGCTGCTGACCACGTGGCAGGCGACGGCATCACTGCCGGAGCCGATCCGTTCGGCCCTGCGCGCGGCGACCGACATCGCCGTGCGCAACGTGCCGAAGCTGAAGGGTTCGGTGGCGATCGCGGTCGACGTGTCGGGCTCGATGAGTTCGCCGGTGACCGGTGTCCGCCAGGGCGCCACCACCGCGACGCGCTGCGTCGATGTCGCCGGATTGATGGCGGCTGCGGTACTCGCCAAGCACCCGGGCGCCATCGTGCTGCCGTTCAACGACCGCGTGCGTCCCTGGGGACGCCCGAAGTCGAACACGGTGATCGAAACGGCGGAAGCGTTGGCGAAGTTGCTCGGCGGTGGAACGGCGGTCAGTGCCCCGATCGCCGAGCTGAATCGCCTCAGGTTCGCGCCGGATACGGTCGTGATCGTGTCCGACAACCAAAGCTGGATCGATCACCGCAACGGTCGCGAAACCGCGACCGAGGTCGAGTGGCGCAAGTTGCGCGGCCGCAACCCGGACGCGCGTCTGGTCTGCATCGACCTGCAGCCGTACGCCAACACGCAGTCGCCGGATGACGGCCATGTGTTGAATGTCGGTGGCTTCGGCGACCAGGTGTGGCAGGTCGTTGCGGGTTTCTCGCACGGCTTGCAGCCGAACCAGCACTTCGTCGACGCAGTGGAACGCGTCGATCTGGACAACGAACACTGAGGCCACGCTGGCAGCGCGGCCTCAGCCGCGCGCTCGACGTCTGTCCGGCACGCGAGTCGATCGGGCAGGACAGACGGGCCGGATGCGAGGGCGCATCCGGTCGGGTGGCGATATGAAGCAAGCGGGCTGCGCCGATCGGCGAATGCCAGTGGGACTACATCCTTAAACTGTCCGTCTCACTAACCCCTCGTCGCCAATCGGCGGAGTCCGCAAGAATCGACAGATGAAATTGGACGAATGCCAGCAGGTCTACATTGTCGCGGGTTCGACTCCCGCCGGTGCCCCGCACCGTAGCTCAGCGGGTAGAGCGTGATGACCTGCTACCCACTCGTCGTCCAACCCAAATGGAATTGCCTGGAGCAACACATGAGCAACTACAACGAAATGAACACGCACGGCGGCGTTCCGGTCAAGATGTGGACGCGCGGTGTGCCGGTCGAGGACGAGGCGATGCGGCAGTTGGCGCAGTTGTCGCGCGTGCCGGTGGTGTGGCCGCATGTGGCGGCGATGCCGGACGTGCATGTCGGCATCGGTGCGACGGTGGGATCGGTGGTGCCGACGCGACACGCGATCATCCCGGCTGCGGTCGGCGTCGACATCGGCTGCGGCATGATCGCGGCGCGCACCTCGCTGCATGCGAACGACCTGCCGGATAACCTGGCCGGCGTGCGCAGCGCAATCGAGAAAGCGGTGCCGCATGGTCGCAGCACGAACAAGGGTCAGCGCGACAAGGGCGCCTGGAACGCGCCGCCGCGCACCGCGTTGCAGGCGTGGACTGGGCTGGAACAGGACTTCAAGCGCTTGTGCGAACTGCATCCGCGCCTGAAGAACAC
This sequence comes from Lysobacterales bacterium, assembly GCA_016703225.1. Lineage (NCBI taxonomy): Bacteria > Pseudomonadati > Pseudomonadota > Gammaproteobacteria > Lysobacterales > Lysobacterales bacterium. The sequence goes on from JADJCM010000001.1 coordinate 898,317, forward strand.
CAACAACCTGAACCACCTCGGCACGCTCGGCACCGGTAACCACTTCGTCGAGATCTGTCTCGATGAAGCGGACGAGGTGTGGGTGATGCTGCACTCGGGTTCGCGCGGCGTCGGCAACGCCATCGGCACGCACTTCATCGAATTGGCCCAGGCCGACATGCGCGAGCACATCGCCAACCTGCCGCATCGCGACCTCGCCTATTTCCAGGAAGGTTCGAAGCACTTCGACGACTACGTGTTCGCGGTCGACTGGGCGCAGCGCTTCGCGCGCGAAAACCGCGCGATCATGATGAGCAACACGCTGGCGACGCTGGCCAAGGCGATCCCGAAGAAGTTCACGTTGACCGAGGAAGCGGTGAACTGCCACCACAACTACGTGCAGCGCGAGACCCATTTCGGCGAGAGCCTGCTGGTCACGCGTAAGGGTGCGGTGAGCGCGCAACTCGGCCAGCTCGGCATCATCCCGGGTTCGATGGGTGCGAAGAGCTTCATCGTGCGCGGGCTCGGCAATGCCGATGCGTTCTGCTCGTGCTCGCACGGCGCCGGCCGCGTGATGAGCCGTACCCGCGCCAAGGCGATGATCACGATCGAGGACCACGTGAAAGCAACCGCCCACGTCGAATGCCGCAAGGACAAGGACGTGATCGACGAATCGCCGGCCGCGTACAAGCCGATCGACCAGGTGATGGCCGCGCAGGCGGATCTGGTCGAGATCATGCACACGTTGCGGCAGGTGGTGTGTGTGAAGGGGTGAGCATTCCTCCTCCCCTTCGCGTCAGCGAGGGGGAGGTCGGGAGGGGGTCGCTCTTGCTTCGCCCAAAGCGGACCCCACCCCAGCCCTCCCCTCCGCGCTGCGCGCGCAAGGGAGGGAGCAATGCCCGGTCTCAATGGAGAATCACGACATGGACTTGACCAAGACGATGCTGACCATCGACGGATCCCAAGGCGAAGGCGGCGGGCAGATCCTGCGCACGGCCTTGTCGTTGTCGATCCTCGAACAGCGACCGATCCGCATCGAACGCATTCGTGCCGGGCGCGCGAAGCCGGGATTGATGCGCCAGCATCTGACCTGCGTGAAGGCCGCCGCGGTGATATCGGCGGCGGATGTGCGCGGCGCCGAGCCGGGCTCGACGACGCTCGAGTTCGTGCCGCATGCACTCGTCGGTGGTGCCCAGCATTTCGCGATCGGCACGGCCGGCAGCGCGATGCTGGTGCTGCAGACGGTGCTGCCGGCGCTGCTGCATGCGGACGCACCGAGCCGGATCACGATCGAGGGCGGCACCCACAACATGCTGGCGCCGAGTGCGAGTTTTATCGATCGCTGCTTCCTGCCGATCCTGCGCCGAATGGGCGCCGAGGTCGAGCTCGCGGTCGAGCGGGTCGGCCTGTACCCGGCCGGCGGCGGGCGCATTGTCGCCACCATCCGGCCCTCGCGGCTGCAACCGATCACGCTCGAGGCGCGTGGTGAACGTCGCGGCATCGGCGCCGAGGCACTGGTCGCGGCCGTGCCCGAACATGTCGCGTTGCGCGAGATCACGCGCATCGCCGACCGCTTCAAGTTGCGGCGCGAACAGATCTCGCACCAGAACCTCGGCACGCGCACCGGACCCGGCAATGTGTTGTCGGTATGGGCCGAGTTCGAGCACATCTGCGAACTGGTGACGAGCTACGGCGAGCGCGGTGTCAGCGCGGAAACCGTCGCCGATCGCGCCGCCGACGCGCTGCAGGCCTGGCTTGAATCGGACGCTGTGGTCGGCGAGCATCTGGCCGACCAGTTGCTGCTGCCGATGCAGATGGCCGGCGGCGGCACATTCCTGTGCGGTCAGCCCAGCACTCACCTGCGCAGCAATGCCGAGCTGATCAACCGCTTCGACGGTGCACGCATCGACATCTGCGCCGAGGGCGGGAAGGGCCACCGGGTGAGTGTCGCGTAGAGCATCGCTTGGAAGCCGCGATGCTCTAGCGATGCTGTATTGGCGCCAGCCGCGAACCTTCGCCGATGCGGTCATCCGGATGCTGCACGACCTGCTCGCCCGCATTCAGTCCGGCGCGGATTTCGGTGACCAGGCCGGCGCGATCGCCGATCTCGACCAGGCGCTGCACGGCGCGTCCATCCCGTGCGACGAACACCGCCCAGCGCCCCTGCACGCGGAACAGAGCGTTCGACGGCACCTGTCGCACCGAGTCTTCCTGGCGCAGCAGAAACTCGACTTCGACACGGTAGGCATCGCCGAGGCTGGCCCATTGTTCGGGCGGCGAGACGAAGTCGAGGATCACGCGCGTACGCTGCTCCTCGACGCCGAGCGCCGAGATCTTGGTGAACCCCGCCGGCTCGATCCGCGTGACCCGCGCCTGCAATTCATCCGCACCACCCCAGCGCAGCACGCGCGCCGTCAGACCCGGGCGCAATTGCACCGCCGCGGTCGACAGCGCTTCGACTTCGATCTCGAGCGCGCGCGGGTCGCCGAGTTCGAGCAGAGGCTGTGCGGCCGCGACCGCAGCGCGGCTCTCCTGGAAGCGGCGCAGGACGACGCCGTCGATCGGCGCTTCGATGCGCAGGATCTCGTTGCCGCCGGCGCTGCCCTGCAGGGCCAGCACCGCGCGTGCCGCTTCGGCGCGTTGTTCGGCGGCGGCGAGGTCGGCGCGCGCCGCGGACTGTTCCGCCTCCTGCTGGTCGACCTTCATCAGCGCTGTCTCGCGTTGCGAGGACGACACCGCATCACCCATATCCTGCAGTCGCTTCGCTTCGCGTTGCGCGAGCTTCAAGGCGGCGTCGGCGGCGTGCAGGCGACTGCGCGCTGCGCGCACCGAGGCGTCGGCCGAGGCGGCCTCGGCGCTGGCGCGCGCACGCGTCTGCGGGTCCATCAATGCACCGGCCAGCGGTTCCAGTTCGGCCACGACCTCACCCTGCTTCACCGCATCTCCCGGCTCACGTTCGATGCGGCGCACCGTGCCCGCCACCGGCGCACTGACCGCATAGCGTTGCTTCAGCCGGGTCTTGCCCTCTTCCTGCAGGCTGACCACCAGCGGCGCCGCGTGTACCTCGGCCAGTTCGACCTGCAGCGCCGGCTCGCGCAAGGCCAGGTAGAACAGTGCCGCGAGCATCGCCGCACCCGCACCCACGCCGAGCCACTGCTTGCGGTTCATGCCGTCACTCCCTTGTCTTGAGCACGCCGATCAGGTCCAGATGTGCGACGCGTCGCTGCACGATCCACGCCGACAACACGGTCGAACCGAGCATCGCCAGCGCCGCAAACCCATAGGTCTCGGCGGAGATCAGGACCGGAATACGGAACAGTTCGGACTGCATGCTCGTCGCCATGTACACGCTGAGCATATAGCCGGTCAGGAAGCCGAGTGGAATCGACAGCAGCACCAGCACGGCGAGCTCGCCGATCAGCACGTAGGCGACTTCGCCGCGGGTGAAGCCGAGCACGCGCAGGCTGGCCAGGTCGCGGCCGCGTTCGGACAGGGACACACGCGCGGCGTTGTAGACCACACCGAAGTTGATTACGCCACCGAGGATCAGCGCGACGTAGGTGAACACGCCGAGGCTCTCGCCGAGGGTGTCGTAGAAATTCTGGATGGCGAGCTTGCGCACGCCGATGCCGCTGATGCGCGGCCGTCTTTCGAGCATCCGATAGAGTTCGGTCTGCGCCTCGGGATCGGCATTGATCAACACGCCGGAGATGCGGTCGCCGTCACCGAGCAGGCGATTCAGCGCATCCAGGTCCATGTACGCATTCACGCCGAGGTATTCATTCACGACCGCAGCAACCACGGCCTCGACGCGCCGTCGGCGCCCCTCGAGCACCTCGATCTCGACGACATCGCCCACCTCGACACCGAGCATGCCGGCGAGATAGTCGGTCAGCAGCAGGCCCTGCGCCGGAATCGGCACACGTCGCAATCGACGATCGACCGGCCGCTTCAGCACACTGTCGGCACGCAGTCCCTGGATTGCGTTCAACTCGCTGCGATGCCCGGCATGCAGGCGCACCGGCACATTGCGGTAACTTTCGACATGCAACACGCCCGGCAAGGCGCGCAACTCGTGGGCAGCGCGCTCGCCGCTGCCTTCGGTGAAATCCACGGACAGGTCATTGCGCTGGCCGATGCGGAACTGCACGTCGATCATGTAGTCGATCGCGTCGGTCTGGAAGCGCCCGATCATCATGATCGCGCACGCGAATGCGAGGCCGACCACGGTCAACAACGACTTCCACGGCCGCCGCTCGATGTGGCGCAGGACCATGCGTGTCGGCTGGCTCAGAAAGCGTGCCAGGCCGAATCGCTCGAACAGCGCCGGTCGATAACGTTCCGGGGCCGGTGGCCGCATCGCCTCGGCCGGCGGCAGGCGCGCCGCCGTGACCACGGCCTGGGCCGTGCCAATGAAGGCGGCGAGCAGGCTGACCCCGACACCGAGCGCGAACACGCTGGCACTCATGCGGAAATCGAGGAACGGAAAGCGGTAGAACTCCTGGTACACACCGGCCATCCACTGCCCGAGGCGGAGACCACCGAGCAGGCCGATCACGACGCCGATCGCGACGATCAGGCTGACCAGCAATGCGTAGTGCAGGCCGATCGCGCGGTTGGAATATCCGAAGGCCTTGAGGATCGCGATCTGGTCGCGTTGCATGCCGACCAGACGCGAGATCACCACATTCAGCAGGAAGGCGGCGACGCCGAGGAAGATGGTCGGGAAGATACGCGCCATGGTGTCGAGCTGGCGCAGCTCTTCGCTCAGGAAGCGGTTCGAGATCTGGTCCTCACGACCATAGGCGCCGAGCCCGCCGTAGTCGGCGAGCACGGCATCCAGCGGTTCGATCACCGCCTCCGGCCGCGTGCGCGCCACCAGTTTCAAGGTCACGTTGTTGAACGCGCCGTCCATGTCGAGCGCAGCTTCGAGCGCGCGCCGGTTCATCCACACGATGGCGAAACGACGGAAGTCCGGGAACACGGTGCCGGGCTGGATCTGGTAGACGAACTCCGGCGAGAGCGCGATGCCGACGATGTGCAGTTTGCGATGCCGCCCGTAGATGGTCGCCGACAGGGTGTCGCCGGGCACAAAGCCATGCGCCTCGGCGAACGCCTCGCTGATCACGGCCTCGTCCTCGCTGCCCGGCGCCAGCATGCGCCCGGCGCGCAGGTAGGGGCGATTCAACACCGGCTCGCCGCTGTCGGCGAGCGACACCATCAGCGCCCGCACCGGATCATCGAAGCCTGGCACGCTCAGGTTCGCGCCTGCGACCAGGCGCGTCTCCAGCGCCTGCACGCCGTCGATTTCGCGGATGCGTTCGGCCACCGACTCGGGCACGCGCCGCGCCTGCGCGAACACGTCGGCGAACGCGTAGTCGCGGTAGAAGCGCTCGCGCGTCTCGCTCAGCGACTCCAGCGTGGCGCGCGACATCACCAGGTTCGCGAGGCCGGCCGCGATCACCAGCGCGATCGCCAGCGCCTGGCTGCGCAGGTGCCAGAGGTCGCGCAATGCCTTCACGTGCAGCGTGCGCATCGCGATCACCAGCGCAGTTCGGCGGCGCGCTTGCGCGTCGCGTTGACCTGCTCGCGTACGATGCGACCATCGGCGAGGTACAACACGCGATGCGCCATCGACGCGATGTCGGCGTTGTGGGTGATGACCACGGTGGTGGTGCCGGTCTCGGCATTGATGCGTTCCAACGCCTCCAGCACCTTCACCCCGGTCGCGGAATCGAGCGCGCCGGTGGGTTCGTCGCAGAGCAGCACCGAGGGCCGCTTGGCGATCGCACGCGCGATCGCGATGCGCTGCTGTTCGCCGCCCGAGAGCTGGGCCGGGAAGTGGTCCATGCGGTGCGCCAGGCCAACCAGTTCGAGCGCGTGCTCGGGCGTCATCGGGCTGCGTGCGATCTCGGTGACAATGGCGACGTTCTCGCGCGCCGACAGGCTCGGGATCAGGTTGTAGAACTGGAACACGAAGCCGACGTGGTCGCGCCGGAACAGCGTCAGCGCGCGCTCGTCGGCGATGGTGAGATCATGGTCTTCGTAGAAAACCCGGCCCGCGCTCGGCACATCGAGGCCACCGAGGATGTTCAAGAGAGTCGACTTGCCGGAACCCGAGGGCCCGAGCAGGACCACGAATTCGCCGCGGCGCAACTCGAGGTCGACACCACACAGCGCCTGCACCTCGACATCGCCCATCCGGTAGACCTTGGTCAGGCCGCTGGCGTGGAAAACGATGTCGGGCGCAGCCGACATGGCGGATCAGCGTTCGACCACCGCCACCACACCCATGCCACCGGCGGTGCAGACCGAGATCAGTGCGCGGCCGCCGCCTTTCTCCGCGAGCAGCTTGGCCGCGGTGGCGACGATGCGCGCACCGGTGGCCGCGAACGGATGCCCGAAGGCCAGACTCGAACCGACCACGTTCAACCTCGTCGGGTCGATGGCGCCGAGCGCCGCCGGGAGACCCAGTCGCTTGGTGCAGTACTCGTCCGATTCCCAGGCCTTGAGCGTGCACAGCACCTGCGCCGCAAACGCCTCGTGGATCTCGTAGTAGTCGAAGTCCTGCAACTTGAGACCGGTCGCCTTCAGCAACTCCGCGACCGCGACCGTCGGCGCCATCAGCAGGCCCTCGCCGGCGACGAAGTCGACCGCGGCGACGCGCGAGTGCGTCAGGTAGGCGAGCGGCGTGTGGCCATTCGCCTGGGCCCAGGCTTCCGAGCTCAGCAACACCGCACTGGCGCCATCGGTCAGCGGCGTCGAATTGCCGGCGGTGAGCGTGCCCTTGCCCGAGCTGCGGTCGAAGGCCGGCTTCAACGTCGCGAGCTTCTCGACGGTGGTATCGGCACGCAGGATGTTGTCGCGCGCGAGGCCACGGAACGGCACCACCAGGTCCTGGAAGAAGCCGCGCTCATACGCAGCCGCGGCCTTGCGATGCGAGTCATGGGCGAGCTGGTCCTGCGCCTCGCGGCTGACGCCCCATTCCTTGGCCATCATCTCGCAGTGCTCGCCCATCGCCTTGCCGGTGCGCGGTTCGCCCACGCCCGGAAAACCCGGCTTCAGTTCGCTGAACGAGAAGCCCTTGAAGATCGCGCCGATGCGCTGGCCGAAGGTCTTGGCGCGATTGATGTTGAGCAGGCGTCGGCGCATGCGCTCGCCGACCACGATCGGCACGTCGGAGGTGGTGTCCGAGCCGCCGGCGATGCCCACTTCGATCTGCCCGAGCGCGATCTGGTTGCCGATGTGGATGCTGGTATCGAGGCTGGTACCGCAGGCGCGCTGCATGGTGATGCCGGGCGTCCGCGGCGACAGGCCCGAGGACAACGCGACCTCGCGGCCCAGATTCCAGTCGGACGAATGCTTGAGCACCGCCCCGAGCGCGACTTCACCGAGCTGCACACCGCTGAGATTGAATCGTTCGACCAGCGATCCAACCGCCTGGATCGACATGCCGGCATTACCGAGATCGAAATAGGCGGTGTTGTTGCGGCAGAACGGAATGCGCGAACCACCGAGGATGGCGACGCGGCGGGCTTGGCTCATGGCGGGCTCCAGCGAACGGGAGCCCGACCCTAGCAAATGCCCGTGGAGTGGTCACGCCGAGCGTCGATCCTCGACATCGACGACGGCAACCGAACGCTCCGCAGCGACGAAGATGGCGTCGGCATAAGCCCAGAAATGCCAGGCAGCGGGGGTCGTGCGCAGCATCCAGTCCAGATGCGCGGCGGCGAAGCGCATCGCCCCATCGCGATCGGTCACCGTCAGTGGCTCGCGGATACGCAGCTTGCGCCGTCCGCTCGCGGGATCGAGCCAGACCGCGAAGAACACGATCGGCACCTTCGACTTCTCGGCGAGCTTGATCATGCCGGTCGGCAGCAATGCGTCGCGATCCAGCACGCGCACGCGCACCTCGCCGCCGAGGTTGGGCACGTCGATCGAGGTCAGCAGGCCGACGCCGGATTGCAGCGCGCGCAGCATCGGTCGCGGCCCGTCGCCGATGTAGACGAGTCCATGATCGCCGCAGCGCACTACTTCGGCATTGCGCCGCAACGCATAGCGGTGCAGCAACGTGTGGCCGGCAAAACTCTGCGCATCCGTGCGCACGGACAGACCGGCAAAGCGCCGCCCGCTGCGACGCAACGAACGCAGCGCCCAGAAACCTGCGCCCCAATGAAACGACAAGGTGATCAGCGGATCGGTGCCGGCTGGCCAGTGGCCGTCGATGTCGAAATGGCGGTCGAGAAAGCGGTCGGAGCGGAACTTGAGCAGGAACAGATCGACGTGGTCGATCAGGTGGTACAGGCGCTGCTCGAAGGCGAAGCGCCGCGGGTCATCGACGACGCCATAGCGCGTGGCGATCGCGAGCGTCGCGTCAACGCGTTCGCGGAAGAACCACGGCCATTGCGCCAACCGCCGCGCAACCCGAAAGCCGACCCACCACGGCATCAGCGCGATCGCGAACGGCAGCAACCAGCGTTCCACCAATACCCGCAGCTCGCGGCGCAGGCGGTTCATGCGTGAATCGGTCATCGGCAAATCCTAGCAGCGCGAGGCGAACGCTCGATCGACCGCTAGACTCGGCGGCCGTTCCATCCGGATTTCGCCATGGCTGCCGTGCTCACCTCGTGTCCCGCCGTACTCGCCCTTGAACTCGTGCCCGAAGGCACGCCAAGCGCGCTGCGCCTGCCACTCGAGTCTGCGCCCTTGCTCGGCGATGCGATCGCGAACGATCTGGCGCGATTGATCCCGGGGGTCGAGACGATGGGCCTGGCGGTGTCGGCGGCCCTGTACGACCAGGCCCAGATCCTGCGCCCGGGCTGGCCGATCCATGGCGAACTGGCGCGCATGCACCAGCAGGCACAGCGCGGCGGCTGGGCACCAGCGATCACCAGTTTCGGCGCTTCCGCCGGACGCATGGCGGCGCCGGTGCTGGAGCCCGATGCGCGCCTGATCGGCAGCCCGCTGCTGCTGGTGCCGTTCGTGCTCGTCGGTCACGCCGCCGATGCGAAACAGGTCGGTGCGCAGATGGAACGCGACTTCGAGGAGAAGGGCCTCGCGGACTCGAACACCGCGCTGCTGCTCAACGAAGCCTTCTCGATCCGCGTCGAGCACGCGCGCTACCTGACCCACCACGACCTCTGTGCCCTCACGGCACTGCAATACGAACACGCCGGCTTCGACGCGATCTGGTCGATCCTCGAATGCGCGCTGCTGTCGCCGGGGCGCGAGCAGCGCGCGTCGCTGGACGATGCGGTCGAGCTGCATTACCGCGACGGGCGCGTCACGATTTCCGGCGATGCGCGATCCGTCGCCCATCGCCAGGCCCACGCCATCCTCAGCGCGCACGGAATTTCGGTCGACGCGATGTAGGAGCGGCCCCGGCCGCGACCGCTGACGCGTTGCGACCGGTTTTCGCGACACCGCGAGATCGCGATGATCGTACGATCCGGCGTCAAAGGTCGCGACCGGGGTCGCTCCTACATCGCATAGACGAAGCGATGCGCAGGGTTCACGGCGCGAAGCGATAGGCGATCTTGATCAGGAACTGGTCGTCGTTGTCGAGCGCGAAGGTGTCGCCGAGGATGCTGCCGAGGCTGTCGTCGCCGAGCAGGGTTTCGCGCTCGAAGCCGCCGCGGCTGTAGACCGCGAAGACGTCGCTCAGCGTGCCGAGCTGGTAGCGATAGCGCAGCTGGAAGCCGAGGTTGCGCACGCGGAAGTCGGCGAGCGGTGTCGAGTTCGCGACCAGGCGACCGTCGGCATCGGGCGTGCGCATGGTGATCGCCTGGGCGTCGATGGCGATTGCCTGCAATTTCAGGCGCAACTCCTGCTTCGCGCCAATGAACCAGTTGAGGTTCGAGTACAGCTCGGCGCGCTTGGCCTCGAAGCTGCCGAAGTTGCGCCCGCCCTGCCACAGCACCCAGTCCTGCTGCTTGCGACCGAACAGGCCAACATCGACATCGAAGCGGTCGCCGATGTGGAACTTCGGTTGCACGCCGCCGTACACGCTGTAGCCGCGGTGCAGGTTGGGCGCGACCTCCAGGTTCGCGTACCAGCCGAACCAGCCGTCGCCCTGGCGCGGCACGTAGCGCTCGCCGAACACGGCGAGACCCGGTTGGCGGCGAATGGCGCCGTTGCCGCGCGAGATCAGGTCGTCCCAGGCGGGTCGCAGATAGCGCGCAATGAGGAACATGTTGCCACCGTCCCGCAGTTCGGATTGGCGCTGCACGGCGTAGCTCTCGCGCAAGGTCAACCCGCGGTCGTTGGTCTGGCGCTGCAGCTCGAACTCGTACTGGTGGCTCGCGAACACGGAGTCGTCCGGCAGATGGTCCTGGCGGTAGGCGCTCTCCCATTCCACAGAAAGGAAGTTGTTGCGGTCCTGGAAGCCGAGGTCATTCAGTTCCATCTCCTTGCCGACATGAATCAGGAAATACTGCTGCCGCCACGGCCCCGGCATGTCCCAGTCGGCGATGATGCCGCCGCCGAAATCGCGCCGCGCCACCCCGGCGGTCTCGGTGTCGGAGTGCATCAGTGCAGCGAGCACGCTCCACTGCGCGTTCGGGCGCCAGCGCGCGTCGACCGAGCTGACATCGGCGACGCGATCGAGGAAGGGGCGATCGACATGCGTCTGCGTCACCCCAAGCGTGAGATCGTCGCCGACATGGGTGGCGCGTGCCAGCAGGAAATCGCGGCCGGCATCGCCGTTTTCGCTGGCCGCGAACACGCCGTAACCGAGGTCGCCGAAACTGCCATTGGCCTTGACCGCGGCATCGATGTCGGAGGCGCCGGAACCGTCATCCGCGGCGCCGCCGACGCGGCGCGTGTAGAACAGCTGGCCGCCCGGATTGTTGACCTCGAAATAGGTCTGGTTTTCGGTGAAGAACGGACGCTTGTCGCTGAAGAAGGTCTCGATCGCGTCAAAGTTCACCACCAACTGGTCCGACTCGACCTGGCCGAAATCCGGATTCAGCGTCGCCGCGAACTGGTGGTCGCCATTGGGCTTCCAGAACAGATCCACGCCGGCCTTGTAATCGTCATCGGCATGCGCGAAGTCGCGACGCGCGACCAGGTAGGGCGTGAAAGTGAACGCCGAGGCGCGGTACTGCGGAATCTCGATGCGTTCGAAGTCGCTCAGGAACCGCGGCCGCGTCCACACCGCGTTCGGGCTGGCCCAGCGCTCGCCGCTGGCAGCGATGACGCGGGTGAAGAACACGCCGATGCGGCGCTGGTCGGCACCGGAGTTCTTCATCGGCGCGATCGCCCACGGGATCAGCCACTCGATGCCGTAACCGTCCTCGTCCTCGTGCACGGCATGCTGCCAGTCGCCGTCCCAGTCGGTGTTGAAGCGGCTTTCCTCGCTTATCACGGCGTCTGCGACATCGCCACCGAGCGTCACCGTGAAGTCGAAGCCGCTGCGTCCGTCGCCGTCGAAGTCGACCATGAAGCTGGCGCGATCGACCGGCACATCGACGTCGCGGGCGAGACGGGTGCGCGTCCGCGGAACGTCGCTCGGATGGCGCGCGTAGAGATACACGGCGATGCCTTCGGGCAGGGCCAGCAGTCGTGCCTCGGTCGCAAAGCGTTCGCTTACCGGCGTTCCGTTGAGCGGCTGGATCTGCACGAAGTCACCGAAGCGGCGCGCGCCCGCCCACTCGGTCTCGTTGCCGCGGCCGTCGATCTCCAGTCCGGCAACGGCCGTCGTGGTCGCCAGCGAGAGGACCACGGCGATGAGGATGCTGCGCATGGCGTACTCCTTCGGGATAGGCAATCTAGGCCGGGGCCGGCGGGCCGCCATCGGTCGTCAGTCATGCCTCGGGCGCAGCCGCGGGCGAGGCGTGACGGCTCGTGCATAATCGGGGATGAACCCGAGGAATCACCCCACGATGACCTGGACCGCAATCGACTGGAACGAACTGTGGCGGCAAACCTTGATGCCCGCAGGGCTGCGCCTTCTCGCAGCCATCATGATCTGGGTGGTAGGCGGCTGGGTGATCCGCGGCATGCTCGCGGCACTCGGGCGCGCGATGCAGGCGCAACCGGTCGACGCAACGCTTGCGCGCTATGCGCAGTCGTTTGCGCGGGTGGCACTCAAGATCGCGCTGTTCCTCGGCATCCTCGGCTTCCTCGGCGTCGAGACGACGAGCTTCGCGGCACTGATGGCCGCCGGCGGCGTCGCCATCGGCGTCGCCTGGTCCGGCCTGCTCGCGAACTTCGCCGCCGGCGTGTTCCTGGTGGTACTGCGTCCGTTCAAGGTCGGTGATTTGATCCTGGTCTCCGCGGTCACCGGCACGGTGCGCGAGATCGGCCTGTTCGGCACCACGCTCGACACGCCGGATGGCGCGCGCGTGCTGATCGGCAACAACCGCGTGTTCTCGGACAACATCGTCAACTACAGCGTGAACCCGACGCGGCGCGTCGACCTGGTCTGCCAGGTCGGGCACGGCGTCGATGTGGAACAGGTGATTGCGACACTGCGCGAGCGCGTCGGTGCACTGCCGCAGGTTCGGCCGCAGCCGGCATTGCTGGTGGAACTGATCGACTACACGCCGACCGGCATCAGCGTGGCGGTGCGTCCGCACTGCGCCAACACCGACTACTGGCCGCTGTTCTACGCCGGCAACCGCGCCATCGCCGAACTGGTCCAGGAGCAGGGCTGGCCGGCACCCGAAACCCGCACCGCGACGCGCCAGCTCGCGCCCTGAGCGCAGTCAACCGCGAGCGCGCGCGCACGTTGTACAGAAGCTTCAAGCTCGGAGTCCGCATGCGCATCCTCGCCCTGGCGTTCGCTCTTCTGCCCGCGCTGGCGGCGCACGCCGCACCGTCGCGCTTCGCTGCCATCGACGCCAGCGTCGAGGCGATGTTGGCGGCACACCAGCTCCCTGGCGCCGTGCTGATCCTGGCCCAGGACGGCGCCATCGTGCATCAGCGCGCCTATGGCAGCTACGTACTCGATACCCGCGTGCCGATCGCGTCCGCCACCAAGTGGATGTCGGCGGCGCTGGTCGCACGGCTCGTGGACCAGGGCCGACTGCATTGGGACGACACGCTGGCGAGCCACGTGCCCGAGGTGCCCACCGACAAGGCGAACCTCACCCTGCGCCAGCTGTTCTCGATGACCTCCGCGATTCCCGGCGGCGACATCCGCAATCCATCGCCCTGCGTGGCCGATCGCGGCACCACACTGGCCGCTTGTGCCGCCGAGATCCTGCAATTGCCGCTGACCGCCACGCCGGGCACGGTGATGGACTACGGTGGCAACGCCATGCAGGTCGCCGGTCATCTGGTCGAGCGCGCCACCGGCGAACGCTGGAGCGAACTGTTCCGGCGCGAGGTCGCTGCACCGCTCGGCCTCGGCAACACGCACTACTGGTACTTCGCGGGCATCGACACGTCGAACCCGCGCATCGCCGGCGGCATGTACTCGACCGCTGGCGACTACATGAAGCTGCTGCTGATGTGGCAGGCGCACGGCAAGGCGGCGGGCCGGCGCCTGCTGGACTCGGCCACGCTCACCGAGATGGACCGCGACCAGACCGTGGGCACGCGCGTGCTCTCCTCGCCGCTGCCGGGCGCGGGCTATGGCATCGGCCACTGGGTCGAGGCCAAGGACGCGCAGGGCCACAGCACGCTAGTGAGCAGTCCGGGCGCGTTCGGCTTCACGCCCTGGCTGGATCTGCGCCGCGACATCGCCGGCGTGCTGCTCGTGTACGGCGACTTCAGCACCCAGCGCGCCGATACCACGCGCCTGATCCAGCAGGTATCGACCCTGCTGGACCGCGACACCGCCCTCGTCCCCTTTGCCGACTTCGGCGGCATCTGGTGGCGCCCGCAGGAATCAGGCAGCGGCTTCACCCTGGTACAGCGCGCCGATCACCAGCTCACCGGCACTTTCTACACCTTCGACGACGATGGCACGCCGCTGTGGCTGACCTTCGCCGGCGGCGCCTGGCAGTCGAGCACGCGCTGGCGCGGGCCGCTGTATCGCACCCGCTACGGCGGCAGCGGCGCGCTCAGCAACGGCGTCGATCCCGGCGCGATCACGACCGCTCCGTTCGGCGAACTGCAGTTCGACTTCGCCGACGCCAATCACGCCACCCTTGAACTCGTGTTCCCCGCGGCGACGCGGCACATCGCGATCGAGCGCTTTCCGTTCTGAGCGCAGCGCCGCGGTCAGCCGCGCGCGGGATACGCCAGCTTGTTGCCGGTCACCGTGATGTGGCCGAGCTGCGCGAGCTGATCGAGCAGCGCGTCGGCTTCGGCTTCGCTCGGCGCCGGCTTGAACCAGGCCTGCAGCGACGAGCGCAGTGCCTTGCGCGTGCCGGGACGCGCCGCCTTCAGGCCATCGAGTCGCTCCAGCACTTCCTTCAGTCGCGTCGGCGTCGGGTTCGCGGTGGCGCGCGGCGTCTTCGTCGCGGCCTCCTTCGCAGCAGCGGGTTTCGGCGTCGGCTTCTCGCTCGCCCTGGCCATCGTGGCCCCCGGCTTCGCGGGCGTCTTGGTCACCGCGGAACCGCTGATCGCTGCCACGCGCCGGCAGGCGATGCCCATGCCGATGACATGCTTGACCAGCGGATCAAAGCCGGTGTCGCGCGAGACGATGGTGAAGGCCGCAGTCGGATGCGCCATCGACAGCCGCCCGATGTAGAACGCGATGTGGAAGTCGAGCGCGTCCTTGCCGTTGCCGACGATCTGGATGTACTCGGCATGGCTGCCGAACTGCTGCAACGCCTGCACCAGCGCGAAGTCCACCTTCTTCTGGTGCTCGCCGGCAAACAGCTTGATGTGGCAGTCACCGGGCTTGAGCGAGCCCAAACTGCTGGGCTGCACGTTTTCGAAATCGACCAGAATGAACTCCTGAGTCACAACCTGCTCCTGTCGGCAAACGGCGAGCGCAGTCTAACCCCGGCGTCACCTGCACCGACGACCCCGTCCGTCTGGGCCTGGTCGAGAACGGCTGATGGCCGCGGCGGGTGGAGTCACAACCCGTCTCGAAGCCATCACCGAAGATCTGGATGGTGATGAATGGCGTGTCGATGACGGGGGTGGGCAGCGTGCGCTGCGTGGTGGTGCCGTCGCCGAGCTGGCCGTGGTTGTTGTAGCCCCAGCACAACAGCGCCGTGCCGTAACGCTGGGCGCAGGTGTGGCCGTAGCCAGCGGCGATCCCGATCGCGTCGTCCAGGCCCGACACGGCAACCGGCGATGGACGATTCACGGTGGTGCCGTCGCCGAGCTGGCCGTTGCCGTTGGCGCCCCAGCAGCGCGCCGTGGAGTCGGCCAGGCGCACGCAGGCGTGCTGCTCGCCGGCGCTGAGCTGCGTGGCACCGCTGATGCCACCGACCGTGACCGGTATCAGGCTGGGCGTGGTGCTGCCATCGCCGAGCTGGCCCGCCCCATTCCCGCCCAAGCACTGCACGCTGCCGTCGTTGAGCCGCGCGCAGGTATGGAACCAGCCGACCGAGACTTCGGCCACGTTGGCCAGGCCCGCGGCGAGCGCCGGCAGGCTGCGATGCGTGGCGGTGCCATCGCCGAGCTGGCCGTTGGCGTTGTAGCCCCAGCACTGCACGCTGCCGTCGAACAGGCGCGCGCAGGTGTGGAACACGCCGGCTGCGATCTGCGTCACGCCGCCAAGCCCGCTGACTGTGACCGGCACGTTGCTCCAAGAGGTGCTGCCGTTGCCGAGCTGGCCGTAGTCGTTGCGACCCTAGCAGCGCACGGTGCCGTCGTTGAGACGCGCGCAGCTGTGATAGTGCCCGGCCGCGAGTTCGACGATGGTGCCAAGCGCCGACACCGCAACCGGCGTGGGGCGCATCGCCCAGCTGGCGTCGCCAAGCTGACCCGCCGAATTGGCACCCCAGCAGGCTGCGCTGCCATCCACCAGCCGCGCACAGGAGTGGTACAGCCCGATCGCCACTTCCTCGACGGTGTTGAGTCCGGAAACCGCAACCGCCGTCGGTTGCTGCAGACCGCTGCCATCGCCGAGCTGGCCCTCGGCATTGCGCCCCCAACAGCGGGCGCTGCCATCGAGCACGCGCGCACACGTGTGGAACGCGCCACCACCCACCGCGCCGGCACCAGTGGCGTGTGGCGCATCCGGTTCAGGCCAAGAGTTCGCCTGCACGCTGACGGCGCCCAGTGCAAAGGCCAACAGCAGTCGCGGACGCAGCAGGAATCGTTTCATCGGGAAGTCTCCAGTCGAGTTCATTGCCCACCCAGCGCCTGTTCGGCGCCGGGGACGTTGAGCGGGGGCGGGGTGGTTTCGAAGCCGTCGAGGAACAGGCCGATGCCGAGGATGGGGTCCTGGTCGGTGGCGCTGTCGTTGGCGGTTTCGAGTGCGGTGATGCCGGCGGGTGCGGTGACGTGGGCGGTGTTGGTGACGAAGGCGCCGACGCTGCCATCGACTTCGGCGTGGACGTCGAAGCGCAGGTACTGGCCGACGCCGAGGCTGATCGCCTGGTTGAGGTGACCGGTGCCGGTGTCGGTGATCGGGCAGGTCGCGGTCGAGAGTGCCGGGATGCACTGCCAGGAACCGTTGATCAACGTCGCCGGCAGCGGGTCGCTGAGCGTGGCGCCGGCGACCGGGTTCGGTCCGGCGTTGGCGACGACGATGGCGTAGCGGATGGTCTCGCCATCGATCAGGCCGACGCGATGGTTGGTCTTCGCGATCTGCAGGTCCGCGCCGGGCACGACGGTGATGGCGAAGGACTGCGGTGTCGAGGTGTCGTCGCCGCCGTTCGCGGTGCCGCCGTTGTCGCGCACGCGCAGCGTGACCGTGGCGCTGCCGCCGATGCCGCTGAGCGTGTAGTTCAGCGTGCCGTCGTTGGCCAGATCGACCGCGCCACCGGCGAGCACGCCGTCGGAGTCGCTGATGCTGTCGATCAGGAAGTCATCGACCGCCTGGCTCGTGTCCTCGTTCGCGGGACCGAAGTCCACGCTGGCGAAGCCGGGCACGCTCTGCGCGCCGCTGGTCGCGGCCGCATGCGTCGCGAGCGTGCCGAGTGTCAGCGTCGGCGCGTCGTTCACCGCGTTCACGGTCACATCGAAACTGCGCTGCGACGACCCGCCGGCCGGATCGCCGATGTTCAAGGTCACCGTCACCACGCCGTTCTGCTGCGCCAGCGGCGCGAAGGTCAGCACGCGCTCGTCGTCGTTCGATCCGGCCGTGACCACCGGATGCGGCAACACGCCGACATCGCTCGAAGCCGCCGTCACCACCAGCGTGGCCGCGGCCGATTCCAGGTCGGACACCTGGAGGGTGACGCTGGCCGAACCCGAGTCCTCCAGCACCGACTGATCCGCCACCGCCGCGATCACCGGCGCATCGTTCGCGAAGCTCGCCGTGACACTCAGGTTCGCGGTGACGTTCGTGTCGGTGCGCGGATTGTCGGTGCTGCCATCGCTCCACTGCACGAAGTGGTAACCGGCATCGGGGATGGCAGTCACCGCCGCGGCATCACCCCCATGCACCACCGACTGCGCCCCGCCCCGCCAATCGACCCATTCAGCCCCGCGGCGTAGCTCAGCGTGTGGAAGGTGAGGAACGGCGAGCCGAGGACGGTTTGCGGGGTGGGGTAGTAGCCTGCTTCGCCATTGCCGAGCTGGCCGTGAAAATTGCCGCCCCAGCAGCGCATCGTGCCATCGGTGATGCGGGCGCAGGTGTGTCCCCAGCCCGCCGAGATCTCCATGACGTTGGCGAGCCCGCTGACCGCCACCGGCGTGGTGCTGTTCGTGGTCGTGCCGTTGCCGAGCTGGCCGTCGCTGTTGCGGCCCCAGCAGCGCAGCATGCCATCCGTCAGCCGCGCGCAGGTGTGGGCGCCGCCCGCCGCGATCTCCGCGACGTTGGAAAACGCGCTGACCGCCGCTGGCGTGGTGCTGTTGGTGGTCGTGCCGTTTCCCAGCTGGCCTTCGCTGTTGCGGCCCCAGCAGCGCGTCGTGCCATCCGTCAGCAGTGCGCAGTTGTGGAGCCGCCCGCCACGATCCCCGCAACGCTGGCGAGCCCGCGCCCCCCCCCCCCCGGGGGGCGTTTTTTTGGCCGCGGCCGTGGCGGGCGGCGGGGCGGCGTTGCCGGCCCCGCAGCGCGCCCCACCCCCGCCGGGCGGGGGCGCGGGGGGGGGGGGGGGCGCCCGCGGCCCCCGGGCCCCCGGGCCGTCCGCCCACGGGCCGGGGGGGGGCGGCGGCCGGGCGCGGGGGGGGGGGGCGGTGGTTGTGTTTGGGGGGGGGGCCCCCGGCCCCCCCCCCGGCCGGCGCCGGGGGGGGGGCGGGGGGGGGGGCCCCCCGCCCGCCCGGGTTAGGGGCCCCCGGCCGCCGGGGGGGGGGGCGGGGGGGGGGGGGGCGCCCCCCCGGGGGGGGTCCCCGGGGGGCACCCCGGGGGCGCGCGGGCCCCGCCCCGGGGGGGGGGGGGGGGGGGGGGGGGGGGGCGCCGGCGGGGCCGGGGGGGGCGGGCGGCGCCCCCGGGCGGGGGGGGGGCGGGGGGGGGGGGGGGGCGGGCGGGGCGGGGTTGTCGTTGGGGCTGGGGGGGGGGGGGGGGGCCGGGGGGCGGGGGGGGGGGGGGGGGGTTGGGGGGGCGATCTCCGCAACGTTGGCGAGCCCGCTGACCGCCACCGGCGTGGTGCTGTTGGTGGTCGTGCCGTTGCCGAGTTGGCCGTTGCCGTTGTAGCCCCAGCAGCGCACCGTGCCATCCGCCAGCCGCGCGCAGGTGTGGTTGCCGCGCGCCGCGATCTCCGTGACATTGGCCAGTCCGCTGACCGCCACCGGCGTGGTGCTGTCCGTGGTCGTGCCGTTGCCGAGTTGGCCGTAGCCGTTGTAGCCCCAGCAGCGCACCGTGCCATCCGTCAGCCGCGCGCAGGTGTGGGCGCCGCCCGCCGCGATCTCCGCGACGTTGGAAAACGCGCTGACCGCCGCTGGCGTGGTGCTGTTGGTGGTCGTGCCGTTTCCCAGCTGGCCGCTCCAGTTGGCACCCCAGCAGCGCGTCGTGCCATCCGTCAGCCGCACGCAGGTGTGGTAGCCGCCCGCCGCGATCTGCGCAACGTTGGCGAGCCCGCTGACCGCCACCGGCGTAGGGCTGTCCGTGGTTGTGCCGTTGCCGATTTGGCCGGCGTCGTTGCGGCCCCAGCAGCGCACCGTGCCATCCGTCAGCCGCGCGCAGGTGTGGAAGTACCCGGCCGCGATCTCCGCAACGTTGGCGAGCCCGCTGACCGCAACCGGCGTGGTGCTCTGCGTGGTGGTGCCGTTGCCGATCTGGCCATAGTTGTTCCAACCCCAGCAGTGCAGGGTGCCACCCGTAACCCGCGCGCAGGTGTGCTCGCCACCGCACAGCAATCTCCACGGCGTTGGCGAGCCCGCTGCCGCCACCGGTGTGGTGCTGTTCGTGGTCGTGCCGTTGCCGAGTTGGCCGTTGCCGTTGTAGCCCCAGCAGCGCACCGTGCCATCGGTCACCCGTGCGCAGGTGTGATAGCCACCCGCGGCGATCTCCGCGACGTTGGCCAGCCCACTGGCCGCCACCGGCGTGCTGCTCTGCGTGGTCGTGCCGTTGCCGAGTTGGCCTGAGCCGTTGTGGCCCCAGCAGCGTACCGTGCCATCCGTCAGCCGCGCGCAGGTATGTTGGCCACCCAACGCGATCTCCGCGACATTGCCGAGTCCGCCGACCGCCACCGGCGTGGTGCTGCTCGTGGTCGTGCCGTCGCCGAGCTGGCCGTAATCGTTGTAGCCCCAGCAGCGCGCCGAACCATCCGTCAGCCGCGCGCAGGTGTGGTGGCCACCCGCATCGATCTCCGCGACGTTGGCGAGCCCGCTGACCGCCACCGGCGTGTTGCTATCCGTGGTCGTGCCGTTGCCGAGTTGGCCTTCGCTGTTGCGGCCCCAGCAGCGCACCGTGCCATCCATCAGCCGCGCGCAGGTGTGGAAGTTCCCGGCCGCGATTTCCGCGACATTGCTGAGTCCGCTGACCACCACTGGCATGGTGCTGCTCACGGGCGTGCCGTTGCCGAGCTGGCCTTCGTAGTTGCGGCCCCAGCAGCGCAGCGTGCCATCCGTCAGCCGCGCGCAGGTATGGTTGTACCCGGCCGCGATCTGCGCGACAGCACTGAGCCCGCCGACATCGACCGCCATGGCACTGCTCGTGATGGTGCCGTTGCCGAGCTGGCCTTCGCCGTTTCGTCCCCAGCACTTCACGGTTCCGGCGTCGGTGATGGCACAGGTGTGCGACCCGCCCGCCGCCAGAGCCGCCCCGCCCTGCGCCAATGCCGTCCCCGCGGCCAGCCATCCGAGCAGCAGCGTGCCGGCGAGCAGCAGCAGATGCGGGCGGGGGTGCGAGCGGCGGGTGGCGATCATGGCTGGCTCCATCGAAGGTGCGGGGTGGGTGGCGTCACTGCGCGCAGGTGTTGTCGCCCATGTGGTCGGCGAAGATCAGGTCGCTGCCTTCGCCGACCACGGCGACGGCGCCGCGGTCGCTGTCTTCGATGCGACTGAACGATCCGGCGAGCAGCACCTTGCCGGTGCCGGCGCTGCGCACCGTGCGAATCAGACTGTCGGCGCTGACCGCCCAACCCGGATCGACCAGACCGGCGGCACTGATGCGCGCGGCTTGCAGCGAGCGACCGAAGCAGCCGACGCTACCCAGTGTCCCGACCACATACAGGCGCCCGGCCGCGTCGCGCTCAAGGCCGTACACGCGGTTCTGCGTGCCCGCGGGCAGCGGTGCCCAACTGGCATCGAGCGCGCCGGTGCCGAGGTCGAATCGCGCCAGGCCGTTGCGCGCGCTGCCGGCGATGGTCGAGAAGTCGCCGCCGACGTAGAGCAGGTTTGCGCCCGCATCGATCATCAGCACGCGCACCGCACCGTTCGGGTTCGGCAGCCAGGAGGCATCGACCGCGCCGGTGCCGGAGATCGGCATGCGCACCAGGTTGCCGGTGGACAGCGGTGCCGGCAGCGCGAACGAGCCGCCGACGTAGTAGTGCGTGCCGCTCAGCTCGGAGGCGTAAGTGTTGATCGCGGTCGGCAGGTCGGGCGTCCAGCTGACGTCGACCAGACCATCGGACGGCCGGAAGCGACGCGCGGCCACGGCACCCCCGGCGTTCCACTTGCCGGCGACGTACAGCCAGGACTGCGCCGCGTCGAAGCGTGGCGGCGCCGCGTAGGACGTGAGGCTGGTGGTCGCCGGGTAGATCGTCGCCGGCGAACCGAGCAGGCTGCCGTTACTCGGCGCCAGGCGTCGATGCAACTGCACGGAGGTGGCTGCGGAGCCGGCGTTGATCACGTAGTGGCCGGCATCGGTCAGGGCCACGCCCTTCACGCCCTGCGGCGCGGTCATGCCGGTGCTGGTGTCGGGCTGATAGAGCGGATCCAGCGCGTTTGCGGCGTCGATCCGCAGCAATCCCGCGCGCGCCAATCCGCCGGCACGATCGAACGCGCCATGCAGCAGGATGCCGCTGCCCTCGACCACCGAGCCGAGCGCGAAGCCGGTGGAGTCGATGGCAATGTTCGGGAAGCCGGCCACCGCGGCGCCGGTCGCGCTCAGCCCGGCGACCACGCGATCGCCGCCTGTCCGATTCCAGGTGCCGACCGCGAAGCGCGTGGCATCCCAGAGGTGGATGATGCTCCCGCGACCTCCAGGACTGAGTCCGCCCCATCCGGTATCGACGCTGCCATCGGCCAGGATGCGCGCGATGCCTGCAGGCGTCGGGTGCCCGTTGATCGCGGTGAAGTCGCCGCTGATGAGGGCACCGTTGTCGCTGGTCGGCGCGATCGACAGCACCTGCGCGGTGGCTTCCGGCTCGAAGGCAAAGGTCCACGAGACGATGCGCGTGTTCGTGGTCGAACTAAAGCGCGCCAACGCATCGACTCCATAGCCCGCCAGCAGCACGTCGCCATTGCTCGCGATCTCCAGATCCATGCCACCCTGGAAGGCGCCGGAGAGCGGCGGGTTCCAGCTGGCATCGATGGCGCCGGTGGCTCCGCTGAGCTTGTACAGCGGCTGCGTACCGATGTCGGTACCGACGATGACATCGCCACTCGGCAGCAGACGCATGAAGTCGACGAAGCTCTCGAACGGGATCGCGCGCTCCCACAGCACCACGCCCGGATTCGCCAGCGCGCGCTTGCGCACATAGCTGGGCGGCGTGGCGCTGCCACCCTGCAGCTCGTAGAGGAAGCCATCGCGCACCGCGATCGCGGTAACCAGCGTTCCCTGCGACAGCGGATGGAAGCTGGTGTCCAGGCTGAAATCCGCGAGCGAGAAGCGCGCCAGACCGGAGATCGGGTTGCCATCGACCGCCGCGAAGTAACCGGAGACGTAGAGGTAGCTGCCGTCGTGGGCCAGACTCTCGGCGTCGGAAGAAAGGTAAGGACGGAACGCGGTGTCGAGGCTCCCATCCGGCAGCAGCCGCAGCAGCGACTTCACCGCGAGGTCATTGGCCCAGCGCAGGTTGCCCGCGAGCACCAGCGAGCCATCCGGCAGGCTCAGCGCCTCGAATGGCATCGCCGGGTCACGCAGGGAGAGGTCGCCCTCGGCCAGCACCGGCGGGTGGTTGAACTCCGCCGCGAAGCAGGGCAGCGCGGTCAGCGCCAGTGCGGCGATCATTGCCAGTCGTGGATCCATGGTCCGACTCCGTTGTGGGTTTCGATTGGAGAGCCGCTTAGGCACACCCTCACCGCCCCGGATCGACGAAGGGAACGGTGATGCGGTTGGCGCCGTCCTCGAAGCCGTCCAGGAACAAGCCATCGATCAGGACGCGGTCGCTGTCGGTATCGCTGTTGTCGGCGGGCGCGAGTTCGGCGAGACCGGCGGGGGCCGTGACGGTGGCGGTGTTGATCAGCATGCGGTCGATCGCGGTCGGCGCCACCGTGGCCAGCAGCGAGTAGCGCAGCACGCCGCCGGATTGCAGGTTCACCAGTTCGTCGATCGAGCCGGTGCCGGTGGTTGCCGCGCAACTGGAACGCAAGATCGCGGTGCAGGTCCATGCAGCACCGATCAGCTCCGCCGGGATCGTGTCCTGCACGCGCGCGCCGACGACATCGTTCGGGCCGGCGTTGGCGACGTAGATGTCGTACAGCACGCTCTCGCCGGGCATGAACGTGGTGCGCCCGTTCGACTTGCTGATCTGCAGGTCAACACCGCTGCCGACGCTGATCGAGAACGCCACCGGGCTCGAGGTCGGCTGGCCACCATAGGCATTGCCGCCGTTGTCGGTGGCGCGGATCTCGAAGCTGGCGCTGCCGCCGTTGCCGCTGAGCGTGTACGAGAGCGTGCCATCGACCGCGACGCTGATCGCGCTGACCACACCGTTCGGGTCGGAGACCTGGACCGCGCTGTAGCCGAGGATGAACTGTGCCGCTTCGTCCGCCGGCCCGACACTGAGCGATTGGATGAAGCCCGGCACCGTGCGAAGCCCGCTGGCGCCAGCGGGCTCGGTGCGATCGCCACTGGTGGCAAAGGTCGGCGCGTCGTTGACCGCGCGGATCGTGACCTGGAACGAGCGCTCTTGCGTCAACCCGCCCTCGTCGGTCACCAGCACGCTCACTGGGACCGGCCCGCCATTGCCATTCGCGACCGGCGTCAGCACCAGTTCGCGCTGCGCCGGATTGGCGACGGTGTTGACGATCGGATGCAGCAGCAGGGCCGGTTGCGCGGAGCTCGCGGTCACTGCCAGTGCAACGGGCGCAGACTCGGCATCACCGATATCGAGCAGCACAGTTGCGCCACCGTCCTCGTTCAGCACCACATCGGCGATGCTGGCCAAGGTCGGCACGGTGTTGTTCCATTGCGCGTACAGGGTTGAGTTGTTCGCAGGCATGGCGAACGTGGCCCCCGGCGCATAGGCCGTGCCCGAACCGTTGGCGGCGCTGTTCCAATGCACGAAGGCATGACCCGCACGCGTCGGCGCCGCGGGCACCGTCACCGTACTGGCGTAATCCTGCGTGATCGACGACACGGCACTGCCGCCCTGGCTATCAAAACTCACCGTGAACTGGCTGATCGCAAACTGCGCGGTGACCGTGAGATCGGCGGTGACGTTGGTGTCGGTGCGTGGATTGGCCGTGCTGGCGTCGCTCCATTGCACGAAGTGGTAGCCGGTGTCGGCAACCGCCGTGACCGACGTGCCATCGCTGCCGTGGTTCACCGTCTGCGGCGAGGTGCCGCTGATCGAACCATTGGCGCCGGCGGTGTAGGTCAGCGTGTAGGTGTTGATCGCGAACTGCGCGGTGACCGTGAGATCGGCGGTGACGTTGGTGTCGGTGCGCGGGTTCGCAGTGCTGCCATCACTCCATTGCACGAAGTGGTAGCCGGTGTCGGCAACCGCGCTGACCGAACTGCCATCGCTGCCGTGGTTCACCGTCTGCGGCGAGGTGCCGCTGATCGAACCATTGGCGCCGGCGGTGTAGGTCAGCGTGTAGGTGTTGATCGCGAACTGCGCGGTGACCGTGAGATCGGCGGTGACGTTGATGTCGGTGCGTGGATTCGCGGTACTGGCATCGCTCCATTGCACGAAGTGGTAGCCGGTGTCAGCAACGGCAGTGACGGCGGTGCCGTCCGACCCGTGGTTCACGGTCTGCGGCGAGGTGCCGCTGATCGAACCACTGGTACCTGCGGTGTAGGTCAGCGTATAGGTGTTGATCGCGAACTGCGCGGTGACGTTGATGTTGGTCGTCACGTTGGTGTCGGTGCGTGGATTGGCCGTGCTGGCGTCGCTCCATTGCACGAAGTGGTAGCCGGTGTCAGCAACGGCAGTGACGGCGGTGCCGTCCGACCCGTGGTTCACGGTCTGCGGCGAGGTGCCGCTGATCGAACCACTGGTACCTGCGGTGTAGGTCAGCGTATAGGTGTTGATCGCGAACTGCGCGGTGACGTTGATGTTGGTCGTCACGTTGGTGTCGGTGCGCGGATTGGCCGTGCTGGCGTCGCTCCATTGCACGAAGTGGTAGCCGGTGTCGGCGACGGCTGTGACGGCACTGCCATCGCTGCCGTGGTTCACGATCTGCGGCGAAGTGCCGCTGATCGAACCATTGGCGCCTGCGCCATAGGTCAGCGTGTAGGTGTTGATCGCGAACTGCGCGGTGACCGTGACATCGGCGGTGACGTTGGTGTCGGTGCGCGGGTTCGCGGTACTGGCATCGCTCCACTGCACGAAGTGGTAGCCGGAGTCGGCGACGGCTGTGACGGCACTGCCATCGCTGCCGTGGTTGACCGTCTGCGGCGAGGTGCCGCTGATCGAACCATTGGCGCCGGCGCCGTAGGTCAACGTGTAGGTGTTGATCGCGAACTGCGCGGTGACCGTGACATCGGCCGTCACGTTGGTGTCGGTACGCGGGTTCGCGGTACTGGCATCGCTCCACTGCACGAAGTGGTAGCCGGGGTCCGCAACCGCGGTGACGGCGGTGCCGTCCGACCCGTGGTTCACGGTCTGCGGCGAAGTGCCGGCGATGCTGCCGTTGCTGCCGGCGCTGTAGGTCAGGGTGCGAAAGGTGATGAAGGGAGAGCCCGCAACGTCCACCGGAGTGGTGTGGAACTCGGCGCCGCCGTCGCCCAGTTGCCCCTCCAGGTTGCGGCCCCAGCATCGGGCCGTGCCATCGCTGAGCAGGGCGCAGGTATGGTAGGCACCGGCGGTCAGCGCCGTGACGTTGGCCAGACCCGGCACGGTGGTTGCGGTCAAGCGTTGGGTCGTGGTCCCGTCGCCGAGTTGCCCGTAGTCGTTCAGGCCCCAGCATTGCACCGTTCCGTCATTGATCAGCGCGCAGGTGTGAAAGCCGCCCGCGGCGACGGCCGCGACGTTGGCGAGCCCAGGCACCACCACCGGCGTGGTTCGATTGACCAGGCTGCCATCGCCGACTTGGCCGTTGCCGTTGTTGCCCCAGCAACGCACGCTGCCATCGCCGATGCGTGCGCAGGTGTGCTGGTAGCCGGCGGTGATCTGAGTGGCGCCCGAGAGACCAACCACCGGAGCGGGCGTCCGTTGAGTCGTCGTGGTGCCAGTGCCGATCTGTCCGGCATCATTGTTGCCCCAACAGCGCATCGCGCCCCCGCCGACCAGAGCACAGGCGTGGTAGGCGCCGGCGGTCAGTGCCGTTGCGCCGCTCAGTCCGGCGACGGCCACGGGGGTCGGTTGTGTGACGCTCGAGCCATTGCCCAACTGGCCGCCGACGTTGTAGCCCCAGCAACGCCCGGCTCCGCCGCTGATCAGGGCGCAGGTGAACCGCAGGCCGGCGGCCACCTCAATCACCGAGCCGAGCGATGCCACCGCGACCGGGCTGGGCCGCTGCACGAAGCTGCCGTCGCCGATCTGGCCATCGCTGTTGCTGCCCCAGCAGCGCACCGTGCCGTCGCTGACGCGTGCGCAACTGTGCGAGCCGCCGCCCTCGATCTCGGCCGCGATGCCAAGGCCGGATACCGTGGTGGGCGTCAGCCGCTGTGCCAGCGTGCCGTCGCCGATCTGGCCATTGCCGTTGCTTCCCCAGCACTGCCCGGCGCCGCCGGCGTCGCGCGCACAGGTATGCAGCCAGCCCGCTTCCAATTCTGCAACGTTGGCCAGACCGGGCACGACCGTTGGGGAGAGCGCCGGGTTGGGTCTCCCGTCGCCAAGTTGTCCGTAGTCGTTGCGGCCCCAGCAGCGCACCGTGCCATCCGTCAGCCGCGCGCAGGTGTGGGAGTACCCCGCCGCGATCTCCGCGACGTTGCCGAGCCCGCTGACCGCCACCGGCGAGGTGCTGTTCGTGGTCGTGCCGTTGCCGAGTTGGCCGAAGCTGTTGTAGCCCCAGCAGCGCACCGTGCCATCCGTCAGCCGCGCGCAGGTGTGGTGGCCACCCGACGCGATCTCCGCGACGTTGGCGAGCCCGCTGACCGCCACCGGCGTGGTGCTGTTCGTGGTCGTGCCGTTGCCGAGCTGGCCGAAGCTGTTGTAGCCCCAGCAGCGCACCGTGCCATCCGTCAGCCGCGCGCAGGTGTGGTGACCGCCGGCCGAGATCTCCGCGACGTTGGCGAGCCCGCTGACCGCCACCGGCGTGGTGCTCTGCGTGGTCGTGCCGTTGCCGAGCTGGCCTGAGCCGTTGTGGCCCCAGCAGCGCACCGTGCCATCCGTCAGCCTCGCGCACGTGTGGTGGTACCCGGCCGCGATCTCCGCGACGTTGGCGAGCCCGCTGACCGCCACCGGCGTGGGGCTCTGTGTGGTCGTGCCGTTGCCGAGTTGGCCGTAGGAGTTGCGGCCCCAGCAGCGCACCTTGCCATCCGTCAGCCGCGCGCAGGTGTGGGAGTAGCCCGCCGCGATCTCCGCGACATCGGCGAGCCCGCTGACCGCCACCGGTGTGGTGCTGTTCGTGGTCGTGCCGTCGCCGAGTTGGCCCTGGACGTTATGGCCCCAACAGCGCACCGTGCCATCCGCCAGACGCGCGCAGGTGTGGGCGGCTCCGGCCGCGATCTGCGCGACGGCGCCGAGCCCGCCGACATCGACCGCCAGGGCGCTGTTCGTGGTGGTGCCGTTGCCTAACTGGCCGTTGCCGTTGACGCCCCAGCACTTCACGGTTCCGGCGTCGGTGATGGCACAGGTGTGTTGTTCGCCCGCCGTCAGCGCGCCGGATTGGGCCAGGGCCTGGGTGGTCGCGGTCAGGGCGAACAGCACGGCGCAGAGGGACAACAACGCGCGCGCGACGGGCGGTTTGGGCATGGCGGTCTCGCTGGAGAGTGGGAAGACCGTGGCCGCGGGCCGACCCCTCCGTCGACACGGGGGAGCCATTCCTGGCGAGTGCTGGTTGCGTCGGAGGTCGGCACAGCGGCACGGCCCAAGCTTTGTGCCGCGCTCCGCCTGCAGGCGCTACTGAAGTTTTCGGATGGATTCTGAAAATTCTGAAAGTGAAGGAAGGTCAATGACTTGCCGAACCGTTGCCAATCCAGGGCAGGCCGCCACCGGCCTTGACCACGTTTTCTTCACGATCGGCTAGAGTCCCGTTCCCGGGTCGCTCAGGGCGAGCCGGAAACCGTTTCGACGAGCCCCCGATGCAGCATGACCCCGCCTCGACCTGGCGCTTTGCCGGTGCCGAACTGAATCCGCTTCGACGCAGCGTGACGCGCGCCGGACAGCGCACCGAACTCGACCGCGGCGCCACCGCGGTCCTGCTCTGCCTGCTGCGGCAGGCGCCGCAGACCGCCGCCAAGGATGCGCTGCTCCGCGCGGGCTGGCCGGGCCGGGTGGTCACCGAGAACTCGCTGTCGAAGGCGATCGCCCGCATCCGCGCCGCGCTCGCCGACGAGGACGGCGCCATTGTCGAAAGCGTGCACGGCTTTGGCTACCGGATCGTGGCCGCAATCGAGACCGTGGCGCCGGCGGCGGCTACGATCGCTCCGACTACGACCGCGGCGCCCGCGCGACCGGTCGCAATGCCGGCGGCGCGCCGACCGCACCACGCCCCTCTGCTCATCGCCACCCTGCTGATGCTGGCGGTAACCGGTGCAGCGGCCTTGTGGCTGCTGCGCCAGCCCGATGCAGCGACCGCTCCCAAAGCCGCAGCGTCGGCACTGCCCTCGCTGATGGTGTTGCCGTTCCGGTCACTGTCCGCAGAGACCGAAGCGCGCGACCGTACCCGCCTGCTGGCGCGCGACCTGGCCGTCGCGCTGTCGCAGCAGCCGGGCCGACGCATCCTGGCACCGGATACGCTCGAGCTCGCCAATGCGCACGCGCCCGACATCGAAGCGCTCGCGCGGCGCCTGCACGCCGCGTTGGCGCTGACCGGCGTGGTCGAGTGGCGCGAGGGGCGCGTCCACGTCAGCACAGAACTGGTGCGCACCAGCGACGCCACCCTGGTTTGGTCGAATGCCTTCGACGGCACCGTGGCCGGCTGGAAAAGGCTGTGCGTGGACATCCAAAGCGAGGTCGTGCGTGCCGCCGACTTCGCGCTGTCCGACCTCGGACGCAGGGAGGAAGCGCGCGGCACGCGCAGCGCCGAGGCCTACGCCGAATTCCGGAAGGGCGCCACGCTGTTCAAGGACGACGAAACCGGCGGCCGGCGCGCACTCGTCGCCTACGAGCGTGCGGTGGCGATTGATCCCGACTACACCGAAGCCTGGCTCGCGCTGGCCGATCTGCTCTCGCACAACGGCTTCTACGCCAGCGATGCCGCCGAAGCGCTGGCCGGCAAGCACCGCGCGGTCGAGATCCTCGACCAGGTGCTCGAGCGCGAGCCGGACAACGTGCGCGCGCTGTCGATGCGCGGCGCGTTGCGCTACTCGCACGCCTGGGACTGGGCCGGCGCCGAAGCCGACTATGACCGTGTCGCCCAGCTCGCTGGCGCCGATCATCTGGCGCGGCTCGTGAACCTGGCGCGGATCCGCGGTGCGCAGGGGCGGCTTGATGAAGCGATCACCCTGGCGCGGCGCGCGAGCGCGCTCAATCCGGGCAACACCTCCGGACTCACCCACGCCGCGCACCTCGAGATCGCCCGCGGCCGCCTCGCCGAGGGCATGGCGCTGGCGCAACGCGCCGCCGGGGTGGCACCGATCGACGAGCACGCGCACTACTACCTCGGGCTCGGCGCGCTGCTCGGCGGAGATACCGCTGGCGCACTCGCGCACTTCGACGACAGCGCACACGTGCTGCGCCTGGCCGGCCGCGCCGCGGCGCTGTACAGCGCGAGCGACCGCGCCGGATCGGACCGCGAACTGGCCCAGCTCGCCGAGCGCTACGGGCACCTCGACGCTTTCCGAGTTGCCGAGGTGCACGCCTGGCGCGGCGAGTCGGACCTCGCCTTCCAGTGGCTCGATCGTGCGCTGGCGCAACACGAGGCCTCGTTCTACCACCTGAGCTACACGCCGCTGCTGCAAGACCTCCACGCCGACCCGCGCTTCGCAGCGCTCAAGGCCCGCATCGGGCTCTGAACCCGGGGGCGGATCAGGCGACGCGACGCAGTGCCGGGGTCGCCTCGGCCATCAGATGTCCGAACAAGTCCTTGGGATCAGTCAGCTTCGGAATCAGCCCCACCGGTGCACCGAGACCGAGCTCCTGCGCGAGATCACGCAGCAGGCGCAGCGACGAATAGTCCTCGAGCGCGAAGCCGACCGAATCGAACACGGTGATCTCGCTGTCGTTCGCGCGGCCGGCGGCAGCGCCGGTGAGCACGCGCCAGAACTCGGTCACGGCGAAGTCGGCGGGCATCTGCTGCAGATCACCTTCGATGCGCGTCTGCGGCTCGTATTCGACGAACACCGACGCGCGCGCCAGCACTTCGGCATGCAGCTCGGTCTTGCCCGGGCAGTCGCCACCGACGCCATTGATGTGCATGCCCGGCTCGAGCATCTCCGGCGTCAGGATGGTCGCATTGGTCTTGTCGGCGGTGACCGTGGTCACGATGTCGGCGCCACGCGCCGCCTGTGCCGTACTGCTGCAGGCGATCACGCGCAGACCCGGCGTATGCGCCAGGTGCGCCATCAGCTTGGCGGTGGCCTGCGGGTCAACGTCGAACAGGCGGATCTCGTCGATGCCGAGCAAGTGATGGAAGGCGAGCGCCTGGAACTCGCTCTGCGCGCCATTGCCGATCAGGGCCATCGTGCGCGCGTTCTTGCGCGCGAGCCGCTTCGCCGCCATCACCGAGGTTGCGGCGGTGCGCATCGCGGTGGTCAGGGTCAGTTCGCTCAACAGGGTCGGCGTGCCGGTGGCGACATCGGCGAGCACGCCGAAGGCCATCACTGTCGGCAGGCCTTCCTTGGTGTTCTTCGGATGGCCGTTGACGTACTTGAAGCTGTAGTCGCGCGCGTCGGCGATCGGCATCAGCTCGATCACACCGACTTCGGAATGCACGGCGTGGCGCGGGCTCTTCTCGAACTCCGGCCAGCGGCGGAAGTCGGCTTCGATGTACGCGACCATGCGTTCCAGCACCTTGGGCAGGCCGATCATGGCGACCAGGCGGGCGATGTCTTGGGTGGTGAGCAGGGTGGTCATGGCGTTCTCCCGGGTAGCGCCCACGACAACACGTCGTGGCATGGCGCTATTGTGCGGAGAACGCTGTCAGCGCAAAACGGCAATTCTGCGCACATTTCGCCATTGCTGTAGCATTTCGGCAGGCATGATTGACGATATGCACAAATGGACGCCCTCGACCAGCAACTGATCGCCAAGCTCCGCCAGAACGCGCGCGCCTCCATCGCCGAGCTCGCCGCGCAGATCAAGGTCTCGCGCGGCACCGTCACCAACCGCATCGCCAAGCTCGAGCGCGATGGCGTGATCGTCGGCTACACGGTCAAGCTGCGCCCCGATGCGACCCCCGACGAGATCCACGCCTGGACCGGCATCGCGGTCGAAGGCAACCAGCAACTGGTGATCCGCGCCCTGCTCGGCGAACCCGGCATCGTCGCGCTGCACGACACCAACGGCCGCTGGGACCTGCTCGCCGAACTGCGCGTCGGCAACCTCAACGAACTCGCCGCCACCCTCGAACGCATCCGCCGCATCAAGGGCATCAGCGCCACCGAGACCAGTATCCACCTGCAGAGTTATCGGGGATGAAGGGCGCCCTCTGCTCAGGATCCGCCGCTCTGGGGCACCAACTCTGGCTCGGGCGCATTCCGGGTTCCTGGTCGAGGACATACCGACTGCAGACCATCGATGTGCTCATGCAGGTCGGCAGAAACTGATCTCCACAACGGATCGAGAATGAAGTCGATGCCTTCGCGCCTTGCAAGCTTGGCGGCCGGCACAAAATCCGCATCACCGGCCACCAGCACGATCTGGTCGACCTGATGCTTGTAAGCCAACGAGGCGATGTCCAACCCGATTTTCATGTCAACGGCCTTCTGCCGCACACCCGGCTCGAAGTCTTCGTCCAGCAGTTGCGACCAATCGCGTTCCCGTTTTCGCAATTGCTTCAATATCGCCGGCTTGAGCTGCCAGTCGACAAAGTCACTCAGCCTTCCCAGCCGGAGCGCTATTTTGCGCTGCCGCTTCAGTGCTCCCAAGTTCGACAGTTAACCACGTAACCCATTGATCCACAAAGAGTGGCTCAATCAAAAATGCCCCTACACGGCGGTTTTGTCGGGGAGCGGGAGCTTGAGTTGCTGGTAGATCTGCTGCTGTTCCTTGGAGAGTGCGGTCATGCCGGTCTTTACGGTTCGACCGACCTTCACGTGAAACCACTGCACTGCTTTCAGCGCGTGCAGCGCGCGCTCCGGACTGGTCTCGGCGTTGGCCTCGCGCAGTCGCATGCGCATCACGCGATGCAGTAGCAATGCCATGAAGCAGGTGGCCGCGTGGGCGCGAATGCGATCGGGCAGGCGGTGATACATCGGTGCGATTTCAATGTCGCTTTTCAGAACGCGGAAGCCGCGTTCGATGTCGGCAAGGCTCTTGTAGCGCTCGACGATCTGCTCGGCGGCGAGTTCGGCGACATTGCTGACCAGCACCAACTTGCCATCGCATCGCTCGGCTTCGCGCAGGGCTTCGTCGTCGCACTCGAAGCTGAATAGATCGGCGCGCAGATCCGCCTTGAGGATGCGGCTCAGTCCCTCGTCCGCGACCATCTTGCTGAAGCGGATGAACGCACCCCGATCACTGGCGCGTCGCCCGCGCGCTGATTTTCCAGCGTCCTGTGCGTTGAGTTTGTCGGCGATGCGTTGGCCTTCCACCTCGATTTCGGCGATGCGTTTTTTTCGTGCCTGATGCTGCGTCGTGGCGCGCTCCGGATCGTGCGCGATGATCAATCGCCGTGATTGCCAGGCGTGTTCCTGGATGCTGGCCTGATCTTCGGGAAACGTCATCGTCGCAAATTGCTCGATCAGTTCGCTGTACCGCCGCGCCGGCACCGCGAGGATGAACTCGAGCCCAAGCGACTCAAGCTCGGCCATATTGTCGAGATTCACCAGGCCGCGATCCGCGACCACGATGACGCGCTCGATGGCGAAGCGCTTGCGCGTGCGCTCGAGCATCGGAATCAAGGTCTTCGCTTCGGACACATTGCCGGCAAAGACCTCAAATGCGATCGGCAGGCCGTCTGCGGTCTGGATCAATCCGAGCACGCATTGGCGCGCGCTGCCGAGTACATCCTTGCTGTGTCCGTACGCGCGCAGGTCATCGTCGACATCGCCTTCGCCATGTACCCGGATGGTTGTCAGATCGTAGAACACGATCGACAGCGCCACATCCAGCATCGGCCGCAACATCGTTGCCAGCGCATCCTGCAGCCGATCCCCGGCATCGCTCAGCGCATCCATTGCACGCAGCAAACGCTGGTGCGTCACCGTCTGCGGATCAATGCCCGGCACGCGCGCCAGTTGCAACCAGCGCAACACGCCGAGCTTCGAATCCGGATCGCACAAGCGATGCAGCACCATCACGCGCAACATCGCCACGACATCGAACTGCCGCCGCGACGACCGCAACAAGTGCCGCAATGACGCATCCAGACCAAGCTCGACCCAGAGCGCGGTCAACAGCGAGCTCGGGCCAAACTCCAGCGCCGGTGCCACGGCAATCGTGCGATCCACGCCGACCTCATCTGCGCGACCGGTCACGCGCAACAAGCCACTGATCAGCGCGTCAACCTGTTCTGGTGCGATGTCCTCGGCGCGACCGAGTGTTGCAAGCGTTCGGTGCTTGACGCGCCCCGCGTCTCGATACGCCTCGACGATGCGCACATAGGTGCGCGGACCGGATCGGTGAAGTTTGATGTGCATGGCGTGACGCTAACACGTCATAAACGCTGTGCAAAGCGGTCGTGGACACATAACGTGCCCCTACACGAAGGCGAAAAACGACCGACAAAACCCAATCAAATCAATGGGCCTTCATCTCGAAAGCCCCATTTTTGGGCGGGAAGTGTCGAACTTGGGAGTGCTTCATGCAATGCAAGACGAAACAACGCAGGTGCCGTCTTCGCCATGTCGATGGTCCTGCCGGAAATGGGCAGATTCAGCTTCTTGGTGAGCGGCGGACAGTCATAGAAGAAGATGCGGTAGAGGTCGTTCCGAGCACGCTCCTGCCGTCGAACGTGGTCGAACGCCAATCCGAGCACGCTGGCGGCAACGACACCAGGATCATGGTTGGCCTTGGCCGGAAAGATGTGGGGAAATCGCCGGAGAAAAAAGCCGCCGTCGACCAGCACCGCAGTCTTCATCGCCCGCGCTCCCAAGAAAAACCCCCGGGGTCGGCTTTCGATGAATGACCGCAATTGCGGACCGAAAGCGTACTGCCGAGGGTTGGATGTGGAGAATCTAGGCCTGCAAGCCGCACAAGTCAATCCAATCTTCAGACTCGGCGAAACCGAGGTTCAACAATGGTCACCCTGCCATTTCGCCAGAGGTGGCATCCAGGGCATCAGCGCAACCGAAACTAGCATCCACCTGCAGAGTTATCGCGCCTGAGGAGTGCGTGCGCACAGGCGACGGAGCGCCATCGCAACCAGGGCGATCCCGCACGCACCGAACGCCCAGAGCTGCCACATCGGAACACGGCCACTGATCGCGATGAGAACGACGCCAGCGGCCAGCAAGACCACCAGCGGCGTGCCGATGGTGGCCAGGGCGACACTGGCGACGTGGCCTTGCGCGGCGAGTCGAAACGCAGCCGGGATCGCCAGCACGGCGCCGAGAACCGCCATGAGCGTGTTCAGGACAGCCATCGCATCGGACATCGGCAAACCGGGCAGACGTCCCGACTCGCTGATCAGGACACAGGCAAGGACTGCGAGCCCAATCAACAGTGCTCCGACCGGGCGGGCACCGACCTCGCGAGCGAGCGGCTGGCCTGCGGCGTCCTCACTTAGCTCGGCGAGCGGAACGCCAAACGTGGCCGCGAGGCAGACCTTGGTCGCCAATGAGCCCGAGGCATCGGCCTCCACGCGCTGGATGGTGCGCAAGCTCAAGCCCGAAGCCAGAGCGAGCTGCTCCTGAGACCAGCCGCGCTCGAGGCGCAGACGACGCACAACAGCAGCAGACAGTTTCATTTCTTGTTCCATGTTGCGGCTCCGAGTGGTCGTCACGTCCCCGGAGAGCGTGCCAGTCGCACCAAGCTCGATGCTACGCCAAATGGCCGCCAGACTCGCGTCAACCTGCCGCCACCGCCGCCACCCTCGAACGCATCCTCCGCATCAAGGGCATCAGCGCCAGCGAGACCAGCGTCCACCTGCAGCGATATCGCGGCTGAAGGCGGACGCGGGCGCGCGGCGGTTCAGAGGACGCCGGTCGTGACCGTCCACTGGTCGCCGCGGCCGCCGATGTTCACCACGCCGCTGACGGTCGTGTTGGGCGCACTGGAGCTCGCCATCTGCACGCGGATCTGGTCTCCGGCGACCACGCTGCCGGAGGCAGCAGTGAACGGGGCACCGTTCTTCGAGTAGCGCAGCTGCTTGCCGGAGACGCTGATCGGCACCGGCGTGTTGATGCCGCCAACCGTGATCCGGCTCGACGTGATCATCCTGCCGCGACGGGCATCGACGACATCGGCGAACGTGAACAGCGTTGGCGTGCTGTCGACGCTGCCCGTGCGCGCCGTGAAAGTGTCACTGACGCCACCGATGGTGACGGTCGCCGACGCCGGCGCGTTGGCGAACTCGGAGGTCGACAACAGCACGACCACGCTGTCCCCCGCCTGCACGCTGCCGGGTGCGGCAGTCGCGGCGCCGCCGTTGATGCGATAGAGCCCGCCACTGATCGAAATCGGCGACGCTGCGTTGATGCCAGAGACGATGATCGACGCCGAGGTCGCTTGCGTGCCGGTGGCGAGGCCGGACTGGTCGACGAACACGAAGCCGTCGGGCGTCGTGTCGATCGGTGCGGTGATCGACGTGAAGCTGGCCTGCTGCGTGGCGGTCGAGATCGTGCTCGTGCTGGACTCGCCAAAGCCGGTGGCCGAATAGTGGCGCACGCGCAGCAGGTCGCCCTCGACCACGGTCTGCGTCGCGCTCCAGTCACCACCGTTGACGCTGAGGCTGCCGTTGCTGGCTTGCACTTCGATCGGCAGATTGAAGCCCCGGAGCAAGACCGCGTCGGACTCGACCAGGACATTGCGCGGCACGCCGTTGCGGGTCGGGAACACGACGGCATCAGGCTCCCCGTCGCCGACCATGATCGTCTGCGTCTGCTGCTGCATCCACGGCAGCGTCGAGGTCTCGAGCTGATCGACACGCAAGTCGTTGTGCAGCGCGCCCGTGACCGCCTTCGCCAACTGCAGGGTCAGCTGCACCGGCACGATCGTCGTGCCCGCGTCCATGCGCGCACTGACGCAGATGACGTCCGAGGGCGCAACGCAGGTCCAGCCGGCGCCCGCTTCGAACGCCAGCACCGAGAACGCCGGATCGGGCTGGATGCGAAACGTGACGCCGGTGGCGCGACCGACTTCGGGCTGGTTCGCGCCAGCCGTGAGGTTCCACAGCAAAGGTCGATAACTGAAGGTGCTGCCGGCGGCGACGATCTCCGCGGTATGGTCTTCGAGCGGCGTGAGCAGCGTATTCGGCCATCCGCCGAAGCGCCCCGCGTGCAGGCTCATGGTCGGCGACCAGTCGTCGCTGCGCTGCCAGAGCAGCACCGGGTCGCCGTCGAGATCGAGCGCAAACGCGCGCAACCGGTCCCTGAGGTTCGGTGCCGCCGGATCGGGATCGAGCACGCTGCGCTCCTGCAGCAGCTGCCCGTCACCATCGAAATGTGCGAGCACGTTCTGCGTCTGCGGGCCATCCGCGCGCGTCCACGCCAGCATGAACTGGCCATCGTGGCCGACGCCGATATCGAGCGCGGATTCGGGGTCGGCCGGGCGCTGGGGTTCGCTCCAGACGACGCCCGTCAGCGGCTGCAGCAATGCGTCGAATTGCTGGTGTCGCACCATCCCGACGCCGTCGAGCCAGGCGACGCGAAGGCGCTGCTGCACATCGAACTCGGCGGCAACACGCATTGCACCCAGCTCCAGCGGTCGACTGACCAGCACGGTTTCGGCGACCCACGGCGTCCAGCCGAGCGAAAAGCTGCGCGCGTGCAGTTCATGGGCACTGTCCGTTCGTGCCGCCCAGGCGACGACGACTTCGCAGCAGTCGCCGAGCAGGGCCAGGGTATCCACCGGCGCACTCGCCGGCGTTTCGTCAATGCGGGTCTCGGGCGACTGCGGAACACCGCCGGCGTTGTAGAGCTGGCCGAACACGCCGAAGCCGCCATCGACCTCGCCGCTCCAGGTGATCAGCACATGGCCGAGACGATCGGCGTCGATTGCAGGTCGCGCCTGCTCGCCGGCGACACTGCTGTTGACGCGGAAGGCCGCGCCGAGCTGGCGACCCTCGGCGTCGACGCGCATGGCGCCGATGTCGACGCCCGCGCCGAAATCAGCATCGCCCTGCGCTTCGAACGCCACCGTCGCGACACCCGCCGCATCGATCGCCGCGACCAGCCGGCGATAGGTCTGCTTCGCTGAAGCGAAATCATCCATCGCTTGCGCCGGCGCGATCGCTATGCCGTCGGCCGCGAAACGCTGGAACATCACCTGTTCGAAGCCGTACTCATCATGCACCCAGGCCGCGATGCTGGAACCATCGCGCCCAGCCGCCACTGTCACAGCCGCGGGCACCGGCGTGCCGTCGTCGGACCGCCAAAGCTGCGACGGCGTGCCAACGAGTTCACCGAATTGAGCGGACACCACGGCCGGCAACGCCAGCAGCGTTGGAAGAAGGAGGCGAGGACGACGCATGCGTATTTCTCCGATGGGCCAGCCGCGAAAGCCGCGGGAGGTCGGTGTCCTACGCGCAAAGCAGCGATGGAATCGATCAAGCCGTGCGAGCCGGTCCCAAAAAAAGAACGGGGCCCGACGAAGCGGGCCCAACGGCTGCGCATGAAGTCGATCGGCTCAACTACTTCTCCGGCATCCCGGTCGGCCCGCCGACGGCTGCGTCGTAGTTGCCGCGCAGGTATTCGACGACGAGCACCGCGACGCGTTCGAGCATGCCCTGGTCGGCCGCGCCCATCGAGTAGGCTCCGGCCATGGCGCCGGCATGTTGGTAGAACTCGGGCTCGGCGATCAGCGCATTGCGGGTGGCATCGACCAGACGCACCTTGACCAGCACCCGCGATTTGCCCGCCATCGCTCCGGCCCAGAAGCGCGCGCCCTTGCTGACGGTCTTGATCTGGTCGATCCGCGGCTCGATGCGCAGCAGGCGTGGCGGCTCGTTCTTCGCCGCGAGCGCGTTCTTCTCGAGCACCCAGGGCAACACGTGCCCGTTCAAGTGCACGGCGAGCGTGTCGCGCGCCTTGTCGTTGACCGGCTGGCCGGCGTAGGGCTTGCCCATCGCCAGCTCGGTCATCTCGAAGCGGTCATAAGCAACCAGCGCCGCTTCCGGCGGCGGATTCTGCGTGCCGCTGGCGACGACCTTGTCGCCAGCCTGGACCGATCCCATCGCCGCGAAAGCGACGACCAGGGAGAGCACGATGCCCTTCAGGATTCCGCTGCGCATGTTCATGCCTCACATCGCCTTGATCAGTTCGTCGGCGAACTCCGAGCACTTCACTTCCTTGGCGCCCTCCATCAATCGCGCGAAGTCGTAGGTGACGGTCTTGTTCGCAATGGCCTTGTCCATCGCGGCGATGATGGCGTCGGCGGCGTCGACCCAGCCCATGTAGCGCAGCATCATTTCGCCGGACAGGATCACCGAGCCCGGGTTGACCTTGTCGAGGTTGGCGTACTTCGGCGCGGTGCCGTGCGTCGCTTCGAACACGGCGTGGCCGGTGACGTAGTTGATGTTGCCGCCGGGTGCGATGCCGATGCCGCCGACCTGCGCGGCCAGCGCGTCGGACAGGTAGTCGCCATTGAGATTCAAGGTCGCGATCACGTCGAACTCGTTCGGGCGCGTCAGCACCTGCTGCAGGGTGATGTCGGCGATCGCGTCCTTGATCACGATGCGGCCCGCGGCGACCGCGGCCTTCTGCTCGGCGTTGGCTTCGGCCTCACCTTTCGCGGCCTTGGTGCGTTCCCACTGGTCCCAGGTGTAGACCTTGTCGCCGAACTCGCGATCGGCCAGGGCGTAGCCCCAGTTGCGGAACGCGCCCTCGGTGAACTTCATGATGTTGCCCTTGTGCACGATGGTGACCGACTTGCGCTTGAACTCGATCGCGTATTCGATCGCGGCGCGCACCAGTCGCTCGGTGCCGTCCTTGGACACCGCCTTGATGCCGATGCCCGAGGTCTCCGGAAAGCGGATCTTGCCGTATTCCTTCGGGAACGCTTCCTTAAACATCGCCATGAACTTCTTGTTCGATTCCGAGCCGTGCTCGAACTCGATGCCGGCATAGATGTCTTCGCAGTTCTCGCGGAAGATGACCATGTCGACCTGGCTCGGGTCCTTGACCGGGCTCGGCACGCCCTTGAACCAGCGCACCGGGCGCAGGCAGACGTAGAGATCCAGCATCTGGCGCAGCGCGACGTTGAGCGAGCGGATGCCGCCGCCGATCGGCGTCGTCAGCGGGCCCTTGATCGAAACGAGATAGTCGCGGCAGGCCTGCACGGTGGCTTCCGGCAGCCAGTTGCCGAACTGGTTGTTCGCCTTCTCGCCGGCGTACACCTCCATCCAGTGGATCTTGCGCGCGCCGCCGTAGACCTTCTCGACCGCGGCATCGAACACGCGCACCGAGGCGCGCCAGATGTCGGCGCCGGTACCGTCGCCCTCGATGAACGGAATGATCGGGTTCGGCGGCACGCTGAGCACGCCGTCCTTGATCGTGATCTTGGCGCCGTCGGCGGGGATGTTCATCGTGGGCTCGGCCATGGTCGTTCTCCGGTGGGATGGGGTTTCGCGCCGTCACGGCGCGAGGCCGTGCATTGTCGCGGGTTCGGTGCGGCAGGGATAGGTGGGGTCTCGTGCGCTGTCGTGTTTCGCTGCGATTCGTCGCTTGTCCACGCATCCCCCGATGCGAGAACGCCATGCACCTGATTCGACGTCCGTCATTGCTGCCATGCATCGCCCTCCTCGGCCTCGGCTCCGCGCAGGCGGCCACGTTCACGGTCGGCGGCAGCGGCTGCCAGTTCCACGACCTGCAGAACGCAATCGACCAGGCCGCCATGACCGATGAAGCGGACGACATCCGCATCGCCAACAATGCCAGCTACACGCAGCAGGCGCTGAAGAAGACCGACCCCTACCGGGTATCGCTGCTCGGCGGCTACCCCGATTGCCTGCCCGCCTCCGCTGCGACGGGCCTGACTACACTTCGCGGCACCGGCCTGGGCGCTCCGGTGCTGCAGGTGGGCGGCGGCATCCTGGCGCTGAGCCGATTGGTGATCACCGGCGGCGTCGTGCCCCACGGGCGGGGCGGTGGCGTGTTCGTCGAGGCGCCGACCGAACGCGTATCGTTCGGCAACGTCCGCATCACCGGAAACTCGGCGCTCGAAGGCGGCGGCCTGGCGATCGAGGGCGTGCCCGGCGACCCGATCGACTTCCACTCCCAGCGACTGACCATCGACCACAACCAGAGCAGCCTCGCCGGTGGCGGACTGTGGGCGCGCTACGCCCAGGCGGTGAAGCAGTCGGCCGGCATGCGCGTGGAGTTCAACGAGACCGGCGGCGATGGCGGCGGCGCCTGGTTCGGGCCGGATGCCGTTTTCCTGCACTGGTCCAGCAAGTACCCGAGCGGTTTCACCGACAACCTGGCCAAGGGCAACGGCGGCGGCATCGCGCTGGTGCGCGGCGCGGCGCTGGTCTTGCTTCATGCCGGCGGACCGGCGCAGCCAACCGAGATTTCCAGGAACGCCGCGGCTCGTGGTGGTGGCGCCTTCCTGTTCTCCGACACGGCATCAGCCACCACACTGCAGGGGCACAACCTGGTCGGGCACGGCAACAGCGCGCGGATCGAAGGCGGCTTCGCGGCAGTCCACATGGTCGGCGACGACGATGGCCTGCGCATCGGCGAGTTGCACATCGACGCCGGCGTCGCCCTCGGCGGTGTGCCCTGCGAACAGCCGCTGGAGTGCAACGTGTTTCGCGGCAATGCCGCCTTCGGACTCGACGGCGAACCGCGTCCCGGGGCGCTGGTCGCGATCCGCAATGAAGGAAAGGCCGCGGTCGGGTACGCCCGCTTCTGGAACACCACGGTCCGCGAGAGCCTGGGCCACGACCTGGCCCATGGCTGGTCGGACGCGAACAGCGGCTACGCCGAGGAGATCGAATTCCGCGACTCTCTGGTCGTGCGCAACGTCGTCGAAAAGCATCTGATCGAGACCGAGGGCGACGGCGCGCTGCACCTGTTCGGCAGCACTTTCGCCCGCAACGAGACGGGAGCCGCGACGTTGCAAGTCGATGCGGCCAGCGTTTCCGCCTACGTCTACGGTTCGATCTTCGACGACCGCGCTGCTCTGATCGACCAATTGCCGCCGAGCCAAAGCCTGTTCGCGCTGATGGTCCGTGATCCGGGCGCCACCGACGGCATGTCCACCGTGTTCCGCGATGACCCGCTGTTCGAGGACGCCGACCACGACGACTTCCGCCTGCGCGCGTCTTCCCCTGCGTTGGACCGGATGTGGGACCTGCCACCGACGAACGCGCTCGATCGCGCCAGCAACCCTCGCACCATCGACCTGCCCGGCGTTCCCGACTTCAACACCCCGCGTGACCTCGGCTGCTTCGAACACCCGTAACGCGGGCCTGTGGAACTTGTGCCCATGGCGCGCACTCCATGGGCTTCATGCCTGCATTGCCGCACCCGCTGACGCTGGAGGACCAGCTGCTTGCCCGCAACCGCGGGCGGCTGCGGCGCGAGCTGTGGGGGCAGTCGCTGTTCGTGGCGTTGGCGTATGCGGCGCTCGCGCTGCTGGGCTTGCTGCTGTGGCTGCGCGTGGACCCGGTGCAACTGGGCCGGATCAGCACGATGGTCGAGCGCCATCAGGTTGCGCTGGCGGTGCTCGCGCTGCTGGCGGGTGTGGCGGCGACGCACGCGCGCCTGGTCGCGGATGCGCGTCGCCACTTCGCGTCCTCGCACGCTGCCCTGCCGATCTGGCGGGACACGCAAGCGGCGCGTGATCGGCGCCTGCGCACGCGGCTGGTGCTGCGCGCGGCTCTCGGCTTCGCACTCGTGCCGTTGCTGCTGGCGCTGCGGAACCCCGCAGCCGCATGGGCCATGGCCGGCGCATTGCGCTGGTCGCTGGCGGCGGCGTTCCTGGCGATCGTGTTTGCTCCGGGCGCGAATGTACGCGCCGTGCTCGCGCAGGACACCGCGCGCCGGGCGCGGCCGGCTTCGCTGCCGCGCTGGCTGGGTTGGATGCAACGCCCGGCGCTGCCGCACTTGCCGCAGTGGTGGTGGCAGCGCAGCGCCTCGCTTTGGCTGCGCGGTCGTGCCGCGGCCAGCCTGGCAATCGGCCTGCTGCTGGCACCGACCGACGCAGCTGCGATCCTGGTGCCGATCAGCGTGCTGATGCTGATGGCCCTGCTCAATGCACTGGATGTGGCGCACCGCCTCGGTTCCGAAGTCGAATCGGCGCTGGCGCAACGGCCACCGTCGC
The DNA here is from genome assembly GCA_016703225.1 of Lysobacterales bacterium. Lineage (NCBI taxonomy): Bacteria > Pseudomonadati > Pseudomonadota > Gammaproteobacteria > Lysobacterales > Lysobacterales bacterium. Next base: position 940,715 of record JADJCM010000001.1, read on the forward strand.
CACGCGTGCTGTCGCTGGCGTTGCGGCCCCTGCACGCGATGCTGTCACTGGCGGCGGCGACGCTTCTCGCCCTGCTGCTGCAATCGCTGCAAGCGCCGGCGGTGCTGGCCGTGCTGGTCGCGGCTGCGGTGCTGCTGTTGTCCGCGATCGATCTGCGCCTGGCCTTGCTGCTGCGACGCGAGCCGCACCGACTGACGCTGGTTCGAACCCAGGTGCTCCTGGTGCTCGCAGCGACCGCCGGCGCCATGCCGCTGTTGCTGCCGCTGCTGGCGCCGGCGCTGCTGATCGCCTGCGAGCAACGCCTGCGCGCGGAGTCGGCGCATGCTTGAAATCGAGGATCTGGTGGTCCGGCGCGGCGAACGCCTTGTGCTCGATCGCCTGGACTGGCGCGTCGAACGCGGCGAATGGGTCGGCCTGATCGGCGCCAACGGCACCGGCAAGTCCACCCTGTTCGCGGCCATCTGCGGGCTGGCGCCGCTGCACGCTGGTCGCATTCGCGTCTGCGGGCAGGACCTGGCGAGGGAGTTGAACCGGGTGCGTGCCTGCTGCGCGGTCGCCATCGCGCCGGAGCGGCTGCCGGACGGGCTCTCGGTGCGCCAGTTCATCGAACTCGTGCACGCCTCGCGCGCCTTGCCCGCCGCGGCGCTCGCGCAATCGCTGGAACTGGCCGAAACACTCGGCCTCACGCCCTGGATCGATGCCTGCATCGGCGCCTGCTCGCTCGGCACGCGCCAGAAACTCGGCATCGTCGCCGGATTGGCCGGGCGTGCACCGCTGTGGCTGCTCGACGAGTCGCTGAACGGCCTCGACCCGGTCGCGGCCTACGCCTTCAAGCAGTTCCTTGCCGATCAGCAAGCGCGTGGCGACACCGCGATCGTGCTCGCGACGCACGGCCTCGAACTCGCCGAGCGCCAGCTCACCCGCGTCTCGGTGCTGCGCGACGGGCGCATCGGCGACGACTTCACCACCGCGCGCCTGGACGCGATCCGCATCGCCCCGAAGCCATCGGTCGAGGCGATCCTGGTCGCGGCGATGCGTTGAGCGCTTCGCCGGTTTCGCCGGCGCACCTCACTCGAAGCCGTTGCTGAAGATGGCCGCGGGGAGCGATCGTTCAACAGCCCCGAGGTCGTGCGCTCCCAGTGCATTGGGAATGGTGGGCTGGTCGATCGGACGCGCGCCGCCATAGGCGTCCAGAGCAGGTAGGGCAGGAAACGAGTGGCAGACATCCAGTGCCGGTGACACCGATCCGGGCGTGAAGTCGACGTCGAGTTGCGGGTTGTCGGTGCGCACGCCGCCGGGGTTCTGGATGCCCAGGCTGCTGTGCGCAAGCAGGCAGCCGTTGTGCAGCGCCTGCTCGATGCCATCACCGTAACTCCGGAACACGTCGGACCCGGGCTGCCAGATCAGGCTGCCACTCAGCTCGGCGCTGTGGCTTTGCCCCGGCGCCGCATACATCAGCATGACCGCCGGCAGACCTCCGCCCCCGGGCGCAGCCAGCGTGTTGCCGATGATGGTGGAGTAGTGCAGATCCAGCGAGCCAGTGATGTCGAAGACATAGCGCGTATCGTTGCCGTCGAAGATGCTGCTGTCGATTTCGAGGTGATCGGCGGCGTTGCTCAAGGTGTAGCTCTGGATCACCGCATGACCGGCGTTGCCGGCGAATCGTGTGCGGCTGACTCGCACCAGCGGCGCCTGGGCCGGATCTGCAGTCCGCAGATCATCGATGTACAAGGCGTCGGAGTCACCGCCACTGATCGCATTGCACAGGCCAAAGCCGAACATTCCGTCGCAGCGTGATGGGCTGCCGCTGAGCGTGAGGTCGACCGCCCGTGCCACCGAGATTGCCGAGCCTGCGCTTTGCGCACTGTTGTTGGCGAACAAGGCGTTGTGCACCCGCACCGGCTGGCGCGCTGCGCCATTGCCCTCGAGATACAGGGCGCCGCCACCATGGCCGATTCCAAGACCGGAGAAGGCACCGAGCGTCTGGTTGCCGATGAACAGAACGGGACTCGCGGCTACACCTTCGATATCGACGTCGTAGGGATGCGCCAGGTCCAGAGCGGACTGATAGAACACCGCTCCACCACGGCCATTCTGCTGGGTGCCGGCAAGATTGTTGGAAAACAGGTTCAAGTGGCTCGCGGGCGTCAACGGCCCGCCCACGCGAAGGCCACATTGATGGCCCAACCAGATACCGCCGCCATCCCGTCCGGCTTCGTTGAACTCGATGGTGCCATTGGAGATATGCACTAGCCCCAGGTTGATGCACCAGATGCCGCCGCCGTCGCTGTCCGCAATGTTGCTGGAAACGCTTGAACCTTCGCGCAAGTTCAAGGTTACGGTGCCGGGCCCGCCCTGCATCAGGATGCCGGCCGCGCGAACCGCGCGATTGGCCTGCACGCGCGTGCCCTGCTCAAGAAAGACTTGCAGATTGCCGCGCAACTCCAGACCAGCACCTTCGGAACTGGAAAACGGTCCGGTTTCACCGGTACCACCAGTGATATCCAGCCTTGCCAAGCGGATGATGCGCGAGTTCGGCGAGCCGAAGTAGCGAATGTCGAGGAGCGTGCCGTCGCTCCCCCCCGTGGCGTCGAGGGTGGTGCGTGCGCTCGGCCCCTGTACTCCATCGCAGCCGGCGTATCCGCCCTGGATCGTGATGTCGGCGACAGGATTGTGAAGCAGCAGGCCATTGGCCACGGCGATGCTGCCCGCACTGAGCTTGATCAGGTGCGGCTCGGCACTCGCGACGGCGACCGCGGTATCGAGCGCCGCCTGGACGGTGGCGTGGGTGCAGCCGACGCCGACGCCGACAGCGTAGGTGTGGGCCTGCAACGGGGCATGGACGCAGGCGCAAAGCAGCGAGATGGGGAAGAGCGCACGGCTGCGCTTCGATAGCGGACACATGGCGGACTCGCGATGGGGACTGTTCCGGATGAATCGCAATCGGGCAGCGATTCGTGCCAGTGGCTGGCACCGCATGCCGCAAGTCGCTACCGTCTGTAACGATGAGCCAGATCACACAATGGCTACATGCGGCAAGTCGCGGTGATGGGACCGCACTCGGACGCGTGTTTGAGTCGCTGTATCCGGAACTGCGCCGCATCGCTCGAGCGCGACTGGATGCCGGCGAACGCACATTGACTCCGACCGTACTGGTGCATGAAGTGTTCCTGCGCCTGATCGGCAATCAACAGCTCGCGCTCAATGATCGGCGCCATTTCCTGGCCTGTGCGGCGCGCGCCATGCGCGCGGTCGTGATCGACAATGCGCGCCGACGCTCCGCCGGCAAGCGCGGTGGTCCGGAGGCGGATCTTGCGCTCGATGCCCTGCCGTTCGAGGTGTCCGGTGTCGCCTCAGGCGAACACCTGCTCGCCCTGGATGAGTCACTGGTTCGACTCGACGAGATCAACCCGCGCCAACGCGAAGTGGTCGAATTGCGCTACTTCGCAGGGCTCGATTTCGCTGAAATCAGTGCGCTGCTGGGCTGTTCCGAGCGCACGGCAAAGCGCGAGTGGGAACGTGCGCGGGCCTTCCTTCATGCACACATGGCCGACTGAGCGCGGGCACAGCCACCAAGGCCCCTGATCATGGAGCAAGCCCGATGAGCGACATCAGCCTCTGGCAGCAAGCCGATGCAATCCTCGACGCGCTGCTCGACTTGCCAGCGCAGGCTCGCGCCGACAGGCTGGCAGCCTGGACTCTGACGCCAGCGCTGCACCAACGCGTTGTGCAGCTGCTCGCCGCACATGAGCGCGAGGATGGCGTGCTCGACACGGCACTGCCCGATGCCGGATCGCACAGCTCGTCCGATGCCCTCAGCGGTCGTCGGCTCGGTCCTTGGGTACTTGAGGCGGAAATCGGTCGCGGCGGCATGTCGGTGGTCTACTGCGCGCGCCACGCCCAACATCCCGGCCGCCAGGCAGCACTCAAGCTGGTGACCCTGGGTGCGCTGGCTGGCGCCGGTGGCGCACGCTTCCAGCGCGAACAGGCCATCCTGTCGCGCCTGAGCCACCCGCACATCGTGCCGCTGTTCGATGCCGGCATCACCGCCGACGGCACGCCATGGCTCGCGATGGCCTTGGTCACCGGCGAGCGCATCGACCACTGGTGCGACACACACGATTGCGATGTACGCAAGCGTGTACGCCTGCTGCTCGACGTGTGTGACGCGGTCTCGTATGCGCACCAGAACCTGGTCGTCCACCGCGACCTCAAACCCTCCAACGTCCTGGTCGACGGCAGCGGACAAGTGCGCCTGCTCGACTTCGGTATCGCACGTCTATTGGATGAGGACCTTGAGAGCACGTCCACCGCATATCGCGCGCTGACGCCGGGTTACGCCGCACCCGAGCAGTTTGCTGGCGCGTCGGCGGCGACCACGATGGACGTGTACGGGCTCGGCGCGCTGCTCCACGCTGTTCTCACTGGGCGCGCACCGCCCCTGGCTACCGGCGCCGCGGATTCGGCGCTGCGTGCCCCGGCATCACAGGCGCTGCGCGACAACGCGCTCATGCCGCCGCGCCGCCGCGAAGACATGGCGCGCGCTCTGCGCGGCGACCTCGACGCCGTTCTCGGCATGGCCATGGCGCCCGAGCCGGCGCGCCGGTATGGCAGCGTCGCGGCGTTGACTGCAGATCTCCACGCCTGGCTGGAGGGCCGCCCGGTCATCGCCCACGCGGCGGGCCGCGGCTATCGCCTGCGCAAGTTCCTGACCCGCCATCGCCATGGCGTGGCAGCGACCGTAGCGCTGTCGCTTGCGCTCGCCACAGGAGTGACCACGACGCTGTGGCAATCGACGCGGGCAGCGCGCGCGGCGCAGCACGCGCAAGCGGAGGCGCAGCGCGCCGGCGCCATCAAGGACTTCCTGCTGGCGCTGTTCACCTCCGTCGATCCGGAGAAGGCGGGCGGTGCGGTCGATGTGCGAGCGGTGTTCGCGCGCGGATCGCGGCGTCTGGTCGACGACACGACACTGCCATCGGAAGTGCGCGTCGAACTACTCGCCACGCTGGGCATGGTCCAGCGTTCCATGGGCTGGTATGACGATGCCACGGCAAGCTACGACGACGCTGTGTCGATCGCGGCAGCGACGCCCGCGCTGGACCCTGGCCGCTACGCGGAGACCTTGGTCGGTCGCGCCGTGCTGCGACAGCAACGCACCGACCTCGACGGCGCAAGTACCGACCTGATCGCAGCATTGCGCCTGGCGCCGCCAACCGATAGCGCGTCGGGACGAAACGTGCGCATTCAGGCGCTCTATCGGCAAGCGATCATCGACGCACAGCTCGCCCAGCCGGCGCGCGCGCTGCTGCGACTTGACGAGGCTGATGCTCTGGCACGCGGTGCCGCCGATCTGCCGCTGCAGACAGTGATCAATCTGACGAGCGCGCGCGGATCGACGTTGTACGAGCTCGGCCGCTACGAAGAAGCGCTGGTGTCGTTGCGTGCGGCGCTGGCGCTACAGCGCCAGCCTGGCAATTCCGGCAACGCATCAATCGCACTGACGCTGTCTTGGCTCGCCGCGACATCGGCGGCGCTGAATCGAACCGTGGAAGCACTGGGCTACGATGAACAGGCGCTGGCCATCGCGCGCGCTTCGTATCCCCCCGACCATCCCGAGATCGCCGGGGCGCTGTATTCGATCGCCGATTCGCTACGCCAGCTCGGGCGTTACGAGGACGCCTTGCGGCGCACCGACGAGGCCATTGCCATCCAGTCGATGCTGCCGGAACGGCGCACGGCCTTGTGTTTGAGCGGCTTGCTGCGCGCGCGCGTGCTGCTTGCCCTGGGGCGATACGGCGAAGTGCTTGATGAAGTCAGTCGCCAACGCAGCGTCATCGACTCCACCCAGGGCGCAGCCTCCACCGGGGCATTGCTGCTGGTCGAGCAGGAGGTCGCTGCCGCACTGGAACTGGACGCCGCGCCAGCGCTGCAAGCGGCTCTCGATCGCGCCGCAGACCGGCTCGCGGCGATGGCACCAGAACTCGCCTGGCATCCAATCAGCCAGAACCTGCGCTGGCGCATCGCGGAGTCCGAGCGGCGCCGCGGCCATCGCGGCGCGGCCAGTGCGATGCTCGAACAGATGCGCGAGCGCCAACGCGACTCGGGCCTGACCGACACCACGACACTGCGCCTGGACACGCTTGCGCTGCGGCTTGCTGCGGGGCTTGATGCCGACGCAGCCGGCCGATTCGGCGCTGCGCTTGAGTCCGCCGCCGTCGAGCTCGCGGACGCCTCACCCGAAGCCCGAGGCGACGCCTGGCTGGCACTCGCCGAGGCTGCGGCACGTGCGCATGATGCAGCGGCTCACCGGCGCGCACTGCAGACGGCGGCGACCCTGCATGCGCGCACGCCGTTGCCACTGGCGCTGACATCGGCGCTCGCGCGAGAGGCTGGTCGCAGCGATGCGTTGAGCGCGGCTCAGCTTTCGAAGCCGTTCGCAAACAGCACCGACGGCCCAATCACAAAGTCCCAGACGCCGCGGCCGTAGGTCGAGAAGCGGGCGGTCTGCAGGGCATCGATGAAATCGACGTGCCACCAGATCTGGTCCGGCGTCTGCGCGGCGGCGAGCGCGACCCAACTCGCTGCGGTGGTGTCGTAGTAGTAGGGCCCGAGCTCGGTGGCGGCGAACAGGTGCGCGCCATCCGCCGACATCGCCAGGTGATAGACCAGCGTGCTCGGCAGGCCGGTGTTGAACGGGCTGAAGCTGTCGCCATTTGTGGTCGAGCGATTGACACCCGGCCCGGAGTAGCCGGCACCGGCGACATAGATCGTGCCCGGTGTGGTCGCGTGCACCAGGATGCAGTTACCGTAGAAGAACTGCCCGTCGGGCAGACCGCTCGATCGCAGGCTGAAACCGGCACCGGTGTCGCGGTAGAAGCCGCCGGCATCCGCGATCGCATAGCGGGTGAGGCCATCGCGCGAGTACTGCACGTCGGTGACCTTCGATCCGAAATCGAAGCTGCCCTCGCTGTGGCTGATGCTGCTGCCGTTGTAGGTGAGCGTCAGCACACGATTGCGGTTGGCACCGATGCCCCCGCCAGCGAGCAGGGCCTGGTTCGGATTCAGCGGGTTGGCTTCGAGCGGGGCCAGGAACAGCCAGTCCTGGAAGTTGGCGGTGGTGTAATCCCACGACTTCAGCGCCGGCCAATCGCCGGTGCCAGGCGCAGTGTCGAGCTGCACGAAGCCGGGGTAGACCATCCACAGGTTGCCACCGTTGTTCGACGAGCTCAGGTGCGCGTAGTCGCCGCTGATCGTCTGCACGAAGCTGTTGAGGCCGGGCACCGGCGTCTTGGCCTTCTGGTAGCCCTGGTCCTGGGCGCCGACGAGAATCGGGTAGGGCGCGCTGCGCGGCGTGTAGCTGCCGTAGTACTGGGCGTTGCGCAGGCCGCTGAGCGAGAGGTTCTGCACGGTCACGAGCCCGTCGGTGGATTCGTAGGTGCCGCCGTCGGTGGACACGAACACGCGCTCGACGCTGCTGCCGTCGACAAACACGTCGATGTTCGGGATGTCGGCGTGCAGCTTGGTCGCCTCGCTGCCGTAGTAGGACTGCCAGGTATTGACCAGTTGCCAGCTCGCCGCGCCGTCGTGGCTGCGATAGGCGTTGACGCCGCCGACGTAGAGCCGCAACGGATCGCGGGTCGAGGTCTCGGCCGAGTTCAGCCCGAACAACGCGGCCGGTGCGTCGGTGCGGCGAGTCCAGCTGGCGCCGCCATCGAGGCTGCGATAGACCTCGGTGACGCTGCCGCCATAGCGCGCGATGAACGCAAACAGGAAGGTGCTGGCGCCATCGACGCCGCCGCTGAGTGCGACGCGGTCGTAGGTGGCGAGTGCTGCCGCACCGGTGACGCTGGCGACATTGACCAGCGCGTGCGTGCCCGTGGTGATGGTCTTCAACATCAGCCCATCGAGCAGGTACATCACGCTGCTGTTGTAGCGCGGCGAGAACAACGCGACCTGGTCGCGCGTGCCGAGGAAGCCGCGATCGGAGAAAGCGGCGCCGCGGTTGACCGAGGCCCACAGGCGAGGCCGATACGCGGAGGTGCCGAAGTCGTATTCGACGCGCAGCGCGTACAGCTCGCTGTTGGCCGGATCGCGCGATGCGAAGCCCGATGCGTACCAGACATTGCTCGTCGCCAATCCGGTCGCAGGCGACCAGAGCACGCCACCATCGTCGCTGTAGTAGACGCCCTTTGGCGCGTCGGACAGTACCAGCAGGCGCTCGCCACCAGTGAGCCGCGCCAGATAGCCGAAGCTTCCGTTCGGCGTGAAGCTGGCGGCATCCCCCGGGCTAATCCAGTCGAGCGCAGTGCGATCCGCGCGCCACAGATTGCCGCCGTGGCTGAGCACGTTGAGTCGATTGGCCGCGACATCGAACTCGGTGCCGAGCGTGCGCCCGGCGACATTGCCGGCACCACGCTCGTACCACTGCCCGGAAACCGCTGCCGCATCCACCTGCAGGTAGGCATCCGGCGCGGCGCGCGCAGCTTGCAGTTCGGCGATGCGCTGCATGCGCGAGGCCATGGTCGCAGCACGGAAGGATGCATCCATCCCGCGCCAATCGCTGCCCGGCGCATGCCGGTGCAGGGTTTCGATCCATTCCGCGCGACGGCGCTGGTAGTCGCCCTCCTCGCCCGGCACGTCCATCGCCGGCGTCGGCAAGCGACGTCCTGCGCCCGTGTCCTGCGAACCGGTCTGCCAGACCAGGGCCGCGGCGGTCGCGGCCACGAACAACGGAAACAGAAGGCGCTTCATGGCCGGCTCCGGTCGTCGAGGAGCGTGCAGTGTGCCACCAATCCGAGGCGCCCAAAAAAACGGGGCGCCGAAGCGCCCCGTCGCGTGTTACTGCATGGCCGAACGCTCAGTTCTCGAAGCCGTCTCCGAAGACGTAGGCGGCATCGATGATGGTCGTCGTCTGCGAGGCGGTGTTGTTGGCGGCCGCGCCATCACCCGGCGAACCGGCGGTGACGGTTGCGGTGTTGGTCAGCGAACCGATCGCGCCGCCGTCCAGCGTGGCGTTGATGGTGATGGTCAGCGAGTTGCCAGCGCCAGCCGTCAGTGCCAGGCCGGTGAACGAGACGTTCTGGCCAGCGCTGGCGTTGGTGCCACAGTCGCCGGTACCGGTCACCGCGCAACCTGCAGTGATGCCGGTCAGCGTCGCCGGCAGCGCATCCGCCAGGCTGAAGCCGGTGGCATCCGAAGGCCCGGCATTGCTGATCGTCAGCGTGTACACTACCGGCGTACCCGCGACCGGATTGACCGGCCCGACCATGGACACGCCGATATCGGCGCTGGCCGGCGCCGAGAGCGAGGCCATCAGGCACCAGCGGGTGAGGTTGCCAACATCGGCGCCGGCGCTGTCCACCACACGCAAGGTCCAGTCACCCGCGAAGTCCTGACCATCGAACGCGGCCAACGACTGGTTCGGGGTGCGCACGCCCGATACCGCCGGCGGCGTCGCACTGCAGGCCGAAGCCATGGTGCCATCCGGACCCTCGTCATCGGCGGTGGCAGCGATGTTGTCGCCGCTGCAGGAAGCGGCGTGATCGAGCAACAGGCGCGTCGTAGCACCGTGCACCAGCGAGATCTGCAGGTCGGAAACCCAGGTGTGGGTGGCCTCGATGCGCACGTCGAGATCGGTCAGCGTGCCGGCGATGCCCGAGAGCGTGTTGCTGATGCCGGTCGGGTTGTTGTCCGGGATCGCCTGTGAACCCACGAAGCAGATCTCGTTCGCGGTGGTGAACGAACGCGCCGGCGAGTAGCTGCCGTCGCCGCAGGCGTTGCTGGCACGCACGCGCCAGTAGTACTGCGTGCTCGGGGCCAGTCCGGCGGCCTGCTGGCTCGTGCCCGTCGGCGTCGCCGAGAACACGATGTTGGTGAACGCGGCATCGGTCGCCACCTGAACCAGATAGCCGCTGGCGCCGACGATGGCGTCCCAGGTCAGCGTCGGGGAAGTCGGCACGCCGGCCGCGGCGTCGGCCGGAGTCACCAGCGTCGCTGCCGCAGGCGCACCGCCAGCGACGGTGACGTTGATCGTGCTGTCACGCTGGATCGGCGTGCCGCCGGCGTCGGTGGCGTGGATGTTGATCGGATAGACGCCCGTACTGGCGCCGGCCGAGGTGGTTACATTCAGGATCGAATGGCTGCCGCCACCGGCCGGGTTGACCACCGGGTTGACGGTGAAGGTCGCGCTCGGGAACACCGTGGCGTTGAGGCCCGGCGTGCTCAGCGTGACCGTGCCGGTGTAGCCGCTGAATGCGCTCAGGGTGACGTCGATCGGCGGCAGCGGCGTGCCGGCGCAGACCCCAGCGGCGCCCGGCGTGGTGCTCATCATGTAGGTCGGGCCGGCGCCGACGTTGGTGACGCGGCCGAGGAACGAACGCTGCGGGCCGCGGTTGTCGGTCCAGGTCATGCCGACGGTGGTGTTGCCGGCCGCGGTCGAGATGCCGTTGTAGTCGCCCCACTCCTGGCCGTCGGCAATGTTCGGCGAGGTCACCGCCGAGACACGGGTCTCCTGGACCCAGGTGGCGCCGCCATCCATCGAGATGTAGTAGTAGAAGTCGGTCTTGTCGCGCAGGCCGGCACCGGAATTGCGGGTGTCGTAGAAGGCGATGTGCAGGTTGCCGACCGAATCGACATCAAGCCAGGGGTGGAAGCGGTCCACCGTGGTCTGGTCCGCGGTCGGGTGCGGCGTGGTCGCGCTCTGCCATGTCGCGCCCTGGTCGTCGGAATAGCGCACCACGATCCAGCCGTGGTTCTGCGCGGTGTTGGTGCCGCCGCCGCCAGGGCTGCCGGCGGCCTGGTTCTCGTCGGTAAACGCCGCATAGATGCGACCATTGCGCGGACCGCCGCTGACGTCGGCGTCGGCGGAGACGTAGATGAAGGCTTCACGCGTCTCCATCGCCGGGATCGGGAAGTCGAAGTCACCCCACAGGTCATAGACGCTTGCGCTCTGCGCGGCGCTGCCTGCATCCAGATCGACGAAGGTGGCGCCACCATCATCCGAACGCAGCACGCGGACCTCAGTCGAGCCATTGGTGACGGTCGGCCAGAAGTAGTAGATGCGCCCCATGTGGTCGGTGGTCAGGTCGGAGCCGATGCCGCGCTCTTCGGCACTGAAGGAGATCGTCGGGTGGAAGGTCATGCCGGCGCCACCGTTGACCGGGGCAGTGTTCATGCGCGCGAACTGCATCACGTTGCCCTGGTGCCAGGTCACATAGGCACGGCCGAAGTAGGGCGAACCCGGGTGCTTGTCGACGTGGATGTATTCCTTGTCCGAACTGGCGGTCGACACGGAGACCGGGCCGAGCCAGTTGGCGCCGTTGTTGAACGACCAGTAGATCTGCGTGCACCAGCTGCCGCCGCAGGAGCCGCCCTGGGTACCGAGCGTGGCACCGTAGACGATGCTGCCATCGGGCGACCAGTCCATCGCCGGATCGCAGCAAGAGCTCGGGAAGGCCCCGGCGTTGATGAAGGTCAGGCCGCCGTCGGTCGAGGCGACCATGCGTTGGCCACCGGTGCCGTTGGAGCCAAGCACCAGCACGTTCGGGTTGGCCGGGTTGTATTCGACCGCGGTCTCATTGTCGCTGGTGGTGCCATCAAACGGCCCCTCGCCCAGGATCGGCACTGCCTTCGGCAACGGATCGGTAGCCCAGATCTGCTGGGGCGGCGGATTCTTCGGATCGGGATGCGAATAGATACCGAGGCCCTTCCGGTGCAGCACGCCGTTCTGCAACAAGCCACCGAAACGGTAGTAGAACTCCTTGTTGAACTCGCGCGGATAGATGTCGTCGAGCGGGAAGCCCTGCGCCGCCATCTCCTTGCGCTTCTGCACCTTGAAGAAGGCCGGCACGCCGGGTACGCGCTGATCGTTGGCAGGGATCACGGCGAGGTCTTCGAGCCGCAACTGGTAATTGCGATCATCCCAGGCGCCGATGTTCTTCAGTGCGGCGTAGTCGACGCGCTGGTCGACACCGCGCGCCTGATCGACGACAACGTCGTCCGGTTTCGATTCCTGCGCCGCCACCGGCAACAGGACAGAGCACAACAGCAGCAGCACGCTGCCCCAAAACTTGGACTTCATGGTTTTCCCCGTGCACGCCGACGGATGGCGAGTGTGGAGAATTGTAATCAGTTTTTGGCCGCCGGCGCATGCCGCAGGGCAACACCGGCCAACGCCGCGATCAGACCGGCGACCAGGAACATGCTGCTGGCACCCTGCCACTGCCACAGCGCACCGGCGCCCAGGCTGGCGATCAGCAGCGCGACGCCGGAAGCCAGATGGAAGATCCCGAACGCGGTGCCGCGCAGTTCTTTCGGGGCGACGTCGGCGAGCATGGCCGCGAGCAGGCCCTGGGTGAAGCCGAGGTGCACGCCCCATAGCGTGATGCCCAGGGCAGCGCCGATGCGCCCGGGCAGCAGCGCGCACACCAGATCGGCCGCGACCAGCATGGCCACGCCGATCGCGAGCAGGGTGCGGCGCGACATCCGGTCCGCGCACCAGCCGACCGGAAAGGCGGTGAGCGTGTAGGCGAGGCTCATCAGCACCAGCGCCAGCGGTGCCAGCGCATCGCCAAAACCGGAATCGCGCATGTGCAGCACCAGAAACCCCTCGCCGAAGCGCGCCAGATGTAGCAGCGCGGCGATGCCGATCACGCCCCAGACCCGACGATCGAGCGTGCGCCAGTGGCGCAGGCCGAGCGCAGGCTTGTTCTCCGCGATGTGGCGTTCCGGCTCGCGCACGTAGACCAGCAACACCAGCACCGCCAGCAGCCCCGGAATCGCGGCAAACCACAGCGCGGTGCGCGCATCCAGCAGCCACAGCATCAGCGCCATCGCCGCCAGCGGTCCGAGCACCGCGCCGACGGTATCGAGCGACTGGCGCAGGCCGTAGGCCGCGCCACGTTGTTCGGGCCGCGTGACGTCGGCGATCAGCGCATCGCGCGGTGCGCCGCGAATGCCCTTGCCGAGGCGATCGAGCAAGCGCGCACCGAGCACCAGCGACGCACTCGCAGCGAGCGGGAACACCAGCTTGGTCAGCGCCGACAATCCATACCCCGCGACCACCAGCGGCTTGCGCCGGCCGATGCGGTCGCTGAGCGCACCCGAGAACAGCTTGACGATCGCGGCCATCGCCTCGGCCGCGCCTTCGATCAGCCCGATCACCAGCATGCTGGCGCCGAGCGAGCCGGCCAGCAGCAGGGGCAGCAAGGCATGCACCAACTCGGAGGAAACATCGGTCAGCAGCGACACCACGCCGAGCGCCCAAACCGTGCCCGGCAGGCGCGCGCGCTTCACGGCCGGTGCTCGCGCGCGAGGAAGTCGCGGCTGCCCATTTCGATCAGGCGCGAGGCGGTGCGTTCGAACTCGTGGCGGTGACGCTCGCCGCGATACAGCGCCAGCGGTTCGGCCGCTGCCGACAGCACCAGATTGACGTTGCGATCGTAGAACTCGTCGACCAGATGCACGAAGCGCTTGGCCGCGTCCTCACAGCGCTGGCTGGCATCGAACCGCGGCACCGCCGACACGAACACGGTCTGGAAACTGCGCGCGATCTCGATGTAGTCCGCCACCGCGCGCGGCCCTTCACACAGCGCCGCGAAGTCGAACCAGACCAGGCCATCGGCGAGACGGCGCACGCCGATGTCGCGGTCGTGGATGCGCAAGGCCGTGGCCGCGCGCAACTCGCCGGGAGCGAGCGCGTCGAACATCGCCAGCATGGCGGCGTCGGCGTCGGCATCCGGCGGTGTCCAGTAGACGCCGGCGCGGGTCAGCGCGCGCAGTCGATAGTCGATCGTGCTGGCCAACTCGCGCACGTCGCAGTGGCGCTCGAGCAGGGCAATCGCCGGCAGGAAGCGGTCGCGTTGCAGACCATGTTCGTACAGGCGCCGCGGCGGCAGGTTGGAGGTGGTGACCAGGGTCGCGCCGGCGGCGAACAGGTGCTGCAGGAACTCGCCGAGGATCATGGCGTCGCCGATGTCGGTGACGAAGAACTCGTCGAGGCAGAACAGCTGCGCCTCGCCGGCAAATTGCTGCGCCACCCGCTGCAGCGGGTCGGCGGCGCCGGCGTGCGCACGCAAGGCTTCGTGGATGCGGCCCATGAAGCGATGGAAATGCAGGCGCAGTTTGCGTTTCACCGGCAGGCTATCGTGCAGCAGGTCGATCAGGAAGGTCTTGCCGCGGCCGACGCCACCGTGCAAATACAGGCCCCGCACCGGCGGCTGGGTGCGAAACCGCGCCAGGAAACGCTCCCCGAACGCGGGCTCGGCGCGCGCCAGCAGTTGCGCATGGATGCGGTCGAGCACCGGCAACAACGCGCGTTGTGCCGCGTCTTCCTGGCGCTGGCCGCGATCGATCTCGCGTTGGTAGGCGGCGCTTGGATTCATGCCAGTGGTGGCAGCAGCGCGACCACGCCGGCCTGGATCGCCGCGCGCAGTTCCGGCAGGCGACCGTGGAAAAAATGCGACGCGTCGGCGAAGCGCACCAGCGTCGGCGCCGGCTGCTGACGCTGCACCCAGGCGTAGACCTGCTGCGCGTCGACCACTTCATCGGCATCGGGCTGCAGCACCAGCCACGGGCAAGGCGGATGCTGGAAGGCGTGGAGGTCGAAGCGACCGACCGGCGGTGCGATCGAGATCAGCTGTTGCGGCGCGATCGCCGCGGCGCGCGTCATCGACACGTAGGCACCGAACGAGAATCCGGCCAGCACCAGCTTGGCCGTCGGGCGCGTGACGCGCACCCAGTCGCACAACGCCAGCAGATCGGCGCCCTCGCCGAGGCCGTCGTCGAACTCGCCGGCGGAGCGGCCGACGCCGCGGAAGTTGAAGCGCAAGGTCGCGCAACCGAGTTCGCGCAGCGCGCGCTCGCAAGTGGTGACGACCTTGTTGCCCATGCTGCCGCCGTGTAGCGAATGCGGATGACAGACCACGGCCACGGCATCGCGCGCCAACGCCGGCGCCGGCCACTCGATGTGCGCCTCGATTGCGCCGGCCCCGCCCTGCAGCAGCAGCGGACCGGAAGCCTGCGGGAACGCGGCGCGATTCATCAGGCCATCAATTCGCCGGCGCCGCGGCGGCGTCCACCAGCGGCTGCAGGCGCAGCCCGATCAGCAGCGGATCGTGGTCGGAGCTGCGAAACGGGTCCGGGCGATAGCGGCTCTTCAGCGCGCGCCGATCGTAGTCGGGCTGGGTGTACTCGAAACCCACGGACTCGTCGGCATTGATGTGCCACTCGCTCGCGCCGCCGACGTGCGCGGTGAGCGCCGGACTCGCGAGCGCATGATCGAGGCGCCCGGAGGCGCCACCGTAGACGTAGCTGTAGGCCGGCTCGCTGGCGTGCGCGGTGACCACGTCAACGTAGCCGCGGCTGGCGAGCAGGCGCAGCGGGTCCTCGTTGCCGTAGGCGTTGAGATCGCCGAGCAACAGCACGCGGTCGCTGCCGCTGCCGAGCGGAGCAGTAGCCAGCCAGTCGGCCAGCGCGCGCGCCGATTCGATGCGCGCGGCGTTGTAGCAACCTTGTCCATCTTCCTGGTCCTGGTCGCCGCCCTTGGCCTCGGTGCAGCCCTTGGACTTGAAGTGGTTGGCGACCACGACGAAGTCGAAGCTACCGGACTGGAAGCGCTGCGCCAACGGCGCGCGCGATCCGTGTCCGAACGGCGCATCGAGGCTGATCGAGGCGGCACCGAGCAGCTGCACGCGGCTCTTGCGATAGATCAGCGCGACCATGATTTCGCTGTCGCCGATGCGCTCGACGCCGGGGTTGACGAAGGCGTAGTCGCCGCGCACCTTGCCGCGCGCCCGGTTCAGCGCGCGCACCAGCTCGGCCAGTGCCGACTGTTCGCCGAAGCCGTCGTTCTCGACTTCCATCAGCGCGACGATGTCGGCATCGAGCGCGTCCAGCGCAGCGACGATCTTCGCCGTCTGACGCTGGAACGCCGGGGCATTGCGCGCACCGCGCGCGGTCGGAAAACCGCCGCCGCGGCCGTCGCCGTTGAAGTAGTTGAGGACATTGAAACTGGCGATGCGCAGATCGCCGTCGACCTCGGGTGGCGTCGGCGGCCGCGGTGCGTGCTTGACCGCGGCGATCGGCGCGACCAGTTGCAAGCGATACTCGCCGTCGCGCTGCTCGAGCACACCATCGATGCCACTGAGCTCCGAGTCGACGCGGTAGGCCGCCTCGGGCGTCAGCGGTTGCGGCAGATGCCACAGCTGCTTCGGGTACTCGTCGAGCCGAGCGTCGTCGAGCAGCAAACGGGTCGCGCGATTGGCAGCGTCGAGCGCGCGCGCATCGGGCCCCGGGGCGTGCAACTCAGTCGGCACGAAATCGCGGCCATCGAACGACACCACCAGCGCACCGTTGCGCAGCAGGTCGTCGTTGCCGACCAGTGAGACCGGCCCGTCGATGCGCAGGCGCTCGCCCTCGAAGCGCTCCCAGTACATGGCGTCGTCGCCGGCGGCCACGACCGCGCGCGGCTGCAGCGGCAGCGGCTTGGCGCACTGGATCATGTCGCGCAACTCGATCAGCGCGGTCTGCGTATCCGGCGCGGCGCCCAGTTCGGCGACCGTTGCGCGCAGACGCACGCGCGTGCCGAGCGGCCACGACAGCGGCTCCGGATGACGCACGAAAATGCCCTCGGAAGTCGCCGCATCGGCGTCCTCGCTGCCGGATTCGGACACCAGCGCAAAGCCGCCGAGGCCGTCGATGAACTTCGCGGCGATGCGTGCCTCGACCTCGATCGTGGCGCCGACCATGGCACTCATCGCCTGATCGCCCTGAATGGCGTGGATGGCGGTCGCCGCCTGCCCGCAGATCAGTGCGTCATCGCCGCTTGGCGGTGCGTTCCCGGCGCCACCCTTGGGCTGGCACCCGCTGATCGCCGCAGCGGTGAGCAGCGGCAAGACAAACACGAGGCGCATCGACTTCATCGGATTTCCAATGCTGCAAATCAATGCGCCGCCCGAGGGCGGCGCCAGGTTCGGTGACGACCGCCGGCGGCGGTCGCAATGGCATTACTTCAAGTTATCGAGCATCCAATGCACGGCGGCGCGCACTTCGTCATCGCTCAGCGCCGGATTGCCGCCGCGCGCCGGCATCATCCCGGCCTGGCCGGTGAAGCCGTCGCGGGCATGGGCGAACAAGGTATCGACGCCTTGCGCCGCACGCGCTTCCCAGGCCGCCTTCTCCAGCTTCGGCGCACCGGCCACGCCGGCACCGTGGCAGGCGCCGCACAAACCGCTGTACACCTTGGCGCCGTCCGGCGCTGCCGCCGCCTCGGCCGGTGCCGGACTCGCTGCTGCCTGCGTCTCGGCCAGTGCCGCGCTGCCGGCATCGCCAGCGAATACGGCACCCACCGGCGCAATGCGAGCAAGTGTGGCCGCAGCCCGTGCTGCATCCACCGATTGCGGCTGCTGGTTGTGGATGACGCGCGCGCCGAGGATCAGCACCACGGTCAACACCGCCAGCCCGCCGATCAGCTGGGCGAAATGCTTCAGGAAACTTTGGTCATGCGGGCTCATCGTTGACTCCAGAAGGAAGCGGTGCGCTGGCACCGTTCCGGCCATGAATGCGGGGGCGACATTGTGCCGGCGCGGTGCCGGGCGGGCAAGGCAAGCGACGCGTCTCAGACGTCGCCATCGTTGCTCCAGCCGGCACCACTGCCGCGCTGGAACACCCGGTCAGAGTCCAGCACGGTTGCGGCGGGGATCGGTTCGGCGCCCTTCATGCGGTAGTAGATCGGGCCGAAGTCGGGATCAACCGTGGCCTGGAACAGCTGCTCGAAGCCATCGATCACGAAGTAGGTCTTCTGGAAACTGTCGATGCGGTAGCGCGTCTGCATCACCCGCTGCACATCGAAACCGATGCGGTTCGGCACCTCGGATTCCAGGCAGTGGATCGACTCGCCCTTGGACGACAGGATGCCGGCACCGTAGATGCGCAGCCCTTGCGGCGTGCTGATCAAACCAAACTCGACCGAGTACCAGTACAGCCGCGTCAGGTTCGCCAGCGGCTCGTTGCCGAAGGTCGAGGCGCGCACACCACCGGCGCCGTAGGCCTGCATGTAATCGGCGAACACCGGGTTCATCAGCAACGGCACGTGACCGAACAGATCATGGAACAGGTCGGGCTCGGCGATGTAGTCGATCTGATCGGCACGGCGGATCCACCAGGTCACCGGGAATTCGCGCGCGGCGAGGTGTTCGAAAAAAGTCAGCTCCGGCAACAACCCCTCGACCGCGATCAGCTTCCAGCCGGTGGCCTCAAGCAGCAGCCGATTGATGTCGTCGAACTTCGGGATCTGCGCGTCGTCCATGCCGAGCGCGTCGATCGAGGCCAGGAACTCCGGGCAGGCGCGATCGCGCAGGATCTCGCGCTGGCGGCGGAACAACTGCCCCCACACCGCATGGTCGGCTTCCGAATAGCGCGCCCATGGCTGCTCGACCACGGCCGTGGTGTACACCGGCACATAGCCCTTGTCGGTCATCTGGTGCTCGACGCGGCGGGGTTCGGTCATGGCGCGGTCCGGTGGCTTGCGGGGGCGCGGATCATACGCCGCCGGGTGCGCGTTGTGCGTGAGCACGCGCCGCCTCAGGCGCCCCGTACACGCTCGCCGACATCATCGCGCAGCCGCTTGCCGCGGCGGCGGGCCCAGGCCTGGATCGGCTTCTCCATCACATGCCAGCTGATCGCGGCGACTGCGCCGGTGACGCCGATGCAGGCCCACAGCAGAGGCCACTGGCGCAAGCTGGTGTGCGCGAGCAGCCACTGCGCCACCGGCACATGCCACAGGAACACCCCGTAGCTGATGACGCCCGGATAGCGCAGCCAGGCGCCCAGGCGCGCGACCCACGCGGCCGGCACCACCAGCGCCAGCCAAAGCCAGCCCAGTACCGTGCCTGCGACCAGCGTACGGAACCCGGAAACCCAAAAATACGAATGCCAATAGAACTCGCCGTCCGCCAGCAGCGCGGAGACCAACGACGCCGACCATGCCAGCAGCAGGAACAGCGACAGCAACCAGACGGCCGGCGAACGCGGCCGCAGTTCGGCGCGATGCACCGCCAGCGCCAGGGCGGCGCCGACCCCGAATACATCGAGCATGCCGGGCACCTGCACCGAGAAGAACCACAGCTGACTGTCCGCGGGCGCCAGCCCCATCAGCCCGCTCTGCAGGTACTGGCTGCCCAGGCGATACAGCAGTGCCAGCAGCAGCACGCAGACGCCGAGGCGCGCGGCGCGCCAGCGCCCGAGCAGCGGCATCAGCAGGGCAACCAGCACGTACAACTGCATTTCGATGCCGATCGTCCAGGTCGCGCCGTTGATGGCGGAAAACGTGCTCGGCAGGAAGTTGTAGGTGAAGCTCAGGTGGGTCAGCGCCTGCACCCATGCGTCCGGCTGCTTGAGCACCGCGAAGTCGTTCAGCGCCAGCCAGGCCAGGCTGCTCACGAAGTAGGCCGGGGCCAGTCGCGCCACCCGTCGCAGCAGGAAGCGGCCGCGCGCATTGCCGCCGATGGCCTGCTCGCGAAGCGCGGTCAGCGTGATCACGAAGCCGCTGAGCACGAAAAACAGATCGACGCTCAGGAACCCGACGCGGAACCATGCCAACGGGCCGGAGTGCGGAAAGCTCTCCCACTGCGACATCGCGACGACGTGCAGGACGACGATGGAGAAGGCCGCGAAGGCGCGCACCAGATCCAGCGCTGGATAGTCTCGGGAAGGGGAACTCACGCTGCTCGCCACGGCGGAAAGGCGCGCACGGTATCAGGCGCGCCGCGCACCACCCAAGCCGCCGATCAGCGCCGCCACGGCTCCGAGTCGATGTGTTCGCGGCCATAGCGTTTGCGCGCATCGGCGACGATGCCCGGATCGATCGCGGCATCGATCGCGGCATCAAGCGCGAGCGCATGCAGCGCGGCGATGACGATCGACTCGGCATCGACCTCGAAGAACGCGCGCAGCGCGGCGCGGGTGTCGCTGCGACCGAAGCCGTCGGTACCGAGGGTGAGGTAGCGGCGCGGCACGAAGGCGCGGATCAGTTCCGGCCAGGCGCGGATGTGGTCGCTGGCGGCGAGCACCGGACCGCGCGTGGCGGCGAGCTGGCGCTCGACGAAACTGGCGCGCGCCGCGCTGCCGAGGCGGGTGGCGCGTTCGCAGGCGATACCCTCGCGCTGCAGTTCGCTGTAGCTGGTCGCGCTCCACACCGCCGCTTCGATGCCGAAGTCGTCGCGCAACAAGGCCTGCGCGCGCAGCACCTCGCTCATGATCGCGCCCGAACCGAGCAGCTGCAGCGCGGCGTCGGCGTTGCCGCTGTGGCGATACAAGCCGCTGACCACGCCCTCGCGCCAGTCGGCTTGTTCCGCCGCCGGGGCCGAAGGCATCGGCACGTTGGCATTGCCGACGGTCAGGTACCAGAACTCGTCGCGCTGTTGATCGAGCATGGCGCGCAAGCCGTGTTCGACCAGCACCGCGATCTCGCTGGCGAAGCTCGGATCGAACACGCGGCAGTTCGGCACCGTCGCGAACAGCACCGGCGAACTGCCGTCCTGATGCTGCAGGCCTTCGCCATTGAGCGTGGTGCGGCCACTGGTGGCGCCGAGCAGAAAACCGCGCGCGCGCTGGTCGGCCGCAGCCCAGACCAGATCGCCGATGCGCTGGTAACCGAACATCGAGTAGTAGATGTAGAACGGCAGCATCGGCAGATCGTGCACGCTGTAGCTGGTCGCCGCGGCGATCCAGGAACTGATGGCACCGGCTTCGGAAATGCCCTCCTCCAGAATCTGGCCGCTGGTTTCCTCGCGGTAGTAGAGCATCGTGTCGCGATCCTCGGGCTCATACAGCTGGCCGTGCGGCGCGTAGATGCCGACCTGGCGGAACAGATTGGCCATGCCGAAGGTGCGCGCCTCGTCGGCCACGATCGGCACGATGCGTGGGCCAAGCACGGGGTCCTTGAGCAGATTGCCGAGCATGCGCACCACCGCCATCGTCGTCGACATCTCGCGGCCATCGGCCTCGAGCGCAAACTTGGCCCAGGCGTCGAGCGCGGGCAGCGGCAGCGTCTGCGTCGACTGCGCGCGCCGCCGCGGCAGGCAGCCGCCGAGCGCGTCGCGACGCGCGCGCAGGTAGCGCATCTCGGCGCTGTCGGCGGCCGGCCTGTAGAACGGCAGTGATTCGATCGCGGCGTCATCGAGCGGAATCGCGAAACGGTCGCGGAAAACGCGCAGCTGCTCGGCATCGAGCTTCTTCTGCTGGTGCGTGGTCATGCGCCCCTGACCGGCGCTGCCCATGCCGAAACCCTTCATGGTCTTGGCCAGGATCACCGTCGGCTGGCCGCGATGCGCGACCGCTGCGGCATAGGCGGCGTGCAGCTTGCGCGCGTCGTGACCGCCGCGGCGCAGGCGATCGATGTCGGCGTCGCTCAGATCGGCCACCAGCGCCGCGAGTTCGGGCGACTGTGCGAAGAAGCGCTCGCGGTTGTAGGCGCCGTCGTTCGCCGACAGCGTCTGGAACTGGCCATCGACGGTCTGTGCGAAGGCGCGCAGCAGTTCGCCGCCGTGGTCGCGTGCGAACAACGGGTCCCAGTCGGAACTCCACAACACCTTGAGCACATGCCAGCCGGCGCCGGTGAACAGCGCTTCGAGCTCATCGACGATGCGGCTGTTGCCGCGCACCGGACCGTCGAGGCGCTGCAGATTGCAGTTGATGACGAAGGTCAGGTGATCGAGCCCCTCGCGCGCCGCCAGCGACAAGGCGCCGATCGACTCCGGCTCGTCCATCTCGCCGTCGCCAAAGAAGCCCCAGACGCGGCGCTGGCCGGCGTCACGCAGACCGCGATGATGCAGGTAGCGCAGGAAACGCGCCTGGTAGATCGCGTTGAGCGGACCGAGACCCATCGAGCCGGTCGGGAACTGCCAGAAGTCCGGCATCAGCCACGGGTGCGGATACGAACTCAGGCCATGGCCACCGATTTCGCGTCGATAGTGGTCGAGATGCTGCTCGTCGAGGTGGCCTTCGAGGAAGGCACGGGCGTACACCCCGGGCGCAGAATGCGGCTGGAAGAACACCAGGTCGGCGCCGTCGCGATGGCCATCGGCCTTGAAGAAATGCTGGAAGCCGACCTCGAACAAGTCCGCCGCCGAGGCGTAGGACGCGACATGCCCGCCCTGGTCGCCGCCGTCGCGGTTGGCGCGCATGACCATGACCAGCGCGTTCCAGCGGATCGCCGCGCCGAGCCTGGCCTCCAGCGCCTCGTCGCCGGGATAGTGCGGCTGGCGCGCCAGCGGGATGCTGTTGCGATACGGCGTGACCCGCGCCCGCTGCGACTGCACGCCGCGCTGCAGGGCATGGTCGGCCAGGCGATCGAACAGGTATTGCGCGCGCTCCTTGCCTTCGCGCAGCACGATCGCATCGAGCGCCTCCAGCCATTCACGCGTCTCGGTCGGGTCGAGATCGCACTGCCCGGTCGCCGCGGAGGTCAGGGATGGGTCGGCCTGCGATGCTGGATTCATGGGCAACTCGTGGGGACTGGGACTGCGGGCGGCGAGTATCGGCGATCGTCGCCGCTCGCGTCAGCGCGGCATGCGTGCGAGCGCGCCATGGATGGGCACACCGTGCGCCAGCGTCATCGCATTCGGGCTGTGCGCCTCGGCCAGTTCGCGCAGCTGCTCCAGCTCGGCGTCGCCGGCATCGGCCTGCACGTGCATGACATAGCGGATGCCGCCGAGCGCGACCGGCGCGCCTTCGCGCACGCCGAGGAAGCCGGCGAGATCGAGCTCGGCGCGCACTTCGATGGCGAAGCGCTCGATCTGGATGCCGCGCACGCTGGCGCCGACCATGAAGGCCACCATCAGACAACCACCGAGCCCGCTCAACAGGTACTCCTGCGGATTCGGCGCGTGGTTGCTGCCGCCGAGCTGGCGTGGTTCGTCGATCTCCCAGCGCAGGCCGCGGCTGACCTGCTCGTCACCAATACGCATCGGCAGCGCCTCGACTTCGGCGCGCGTGCCCGAACGCCAGTTCAGGGCCACGCCATAAGCGACGCAACCCTGCGCCGGCTGTGTGGCGATCTCTGCGGTCATTTCGGACAGGGCCGCGGTGGCGATGCCGTTCTTCATGTCGTGCTCCGGAGGCAATGGGTCAGCAATGGGCCATGGCCTGATCGAGATCGGCGATCAGGTCGGCGGGGTCCTCGATGCCGACCGAGAGCCGCACGCAGCCCGGCGGGATGCCGATCTGCGCGCGCTGCTCGGCGGTGAAGGCGGCATGCGAGGTGTTGAACGGCAGGCTGACCAGGGTCTCGACACCGCCGAGGCTGGTGGCCTCGCGCATCAGCCGCAGCCGCGGCAGCAGCGCCAGCGCCGCGGCATCGCCGCCGCGCACGGCGAATGCGACCAGGCCGCTGTGCTGGCGCAGCTGGCGCGTCGCCAGTGCATGGTCGGGATGGTCGGCGCGCGCGCTGTGCCGCACCCAGTTCACCTGCGCGTGCGCGGCCAGGTGGTTGGCCAGCGCGATCGCACCGTCCTGGTGTGCGCGCATGCGCAGCGCCAGCGTCTTCAGACCGCGCTCGAGCAGAAAGCAGGCATGCGGATCGAGGCAGCCGCCGTAGGCGAGCAGGCGCGGCCAGACACGATCGACATACTTGCGCGAGCCGGCGACGGCGCCGCAGATCAGATCACTGTGGCCATTGAGGTATTTCGACCCGGAATGCAGCACCAGGTCGGCGCCGTGTTCCAGCGCGCGCACGCCGAGCGGCGACACGAAGGTGGCATCGACGATCAGCTTGGCGCCGGCCGCGCGTGCGATCGCCGCCATCGCCGCGATGTCGACCAGATTCAGCAGCGGGTTGGTCATCGCCTCGAAGAACAACAGCATGGTGTTCGGTCGCAGCGCCGCGCGCACCGCGTTCGGGTCACGCGGATCGACATAACTGACCTCGAAGCCAAGCGACGGCAGCTCGTGGTGGAAGAAGGCGTAGGTGCCGCCGTACAACTCCCTGGACGCAATGACGTGCGCGCCGCGATCGAGCATGGCCAGCACCGAGGCGGCGATCGCCGCCATGCCGCTCGCGAACACCAGCGCCGACTCGGCGCCTTCGAGCGCGGCGATCTTCTCCTGCACCGCCCACTGACTGGGGTTGCCGTAGCGGGTGTAGATGAAGCGGTCGCGCGCATAGCCCTGGTCGATGGCGCGGTACTGGTCGGCACCGAGCACGAAGGTGCTGTTCTGGTAGATCGGCGTGCCGACCGCGCCGGTGGCGGGGTCGTCATGGCTGCCGGCATGTACGGACAAGGTCGAGGAACCGAGCGTTGCCGGCAACAACGGCGCCGGCAGTGCCGGGCCGGGCTGGCGACGACGCCCGAGTTCATTGATCCAGGCGGCGCTGCCGACTGCGGGAGCATTGGAACGCGGATCGCCTTTGCACAGACCGGGCATGACACGACTCGACGCAACGGGCGGGATTGCCCACAGCCATTATTCGCCGCTGCGCCCGCACTTTCCTTGCGTATTTCGCCGGCTCATGCGGAGTCTGTGCAAGACTTGTCGCGTCCTTTGTACCTATTGGGGTGGATCATGCCTCCAGAACCTGACGCACCGCCGCAGCTCGACCGCACCGACCAGCGCATCCTCGAAGCACTCCAGGACGACGCCCGGCGCAGCGTCGCCGACCTGGCTGCGCTGGTCTCGCTGTCGCACTCGCCGGTGTGGCGGCGCGTGCGCGCACTGGAAGCCGCTGGCGTCATCGCCGGATACCACGCCCATCTCGACGAGCGCCGCCTCGGCTTCGGCGTGCGCGGCTTCGTGCAGCTGCAGTTGGAAAACCACACCGCCGAGATCGCCACGGCCTTCGAACGCGAAGTGCAGCTGCTCGATCAGGTGCTGGCCTGCCACAACCTCAGCGGCAAGTACGACTACCAGCTGGAAGTGATCGCGCGTTCGCTCGACGACTTCGCCAGCTTCGTGCGCGAGCGCGTGCGCCGCCTGCCTGGCGTGCGCGAGATCGCCACCAGCTTCAGCCTGCGCGAGGTCAAGGGCGCACGGCGGGTGCCGGTGTAGCGCTCGCCCTGCGGCGATCTCCGCGGCGGGGCCCCACGTCCGACCACTACTCGGGTCGGCAGCGCCCGCACTGGTTGTCGCCCGACCGTCCTCGCGGTGCCAGTGCTTCAGTCGGGTGGTGCTTCCGCTGGACGCACCGGCGGCCGCGCCGGTTCCGGCACCGGCGGTGGACGCGTGGCTGATGGGCGCACCTGCGGCGGCTTGGGAGTTGCCGGTTTCGCCGGGTCCGGCGCTGGCGTCGGTGGTGGCGTGTCGGGCTTGCAGCGCTGACAGGCGGCGGCATCGAACTGCCGCTCGAGCTCATCGGACAAACTTTGCTGCGTCTCCAGCAGACGCGCGTACTGCTCGCTCAGGCCCTCGATGTAGGTTGCCAGCGCTTCCCACTCAGACATGTGCGGCACCAGCGCCATCATCTGCATGGCCTCCTTGCTCTCTCTGGCGAGGTCGAAGAGATTGGCCACGGTGTTGGCGATGCCGACGGTGCGGCCGCCGAGTCGCGTCAGCCTCCCAAGCCGGGATTCCGGCATGCGACTGAATCTGAGGCTGCGCTGCAACTCGGTCCGCCTCGCCGTGCGCAGATGCTGTGGCCGCTTCTCGATGACGTCGGCCAACTCGTCCAGCGCCGCCTGCGAGGCAGCGAAGAAGACCTCCCCGGCCCCGGTGCCGACCATGGATTCGCCGGGCGTGTTGCGGCCCTGCAGTCGATCGAACGCGGCCCGGATCGTGCGCACCGCGGCGCGCAGCCCGCGCGCCAGCTCGTCGAGGTGGTCTTTGCGTTGCTGGGTGGACAGGCGCAGCCGGCCCAATTCCTCTGCCGCGCTGGCGAATCCGCCGCGCTCGCAGGCCCTGGCGTAGCCGGCGGCACGGTCGGCGTAACCGCGCGAGCGGCGCAGCGCGTCCTGGAAGAAGACATCGCGGTACTGGTTCGCCAGCATTTCATCGACGATCTGCCGACTCTCGTTCAGCACTGGGGTGTCGTAGGGATGCTTCGGGCGATAGGTCGGCCCTTCCGGCAGCGGCAGCGCCCACTCGGCTGCGGGATCGAACAGCCACGGACGGAAGATCGTGTCGACACCCGCATCGAACACGCCGCCGATATTCGACTGCGTCTGCCGCAGGATCTCGCGCAGACCCGCGAGAAAGCCCGGTGGCGTCGCCGGCGCGGGCACCGGGTCGGGCCCGGCCGAAGCGGCCGTCGCGTGCCCCAGCAGCAACGCGAACATCGCACCTCGCAGCGCGACCCTAGCGGCCATCCCCGGCCTCCATGTCCTTGCGAATGCCCTGCTCCAGCCGGTCGAAGGCCGCGTCGGTATCGACGATGTCGTCGCGCTCGACCGTCTCGCAGGGCGGCGTGGCCGCCGGCATGTTCACGGCGATGCGCGACGCCGCATCCAACGGCGAGAACAGCCGCTGCTGCGCGCGTTCGATGGCCGACTTCGCCGCCGCAACCGCCTGCTGCCGGAGCGCTTCGGCGTCGGCGGCGAGGCGTTCTCGCTGCGGCTCCGCGGCGGCGCGCTGCGCTTCCGTCGCGAGCGGCCCGAGGCGGTCGTCGATCGCCATGCGCTCGCCGAGCTTGCGCGCCTGCTGCGCATACAGCTCGGCCGAGCGCGTCAGGTCGGCGTCGATGATCTGCTCCTCGCTGCGCCAGCGCTGCACGCCTGCGCTCAGGTACTCGAGGTCAGCGGCGGTCAGTGCATGGCCATTGCGCGCACGGGCCAGCGCGTCCCGCAACACATCGAGGTGCACTTCGTAGAACGCCTCGGCGCCACTCCAGTTCAGATAGACCGTGTTGTCGCCCCAGGACGCGGCGTACTGCATGGCGCGCGGATGCACCGCGGCCTGCTTGAACAGTTGGCCCAGATAGGCGGCGCCGTCGTAGAAGCGCCCGCGGGCTTCGGCATGCTGCGCCTGCAGTTCGGCGACCAGCCCTTCGATCCGCGACACCGCCTGCGGGCCAGGCACGACTTCACCCAGGGCCGGCGCTGCCTTCGCGCCTGAAGCGCAGCAGAGCACCGCGGCCAGCGTCAGCGATCGGAACGATTGCACCAATGCCATTCGACACCCGGGCGTGGGAAGTCCGAACCAAGCCAGGCGCAGTCTATGCGACGGATCGGTACGGTCAAGTTGCGGCCTGCACCGATCGCCGCCTCAGGTCACGCGGGCCTCGGCAGATTGCAGGAGCGCGGAACGCACCATCGCGGCCAGTTCGGCGTGCCGGTAGGGCTTGTTCAGCAGCCGCACGCCGGAGTCGAGGCGGCCGTCGTGGACCACCGCGTTATCGGTGTAGCCGGAGGTGTAGAGCACGCGCAGCCGCGGTCGCAGGGCGAGGGCGGCGCTGGCGAGCTGATGGCCGTTCATGCCACCGGGCATGACCACGTCGGTGAACAGCAGGTCGATCTCGTCGCGAACGCCGAGTATCGACAATGCCTCGGGGCCGTTGCCGGCGACCACCACGCAATAGCCGAGGGCAGCCAGCTGATTGCGGACCAGCTCGCGTACCGGGATATCGTCTTCGACCAACAGCACGGTCTCGCTGCCTCCGACCAGCGGCCCTTCGGCGACGACGCCAGCCGCATCGACGGCGTCGGCCGCTGCCAGCGGCAGGTACAGGCTCACCGTGGTGCCGGTGCCGGGCTCCGACTGCAGCTCGACCTGGCCGCCGGACTGGCGCACGAAGCCATAGACCATGGACAAGCCGAGCCCGGTGCCCTTGCCTTTTTCTTTGGTCGTGAAAAACGGCTCGAACACCTGCAGCAGATGCTCGGGGGCGATGCCGCAGCCGGCATCGCTGACCTGCACGCGCAAGTAGTTGCCTGCCGGACGCGTCGTCTGCGCGTCCGCCTCCAGCCGGCAGGCGGCGCTCTCGATGCGCAGGCGCCCGCCCGCGGGCATCGCGTCGCGCGCGTTCAGGCACAGGTTGAGCAGGGCATGGTCGAACTGCGCGGCATCGACCATCGCCTTCGGCAAGCCCGGCCCACCGACCAGCATGATCTCGACCTGCTAGCCCAGTGCCCGCTGCAACAGCGGCAGCATCTCGACGATGCGCAGGTGCAGGTCCACGGCGTGCGGATCGAGCGGCTGCCGGCGCGCGAAGGCGAGCAGCGAGCGCGTCAGCTCGGCACCGCGCAGCGCCGCGTTCTGGATCATCAGGGCCAGCGGCCGCAGGCGTTCGTCCTCAAGCAACTGAACCAGCATCTCGGCGTTGCCGAGCACGACCGTGAGCAGGTTGTTGAAATCGTGCGCAACCCCGCCGGTCAACTGGCCGAGCGACTCCAGCCGTTGCACCTGCTGCAGCCGCTCCTGCTGCTCCTGCAGTTCGCGGGTACGCGCCTGCACCCGTTGCTCGAGTTCCAGGTTGGTGGCGCGCAGGCGCCCGTTCATCGTGGTCAGCGCGCGGTCCATCGAACGCAGCGCCTCGACCAGCAAGGGGTCGGGCACATAGCGCGCCGGTGTCTCGCCGCCTTCGCCGCTGCCGGCAAGCACCAGCCCGGCCATGCGGCGGTCATCGCCGAGGATGTGGAACACCAGCCAGCCGCACAGATAGCCGTGCAGCGAATGCGCCAACTCCAGCGGATGCCCGTCGAACACCGCCCGGAATGCCTCGATCTGTTCGGTGAAGCCGATGTGGGTGCGCTGATGCGCCGCCAGAATCTGTGGGTCGAGCCCGGCCCCGTGCCAGACCTGCTCCTCGCTGTCGAAATGGAACTGCACGTAGTCGCCGATGCCATCTAGGATCGAAGGCAGCGCCGCGGCATCGGCTTCGTCGCGCACTCGCGCCAGCTGGTTGACCAGCTCCACCAGCCGCCGGTGCTGGGTATCGACCGACTCGATGCCGCACTCGAAACGCGGCCCCCATTGGAAGAGCTTGAATTCCATCGTCGTTCCAGTCACGAGCCAAGCCCGACCCGAGCCTGCGCCGCGACGGGCGAAGGTGGCGTCAACAAAGTCTCCGTTACACAATTCTTGGCGTGACTTTCGCGGCGGGCCTCAGTCGGAGACTCCTCGAAATCGATGGGTAGCGAGACCTCCCCGCTGGCGCCCCTCGCCCCTCCCAGGAGTCATGGCAACCCAACGCTGGCGCGTGGCATCGGAAGCGACAGGGCGGCCGCGGCGCCGCGCATCGAGGGGCGTCCATGTTCACGAGCCTGCGGCAACTCACCCGTGCCTACCCCGTCAGCGTGTTCCTGGTGCTGGCCTTCGCGCTGTCCTGGTACCCGTGGTTCATCGCGCTCGCACAGCAGCGCCACACCGGGCCCAATCCGCTCGGGCCATTCGTCGCGGCATTGATCGTCACCGGGCTCTGCGTCGGAAAGAGCGGCGTGCGCGCCTTGCTGGCGGCGACGGTGCGGGTGCGCGTCCGCTGGCGATGGCTGCTGCTCGCGCTCGGTACGCCTTTCGCGATCACCGCCGCAGCGGTGCTGCTCAACACCTGGCTCGGCGCGCCGGCACCGACCGCCGCGCAGTGGGCGGCCTGGCCCGGACGCATCGAGAGCTTCCTGATCATCCTGCTGTTCGTCGCGCTCGGCGAGGAACCGGGCTGGCGCGGCTTCCTGCTGCCGCACCTGGCGCAGCGCTTCGGCGCCCTGCGCGGCAGCGCCGTGCTCGCCGCGATCTGGAGCCTGTGGCACCTGCCGCTGCTCGGGCACGCGGTGGCACTGCCGCAGGTGCTGCCATTCCTGCTCGGCGTGGTGGCCGCCACCTTCGTGGTGACCTGGCTCTACCTCGGATCGGGCGGCAACCTGCTGCTGCCGATGCTGATGCACGCCACGCTCAACACCGTCGGCGCCGAATTCGCCTTCGCCTGGGTGACCGGCCCCGACCTGACCCGGTTGTGGTGGATCAGCTCCGGACTCTGGCTGCTGCTGGCGATGTTCTCGGCGTGGCGCCTGCGTGTGTACCCGCCGGTGCGATCACGACGCGCGGAGCAGCGGCCCGGTCAACCGGACCTGCAAGCCGCCGAGCGCCGAGCGGTCGACCGCGATCTCGAAACCGTGCGCGTCGGCGATGCGGCGGACGATCGACCAGCCCAGGCCGCTGCCTTCGGGCGAGCGCCCGAGTACGCGGAAAAAGCGCTCGCCCAGGCGTTGCCGCTGCGCTGCATCGAGCCCCGGTCCGTCGTCGTCGACACGCAACTCGAAGTGTTCACCGCACCGGCGCAGGGCGACTTCGACGCGACCGCCCTCGCGGCCATAGCGCAACGCGTTGTCGACCAGGTTGCGGATCAGCACCCCGAGCAGCAGCGCGTCAGCGCGACAGCGGACCTCCGCTTCGGCGTCCAACGACAGGCTGCGCTGCTGCGCAACGGTAGCCGCGGCCAGTTCGCCGAGCACCCCGCGAGCCACCGCCTCCAGCTCGACCGCTGACAGCTGCAACGGGCCCGATGACTCGATCCTCGACAACGTGAGCAACTGTTCGACCAGTCGCGCGGCCCGATCACAAGCGGCGATCGTGGCCCCCAGGGCATGGCGGCGCTGTCCGTCGTCCGCGGCACCGAGCGCGACCTGGGCCTGGGCGCGGATGGCCGCGATCGGCGTGCGCAGTTCATGCGCGGCGTCGGCGGTGAAGCGGCGCTCGGCGCCGAGCAGCGCCTCGATGCGGGCGAACAGATGGTTCAGCGCCTCGACCAGCGGCAGCAGTTCGCGGTCGGCATCGTCCAGCGCCAGCGGCTCCAGTGCCTGCGGCTCGCGTCCGGCCAGCGCTCGACCCAGTCGATGCAGCGGCGCGATGGCACGCGCCACCGCCCACCACACCACCAGCGCCAGCAACGGCAGCGACCAAAGCAGCGGCCACAGCGTGTTGTGCAGGGCAGCCCAGAGGATGGCGTTGCGCGCGCTGCTGCGCTCGCCGACCTGGACGACGACATCGCGCCGGGCGCTGCGCGCCACGAACACGCGCCATGCCGCGCCGTCGATACGCACGTCGTGGAAACGCCCCCCTTCGCCGATGTCTCCGGCCACCAGCTGCTGCCGTGGCGCGTCCGCCGAACGCAGCGCGAGGCGCCCGTTGCGGAACACCTGGAAAGCCACGGCCGATGCATAGCGATGCAGCGGGCGCGCCTCGACCGGGCGGTCGTCGTCATCCCCATGGCGCTGCGCCAACAGGGCGGACGCCGCCTGCGCGAGGTGGCCGTCGAGCAGTTCCTCGAGTTCGTGCCGGGTGTCGAACCAGGTCAGCGCTGCGGCCGCGAGCCATAGCCCGGCAACCGCTGCCAGGACCCGGCCGAGCAGACGCCGCTGCAACGAGGGCCGGCGCAGACTCATGACGTCACCGCGCGTGGCAACAGATAGCCGACGCCGCGCACGGTGCGCACCAGCTCGGCGCCCAACTTGCGCCGCAGGTGATGCACATGCACCTCGATGGCGTTGCTGTCGATCTCCTGCCCCCAGCCGTACACGCGCTGCTCCAACTGTTCGCGCGAGAGCACGCGGCCGGCGCTCAACATCAATTGCTGCAGCACGTCGAACTCGCGCGCAGGCAACGGCACGGGCACGCCGGCGCGGGTGACGGTGCGCGCGGCCGGATCGAGCTCGACATCGCCGGCGTGCAGGCGCTCCGCGGCCAGACCGTGGGCACGTCGCACCAGCGCGCGCAGGCGCGCGGCGAGTTCATCCAGATCAACCGGCTTGAGCACATAGTCGTCGGCGCCGCGATCCAGGCCGCGAATGCGGTCGGCCACGGCATCGCGTGCGGTCAGCACCAGCACCGGGGTCGTGCACTGCTCGCGTCGCAGCGCAGCCAGCACCTCGAGGCCATCCTGTCGCGGCAGACCGAGATCGAGCACCGCGGCCGCATAGGGTTCGGCGCGCAGCTCGCGTTCCGCGGCCAGGCCGTCGCGCACCCAGTCCACCTGCCAGCCGCGCTGAGCAAGCCCCACCCGCAGGGCGTCCCCGAGCAACGGATCGTCTTCGGCCAGCAGGATGCGCACACCGGCATTGTCCCACGTGCGCGTTCAGCGCTGCTCGGCCGCGGCTTCGACCGCCGGCGCTTCCGGGGGCCACGCCTGCCAGACCCAGAAGCCGAGCGCGCTGCACAGCAGGGCGGCGCCGAGGACGTTGCGCGCGCTGCCGATGCCGTCTGCCGGCAGGCCGTGCTTGCGACCGCTGAACATCGCCGCCACCAGGTTCTCGTGGTGCAGGCGGCTGCTCGCCAGCACCCCGACCACGTGCACGCCGACGACCAGCAGCATCAGGCTGGCGGCGACCTCATGCACCTCCTCGAAGCCGTCGCCGAGCCATTCCTGGTAGGTGACGATGCCGCTGGCGGCGACCGCCACCGCCAACGCCAGCAGGGCCAGGATCGCCCAGCCGCCGGCGGGGTTGTGGCCGACGCAGTGCGGCGGCGTACCGGACCAGAGTCCGCGCAGGTAGCCAGCCAGCGCTCGTGGTCCGCGCACGAAGGCGGCAAAGCGCGCATGACGCGTGCCGACGAAACCCCACAGCACGCGGAATGCGACCAGGCCGGCGAGCGTGTAGCCGAAGGCAACGTGCAGCAGGCGCTGACGTTCGCTCTCGGCGGTCAGCCAGGCGCCGGCGAAGCAGATCACCATCGCCCAGTGGAAGACGCGCACCGGCAGATCCCAGACCAGGATCGACGCCGGGCGCGGTTTACTGTTTCGGGATTCGGACGTCGTGTTCATGGAAGACTCCTTGGTCTGCGGTGCGGTGACAGGCGGTGCAGTTCGAGGGCTTGCCGATCAAGGGTCGCTGCCAGGTGCTGGCACGGATGCCGTGGTGCTGGCGCTCGAACCAGCGCGCACGGGTGATGCGATCCTCGGGCGGTGCTAGGTCCGGCGCGAAACGCTTCGCTGCACCGGCGTTGGCGACCAGCCAGGTTTCGATCTCGCGGGCGAGCGCCGGCGCAAGCGCCGCATCGGTGCCGAAGTGGCGGTCGAGGCCTCGCATCAGGCGTTGCCAGGAGGCAGCCGGCAACATCTTCGGCAGGAATGCGGCGTGGCAGGCCGCGCACTCTTCGAGGTAGGCAGGCTTCGGAGACTGGGCGACGGAGGATTCGGCTCGCACCTGCGCCTGCGCCTGCGCCTGCGCCTGTGCCGGCGCCGCCGCCGCCGCCATCGGCAGCATCAGGCAGAGGGCGGCAAGCGTGAAATGGACTCGGCTCATGGCTGCGCTCCGTGGGTCAGGACTTGAGGCTGGACAGCCAGGCGATGACATCGGCCTTCTCCAGCACCGAACACTCGCGCCCGAGCACGTCGTTGCAGTTGCGGCGGAACCACTTCTCGACCTTGGCCGGGTCGGTGAAGCGCTGCGGGTTGGCCGTGGGTGCGAGCGGGGCGATGGTCTTGCCGGTGCTCGCGTGGCGCCCGGGCACGACCGGCCGGTCGCCGTGACAGGAAGAGCAGCTCCAGTCGCTGCCGTGGCGTTGCGTGAACAGCTGCATGCCACGGTTCGCGTCGCCCTTGGCCTTGGCCCCGGCCTGTCGGGCGTAGCCATCGCCGAGCTGCGCCGGCGTCTCGGCCTGCGCGCCGAGTGCGGCGAACAACATCAGCAGGGGCAGGGACGCGGCCAGCGCGTGGCGGATCGAAATCGAGCGGGTGTTCATGGTGCCTCCGGGTGTCGGTACTGATGCTCCGATCCGCGGCTTAGGGTTTTCTTAAGTGCGCGGCGCCCGGTTCAGCTGCGGTGCGGCTACTGCGCTGCGTCGTGGCCGGGGCTTGCGTGCTCGACGCGAACATGCGATTGGCAGGTGGCCGACC
Source organism: Lysobacterales bacterium (assembly GCA_016703225.1). Classification (NCBI taxonomy): domain Bacteria; kingdom Pseudomonadati; phylum Pseudomonadota; class Gammaproteobacteria; order Lysobacterales; species Lysobacterales bacterium. The sequence continues at coordinate 974,466 of JADJCM010000001.1, forward strand.
GGAGTGCCGCATGCCCGACGCCCTTGCCCTACTTGCCTCGCGCCAGCTGCGCGAGGGTTTCGACGACTACAACGCGCGCTTCGCTGCGATCACGCGCCGCGCCCGCGCGCGTTTCGAGCAGCGCGAATGGGCGCCGATGCAGGCCGACCTGGTCGAGCGCATCGAGCTCTACGACCGCTGCGTGGCCGAGACCAGCAACGCGCTGCTGGCGACGCTGCGCGAACGCGCGCACGAGCGTGCTGTGTGGTGCGCGATCAAGCCCGCGTTCGCGCAGGCGATCGCCGGCCTGCTCGACGGCGAGCTGTACCAGACCTTCTACAACACGCTGACGCGGCGCTTCTTCAAGACCCGCGGCGTCGATGCCGACATCGAGTTCGTGGCGCTCGCGATCGAGCCCACCGACCGCATCACCCATCCGGTCGCACGCCACAGCTACTCGGTCGGCGACGCGCTCGCCGATAGCATGGACCGGCTGCTCGAGGACTATCCGTTCGCGGTGCCCTACGCGCAGCGGCGCGCCGATGCCGTGGCGCTCGCAATCGACCTGGAACGCCGTCTCGCGCACTGGGGCGAGCGCCCGGTGCGCGCCATCGAGATGCTGGAAACCGTGTTCTACCGCGAGCGCCGCGCCTACCTGGTCGGACGCGTCTTCGGTGCCGATCGCTATGCGCCGATCGTGGTCGCGCTGCGTCACCGCGCCGAGGACGGCGGCATCGTGGTCGACGCGGTGCTGACCGAGCGCGACGACGTGGCGGTGCTGTTCGGCATCACCCGCTCCTATTTCATGGCCGACTTCGAAACCGTCGGCGACGCCGTGGTGTTCCTGAAGACCCTGCTGCCGCGCAAGGCGATGGACGAGTGGTACGCCATGCTCGGGCGCCTGAAGCAGGCCAAGACCGAGCGCTATCGGCACTTCTTCCGCCACTTCGAACAAAGCCCGGAGTGCTTCGTGCACGCGCCCGGCACCAAGGGCATGGTCATGGCGGTGTTCACGCTGCCCGACTACCCGCTGGTGTTCAAGGTGATCCGCGACCACTTCGCGCCGCCGAAGACGATCGCGCGCCAGGACGTGGTCGCGAAATACCAGCTGGTGTTCAAGCACGACCGGGCCGGGCGCCTGATCGACGCCCAGGAGTTCCGCCACCTGCGCTTCCCGCGCAGCCGCTTCGCGCCGGCGGTGCTCGACGAATTGCTCGGCGGCTGCGCCGAGTCGGTGGTCGCCGACGGCGACGACGTGGTGCTGCTGCACTGCTACGTCGAGCGCCGCCTGCAGCCGCTGAACCTGGTGGTGATGGCCGACGACCGCAAGGCAGCGCGGCGCGCGATCCTGGACTACGGCCAGGCGATCCAGGACCTGGCCAACGCCAACGTGTTCCCGGGCGACCTGCTGCTCAAGAACTTCGGCGTCACCCGCCACGGCCGCGCCATCTTCTACGACTACGACGAGCTGTGCCTGGTCACCGAGTGCCGCTTCCGCGAACTGCCGAAACCGTCCAGCGACGACGAGGAAATGCACCAGGGCGCCTGGTTCCACGTCGACGACCACGACGTCTTCCCGGAACAGTTCCCGCAATTCCTCGGCCTCTCCGCCGACGACCGCGCCGCCCTGCTCGTGACCCACAGCGAAATCTTCACCGCCTCCTGGTGGCGCTCCCTGCAAGACCGTTTCCGCGCCAGCGACCCACCCGAAATCGCCCCGTATCCGGAGGCCTTGCGGTTGCGGTAGGAAAAACGGGGTGGAAAACGGGGTCAGAACACTTTTCGCCCCACCTCAACGCTGCGGCGGCACCTCCGGAAATGTGTTCTGACCCCGCTTCTCGAGGCGGCTGCGGGCGAGGCGGGTTCTGGGGTTGTCCTCGCCCTGGGTCTGGCGCAGGGTGGCGTGGGCGGATTCGAGCAGAGCGCGGGCCTCGGCGGAGGCGGGGTCGTGATGCGCGAGCCACGCACCGAAGGCGCTCTGGGTGAGCGCGGTGAAGAAGTGTCCGCGCGGCAGATTCGACTCGCGCAGGCGCAGGGCGCGCCGGAACAGGGTTTCGGCGTCGGCGTGCGCGCCGCGAGCAGCGGCGACTTCGGCCTGCGCGACCAGCACCGTCGGATAGTGGTCGTACTTCTCGCCGAAGCTGCGCTCGTAGATCGCCCGGGCGGCCTCGGCGTTGCGTGCGGCGCGGTCGATGTCGCCGAGAGCGAGCGCGAGCAGGGCCTGGTTGCGCAGGTTGTCGCCGAGCCACAGGTGGGCGTCGCCGAGCGTGTGTCGGAACAGCGCTTCGGCGCGCGTCAACTCGGCGTCGGCGGCGGCGAGTTCGCCGGCTTCGACCAGGAACCCGGCGTGCACGGTGAGCGCGAAGCCGTAGTCCGGCATCAGCGCCCGTCCGGGGACGCTCTCGAACGCGCGCACCGCCGCCGCGGCTGCGCTCAGCGCCGCGTCGAAGCGGCCCTGGTCGGCCAGCGTCGAGGCGAGCACGCTCTGGGTGGTGCTGATGCGGAAGAAATCCTCGGGCGCGAGCGCGTCGGCGAGCCCGAGTGCTTCGCGAAAGTGCGCCTCGGCCGCGGCCGAATCGCCCAGCGTGCGGCGCAGGTAGCCCCAGTAGTTGAGTGCGGTGACCAATGCCGGCGCGTCGATCGCGCCGTCGGCAAAGGCGGCGCGCAGGCGCGGCAAGGTGCGCGCGAACAGCGCGTCGGATTCCTGCAGCCGTTGCTGATCGAACAGCGTCGCCGCCTCGTCGGCGTCGGCCAGCAGCGGCAGCGTCGGGTGCGCGGCGAGGCGGCTGCGGATGGTGTCGACGCGCAGCCCGAGCAGCGCGCTGGCGTCGGCGTAGCGGCCCTGCCAGCGCAGGTTGTCGCTGATGATGCGCGCAAGCTCGACCTTGACCTCGGGGCGCGCGTCGAAAGCGCCGGCGGCGAGCTGGTCGCGGATGCGGTCCATCACCGCGGCGATGGTGGTGGCACCGGAATCGGCACCGGCGACGGAAGGATTGGCGTGGCTCAGCAGGTGCGCCATCACCTCGCCGACATCGCGCGCATTGTTGCGCTCGCGCTCGGCGATCTCGGCCTCGCGCCGCGTCGCCAGCAGGCCGCCGACCAACGCCACGAACGCGACTGCGGCGGCCGCCATCGGCAGGCGATGGCGGCGCAGGAACTTGAAACCGCGATACCAGGCACCGCCGCCACGCGCGCGCACCGGCTCATGCGCCAGCCAGCGCTCGAGATCGTCGGCGAATTCGCGCGCCGAGCCGTAGCGGCGTTCCACCTCGTAGCTCAGCGCCTTGGCCAGCACGCGATCGAGATCGCCCTGCAGCAGACGCCGCCACGGCCGCGTTTCGCGTTCGCCGACACCGATTTCGGCGACCACCAGCGCGCTGCTCGCGCGCGTGCGCAGGCCGCCGCTGAGCAGGGTCGGGATCTCGTGCAGTTGGACGCGGTCGACCTGGAATGGCGCCACCCCGGTGAGCAGTCGATAAAGCAGCACACCCAGCGACCAGACATCGCAGGCAGTGGTGAGCACCTTGCCCTCGAACTGTTCCGGGCTGGCGTAGCTCGGCGTCAGCGGGCCGATGCCCTTGGTGATCGAGCCCGCCTGCGCGTCCTGGCCGAGCGCCTTGGCGATGCCGAAGTCGACCAGCTTGACCTGGCCGTCGCGGTTGACCATCACGTTCGACGGCTTCAGGTCACGATGCACGATCAGCGCACGATGCGCGGCATCGACCGCTTCCAGCACCTGCAGGAACAGCTCGACGCGGGCACGCAACGGCAGCGCATGCTGGCGGCAGTGCTCGTCGATGGCGACGCCGTCGACGTACTCCATCACCACATACGGCTGCCCGGCCTCGGTGGTGCCGCCGTCGAGCACGCGGGTGATGCCGGGATGTTCGAGCGTGGCCAGGAACTGGCGCTCGGCATTGGCACGCGCGACCGCGAGCGGATCACCGAGCACGCCGGCCATGATCTTGATCGCGACGCGATGTTCGTAGACGCCGTCGGCGCGTTCGGCCAACCACACCTGGCCCATGCCGCCGGCGCCGAGCGATTCGATCAGCCGGTAGCGCCCGAGCCGCGCCGCGCCGTCGACGGCCATTGCCGGCGCGCCCGCGCCCACGCCGCCGACGCGGGTGCGCTCATCGCTGGGCAAGCGGGTGAAATCGACTGGCACGTCTTTGGCGCTCATCCCGACGACAACTCCCTGCACAAATCGCCGCGCGAGTTGGCCTCGATCCCGTCGGCGACGGGGAATCTTGCGCGCAATTGTGGAGCGATGCTCCGCATTTGCAAGGATGGATCAGGCCCCGACCGCCGACCGCCACGCAGCCGCACCATCAGCCGTCGAGTATTCGCCCGGCAAGAAGGCAATAGTGGCCCGGCGACCGCAACCGCAACCGACACGCTGCCCGGGAGGCGGAACCTAGAATAATGGCGGTCGTTATTTTAGGTTCGACCCTCAAACTAAATTAGCTGCGGCGGAGCTCGCGACCCACTACCAGACTCGGCGTCGCCTCGCCCGACTGGGATGGGCAACCCGGACACCGGAGGATGTCGCACCCTCTCCCATCGGTTAGATTGAACCGTGGTCAGACAAACCAGGCGAGAAGCACTTCGCCAACCCGGCGACGAATCCGAAATACACGCCCATCAAGGCGCCGGACAGGAGCCCGCTCCAGACCGAGGGGACGGCCTTGAACTCATGGGGCGGCAGATATGCGTGAGCCAGGAAGCCCAGCGCCATTCCGAACAGGCTCGCGACCAGCACCGAAAACAGGATGACGAATGCGGGTCGAGCCAGCCCTGGCCTGCTCACGGAGAACATGACGAGTGGCGCGAAGACCGCGAACCAGAGCGCCGAGAGAATCACCGACGGCATAAGCACTGCAGCGTATAACAACAAGGGGCCAACGAGCTCATGCTTCCGGGCCGCCGCGATCAACACCAGGGGAAGCGGCAGCGCGAATGCGGTGACGACCGGAGGAGACAGCAGTCTTCCGAACCATGTGACTGATGGACGAGCTGAGACCTTCATGGCAGGCCCGACGCCCCCTCCACCCGCCCTCGCGCCACGATGTGTGGGTGATGCGAGCCCGCGTTTCGGTGATCGGCCGGTCGCATGCTCAGACTCGCTCGCGCAGAATGACGATCTCTGGCCACGTGTCGCGGCACGCAGCCGACACGTCTCGAAAGTGCATGTGGTCGTAGGCAGAACCCATGCGCTCCATTTCCTCTGCCGCGTGGACGACAAACCGTGCCAACTCGCGAAGTGACGCTGGCTCGGCCTCGATGAGTATCTCCCCGAGTGCCAGCGCGTTCGCGCCATCAGGAGCGCCGTCAATCCATCCGAGTGCCTTCATGACCAGGTCCAAAGCCGTCGCCCCGACGAAGTGTCAGGATCTGCGGAGAGTCTGCGGCGCTCGGTGAGCGGGGTCAACGAATTGCAGGCGGTCGCGGGGGCGGTGGCGCATAGGCCATGCGTTTATCGCGGCGACAGCGGCGCTGCCGTAGCATCCGCGACGTCCGATCATGGACGTGTGGAGATGGCAATGCTGACGTTCCTGCTCTGGTGCCTGCTATTCGTGCTGTGCTGGCCGCTGGCCCTGCTCGCGCTGGTGCTGTACCCGATCGTGTGGGTGCTGTTGCTGCCGTTCCGGCTGGTCGGCATCGTCGTCAGCGGCGTGTTCGAGTTCCTCAAGGCGCTGATCCTGCTGCCGGCGCGCATCCTGCGCGGGCCGAAGGCGTTGTAGTCGCCGCGTGCGCGGGCTGCGGCGATCGCGCATGATCGCCGCACCATGCCCGCACCCAATCCTTCCCGCCATGGTCTGAGCAGCGCTGAAGCCAGCGCTGCGCTGTCGCGTCACGGGCCGAACCTGCTGCCGCAAACGGGTCGCCGCGGGTTCTGGCGCGTGCTCGGCAGCGTGCTGACCGAGCCGATGTTCCTGTTGCTGGCGCTCGCCGCCGGCCTGTACCTGCTGCTCGGGGATCTGGCCGAAGGCTTGCTGCTCGGCGTCTTCGCCGCCGCCACCATCGGCCTGGTGGTGGCGCAACAGCGGCGCAGCGAACGCGCGCTGGCGGCGCTGCGTGCGCTCGGCGCGCCGAATGCGGTGGTGTTGCGCGATGGCCGCGTGCAGCGCGTCGCCGCGGCCGATGTCGTGCCGGACGATCTGCTGCTGGTGGACGGGGGCGAGCGCGTCGCCGCCGACGGTGTGCTGCTCGAGGTGCGCGAACTCGCGGTCGACGAGTCCCTGCTCACCGGCGAGAGTGTGCCGGTACGCAAGCGCGCGCTCGCGCCGGACGAGTCCGCCGACCCCAGCGCGCTGCCCGGTGGCGAGAACCTGGCGCAGATCTATGCCGGCACCCTGGTCGTCAGCGGCGAGGGCCTGGTGCGGGTGACCGCGACCGGCGCGCGCACGCGCAGCGGTGCGATCGGCCGCGCGCTCGAAGTGATCGACACCGAACCCACGCGCCTGCAACGCCAGACCGCGCACCTGGTGCGCCTGTTCGGACTGCTCGCGGCGCTCGTCAGCCTCGGCCTCCTGCTGTACCACGGGCTCGCGCGCGGCGCCTGGAGCGAGGGCCTGCTGTCGGCGATCGCACTGGCGATGGCGATGCTGCCCGAGGAGTTTCCGCTCGCGCTCAGCGTGTTCTTCGCGCTCGGTGCCTGGCGCCTGGCCAAGATCAAGGTGCTGGCGCGGCGCTCGGCGGTGATCGAAACGCTCGGCGCCGCGACCGTGCTGTGCGTGGACAAGACCGGCACGCTCACCGAGAACCGCATGCGCGTGCAGCTGCTCGATGATGGCCATGCGCGCTGGCATGTCGGCGATGGCGCGGCCGCACTCACCGCACCGCTGCAGCACCTGCTCGAACACGCGCTGCTGGCGACGCGCCGCCGCACCTTCGACCCGATGGACCGCGCCGTCGACACGCTCGCCAGCGGCGCGCTGGAGCAGACGCTGCTGCATCGCGAATGGCGGCTGGAACGCCAGTACGGCCTCAGCGCCGAACTGCCGGCGATGTCGCAACTGTGGCGCGACGAACACGACCGCCAGCGCGTCGCCAGCAAGGGCGCACCGGAAGCGATCGCGGGCCTGTGCCGTCTGCGCGACGACCAGCGCAGCGCGCTGCTGGCACGCGTCTCCGCGCTCGCCGGCGACGGCCTGCGCGTGCTCGCCGTCGCCGCCGGACAGGGCCACGGCGAATCCGCGCCCGCCGACGTGCGCGCATTCGAGTTCACCCTGCTCGGCCTGATCGCGTTCGAGGACCCGCTGCGCGAATCGGTGCCGCAGGCGATCGCGCAGGCGCGCGCCGCCGGCATCGCGGTCAAGATGATCACCGGCGACTACCCGACCACGGCACGCGCGATCGCGCACCAGGCCGGGCTCGACAGCGGCGCCGAGGCCGTCACCGGCAGCGAGCTTGGCGCGCTCGACGCCCCGCTGCTGCGCGCGCGCCTCGCTGCCTGCAACGTGTTCGCACGCGTCCAGCCCGAGCAGAAGCTGCGCATCGTCGAAGCGCTGAAGGCACGCGGCGAGGTGGTGGCGATGACCGGCGACGGCGTCAACGACGCGCCGGCGCTGAAGGCCGCGCACATCGGCATCGCCATGGGCGAGCGCGGCAGCGACGTCGCGCGCGAGGCCGCCGGCCTGGTACTGCTCGACGAGAACTTCGCGCGCATCGTCGACGCCGTGCGCCTTGGCCGTCGCACCTTCGACAACCTGCGCAAGGTGATGCTGTACATCGTCGCCATCCACGTGCCGATCGCCGGGCTGGCGATGCTGCCGCTGCTCGCCGGTCTGCCGCCGCTGCTGCTGCCGGCGCACGTGGTGCTGACCGAGATGATCATCGACCCGATGTGCACCATCGCCTTCGAGAACGAGGACGCCGAGCCGGGCCTGATGCAACGACCGCCGCGAGCACTATCGGAGCCGCTGATCGGCAGCGTGCATCTGCTGCTCGGCCTGGCCCAGGGCGCGGCGCTGCTGCTCGCCTGCCTCGGCGTGTATGCCTTCGCGCTGCAGGATGGCGCCGGCACCGAACGGGCACGCACCCTCGCCTTCCTGGCGCTGACCGCCGGCAACCTGATGCTAGTGCGCGCCAATGCCAGCCACCACGCCGGTGCCGCGGGCTCGCGTCGCGGCTACTGGTGGATCGCGCTCGCTGCCGGCAGCACCGTGGCCGCGTGCATCGGCGTACCCGGCCTGCGCGAGCTGTTCGGGTTCGCGCTGCCGCCGCTGGCCGCGGCCGCGCTCGCCATCGTCATCGGCGTCTGCGGCGGTGCCACGTTGTTGCCGTTCAAGCGCCTGCCGCGGGTGCGGGCGTGGCTGTCGGGGCATCCGCACTGAGCGCATCGACGCGGCACAGGCCGCCGACCACGCGCTGCACGCAGCCCTGCGTATCACGCAGCACGGCCACGCGCTCGTGTACCGCGATCTCGCCGGCCGCGCCCGCACACCAGCGGTAGTGCCCGTTCCAGCTCGGCGCACCTGCGCCCATTGCCCGCTCCAGCGCTGCGGCGACGCGCGCGCGGTCGTCGGCGTGGATGCGCGCCAGTCGCTGCGACTGCGTCTGCGGCGCGGTCGCCGCGAACACCGGGTCGGACGCACTGAAGCTGAGCTCGTCGCTGTCGGCACTCCACTCCCAGAAGGCGTCGAACAACGCCGTCGCGGCGCGCTGCAGGCGCGCGAAGGCGACCTGCGCCGCGTGCTGCTCGCTGATGTCGCGGCTGGTGCCGAAGGCGAGCGTGGCGCGCCCGTCGGGGCCACAGACCACTTCCCAGCACTGCTCGACATGCTTGATGCGGCCATCGGCCATGCGCAGCCGATGCTCCACCCGGCGCGGCCCGCCGCCGGGGCGACGGATCGAGTCCTTGTAGGTGCTCTCGATGCGCTCGCGGTCGTCCGGATGCACGCACTCAAGCGTGCTCTGCAGGTTCGGTTTGAAGCGCGCCGGGTGGGTCTCGAAGATGCGGTGCATCTGCTCGGTCCAGTACACCTCGTCGCTGTCCGGGGACGATTCCCAGCTGCCGACCTTGGCGATCTGCTGCGCCACCAGCAGGCGCGAACGTTCGCGCTCCAACGCGCGCAGCAGCCGCTGTTGCTCGTCGGCCTGGGCGCGCAGCCGCACCGCCGCCGCTCGACTCGCGGAAATGTCGCGGGTGATGCTGAGCACGGCCTGCACCGAGCCGTCCTCGGCGCGCAACGGCGTTGAATGCGATTCCACCCAACGCTCGCCACCGCGCAGTCCGAGCAGGCGGAACTCGAGCACGCCGGTGGCGCCGGTGCTGGCGCGCAGGTGCAGGTCGACGAAGGCGACGCGGTCGCCCGGATGCACCAACTCCAGCACCGGGTAGCCACGCACCGCGGCCAGGTCCTCGTTTTCGATCATGCGCAGCCCGGCCGGATTGATGTCGAGCAAGGCACCGTCCAGCGAAACCTGCATCACGCACTCCGGCTCGCTGTCGATCACCGCGCGCAACCGCGCCTCGCCAACGCGCAATGCATGCTCGGCGCGACGGCGTGCATCGAGGTCGTTGCGCAGCTCGCGGCGGCTGCGCTCGAGTTCCGCAGCACACGCCGTGAGCCGCTGCAGCAGCACGCGCTGAACCTGTTCCGGCACCTGTTCCGGCAGCACCTGCAGAACGGTTGGCGCCGCCAGCACGGTGGCCACGCGTGCCAGCAGGATCGGCGCGGCGCAGGGCCAGGCGAGAAAGGCATTGGCGCCGAGTTCGACGGCGAGCCGTGCGTCGTCGCGCCCGGGGTCGGCGACAACGTGCAACACGAAGCGCTGGCCGCACAAGTCCGGCTGCGAGCGCCAGTGACAGAGCAGGGCGTACCCCTCGAGCGCGCTGCGTCGCAGCTGCACCAGCACCAGATCGGGCGCCTGCTGCAGCGCCACGGCCTGCGCCTGTGCTGCCGTCGCCGCGATCAGCACGCGGTGACCCTGTGCCTCGAACAGGCCGACGACATCGGCCAGTGCCGCGTCGTCCTCATCCACCACCAGGATGCAGGCCAAGCCCGACCTCAGCTCTCGGTATCGGGCGCGTCGAGCGCGCTCGGCAAGTCGATGATGAAGCGCGCGCCGGCGCCGGGCGTGCCCAGCGCCTGGATGCGGCCGCGGTGCCGCGCCACAATGCGGCGCACGATCGCCAGGCCGATGCCGCTGCCCTCGTATTCGCTGCGCGAGTGCAGGCGCTGGAACGGCGCGAAGATGCGCTCGGCATGTTCCTGCTCGAAGCCGATGCCGTTGTCGGCGACCTCGATGCGCACGCCGGGCACGCCGTCGAGGTCGATCAGACTGCAGACCACCGCGATCTCGGGGCGCACGCCCTCGCGGCGGAACTTGAGCGCGTTCGCGAGCAGGTTCTGCAGCAACTGGCGCATCTGCGTCGGGTCGGCGCGCAGGTGCGGAAGCGGCGCCACCTGCACCTGCGCGTCGCTGGCGCGGATGCGCTGTTCGAGGTCGTTGAGCACGTCCTTGCACACCTGCGCCAGGTCGACGTCGCGAAAGCGCGCGCCGCCGGTGTTGATGCGCGAATATTCGAGCAGGTCGTCGATCAGCACCTGCATGCGCCCGGCGGCCTGGTGCATGCGATCGAGGTAGTCGCGACCGGGCTCGGGCAGCGCCTCGCGGTAGCGGCTGACCACCAGCTCGGAAAATGCGCGGATCTTGCGCAGCGGTTCCTGCAGGTCGTGCGAGGCGACGAAGGCAAACTCGCGCAGCTCCTTGTTGCGCTGGTCGAGATCGGTCAGCGACTGGCGCAGGCGAGCGTCGGCGAGCTTGCGTGCGGTGGTGTCGCGCATGCTGCCGACGATGCGCTCGACGCGGCGGTCTGCTGCGACGATCGGCTCGGCATGCTGGTGCACCCAGCGCACTTCGCCGTCCGGGCGCAGGATGCGGAACTCGCTGCTGTTGCGCTCGCCGCGCAATTGCGCGTCAAACGCCGCCAGCACCGCCTCGATGTCGTCCGGGTGCACGCAGTCCATGTAGGCGTGCGGGTTGTCGCGGATTTCCGCGAGCGGCCGCCCGAACACGCGCTCGAAGGCCGGGTTCATGTACAGCATGCGCCGCGCCGCCGGGTCGTAGTTGTAGAACACGTCGCTGACGTTCTCCGCCATCTCGCGGAAGCGTTCTTCGCTCTGTTGCAGCAGCGCATTGCTGCGCTTCTCCGCGGCCTCGGCGAGCTTCTGTTCGGTGACATCGCGCACCGTTCCGAGGACGCGCACCGGCGCGCCGTCGAGTCCCGTGAACACCTGCCCCTGCGCCTCCAGAAACTTGCAGCGCCCATCGGCGAACGGCACGCGGTACTGGATTGCCGCCATCGACAGCGCCGGCTCGGTGATCGAGCGCTGCCACGCCTCCAGCAGCCGCGGCCGGTCGTCCACGTGCAACCGCTCGATGAAGCCGTCGAAGCTCGGCTGGTGGGTAGCGGGATCGGTCTCGAACAAGCGGTGTGTCTGCTCACTCCACTGGACCTGACCGCTGGCCAGGTCGAACTCCCAGCTGCCGATCCGCGCCACCCGCTGCGCTTCCAGCAGGCGCTCGTGTTCGAGCTGCAGGGCGCGTGCCGCGGCATGCTGCTCGCTGATGTCGCGGGTGGTGCCGAACACCAGATGCGCGCGGCCGTTTTCGCCGACCACCTCCCAGCGCTGCTCGACGTGCTTGATGCGACCGTTGCCGACCGCGATGCGGTGCTCGATCTGGAATTGGCCGCCGGGGTGGCGCAGGGATTCCTTGAACACGTGCTCCGCGGCGGCGCGATCCTCGGCATGCACGCGCAGCAGCAGGCTCTTGAGGTTGGGCTGAAACTCGATCGGGTTGGTCTCGAAGATGCGGTGCATCTCCTCCGACCAGAACACGCGGCCGCTGTCGAGATCGGATTCCCAGTTGCCGATGCGGCCGATGCGCTGCGCCAGCACCAGGCGCGCGCGCTCGGCGTCGAGATCGTGCAGCAGCGCGCGTTCGCTCGCGGCGGCGATGCGGCGTACGGTGATGTCGCGGGTGACGCTGAGCACGGCGGTGACGCTGCCATCGCCCTCGCGCAGCGGCGTCGAGTGCATGTCCACCCAGCGTTCGCGGCCGCGCAGGCCAATGATGCGAAACTCCAGCACCCCGCTCTCGCCGGCGCAGGCGCGCAGATGCAGATCGAGAAAGGCCTCGCGGTCCTCCGGGTGCACCAGCCCGAGCACCGCCTTGCCGAGTACCTGGCCGGCGTCGTCGGCCTCGACCATGCGCAGCCCGGCGGCGTTCATTTCCAACAGCCGACCATCGACCGAGACCAGCTTCACGCACTCCGGCTCACTGTCGATGATCGCGCGCAACCGCGCCTCGCTGGCACGCTGCGCGACCGCGCTGCGATGGCGCTCGTCGACGTCGTGGCGCAGCTCCCGATTGGCCGCCTCGAGCTGGCGCGAGCGTTCTTCCAGCTTGCGGATCAGCACGCGGCTGTAGCGCTCCATCAGCGCCTCCTCGCCACCGACCGGCGCGGCCTTGCCCGCCGCCACCGGCTTCGGCGCTGCCAGCACCGCACGCACCCGCTCTAGCAGCAACTCCGGCTCACAGGGCTTGAGCAGGAAGGCGTCGGCGCCCAGATCGAGCGCCAGACGCTCGTCTTCCTCCTCGGTGTAGGTGGCGGTGTAGACGATGAACGGCAACGCCCGCAACTGCGGGTCGGCGCGCCACTCGCGCAGCAGCGAATAGCCGTCGAGCACCGGCATCAGCAGATCGGAAACCACAAGATCAGGCGGCGCCGCGCGCGCCTGCGCCAGCGCCTCGGCGCCATTGCTGGCGCATTGCATCTCATGGCCATGTGCCTGCAGCAGCGTGCACAGGTAATCGCGGTTCTGCGGGTGGTCGTCGACGACCAAAATGCGGATCATGACGGCGGCTCCTGCTCCGCGCCGGGAGGATGGAAACGCGAGATCTCGGCAACGAAGGTTTCGGGGTTGATCGGCTTTTCCAGGTAGCCGTCGCAACCGGCTTCCAGGCACTTTTCGCGATCGCCGACCATGGCGTAGGAGGTTACCGCGACGATCGGCACCGCGCGCGTCGGGTCGAGCGAGCGCAATGCCCGCGCCACTGCATGTCCGTCCATGCCGGGCAACTGGATGTCGAGCAGCACCAGGCCGGGTCGCGCCGTCTGGAACAGCGCCACGCCACTCGGGCCATCGACCGCGGAGACAACCCGGTAACCATGCTGTTCCAGCAGGTAGGTGAGCAGATAGCGGTTCTGCACGTTGTCCTCGATCAGCAGGATCATCGGTTTCATGTCGCGGGCGCCGTTAGCAGGGGAAGGACGACGGTGAACTCACTGCCTTCACCGATGCGACTGAATGCGGTGATCTCGCCGCCCATCAGCCCGGCCAGGCGGCGACAGATCACGAGCCCGAGTCCGGTGCCCTCGTGTTGGCGAGCGATCCCGGAATCGACCTGGCGGAACGGCTGGAACAACTGCGCCAGATCGTCTTCGGCGATGCCGATGCCGGTGTCGAGAACGCGGAAGCGCAGCGCCGGGCGTGCATCCGGCGCTGCACTCGGCACCGCGCCATTCGCGGCGCTTGGCAACCAGGCTGGTGCGGCCTCGACGCGCAGCGTGACGCCACCGCGATCGGTGAACTTGATTGCGTTGCTCAGCAGGTTGAGCAGGATCTGCTCGATGCGGCGGCGGTCGCCGCTGATCTCGGGCAGCGTCTCGGGGCACTCCAGGTTCAGCGTCAGCTGCTTGTGCTGCGCCTGCGTCCGCACCGAGTCGAGCACCCGCTCGACCACGGTGACGACATCGACCGGCTCGTGCCGTATCTGCAACTGCCCGGCCTCGATCTTGGACAGGTCGAGCACGTCGTTGATCAGCCCCAGCAGGTGCCGTGCGCTGCCCATGACCATGGTCAGCTGCCGCTGCTGCTCCTCGCTGACCGGCCCGGCGAGCCGCTGCAGCACGATGCCGGTGAAGCCGATGATCGAGTTCAACGGCGTGCGCAACTCATGCGACATCGTCGCCAGGAACGCCGACTTGAGCTTGTCCGCCGCCTCGGCCCGCGCCAGCGCCGCCTGCAACTGCGCGGTGCGCTCCGCCACGGTCGCCTCCAGTTCGCGGTTGGCGCGCAGTACCGCCGCCTCGGCCTGCTTGCGCGCACTGATCTCGATCGAGAACACCGCGATGCCTTCCGGTACCGGGTAGCCGTTCAACTCGAACCATCCGTGTTCGCCATCCGGGAACACAAACTCGACTACTTCCTGAAACGGCTCACGCTCGAGCATGCAACGCTGCATCAAGGCGAAGGGGCGGGTCGCCTCGATCCCTGGCCACACTTCTTGCATGCGCTTGCCGATCAGCTCGGCGCTGGGTCGGCGGTTGTGGGCCTCGATTGCCGGGTTCAGGTACAGGTAACGCCAGTCGCGGCCGATCACCTGGCAGCCTTCAAGGATGCGGTCGAGCAAGTCACGATGGCGGTGCTCGCTGGCGCGCAACTGGCGGTCCTTGTCCTGCGCTTCCAGGTAACCGCTTTCGATGCGCGCGTAGGTGGCGCGGGTCAGCGCCCAGAGCAGGCCCGCAGTAACCGCCACGAACGCGATGCCCTTGTAGGAACTGATCCGCATCAGGTGGGCCGGGTCGTCCACCAGCAGCGCAAGCAGGACGTCGCTGCCCCAGATCCACAGCGCGGCGAACAGCGCATAGGCGAGCGCGATGCGCAGCGCGCGCCCGCGCAGCGAACGCCGCTCCCGATCCTTCAACTCTTGCAGTTCTGGATACAGCAAGGCACGGATGCTCCGCAGACGGCGACAGCTGGAGTCTAGGCCAAACCCGCAGCAGCGGCGCCCGGGCCGGTAAGCATTCGCACGTATTCCGAAGCAGCGCCGACGCACCTAGGCTGGCAGCCAGGATCAGGACAACGCAGGCGTCACGGGCGCCGGCCCGGTCCGCGAGGAGATCGCCATGAACGCCATCACCCAGGTGTTGCTGCTGCCGATCCGCACCGTCGGCGTATGCGCGCAGGTGATCGAACAGATCCAGGCCGCGCTCGCCGCCGCACGCGAGGCGCGCCATGACCACGACAGTCCACTGCAGACGATGCCGCTGGCGGCTTCGGCGCGCGAGCGCAAGCACTGAACCCGGAGAAGACCATGCCCCGCATCCTGCTCGTGGACGACGACATCAATGTGCTGCGCGCGCTCGGGCGGTTGATCCATTTCCTGCCGCGCGAAGTGCTGGGTGGCGAAGCCGAGGTCGAGTGCTACGCGCAACCGGAAGCGGCGCTGGCACGCGCCGCCGTCTGGGAGTTCGACCTGATCGTGGTCGACTACCTGATGCCCGGCATGCACGGCGTCGCCTTCATGCGCCGGCTCAACGCCATGCATTCGCACGCGGCGCGGCTGCTGCTCACCGCGCACGCGCGCGCCCTGGAGAAGATCGAGGCGGTGAAGGGCATCGGCCCGGTGGAGATGATGCAGAAGCCCTGGGACGAAGCCGCGCTCAAGACGGCCATCTCGCGCCTGGTCACCTGGCGTCGCGACCAACTCGCGGCCAGTCACGGAGCGGCCGCGGGCGCCTCCCCCCACAATGGTTCGCAGGCGCTTGCCGCCGCGCTCACGACCGCGCAGTAAGCTCTCCGAACCCCCGGAATGCGGGGTTTGGCAAGGGATGCAGCGATGGGCGAAAGCGCGGCAAGGATTCTGCTGGTCGAAGACAATGATCTGGTGAGGGATCACGTGAATGCGCAACTGCAAGGACTCGGCTACACGGTGACGACGGTGCGCAACGGCGCCGAAGCCCTCGCCGCCTTGCGCGCAGACTCCGGCTTCGATCTGCTGTTCACCGACGTGGTGATGCCCGGCGGCATGAGTGGGCGCGACCTCGCCGAGCAAGTCCGGCAACTGCGCCCGAACCTGCCGGTGCTGCTCACCTCCGGCTACTTCGACCGCGGCACCAACGGCGGCGTGCGCGACTGGCCGATGCTGCAGAAACCCTACGGCTTCCAGGACCTGGCACAGAAGGTGAGCGCCGCCCTGGCGACCGCACCGCCGCGCAGCAGCGGCTGAGATCCCCCCACAGGAGACCCGTCGATGGACGCCGCGGCACCCGCCAGCGCATTGCTCGCAGCGAAGACGGCGATCATCGACCGGGTGATGACCGAAGACTACGCGCGGCATCCCGAACTCGCTGCGCGCTACGGTGAGCGCGGTCGTGCCTTCTACCAGCGCGACTGCGGCCATCACCTCGACTTCCTCGCCGAGGCGGTGGCGCATGCGGCGCCGGCGCTGTTCAGCGACTACATCGCCTGGGCCAGCACCATGCTGGCGGCGCGCGGCGTGCGCGTCGCCGACCTCGCCGAGAATCTGCGCCTGCTGCAATGGGCGATCCGCGAGCAGTTTCCCGGCGCCGACGGCGCGGTCATGACCGCCCCGATCGAAGCGGCGTTGGCGCAACTGCCGCAGGCGCCGGCGACGCCGCCGTCGTTCATCGCCGGCGACCAGCCACACGACGCGCTGGCGCAGCAGTTCCTGGATTTGTTGTTGCTGCGCGAGCGCCGCGCCGCCGCCGACCTGGTCGCGACCGCAGTAACGCGCGACGGCCTGCCGCTGCAGCGCCTGTACCTCGACGTGTTCCAGCGCTCGCAGCGCGAGATCGGGCGGCTGTGGCAGCTGAACCGCATCGGCGTCGCCGACGAGCACTTCGCCACCGCCGCGACGATGGCCTTGATGAACCGCTTTTTCCCGCAGTTCGCCGCCAACGGCGCAGGCAACGGACCGCGCGCGGTGTGCTGCTGCGTCGAGGGCGACTTGCACGAACTCGGCCTGCGCATGGTCGCCGATTTTCTGGAGATGGGCGGCTGGGACTGCGACTACCTGGGCGCCAACACGCCGCGCGCCGACCTGCTGCGCTCGCTGGCGGCTGACCCGCCGGACCTGGTCGCGCTGTCAGCGACCATGACCTTTCACGTCGGCGCCGTCGCCGAGCTGATCCGCCAGTTGCGCGCGCAGCCCGAAACCGCGGGCCTGCCGGTGCTGGTCGGCGGACGTCCGTTCCTGGTCGAGGACACGCTCTGGCGCAAGATCGGCGCCGACGCGTTCGCACACGATGCCGACAGCGTGATCGACGCGGCGACGCGGCTCACGGCGCGCGGAGCGGGCCATGCCTGAAGCCTCCGGCACAGTGCTGGTTCTGGAGGCAGACGGCCGCATCGCCGAAGTGGTCTGCGACGGGCTCGGCCTCGGGCTGGCTGCGGGCGGACGGGTGGAAGCGGTCGTGCTCGCTGACGAGGCCGACAAGTACGCGCGCTTTCTGGCGGCGGCGCGCGACGGCGAGCCAGCCTTCGACTGGGCGATCAATGCCGATGCCGGCAGCGGCCCGCACACCCTGCATTTCGCCGCCTTCGGCCGCAGCCACGAACCCGTGCTCTGCATCGCCCGCGACCGCGCTGGCCTCGCCGCACTCGCCCCCATCGCTGCCTCACGCCTGCCGCCACCCACCGCACCGCTGGTGGTCGCCACCGCCAGCCACGACGACCGCGCGTTCGAGGAGATGGCGCGCCTGACCAACGAGCTTGCCGCCAGCGAGCGCCGCCAGGTCAAGCTGAATGCGCGCCTGGAGCGCACCCACCAGCAGTTGCAGGTGCTCTACCAAGCGCTGCCGGTGGGCGTGTTCCAGGTCGATGGCGAAGGCCGCGTGGTACAGGCCAGTGCCCGCTTCAGCCAGCTCAGCGGCGTCGGTGTGCAGCAAGTCTGGTTCGCGCGCATCGACGCCGACGAGCACGCCGCGCGCCAGCGCCAGTGGCTGCGCCTGCAGCAGGAGCCGCACGCGCTCGACCTGCGCGCGCATTTCCGCGGCGGCGACGGCGTGCGCCGCCATCTGCACATCCGTCTGCTGCCGCTGAGGACGTCGCCCACGCCCGGCTTCGTTGGCATGGCCGAAGACCTGGCGCCGCGCGAACAAGCCGAGGCGCAGCAGCGCGAACTCGCGCGCCACCGCGCCATCCACGATCTCAGCGCCGGGCTGGCGCAGCACCTGAACAACCTGATGGCGGTCGCGCTCGGCAATGCCGAACTGCTGGCGCATGCACTCGCCGACAACGCGCCACTGCGCGCCGCTGCCGCGCGCGGCCTGCAGGCGACCGAACTGGCAGCGACGCTCACGCGCCGGCTGATGGCCTACGCCGGCATTTCGCTGCAGTCGATGGAACCGGTGTCGGTCGACGACGAACTGCGGGCGATCATCGCCACCCTCGATGCGTCGCAGCGCACGCGCCTGCAACTGACGCTGCAGGCCGGAACCGCGGCGGTGCGCATGGAGCGCGGCAGCTTTCGCGAGTGCATCGGTGCCCTGCTCGACAATGCCTTTGTGGCGCTGGCCGATGCCGACGGGGGCGGCGTCCGCGTCTGCACTGGCCTGGAAACCGATGCCGAGTCGCAGGCCTGGCTACACATCGAAGTCGCCGACGACGGCCCCGGCATGGACGCCGAAACCGCGCGTCGCGCCCGCGAGCCGTTCTTCAGCACCCGCGACGGCGCCACCGGGCTCGGTCTGAGCCTGGCCGACGGTTTCGCGAGGCTGTGTGGCGGTACGCTCGCGATCTGCACTGTGCCCGGGACCGGCACCCGCATCCAGCTGCGGCTGCCGCGCTGCGATTCGGCCAAGCCGGCTGGTGACACAGCAAACGACAGATCGATGCCGGAGGAGAGCCCTTGAATCCCACCCCGTCCTGGGCCCAGCTGCTCGCCGACCCGGAAGTATTCGCCAGCCATCCGGACCCGATGTGGGTCTTCGAGCGGGCGACGCTGCGCATCCTCGAAGTCAACGAACAGGCGCTGCGGAGTTTCGGCTACGACCGCGAGCAGTTGCTGGCGATGCGCATCTCCGAACTGCGCCCCTCGGAAGACGTGGCCGCGCTGCAGACGGCCCTGCGCAAGGTCGAGACCGGCTACTACGAGGGCGGCGTGTGGCGGCTGCGCCGGCGCAACGGCGAGATCATGAGCGTCGATGTGCGCTGGCATACGGTCGATTTCCGCGGCGTTCCGGCGGTGCTCGCCACCCTGCGCGATGTCAGTCGCCTGCTCGAACTCGAAGCCGGGCGCGAGGAACTGCTGGCGCGCGAGCGTCGCTGGCGCGAGCAGGCCGAGGCCGCAGCCGCGCAGTTCCGCGCGCTGTTCGAGTCGGTGCCGGGCAAGTACCTGGTAGTCGCAGCGGACAGCCTCGCGATCATTGCCGCGAGCGACGCTTTTCTGGTCGCCACCCGCACGCGGCGCGATTCGATCCTGGGACACCCGCTGTTCGAGGTGTTCCCGGACGCGCCCGGTGCCGACGGCTCGAAGCGGCTGCGCAGCGTGCTGCAGGACGTCTGCCACGATGGCATGACCGAAGTGATCGGCGAGATCCGCTATCCGATCCCGCGCCCGGACGACGCCGGCGGCGGCTTCGAGGAGTGCTGGTGGAGCACGGTGCTGACCCCGGTAAAGCGCAGCGATGGCAGCGTCGTACACATCATCCTGCGGGTGGAGGACATCACCGAGTTCGTGCGCAGCGGCGACCCAGGCGCGGGCGGGCAGCCCGTGCCGGAGCACGCCGCTCCACCGGCACTGGACATGCTGCTGCACGCGCGCGAACTGCAGGCCGCAAACGTGCGCCTGCGCGAACAGGACGCCAACCTGCGCATCGCGCAACGCCTGCTCGGCATCGGTGTGTGGAAGCTCGCGCTCGACAGCATGACGCTGGTATGGACCGACAACATCTACGCCATCTACGGCACCACGCCGCAGCGTTTCGGGCACAGCTTCGACGAGTACGTGGCGCGCGTCCACCCCGACGAACGCGACGCCGAGCTGGCGCGGTTCCTGGCCTTTCTCGACCTCGGCGATCGCTACTTCGAGTTCCGCCATCGCGCGATCCGCGACGATGGCGGCATCGTGCACGTGCGCGGCATCGCCGAGATCACCGGCCGCGGTGACCAGCGCGTGCTGACCGGCGTGGTCCAGGACGTGACCGCGCTGGTCGAGGCCGACGCGAAGCTGTCCCAGGCAACGCAGTTGCTCCGCACTGCCGGTCGCATCGCCCGGCTTGGCGGCTGGCGCGTCGATCTGGTCTCGGAGCGGGTGAGCTGGAGCCCCGAGATCGCGGCCCTGCTCGATGAACCTGCCGACATCGTGCCGACGGTGCAGAAGGCGCTCGACTACTACCTGCCCGACAGCCGCGCCCGCCTGGAAGCCGCGTTCCGCCGCTGCTGCACCGACGGCACGTCCTACGACGAAGTGCTGCAGCTGGACACCGCCCGCGGGCGCCGCCTCTGGGTACATGCCACCGGCACCGCGGAGCACGACCGCGACGGCCACATCGTTGCCGTGAACGGTGCGTTCCAGGACATCAGCGAACTGGTCGAGGCACGCGACCGCTCCGACTTGCTGGCGCGGCGCCTGGAGGAGACGCTGCAAGGCATCCGCGACGGCTTCCTGACCTTCGACCGTGACTGGCGCTTCACCTTTGTCAACGATGAAGGCGCGCGCATGCTCGGCCGCGCACGCGACACGCTGCTCGATCGCAAGCTGTGGGAAGCGATCCCGGAGACCGCCGACGGTCGGTTCCGCAACGAACTCGAATACGCGCTGGAGCACCGCGAGATGGCGCGCTTCGAGCAGTTCCACACGCCCACGCAACGCTGGCTCGAGATCAGCGTGCACCCGCTGCACGATGGCGCCGCGGTGTACCTGCGCGACATCGGCGCCGAGCATGCGCGCGAGGAACAGTTGCGCGTCAGCGAGGAGCGCTTCCGCCGCGCCGCCGAGGTCACCGACGACGTGGTCTGGGACTGGGACATGCGCAGCGGCCGCATCTGGTGGAACGACGTGCTCAAGCGCAAGTTCGGCTACGACCCGAGCGGCGGCGGCTTCGACCTCGACTGGTGGGCGGCGCGCATCCACGACGAGGACCGCTCTCGCGTAACCGACGGACTGCAGCAAGTGATCGACGCCGGCGGCACGCACTGGAGCGCCGAGTACCGCTTCCTGCATGCCGACGGCAGCGAGCGCATCGTCATCGACCGCGGCTCGGTGATCCGCGACGAGGCCGGCGCGCCGCTGCGCATGCTCGGCAGCATGATCGACGTCACCGAACAGCGCCAGCTCGCCGAGGGCCTGCGCCAGGCGCAGAAGCTGGAGGCGGTCGGCCAGCTCACCGGTGGCGTCGCACACGACTTCAACAACCTGCTCACGGTCATCCTCGGCAACGCCGAACTGCTCAGCGAGCAACTCGGCAGCGAGCACCGTCTGCGCATGCTCGCGGAGATGACCGCTACCGCCGCCGAGCGCGGCGCCGAGCTGACCCGGCGCCTGCTCGCCTTCGCACGGCGCCAGCCGCTGCAACCGAAGCCGCTCGATCTGAACCGTCAGCTGGCCGGCATGGACGCGTTGCTGCGGCGCACGCTGCCGGCCAACATCGGCATCGAACTGGTGCGCGCCGGCGGCTTGTGGACGGCCGAGGTCGATCCCGGCCAGCTCGAGAACGCCGTGCTCAATCTCGCCATCAATGCCCGCGACGCCATGGAAGGCAACGGCTGTCTGACGATCGAGACCGCGAACGTGGTGCTCGACGAGGCCTACGCCGCCGCCCAGGTCGAAGTGCACGCCGGCCAGTACGTCATGGTCTCGGTCTCCGACACCGGCACCGGCATGCGCCCGGAAGTGGCGGCACGCGCCTTCGACCCCTTCTTCACCACCAAGGAAGTCGGCCGCGGCAGCGGGCTCGGCCTGGCCATGGTCTACGGTTTCGCCAAGCAGTCGGGCGGCCATGCCAAGATCTACAGCGAACCCGGCAACGGCACCTCGGTCAAGCTGTACTTCCCGCGCGCCCACGCCAATGTCGAGGCGCTTGAGAACGGCAGCGTCGACGCGCGCGCACCGCGCGGCAACGAGTTGCTGCTGGTGGTCGAGGACGACGTGCTGGTCGGCGCGCACCTGCTCGCCCAACTCGCGGAACTCGGCTACCGCACGCTTTCGGCAAGCAACGGTGTCGAGGCACTGGCGCTGCTGCGCGCGCACCCGGAGATCGACCTGCTGTTCACCGACATCGTGATGCCGGGCGGCATGAACGGGCGCCAGCTCGCCGACGCCGCATGGTCGCTGTACCCGCAGCTCAAGGTGCTGTTCACTTCCGGCTACACCGAGAACGCGATTGTGCACCAGGGTCGCCTCGACCCCGGCCTGCACCTGCTCGGCAAGCCCTACCGACGACTGGAGCTGGCGCGCAAGCTGCGCCAGGTGCTCGACCAGCCAAACGTGGCTTGATCCCTCGCTGCCCGTTCGCCCTGAGCCTGTCGAAGGGCGCTGACATCACCGGGGCGACGTTGATCTGCAGAGCACCCCTTGCGGCACGCACGGCCCGAACCATCGTTTCAATGGTCAGATTCGTATCACCGCGGAGAATCTTGGTCACCATCGGCAAGCTGACCTGCAGCTCCTTCGCCAGTTCACTGCGAGACATTTGCGATGCTTCGAGCAAGCGTGCCAGGCCGATGGCAAAATCCAGCTTTGCCACTTCGATGTCCAGCGCGCCAGACTCATGCGCGGCATTTAGCACTTGCTTCAACGAGGTGGTAGCCACGGGCTCACTCATCCTTTTCTTCAATAATTTCCAACAACTTGTCGGCCTCGGCTTTCAGATATCTCTTGCGCAGTTCGATCGCCCGTTGCTTGTCTCGGGCCTTGGTCTTCTGTGTCGACTTCTTGTCCACGTGTGAACAGACAACCAGTCTGCCCTTCGCCTCGAAGCAGTAAAGGCGCAAGTTGCCTTTGATGAATTCATAGATGTCATGTTCGGTGTCAACGCGGTGATAGAGGTCTGTTCCCAACCGCCGCGGACCTTCCAGCGGAATGCGTTCCCACAAGGCAAGAAGCCCAGTGACCGCCGCCGAATACTGCTTCGACTGGGAGTAGCGGACAAGAGCGGCTTCGATCGCGCAGGCGCCATGCGAGTCAACCTCCGCGAGGACCTTCCAAGTTCCACTGGACAGTATCTTGAGGCGCATGACGTTAACTTAAAGGTGAAGTGCGGTCAATGTTGTGTTGACGTCGGACTTGCCCCCGCTAGCCCTGAGCCTGTCGAAGGGCGAGTGCCACGCGCTGCAATCTCGCGAGTATTCGCAAACGGTCTTCGCCAAACTCAGACCGAACGGAATCTCTCGCGGATCGGCGCGGAACAGCCTCGCCCGCCCGCATCAACGCACGCGGGAATTGGCCACCGGGTAGTCGCCATTGAGGCCAGCGGTGACGCCCCAGAACGTGGCGGTGTTGGTGCTTGGGCGCATCAGGAACTGGCTCGGACCGGGCGACGGGCGCCAGACCGCGTAGTCGCTGAGGCCATCGCCGTCGTAGTCGCCAAGCACCGAAAAGTCAGAGGCGGAAAGCCCGAAGGTCACGATCGGCTGCACGACGCCGCTGCCACCGTCACGGGTCTCCCATGCGATGTTTCCAGCCGAACCGCGGGCCACTGTGGTATCGGCAATGAAGTCGCCGCTGTAATTGCCCGGGCAAACGACATCGCTGGGCGTGCCGAGCACGAAGTTCTGGTACACGCTTGCAAAGCCGGTGTAGATGGTGAAGTCGCCAGCACCGCCGGAGCCGCGTTGCACCAAAGCGTCAACCATGGCATCGCCGCTGAGATCGAAGCCGGCGGACACGTAGGCGGTTCCGGCTGCGCCGAGCGCGATGTTGTAGGTCCAGCCATAGTAGGAACTCAAGATGTGCAGTTCCGGCGGCGCCGATGGCGGCTTCCGCACAATGGTGAGGTCGTCAACGGCGTCGCCATCGAAATCGCCGCTGTTCCTCGGATCGTCGCTGGCCTGCCCGAAACTGCGTGTCCAGACCTCGCCGCCGGAACGCGAAGACGGCCGGATCATCCAGTTGCCGGCACTCCACGCCGCAGGGTCGGCGATGCGGTCGCCGTCGACGTCGAATAGATCGACGTAACTGGTGAACGTGCCGAGGGTGAACACCGGCAGCGCCGCGGCCGCGGTGCCATTGCCATTGTTCGGCAGCACCGTCCATTCGGCGCTGCCGGCGTTGTTGTGCACCATCACGAAGTCGCTGAGGCCGTCGCCGGTCAGATCAGCGAACGGCTTGTTGTAACAGCGCGGATCGACTGGCGTGATCACGCCATCGGGGGCCTCCGGAGTGCGAAAGATCCCGGTCTCGAATCCGTCGATGAACAGGCCGTCCGGCACCATGTCCAGATACAGCGTTGCGGCATTGATGCTGCCGGCATCCGGGGTCGCGGCATCGACCATCAGCAGGGTCCAGACGCCGTTGGCCTGTTCCGGCGTCAACCCCTGGAAAACGCCGCGCAACGAGGTCGGGCAGCCGCCAAGCATGGAGCGACCGGGCGAACCCGCGGACAGGGTGCGATAGGTGCCGGGCGGGATCGCCGCGTCCCCGGTCGCGACGGCAGACTGCCACAGGTTGACGGTGGCCGAGTCCCAGAAGGTGTAGCTGCCGCCGAAGTTGGAACTGTCGCCGAAGTTCGAGGAGCGGCTGGCGCCGAGCCGGCCGAACACCAGCAGCCGCGCGCGACCGTCGGGGCTGATCAGGGTCGCGTTCAGGTCACCGGCCCAGTTGTGCGTGAGGTCCATCGCGATGCCGACATTTCCGACCGGCCGGAACAGCCCGGACACCGTGAACTGCACCGACAGCCCGCTCGGATTGCCGTCCGGGATGGTGCCGGTGTTGGTGCCCGGAAAGCCCGGCGCACCGGCGCTCAGGGCACTCGCCCCGGTGGCCGCAAACAGCAAACCGATCGCGCGTCGAATCATGGTGAAGCTCCGAAGGAGGGCTGCGGGCGAAGGTTACATCGTGTTGCGCGACCTGGGCACAGGCGCACGCCCTCAGTGCATCTGCGGCATCGCCGAGCCGAGGCCCGCCGGATAGCGCGCATCGATGCGTTGCCGAACGTGCGCGCGCAGCGCTTCGGTGCGCGTGTGGATCGCCGCGCGCAGCGTTTGCGCCAGCGCCGTGGCCTCGTCGTCGTTGGCGGCCTGTTCGCAACGCATCAGCGCGGCGCGTGCCGATTCCAGCCACCGCATGCTTGCGCAAAGCTCCTGACTGTCCATGACCTTCTCCCTGCCGATGACCCCAAGCTACGCCGCGGCCAGCACGCGCGCCTCAGGCGAAATCGGAAATGGGTCTGCGAAATTTCGCAGATGGCCGGCGGCAGCGGTCTTTGAAGAAGGCGGCGCAGCACGCAGGCCGACCCCTCACACCGGCTTCATCACCATCAGCCAGAAGATGGCGAGCACCGACACGAACGCCGGCCAGGCGAGCCCGAGCCACCGGCGCATGACGCGGTGGTATTCCGCGGGCAGCGGCGTGCCTTGCGCTCAGGCGATCTGCGCGATCCGCTGCCGCATGTGCGCGCGCAGCGTCTCGGTCTTGGCGTGGATCGCGGCACGCAGCACGATCGCGAGCGCCGCCGCCTCGCGGTCGTTGGCCGCTTCCAGGCAACGCACGTACGCGGCCTGGGCGGCTTCGATCCAGCGCATGGTGGCGCACAATTCCTGGCTGCTCATGCTCGTCTCCCGGTTCATGTCGGGATGATCGGCAACGGCGACTCGGCGCGCGCGGGGTGGTTTCGGAAACGCGCCTGCGAAATTTCGCAACCCGAGGGGCGCGGCGGATACGCTAGCGCAAGCTTCCGACGGCTGATGCCAGATGCCGACCGATCCGCTGCTGCTGCAACTCGCCACGATCGCGACCTGGCTGCTCTGGCTGCTGGCGCTGGTGCTCGCGTTCGAGGTGGTGCACGAGCGGCGGGCGCCGGCGGCAACGCTGGCCTGGGTGGCGTTGCTGCTGTTGCTGCCGGTGCTCGGCCTGCTGCTGTACCTGCTGCTCGCCGCCCGCAAGGTGCCGCGGCCGGCACCGCGACCGTGCGCGCCGGACCTGCCGGAGTCGGTCTGCATGCCGACGGCCGCGGCGCCGGCGCTGGAGCGCATGCTGCGGCGGTTCGGCGTGCCGCCGGCGACGCTCGGCAATGCGCTGCATTTCGCGCTGACCCCGGACGCCGCACGCAGCGACCTGCTGGCGGTGATCGACTCGGCCGAGCGCGAGCTGTGGGTGCTGGTCTACGCCTTCCACGACGACGCCAGCGGCCGCGAGGTGATGACCGCGCTCACCGCCGCCGCCCGACGCGGGGTACAGGTGCGGTTGATGGTTGACGACATCGGCTCGCTCGGCGAGCTGCGCACGGCGCGCCGCGCGTTCCTCGCCGCCGGCGGTCGCATCGTGCGCTTCAAG
Source organism: Lysobacterales bacterium (assembly GCA_016703225.1). Lineage (NCBI taxonomy): Bacteria > Pseudomonadati > Pseudomonadota > Gammaproteobacteria > Lysobacterales > Lysobacterales bacterium. The sequence continues at coordinate 1,000,701 of JADJCM010000001.1, forward strand.
CCGGTCTGGTATGCGCTGGCGCGGCGCATGGCCAACCTGCGCAACCACCGCAAGATCGTGGTCGCCGACGGTGCCCGCGCCTGGACCGGCGGGCGCAACATCGGCGATGTCTACCTCGGGCGCGGCGATCGCCCCTGGCTCGACCTGTCGCTGCGTGTGGACGGCCCGGCGGCAGCGGTGCTGGCTGAGATCTGCCGCAGCGACTGGCAGTTCGGCAGCGGCGACGCCGGCTGTGGCGCACCGCTGCCGGTGCCGGCAGCCGCCGGCGACACGGTGGTGCAGGTGCTGCCCTCCGGCCCGGAACACGCCGACGACTTGTGGCAGGCGGCACTGATCAAGGCCTGCTTCGCGGCGCAGCAGCGGCTGTGGCTGGCGACGCCGTACTTTGTGCCGGACGAGACCGTGCTGAACGCAGTGCTGACCGCGGCGCATTCCGGCATCGACGTGCGCATTCTGGTACCGCGCCGTTCCGACAACCCGCTGGTGGACCTGGTTGCGCGCAGCTACCAGCGCGAGGCGCAGCGCGCCGGCGCCAGCGTGCATCGCTACGAGCCCGGCATGATGCATGCCAAGTTCGTGCTGGTGGACCAGCGCTACGCCCTGTTCGGCTCGGCCAACATCGATGCGCGCAGCCTGTTCCTGAATTACGAATCGACCCTGGTCGCCTACGATGCGGCGACCGTCGCCACGCTCGCGCAGTTCTTCGACGACGCTTGCGCCCGCGCCACCACGGGTCTTGCCGCAACCGGCCGCGTGCGCGAGACGCTGTCGGCGGTGGCACGGCTGCTGGCACCGCTACTTTAGCGGGCCGCGTCGATCTCGGCCAGGCGCGCGCGCAGGCGCTGCGCGTCGGCATGTCGCGGGCTGTAGCTGTGTTCGTAATACGCGAGCACGCCGGCAATACCCACGCGCGCCTCCGCGTGTCGACCGAGCGCAAGCTCGGCCTCGGCGCGCGCCCAGCGCAGCAGCTGCACGCCGTCGCTGCGTTCGGCCTCGGCATCCGTCGGCGCCGGCGCCTGCGTCAGTGTGTCCAGCGCGGCTGCGGGCGCGCCTTCCCGCACCTGGCCGAGTGCGCGGTAACCGCGCAGCAGCAGGCAGGCATTGCCGTGCATGCGCCCGAGCTCGGTGCAACGCGCGAGTCCGCGCTCGGTCGCCGTGGCCAGGCCTGCGGGCTCGCCGCGCAGCCACCAGGCTCCGGCCAGCAACTGCCAGCCGTGCAGCTCGTTCGGGCTGCCAAGTTCGGCGAGCATCGCGACGCCGCGTTCGATCAAGGCCATGCCACTGGCATCGCCACTGCGCACCCGGCGCGCGCCGGCTTCGACCAGCATCTCGGCATGACGCGGATGGCTGCCGGGAAATTCCGTGGCCGCGATCGCCAGCCCACGTTCGGCCACCGTCAACGCCCGCGCGTGTTCGCCGAGTGCATCGTGGACTGCGATCTGCACATCGAGCACCGGCAGCAACGCCGCCGAACGTTCGCCCTGCAGGCGCTCGGCAATGGCCAGTGCCTCGTCGAGCACCACACGCGCATCCATCCAGCGGCGTTGGTGCTGCAAGGACGCGGCAATGTTGTAAAGCGCGATCGGCAGGCGGATGTCGTCCGCCGGCAGATGCACGCGATAGAGCGCGAGGCCGGCCTGGGCTTCGACCAGCGCCTCGGCGCGACGGCCTTCCTGGTTCAGCACTTCGCCGTAGGTGAAATGCGCATTGCCGAGACTGAGCGGCTCGCTGTCGGCATGCTGTTTCAGGATGGCCAGTGCACGTGCCGCGTAAGGCTTGCCGTCGAGCGTGCGGCCGCGGTACTGCTCGACCACCGCCAAGTTGAGCAGCGTCTCCGCAACCACCGGGCTGGTCGCGCCATGCGCCTGTTCGGCGAGCGCAAGCGCCTTCTGCAGGCGCGCCACCGCCTCGTCGAAACGGCCCTTGGAGGCGAGGATCTCGCCGAAATCGTCGTTGAGGTCGGCGGCGACCATGGGCTCGTCGCTGAACTCGCGGTCGATGCGCGCGAGCGCATCCTCGAAGGCCTCGTCGAGGCTGATCACACCGCGCGCATCACGGCGCATCGGGTCGCTCTGCAGGAACACCGAGAGCACGAATTCGAAGGCGCGTTTGGCGCGCTGCGCCTGCTGGCCGGCGAGCCCGGCGGCGGCATTGGCGCGCGTCGCTTCCTGGTCGGCGCGCGCGGCCGCCGCGGTCGCCACGCGCGCCTGCCACAGCGCCGTCGCGGCCAGCAGCGCAAGCCCGATCGCGGCCACCGCCGCCACCGCGACCGCGGCACGGTGCCGTTGCACGAAACGCGCGAGCCGGTAGCGCCGGGTCGGGGTGCGCGCCAGCACCGGCAAGGCGTCGAGGTAGCGCCCGATGTCGTCCGACAACTCGATGACCGAGCCGTAGCGGTCCTCGGGTCGCGCGCGCAGGGCCCTGGACACGATCGCATCGAGATCGCCGCGCAGCGCCTCGGGTGCATGCGGCAACTCGGCAGCGCGGGCACGAGCACGCTCGCTCGGCAGTTGCAGTTCCTCCTCGTCGATGCGCACCAGGATCGCAGCGGCATTGGCGCCGTCGCGGGTGGCGGGCAACGCGCCGGCAAGCAGACGGAACAGCAGCAGCCCGAGCGCGTAGACATCGGTCGTGGTCGAGATCTCGCCACCCCGCAACTGCTCGGGCGCGGCGTAGGCGATGGTCAGCTGCGCCGCGGTCGGGCCGCCGCCGCTGCCGTCGATCAGCTTGGCGATGCCGAAGTCGAGCAGCTTGGGCTCGCCCTCGTGGTCGACCAGCACATTGCCCGGCTTGATGTCGCGATGCACGACCAGATGCCGGTGCGCGTGCGCAACCGCGGCGCAGATCTTGCGGAACAGCAACAGGCGCGGGCGCAGCGGCAGCGCGTGGCGCGCGCACCAGTCGGTCACCGCGGCGCCGTCGACATGTTCGAGCGCCATCCACGGCTGTCCGAGCGCATCGACCCCGGCGTCGATGAACCGCGCGATGTTCGGATGCGACAGCCGCGCCAGGATGCGGCGTTCGCTGGCCAGGCGCTCGGCGAAGGCGGCGATGCTGCCGCGCACGCGCTTGATCGCGACACGCTGCTCCACGGTGCCGTCCGCGCGCTCGCCGAGCCAGACGTCGCCCATGCCGCCGCTGCCGATCAGGCGCAGCAGGCGGTAGGGCCCGAGCCGTTCCGGCGTCGGCGGCGTCACCGGCACTTCGCCGGCATTCGCATCGAGCTGCCCGAACACGCGCGCGAGACGCAGCAGGCGCGCGACTTCGGGGTGTTCGACCAATTCCGGCGGCAGCGTCGCGGCAGCGATGTCCTCGCCCGCAGCCAGGCGCGCGACCAGCGCCTGCACGCGATCCTCAAGCGTGGCCGTCATCGGCAGCTCCGGCCATGCGCGCGATCGCGCGATTGAGCTTCATGCGCACGCCGTCCGCGCTCTCGCCGAGTTCGGCGGCGATCTCGGCGAAACTCATGCCGAACTCGAAGCGCATCAGCACCAGCGCGCGATGCTCGGGCGCCAGCGCCGCCAGCGACTGCTCGTAGGCGATCCAGTCGGCCGGATCGACGTGCTGCGCCGGCAGCGCCGCGGCCGCGACCTCGGCCACGTCACCGCCCGCGACCACCGGCGATCCCTCGCGACGCCGCAGCGCCTCGCGCAGGGCATTGATCAGCACTGTGCGCAGGTAGGCGAAAAAGTCGCCCGGCGCCTGCGTCTGAATCGCGTCGAGCCGCGCCAGCACGCGCGTCCAGGTGAGCTGCACCAGATCGCCGGTATCGTGCTCGTGGCGCAACAGCTCGGGCACGCGGCCTTGCGCGAAACGACGCAGCAGCGGCTCGACCCGACTCACCAGCGCATCGCGCGCCGAGGCGTCGCCGGCGCGCGCGCGCGCCAGCAGACCGGCCGTGGTGTATTGCGCCGCTGTCGATTCGACCATCGCCCCGCACCCTCGCTGCAAGCCGCCGCGAGCATAGCCGAGCACCGCCAACCTGCGCCGTGTGCGCGTTCATTCGAAGCCATCGCCGAACAGCTCGTCCTGGCTCTCGTAGGCGCCGATGTCGACGGCGCTGCCGCTCACCCGCGGCAGGCCGTCGAGGTCGCGCCGGCCGAGGACGAAGGGCGTATGTCCGGCGTCGCGCAGCGGCGAGTCTGGCGACAGCCGATAGTCCCCGGCAAACGGATCGACGAATTCGGGATTGGTGAGGGCCAGATTGCCGACCTGCGCCTCGGGCTCGACGTTGCTGGACAGGCCAACGAAGTTGTTGTGGTAGAGGAACAGACCGAGTGGGCCGTCGATCCGCAGGTCGTCGCCGCTCGTGTTGAATGCGAAGGCGTTGTTCGCGAACACGACCTCGGGGTCGTCGGCGCCACCCACGCGAAAGGTGAACTCGCAGTTGCTGTCGGGCAGGCAGGCATTCGCGACCAGGGTGTTGCCGACCACGAAGTTGAGCGCCGAGTCCGGCGTGTTCAGGGTCAGACTCAGGGCCACATGCCCGAAGCCGGCGCGATTGGCCAGAAACAGGCTGTTGCTGATGTGCACCGTGCCCGAGCTACCGACGCTGAGGCCACCGCCGTAATACTCCGCGTCGTTGTTGCGCACGATCACGTGGTCGATGATCAAGTTGCCGCTGTATCCGGCATTCGTCCCGATCGATCCGCCACCGCCACTCCAAATCGACCGGCCGGAGCGGATCGTCAACCTTTCGATGATGATGTCGCCATGGGTGCCGGCGGCACCGTCCAATCGCAATACCGGCCTGACGCCGCCACCCGAGAGCACGGTCAGGGCGGAATCCAGAGTGGACAGCAGACAGTTTCCTCCAGCCAGCTCGTAGCCCCCGGACAGGCGCAGGCTGTGGTTCTCGGTGGCTTGGTACTCGAATGCAGTGGATCCCGTGCTCGGTGCGTAGGTACCGGTAGCGATGAGGATGTGATCGTCCTCGCCATTGCTTTGAGCCACGGCCAGCGCGTTGTGCAGTCCGGCGACAGTGGATACGCAGGTGGTTGCGGCCTTGACTGCGGTGGTCGCTAAGGTCAGAAGCAGGCAGGCGCGCAATCGTTGAACACGCGTCGACATGATGGGTTTCTCAAGGCGAAGGTGGAGTTGATGCTTGCGGCGCGTGCAAGCCGAATGCTGGTCTGGCACGCGCAGCGTCTTGGTCGAAGCCGTCACTGAACAGTTCGACACGACTTTCGTAGGCGCCGATGTCGACGTCAGCGCCGTTGATCCGAGGCAGGCCGTCGAGGTCGCGGTCGGTCAGGACGAAGGGCGTGTGTCCGGCGTTGCGCAGCGGCGATTCGGGCAGCAGTCGGTAGTCGTCATCGAAGGGATCGACGAAGTCCGGATTGGTCAGCGCCAGGTTGCCGACATTCACCTCGGGCGCGACGTTGGTCGACAGGCCCACGAAGTTGTTGCGGTACAGGAACAGGCCCAGCGGGCCGTCGATGCGCAGGTCGTCGTCGCCGCCATTGAACGCCAACGCATTGTTCGCGACCACCACTTCGGCGTCGCTGGCGCTGCCGGCGCGCAGCGCGAAGTTGCAGCTGCTGGCGGGCAGGCAGCCATTCGCGACCAGGGTGTTGCCGACGATGAAATTCGGCGCCGCATCCGGCGTGTTCAGGGTCAGGGTGAGCGCCGAATGCCCGATACCGACGCGGTTGGCGAGGAAAAAACTGTTGCTGATGCTGACCGTGCCCGAGGTGCTGACACTGAGTCCACCACCGAACAACTCGGCGTCGTTGTTGCGCACGATCACGCGGTCGATGACCACGTCACCGTTGAATCCGGCGACGCCGCCGAGCGTTCCGCCGCCGCCGCTTTCGGTCGAGTGGCCATCGCGGATGGTCAGGGCCTCGACGCGGATGTTTCCGCTGGTGCCGGGGTCGCCGGCCAGGCGCAGCACCGAGCGCGCGCCACTGCCGGAGAGCACGGTGAGCGCCGGATCCAGCGCTTGCAGCAGGCAACTTGCGCCAACCAAGACGTAGCCGCCCGTCAAGCGCAGGCTCCGATTTTCGGTGGCTCGGTAATCGAAGGCGAACGTGCCTGTGCCGGGTGCGTAGGTACCGGTAGCGATCAGGATGTGATCGTCCTCGCCGTTGTTTTCCGCCTCCGACAGCGCGCTCTGCAGACCGGCAACGGTGGAAACGCAGGAGGTCGCGGCCTCGACCGCGATGGCTGGCAGCAGCAGGCTCGACAACAGCAACAGACGTGATCGCATGGCGCTCTCCTTGGGTTCGTCGTCATGAATGGACGAACGCGCCGAAAGCGAACGCGGGCCGCATCGACATCCGCCGCGTTCGCTTTCGGCGCCGCCATGCATTCCGGTCTGAAGCCACCGAGGAAACCGCGATGCGTCTGCTCCTGATCTGCGCAAGCCTGATGTCGACCCTGGCCGCCAACGCCGCGACCGCCGCCGACTGCCGCTGGACCGCGGCCAGCGGCAACTGGACCGACGCCTCGGCCTGGCTCGACTGCGCCACCGGCAGCGGCAGCCCGGTGGGCACCCCGGGTGCGAACGACCACGTGCATCTGGAAGCCGGCGTGGTCACGCTGCCGCAGGGCGAACGCAGCATCGCCACGCTGCAGTTCGACAGCGGCGCGCGGCTGTCGCATGCCGCCAACCAGTTCGCAACCCTGATCGTCGAACAGTCGCTGCAGTGGAACGGCGGCCGCGTCGAGACCATTGTCGGCGGCGGCATCGGCGGCGGCATGCGCTTGGTGGTCGCGGCCGCTGCCAGCGCGCAACTGACCGCGGCGGCGTCGATCGGCCGCTACGCAGCTTTCGAGAACCGCGGCAGCCTGGTGCTCGACGCACCGGCCGCAGCCGATCGCATCGACCTGGAAGGCAGCGCCGAATTGCTCAGCATCGAAGGCAGCAGCTTCAGCGTGCTGGGCGATGCCGCACTCAATCGCACGGATGCCAGCAGCAATGGCGCCGCCTTCGTGAAGCTCAGTGGCGACACCCTGGTGCAGGGCCCGGGCACGCTGGCGCTCGACGGCATCGATGGCAGCAAGCGACTCAACGTCGAACTGCGCGGCGGCACCACGACTGTGCGCAACGCGACCGTGCAGATCACCGACAACTCGGCGCGCTTCGATCTGGTCGATGACGACGCCAGCACGCTCGATGACGACGCCAACCTGCGCCTGGAGAACGGCGTGCTCGCGCTCGGCGGTGCCAGCTACTCCACGTCGCTGCTCGAAGGCAGCCTGCTCTCCGGCAGCGGCAGCTGGCAGGCGAACGTCAGCGTGCGCGGTCGCATCGATCCGGGTGAGATCGCCGGCCCGGATTACGGCAGCCTCGCCATCACCGGCAGCGCCAACATGCAGAACACCGCCCGCCTGCAGGCCGATCTCGGGGGCAACACGCCGCAGACCTCGGACCGCCTGACGGTGGGCAGCCTGCAACTTGGCTCCAGCGCGAACACGCTCGTGCTCGACCTGCGCTTCGCGCCGGCGGTATCGACCGCACTCGGCGCCGAGTTTCCGCTGATCGGCTACACCAGCGTGGAGCCGTCCAGCGATGCTGCGGTGCGCCAGATCGTCGCCAACGTGCCACGCGATTTCGCGACGCGTTTCGGCGGCGGCATGTTATCGGTGCTGGCGGCGCCACGCGTGTTGCTCGACACCTTGAGCGTGCTCGAGGGCAACAGCGGCAATGTCGAGCACCAGCTGCCGGTGCGCCTGTCCGAACCGGCACCGTTCCCGGTCACCGTGCGCGTGACCGGCTTCAGCGACGGCAGCGCGGTGCGCAGCCCCGTGCCCGCCGACTTCAGCGGCGACCCGTACCTGTTCCTGAACTTCGCGCCCGGCCAAACCGAGCTGACGGTGCCGGTGACCATCCATGGCGATACCGTGCTCGAGGCCAACGAGCAATTCACGATGAACTTCCGGCGCGGCGCGTTCGTCGACGTCGCTGCCGGCAACGGCGTGATCGGCGACCCGACCCGCGCCGTCACCATCACCAGCGAGGAGATCGCCGCCGGCACGCGCTACGTGCTGATGGCCGGTGGCGGGCGCATCCGTCGCTTCACCACCGACGGCATCCTGCTCGACACCTGGGTGTTCGACTCGGGCGCTCCGCTGAGTACCACCGGTATGTGCTTCGCGCCGAATGGCGACATCCCGGCCACGCGCTTCGATACCGCGGTCGCCAGCGACCTGATCCGCTTCGGGCATGACGGCGCGGTGCTGGCGGCCAACTTCGCGGCACCCAAGCCTTCCGCGATCTATGCCGAGTCCTGCGTGTTCGACCAGGCCGGCAATGTCTACGTCGGCCATGCCGGCCTGATCACGACGCCGTCGCCCGACACTTTGGTGCCAATCCAGAAGTTCGACCGCCATGGCAACTGGCTCGACACCTTCGTGGTTCCGACCGGCACGCGCGGCACCGACTGGATCGACCTCGATGCCGACCAGTGCACGCTCTATTACACCTCCGAAGACGACGCCATCCGCCGCTACAACCTGTGCACGCGCAGCCCGTTGCCGGTGCTGGCGAGCGGACTCGAGGCACCCTGCTTCGCGCTGCGGCGTCGCCCCAATGGCGAGGTGATGGTCGCGTGCCGGCACCGCGTGTATCGCCTCGACCGCGAGGGCGACATCCTGCGCGAGTATTCGCGCGAGAGCCTGGGCGAGAACGACAACAGTGGCCTGTTCGCGCTCAATCTCGACCCCGACGGCACCTCGTTCTGGACCGCCGGCATCGTGAGCAACCGCGTGGTGCGCGCCGACATCGCCAGCGGCGCCATGCTGTCGAGCTTCACGCCGCCGCAGTCCGGCCAGAACGGCGGCCTCGCGATCTACGACGAGATCTTCGGCATCGACAGCCCGACCCTGTTCGGCGACGGCTTCGAATAGGTGCCTCGACGACCGCCGACGACCGCTACACCGGCTTCATCACCATCAGCCAGAAGATCGCGAGTACCGCAAGGAACGCCGGCCAGCCGAGCCAGAACCACCAGCGCATGACGCGGTGGTACTCGGCCGGCAGCGGCGTGCCGCTCGCGAGCGCGTCGGCAGCGAGGCGAGCCGCGCGCCATTGCAGCCACAGCACCGGCAGCCAGCACAGGCCGATGAGCACGAACAGGGCCAGCGCCAGCGCGATCCACAGCTGCGTGTACGGCAGTCCGAGCGTGTGCATCAGCCATAGCCCGGTCAGCAGTTGCGTCAGCACCGCCGGCGCGGTGAAGCAGGCATCGGCAATCACCACCGTGCGTGCGGTCGCGGCGATCACGCGCGGGTCGCCGCCGCGATGCGCGATCCAGCAGAAGAAGGCGATGCCAAGCCCGGTCCCGAACACCAGCGTCGAGGCCAGGATGTGCAGCCACTTGATCGTCAGGTAATCCATTTCAGCGCCGCTCCGAGAGCACCGCCAGCACCGCCAGCGCCGGCAACAGCACCAGGTTCTTGGCCAGGCCGCCGAGCGGGTCGAGCCACAGCGCCGGCAGTGCGATGCCGAAGGCGAGCGTGTACGCAGCGACCAGCGCCAGCATCGCCAGCACCACGCGCGGTCCGGGCGCGATCAGCAACGCCAGCGCGAGCAGGCCATCGAGCGCTGCGCCAACGCGCGCCAACCGCACCGGTTCAAACGCGGCGAGCGGCGAGCCCGCGGCCAGGCCTTCGATCGCGGCAGCATCGGTCGCGAAACCGGCCCAGGCTGACAACGCGAACAGCAGCACCACCATCGCGCGCAGCAGTGGCCCGAGCGGATGCAGCCGCGCCTGCCAGCGGTCCTGCACTTGCGCCGGACGCGTCGCCAGCACGGTGTCGAGCGCACGCGGCGCCGTGCCGAAATCGCGCAGCAGCCGCGCGTGCGCATCCGCCGCGCCGACATTGCCCCGTTGCAACATGCGCCAGATCACCCCGGTCAGCGGCCCGCGTCCGAAGGCATCGCCGCACGCGACCAGGGCCGACACCAGCACCGCCGGCACCGCCAGCACGCGCGCCTCGGGAAAGCCGAGCCAGCGCCGCCAGCACGCCAGGTATTCGCGCAGCGTCAAGGCCTCGGGTCCGACCACGTCGTACACGCCACGCTGGCCACCCGACATCGCCGCGACCACCAGGTCCGCCAGGTCCTCGGCGGCGAGCGGCGCGAAACGCTGGCTGCCGCCCGCGGGCAGCGGCAACAGCAGCGGCGTCGCCGCGATGGCGCGCAACAGCGCGGTGCCGCCGTACGCGCCGCTGGCCGAGTAGACGACCGAAGGCCGCAGCACCAGCACCCCCAGCGGCAGCGCCAGCAGTGCCGCGTCGCAGCGATGCTTGCTCGCGACAAACTCGCCGTCGCTGGGGTCGCCGAGCGCCGAGATCTGTACGAAGCGGCGCACGCCACATTCGACGCAGGCCCGGGCCAGCGCCAGCGGGGCGCGTTCATGGATCGCATCGAAACGCTGGCCGCGGGTCTCGCGCAGGATGCCGGCCACGTTGACCACCGCGTCGATGCCGGCGAGCGCTGGCAACCACTGCGCCGGATCGGTCCAATGCGCGAGATCGCAGGCGATGGCGTCGCCTGCACCGCGCGTCTCGCGCACGCCGCGGCGCACGCGGAATCCGGCTCGCCCCAGCGCCGCGACAATGAAACCGCCGAGAAAACCGCCGGCGCCGAGCACCAGCACGGTCTTCGCATCAGGCGCGGTGGCAACGATGGCTTCGGGCATCGGCAGGGCTCGGCAACGAGATCCAAGCCTAGCGTGCTGAGCTTGCCGGCCAGAAGTCCGGCATCAACTGCGAGTGCGCCTGACTACTGCGCCGCGATGGCGAAGATCGGCGCGCTGAGCGCGAGGGCGATGGCAACTGCGAAGCGGATCAGGACCAGGCGCATGACCGATCTCCTTTGGGTGCAGGTGCAGTCTGCTGTGCCCGCGTTCGGGATGCCTCGGGGAGAATCGGATTTGTGCCTGCGAAATTTCGCAGATTGCGGCCCGGCGCACATCGGCGGGCGCGCGCGGGACTAGGATGCGCCAGCGCTCACTGCCGGAGTCGACCATGATCCGATTCGCCGCGTTCGGCCTGCTGGCCGCACTGGCCGCCGTGCCGGTGCAGGCCAAGGACCTGCTCGACCATGTCATCGCCGCGGTCGATCCGACGCTGGCCCCGGCGCGACCGCTGATCGAGTGCCTGGCCGGAGGCGGTGCGGCCGAACGCTGCGCGCTGGATGCCGCCAAGGAACAGGGCGTCGGCGCCTTGCCGATCGGACCCGCCGACGACCGCGTGCAGAAGGTGGTGACGGTGTTCGTCGCGGCCCGCGATGGCAACTGGCCCAAGGTGCTGCAGGTCGGCGGCACGGTGGTGGCGGAGACCATCGCCTGCGCCATCCTGCCGCTCCAGGGTCCGGTCAAGGGCGCGGCCTGCGCCATCGTCCGTCACGTGATCGGCAAGAAGGCGGGCCTGCTCGGCGACGTGCTCGCGGCGCTCAAGGGTCCGGACTGGTGGCGTCTGTTTGAACTTCTCGGCAGCGAGTCCTGCGCGCTGATCCCGAACGAAGGTGCCGCCGGCGTGGCGCGCGAAGTGCTGTGCGGCACGCTGGCGCAGGCACTGACCGAGATCAAGCAATGGGCCAAGACGCTGGGCGGCGGCCTCGTCGCCGGCAGCGACGCACTCGAGAACCTGGTGTTCGGCGACGACAGCCACATGTCCTACGACCGCTACTTCGCGCTGTTCTGGCAGCCCTGGTACCACTACGGCACCGCGCGCGCGCATGCCGGCCAAGAATGGCGCACCGCGCCCGGGCGCGTGTACGACCGCTGCGTCGACTACTTCGATGCGCACAACCAGTACCGCAGCACCGCGCGCAAGACCTGCGGCAACCTGCGCGACAAGTTCGATCGCCACGTCCAGGGCTTCGCCGCGGCGCTGCCGGTGGCGGTGCAGGGCTACTTCACGACGGTGGCCAAGCCGGCCGCGCGCATCGCCGCGATCTCGACCTGGGGCAAGCCCAAGAGCGGCGGCCCGGCGCCCGGCGAGAACCTGTTCGTGATGGTCTGCGAAACCGACCTGCGCCAGCGCATCCCCTTCCCCGAGGTCAGCGAGGTGCCCTGCATCCTGCTCGATGAGCACGCCAAGAAGTACGGCAAGAGCGGATTCGGTGCGTTGTTCGCCGACGTGGCCAAGACCTGCTTCAAGGATGCCGCCGCACGCGACGTGCAACCGACGGTATGGGCCGATGCCTGCGAGGAGCTGCGGCCGATGTACGGGCAGGCGGTGGCCGGCGAAGCGCTGTGGCTGATCGCCACCGTCGGCAAGCTCAAGGGCCGCGGCTGCACGATCGACGATGCCGTCAACGGCAAGCCGGGGCTGCGCATCCACTGCGCCGATCCCGCGGCGCATTCCGCCTGCCGCAGCGCGTTCCATCCGAATGCCGACAAGTACTGTCGTCTCACCGAACCACCGCTGCGCGCCGAGCGTAGCCTGCAGCAGGCCGATGCGGTGTTCGACGGGCCGATGGCCGCGAGCGGGCCGGTCGCGGCTGCGGAAGAGCGTGCGCCGCCGATCGAGATGCATCGCGTGACCGAAGCCCGCGCCAGCAATGGCACGTTGCAGCTGCGTCACCTGAACTTCGCACTGGCGCCGATCCGCATCGAGGCGGAGACGCTGCTCGAACGTGGCGCGGTGCGCGTGGCGGGCGGCAGCGCCTTCGCGCAGCCGATGTCCGGCTTTGGCCCGCACTGGAGCGCCGGTGCGCAACTGTTCTGGCGCGACCCCGAACCCGGCGCCACGCTCGATCTGCAGATGGAGGTGCCGCAGGACGGCGCCTGGCGCGTCGCGATCGCCCTGACGCGCGCGCCCGACTACGGCGCGCTCGCGTTCGAGGTCGACCAGCATCCGGTACGCGCGGGCTTTGATGGCTACGCCGCCGGCGTCGAGGCACCGGTCGTGGTCGAACTCGGCACCTTTGCGATGCAACGCGGCACGCGCCCGCTGAGCTTGATGGTGAACGGACGCAATCCGGCGGCGAGCGCGCACTTCGTCGGCATCGACCACATCCTGCTGAGCCCGGCCGGAGACTGAAATGAACCCGATTCCCGTTCGTCTGTTCGTCCTGCTGCTGTGCAGCGGCGCCGCGTTCGCCGAAGCACCGGAGCGCGCCGTGTTCGAGCCACCGCTGCACGAAGGCCATCGCGTCGATGTCTGCCGGCTCTGGAGCCAGGGCTGCGGCCAGCCCGCAGCCGACTACTTCTGCGAGTTGCAGCACTACACGCAGGCGTTCGCATTCGAAGTCGATGCCGACATCGGCGCCAGCACGCCGACACGCACACTCGAAGACGGCCGCGTCTGCGACCAGGCCTTCTGCGACGGCTTCCGCTCGATCACCTGCAGTGGCCCCAAACCTGGCGCCGCCGGCGAGGAACCATCGTTCCCGCCCGGCGTCGTGGATCCGCCACCGCCACCGCCACCGCCACCGCCACCGCCACCGCCTCCGCCTCCGCCTCCGCCGGAACCCGCCGCGCCGCCGGCGCCCGCTGCCGAGCCGCCGTGGACCGCGAAAGACGTGATCGACCCGCGCATCGACGTGCAGGCGCAGTACGCGCTGTTCCGTCTGTTCAGGGGCACGCCGCTGCAGCGCGTCGAGGCCTCGCAGTTGCTCTCCGCGATCCAGGCCGGCGTCGTGCTCGGCGTCTACCAGCACGACCAGAAGGTGCCGGCGCTGCGCGCGCAGGAACTGGGCAGCTGGTGGGGCGAATTGCTGCCCGCCGGCGCCGAGGGCAGGTGCGTGGTCGAACCGGTCGGCAAGCCGGCGCTGATCGCCATGCGCCGAGGCACCCCGACCGACACCGCCCGCTACGACGCCGCGTTGCTCGATGCCTGGCGCGACTGCAGCATCGCCATCCACGCGCCGGTGCGGCCCTACCAGTCCGGCGCGCACGGTGAGCCGGGCAACACCGGCGTCGAGCATTCCTGTGCCGGCGCCGAGCAGCTGGCCGCGGCGCTGCAGGCCTGCGCGGACCTGCGCCAACGCAAGGTCGACGGCTGCAAGCGCATGTATCTGATCCGTGCCGACGGAAACCCCGATTTCGCCGAGCAGCTGGAACTGGCCGAGGGCATCCAGGGGGGCTGTGTCGGCCGCTTCGATGCCCTGCACGCCAGTTGCGAACAGACTGCGCACGCCATGTGTCGATAGCCTGCTGCACTGCCCACAATGGCGACACCGGAACTCCGCCCCGTGAACACCTTCTCGCTGAATGCCCTGCGCACAGGCCTGTGTGCACTGAGCCTGCTGGCCTCGACCGCGCATGCCGACTGGCCGCCGCCGGTACCCGCCGAGATCGTGCTGGAGCTGCGCAACGCGGCACCGACCGCACGCAATGATGAACTCGCCATCGGCGGCGTGCCGTTGCCGCGCGCGCTCGACGTGCACGACCTGCAGGGCCTGGCGGTGGTCGATGCGCAAGGCGTCGCGGTGCCGGCCGGTTTCCGTGTGCTGGCGCGCTGGCACGCCGCACGCGACGACCTCGCCGCGCCGATCCAGTGGCTGCAGGTGCGGTTCCTGGCAGACGTGCCGGCCGCCGGCAGTGCGCACTATCGGCTGCGCGTCGACGGCAGCATCGCCAATCCAGCGCCGGCGCAAGCGCTGGTGCTGAGCCAGGTCGGCGCGCAGTGGCAGATCGACACCGGCGTCGCGCGCTTCTTCCTCGGTGCCAGCGCGGCGCGCGTGCTGGATCGCATCGAGGCCCCGCCGGGCACGCTGCTGGTCGATTCCGCCATCGCCTCGGCCACCGTCGACGGCCAACTCGCCAGCGGCTTCGCCAGTCTGCGCAGCGTGGTCGTCGAGCACGCCGATGCGCTCGGCGCAGTGCTGCGCGTGGAAGGAACGTTCGCGCACCCGGCGCTCGGTGACGGGCTGGTCAGCGGTGGCCGAAGGCTGGAGTTCGCCGCCGGTTCCGCGGCGGTGAGCGTGCGCGACTGGATCGACTGGGAAGGCGACCGTTGCGGCATCGGCAACCTGGCCTGCGATGGCACGCCGAACGCGCGCGAGCTGCAGCGCTGGCGCGTGGCGCTGACTCCCGCGCTCGGTGGCGCCCGCACCCTCACGCTGCTGGCGCAGCCGGGGCAAGCTGCGGTCAGCGCAGCGGCCAATCCCGGCGCCAGCGCCGAGCTGCGCCAACTGCGCCGCGCGCAGCGACTGCTGCCGCAGCAGTACACGCTCGCGGCTCCGGGTCAGCCGGTGCAGCAGGGCGTGCGTGCCGATACCGGTGCGCTGCTGCTGTCGGGCAACGAGGGCCGCGTCGGCATCGCGCTGGCACAGATGGCCGACTTCGAGCCGCAGGCATTGCGTCTGCTGGCGGACGGCACGGTTGCCGCAGACCTCGCCGACGACGGCGTCTGGCTCGGCGCGCGCCAGGGCAGCTACGCCGTGTATCGACTCGGCGCCTGGCCGTTGACGACCACAGTCGACCAGGCGCTCGCTGAACTGCGCCTGGCGCTGGACCAACCGCTCTGGGTACTCGCGGCAGCGCAGTGGATCGCCGCATCGGAAGCCACCGAGGAGTTTCCGGTGGGCCCACTGCTGCCGGCGCTGTCCGGCTACGACGGCGTGCTCGACGACCTGATCGCGCGCTCGCAGTCGCTGCGCCGCGACCGCGGCCTCGAAGGCCTGCAGACGCATGGCCTGTTTCCGCGAGAGTGGGGCAATCCGATCGGCAGCGACGAGATCGATTGCGGCGACGACCCGACCCCGACGCAGGACTGGGACGATCCTTACTGGTGCGCCAGCTGGACCGACTATCACAACACCAGCATGAGCGCCTGGGTGCACGCCTGGCGCCACGGCGATCCGTCCGCGCTGCGCAGCATCGCCGTGCCCGCCGCCCTGCGCATGCTGCACACGCAACTGCAACGCTGCGCGCCCGATGACCCGTTCTTCCATTGCGGCCAGGTGCCGACCGGCTACGGCGGCTATCGCGCCAACAACAATGGTTCGCACCAGTACATCGAGAGCCTGGTGCAGTACTACTGGCTGAGCGGCGACGACAGCGTGGTCGAGCGACTGCTACAGGGCGCGCGCGCGCGTCGCGGGTTCCTGTGTCCGGCGCGCGGCAGTGAGCCGCCGGGGCCGGTGTGCGCCGCCACCACGCCGATCGCCGACCCCTGGGCCGGGCTCAACGACCGCGTCGCGGTGCAGGCCTATCAGATGTTCCGCCTGGTCGGCCTCACCGCCGATGCCAGCTTCCTCGCCGACTGGAGCAGCAACAGCGCACGCGCGCTGACGCAGAACTTCGCGCTGCTGCAGTCCGGCGGCCAGGCGCTCGGCTTCACCGAGCCCTCCGGCGGCGGCGATACCAGCAGCATCGGCGGCGCCGGCAGCTACTACACGACGCAGCTGTGGATGGCCTCGGTGTACGACTTCAACCAGCTGCAACGACTGCGCATCGACAGCAACGACGCGGCCCTCGGGCAACCACCGGTGAACCCGTCGGCAGCGATCGACGGTTGGGCGCGCACCCTGCTGGCCGCCGCCAGCGTCGCGCCCGGCGGCAACGGCAGCGCGTTCGGCGTCTGGCCCAACGAACTGCGTTTCACCTTCAGCGGCGCGCGCATCGGCGGCACGCTGACGCCACCGCTGGAGGCGGGCTGGGCGCCGGGCCCGGCGCCGCAGCCCTGCGACGACCGCTGCCTCTACGACTCGGGCAAGGCCAGCCTCGGCGCCTCGCTGGCGCGCTCGGCCGACGCGCTCGGCGACAGCGCCATGCGCCAGATGGCCCTCGATCTCAGCACGCTGACGCTGCAGGTGATCGGCCAGCTGCCGCAGCCGATGAACAAGGCCACCGGACTGTACTTCGGCCGGTTGCACGCCGCCGTGGCGCGGCTGTCGCAGGACAACGCCAATCCGATCTTCGGCGATGGGTTCGAGTAGGGGTGGTTGCCAGCGCAGAGCGTTCGGCTAAAGCCGAACCCACCAGGGCCGAACCCACTGGGGCTGAACCCACTGGGGCTGAACCCACTGGGGCTGAACCCACTGGGGCTGAACCCACTGGGGCTGAACCCACCAGGGCTGAACCCACCAGGGACGCTTCTTCCGGCAAGCGATCATGTTCGAACTACAATGACCCGTTTTCGACAATAATGGATCATTCCTGATCCATGAAGTCGTTGCGATGCCCAGCCCGCCATCGCCGCTGTCCTGGCACACCCCGGCGCAGATCCAGGCGCAGCTGGCGACACGTCTGCGCGCCCTGCGTTTGCGCCTTTGCTGGACGCAGGCGACCCTGGCCGCCCGTGCCGGCGTGTCGCTGCCGACGGTGCGCCGCTTCGAGCGCGACGGCCAGACCACGCTCGGCAATTTCCTGCGCCTGACGCACGCGCTCGGCGCGCTCGACGAACTGGCCGAACTGTTCGCGTCGCCCGCGCTGCGCTCGCTCGATGAACTGGCGCGGGCCGCGGCACCATTGCGGTTGCGGGGACGGCGATGAAACAGATCGAGGTGCGGCTGCAGTTTGCCGCCGATCACGTGCTGCACGTCGGCCGCCTGGCAGAGACCGGGCGCCATCTCTACTTCGAGTACGACTCCGCATTCGTTGCGCGCGGCCTGCAGATCTCGCCGTTCAAGCTGCCGCTGCAGCCGGGCGCGATCGAACATCGCGACCGCGCCTTCGGTGCGCTGCCCGGCGTGTTCGATGACTCGCTGCCCGATGGCTGGGGCCGATTGTTGATGGATCGGCACTTCCGTCGCCAGGGACTCGATCCGGAGCGCGTGTCGGCGCTGGATCGCCTGACCTGGCTCGGCACGCGCAGCCTCGGCGCGCTCACCTATCACCCGCCGCTTGATGCCGCGGGCGCCGGTGCGGAGCCGCTCGACTTGCGGCTGCTGCTGCGCCACGCCGGCGAGGTGCTTGCGGGCGAAGCGCGCGAAGTGCTGCCACAACTGCTGCGTGTCGGCGGCTCGCCCGCGGGCGCGCACCCGAAGGTGCTGGTCGGCCTGCGCGGCGATCAGGTGCTCTCCGGCGCCGATGAACTGCCGGACGGATTCCGTCACTGGCTGGTGAAGTTTGCCGCGCGCGGTGAATTGGCCGACGCCGGCCCGATCGAGCACGCCTACGCGCAGATGGCCACCGCTGCCGGCATCGACCTGCCGCCGACCCGGCTGATCACGCTCAGCGCCAGGCGTCGCTGCTTCGCCGTGCAGCGCTTCGACCGTCTGCCCGGTGGCCGGCGCCTGCACCTGCACAGCCTGGCCAACCTGCTGCATGCAGACTTTCGCGTGCCGAGTCTCGACTATGCCGACCTGTTCCGCGCCACCCAGGTGCTGACGCGCAACCACGGAGACCTGCTGCGCGCGTTCCGGCGCATGCTGTTCAACATCGCCGCACACAATCGCGACGATCACGGCAAGAACTTCGCCTTCTTGATGGATGCGGACGGCCGGTGGGCGCTCTCTCCTGCTTACGACGTGGTGTTCAGCCATGGCCCCGGCGGCGAGCACAGCACCACGGTGGCTGGCGAGGGGCGCGCGCCGACGATCGCTCACGCAGAGACCCTGGCGCGACAGCACGGCCTGCGCCCACGCGAACTGGCGACTATGCGCGAGGCCGTCAACGCCGCCATCGCCCGCTGGCCCGAATTCGCCGACACTTCCGGCTGCAGCGCCAAGGCCGCCCGCGAAGTCGCCGCGCACCTGCGCTTGCTGTAGTGCTGGCAGACGGCGCGCCGCTGGCCCATCCCTCGCGCCGCACCTCGAAGCCATGGCGCGCCCCGCGCAGCCTGACCTGCGGTGCGGATCACGAGGACGCGATCCGGATCCACTGCGCCTGCCGCCTGGGCGACGCCGGGGCACACAACAATTGGCCTTGAAAGTTCTATCCTTCCGCTGTCCGTGGCACCGTCAGGCGATCTCTTCGAAACAGACATCCAGGGGGGGGCACATGCGCATCTTCGTTCTGGCCATTGCATGGGCGTGGGCCGCCACGTGGGCGGTTGCGGGACTGGCGCAGGCGCCGCTGGCGAAACCGGATCTGCCGCTGCTCGTCAACGGCCACGTGCGGGCCGTGGCGCCGCTCGCCGACGGCAGCGTGGTGATCGGTGGCTCGTTCTCGATGGTCAACTCCGTGCCGCGCACTCATCTGGCCAAGCTCGCGCCGGACGGAACGCTCGATCCGGACTGGGCGCCGCAGCTCAACAACGAAGTCCGCGCCCTGGCCACGGATGCCGCCGGCAATGTCTACGTGGGCGGCAACTTCACCGAAGTGAACGGGCAAACGCGCACGTTCCTGGTCCGGCTCTCCACCAGCGGCAGCGGCGCGCTGGATCCGGTCTGGAACCCGCAAGTGCTCGGCAGCGTGAACGCGGTGATCCTCGATGGCTTCGGCAACGTCTTGGTCGGCGGCATCTTCTCGACGATCGGCGCGGTGAGCCGGCCGCATATCGCCCGACTGTCCAGCGCTGGCGCGGGCCTGGTGGACCCGATCTGGAACCCGTCGCCCGATGGGGTCGTGACCGAGATCGCCCTCGGTCCCGCAGGCAGCGTGCTGGTCGCGGGCGGGTTCGGCAACATCGGCGGTCAGGCGCGGGTGAACCTCGCCAAGGTGTCCGAGTCCGGCGCGGGCCTGGCCGATCCGACCTGGGACCCGGGACTCGCTGCCAACGCGCAGATCGACGCGCTGGCCACCGACGGGTCCGGCCGCGTCTATGTCGGCGGCTACTTCACGACCATCGGCGGCGCGACCCGACCCAACCTCGCCCGGCTGTCGGGCAGCGGCACTGGCGCGGCCGATGCCTGGGCCCCCGGCGCGGGCGGATTCGTCCTGGACGTTGCCATCGGGCCGGACGGGATGATCTACGCGGTCGGCGATTTCGTCGTCGTCAACGGCAGCATGTACGTCAACGGCATTGCGCGGTTCTCGCCCACCACTGCCGACGTGGACCCGAACTGGCGGCCGCTAACGACTGGCAGCAGCCCCATGGTGGTGAATTTTGCGGCCGATGGCGACGCATTGATCGGCGGAGCCTTCAGGTCCATCGAGGGCCAGGAAGCCGCCGGGTTCGTTCGCATCGATGCGGCGGCACCGAATGTGGTGCTCGCGGCGTCGACCGACCAACCGGGGAGTGGGATGGCGGTGTTGCGCCAGGCAGATGGCGGCCTGGTGGTGGGCGGACGCTTCTGGAAGGTCGGCAGCGTGCTCCGCAACGGCCTGGCGCGATTCCGGCCCGATGGCGCGCTGGATCTGGATTGGGATCCCGCACCGAACGGGAGCATCGTGTATGCGCTGGCGCAGGATGCGTCGGGTCGGGTCTACATCGGCGGTGACTTCACCACGATCGGCGGCGCGGCGCGCAGCCGGTTGGCCCGCTACGCGTGGACCGGCGGCGTCGGAACCCTGGACCCGGACTGGGACCCGCAGCCCAACGGGGCCGTGCTGGCCCTGGCGGTCGACACGGACGGCAGCGTCTACGCGGGCGGGGGCTTCTCCCAGATCGGCGGCCTGGCGCGCACCTACATCGCCAAGCTTTCGGGCACAGGCAGCGGCTCGGCGGTGGCCGGCTGGAACGGCTCGGCAGACGAGCGCGTGTTGGCACTCGCGATCGCGCCCACCGGAGAGGTCCATGCGGGCGCCTTCTTCAGCAGCATCGGCGGCCAGCCCCTCCCGTTTCTGGCCAGACTCTCGGGCACCACGGGCGCCGCCGATCCGATCTGGGCGCCAACGCCGGACCACGGGGTCCGCGACATCCTGATCGGCGCCGACGGCTCGATCTATGTCGCGGGCGCATTCACCCAGATCGGGCCGTATTCCCGCAACCACCTCGCGCGTATCGTGGCCGCCGGCTCCGGCACCCCCTACGCCGCCTGGAATCCGGCGGCAAATGCCGAAGTCTTCGCCCTCGCGGCAGACAGCCAGGGCAACATCTACGTCGGTGGCGACTTCAGTATCGTGGGTGGCGAGTCCCGCAGGAGGATCGCCAAACTCTCGGGCATCAACACCGGCGCAGCCGATCCGCAGTGGAACCCAGGGATCCTGGGCAGCTACGGCACCGGCGTCGACGGCCTGGCGGCCAGTGCCGATCGGCTCGACGTCGTCGGCACCTTCGAACTCACCGGCGGACTGACGCGCGGCAGCATCGCCAGCTTCTCGACCGTCCCCGGATACCTGTTTGCGGATGGGTTTGAGTAGCGCGGGTCGGCACCAGTAACTCTCCGGCTACGCGTTCGCTACACGCAGTCTCAGTCCAGGCTGTGCAGCCCGAGCGACGCGAGATAGCGATACGTGCCGTCGTAGCACGAGGGTGAGCGGGTCGCATCTTGCGTGGCGCCCTCGGGCACAACTACGACCATTCCTTGGCGTGCGCGAGTGAGCAAGACGCGATAGGCGTTGAGCTGGTAGCGCTGACGTTCCGGTTGGCGAATCTGCTGCCATGCGTTGCCGACGAAGCGGTGGTGCCGCCAGTGGCCATCGGCTCGCCGCAGGTCGCCATCCCAAACGACCGCTGCCCAGTCGAGCTCAAGCCCCTGCACCTGGAACTCGGTCGCGACATCTTCGAGGTAATAGCTGGAGCGGGTGTCGTCCTTGCCCTTGAGGAACCAGTGCACCGGGTCGATGACCACGCGCACATCCAGGGCCAGTGGTTTCAGCCGCTGCGCCTGTGATGACGCGACGAGGCCGTATCGCTCGCTGCCGCGCGCCTGCGCTCGCAGCCATTCGCGGGCACGATCGACACTGCGTGTCAGCACCAGCGGATAGCGCGCCGCGATCTCCCGATACAGACTTGTCGCCCCTGCGCCATCGAGCTCAAGCACGAGGCGCACAAACTCGCTCAGCCGCTCTGCGCGAAACGATCGCATCGAGACCGCGCGATGCAGGTCCGCCGTGTCATGCACAGTGGCGCAATGTCGCAGCGCGTCGAGCTGGGTGACAACTCCGTACTGCGGCTCGCGCAGCTGCGGCGAGACGTACACCTGCCAGTCGCGAAAGTGCTGCTCCAACGCGCGCAGCCATTCTCCGATTCCACCCTCACCGGTATTGATCTCCTGACCACTTCCGACCAGGCAAACCACCACCGCCCAATCGGAATTGCGGTCGAGACACGAGATCAGAAATTCCGGCTCCGACTGCTCGAAGTCGGACCGCCGGCGCTTTCGGGCCATGAACGAGCGCGTCTGTTCCAGGTTCCAGGCGCGTTGGGCTTCGTCAAACAGGGCCACATGCTCAGGTGGCGGCCCGGAATCAGCCAGACAGTCGTCGCGGAACAAGCGCACGTTCTGGATGAATGCGCTGACTTCACGCACGGCGTCGCCCTTGCGCATACGCCTTCCCTGGGCCGCTTCGCGAGCGACATGATCACCCGCCAGTGCGGCGCGCAGCACCTTGACCAGCGGGTCGTTGCCGGAGAGGTAGACGCTGAACAGTTCGTCGCCGGGATCCATGTGCCGGTTCGCGACATCCAGGCCGACCAGCGTCTTGCCCGCACCCGGCACGCCAGTCACGAAGCAGATGGACTTCTGTCCTCGTGTTCGCGCGTCCGCGATGATCCGGTCGATCCGCTGCGAAGTCCGCGCCAGATTCATGGCGGTCGCGTCGCTGCGCGAGATCGTCTCCACCGCGTGGCCCGCGTACAGTGCGCGCGCCGCCTCGATGATGGTCGGCGTCGGCGAGTAGCGTCCTTGCGCCCACAGCGCGGCATCGCTGTCGGCGGTGGGCAACGCGGCCGCGACCACGCGCATCGCCTCCGCCAATTGCAGCCGGCCCACGCAAAGCGGTCGCAGCAGACGGTCGTCGTGGAGTGTGCCTTGAACGACCAACGATGCCGGTGCTGCTTCGGTGGCGACCAGCAATGGCGCCATCCAGGCTGCATGGCTGGTCGAGTGGAAGTGTTTCAGATCCAGCGCGTAGTCCCAGACCTGGTCGAGCGACGAAGCGTGAAAGGCGGTCTCACCGACCTTGAATTCGACAACGAAGACGATGCCATCGCGAATCACCACGACATCAATCCGCTTGCCGAGGCGCGGCACCGAGTACTCGAGATAGATACGACCCTCGGAGCGACTCTCGGCCATCGCCGTCTTCAGCAGCAGGATCTGCGCGATCCAGGCATCGCGTTGGCTGGCATCAATGCTGCCGCCGGACGACGCCGCCACGACGCCGAGAATGTGCTCCGGGCTTTGCCGCAGGAATCCGGCGAGGTCGCCGCCATACCACCAGCGACTCGTGCATCCGACGGGCGAGGAGCGGTTGCGATCTTCCGCGCTGAGTGCCATCGCTTGATCCCTCTCGGCGGACGCCGACGCAGCACCAGGGTAGGCGACGACCAGGGAAGTGCAAGCGACAAGGGAAAATCTGGCGCGCCCGGAGGGATTCGAACCCCCGACCACTGCCTTCGGAGGGCAGTACTCTATCCAACTG
Source organism: Lysobacterales bacterium (assembly GCA_016703225.1). Taxonomy (NCBI): domain Bacteria; kingdom Pseudomonadati; phylum Pseudomonadota; class Gammaproteobacteria; order Lysobacterales; species Lysobacterales bacterium. Next base: position 1,024,019 of record JADJCM010000001.1, read on the forward strand.
AGCTACGGGCGCGTGGCGGGCAGTCTAGCGCGCGGGGTGTGGCGCCGGCCAGCAATGGCGCCGGCGCATGGCGTGGTTCATGGCGCAGTGAGGTTGCCGAGCGCGACGGCGAGGAGGGCGCGGGTGCCGATGCGCAGGGCTTCTTCGTCGAGGAAGAACTCGGGCGAGTGGTTGCTTGGGGCCTTGCTCGGGTCGGTGCCGCGCGGGGTGGCGCCGATGAAGAAGAACGTGGCCGGGACTTCGCGGGCGTAGTAGGCGAAGTCTTCCGCGCCCATGGTCAGGCCAGGGTCGACGACGTTTTCAGCACCGACCACGGATTGCAGCAGCGGCAGCACCTTCGCGGTCAGCGCGGGGTCGTTCATGGTGACCGGGTTGCCGAGGTCGCGCGGGTCGGCTTCGGATACCGGGATCGCGTGCGTGACGCTGGCGCCGTGTGCGGCGGCGGTGTGGTCGGCGACGCGGCGCAAGCGGGTGTAGACGTCGGCGCGCATGGCTTCGTCGAAGGTGCGGATGGTGCCTTCCAGCGTCACCTCGTCGGGGATGATGTTGTAGCGCACACCGCCGTGGATGGCGCCGAAGGTGACCACCACCGGCCAGCGCGAGATGTTCATCTCGCGACTGACGATCTGCTGCGCCGAGCCGATCAGCTCTGCCGCGACCACCACCGGATCGACGCCGCCCCAGGGGCGCGAGCCGTGCGTCTGGCGACCGCGCACGCGGATCGTGAAGCGGTCGGACGCCGCCATCAACGGGCCCGGGCGCACGCCGATCTGGCCCACGTTCAAGGTGCTGAACACATGCAGCCCGAACATCGCCTGCGGCTTGCCACCGGCGAACAGGCCCTCGTCCAGCATCAGGGTCGCGCCGCCCAACTCGCCGTCGGGCGGGCCTTCTTCGGCCGGCTGAAACACGAACAGGACTTCGCCGGCCAGCTGCTCGCGCATGCCGACCAGCACCTCGGCCACGCCCATCAGGATCGCGGTGTGGGCGTCGTGACCGCAGGCGTGCATGACGCCGACCTGCTGGCCGCGAAAGTCGGCGGTGGCGCGTGATGCAAAGGGGAGATCGACGCGCTCGGTCACTGGCAGCGCGTCCATGTCGGCACGCAGCGCGATGCGCGGCCCAGGCCGGCCGCCCCTGATCAGCGCCGTAACGCCGGTAAAGGCGATGCCGCGCTGCGGCTCCAGCCCGAGCGAGCGCAAGTGCGCGACGACCAGGCTCGACGTGCGCGTCTCGCGATTGCCGAGCTCCGGGTGCTGGTGCAGGTCGCGTCGCCAGGCCAGCACCCGGGCGTCGACCGCGGCGGCCGGCGCCTGCACATCGATCGCGGCTGCAGGCAACACGGCGAGGAACAGAACACTGGCGAACAGGCGATGCAGCATGAGGGCGACTCGGGCTTGGCGGGCGGCAAGCCTAGCGCGATCATCGTGTTCGCGGCGGCATGGTCGCTGCTGTCTCGGGGGAGGGAGAGCGGCGATGATCGTGGTGTACAGCGATGCGATGGTGGCGCCGGCACAGGGGTCTTCGCCGAGCGCGGGAAAGCCGCGGCCGGTGATGGCTGCGTGGCGCGAACTGGATCCGGCGATGCGCGTGGTGGCGCCGGTGGCGGTGACGATCGACGACCTGGCGCGGGCGCATTCGCGGCGCTTCGTCGAAGACGTGTTCGCGATGCGCGTGGCCAATGGCTTCGGTACCCGTTCGGCGGATGTGAACCGCTCGCTGCCCTACACCAGCGGAGCGATGTTGACGGCGGCGCGCCTGGCACTGGCGGCGCGGACCGCGGTGGCGGCGCCGGTGTCGGGCTTTCACCACGCGCGCTGGAGCGAAACCGCGGCGTATTGCACCTTCAACGGACTGCTGGTCACCGCGCTGGCGCTGCGTGCCGAACATCCCGGATTGCGCGTCGGCATCCTCGATTACGACTACCACTACGGCGATGGCAGCGACGACATCATCAATCGGCTTGGCCTGCACTGGATTACGCACTGCACGGCCGGGCAGACGTACCTGGATCCGGAGCAGGCCGGCACCTTCCTCGATGCGATCCCGGAGCACATCGCGCGCATGGCGGATTGTGCGGTCGTGCTGTACCAGGCCGGCGCCGACCCTCACATCGACGATCCGCTCGGCGGTTTCCTGACCACCGCCGAGCTCGCCGAACGCGACCGTCGCGTGTTCCAGTGCCTGCACGACCGCGGCATCGCAGTGGCGTGGAATCTGGCCGGCGGCTACCAGCAACCGCTGAGCAAGGTGGTGGCCATCCACCGCAACAGCTACCTCGCCAGCCAAACGGTCCACGAAAACGCGGCGCGGCGTTAGCATGCCGCTCGCCATGCGCCCGAAGCCGAAGAAATTCCCGCTGCATCCCGCGCACCCCGAACGCGTGTGCTGGGGTTGCGACAAGTACTGCCCGGCAGACGCCCTCGCCTGCGGCAACGGCTCCGGCCGCACCCTGCATCCGGCCGAACTGATCGGCGACGACTGGTACAAACACGGCGACTGGGGCATCGACGCGGACACCGTGACCAAGGCGCAGGCGAAGCGGAAGGGGTGAGCCTTTCCGTTATCCCGGGTCCTGACACCCTCGCGTGCGGCAGCACGCATGCTGCACCGCAAAACACACGCTTGAAACAGACGTTTGATTTGTGACGCGGTTGGCATTAGTGTCGGAGCCGTCGCCAGCACGGCAAGCAAGATCGTGCGGCGGCGAACCATGCACACCACGAGGGGAAAACCATGATCCGCACACTGCTGTCCCGGCTCTTGCTCGCTTTCGCGCTGCTCGGCGTGGTGCCGTTGGCCAACGCCCAGAGCACCTACACGCAAACCCGTCATCCGATCGTGCTGGTACACGGCCTGCTCGGTTTCGATTCGCTGTTCGGCGTCTACGACTACTGGTACGGCGTGCCGTCCGACCTGCGTTCCGGCGGTGCCCGCGTGTTCGTCGCGAACGTATCCTCGTCGCACTACACCGAGGTGCGCGGCGAACAGCTGATCCGCGACCTGGTCAACCTGCGCGCGGTCTATGGCTACCAGAAGTTCAACCTGATCGGGCACAGCCACGGCGGGCCGACCGCGCGCTATGTCGCGTCGGTGCGGCCGGACCTGGTCGCTTCGGTGACTTCGGTCGGCTCGCCGCACAAGGGCAGCAAGGTCGCCGATGCGCTGGCGACGACGCTGCCCGAGGGTTCGCCGCTGCGGCCGCTGGTGGCGGGCTTCGTCGACGCGCTTTCGGTGCTGATCGAGTTCCTCTCCGGCGACGATGATCCGCAGTACGCGCTCGGCGCGCTGGCTTCGTTGTCCTCCTCCGGTTCGGCCACGTTCAATGCACGCCATCCGCAGGGCATGCCGACCAGCAGTTGCGGCCAAGGCGCGGCCAGCGTCAACGGCGTGCGCTACTACTCCTGGGGCGGCACTTCGGTGCTGACCAATGTGTTCGACGCCAGCGACGCGCTGATGGGCGCGGGCGCGCTGTTCTTCGGCTGGGAGCAGAACGACGGCCTGGTCGGGCAATGCTCCTCGCATCTCGGCGTGGTGCTGCGCGACAACTACGGCTGGAACCACCTCGACGAGGTCAACCAGATCTTCGGCCTGCGCGGGCTGTTCGCGTCGAACCCGGTGTCGGTCATCCGCGCCCATGCCAATCGGCTGAAGTACGCCGGGCTCTGAGCGCGCGTTCCCGATGTGGTGGCTGAGCCAAGCGGTCCGGCAACGTCCGGGCCGCTTCGTTTTCGCGGCGGCCTTGCTGCTCGCTCTCGGCCTGGCGCTGCATTGGCAGCGCGTTGATCCACCGACCGCGCGCGATGCCGTGGCCGGCGCAACGGCCGAACCGCGTGGCGCAGCCTTCGTCACCGCGACCGCACCCCTGCCCGCAACCAGCACCGCGAGCAAAGCGGCGACGACCGCGGAGTGGCCCGCCTCGCTGCGCGACAGCGAACCCGACGGTGCGGTGACGCTCGACGCGCTCGGCCAGGTGCAGCCGAGCATCGAGCTGCGGCGACTGTTCGACTACTTTTTGAGCGCGCTCGGCGAACGCGATGTCGCGGCCATTCGCGCGCTGCTGCTGGCCCATGTGCGCGACCGCCACGGCGACGCCATCGGCAACCAGGTCGCGGCACTGTTCGATCGCTACGTCGACTACCAGCAGGCGCTATCGACGATGCATGCGCCGCCCGACGAAGCCCTGCGCGAACGCCTGGAGCGCGTGCGCGATCTCCGTCATCGGCTGCTCGATCCGGCCATGGCCGAGGCCTTCTTCGGCGACGAAGAGCGCTACACCGAATACGTCCTCGATCGCCGCGACGCGCTCGCCGACCATTCTCTCGACGAGATCGAGCGCGATCAGCGACTGCAGGAACTCGATGCGCGCCTCGCCCCCGAACAACGTGCGCAGATGCAGGAAGCGAACACCGCGGTGCTGGTCGATGAGCAGAACCGCCAGTTCGACGCGCTGCGTCTCGACCCCGCCCAGCGCCAGGCCGAACGTGAAGCCCTGTTTGGCCGCGAGGCGGCGCAACGACTGGCCGCTGCCGATGCCGAGCAGGCCGCCTGGGATGCGCGCGTCGCCGCCTACGTGCAGGCGCGCAACGCCCTGCGCGCCGACACCCGCCTCGACGCCGCCGCCCGCGACCGCGCCATCACCGCGCTGCGCGCGCGCAGCTTCGACGCCGCCGAACAGCGCCGCATCGCCTCGCTGGAAGCGATCGGGCAGCTGTAGGCGCGTGGTGGGTTCGGCTTTTGTGGGTCCGGCTTCAGCCGGACGCTTTGCGAGAGCGTCCGGCTAAAGCCGGACCCACAAAGCTGGGAGAGCGTCCGGCTGAAGCCGGACCCACAAAATCCGGACCCACAAAGCGGGGACTCAAGGGGCGACGAGCGCCAACGCATCCAGATCGACATTGCCGCCGCTGAGCAGCAGGCCGACGCGTTGGCCGCGGAAGCGTGCGCGGTGCGCGCGCAGCACGGCGTAGGTGATCGCGGAACTCGGCTCGACGATCAGCTTCAGGCGTTCCCACAGGCGCCGCATCGCTGCGCGCACGGCAGCGTCGTCCACCGTCAGCACCTCGACCTGATGCGCGAGCAGGATGCGGCGGTTGACCTCGCCGAGGGTCGCGAGCAAGCCATCGCAGATCGAGTCCGGACGCTCGACCGGAACCACGCGCCCGGCGGCGAGCGAGCGTTGCGCGTCGTCGGCACCGCTGGGTTCGGCACCGACCAGCACGGTATGCGGCGAACGCGCGCGCAGTGCGGTGGCGCAGCCGGACATGAGGCCACCGCCGCCGACCGGGGCGATGAAAGCATCGAGGCCGTTGACCTGGTCGAGCAGTTCCAGCGCCGCCGTGCCCTGGCCGGCGATCACCAGCGGATCGTCGTAGGGGTGCACCAGGCGCGCGCCGTGCTCGCGTTCGATCGCGCTGCACATGGCCTCGCGTGCGGCGAGCGTGGGCGCGCAGGTGTGCACGACGCCGCCGGCCTCGACGATGTTGCGCAACTTGAGCGCGTTGGCGTTCGCCGGCACCACGATGTGCGCCGGAATGCCGCGCAACGCCGCCGCCAGCGCCAGCGCGGCGCCGTGATTGCCGGAGGAATGCGTGACCACGCCGCGCGCCGCGGCCGCGTCGTCGAGCGCGAACACGGCATTGCAGGCGCCGCGGAACTTGAATGCACCGACACGCTGCAGGTTCTCGCACTTGAAGTGCACGCGCGCGCCGATCTCCTCGTCCAGCGCCTCGTCGCGCAACACCGGCGTCAACCGCGCATGCGCCGAGATGCGATGGCGTGCCAGTTCGACGTCGGCGATGCTCGGCAAGGTCTCGGACATGCGCAATTCCCGGATTCGGTTCCCACGATCTTATCGGAGCAGCGCGGGCTGCTGATAAAGTGCCGCGATGCCCGCAGACCGCCGCACGCGCAGCGAACCCGCCTGATGCTCGATACCGAAGCCCTGCACGAGACCCCGGAAGGAATCGCCCTGCGCCTGCGCGCTGCCGGGGCGGCGCCGCGGGCATTGGCGTGGCTGCTCGACGCCGGGATCCGTTTCGGCGTGTTCACGACGGCCTCGATCCCGATCTCCATGCTCGGCGAGAGCGGACAGGGCCTGCTGCTGATCCTGCTGTTCGTGCTGATGTGGGTGTACCCGGTCGCGTTCGAGCTGTTCATGGACGGACAGACGCCGGGCAAGCGCGTGATCGGTCTGCGCGTGGTGCACGGCAACGGCACGCCGGTCGGTTTCACTGCGTCGCTGATTCGCAATCTGATGCGCACCGTCGATGCGCTGCCGATCGGCTATGCGTTCGGGTTCTTCAGCTGCGTGATCGACCCGCACGCGCGGCGCCTCGGTGACCTGGTCGCCGGCACCCTGGTCGTGCATGCCGAGCGCCTGAAGCATGATCTTGCCATTCCGGCGGTACCCGCGTTCGTGCCGATGCTGGCGCTGCCCGCCGACGAGCATGCGGTGGTGGTCGCCTATGCCGAGCGCAGCGCGCAGCTGACCGAGGCACGCCGCATCGAACTCGCATCGCTGCTGCCACAGATCACCCAGACGCAAGGTGCAAACGCGGTGCAGCGCCTGCTCGGTTTCGCCAACTACATCATTGGTCGCTGATGCGCCAGGACCAGTTCGCCAGCCGATACGAGCGCGAGTGGCAGCAACTGGCCACGTGGCTGGACGGCACCCGCAAGTCACCGGCGAATACGCCGCGGCCGGCGGTTGCAGCCTGCGCCGACGCCGAACTGCCAGGACGCTATCGCCGCGTCTGCCAGCATCTGGCACTGGCGCGCCGGCGCGGTTACAGCCCGATGTTGATCGAGCGCCTCGGGCAACTGGTGGAGCGCACGCACACCATCTTCTACCGTCCGCCGAACCCACGCTGGTGGCGTGCAATCGCGTTCATCGCCTCCGGATTCCCGACCGAGGTGCGCGCCCACTGGGGCTGGATGCTGGCTTCGGCGCTGCTGTTCTTCGTGCCGCTGCTGGCAATGCTGGTGGCGGTGCAGCTCGATCCTGATCTCGTGCACGGCATCTTCGAGATCGAGGACCTCGCCAACATCGAGCACATGTACGACCCGGGCCGCGTGGACCGCATCGGCCGCGACAGCGGCACCGACCTGATGATGTTCGGCCACTACATTCTCAACAACATCAGCATCGGCTTCCGCAGTTTCGCCAGCGGGCTGCTGGTCGGCATCGGTTCGATTTTCGTGCTGGTCAGCAATGGCGTGATGATCGGCAGCGTCGCCGGACATCTGACCGGCATCGGCTATGGCGGCCCGTTCTGGCGCTTCGTGGTCGGACACTCGGCACCGGAGTTGCTGGCCATCGTCATTTCCGGCGGCGCCGGCATGCGCCTTGGCTTCGCGCTGGTCGCCCCCGGCCAACTGAGCCGGGTGGCGTCCCTGCTCGCCGCCGGACGCGTCGGTGCGCGGCTGATCCTCGGCGTGTTCGTGATGCTGCTCGGTGCTGCCTTCATCGAGGCGTTCTGGTCGTCAATCGCGAGCTTTCCGGACTGGCTCAAGTTCGGCAGCGGCGCATTGATCTGGACCGTCGTGCTGGCCTGGCTCGGGTTCGGCGGACGCGGGCGCGTGCATGCGGCTTGAGGGCATCCACATCGCGCTGCGGCCGCGCACCTCGTGGGAGGCGGCGGACCTCGGCTTCGCGCTCGTGCGCCGCCACGCCGGCGTGATCGCGCGCAGCTGGTTCCTGTTCGGGCTGCCGCTGTTCGCGCTGCTCAACGCGCTGGCCTGGTGGCTCGGCCCGGTATGGCTGGCGGCGCTGGCACTGTGGTGGCTGAAGCCCTGGTTCGACCAGCTGGTGCTGCACATCCTTTCGCACGCGGTGTTCACCGCACCACCGTCGGCGCGCGCGACCTTGCGCCAGCAGTTTCGCTTGCGCGCGCTGCTGCCCTGGCTGCTGTGGCGACGCATTGACCTGACGCGCGGCCTGAGCCTGCCGGTGGCGCTGCTCGAAGGCCTGCGCGGGCGTGAGCGCAACCAGCGCGCGGCGCTGCTCGGGCGCGCCTCGACCAGCCCGGTGGCGATCGGGCTGTGCCTGGTGATGCTGCACATCGAGGTGGCGATCACGCTGTCGGTGTTCGCGCTGGCGTTGATGTTCGTGCCTTTCGATTTCCTCGACGAGTCGGCGCAGGTGATGTTCGAGGTGCTGCTCGAGGATCCGCCGCGCTGGGCACATCTGCTGACCAACTTCGTCGCGTTCCTGGCGATGGGCGTGGTCGAGCCACTGTTCGTCGGCGCCGGCTTCGCGCTCTATCTCAACCGGCGCACCCAGCTCGAGGCCTGGGATATCGAGCTCGCGTTCCGCCGCATCGCCCAGCGCCTGGGCGCGCTGACGCTGGCGCTGCTGCTTGTGCTGCCGCTGGCGACGCTGCCGACGCCAGCAATGGCGAGTACGGGCGCGGACCGCACCGCAGTGGAAGCCGAGGCCGAAACGGAAGAAGACGAGGCGGAAGACGACGACGCGGACGACGCCGAATGGTTGGCCGAGGTCATCGAGTCGCGCGCGCTCCGCGACGTGTTCGGGCCGGAACCCTCCGACCCCAAACTCGCCCGCGACATCCAGCAGACGCTGGATGCCCCCGAGTTCGGCGCCAAGCAGACGCTGAGCCGCTGGGAGCGGATCGTGAAGGACACGGACCGGCCGGAATCAGGCGATGGGGCCTGGCTCAAGTGGCTGAGCCGCGCCTTCGGGTTCTTCGCCGAGTTCGGCTTGTGGATCTTGCTGGCGCTGCTGATCGTGGTCGTGATCGTGCATGCCTCGACCTGGCGCCTGCCCTTGCTCGAGCGCCTGCGCACACAGCGCCGCATCACCGCCGCCGAAGTTGAAGCCGACCATGAACCCGAGCCGCTACCGTCGGACCTGCCCGCCGCAGCGCGTGCGCTGTTCGCGCGCGGCGCCATGCGCGAGGCGATGGCCCTGCTCTATCGCGGCGCCTGCGCGGCGACGCCGCAGCGGGTCGGCAGGGCGCTGCTACCGGGCGCGACCGAGTCCGAGGTACTGCGCCTCGCCCGCGACATCGACGACCAGCGCTGCGCCAGCGCCATTGTCGAGATCGTGCGCCAGTGGCAGCGTGCCGCCTATGCCGCCGACCTGCCGGATGCGGCACGCTTCGAGGCCTTGCTGGCGCGTTACGCCGATGCCGGGCTGGCGGCACCATGACGCGCTCGCGCCGCACCTTGCTGCTGCTCTTGGCCGGTGCGCTTGCGGCCGCGCTGATCGCGGCGGGCAGCTACTGGTTCTTCGCCAACTTCCATCAGGTGCCGTTCGAGTTCCGCGCGCCACCGGGGCCGGAGGCGCGCCACAACCGTTTGCTGGCGCTGGAGCGCACGCTGCGCACGCGCGGTCATGTCGTGTTCAACTGGCGCCGCTTCAACACGACCGACTTCAGCGACGCCGCGGCCAGCGCGGTGCTGCTTGACCTCGACCCACGCAGCCTGCGCGACGCCGAGGTCGAGGCCTTGCTCGATTTCGTGGCGCGCGGCGCGCTGCTGCTGATGCGCATGCCGGAGAGCGCCGAGGGCCGCGCCGGTACCCTGCTCGACCAGCTCGACATCGAGCCGCTGGAACCCGACACGCATTGCTTCGAGATCGCGCTCGGCGCCGGGAGCAAGCACGAAATGTGCGGCGGCACGCGCATCGGCGGCGACGTCGAGGTGCGCTACACGCGCCTCGCCAGTTATCACGACAAGGACTACGGCTACTGGTTCGGCGAGGTTGCGCACGAGCAGGGCCGCGTCTTCGTGGTCAGCGACCTGGACATGCTGCACAACAGCGCGCTCGACGACGCGGAAGCGCTCGAACTCGGCGCCGCGCTGCTGGCGCCACTGCTCGAGCGCAAGCGCATTCATCTGTTCCGCGGCGGTGACGCCGAGCCGTTCCACGTGCTGCTGCTGCGTCGAGGCTGGCCCGCCCTGCTGCCGGCGCTGGTCGCGCTGCTGCTGTGGCTGTGGCGGTCGAGCGAGCGCTTCGGTCCGATCCTGCCGGAGCGCGCCACGCCGCGCCGAGCGCTGCTTGAACACGTACGCGCCAGCGGCGAGTTCCTGTTCCGTCGCGGCCAGCCGTTGGCCATGCATCGTGCCTTGCTCGCACGCGTGCAGCGGCGCATCGAACAACGCGAGCCGGAAATCGCAGCGCTCGGCGGGCCTGAGCGCGACGCCGCGCTCGCGGCACGCACCGGGCTCGCTGCAGCCGCCATCGCCCAGGCCCTGAATCCGGTTGGCCTCGGCCATGCCGCGACCTTCCACACCACCCTCTCCACCCTGCTGCAACTGGAACGCCGCCTGCTGGTGGCCCTGCTCGCCGGTGGCCACGTGCTGCTCGAGGGCGTGCCCGGCCTCGGCAAGACCCTGCTGGTGCGCGCACTGGCGGCAGCAATGGCGGGGAGTTTTTCGCGTGTGCAGTTCACCCCCGACCTGATGCCGAGCGATGTCAGTGGCCACGCCTTCTACGACCCCAAGAGCGAGAGCTTCAAGATCCGCCGCGGCCCGGTGTTCGCCAATCTGCTGCTCGCCGACGAGATCAATCGCGCGCCGGCGAAGACGCAGTCGGCCCTGCTCGAAGCGATGCAGGAAAGCCAGGTCACGATCGAGTCGCGCAGCTTCGCGCTCGAGCCGCCGTTCCTCACGGTCGCCACCCAGAACCCGGTCGAACAGGAAGGCACCTACCCGCTGCCCGAAGCGCAGCTCGACCGCTTCCTGCTCAAGATCCTGATCGACTATCCGGCGCTCGACGACGAGTTGCGCATGGTCACCGCGATCAGCAGCGGCAGCGCCATCCAGTTCGACCTGGCCGGCGTCCGCGCTGTGGTGGGCCCCGCCGAGATCGTCGCGATGCAGGCCGGCACCGCCGCGATCGCGCTCGACCCGGTGGTCCTCGACTACGCCGTGCGCATCGTGCGTGCGACGCGCAACTGGCCGGGCATTGCCATGGGCGCGGGCCCGCGCGGCAGCCTGGCGCTGGTGCGTGCGGGCCGGGCACAGGCGGTGCTCGACGGCCGCGACTTCGTCACCCCGGACGACATCGTGCGCATCGCGCGGCCGGCGTTGCGCCACCGCATCGCGCTGGCGCCGGAGATGCAGATCGAAGGCCGCCGCGTCGACCAGGTGCTGGATGCGCTGCTGGCCAAGGTCGAGGCGCCGCGCCGATGAAACCGGCACCGGCGCTGATCGCCGGCGTGTTGCTGCTGGCCGTGCTCGGCACGGTGGTGGCGTTGGGTTTCGCGCCGCAGCGTGCGCTCGCCATCGGCGCCGCAGTGCTGGCGGCACTGGCACTGTTCGATGCACTGCGCCTGTTGCGCCTGCCGACCCCGCGCGTGCAGCGCGAATGCGCGCCCGTGCTGCCGCTCGGCGTGCGCCGCGAGGTAGGCCTGGTGCTGCATCCGGCGGATGCGCAGGCGCTGCGCGTCGACGTGCACGACGGCCATCCGCCCGCTTTCGTGGTCGCCGGCCTGCCGCGCCGTCTCGATCTTGCGGCACGCGCCAGTACCCGCTTCGACTACAGCCTCACCGCGCACGAACGCGGCAGCTATGCGTTCGCGGCGGTGCAGCTGCGCCTGCACTCGCCGCTGCGCCTGTGGACGCAGCGGCGCACGGTCGCAGCCGCAGCGACGGTCAAGGTCTATCCCGACTTCGCGCCGCTCACGCGCCTGGCGCTGTTCGGTGCCGACCAGGCCAGCCAGGTGCTCGGAGCGCATTTGCGCCGGCGGCGCGGCGACGGCACCGAGTTCCACCAGCTGCGCGAATACCGCGAGGGCGACAGCCTGCGCCAGATCGACTGGAAGGCAAGCCAGCGCGCGCGCAAGCTGATCTCGCGCGACTACCGCGAGGAACGCAACCAGCAGGTGCTGCTGCTGCTCGACACCGGCCGCCGCATGCTGGCGCGCGACGACGCGCTCTCGCACTTCGACCATGTGCTCAACGCCAGCCTGCTGTTGGCCTGGATCGCACTGCGCCAGGGCGACGCCGTGGGCCTGCTGGCGCATGGTGGCGAGTCGCGTTTCGTCAAGCCGGCGCGCGGCAGCGGCGCGCTCGACGGCATGCTCGGCGCGGTCTACGACTTGCAGCCGCAAGCGGTTGCGACCGACTATCCTGCCGCCGCGACCGAACTGACCCGGCGCCAGCCACGGCGCTCGCTGGTGGTGCTGATCACCAATGTTCGCGACGAGGATGTCGAAGACCTGTTGAGCGCCGTGCGGCAGTTGCGCCGGCGCCATGTCGTGATCGTCGCCAGCCTGCGCGAGAAGGCGCTCGATGTCGCACGTGATGCACTGCCCGCGGACTTCGACGGCGCCCTGCTCGCCGGTGCCGTGGCGCTCTATCTGGATGACCGCAGGCGTGCCCACGACGCGCTGCGCGCGCATGGCGCCAGTGTGCTCGACGTTGACAGCGACGCGCTACCGGCCGCCCTCGTCGAGCGCTATCTTGCGATCAAGCGCGAAGGCGTTCTCTAGGATTGGGCATGACTGCAACGGCAACCCGACTGATCGACTATCGGCCACCGGCCTGGACGGTGCGCGACGTCGCGCTGCGCTTCGAGCTCGACTTCGCCGAGACGCGCGTGTTCGCGCGCCTCCGCCTCGAACGCCACCCGGCGCGCGACGACGGCGAGCCGCTGCGGTTGCACGGCGAGGACCTGGAAACGGTGGCGCTGCGACTCGACGGCCGGCTGCTGGGAAGCGCTGACTACCGCATCGACGAGGACGGCCTCGAAATCACCGCGGCACCTTCGCCCTGCGTGCTCGAGAGCGAGGTGCTGATCCACCCGGAACGCAACACCCGCCTCGAAGGCCTGTACCGCTCGGGCGATTTCCTGACCACGCAGTGCGAGGCCGAAGGCTTTCGCCGCATCACCTGGTTCATCGACCGCCCCGACGTGATGGCGACCTACCACGTGCGCCTCGAAGCCGATCGCACACGCTTTCCACTGTTGCTCGCGAACGGCAATCCGGGCGAGCAGGGTCGGCTGGCGCACGGCCGCCACTTCGCCGAATGGACCGACCCGTGGCCGAAGCCGAGCTACCTGTTCGCGCTCGTCGCCGGGCAACTGGAGTTCGTCGAGGACCAGTTCCGCACCATGGACGGCCGCGACGTGCGCCTGCGCATCCATGCCGAGGCGCAGGCGATCGGGCGTTGCACGCACGCGATGCAGAGCCTGAAGCGGGCGATGATCTGGGACGAGCAGGAGTTCGGTCGCGCCTATGATCTGGACGTGTTCAACATCGTCGCGACCTACGACTTCAACATGGGCGCGATGGAGAACAAGGGCCTCAACATCTTCAACGCCAAGGCCATCGTCGCCGATCCCGAGACCGCGACCGACACCGATCTGGACTACGTCGAAGCCGTGGTCGCGCACGAGTACTTCCACAACTGGACCGGCAACCGCATTACCTGCCGCGACTGGTTCCAGCTGTCGCTGAAGGAGGGCCTGACCGTCTATCGCGACCAGGAGTTCAGCGCCGACCAGGGATCGCCCGCGGTCAAGCGCATCGACGACGTGCGCCAGTTGCGCTCGCTGCAGTTTCCCGAGGACGCCGGCCCGTTCGCGCATCCGGTGCGCCCGGCCGCGTACAGCGAGATCAACAATTTCTACACCGCGACCGTGTACGACAAGGGCGCGGAAGTGGTGCGGCTGTATCGCACCCTGCTCGGTCGCGACGGCTTCCGTCGCGGCATGGACCTGTATTTCCAGCGGCACGATGGCCAGGCAGTGACCTGCGACGATTTCCTGCGCGCGATGGCCGACGCCAACGGCGCCGACCTCGACGCGCTCGGGCTGTGGTACGCGCAGGCCGGCACGCCGCTGTTGCGTGCCGAGCTGCGCCACGACACGGCAACGCGACGCGTGCACCTGCGCCTCGCCCAGCACCTGGCGCCGACCCCGGGCCAGAGCGACAAGCAACCGCTGCCGATCCCGGTGCGGATGATGTTGTACGCAGCCGATGGCCAACCGCATCCGCTGCGTCTGTCCGGCGAGGCGCAGGCCACAGCGACCCAGCGCGTGCTGGTGTTGCGCGAGGCGCAGGCCGAATTCGTGTTCGAAGACATCGCAGCACGCCCGGTGGCGTCGCTGCTGCAAGACTTCTCGGCGCCGGTACGCCTGGAGTTCGCGGTCGACGACGCCGAACTGGCGTTCCGCATCGCCCACGAGCACGACGCATTCAATCGCTTCGACGCTGCGCAGGTGCTCGGCGAACGCATCCTGCTTGCGGCCTACCGCGACGGCGCACTCGAGCCGAGCGCTTCGCTGCAGGTGTTGCTGGAGGCCCTGGCGCGGCTGATCGCGGACACCCAACTCGATCCCGCGCTGGTCGCCGAGTGTCTGGAGCCACCGGACGAAATCACCCTCGGCGAGCGCATCGACGCGCTCGATCCAACCCGCCTGCACGCCGTCCGCGAACAGCTGCGCGCGAGCATCGGCCAGCATCTGGCTGGCCCCCTGCTGGCGCGTCGCGAGGCTCTTGCCGCGAGCGCGCGTGGCGGCTATGCGGCGCCCGCCACCGCGGCGCGACGCTTCCGGCAACGCGCGCTGCAGCTGCTGATGAGCGCCGATGCGGTCGCCAACGCCGCCGTTGCGCTGCGCCAGTATGTCGAGGCCGCCGCGATGGGCGAGCGTCTGGCGGCACTGGCCGCGCTGATGCACCACGCCGTGCCCGGTGCGCAGGCACTTGCCGAAGCTTTTCATCGCCAGCATGCCGACGATGCCCTGCTGATCGACAAGTGGCTGACGCTGCAGGCGACCAATCCGCAACCGGGCACATTGGAACGCGTTCACGCCTTGCTCGACCACGGCGCATTCAGCCTGCGCAATCCGAACAAGGTGCGCGCCCTGCTCGGCAGCTTCGCGCGCCAGAACCGCGTGCGCTTCCACGACGCGGGCGGCGGCGGCTATCGTCTGATCGGCGCGCAACTGGCCGAACTCGACGCCATCAACCCGCAGATCGCCGCGCGCCTCGCCGCCGTGTTCAACGGCTGGCGCCGCCTCGAACCCGGCCGTGCCACCATGATGCGCAACGAACTCGAACGCCTCGCCAGCCTGCCCGGCCTCTCCCGCGACACCAGCGAAATCGCGGCGCGGGCATTGGCCGGGTGAGACGACCGACGCGGGCTCACGCCAAGCACGCACCGATGCGTCGTGCACTCCGCCGCGACCCCATCGAGCATTTGGTGTCGCAGCGGTCGATCCGTTCGTCCGATCAGGCCATCGTTGATCGACGTTCGAGCGATGTCCGCTTTCGGCCATAAGCGGACACACCAAAATCGGGACCAGGTTGGTCTGGCCTCGATTCAACCCTCAGACCTCGACGGCGGCGCGCCAGGATGTGCGCATCCCCAGGGAGTATTCCCGAGATGCCGTGATAACATGAAAACATCCATGGTGATCAGACTTCCATGAGCGCAAAGCCGAGACCACGTGCCACAACGACGGGAACCTTAGTCGGAACCCGCTTCCAAGCGACGCTGCTCGAAGCCGTAGATGGCTGGCGCAAGGACCAAGCCGATCTGCCCACGAGACCGGAAGCCGTGAGGAGACTGGTCGAGTTGGGGATGACGAGTCACATATCCCCTTCCAATGGCTCTTCGTCACGGCGCATCAAGCGGAACTCGGACGACAAGACATGAAAAAGCAAAAAGAACTGGCCCTCCTCAAGTCTGAGGAGGAGATCACCCAAGCCGAGGCCCAGATTGTCGAGCTTTCCAAGAGGATCGAGTTCTATTTGACGGAATATTCCGTCGAACTCTTGGCCGCCAAGATGAGTAAGGGCGAGTTCGTCGTTCCCCCGTATCAGCGCGAATACACGTGGGAGCACGAGCGCAAGTCGCGCTTCATCGAGTCCCTTGTGCTGGGCCTGCCCATTCCGTTTCTTTTCTTCTGGGAAATGCTCAATGGGAAACTGGAGATCGTCGATGGCTCGCAGCGACTGCGCTCCATTGAAGAGTTCGTGCTTGGTGACCTCCGCTTGGGAGAATTGCAAAGCCTCACCGCGATGTCCGGCTTCAAGTTCTCCGACCTTCCCGAGTCCCGCCAGAGGAAGATCAACAATCGCTCGATACGCGGCATCGTCCTGAACGAACACGCCGACGAACAGGCTCGCTTCGATATGTTCGAGCGAATCAATACGGGCAGCAAGATCGCCAACATGGCGGAGGTTCGCAGAGGCGCGCTTGCTGGTCCGTTCATGGACTTGATCATCGAACTTTCGGTCCTTCCCAAGTTTGTCACACTCGCTCCCGTATCCAAGAAGGATCTGGACGAACGCGAACATGAAGAGCTCGTGGCCCGATTCTTCGCCTACAGCGATGGACTGGACGGGTACAAGGATCGCCCATCGGAGTTCATCTTTAACTACGTCAAGAACATGAATGCCGAAGTCGCCGATGATCCAGCATTGGCTGCTCGATATCGTGAGCGTTTTCAAGAATCGATTGACTTCATCGACCGTGCCTTTCCCTATGGCTTCCGCAGGAACGCCAGGGGCAAGGCCACACCCCGAGCCAGATTCGAGGCCATTGCAGTCGGATCGCGCCTTGCTTTGGATGAGCGACCGAATCTCGCCAACGAGTCTGTCGCAGACGTAACACTGTGGCTGACCAGTGACGACTTCACGGAAGTTACCGGGTCGGATGGTGCTAATGCCATCGCGCGCTTGAGAGAACGCACCGGGTTTGTGCGCAACCGACTGTTGGGTCTGTGAATGAGCAGTGATCTGACCAACGGATTCCAAGAGCGGCTGGCCGAAGTCGAGACGTATCTGGACTTCCTATCGACCATGGAGACCCAAGCCCAGCAGGGACCACCACGGATCGAAGGCGCGGAGCACCCAATCAGCAGCCAACAACAGCGCATCCTTTATTCGAGCGTGTATTTGCAGCTGTACAACCTTATCGAAGCAACCATGTCCCGATGCATCGAAGCTGTCGCGGAAGCGGCCAAGCACGATGCTCGGTGGAAGCCCAGCGACCTCAGCGACTCATTGAGGCGCGAGTGGGTTCGCGTTACTGCCCGCACGCATACAGATCTGACCCCAGAGCACAGGCTGGAGAGCGCATTGCGCCTGTGCGACCACTTGGTGGCGTCATTGCCGATCAGCGCCTTCGATATTGAAAAAGGTGGTGGCGGCAATTGGGACGACTCCGAGATCGAGGCTTTCAGCAGGCGATTGGGCTTCCAATTGGTCCCGGCGTCGCCCCCGCCGCGCCCGGGGCCCCCGGGCGACCTTGGGACCGTTGGCCTTGGTGAAGCAGTTCAGGAACCGTCTCGCACACGGGTCCATCTCATTCGCGCAGTGCGCCGAAGACGTCACCGTCGCGCGGCTCGTCAATTTGAAGGACAGTACCGTGAACTACCTCAAAGAGGTCGTAGACTGCTTTGCGAGGTACGTCGAGAGCTTTGAGTATCTCCTTCCGGAGAAGCGTCCCGCATGAGCCGCAAGTCCCCTATCTCTCCCAAGCCGCCCCGTATCGTGGGAGTCGATCTCTTCTGCGGCGTAGGCGGCCTTACGCACGGCCTGGTTCGTGGTGGCATTTCTGTCGCCGCCGGAACGAAATTGATTCGGCACAACGCCGCTCCGTTGATGTTGGAAAGCTCAAGGCGGAAGACATCGCACCCTTCTACGAGGGCGCCGACTTCACGTTGCTCGCTGGCTGCGCCCCGTGTCAGCCGTTCTCGACCTACAGCCAAAGCGGGCGCAACAGCAAATATGAATCGCAGTGGCCCTTAGTGTCGGCCTTCGGTCACTTGGTCAAGAAGATCGAGCCCGATCTCGTGACTATGGAGAACGTGCCTCAACTCGCCGACCATCCAGTCTTCCGGCAGTTCCTTAAGAGCCTCTCCGGATACACGAAGTGGTGGCAAATCGTCGAGTGCTCTTCAATTGGTGTTCCTCAGACGAGAAAGCGTCTTGTGCTACTCGCGTCACGGCTCAGTAGCACGGCACTGGAACTTGTGCAGGCACAGGCTCACCGTGCAACCGTGCGCGAAACCATTGGTTCGCTGCCTCCAATCAATGCAGGCGAACGCGACCCCAATGACGAGTTGCATGCAGCGTGTTCTCTGAGTCCTCTAAATCATTCGAGGATTCGCGCGTCCCGCCCTGGCGGTACGTGGAGAGATTGGCACAAGAGTCTGCAAGCGTCGTGCCACCGCAGAAGCACAGGCGCCACCTATCCGAGCGTCTACGGGCGCATGGAGTGGGACCTGCCGGCACCAACGATGACCACGCAGTGTTTCGGATACGGCAATGGAAGGTTCGGACACCCTGAGCAGGACCGCGCAATATCACTCCGGGAAGCGGCAATGCTTCAGACATTTCCCGAGTCCTACGCATTCGTTCCGCCCGGCACTCCCATCAAGTTCAACAAGTTGGGTCGCTTGATCGGGGCATGCCGCCCAGGCCGGCGGGGGCGAGGCCCGCCCCCCGCCCAGGGGGGGGCGGGGGGGGGCACGCAAATGATCCGCCACCGGCTGTGAGTTCGACCGACTTGCTCGGGCTTTGCCGTGCAGCTCTGGTCCGTTTCGGCTTGTTGACTGGCCAAGGCGGCGGGGGGGGGGGGGCGGGGGAGGCGGGGGGGGGGGGGGGGGGGGGGGGGGGGGGGGGGCAGGTGCCTGGCATTGGCCTGCGCCAGCGGCGCGATACTGCGGCGGTCTGAGCTGCCGAGCGTGAGTCCCCGGTGATTGCCGATCTGCGCTTTCTTGTTCCCGGAATCGTGCTCCTCCTCGGCGGCCTGGCGCTGCCGCCCTGGGCGGCGGCGGCGTTGCTGGTGCTGGCGCAGCCGGCGCTGGCGGCGGGTGCGGCGCGGGTGCTTGGTTATGAGCTCGACGACAATTTCCTCGGCCTTTTGTTGCACCGCGGCCCGCTGCAACTGGGCTGGCTGCTGCTGTACGCGGCGCTGGTACTGGCGATGATCGGCTGGCCGCTACAGGCGTTACTGCATGAGCGCACGCCGCTGCTGGCGATGACGCTCTCGGCAGGATTTTTGGCGACGGTTGGCGCCGCCTTGCGCTGGTGGCCGGCGCCCGGGCTGGCGCTGGTCTGGGACGATGCCTACGTTTCCGGCAGTCGGCTGCGCGCGCTCGATCGCTGCGCCGCATTCGCGCTGCATCTCACCGGGCGACAGGGCGACCGTCACTTCGGCGTCGGCGTGCTGGTCGCCGTGCTGCTGATCCTTCTGGTGTTGGGCGCTGCGGTAGCTTCCGGCTTCGTGCCGGAGTGGCCTGCGCGATGGCGCGCACCGACACTGATCGCCTATGCCTTCGTGCTCGCACCCGCCGTGCACCTGCTGCTGCTGTGGCGCACCGCGACGCTGCTGATCGTGCCGGAGGAGGAAGCCGTGGCAGCGACGGAAGCCGAGGCGCGCGCGCCGCTGTCCCTCGGTGCACATCAAAGCTGGGATGAGCAAGCGCCGGCCACAGTCGAGATCGAACACCGCGATCCGGCCACGCGCGGCCTGGCCCTGCTCAATGCCGCCGCTGCGGGTCAGATCGCCCAGGCGCTGGCCCTGCTCGATGCCGGCGCCGACGCCAACATCGCCCCCGGCCCCAACGACCGCGACCAGCGCAGTGCGCTGTGCATCGCCGCGACCCTGTCCGATCTGAGCCTGCTGCGCGCGCTGATCGCGCATGGTGCCAACCCTGACCTGGCGGTCAACGGCATCACCGCGCTGCACGCCGCCACGCGCGATTCGCTGCACGGGCGACCGGACGCGGTGATGACCCTGATCGCCAACGGCGCCCGCCCGGAGCGCTCCGACCCCGACGGCAACACGCCACTGCATCATGCAGCCTTGAGCGAAGACCCGACCATCAGCGCGATGCTGCTCGATGCTGGTGCGCCGGCCGACCAGATCAATCGCGAAGGCATGAGCGCGCTTGCGATCAGCGCGCGCGCCGGCAACGAGGCGGTGCTGCGCCTGCTGCTCGAACGCGGCGCCAGGTGCGAACCGGCGCGCGGCCTGCCGGCGTTGATCGCGGCCGCCAGCGGCCAAGACGACCGCGCCGCCCTCATCAAGCGCCTGCTCAAGGCCAAGGCCGATGTCGGCGCCATCGACAAGCTCGGCCGCGGCGCTTTGCATGCGGCCGCGCTGCACGGCCACGGTGACTGCGTCGATGCGCTGGTCGCGGCCGGCGCCGACGTCAATGCCCGCGACGCGCACGGCGTCACGCCGCTGATGGAGGCGGCCCGTGCCGGCGCCAATCGCGTGCTCGCCCGCCTGCTGTTCCGCAAGCCGGACCCATCCGCAACCGACGCTCATGGCCGCACTGCGCTGCATCTGGCCTGTGCCTCGAAGCAGGCGAACCTGGATACGGTCAAGGCGTTGCTCGCAACCGGCATCGATCGCGATGTCACCGCACGCGACGGCCGCCGTGCCATCGACATCGCCGCTGCCGCCGGTCGCTGGGACCTGGTCGCCATGATCGATCCGGACGCCGAGCGGCCGGCTTCGATCGAGGCCCCGGCGCCCGAGTCGGCGCCGGCGCACGCGGCGCGCGAGCAGTTGCTGCTCGACGCCCTGCGCAGCGGCCACCTGCACGTCGCCGATGGCCTGCTCGCGCTGGAACCGCCGGCGCCGACCGAAGTGCTGCTGCGCGCATTCCGCATCGTGCTCGAACGCGATGATGCCGCGGCGCTGCGGTCTTTGCTGCGACACGGATTCGAGCCCTTCGCGCCGCCGCTCGACGACAACGAGGCACTACAACTGGCGGCGCGACTGCAGCCGCTGCCGATCGATTGCATGAGGCTTCTGCTCGAAAGCGGCGCTTCCGCGGCCGGCGCCGGCGTGCTGCTACCGCTGCTGGCCAATGCGGTCGATGCCGCAGCTGGAGCGCGCGACGTGATCGACACCTTCGCGCAGGCGCTGATCGAGCGTGGTGCCGACTGCTTCGCGCGCATCAGCAGCGGCGAGACCGCTCTGCACCTCGCCTTGCGCGGCGAGTTGCCGGGGTGCGCGCAACTGTTGCTGGCACGCGGTTTCGATCCCAATGCGCGCGACCGTGCCGGACAGACTCCGCTGCATCTGGCGCTGCGCTTGGAGCCGGAACAGGGCCAGTCGCTGCTGGTCGCACTGCTGCGTGCCGGCGCCGATCCAGAACGCGCCGCTGCCGATGGCGAAACCCCGCTCGGACGCGCCACGCTGATGCGCCGCCAGGAATCGCTGCGACTGCTGCGTTGGGGCGCCTGGCGACTGCCGCGGCGTGCTCTGCTCGATACCGATCTGCCGGCCGCAGCGCAGAGCGGCGACCGCGAGGCCGTGGCCAAACTGCGCGAACTCGGTCTACCGCTCGACACCCGCGATGTGCAGGGCTGCAGCGCGCTGTTACGCGCTGCCGGCGGCGGCTTTGAAGGCCTGGTCGACGACCTGCTCGCGGCCGGCGCCGATGCCACGCTCGCCGCCCGCACCGGCGCCACCGCGCTCAGCGCCGCAGTCAGCATGGGCCACGAACGCATCGTCGCCAAGCTCGCTGGCGCCGGCATCGACATCGATCAGCCGCTGCCGGGCGGCGTCACCGCGCTGATGGTCGCCAGCGCGCTCGGCAACGATCATCTGGTGCAGCTGTTGCTGGTACGCGGCGCCTCGGCGCTGGCCCAGGACGACCTCGGCAACACGCCCCTGCACGCCGCTGCGCAGTTCGGCTACAACGCCGCAGAGGCACAACCGGCGGCGCGCGTGATCGAACGCCTGCTCGATGCCGGCGCGCCGATCGACGCGCCCAACCGCGACGGCCAGACGCCGCTGCTGCTGCTGCTCGGGGTTCGCGCCGAAGCCGGCTCGCGTTCGCCGAACCGCGAATTGGCCGACCTCATCCAGCGCCTGCTGCAGCATGGCGCCGACCTCGACGCGCAGGACCGCCGCGGCATCTCGGTGCTGCACGCCGCCGCCATGCACGGCATGCGCGACATCGCCGAACGCCTGCTCAAGGCCGGCGCCGACCCCCGCCGCCGCGACGCCCTCGCACGCAGCGCCCACGAAGTCGCGGTGCTGCTCGGCTACGTCGATCTGGCGGCGGTACTGAAGCGGGACTGACAGTCGGAATTGGGCCGGCGTAGGACCCAGAAGTCTTCGCGAGTTCCGTCACCGCCACCAGCGAGCGCTGGAACAGCCACGACTCACCGAGTGGATCGCCAGGCGTCCATCAATCTCCTCGCGGCGGAACGTTCGCTGCTCCTGGCTCACCCCATCGCACGTGCTTTTTCCAACGGGACAGCGCGTCGTGAGCGGCGACGTGAGCCCTGATTTTCCCGTCCGCGGTGAAGACCCAACCGTCTCCCCAGGAAGCCAACTCGATCAGATGAATGTCCTTCTCGATGGCCTTTCTGGACCCGGCGTCGGTCAGGCTGGTGATGGCTGCACGCAGCGCCTCGTCGACCAGCTTCTCGGAGGACACGTGGATCACCTTGTCCTTGCTGAGCATTGCCTTGCGCCATCGCCGGAACAAAGAACCCGAGTGTCGATCCCACTCCGCCACCAGCACATCGCAGACCGAGACGCGATGGCAAATCCGCAGGATCGCACCGAGCGTCGCCGCCCAGGCGCGTGAGGTCGCATCCGGCGATGCCGTCGCATCGCCGGCAGCTCTCGCGACGGACGCGTCGACGACCAAACGCAAGGATCGTCCGCGGCACTTGCTCATCTGCGAGTCGAAGCCGCCTTCAGGCTCGCGTGAGCCGCGGCGATGTATGCGTCCTGCGTCTCGGCCAGCACATCATCGAAGTCGACCGGCCACTCGCCGTATGCTCCAGATCCAGTCAGCTCTGCGGTATCGATGCGCGAGCGGCCAGATTGCTCGTCGCGCGACAACCAGTGGAACTTCACCTCCGATGGATCGCGGAAGTCACCACGAGCGACTCGATGCTGCAGTTCCGTCAACAACAAGTGACTGTGTGTTTCGACGATGACATTGACCCCCCTGAGTGCAGCATCCACCAATGGTGTCGCAAGCGCCCGCTGCGCCCGTGGATGCAGATGGATCTCGGGCTGTTCCACGAACACGGTGTCCGCCGGGGCTGCAGCAAGGAGCGCAACGAGAACCGGAAGCACCTGGGACACGCCGATGCCGACATCGGCGATGCTGACCAGATCGCGGGCGCCGCCTTGCGTCGCGTGCGGGAGCCGGCCAACCTTCAACTCGACTTGCACGTCATCAATGCGCTCGGCTCGAATCTTCCAGCTCAAGCCCATGCTGCCCAACTGCTTTCCCAACTCAGACAGCCTTTCGTCCTTGAGGTCTTGCCAAGACTTGACCACGCTGGCCACATAGCTGTCGAACGGACCGGCATAACCGGGACCGACAGCCGTCAACGGGTAGTTTCGGCTGGGTCGGCCCCGCAGTCCGGGGACGTGAATCAAGCGTTCAAGGAATCGAGTGAATGACCCTTCGCACGACGCCAGCGGCAGTCGCCGAGGCAACGATTCTTGTTGCCCAGGTTCGTACTCGCTTGCATTCACTCCCACTGTCCAGCCGCAGCGCCATCGCCAGATGTCGATGTCACTGAACTGCTGCGGCAAGCCCCGGAAACGCTCTGCGACGAAGTTCCGCAGCGACTCTCGACTCGTTGTTCCATCGAATACGATCTCGCGGGTTCCAGTGGTCAGGCGATTTGGACCCGGCACCAGTTGATCGCCATCGCCCATGAGAAACGACAGCTCTTCCGACCGATTCGAATAGTTCAAGGCAACCGAGAACTTTCGGGGAATCCCGGTCGAGAAGATCTGACTGCCGCGCGAGAAATACACGCTCGGGCCATCGAGCCGAAGCGTCCGTGGATCGAACGGAGCGTCCAACGATTGCTTCAGCAGCAACAACGGCTGGATCAGGCTGCTCTTGCCCGCACTGTTGGCGCCAGCCAGCACCGTCAGCTTCCCCAGATCGACGCGCAGTGGATCGGAGATCGACTTGAACCCCGCAATGGTCATCGACTGCGGAGATTCTGGAGTTCGCGGAAGACGTCGCGTCGCCATGCTCTACACCTGTGTTTCGTGCTGAACAGTAGCGTTTCCAAGTTCGCCCTGTCCATTCATCCCGGCACGGCGTCGCCATGAAAAAAAGGGCAGCCGAAGCCGCCCTTTCTTGAGCCTCGTCGAAGCGGTTCAGCGGAACCGGAACAGGCTGGCGCCGGCCTGACCGCCGTGATTGAAGCTGTCGCGGTCGCGGCGGCGGCGCATGCGGTCCTGGAGTTCGCTGCGGCGTTCTTCCATCCAGTCGGCACGGTCCATGGTTTCCGGATCCATGCCTCGCTCCTCGGCTTCGTGCTTGCGGAACGAGCAGAAGTCCTCGTACGCCTCGACCTCGTGCTTCAGTTCGCGCACGCACAGCTCGATCATGATGGCGTCGTCGAGATAGCCGACCACCGGCACATTGTCCGGGATCACGTCCTTGGGGTCGGCGAAGTAGGTCAGCGCGGTGAGCACGCGCACCTTGTCTTCCTCCGGCAGGCCCCAGCCGACATCGTGGACCATGCCAATCAGCGCATCGAGCTTGGCCAGGCGTTCGGTGATGAACTCCGGGGCGTGGCTTGCATGCGCGTCCTTGAGCAGCGCCGCGGCGGCGTCGGTGATCTCGCGCGACGACTTGATGCCGGCGGTCTGGTGCGCGCGGCGCAGGACTTCCTGGAAATGATCCAGGTCGTTGTCGGACAGCTCGATGTTGATGGAAAGACCCATGACAAACCCTCGCGTAGAAACCGGTTCAGACTAGCCAGCGGCCGAGACAGCGTCAATTGCAGGAAGCTGGCATCAGAGGATCGGTGACAGTCCGACGCCAAAGGCAGTGAGGATACGGGTGTAGATGCCCTTCGCCGCCAGATCCACCTCGGGGAAATCGCCGACACGGACGTAACAGACGTGGAAGTCCGGGTGCGAGGGCGGCAGCGGCGCGCATTCCGGACGCAGTTCGTAGCTGGTGGCGTAGCGCCACGGCCAGATGTCGAATAGCGGCAGGCGCTCGGAGATGAACTCGATGCCCTGGTTGATCGGCGTGAGCACGCCGCGGTCGGGCTTCTTCGCGACCACCCAGCTCTGGTCGGGGGCGATGTCGCCGGCGATCGCGCGTTTGAGCGCGTTCGCGAACGCCACATCGCGCACGATCACACCGTTCTCGCTGTTCAGTCCTTCCGAACGCGGATCGAAGTTGTGCGAGCCGATCAGGCTGATGCGGCCATCGATGACCATGGCCTTGGCATGCAGGCCGCGGCGCACCGTGTCGCGCTGCAGCGGCACCGCCTTGCGTGTGCGGATCTTGAGTGCAGAACGCAGCGCCCCGGGCGGCTTGGGCGCGTAGATCGCCGCTTCGCTTCGGCCCGGATAGGGCTTGAACTCGTGGATCTCGAAACCGAGCCGGCTCAGGTAGAAGCGCCTGCGCTTGTGCGAGATCGCGTAGACCGGGAAGGCGTCGGTGGCGGCCAGGCTGTTGGTCGAGACGATGACGCGCAGCTCCGGGTGTTGCTGACGCAATGCAAGGAACGCGCGCCGCGCCGGTTTCGACAGCACCAGGTACGGCGTCTGCAGCACGATCTCGTGTTCTGCGGCGGTGACCACGGTGGCGATCAACGCGGTCAGATCGTCGTGTTCGGCGCGCTCGGAGACGTGGGGCTTGTCCGGCGGGTCGGAGAAGTACTCGACCTGCGCCACCGTCAGCGCGTGCTCGAGCAGGCTGCGCGCGAGATAGTCGGCGTCGGTGGACAGTTGCAGCACGCGGGTCAGGCGACCGGCGTGGTTGAGTTCGTGCGCCGGCATCGGCGCCGGGTCCGGGCCGGCCTCGACGATGCGCCGAGCCACGTCCTTGAGGCGCGCCAGCGGCAAGGTGCGCGGGTGCGACCAGAACGCGTCGAAGGAAGCCTGCATCGCTCCGCCCACCGCACCGTACACGAGCAGGTCGCGGTCGTAGTAGTTGTACTCGCTGCCGAAATCGAAATAGCGCTCCTCGATGTTGCGCCCGCCGACGATGCCGAAGCGCCGGTCCACGACAAGCAGTTTGTTGTGGTTGCGCTGGTTGAAGCGCAGAAAGCAGCAGACGATGCCGGCGGCGAACTCCAGCGGCGCAGTGCGCGCCTCGTCGAAGGTCGGGTTGTACAGGCGAAAGTCGAAGTTGGCATGCGCCTGCGCCAGCCGCGCCAGGAAGCGGCGGTTGTCGAAGGTGAACAGCTGGTCGCTGAGCACGCGCACCTTGACCCCACGCCGCGCCGCTGCGAGCAGCTCGCCGAGCACCAGCAGGCCGACGTCATCATCGGCGAAGATGAAGGTCTGCAGTTCGATCGATTCGCGCGCGGCTCGGATCAGGTGAATGCGTGCGACCAGCGCCGCCTCCGGGTCGCTGAGCAGGATTGCGCCATGCGCGGCGCCGTGGGCACGGCGTTCGGCATCGGCAACCAGTGGCGACACCAGCGCGCAGCGATCGGCGCGCGAGCAGGTACTGGCATCGGATCGCGTCTGCGCCACCAGTGCTTCGGCTTGACGCACGATCTCGCGGTGGTTGGCGCAGGCACCGAGGCCCAGCATCAGCGCCAGCAGCAGCGGTCGCAAGCGGCGCATCACGGCACCGGCACCAGCTGCAAGTCGAGTTCGATGCGAATGCGGTCGCCGAGGGTGAAGCGGCGCGAACGCATGCCGAAGGCGCGCCGCGACAATTGGCCGTCGGCGCGCACGCGACACGGCGCGGCGCTGGCGGCGCAGTCGCTCGCAGCCAGCTGGAAACGCGCCGCGCGCGCGCGTCCGCGCACCCGCAGTTCACCCTCGATCACGCCACCCTCGCGCAGCCGCCGCAGCGGAATGGCATGCGTGTGAAACTCGAGTTGCGGGTGTTCGGTCGCCGCGAAGAACTCGGGCGACAGCGCCCATTCGCGATAGCCGGCGCGCGCCATCGTCAGCGACTGCAGCGAAACGCTGGCGTCGATGTCGGCCAGCTCGTCGCGCACCACCACGCTGCCTTGCGCGACAGCACTGCCGCGCACCGGCCACCAGCCAAGCGCGTACAGCTCGAAGCGGATCGTCGACTGTGCCGGCTCGATGCGGTAGTCGACGGCATCGCCCGCCAGCCCGCGAGCGGCGGTGAGCAGGAGGAGCAAGCCGGCGACGCAGACCGCGCGCATGTCGGCCCGGCTACGGCGCCCAGAATGCGCGCAATTGCCCACGTCCGGGTTCGACCATGCCCTCCGGCACATCGATCACGGCAAACGCGGCGGTGGGCATGCCGCGATGCGCTTGCGAACGCCCATCGACCAGCAGCGCCACCAACTCCTCGACGCCGGGGTTGTGTCCGACCACGAGCACGGTCTCGGTCGGGCTGGTGGCGTTGAACACGTCGAGCAGGTGACCCGGGGTGGCGTCGTAGATGCGCGCATTGAAGCCGACGCTGTCGCCCAGGCGCTCGGCCACAATCTGCGCAGTGGCCTCGGCGCGCGCGGCCGGCGACGACAGGATGCGCGGCACGCGCCCGTCGAGCAGCTTGGCCAACGCATCCGCGGCTCGCTTGGCCTCCTCGCGTCCACGCTCGGACAACTCGCGGCTGAAATCGCCGCCATCGCTGCTTTGCGCTTCGGCGTGGGCGTGGCGCAGGACAATCCAGTGTCGAATCATGGGCTCGGGCTCAGCGGTGGGGTGATCATCTGGATCGGCAAGGCGCTGCGGTTCCAGCTGCCGCCGAAGGGTGCCGGCAGGCTGATGCTCATGTCCAGCGTGCCAGTGGTCTGGCTCTGGTAGCTGCGCGTCATGCTGCCGACTGCGGTCGCGGTGGCGCCGAAGTCGTCGAAGCGCGCGCAGCTCGGGCAGTGCACGAAGAAGGCGTTGTGCGTCACCGTGATGCTGGTGTTGTACTGCTCGCCGAGCGTCCAGCGTGGCTGGTTCGCAGCGTCGTACAGGTACCCGATCATGCCGGTCGAGGCCTGGCCACCGATACGATGCTCGTCGACCACCACACCCCATCCGGACTCGGACGGGTTGTACCAGCCGCCGGTGTGGTTGGGGCTCGGCAGGTCGCTGGAGGGATAGAAGCGCGACAGCTTCTCGCCCCCCCAGACGCCGTCGAACTGCCAAGTGGCGATGTACGCGGCATCGTCATCGCCGCGGGTGAACTGGGTGGTTCCAACCGCCGTCGCCGCCACCGCGAACGGACTGCCGGAGGTGCGGGTGAAGCGGTTGATCGTGGCCGCGGCCTGGCTGTAGCTCGGATTCCACGGGCCGGCCATCAAGTACCAGACCGGCGAGCGATCGGCCTCGCCGGTGAACCAGGCCGAGGAGAACACGCTGCCGATATTGAAGATGTTCTGGCCGTTGCCGGAACGGTTCGGATTCCAGTACATGCCACCGGCCGCGCTGGGTGCACCCAGGCTGACGAGCTGCGCCGCGCATTGCGTCGCAACCTGGCAGTTGCCGCTGGCGGGTACGGCGACATTGAGCACCTTGTTCGGCGCGAAGCTGTAGGCGAAATCGTCGACACCGCCGAGGAAGCTGACCACGGCCCGAGTACCGCACACGGCACCCGGATCCAGATAGGCGCTGACGGTCACGTCGCGGCTGGCACCGGCAGCGAGGTTGTCGAGCGCGTTCGCCGCGGAGACCACGTGCAGGTTGGCATCGGTGGCGCCGAGCGCCGGTGCGCTCGGGTGGAACAGGCACACCGCGGTACCCGCGGGTGCGGCGTTGGCGGCGTCGCAGGCATAGTTCAGGCGCACGGTTTCATCGGGCTTCTGCAGGCCGATGGATGCGCCCCCGCCATTGCCCGAGTCAGCGGTGAGGTACTGATAGACGATCTCGAAACTACTGTCGTACAGGATCGCCTGGAACACGGCGTTGCCCGTGGGCGAACCGCCCTGCACGTAGCGGCCCATGTTGCGCCACTCGAACACGGTGCAGCCCTGGCTCGCGCTGCCGGCGTCGGAGGCGCGCGGGCAGGTCGCGAAGTGCTGGTGGCGGACGCTGCCGCCAGCCCGGATCACCAGATCATCGTGCAGCACCTGGATGCGTCCGTCGACCACGCCGGCGTGGCTATCGACGCCGCAAGCAGCAGCGTAGTCGTTGCCGCCATCGGCCGGATTGGTCGTGAGGTAACCGTTGGTCGACAACATCAGAGTACTGATCGTGCTGTCGTAGAACTGGAAGCCGGCGCCACCGCCGACTGCGAGGTTGGCGACGTAGCCATCGTCGCTGGAGGTCGGCGTCAGCAGCGTGGCGCCGCTCATGTCCACCGCCTGGTAGTCGCAGTCGCTGGAACTCGCGCTCGACAGCGCGCGATAACCGAAGCTGTCGGTGATGCCGCTGCCGTCGGCCGCGGTGCCGGGTACGCTGCCGCCGGTGAAGATCGCGAAGCCGTCGTTCATGGCATCGTTGCCATTGTTGCTGACGCGCACCGGCACATTCCAGATTTCACCGGGCTCGAAGTTGCTGTCGCCATCGCCGCAGACCTGGCTGGTCGAGCCCTGCGGAGTCGCGCTCAGCTGCGGCCCGGCCACCGGCAGGTTCCAGCTGTCGCTTGCCGGACAGCCGGTGGCATCGGTGGCAGTGACGGTGACCAGCGCGGTCTTGCGCGTCGGATAGGTCAGCCGCAGCGTGTGCTGGCTGGTGACGCCGGTCTGGGTACGGTCCACCACCGCGTCGCCATCCACCTCCCAGGTCAGCGTGTACGGACCGGTGCCACCGGACACGTGCGTGGTCACCTCGATCGCAGCGTCGGTGCTGCCCGGCGTCGCCGCCGACCACAGCGTCGGTGCCGTGCACGCGCCGCGGCCGTCGATGGCGGTGGCGCCGCTGCCGGCGGGATCGAGATGGTCCCGTACGCGCGAAGCTGCCGTGCCGCCACCCTCCCAGGCAATATTGAGGCGACCGTAGTAGTCGTCGACGTTGTTGCTGCAGGTCGCGGCGCCGCCCGAGAGCACGCCGACCAGACGCTTCTGCGGATTGAGCAGCACCGATCCGGACGAGCCTGGCTCGGTCGTGCCGAGGTCCCAGTTGCTGACGTGCCAGTGGCGCGAACCGGGCACGCCTGGCACCGTCACGTCGTTGTTCGACAGGGGCTGGTTCTCGAAAGTGATGCGCTTCTCGTCGCCCTGCGGATGGTGGATGCCAACCGCCGAGGCGGGGACATCGAGGCTGCGATCCCAGCCCAGCCAGAACGGATTGGCCGCCGCCGGCACCTCGGTATTCAACTCGACCAAGGTGGTGTCGGCGGGCTGGTAGGTCGCGAGCAGAGTCGCGCCGCCGGTCTGCGCAATGGAAGCACTCGCGAAGCACGCAGCGTCCAGAGGCGAGCAAATCGGCGTACCGCTGCTGCTCGACCCCGGCGTGCGGCAGGTCGGGTTCTCGTACTTCCAGTAGGCGACCACGGTGCTGGCGTCGGCTTGCGTGCTGAAGCAGTGATTGGCAGTCAGCAACAGCCGACGCTTGTTCTGCGCCGTGTTGTTGACCAACTCGCCCGTGCACAAGCCGCCACCGACCGAGTAACGCGCCACCGCATTGATCTGATCGCGGTAGTTGTTGCCCTCGGGACAGACCACATCGACATTGCAGCTGCCCGACTTCGCGAACGGCGAGTCACCGCTCTCGATCGAACGATAGGCCTGCTGCACGCTCTTGATGCCGAACTGCAGCTCGCCGCGCGCGGCCTTGGGCACCAGCACTTCGAGATAGGCGACATCGCCCGGCACGTAGGGTGTCCAGAACTCGCCGAACTTCGGGTTGTCGGCCGCCGTGTAGGGGCCGCGCAGGAATTTGCCGCTGGCATCGCTCAACCACGCCTCGGCACCCGCGGGCAGATGGAAGGGCGCCAGCGCCAGGTCGATCGAAACTGCGCCCGGCGCATCGATGCGGACGCGCCAGAGATCGTGTGCGGCATCGACTTCGCTCCAGCGCCCGGGCGCGGACTTGCGCTCGTCGCGCAGGTCGACGCCGGCCTTGTGCACCAGCGCGTAGCGCAGCGGCCGGCCTTTGTCGGCGAGCGCGTCCTCGGCCAGCGCCTTCTCGGCGTTCAGCGGCGGCAACTGCAGCGCGCGCGCCGCCGGATCGATCGGCAGCTGGAAACGCCGGCTCGGCAATTCGGCCGCAGACGCCAACAGCGGAATGCTCAGGACGGCGAGCCACAACCCGCGGATGCAGTGTTTCATCTGGATCTCCCGACAACGGTGACGCCAAGCATACAACTCGCGCCACGGCGCACCGTGATGCGTCGCACCGCCGTTCAGGGCCGGCGCCGACTTCGACAAAACCCGCGATTCCGGACAAAGTAGCGCTCTTGTCCCTACCCTGCCGCCATGCCCGATCTCGACAACCTTGCCAGCCTGATCCGCGCCGGACACCCGGTCATCGCCATCGACACCGGCGAGGAATCGCGCGTGGTCGAGAGCTTCCGCCATGTCATCGGCAAGGTTTGGCGGCCGCTGTACAAGTGGAGCCTGAACGACGGCCTGCAGCGCCTCGACATGACCCTCGACGAGCCGCCGCTGGCCGCCGCCGAGGCGACATCGACGCTGCAGTTCATCAAGGATCAGCGCGAGCGCGCGATCTTTTTGCTGTGCGACTTCCACGGCTACCTGCGCTACCCGCTGACCATGCGTCTGGTGCGCGAGATCGTCGAGCGAACCAACACCGCCGCGCACACGCTGGTGCTGGTCGGCGTCGGCATCGAGATTCCGAAGGAGATCGAGTCGCACGCGGTGCGGATTTCGCTCAAGCTTCCGGACGAGGCGACGCTCGGCAAGCTGGTGCGCGACGAGGCCTTCCAGTACTCGCGCGAGCACGGCGGCAAGCGCGTCGAGATCGACCCGGTCGCGTTCAAGACCATCGTCCGCAACCTGCTCGGGCTGAAGCTGCCGGACGCGCGCCGCATCGCGCGGCAACTGGTGTTCCGCGACGGCGCCGTCGGCATGTCCGACCTGCCGGAACTGGCCAAGCTCAAGTTCGAGCTGCTGAACCGCGACGGCGTGCTGCACTTCGAGTACGAGACCGCGGCCTTCGCCGATGTCGCCGGGCTCGCGCGCCTCAAGCAGTGGGTGGAGCAGCGCCGCGCGATCTTCCTCGGCGAAAACAAGCTCGCCGGACTCGATCCACCCAAGGGCCTGCTGCTGCTCGGCGTGCAGGGTTGCGGCAAGAGCCTGGCCGCAAAGGCGATCGCCGGTTCGTTCGGGGTGCCGCTGGTGCGGCTCGATTTCGGCGCGCTGTACAACAAGTACCACGGTGAAACCGAGCGCAACCTGCGCGAATCGCTGCTCAATGCCGAAGCGCTGTCGCCCTGCGTACTGTGGTGCGACGAGATCGAGAAGGGGCTGGCGACCTCGGACAGCGACGACGGCGTCTCACGTCGCGTGCTCGGCGCCCTGCTCACCTGGATGTCCGAACGCAAGAAACCGGTGTTCCTGGTCGCGACCGCGAACGATGTCTCCAGGCTGCCGCCGGAGCTGCTGCGCAAGGGCCGCTTCGACGAGATCTTCTTCATCGACCTGCCCGCCGAGAGCGCGCGTGACGCGATCTTTCGCGTGCACTTCGACAAGCGCAAGCTCGACCGCGAGGACTTCGACCGCGATGCGCTGGTCGCGGCCAGTGACGGCTTTTCCGGCGCCGAGATCGAACAGGCGATCGTCGCCGCGCTCTATGCCGCGCATGCCGATGGCGTGCCGCTGCAGCAGCGCCACCTGATCGCCGAATTGAAGGCGACGCGGCCGCTGTCGGTGCTGATGGCCGAGCCGGTGCAGCAGCTGCGCGACTGGGCGAAGACGCGCACGGTCAGCGCCGACTGAGCGGCTACCGCGCCGCGGCCTCGCTGGCTTCGGCGGCGGCTAGCCAGGCGGCTTCGGCTTCGTCGAGCTTGCGCCGAGTTTCGCTCTGACGCTGGGTGGTGGCCAGCACCTTGAACTTGTCCTGGCTGTAAAACCCGGGGGCCGCGACCTCGCGGTCCACCTGTTGCATCTCGCGCTGCAGCCGTTCCAGCTCGACTTCGGCGGCCTTCAGTGCGTCGCGCAGCGCGCGTTCCTGCTTCTTCTGCGCCTTGTCGTTGTTGCGCGCCGAGCGTTCGCCGCCCGCCGGCTTGCTTGGGCCCGCCTCCTGGCGCATGGCATTGCCGCGTGATCCCAGCCACTTCGCGTAGGCATCGAGATCGCCGTCGAACTCGCCGACGCTTCCGTCGCAGACGCGGATCAGCTGGTCGCAGGTGGCGCCGACGAGATGGCGGTCATGCGAGACCAACACCACCGCGCCATCGAAGTCCGAGAGCGCGATCTCCAGCGCCTGCCGCATGTCCAGATCGAGATGGTTGGTCGGTTCATCGAGCAGCAGCAGGTTTGGCCGGCGATAGACCACCATCGCCAGCGCCAGGCGCGCCTTCTCGCCCCCCGAGAACGGGGCGACCTTCTCGAACACGCGGTCGCCGACAAAGTTGAAGCCGCCGAGCACGCTGCGAAGTTCCTGCTCGCCCTTCTTCGGGTCGAGTTCCTTGAAGTGCTCGAGCGGCGACGCGTCCGGGTTCAGCTGTTCAAGCTGGTGCTGCGCGAAGTAGCCGACGCGCAGGTCCGGATGGCGCGTCATCTCGCCGGCGCGGACGTCGAGCTCGCCGGCCAGCAGCTTGACCAGCGTCGACTTGCCCTCGCCATTGGGGCCGACCAGGCCGATGCGTTGTCCCGGCTCGAGGCTGAGCTTGATGCCGGACAACACCGTGCGCTGGCCATAGCCGACCGCGGCGTCGTGCAGGCGGATCAAGGGCGATGGCAGCTTGTCCGGCGCCGGAAAATCGAAACTGAACTCGCTGTCGGCGACCACCGGTGCGACCAGCTTGATGCGCTCGATCATCTTCACGCGCGATTGGGCCAGGCGCGCTTTGGCCGCGCTGGCCTTGAAGCGGTCAACGAAGCTCTGCAGGTGCGCGATGGTGCGCTGCTGCGACGCCGACACCGCCGCCTGCTGCGCCATGCGTTCGGCGCGCAGGCGTTCGAACTGCGAATAGTTGCCGGTGTAGAGGGTGGCCTTGCTCTCGGCCAGATGCAGGGTGTGGGTGCAGATCGCGTCCAGGAACTCGCGGTCATGCGAGATCACCAGCAGCGTGCCCTCGTAGGCCAGCAGCCAGTTCTGCAGCCAGACCACAGCATCGATGTCGAGATGGTTGGTCGGCTCGTCGAGCAGCATCAGGTCGGCGCGGGTCATCAGCACGCGCGCGAGATTCAGGCGCATGCGCCAGCCGCCCGAAAACGAGGCGACCGGGTTGTCGATCTGATCCGGCTTGAAGCCGAGTCCGTCGAGCATGCGCGCCGCGCGCGCCGCCGCGGCATAGCCGCCGATGGCGTGCAGACGCTCGTGGCCATGCGCGATCTCGTGCGCGTCGTGGGTGATCTCGGCCTCGCGCAACGCTGCCTCGACCGCGCGCAGTTCGGCGTCGCCATCGAGCACGTACTCGATCGCCGGCTGTTCGGTGTGCGGCATTTCCTGCGCCACCGTCGCAATGGTGAGGCTTTTCGGCAACGAGACATCGCCCTGATCGGGCTGGATCTCGCCGAGAATCAGCGCGAACAGGCTCGACTTGCCGGTGCCATTGCGCCCGACAAAGCCGACGCGCTGGCCACGGTGGATGGTCGCGGACAAGCCGTCGATGAGCACCCGCGGCCCACGCCGCAGGCGAAGATTGGAGAAACTGAGCATGGGCGTAGTCTAGGGTTTGTCGCGGTCGGATACAGCCCGGGCGACGGGAAGCAAGTCCACGTACATCGAAGCCAAGTTGCTCGCTGCGTCCGGCAATTCGCCCAGCTTGGCGAAACCATGTCGCTCGTAGAAGCGAACAGAAGACTCCTTGGCATCGACCAGCAAGTAGCGACAGCCGGCAATGGGCATGATCGAGCCGACGACAAAACTGATGGCGAGGTCCAGAAGCTCCGTGCCGATGCCTTGCCCCTGAAAGCGCTTGTCGACTGCAAGACGGGCCAGCATCATCGCCGGATAGGAGTCGAACTTGAATCCGCTGATTCGTTCCTGTTCTGGCAATTGCTTGACCAAGATATTCGCGCACACCAGCGTTGCGAATGCGATGACGGTCCGCTCGCCGGGCTGCACTCCGACCAGTGTTCTGGCCAGGTATTCTTCGTGAAAGCGACGCGCATCCTTCTTCAAGAACGTCTTGAGCGGCTTCAGCGAATCATCGCCCAAGCGCAACCAGTTGACGCCATCACCCGCTTGGATGGCCCGATAGTGAAGGCCGGATTGCGAAGCACTCACCGGACGACTTTCTTGCCACGACGCTTGGTCGTTTCCTTGGGTCGAAGGTTCGAAACGACCAGGCCCGTCTCCATGATCGCCCTCGCCATCTCGCGACCGCGCAAGACTGCCTCCACCGCTGCGGGCGAGGCCACGGGATTCTTCATTGCGCGTCGGAAGGCCTTGGCTTCCTTGCCGGAAACCGTGACAGACCCGAACAGGCTGCTGTGAATGGCCATGGCGATTGCTCTGAACATCGATTGCGATGAGCGGACGATATCACGACCTCCTTGAACCCCTGGCAGCACCGCTCCGAACATGCGCAAGTAGACCCGGAGGGAAGGCCGGCGCACCGGTGGCGGCACTGGCCGCGCGCCGCGGGCGCGTGCAAGCTTGTGCCCGGTCGCCCTTCCGGAAGCCCGCGCATGAGTGCCGTTCTTGAAGCCCCTCCGCAGTATCGCGACCGCAAACGCCATGCCTGGCTGTTGTCGGTGCTACTGCCGCTGCTCGCGACTGCCGGTCCGATCGCATACCTCACCAGCGGCGATGCGCGCGTGCTGTGGTTGCCGGTGCTGTTGTTCTACGTGTTGCTGCCACTTGCCGACCTGATTTTCGGCGAGGACCCAAGCAATCCGCCGGAGTCGGCGATGGCGGCGCTCGATGCCGATCGCTACTACCGCGTGATCACCTGGATCATGGTGCCGCTGCTGTGGTTTGCGTTCGGGTTCGTAGCCTGGTTCGTCGCGCGTCATCCGCTGCCCTGGCATGGGCTGGTCGCGGTGACCATCGCCACCGGCGTGATCGGCGGCTTCTGCATCAACCTCGGCCACGAGCTTGGCCACAAGCGCGGCGCGTTCGAGCGCTGGCTGGCGAAGCTGGTGCTGGCACCGACTGGTTACGGGCACTTCCACGTCGAACACAATCGCGGCCACCACCGCGACGTCGCCACGCCCGAGGACCCGGCATCTTCCCGTCTTGGCGAGTCGATCTGGCAGTTCTTGCCGCGCGAGATGCCGGGCGCGCTGCGTCGCGCATGGCGGCTCGAATGCGAGCGCATG
Source organism: Lysobacterales bacterium (assembly GCA_016703225.1). Lineage (NCBI taxonomy): Bacteria > Pseudomonadati > Pseudomonadota > Gammaproteobacteria > Lysobacterales > Lysobacterales bacterium. The sequence goes on from JADJCM010000001.1 coordinate 1,060,237, forward strand.
GCCGCAGCCGGACGATCCCGCTTCAGCCTGCACAACGACATCGTGCAGACCACGCTGATCACGCTCGCGCTCTGGACTGGACTACTCGCCTGGCTCGGGATCGGCGGGCTGCCGTTCCTGCTCGCAGCCTCGTTCTGGGCCAACTTCCAGCTGACAAGCGCCAACTACATCGAACACTACGGCATCGCCCGCCGCCGACTCGACAGCGGCCGCTACGAGCCCTGCCGGCCCGAGCATTCCTGGAACAGCAACCACATCGTCTCGAACTGGGCGCTGTTCCACCTGCAACGCCATTCCGACCACCACGCGAACGCGACCCGGCGCTACCAGTGCCTGCGCCACTTCGAGGAGGCACCGCAATTGCCCACCGGCTACTTCGGCATGTTCCTGCTCGCCTACGTGCCGCCGCTGTGGTTCCGGGTGATGAACCCACGGCTGGTCGCGATGGTCGGTGGCGATGTCGAGCGCGTCAATTTCCAGCCGGGACGGCGCGAGCGCCTCTGCGCCGAACTCGGGCTGGGCGCAGCGCAGTCTTGAAGCAAACGTCAGACAGCCCGCAGCACCCACCGGAGTACCTCGATGCATCAGGACGACCCGCGCTGGACAGCCATCGACGCCGCACTGCGCAGCGACCGCATGATGGAAGCGCTGCGCAGTTACCGCGAATGCACCGGCGCCGAGCTCGCCGAAGCGCTGCGCACGATCGAAGCGCGCAAGGCGACGCTGGCAGCCGCCGCACCTGCGGGCGACTCGCAACTGCCAGCGACGGTGCAGGCCTATCTCGACAGCGGCCATGCGCGCCGTGGCGAGCTGGTCGGCCATTGGCGCAATCGCGCCGGCGAGTTCTGCGTGCTGGTGCTCTATCAGCGCGAGCCGCAACCGATGTTCGAGCTCGGCGTGTTTCCGCCCCAGGTCGGCAACTGGGGCCACCAGTTGAATGGCTGCAGCGTCAGCCGCGGTGAACTGGACGCGGCCCTGGCCGGTCAGCGGCCGTTGTATGGCGCCGAGTTCGCCGACGACGGCGCCACCATGGCGGCGCTCCGACAGCGACTGGCAATCCTGTTCCCAGCGGCGCGTGCGCCGGCGGCAGCCGTTGGCGCCGTGCATTGGCGCGCATCGCGCACGCGCCTGTTCGCGCTGGCCGCGGCGCCGTTCGAACGCGGCTTCCTGCTGCGCCCGGCGACGCTGGCCGCGGCCGAATGGTCCGCGCTGCTGGCGCGCGCTGCGGAGGACGACGCGCTCGCCGAGCAGCTCGATGAACTGCCCGTCGCCGCGCGCGCGCTGGTCGCGGGCGAGCCGAATGTTGCGCCCGTGGCGCAGCCGCTGTTGTGGATCGACTGCGTGTCCCGATGCCACGCCCGCGCCTGGACCACCAACTCCTGCGACACGCTGTTCGCCGACCTCGCGGCGCGACCACTCGGGGCATTCGCGGATTCGCCAACGCTGGCCTCGGCGGCGGCGTTGCTCTGCGCGAGCGTCGACGTCGGCGCGCTGCGTCGGCGCCAACTGCCGTGGTGGCTGCAGGGCACGGCCGCGGCCAGCGACTGCGCGGTGGGCTTGCTCACGCCCTACGAACTGCGTGCGCTGGCCGGGGATCTTGCCGCCCTGATCGCGGCTGCGCGCAGCGCCGGCACCTGGCCACTGAGCCCGACCGACACCGCCGAACTGCAGAACTTTCTCGCTGCAGCCGCCGCCGAGGGCTGCTGGCTGGTCGGGATCGAACCCGGCTCCTGATGACGGTGGTGCGCACCGCTTTGCGGTGCACACCCTATGTATGGACTCACCCCCTCCGTCAACCGCTGCTTTTTTCACGGACCTTGGCTGCGTCTATGTATCAGGCCTCTGATCGGCGAAGCATCGCCTGGGCCAGCATCGGATGAGCACGCGGACTGCCAATTACGTGTAGGCCTCAAGGGCCAGTAGGGTGTTAGGCACCGATCCGCGTCGGTCTTACCTGTGGTTCGTGCGTGAAGCAGCAGGCTGGGCGCTCAGCGCCCGGGGTGAACGCAGGTTTCATCTCATGGCGGCATCCTCGCGGTAGCTGCCGCCGTTCTTCAGCAACGCGTACATGATTCTCAGGTTGCGATTGGCCAGGCGCACCGCAGCAGCCTTGCTGCCCAGCTTCTCCTTCCAGCGGCGAAGACGATGCGGATGTTTTCTTTCCTCGCACGCCGGATTCACTTGTCGCAACACAGCATGTGCACCGTTGATCAGTAGGCTGCGGACATAGCCATCTCCGCGCTTGGACATGCCCCTCAGCCGGATTCGATTGCCACTGCTCGCCTGATCTGGCACCACGCCAAAATACGCCGCAAATTGTCGCGCATTGGCAAAGCGTTCTGGATTCAAGTCCTTGCACACCAATGCGGTCGCAGTCATCGGCCCTACACCAGGAACCGTCATCAGGCGCCGCGTCAGTGGATCGGTTGTTGCCACGCTCTGCAACTCCGCGTCGAGCGCAGCCATGCGTTCGCCCAAGCATTCCCACTCCGCCCACAGATCCGCAATCAGATCGCGCAGCCGAAAGGGAATGGGCAAGCTCGCATCCTCCAGCACCTGCCGCAGGCGAACGACCAGCGCCATCTCGCCGCGCGCGAAGACCAGCCCATGCTCGGTAAGCAACCCGCGAATCTGATTGCTGATCGCCGTACGCCGCGACACGTACCCCGAACGCACCCGATGCAGAGCCTGCATCGTCAGCCGCTCCACCGACTTGACCGGAACTGCGTGGATCGATTTGTCGCGCCCCGCACGCAGGATCGCGAAAGTGTCCTTGCGGTCGTTCTTGGCGCCGCTGCGATGCTCCTCCACTCGCTGTGCGGGTAGTACGAAAACCTCGATGCCGTGTGACTGCAACTCACGCGCCCATGACTGCGCGCCAGGGCCGGTCTCCATAAGCACCACCAACGGCGGTTTCAGCGTCCTCAGGAACTCGACAAACGACTCGCGCGACTTGATCCGGTCCTCGAAAACAACAGTGCCTCGCTCGTCCTCGCCGGCCACTTGGAAAACGCTCTTCGCCAGATCGATCGCCAACGTCCGCACACGTGCCATACACTCGTTCATGGGCTCGCCCTCTCACTTTGGTCGTGGTGCACGCAGTTCACCACTCCTGGCGCCTAGACGCCTCGGTGAGGGGGTGAGTCCATTCGATTACAATCCGCCGATCATTGTTGGTCGGAGTGACCATGCGCGATCCCCGTTACGACGTACTTTTCGAGCCTGTGCAGATTGGTCCGGTGCGCGCGCCGAACCGCTTCTACCAGGTGCCGCACTGCAACGGCATGGGCCACGTCTATCCGCAGACGCTGGCGCGCATGCGCGGGATCAAGGCCGAGGGCGGCTGGGGCGTGATCGCGACCGAGGAAGTCGAAATTTCGCCGCTATCGGAAATCGCCCCGCATCACGAGGGTCGCATCTGGGATGAACAGGACATCCCGGCGCTGCGGATGATGACCGACGCCGTGCACGAACACGGCGCGCTCGCCGCAATCGAACTGATGTTCAACGGCTACGCCACGCCGAACCGCTACAGCCGCGAAATCCCGATCGCGCCCTCGCACCTGCCAGTGCGCGGCTCCGACCCGATCCAGGCGCGCACCGCGACCAGGCGCGACCTCGCCGACGTGCGCCGCTGGCACCGCAGCGCAGCGCTGCGCGCGCGCGACGCCGGCTTCGACCTGGTCTACGTCTATGCCGGGCATGATCTGGGCATGCCGATGCATTTCCTCTCGCGCCGTACCAACCGACGCAGCGACGAATACGGCGGCTCGCTCGAGAATCGCGTGCGCCTGCTGCGCGAGCTGATCGAGGACACCAAGGACGCGGTCGGCGATCGTTGCGGCGTGGTCGTGCGCCTGGCCGTCGACCAGTTGCTCGGTCCACAGGGCCTGACCAGCGAGAACGAGGGCCGCGATGTGATCGCGATGCTCGCGGAGCTGCCCGATCTCTGGGACGTGAACATCGCCGACTGGAGCAATGACAGCCAGACCGCGCGTTTCTCCGAGGAAGGTTTCCAGGAGCGCTACATCCGCGCCGTAAAATCGCTGACGACGAAACCGGTGGTCGGCGTCGGCCGCTACACCTCGCCGGACGCGATGGTGCGTGTGATCAAGTCCGGCCTCATGGACCTGATCGGCGCCGCCCGCCCCTCGATCGCCGATCCCTTCCTGCCGCGCAAGATCGAGCAGGGCCGGCTCGACGACATCCGCGAGTGCATCGGTTGCAACATCTGCGTCACCGGCGATAACGACTGCGTGCCGATCCGCTGCACGCAGAACCCGACCATGGGCGAGGAATGGCGCCGCGGCTGGCATCCCGAGCGCATCGCCGGCAAGCGCAGCGAGCGCAACGTGCTGGTGGTCGGCGCCGGTCCCTCCGGGCTCGAACTGACGCGCGCGCTCGGCCAGCGCGGCTACGAGGTGATGCTGTGCGATGGCGCCGAAGTCGCCGGCGGACGCCTGCGCTTCGAGGCCAAGCTGCCCGGGCTCGCGACCTGGCAGCGCGTCGTCGACCATCGCTGGCTGCAGATCGGCAAGATGCCGAACGTGCAGTTCCTGCGCGGCAGCGAAGTGTCGGCGGAGGACGCGCTGGCGTTCGGCGCATCGGCGATCTTCGTTGCCACCGGTTCGCACTGGCGCAGCGATGGCCTCGGCCGCACGCACCGCTCGCCGCTGCTCGACGCCGTATCGGCGCAGGTGCTTTCGCCCGATGCCGCACTGCGCGGCGCATCGGCACGCGGCCCGTTGCTGGTCTACGACGATGACCACTACGTGCTTGCTGGCGCGCTTGCCGAACGCTACGCCCGCGAAGGCATGGCGGTGCACTACGTGACGCCGGCGACCAAGGTCTCGGAATGGACCGAGCAGACCATGGAGCAGTCGCGCGTGCAGGCGCGGCTGATCGAACTCGGCGTGCGCATCCACACCTCGCGCGAGCTCGCCGCGGTGTGCGCCGAGGGCGAGGCGCTGCGTGTCGAACTCGCCTGCGTCTACAGCGGGCAGCGCGAGGCGCTGCAGGTCGCGCAACTGTTGCCGGTGACCATGCGCGATCCCGACGATGCGCTGTATCAGGCACTGCTTGCGCACGAAGCCGAGTGGATGGATGCCGGCGTGCGCGAAGTCCACTGTCTCGGCGACGCACTCGCGCCCGGCACCGTTGCCGCCGCCGTCTACGCCGGCCACAAGGCCGCGCGCGCCTTCGACGAAGCGCCGCTGGACGAAGACGCCGTGCCGTTCCGGCGCGAACGCGTCGACCTGGGATGATGCCCGGTGGTGATCGGGTGGCCCTGACCGGATTGCGCCGGTCAGGGCTCCCACACCACCGGACATGCAGTTTTCTGCATCCGGCGGTTGGAAGGTAGGGCATTAGCCCAGATCGGTGGGGACGAAGTAGCGATATCTGCGCAGGATACGATTGGAGAGAGCGCTTTGCATCGCGAGTCCGCGAGCAATGCGCCAGGCGCCGCGACCGCTACGTGCGACTCCGGCCAACTCGGGATTGATCCCGAGCTTGCGCAGGTTGCGGTAGCGGCCCTCGGCACTGTGCCAGCGTTGCCAGAAGCATTTGCGGATGTGACGCCGCGTCCATCCTTCCCAGCGTGTGATCGGCCGTCGGTCTTCGCTGAGCCCGTAGTAGCCCCACCAGCCGCGCACGTAGCGTTCCCAGCCATCGCGTTGTTCGACGCTGGTCACACTGCGGCGTGCGTCGAAATGCTCCCGCACGCGATCTTGATAGCGCGCAATGCTGGCGCCGGACACGGTGAGCAGGAGCGAGAGGGTGAGCGTGAAGCCGAGGAACTTGCGTTCCCAAACCCGTCCGACTCCGCTCTTGCCCGGATGCACGGTGAGCTTCAGGTGCTTGCTCAGCCATGCGCTTACGCCCGCCAGGACGCGTTCTCCGGCTTGCCGGCTGCCGACGTAGATGTTGCAGTCGTCGGCATAACGGCAAAAGCGCAAGCCACGTTTCGTCAGCTCGCGATCCAGCGCGTCCAGATACAGGTTCGACAGCAAGGGTGATAGCGGTCCACCTTGCGGCGTGCCCTGCTCGCTCCTCACCACCGTACCCTGCGGCAGGATGTGTCCTGCACTCAACATGCGATTGATCAGCTTGAGCGCGCGCCGGTCTTGCACGTCACGCGTCAAACGCCGCATCAGCACATCGTGGTTCACCCGGTCAAAGAATGCCTCGATATCCATGTCCACCACCCAGTCGCGACCCTCTCGGGCATACGCTTGGGCTTGGCGCACGGCATCGTGGGCACTGCGTCCCGGACGGAACCCAAAGCTCGACGGGCTCATCTGCGGATCAAGGTGCGGGGTCAGCACTTGCACCAGCAACTGCTGGACAAATCGATCGACCACATTCGGGATGTTCAGTCCGCGTGTCCCGCCATTGGGCTTCGCGATCTCCACGCGCCGCGCTGCTGCCGGAACATAGCCTCCCGTCAACAGCTTGCGCTTGATCGCTTCTCCGTGTTTCAGCAAGTGTGCGCGCAGCGCCGTCACCGGCATCCCGTCAGGGCCAGCCGCACCGCGGTTTCCGATCACCGCTGCTTGCGCTGCTTCCCAACAATCCGCACCCACCGCCTGTTCCATCACCGTCTCAAGGGGCTTTGGCTCCATCGAATCCAACGGCTCGCCCACGCTCACGCTGCTTCCAACGCCTGCCGGGCTCCACCCATCAGCATCGGAACCGCCGATCCTTTCCATCGACTTCGCGCTCATCCGTGTTCGATCCTGCATCCGCGTTATCCCCTCTTCCTTCCTTTGGCCCTTCGCTCCACGGCCATTACCCCGCTTCCTCGCTACTACGGCCGCTGCTGACTTCTCCACGCCTCTCGGCGCGGAGATCTCCCCGGGTAAGAACACTGACTTTCCAATCGTGCCGCCGCGCTCTACCTGATACGTCTCGGATGGAATTTGGGCTTCGCTGTTCCCAGCCAGCTTGCCGCCCGTACCCGGCCTCAATGCGCGTTCGTGTTCCTGCGGTCGATCGTTTGCCTCCTGCTTCTTCCAGCACCTCCCTCGCGGTCGGCACCTTGCAGTTCGGCTTCGGTTGGCTCCATCGCCTCCGGTTGATACCTCTCAATCAACAAGTCAGTGCCCATGCCGGGCACACTGGGTCCGGACTTTGTCCGGACGCTTTTCAATCGGTGTGTGATCGTCGGATCCGCTCCGCTTGATCCGACCTACATTCGTGTGGGTCCGGACTTCCGTGCCGTTTGATCGGGGTGCCAATCCGGGGGATAGGCGCCGCGTTGGATCCACGCGGCGAGGGAGCTGTCGGGCCAGTCCGTCGCACGCTGTGCCCAGCCGTGTTTGACCGGGTTGTAGTGGATGTAATCCATGTGCCGCGCAAGATCGTTTTCGTCACGGATGATGTGATCCCGGAAGCGCTTCTGCCAGATCGGTCTCGGCAAATCAGGCTGGCAGCTCATGTGGTGCTTGAGCAGGCGCATGCGTCTTGAGTAGTCGCCATCGTCGGGCGGCATCGCCCAGATCATGTGGCAATGGTCGGGCATGACCACGTAGGCGTGCATGCGCACCGGATGGCGCGCGGTCATGTGGGCGAATGAGCGCCGAAACGCGGTGCGCACCGCGGGGTGCAGGAGCACCGGCTCGCGCTGGTGCGTGACCACGGTGAGGAACAACAGGCTGTTGGGGATGTGGAAGCGACGGTACTTCATGACCACGATGGTCAAACGCCGCCGGCGCCCGTGCCATCGACGCATTCGCAATCCGACCTGCGACTCCTCTCAAGCTACCTCAAAGCCATTCGAACGTAGGTCGGATCAACGAGCGCAGCGAGGGATCCGACAACCGCGAGATGATCCGACAACCGCGGCATCGCCCGACACCATGCCGTAACCCAACGTCGGATCCGCTGCGCTTGATCCGACCTACATTCGACGGTGCGACCCGCATGAACGTCGGATTCGCTGCACTCGTTCCGACCTACATTCGACCGTCGGACCGGCATTCTCCGGCGAGGAAGCCGAGCTTCTTCGAGCGCGGCAATTGGCGGATCGCGTGTTCGGCTTTGCTGGCGCTGCTGCGGTCGGGGAAGGCGCGGGTGCCGAGCAGGCGCAGCGGCGGATGGGCGCGCGTGTACTTGGCACCGCGGCCTGCCAGGTGTTGCGCGAAGCGGCGTTCGACGTCGTTGCTGATGCCGGCGTAGAAGCTGCCGTTACGGCATTCGATCAGGTACAGGCACCAGGGCTTCGCGATGGCGGGTGATGCATCGGCTTGACGGTTCATGTCGCTACTCTAGCGGCCTGTTCAATCCACCCGGGATGCCGCATGAAGAGTCGAGCCGCTGTCGCGTTTGCTGCCGGTGCGCCGTTGCAGATCGTCGAGATCGATGTCGCGCCGCCGCGCAAGGGCGAGGTGCTGGTGCGGATCACGCACACCGGGGTCTGCCACACCGACGCGTTCACGCTCAGCGGCGATGATCCGGAAGGCCTGTTCCCGTGCGTGCTCGGGCATGAGGGCGCGGGCATCGTCGTCGAAGTCGGCGAGGGCGTGACCAGCGTCCAGCCCGGTGACCATGTCATTCCGCTGTACACCGCCGAATGCCGCGAGTGCCTGTTCTGCAAGTCCGGCAAGACCAATCTGTGCGTGGCCGTGCGCGCCACCCAGGGCAAGGGCGTGATGCCGGATGGCAGCACGCGTTTCTCGTACAACGGCCAGCCGCTCTACCACTACATGGGCTGCAGCACCTTCAGCGAATACACCGTGGTCGCCGAAGTCTCGCTCGCAAAGATCCATCCGGACGCGCAGCACGAACAGGTCTGCCTGCTCGGCTGCGGCGTCACCACCGGCATCGGTGCCGTGCACAACACCGCCAAGGTGCAGCCCGGTGATTCGGTCGCGGTGTTCGGCCTCGGCGGCATCGGCCTCGCGGTCGTGCAGGGTGCACGGCAGGCGCGCGCCGGGCGCATCATCGCGATCGACACCAATCCGTCCAAGTTCGAACTCGCCAGGCGCATGGGCGCCACCGACTGCGTCAATCCGAAGGAACACGACAAGCCGGTGCAGCAGGTCATCGTCGAGATGACCAGCTGGGGCGTCGACCACAGCTTCGAATGCATCGGCAATGTGCAGGTGATGCGCGCCGCGCTCGAATGTGCGCATCGCGGCTGGGGCCAGTCGGTGATCATCGGTGTCGCCGGCGCCGGCCAGGAAATCTCGACGCGCCCGTTCCAGCTGGTCACCGGGCGCAAGTGGATGGGTACCGCGTTCGGCGGCGTGAAGGGCCGCACGCAATTGCCGGGCATGGTCGAACAGGCGATGCGCGGCGAGATCGAACTCGCGCCCTTCGTCACCCACACCATGCCGCTGGCCGACATCAACCACGCCTTCGAACTGATGCATGCGGGTCAGTCGATCCGCAGCGTCATCCACTACTGAGGTCGACGATGAACCTTCAAGGCGCGTTCCGGATGCGGCTTGTCCTGTCGCTGGCCATGGTGCTGACATCGAATGCAACCTTGGCCACGACACTGGGCTTGCAGAGCGCCAAGGATGTCGATGCGCTGCTGGTGCAGTTGCCCGCATTGGCCCAGCAGGCAATTCCTGCTTTCGAAGAAGCGGACGAGTCGCGCCGGCTCAACACGCTGTTTCGCCTGCAGACAGTGGCCGGCAAACCGGCTGAAGCCCGGCAGTCGCTCGAACGCCTGCTGGCATTGCGTGCGGCGACCGATCCGTCGAGTGTCGCGCCCTTGTATCCCTTCCTGGTGGTGCTGCGTGCCGACGTGGCCGGGATCACGGATCAGGCCGGGATCGACGCCGCAGTCGCCGCCGAGCTGCGCCGCACGCTGGGCGAGTTCGACGACCTTGCGGCCAGCCGGGCCTTGCCCTGGTTTGTCGGCGATGCCGGTCGCTTGCGCGACGAACTCGATGTCGCTGCCGCAGCGTGGATCGGCCGTGACGCGATTCCGTTGTCGGCTGCGATCGACCTGATTCGCAGGCAGCATCTGCAGGCCAGTTTCGCGCTGCTGGCACCCGTGGTTGAGGCGTTGACGAACGCAGACGACGACCGGCGTTACCGGATCGACGACCGCGTGCAGATCGACGCAGGCAGCGCGACGATCGCCGCCTTGACGATACGACCGCGGGCAGCCGAACGGCCCCTGCCGACCTTGCTCGTATTCACCGTCTATGCCGACGACGCCTGGGCTCGGCGTGAACTGCGCAACATGGCGGCGCATGGCTACGCCGGCGTGGTCGCCTACACGCGCGGCAAGGGGCACAGTCCGGATGCGCCCGTGCCCTATGAACACGATGGCGAGGACGCGCGCAAGGTGATCGACTGGATCGCCCGCCAGCCCTGGAGCGACGGACGAGTCGGCATGTACGGCGGCAGCTACAACGGCTTCACGCAATGGGCTGCAGTCAAGCGGTTGCCGAGCGCATTGAAGACGATCGTGCCCTATGTCGCCAACAATCCTGGCGACGGGCTGCCGATGGAGAACAACGTCTTCGTGTTCGCCAACTATGCGTGGCCGTTCTACGTTGCGAACAACAAGTACCTCGACGAGGCGACCTACTTCGACCACGGTCGTTGGGCGGCACTGAATGAACGCTGGTACCAGAGCGGCAAGCGCTATCGCGACATCGACGCGGTTGACGGCACACCCAATGCCTGGTTCCAGCGCTGGCTCCGGCATCCGCGCTACGACCGCTACTGGCAGAGCATGGTCCCGCATCGTCGCGAATTCGCGCGCATCGACATCCCGGTGTTGAGCATCACCGGCTACTACGACGACGGCCAGCAATCGGCGATACGTTATTTGAAGGAACATGTGCGTTACCGGCCGGATGCGCAGCACCATCTGCTGATCGGCCCCTACGATCATTTCGGCGCGCAGGCCGAGCGCAAGGCCGCGGTGCTGGGCGGTTATGCGATCGATCCGGTGGCGATGATCGACACCCCGAGGATCACGTTCGAATGGATGGACCACGTCTTTCGCGGCGCGCCCAAACCGGCCTTGCTCAACGACCGCATCAACTACCAGGTGATGGGCGCGAACCGCTGGGCACACGCGTCCAGCCTGGCGACGATGGCCAACAGCGAACTGCAGCTTTTCCTGAGCCCGGGCAAGGACGACACATCCCACCGCCTGGTCGACCGTGCCGACGCCGCACCCGCTTCGGTTCGGCAAGTCGTCGACTTCGCCGACCGCGACAGCATGCTCGGAGACCACTATCCGGCACCGGTGCTCGGCAAGGTGCTGGACGCGAGTGCAGGGCTGCTGTTCGTCAGCGCGCCATTCGCCGATCCGATCGAAGTTTCCGGCCAGTTCTCGGGCGTGCTCCGACTCACCGCGAACAAGCGCGATCTCGACTTTTCGGTAACCCTGTACGAACAGATGCCGGATGGCCAGTTGCTGCACCTGTCCTATTTCCTCGGGCGCGCCAGCCACGCTCGCTCGATGACTCGTCGCCACCTGCTCAAGCCCGGGCGCAAGACCGACATTCCGTTCGACAAGACGCGACTGGTCAGCAGGCAACTTGCTGCCGGCAGTCGCCTGCTGGTCGCACTCACCGTCAACAAGAACGCTTATGCCCAGGTCAACCACGGCAGCGGTCGTGATGTCAGCGACGAAGACCGAGGTGACGCCGGCGACGCCTTGGTGGTGGACTTCCACAACGACAGCGTGTTGCGGATCCCGGTGCGCCGCGCAGCGCGATGAACGGCCAGTTGCGAGGAATCCGCATGCACCGACTCGAACACCGCGCCTGCTTCGGCGGCTGGCAGGACGTCTGGCGCCACGCCAGCAGCACGCTCCAGTGCGAGATGAGCGTCGGCGTGTACCTGCCACCGCAGGCGGCACAGCGGCCGTGCCCGGTGCTGTACTGGTTGTCCGGGCTCACCTGCAGCGAACAGAACGCGATCACCAAGGCCGGCATGCAGCGTTATGCCGCGGAACACGGCGTGATCGTGGTCACGCCCGACACCAGCCCGCGCGGACCCGGCGTGGCCGATGCCGAGGGTTACGACATCGGCCTCGGTGCCGGCTTCTACATCGACGCGACGCAGGCGCCGTGGGCCACGCACTACCGCATGCACGACTACATCGCGCGCGAGTTGCCGGCGTGGATCGAGGCGAATTTCGCGGCGACGTCCGCCCGCGGCATCAGCGGGCATTCGATGGGCGGCCATGGCGCGCTGACGATTGCGCTGCGCCATCCCGGGCGTTATCGCAGCGTCTCCGCGTTCGCGCCGATCGCCGCGCCGACCCAGGTGCCGTGGGGACAGAAAGTGTTCCGCGCCTATCTCGGCGACGATGCCGCCGCGTGGCGCGAGTGGGATGCCTGTGCCCTGATCGAACACGCGAGCGAGCGCCTGCCCTTGCTGGTCGACCAGGGGGATGCCGACGAATTCCTGGGCACGCAGCTGCGTCCCGATCTGCTGCAGGCCGCGTGCACCGCCGCGCAGCATCCGCTGACCCTGCGCCTGCAACCGGGCTACGACCACAGCTACTACTTCATCGCCAGCTTCATCGGCGAACACCTGGCCTGGCATGCGGCGGCTTTGACCGCGTAGCATCGTCGGCTCCGCTTCGCTTGAGCCGACCTACATTCGTGTGGGTCCGGACGCTCTCCCACCCCCATCGCTTGCACGCCCGCGCATCGAGCGGTACAAACGCCGGGCATTCCCGGGGGAATGCACCCTCACCTCGTCGTTCGCGGCGAGGTTCGTGTTGCCCGGGAGTGGTCATGGCGAATATCGGTACGTGCATTTCCAGTCTTGTCGAAGCTGTCGCAGCCGGACTGGAGGTCGGGCCTCATTGGCTGCTGCTCGGGATGGCGCTGCTGGCCATCGGCTGGATGCATTTCAGCGGCGGCATAGTCGGACAAACCCTTTGGTCGTATGCCGGTTCGCTGCGCAATTTCGATGCACGCGTCGGCAATTGGGCCACGGCGCCGCGCTTGACGGCGTTGCTGGTGGCCTTTCTGTGTTTCGACTTGCTGTTCGCCGCCCTCTATGGCGATGCCGCGATCCGCGCCTCGCACGACTCGAACCTGCTGGAGCAAGCGCAGGGCGATCTGATGCGCCGCCTGGTCGTGCCCACGGTGCTCGCCGACTGGGGCGAGAACCTGCTGTTGCTGGTGTTGATCCTTTCGGCCAACTGGCGACTGGCTTTCAAGCGCCGCTGGGACTTCGAAACCGAAGCCGTCGCTGAGCGACTCAGGAACGCCGATTCGGCAGGATGCCCCAAGGACGAATGGCAGCCGTGGTTTGCGCGAAAACGCACGGAACGCTGGGCCTTCAACTCGGGCAAGTTGGCGTGCCGTGCACTTGCGCTGGCGACGACGATGAAGTTCGGCGGTGTGCTCGCAATGATGATGTTGCTGTTGATGGGGAGAGCGACATGAACGAGACCAAGGTGCCAGGACCGTCCCTGGATAACGACCTGCCATTGATCTGCGACCTGGTGATGAAGGGTGGCATCACTTCCGGCGTCGTTTACCCGGGAGCGATCGTCGAGCTGGCCGAGAACTATCGCTTTCATCGCATCGGTGGGTCATCGGCCGGAGCCATCGCAGCGTCGCTGACCGCTGCTGCGGAATACCGTCGGCAGCAATTGCTGAGTCAGGGCGTGCCGATCGAAACCGCCACCGCCAGCGCCTTCGGCCCGCTCGCGCAACTGCCGCGCCAGTTGGGTGAACCGGTCGAGGGCATGTCCCGGCTGCTGAGCCTGTTCCAGCCGCAACGTCAATTGCGGCGGCTGTGGCGTGTGCTGTCGGCGGCCACGGGTGGTGGACTCAGCGCCGGCATGCGCATGTGGTTCAGCGCGCTTGCGGCTTACCGGACGAGCTGGCTTGGCGTGCTGCCGGTCCTGTGGCTGGTGATGAACACGGCGCCGTCCGCGAACAGCACGGTGTTGGTGCTGCAGGTGGTCGCCGCGATCATGCTGGTGATCGGTACGCCGACCTTGCTGGTGCTGGTGGCCTTCGCTTTGGATCTCGCCAGTATTGCCCGGCATGGCTTCGGCATTTGCGATGGCCAAAGCACGACCCAGCGTGGCTGCGAGCCGCTGACGCCGTGGTTGCACGACAAGCTCCAGTCGACTTCGGGCCTTTCACTCACGGTGCGCGCGGACACGCCGGAGCAAGAGCGGGTCCTGTGCTTCCGCGATCTGTGGGAGACCCGCCATCCCTATGCCGACACGCGCCAGTCCAGGCGCGGCATCGACCTGCGCATCACCACGACCTCACTGACCTGGCAGCAGTTGCTGTGCCTGCCGAGCGATTCCGGCGACTACGGCGAGTTGTACTTCAAGCCCGCGGAATTCCGGCGCTGGTTCCCGCTGGAAGTGGTCGAACACATGGTGCGCAAGGCGCGCTCGCGCCCGGACGACAACGGTTTCTGCCGCATGCCCGAGGCCGCCGATTTGCCGGTCATCGTCGCCGTGCGCATGAGCCTCAGCTTCCCGATCCTGCTGACGCCGATCAAGCTGTACCACCGCGACTGGTCGCGGCGCGGTGACCTCGTCAATGATCGTGGCCGACAGCGTGAGCTGGATGATGCTGCGCGCGATCAACTGCGTCCCGTCTATTTCAGCGACGGCGGCATCTGCAGCAATCTCCCGGTGCACTTCTTCGATTCGCTGGTGCCGGCGCACCCGACCTTTGCGATAAATCTCGGTACGCCGCATCCGGACGCCGATACACGACCGGACCACTTCCAGGAAACGCGTGTCGCCCAGAACCAGATGTCGGGGAGCATGCCCGGTCGCTACTCGATGCACGAGCATGAAGGGCCGCATGGACTCGGCACGTTCCTCTGGTCGATCGTCGACAGCGCACGCAATTGGGCAGACAACGGACAGCTGCGTCTGGACGGCTACCGGGAACGGGTCGCGCACATCGTGCTGCGCGAGGACGAAGGTGGCCTGAATCTCGGCATGAGCCATGAACAGATTCAACTGCTCGCGAGCCGCGGTTCGCGCGCCGCGCGTGAGCTGCATGAGTTGTTCAACAGTAGCCCGAAGAAGGGCGGGCCGAAGCGACTGGACCTGCATCGATGTGATCGCATGGCGATCGCGCTGAGTGCACTGGCCGAGGCACTGGAAGAGATCGAGATCAATGTCGCTGCGACCGGTGACCCGATGGCCTACTGCACGGATGAGAGCTTGCGCACATTTGCTCAGGCGATCGCGCAGTTGACCGCGTCCCCCGCGGTATCCGAGTTGCTTGCACTCGAGCGTGAACGCTACGAGGAGCGGCTCAGCAACCGCCACCTGTCGCACAAACCGCATCTGCGCCTGCGCGCACGCCTCTGACCAGGACGCCGCCATGACCCCGATCACCCCCGAACAATGGCAGTCCCTGTCCGAGCGGCTCGAGGTGTCGGTGCCGACGTTGAAGGCGGTGGCCGAGGTGGAGTCGGCGGGCAGCGGGTTCCTGAGTGATGGCCGCCCCAAGATCCTGTTCGAGGGCCATGTGTTCTCGCGGCTCACGAAGCGCGCCTACGACGCGAAGCACCCGACGCTCAGCCACAAGAAATGGACACGCAAGCACTATCTCGGCGGCGTTGCGGAATGGACGCGACTCGAGGCGGCACGCGCACTCGACTTCGATACCGCCAATCAATCGGCAAGTTGGGGCGCGTTCCAGATCATGGGCTTCAACCATCGCGCTTGCGGTTTCTTGACGGTGTCGGCGTTCGTGCAGGCAATGGCGCTCGATGCCGCCAGCCAGCTCGATGCCTTCGCCGCGTTCGTCGCGCGCGAGCCGTTCCTGAGTGCCTTGCGCGCGCAGGACTGGGCACGCTTCGCCCGCGCCTACAACGGCAGCGGCTACGCGCAGAACCACTACGACCAGAAGCTGGCGGCTGCGTTCGAGAAACACAGCACCAGGATTCTCGGCTTCAAGACCAACAACGACAGCCCGATCGGCCGCGTCGATCCACCGCAGCCCGCAAAGCACGCGCGTCACCGCGACGTGCGCCCGGACCCGGTCGATTTGCGCGACTTCGTCTATCGCGCGCCGATCGCGACGCGTCCGCCGCAGGAGCTGTTGCCGAAGCCGGCGCGCGTCCGCCACCAGAGCACGACCAATGCCTGCACCGGCTTCGCGCTGGCGACGGTGATCGAACGCCTGCTCAAGCGCGCCGACCCGAGCGCGGCCGAAGCGGTGAGTCCATGGATGCTGTACGCGCTCGCGCGCCGCTACGACGAGTTCAATGACGACCCGAACGACGACACCGGTTCCTCGCTGCGCGGCGCGTTGAAGGCGTGGTCGCGGCATGGCGCCAGCGCCGAGGCGTTGTGGCCGAAGATCGCCGAGCCGAAGCGCAAGCCACAGCAAGCCGAAGCCGTGGACTGGTGGAACGAGGCGGTCGCGCGTCCCCTCGGCGCCTACTACCGTGTCGACACCAGCCAGATCATCGACCTGCAACTGGCGATCGCCGAGGCCGGCGTGGTCTACGCTTCGGTATTCACGCATCCGGGCTGGAGCAAGCTCGACCATGCGCGCGCGACGCCGATGCCGGTGCAGGCCAGCGGCTTTCCGCCGATCGAGCCGGTCAAGGTGTCGACGCAGAGTGGCCATGCCATCGCCCTGGTCGGATACACCGAGGCCGGCTTCATCATCCAGAACTCGTACGGGCCGCGCTTCGGCGCCGGTGGCTATGCGCTGCTGCGCTATTCCGACTGGCTGACGAATGCGATGGATGCCTGGGTGGTGCAGCTCGGCGTGGTCACCGCCGAACGCCGCGCGATCGCGAGCCGCGACGGCCTGCGCATGCGCGCCGGCGATGTGCAGCTGAGCAGCGAGCGTCATCTGCAGACGCACGAGCTGTCGTCCTACGTGATCAACTTCGGCAACAACGGCCAGCTCAGTCCGCGCGGGCACTTCAGCACGCACGAGGACGACCTGCGCGAACTCTGCGAAATCCTGATCCCGCGCGCCCGCCGCGACTTCGAGCTGGCCGCGAACGCGCCGCTGCCGATCGCGCTGTTCGCGCACGGCGGTCTGGTCGGCGAACGCAGTGCCGAGACCAGCGCGCGCGACTGGATACCGTTCCTGTACGAACGCGGCATCTTCCCGATCTACATCGCCTGGGAAACCGGCCTGTTCAACACCCTGCTCGGCAGCATCGAGGACAAGTTCCGCAAGGACGACGAGCCCGCCCCGACCGCAGCGATCGCGCGCAGCAAGAAGCTTCGCCGCAACTGGCTGATCGAAAAATTCGCGCGCCACATCATCGGCCGCAGCAGCTGGCGCGAGATGAAGGAAAACGCGGAACTGATCGCGACCACCAAGTACCGCCGCCGGGATGGCGCCGCGATCGGCCTGGCCGCGCTCTGGCGCGCGATGCACGCGGCACGGCAGGCGCAACCGGCCGTGTACGCGAACGCCAGCCTGCACCTGATCGGGCATTCGGCCGGCACGGTGATGATGCGCGCGCTGCTCGATCGCGTGCTCCCCGCACTCGGCGCGAACGGCAAGCCGCTGGCGGCCACTGGCCTGCACGCAGCACACCCGAACGAATGGCACCCGCCGCTCGCGAGCTTCAGCGCCATCGCCGGCGCCCTGCGCAGCGACCACTTCTGGCCGACGCTGCCGAACTGGCAAGCACGCGGGTTGGACCCGAAACGCAGCCGCACATCCGCAACAAGCCTCGGCGCGAGGCGCTGGCCAATCGCTTCCGCGATGCGGGGGACGTGTTCAAGATCGTGCTGGTGCGCGACATGTGGCTCACTGGCTTCGACGCGCCGAGCCTGCACACGATGTACATCGACAAGCCGATGCGCGGCCACGGGCTGATGCAGGCGATCGCGCGCGTGAACCGCGTGTTCAAGGACAAGCCTGGCGGGCTCGTGGTGGACTACCTCGGCCTGGCGCAGGAATTGAAACAAGCGCTGGCGACCTACACCGAGAGCGGCGGCACCGGCCGCACCGCGCTCGACCAGGATGAAGCCGTGGCGGTGATGCTGGAGAAGCACGAGATTTGCTGCGGCCTGTTCCATGGCCTCGACCGGGCGAAGTGGACGACGGGAAGTGCCCCGAGCGCGTGGCCCTCATTCCCGCCGGGCTCGAGCACATCTTGGCGCAGCAAGATGGCAAGGAGCGTTGCATCCGCACCGTTCGCGAGCTGTCGCAGGCCTTTGCACTGGCCGTGCCGCATGTCGAGGCACTTCGCATCCGGGATGATGTGGGCTTCTTCCAGACCATTCAGGCACAGCTCGCCAAGCGCGCGCCCGGTGATGCGCGGCCGGAAGAGGACATCGAGCATGCGGTGCGGCAGATCATCTCGCGTGCGGTCGCGCCCGAGGGGGTGATCGATATCTTCGCTGCGGCGGGGCTGGCGAAGCCCGACATCTCGATCCTCTCCGAGGAGTTTCTCGCCGACGTGCGCGGCATGCCGCAGCGCAATCTCGCTGTCGAGTTGCTGCAAAGACTGCTGAAGGGCGAACTGGCGACCCGTCGGCGCAAGAATGTTGTGCAGGCGCGGTCCTTTTCCGAGATGCTGGAGCAGACGATCCGCCGCTACCAGAACCGCGCAATCGAAGCCGCGCAGGTCATCGAGGAACTGATCGCGCTGGCCAAGGACATGCGCCAGGCTCACGCCCGCGGCGAGACGCTCAGGCTCTCGGAGGACGAACTCGCCTTCTACGACGCGCTGGAGACCAACGACAGCGCGGTGAAGGTGCTCGGCGACGACACCCTGCGCATGATCGCGCAGGAACTGGTGAAGACCGTCCGCGCCAATGTGACCATCGACTGGACCCTGCGCGAAAACGTCCGCGCCCAGCTGCGTGTACTGGTCAAGCGCATCCTGCGCAAGTACGGCTATCCGCCGGACAAGCAGGAAAAGGCCACCGAAACCGTACTGGAACAGGCGGCATTGCTCTCCTTGGAGTGGGCTTAGCTGCAGTCTAAGCCACGATGGATCAGAGCTTCTTTCAGCGACTTCCGAATCCAGACTTCGCCCGCGACGGAGTTGCGGACAACGAGAACACTTCGCTTTCGAACCAAGGCAGGACCTCGTCTAACGATGCATTGGCTGTGCGATATTGGATCAGTTGCTTGCTGGCAGCGACAACCGCTTTGCCGCGCGCTGTCTCCCACCAGCCATCCTTCATGGGATCTGAGTCTGCTCCCTGATGGCACTTAGCTTTCTGTCCTGGATAGGTGTGGAAGCCCTTGATCACGCCGAGTGGCTTTTCGTCTGCCGTAGAGAAATCGCGGGCCAGGTGCGATTCGGAATAGCTGTCCTGCACCATATGCAGCAGGGCACCGAAAGCCATGTCGCGCACGACTTGTTCCGGCGCCGATGCCTGCGCGGTCCCAAACAAGGTCATCGACGTCCATGCGCGTTTGTCGTGCGAAAACAGCGGAGCAATCGGTTCGACCTGACTCAGTGGCTTGTTGATCGCGATTTGTTCAGCCGCGACAGTGGTCGACAGGCCATACAGGTAGCGTGCCCAAGCCAGCATCGCTTGTTTTGTCTTCTGGGCTTCGTCGCCGCGATGCTCGGCCATCGCATGCATCCACTGCATATCGCCGAAATGAGTGCGATACAAGTTCAGATGATCCTCGCCGTAGAACGTCTTCTGGGCGCCCCTAGATCGCTTTCCGCCGTCGATCACATAGCCCATGGTGCATGCGCCTGCAGCAAGCTTGCCGTTGAGCTGCAAACCGATGTTGCGGTTCTTGCATCCACTCCATCGACCACCGACCGGGTGACCGGAGGGCATGTCCGCCCAGATCAATCCGGCGAGCACTGCACCGGGCATGTCTGCCTTCCAGCAAGGCCGCGCGGTGCAACCGTAACTGCGCCCGAGAATTTCCTCGTGCGAGGGTTGGCCGAATTGCAGAATCAACGCTTCAACCACGCCGCGCCGCGAGGAATGTTCGCGCCGCACTTCTTCTTTGTCGCCTTCCGGGAGCGAACCGATGCCGAATGCCGCAGTCTGCGCCGCCGCGAACACCGCGCATGCACCGAACAACGTGCAGTGCATGCGGACCCGCTTTGGCCGCACACGCGCTGTCATGGCGCTTCAGTCGCTGCAGGCGGCTCAGCTGAAGGTGGAGGGGTCGCCGAGGGTATGGTGAGCGCGCGATACCGATCGAGCTCCCCCGTCAGCGCGATGCGCTGCTCGACCAGCTGTCTCCGGCGTTTGCGAAAGGACTCGAGCTCTTCCTGCTCGCCCTCCGCAAGTGCCGCTTTGCCTTCAAGTGCGGCGATGCGTGGCTCGAGGTCGGCGAGCAGCTTGCCGATGTTGGTCAGCAGCTCCGACTTCGCATTGATCGTGGCCTGCACAAACGGATCGGTTTCGCGCGTCGTTCGTCCCGCTTTTTTTACCAAGCTGGTCACCCCCATGTAGAACGAACACAGGTCGTGATAGGCAAGTGCATCGCTAACTGCTTCGGCAGGAGAGTAGACATCGACCGCCTGGCTACGTCTCTGTTTGATCTCTGCATAAGCGCTGCTGCGCGTGCCCTGGATTTCCGCGATGATCGCGCCGACCAGCAGTCCCTGGTAGATCTCCGAGTTGATCGATGACTGTGTCCCGGAAATGATCGAGGCAGCTGCAGACATGTTTTGCCCCGCACGGCCAGACACGATCGCTGCAGCGCCGGAGAGCAGCATGGAGGTGAACGATCCGGTGACGTTAATAACCGCCGACGTTCCGAAAACGTCGGACAGGTGTTGTTGGCAGACTTCATTCGACAGGATGATCAGTTCGGACTGTGTGCTGTTCCGAGTCTCCATCCGGTTGCCTGCCCGCGCGATCCAGTAGGACACGTTGCAAACCGATGCTGTGTTTTCCGATCCCTTGCCGCAGTCAATCTTCTGTTTGGTCGTTGCCATGCCATCTTCCAGCGGCTGTCCGTAGTAGCTGGAGACAGGATCGACCTGGACAACCTCGCCAACTGTGCTATTGCGCGCCCACTGGCAACCCGCAAGCAGGAGCGAACTGATGATCAGGCCTGTCCGGGCTAGCGTCGCCAACCGCCTAGTCTTCATCGTGTCTGCTCCCTAGTTGATGTATTGGCCACCGGACGAATCCGAGTCTGCTTCCGAACGCGCTCTGCTCGGCCACTAGAACGCAGTTCTCGCGCGCCGAAAACCTGTCACTTCTGCCAGCTTGATGCCATCGCCCCGAAATGTTTGGTTGCCGCGCTGTGCCGTTGACGGCCGCGTGGTGCAGAATCAGAGCACGTCTCGAATGAGCGTTCCCATGCCCTCCCCCCTCCTCCTCTCCATCGACGCCGGTACCACCAGCATTCGCGCGATCGGGTTTGATTTGGCGGGGCGGGCGGTGGCTGCGGCGCAGCAGGAGTTTGGGCAGCACTATCCGCAGGCGGGGTGGGTGGAGCAGGACGCGGAGGAGATCTGGGCGACGACGTTGGCGGTGGTGCGGCGGGTGTTGCTGGAGGGTGGAGTTTCGGCGGCGCAGATTGCGGCGGTGGGGATTGCCAACCAGCGCGAGACGACGGTGTTGTGGGAGCGTGCCAGCGGGCGGCCGTTGCATCGGGCGATCGTGTGGCAGGACCGGCGCACCGCGGATCAGTGCGAGCAGTTGCGCGCTGCGGGTCACGAGGAATGGATCGCGGCGAAGGCCGGGTTGCTGCTCGATCCGTACTTCTCGGCGACCAAGATCGCGTGGCTGCTCGACCGTGTGGACGGTGCGCGTGCGGCGGCGGAGGCGGGTGCGTTGTGCTGCGGCACCATCGATTCCTGGTTGTTGTGGAAACTGACCCAGGGGCGGACGTTCGCGACCGATGCCACGAATGCCTCGCGCACATTGTTGTTCGACCTGCGCACGCAGCAGTGGGACGCGGAATTGCTGGAGCTGTTCCGCGTGCCGCGCGCGCTGCTGCCCGAGGTGCGCGATTCGAATGGCGACTACGGCAGCTGCGATGCCGCGCTGTTTGGTGCGGCGATGCCGATCCGCGGCGTGCTTGGCGACCAGCAGGCAGCGCTGGTCGGCCAAGCCTGCTTCGCGCCGGGCATGATCAAGGCGACCTATGGCACCGGTGCCTTCGTGGTGATGAATACCGGCGCCGAGATCGTGCGCTCGCGCAATCGCCTGTTGAGCACGGTCGCCTATCGCATCGATGGCGTGCCCGCGTACGCGCTCGAGGGCAGCATCTTCGTCGCCGGCGCGGCGCTGCAGTGGTTGCGCGATGGTCTCAAGCTGATCACGAACGCGGCGCAGAGCGAGGCCATCGCCGCGCAGGCGCGCGGCAGCCGCGGCGTCTATCTGGTGCCCGCGTTCACCGGGCTCGGCGCGCCGTACTGGGACCCGCAGGCGCGCGGCGCCATTTTCGGGCTGACCCGCGACAGCGGCATCGGCGAGATCGTCACCGCCGCACTGCAATCGGTCTGTTTCCAGACCCGCGACCTGCTCGCAGCGATGCAGCGCGATGGCGCCGCCAGCGCCTGCACCTTGCGCATCGACGGCGGCATGGCGGCGAACCAGTGGTTCGCGCAGGCGCTTGCCGACCTGCTCGGCGTGCCGGTCGATCGCCCGCGCGTGGTCGAGACCACCGCGCTCGGCGCCGCCTGCATGGCCGGCCTCGGTGTCGGGGTATTCTCCTCGCCCGCGCAGGTCGTCGCGCAGTGGGCTTGCGAGCGGCGCTTCGAGGTGCAGATGGATTCCGGCGAGCGCGATGCGCTGTATCGCGGCTGGGAGGATGCGGTGCGACGAGTCCGGGGGTGAGACATGCAATCGAACGCGAACACGGTGGAGGAATACCTGGCCAGCCTGCCCGAGGATCGGCGCCACGCGCTGGCTGCGGTGCGCAAGGTGATCCTCGACAACATCGACCCCGAGTTCAGCGAGGGCATGGCCTACGGCATGATCGGCTACGCGGTGCCGCATGCGCGCTACCCGGCTGGCTATCACTGCAACCCGAAGCAGCCGCTGCCGTTTGCCGGACTCGCCTCGCAGAAGCAGTACCTGTCGCTGTACCTGTGCAGCGCCTATGCCGGCAGCGAGAGCGATGTGGAGTCGCGCTGGTTGCGCGAGGCGTGGGCGGCAAGCGGCAAGAAGCTCGACATGGGCAAGGGTTGCGTACGCTTCCGCAAGCTCGACGATCTGCCGCTTGAGGTCATCGGCGAGTTCTTCCGGCGCATGAGCGCGGAACGCTTCATCGCCGGCTACGAAGCGGCGCGGGCCGCGTATCGGCCGACGCCGCGCGCCGAGATCCGCGCACGCGCCGCCGCCAAACCGAAGTCCGGTCGCGCATGACCCGGCCCGGTTTCCGAGTGCTGCCGCTGCGACCCTGGCCCGGCGATGACGCAGCGATCGAACGCGCGCGCCAGTTCGCCGAGGCACTCGCGACACGACGCACGGTGCGCGACTTCGCACCGACGCCGGTGCCGCGCGCGCTGATCGAGCAGGCGCTGCGCGCGGCCGGCAGCGCGCCGAGCGGTGCCAACCAGCAGCCGTGGCGCTTCGTCGCGGTCGCCGATGCCGCGCTCAAGGCGCAGATCCGCGCCGCGGCCGAGGCCGAGGAGCGCGAGTTCTACGCGCGTCGCGCGCCGGAGGAGTGGCTGGACGCGCTCGCGCCACTCGGCACCGACGCCAACAAGCCATTCCTGGAGACCGCACCGTGGCTGATCGCGGTGTTCTGCGAGCGCTGGGGACTCGATGCCGAGGGCCGGAAGCAGAAGCGCTACTACCCGCAGGAGTCGGTCGGCATCGCCACCGGCCTGCTGATCGCCGCGCTGCTTCAGGCCGGGCTGGCCACGCTCACGCACACGCCGAGCCCGATGGGTTTCCTCGGCGAACTGCTGCAGCGGCCGAAGCACGAGATGCCGTTCCTGCTGCTGGTGGTCGGCCACGCCGCCGAAGGCTGCGAGGTGCCCGATATCGAACGCCTGCCGCTCGCGACGATCGCACGTTTCGTCGACTGACTACGCCGCCAGCGGCAGCAGCACGCGCAACAATTGCCCGGTCTCGGGGGCGCTGGCGGCGATGCTGTCGATGCTGCCGCCGGCGCGCAGGATGTCCTCGCGCAGCAGACCCAGCCCCAGGCGCCGCGGCGTCTCGCTGTCGCCGGACGTGCGCTGCGCAGCGAGCAACAGTGCGCGCAGCTGGCCGTCGTGATCGGAGAGCGTGATCACCGCATGTGTGGCTTCGGCACGCAGCGCCACCGCGATGTTGCTATCGGCCGGATTGCGGCGCAGGGTCTGATCGAGCAGTTCGCTGCACAGTTGCGCCAGGGCATCGGCGTCGGCACGAACCGCCACCGCCGGCGTGATCTGCGGAAGCAGCCGTTGCTGGCGCTGGCGCGCGCGCGCCTCGGCTTCGCTGACACTCTCCGTCAGCAGCGCCGACAAGTCGACGCCAACCGCGGCTTCGGCGTCACCACGTGCATGCGCGGTTTCGCGCAGGCGCTGCACCACTTGCAGCAGATCACTGGCATTGCGCGCAATCGCCGCCATCGGCCGCGACAGCTCCGGGCTGGCCTGATGCACCGCGAGCAGGCGCTCGGCGCTGCTGCGGATTTCCGCCAGCGGCGCCTGCAGGTCCTCGCCGGCGAGCGCGAGCAGGCGCTGGTTCAACTCCGCCGCCTCGCGCGCGCGTCGGCCGTGATGCTCGGCCTGCGCCAGCGCGTCGCGCAGGGTTTCGTCCTGGGCCTGCAGCGAATCGGCACGTAGGCGGCGCTCGCGCGCGATCCAGAACAGCAGCACGATCGCGACCACCGCAGCGATGCCGACGCCCACCGCACTGCGCAGCAGGATGCGGCTGCGCGCGAGCTCGGCGCTCTGCGCCGCAGTGCGTTCGCGCATGAGCGTGACTTCGGTCTCCGCCTGCTGGTTTTCGTAGCGCGCACGCACCAGCGCGACGCGGGCATCGTCGCGTTGGCGGCGCTCGGCTTCGGCTTCGCGCTCGATTTCCTCCATCAGCGCGATCGCCGCCACCGCATCCCCCTTGGCGGCGAGCACGTTGGCGAGCAGGCGCTTGGCCAGCGCGCGCCGTTCCGGGTCGTCGTTGTCGTTGCTCGCAACCACCGCCGCGCGCGCCTCGCGCTCGGCATTCAACAGGGCGTAGTCGCGCGCCTCGCCATCAAGGCTGTGTGCGCGCAGCAACCAGACCTCGGCGCGCGCGCGCAGCGCTGCGGATATGCCAACGGCGTGTTCCAGATCGCGTGCGATCGCTTCGCCTTGCTGGATGTCCGCGAGTGCGGCATCGAAGTTGCCGTTGCGGGCGTGGGCAATGCCGCGGTTCGACAGCGCCAACCCCTGGCCGATGCGGTCGTCGTCACGCGTGTGGGCGACGATGGCTTCGTCGAGGAGCGCGATCGCTTGCTCGGTTGCGCCCGACTGCAGGGTCAGGTCGGCGAGGTTGTTGAGCACGGCACCGACGCCCTTGCTGATGTCGTGGGCGCGCTTCATCTCCAGCGCGCGTTGGTAGTGGTCGCGCGCGCGCGTGCTGTCGCCGAGATTGTCGAGGGTATTGCCGAGATTGATCAGTACCGCCGAGGCGCTCGCGAACTTGCCCTGCGCTTCGTAGATCTTCAGCGCCTCGCCCTGCGCCTCCAGCGCGTCGGCGTGCAGCCCGCCAAGATCGAGGGTGATGCCGAGGTTGGCCTGGGCGCTGGCGTAGCCGGACTGGTCGTTGATCTCGCGCGTGATCGCGACTGCGCGCTCGAACTCGATCACCGCCTGGTCGTAGCGTCCGCGCTGGCGTTCGACCGAACCGAGGTTGACCCGCGCCGCGGCTTCACCGCTGCGATCACCGTCCTGCCGCGCCAGTTGCAGCGCCTGCTGCGCACGTTGCTGCGCCAGCTGCGGGTCGCTGCGCAACAACGCGCGCGCCTCGCTGTTGAGACGCGCCACGGCCGAGGGCGGCTCCTGCGCCGCGCCCACCGCTGCTGCCAGCGTGCACGCGCACAGCAGACCAAGCCGCAGCCACCAGCGCTGATTTGCGAATTGCATCGAGTTTGCCTCCGCGCCTGCAGCTTAGCCCGAACCGCCGCGCGCGGCGTTTCTGCTCAGGCGTCAAACAAGGTCAGCAGGTCGGCGGCGGAGAGCGTCGACAAAGTCGCCTCGCCATGTTCGAGCACGGCGTCGGCGATCTCGCGCTTGCGCTGCTTGAGCCCATGCATGCGCTCCTCGACGGTGCCGCGGCACTGCAGTTCGTAGATGAACACCGGCTTGTCCTGGCCGATGCGATGGGCGCGGTCAATCGCCTGCGCTTCTGCAGCCGGGTTCCACCACGGGTCGTAGAGCACCACGGTATCGGCGCGGGTCAAATTCAATCCCACGCCGCCGGCCTTGAGCGAGATCAGGAACACCGGCACCTGGCCGTCCTGGAAGCGCGCCACCTGGACTTCACGGCGCTTGGTGCTGCCATCCAGGCGCGCATAGGTGATGCCCTGCGCGATCAGCGCTTCCTGGATCAAGTCGAGCATGCGCGTGAACTGCGAGAACACCAGCACCGCGCGGCCTTCGTCGACCATGGTCGGCACCAGGTCCATCAGCGCATCGAGTTTGGCCGAGCTCACGTCTTCGGCCTTGCGGCCGGCCTCGATCAGGCGCGGGTCGCAGCAGATCTGGCGCAGCTTGAGCAGGGCATCGAGGATGGTGATCTGCGAGGCGCCGAAGCCCTGTGCCGAGAGCGCCTCGCGCACGCGGGCTTCCATCTGTACGCGCACGGTTTCGTACAGATCGCGCTGCGCGCCTTCGAGCTCCACCGGCTGCACGATCAGCGTGCGCGCGGGCAGGTCCTTGGCCACCTCCGACTTGCGCCGTCGCAGCAGGAACGGCGCGATGCGTTTGCGCAGCCGCTCAGCGGCGTCGGCATCGCGGTCGCGTTCGATCGGCTGGCGGAAGCGCGTGCGGAACTGCTCGTGGCTGCCGAGCAGGCCGGGGAAAGCGAGATCGAACTGCGCCTTGAGTTCGCCGAGATGATTCTCGACCGGTGTGCCGGTGAGACACAGACGGCGTGCGGCGTCGAGCTGCGATGCCGCGCCGTGGCTGCGACTCGAGGCGTTCTTCAGCCACTGCGCCTCGTCGAACACGGCGAGCGCGAACCGCTGCGCCTTCAGCTGCTCGATGTCGCGCCAGAGCAGGGCGTAGCTGGTGATGACCAGGTCGGACTCGGCGAGCGCGTCGAAATGTTCATGGCGCTCGGAACCGGACAGCACGCGCACGCGCAGCATCGGCGCGAAGCGTTCGGTCTCGGCGCGCCAGTTGTCGACCACGCTGGTCGGACACAGCACCAGCACCGGCCCGTCGAGCCGACCCTCGTGCTTGAGCGCGGCGACGTGCGCCAGCACTTGCACGGTCTTGCCGAGGCCCATGTCGTCGGCGAGCACGCCGCCGAACTGGAACTCGTGCAGGAAGTCGAGCCAGGCCAGGCCTTCCTTCTGGTACGGGCGCAGCTCGGCATTGAATCCGGGCGGCGGCTCGCGCGATTCGACACCGCGGAAAGCGCGCACGCGCTCGATGAAACCGGCGGCTTCGAGGCTCGGCAGGAAGCGCCAGTCCGGCGCCGGATCGAGCGCGGCGATGCGCGCGCGCGGCAGGCCGAGGCGGCCATCGCCGGTGGTGTCGAGGTCGGCCACCAGATCGAGCAGGGGCGTCAGGCGCTCGTTGGCGATGAACACCCGGCGTCCGTCCGGCAGCGTCAGCCGCAGGCCGTCGGGGCGCTGCTCCTCGGGCCGTGACAGCGCTTCGAGCAACACCGGTACCAGATCCACGGCCTGGCCCTCGACTTCGATGCCGAGGCGCAGCGAGAACCAGTCGTTGCCGTCTTCCTCGACGCGCAGATCGAGCACGCCGAGCTCGGGTTCGAGCGCGATCGGGAACTCGTCGTTCGAGCGCAACTCGATGCGGTTCGCCGCCGCGTCGCGACGCAACTCGGCGATCCACGCCTGCAGCTCGCCGTTCTTCAGACGCCCGTTCCAGTACCAGTGTTCGGCTGGCGCACCGACGTTGTGGGTGCTGCCCGGCTTGAAGCCGTGACGTACGAGGAACTGGCTGGCGCGCGCTTCGGATTCGGCGTCACGCGCCAGAATGTGGATGCGGCCATCGTCACCGCGCCAGCGCAGCTCGGGCGCACGATCGCCTGCGCGCACCTCGTGGCGACCGTAGCGGAAGCCGAGGTGCGCGGTGGCCTGGGTCAGCAGGTCGGGCCGATTCAGGTAGGGCGCGCCGCCGATCAGCACCACCGCGGTCGGCGCGATCGGCGAGGCCGGCGTCGTCGTCAGCAGTTTCGGCAGCGGCAGCGCGCCTCGCGGGAATAGTCGCAAAAGCGCGACCGCCGCCAGCGCCACTTCGTCCGGCGCCACCGGCGGCAGATCGCGCAGCCGCGCCAGCGCCTGATCATCGAGATCGGTCAGGGTCGGACCGATCACGCCGCCGGTGGCGTCGAGATAGCGCCGGTAGCGGGTGTTGGCGATGGCGATGCCGGCCGGTTCGACGTGCACCTGCAGGTGCTGGTCGCCACTCGCGGCCAGGCTCCATTCGATCTGCAGCGGCCGCGCCGGCCCGGCATGCAGGATCGAACCCTGCAACTGGTTCAGGCGCAGCTCGATGCCGAGCGTGAAGAACTGCGCAAGCATGGCCTCGATCGGCCCGTCGAACAGCAGCCAGTACTCGCCGTCGATGAACTCGATGCCGTCGAAGCCAAGCAGCGACAGCCCGGCCAGACGCTCGTGCATCGGCCACGACTGCAGCGTCTGCAGCACGCGCGGCGATTCCAGATCGACGCGGCGCGGATGCGACCAGCGGCCTTCCTTGCCGCGACGCGCACGCAGCGGCCGGAACAGCATGCGCGCAGACTCATCGAGGGTAACCAGCAGCAGCAAATCGGTCGGCTCGCGCGGCAGGTCGGTGATGCTCGTGTGCTCGGCCAGCAGTTGCCACAGGCTCGGCGCGCTCGGTGTCGGCTCGTCGCCACGCGCCGGAACCAGGCCACGCAGCAGATGCTGGATCAGCGCAGCAGCATGCTTGCACTCGAAGCCGACCGGGCAGGTGCAGTCGCTGAGCAGGTTCGGGGCGCGGCCGCGTGGTTGCGTCAGGGTCAGGCCGGTTTCATACACCTGACCGCGCGAACCGAGCACCTGCGCGCTGACGCCGTGCTCGTCGACCCGCAGCAGCTCGCGCACCGAACCGCGGTCGGCGAGCACGGTGCCGCGCGCCCACGCCGCCCCGAACTCGATCGGGAAGCGTTCCGCGTGTGATTGCAGGTAGTCGGTCAGGGTCATGGTGGCGGGCAAAGGACCGCCCATCTTCGCAGACGCGCGTGTGAAATACACCGCCACTTCGCGTCGGCTAGCATGTGCCGATGCCAGCGGAGAATGCCATGGGCGATGCAACAGACACGGTCAGCCGCGCACAGGCCGAGGAGGCGGTGCGCACGCTGCTGCGCTATGCCGGCGACGACCCGGCGCGCGAAGGCCTGCTCGACACTCCGCGCCGCGTCGTCGACGCGTATGGCGACTGGTTCAGCGGCTACGCGCTCGATCCCGAGGAGTACCTCAAGCGCACGTTCGAGGAAGTGGCCGGTTACGACGAGATGATCGTGCTGCGCGACATCGAGTACGAAAGCCACTGCGAGCACCACATGGCGCCGATCATCGGCAAGGCGCACATCGGCTACATCCCCGACGGCGCCGTGGTCGGCATCAGCAAGCTGGCGCGCGTGGTCGAAGCCTACGCGCGCCGCTTCCAGGTCCAGGAGAAGATGACCGCGCAGATCGCGCGCTGCATCCAGGATGTATTGAAGCCGCGTGGCGTCGGCGTGGTCGTGGTCGGCGCGCACGAGTGCATGACCACGCGCGGCATCCACAAACGCGGCGTCAGCATGGTCACCTCGAAGATGCTCGGCAGCTTCCGCCGCGACGCCCGCACCCGCGCCGAGTTCCTCGATTTCATCGGGATCGGGGTGGGGCGGTGAGTCGGGAGAATCAACTTATGGGTTGTTTGATCAAGAGTAAACCCAAAGGTTGATTCTTGTGGCATCAACTGATAGGTTGATGTCCGTTGCACTCGCGAGTGGTCGCCATGGATTACCCGATTCGCTCTCCACATCAGTTGCGTGTGCTCCTGAAGGGCTTCATTGCCACAAGCGGCACGAGCCAAAGAGCGATGGCGCAAAAACTTGGCGTCACTCCTCAGGCGATTTCCAAGGCCTTGCAGGCGCCCGAGAACATGAGCATCCAGAGCCTGATGCGAATTCTGGCCTTGCTCGACGTGGAATTGGCCCTGCGCAAGCCCGAGCCACGGAAACAACCCATGGCGAGCGAGTGGTAAGCCATGTCGCGCGCGACGAAAACGCTGTCCGTCTGGATGAATGGGGAGCGCGTTGGTGCTTGGCACGACGCCGAACGCGATCAGCAGAGCTTCCGCTACGAGCCGAACTGGTTGGACTCGGCTGCTGCCCGTCCGTTGTCCTTGTCCCTGCCCTTCCTCCCGGACAACGCTCCGCACCGCGGCGCGGCTGTCTACAACTACTTCGACAACCTGCTGCCGGACAGCAAGCCGATTCGAGACCGCATCGCCTCGCGATATCGCACCGAGTCGAGGGATGCGTTTGCGCTGCTGCGCGAAATCGGTGCGGACTGCGTCGGGGCCGTGCAACTGTTGCGCGAAGACGAGCAACCCGAACACCTGCGGCACATCCGCGGCCAGCCACTGACTGTCGATGATGTTGCCGACTTGCTGGCCGGCGTGCCCACCGCCGCGGGATGGCATCCGACGGGTCGCGAAGATGGCCTGCGCATCTCGATTGCCGGAGCGCAGGAGAAGACCGCGCTGCTCTGGCACGAAGGGCGCTGGCAGCTACCGATAGGCGCGACACCGACGACCCATCTGTTCAAGCTGCCGCTTGGCAGGATTGCAACCCTGGGTGTGGATCTGTCGACCTCGGTGGAGAACGAATGGCTGTGCTCCAGACTGCTCGCGGCCTATGGATTGCCGATCGCGAACTGCGAGATGGCGAGATTCGGCGAGTCTCCGGTGCTGATCGTCGAACGATTCGATCGCCGGCTATCCGCGGACCAGCAATGGTGGTTGCGACTGCCTCAGGAAGACTATTGCCAGGCCTTGGCCCTGCCGCCGGAGCGAAAGTACGAGTCGGACAAAGGACCGGGCATCCCCGAGATCATGCGGGTTCTGCAAGGCTCGAGACCGGAACACCGTGAACTGGATCGAGAACGGTTCTTCAGAGCCCAGATCCTGTTCTGGATGCTCGCTGCCATCGACGGCCACGCCAAGAACTTCAGCCTGTTCATCGAAGCGGGTGGGGCGTACCGCGCTACGCCGCTATACGACGTCCTCTCCGCCTGGCCTTTCGTCGGCTCAGGCGCCGGAAAGATGCCGCGTAGAAAGTTGAAGATGGCGATGGCAGTACACGGCAAGAGCAAGCATTACGACCACGACACCATCCAGCGCCGGCATTGGACATCGACCGCGCGAAAGTGCGGATTCGGTGCCGATATCGAATCCATGATCGACACGCTGATCGAACAAACGCCGGGGGCAATCGCGAGAGTGGAGGCGGAATTGCCGTCTTCGTTTCCCCTAGCGGTCGCAGAGCAGGTCTTCGACGGGTTGCGCCTGAGCGCCGAAAGGCTCGCGATGCAGCGGGGTCGGCCGCATTGAACGCGACGACAAACGATTCCGCCCTCTCCACCCTGCGCCGCGTGTTCGGCTACGAGCACTTCCGCCCGCCGCAAGAAGACATCGTCGCGCAGGTGATCGCCGGCGGTGACGCGCTGGTGTTGATGCCGACCGGTGGCGGCAAGTCGCTGTGCTACCAGATCCCGGCGCTGGTGCGCTCAGGCTGCGCGGTGGTGGTGTCGCCGCTGATCGCGCTGATGCAGGACCAGGTCGAAGCGCTGAACCAGCTCGGCGTGCGCGCCGCGTTTCTGAACTCTTCGCTGGAAGCGCGCGCCGCGTTCGCGGTCGAGGCGCGTTTCGCGGCCGGTGAGCTGGACCTGCTGTACGTCGCGCCCGAGCGCCTGCTCAGTGAACGTTGCCTCGACCTGCTCGCCCAGGGCGAGATCGCGTTGTTCGCGATCGACGAGGCGCACTGCGTGTCGCAGTGGGGCCACGACTTCCGCCCTGAATACCGCCAGCTCGGCGTGCTGCACGAGCGCTGGCCGAAGGTGCCGCGCATGGCGCTGACCGCCACCGCGGACGAGCGCACCCGCGCCGAGATCATCGAACGCCTCGCACTCGCCGACGCGCGCGTGTTCCTGTCCTCGTTCGATCGCGCCAACATCCGCTATCGCATCGTGCAAAAGGACGACGCAAAACGGCAGCTGCGCGACTTCCTCGACGGCCATCGCGATGCCGCCGGCATCGTCTTTTGCATGTCGCGCAAGAAGGTCGAGGAGACCGCCGAATACCTCAGCGAACTCGGCTACAGCGCGCTGCCCTACCACGCCGGCCTCGATGCGCAGAAACGCGCCGAACACCAGCGCCGCTTCCTGCGCGAGGACGGCGTGATCATGGTCGCGACCATCGCCTTCGGCATGGGCATCGACAAGCCGAACGTGCGTTTCGTCGTGCACATGGACCTGCCGAAATCGCTGGAAGGCTATTACCAGGAAACCGGCCGCGCCGGCCGTGACGGCGAACCTTCCGAGGCGCTGCTGATCTATGGGCTCGGCGACCTGGTGCTGCTGCGCCAATGGATCGAGCAGTCCGAGGCCGGCGAGGAGCGCAAGCGTTTCGAGCACCAGCGCCTGAATGCCCTGCTCGCGTATTGCGAATCGATCCTGTGCCGGCGCATCCCCTTGCTCGCCGCGTTCGACGAGACGCACGCCGGCGACTGCGGCAACTGCGACAACTGCCTGGAGCCGCCCAGCCGCATCGACGGCAGCGAACTCGCGCAGAAGCTGATGAGTGCGATCGTGCGCAGCGGCCAGCGCTTCGGCGCCAAGCATGTCATCGACATCGTGCGCGGTGACGCCAACGAACGCATCCGCCAGTTCCGTCACGATGAACTGCCGACCTTCGGCGTCGGCAAGGAACTGAACGCGAAACAGTGGGGCGCGGTCGTGCGCCAGCTGCTCGCGGCCGGGTTGATCGATGTCACCGGCGAGTTCGGCTCGCTGCAGTTGAACGAGAGCAGCCGACGCGTGTTGCGCGGCGAGCTGCCGGTGGCATTGCGCACGCCGCAGGCGCAGCGTCGCGAACGCCGCCGCCGCGATGTGCCCGCGGCCACCAGCCAGCATGGCGACGCCATCTTCGAACGCCTGCGCGCCTGGCGCGCGCAGACCGCACGCGCCGCCGGTCTGCCGCCCTACGTGGTCTTCCACGACGCGACCCTCGCTGCAATCGCCGCCGCGCATCCGGAGTCGCACGCCGATCTCGCCGCCATCAGCGGCATCGGTGCCCGCAAGCTCGAGCGCTACGGCGATGAGATCCTGCGCGTCGTCGCCACCCCAATGTAGGTCACGGCCCGGATGTAGGTCGGATCAAGCGCCCCCGGCGCTTGCAGCGCTGCGGGAAACGCGCACACTTGCGGCCAACACTGCTGCCGGAGTCCGCCCATGCTGCGCCGCGTCCGTGCTTTCCCCCTGGCCCTGGTGCTGGCGACGCCGGCATGGGCCGCGAACGAGCAGGTGATGCTGGTACTGGATGCCTCGGGTTCGATGTGGGGCCAGCTCGATGGGCGCAGCAAGGTCGAGATCGCGCGCGATGCGGTCAAGGACCTGGTCGGTCACTGGAAGTCGGAGGTCGATCTTGGCCTGGTCGCATACGGCCACCGGCGCAAAGGCGACTGTGCCGATATCGAAACCCTGCTGCCAGCCGGGCCGCTCAACGCGCCGGCCTTTCTCGCCAAGGTGAACGGCCTCGCCGCCAAGGGCATGACGCCGCTGTCGCAGGCGGTGATCCATGCGGCCGAGGCATTGAAGTTGAGCGAGCAGAAGGCGACCGTGATCCTGATTTCCGACGGCGAGGAAACCTGCAACCTTGATCCGTGCGCGGTCGGCAAGGAACTGGAAACGAGAAGCGTGGCGTTCACCGCGCACGTGATCGGCTTCGATGTGCCCAACCCGGCGCACCAGGCACAGCTGCGTTGTCTCGCCGAGAACACCGGCGGCCGTTACCTGAATGCGTCCGATGCGGCTTCGCTCGAAAAGGCGCTGGGCGAAGTCGCCGTCGAGGCGACCCAACCGGCCCTGCCGGCGGTGCCAGCATCGCTGACCGCACCCAAGGCGCTGGTTGCCGCAACCGAAGTCGAGATCGGCTTCAGTGGACCGGCCGAGGAACGCGACTGGATCGGCTTCGCCCCGGTCGGCAGTCACGAGGATGCCTACCTCGGTTGGGCGTGGGTGAAGTCCGCCACGCGCACAGTGAAGGTGATGGTGCCGGGCGAACCCGGTCCCTACGAACTGCGTTACGTCAGCGCCAGGCGCAAGCCACCGGTGCTGGCGCACATCCAGGTGATGGTGAGCGCGGCCGAAGCCAGCGTCGTCGCGCCAAAGGCGGCAATGGCCGGTTCCCGCGTCGAGATCCGCGCGCGCGGACCGGGCGAAGCGCGCCACTGGATCGGCTTTGCGCCCAAGGGCAGCGGGCCGCACGAATATCGCGACTACGCGCGCCCGGACGCTTCCGGCACCACCACGGTGACGCTGACCGCACCCGCGGTCGCAGGCGAATACGAGGTCCGCTACGTGCTCAACGAACGCGAGAAGATCGCAGCCTCGCAGCCGATCACGGTGCTGCCGGCCAAGGCGCGCCTGCTCGATCCGCCGCGCAGCGCGAAGGCACGCGCGCTGATGAGCATCGAATGGACCGGACCCAATGGCCATCGCAACTGGATCGGCAGCATCCGCAAGGGCGGCACCAGCGCCAACTATCTCGGCTACGCCTACACCAACACCCCAAGCCCGGCCCGCTTCCCGGCCCCGGACGAACCCGGCGACTACGAACTGGTGTTCGTGCTCACCGGCGAGAACGGCGAACAGATCCTCGACCGCCAGCCGTTGCGGGTGGAGTGAGGCGGGCGCGACGCGCACATGCGCGGTTGCCGCCCGTGCCCCGTGGCGCGGGCCTACGGATCCGCAGCCGCCGACCGCTGGTTTTCGGCTCTGCCGCCAGCATCGCGAATGCGGGCGGCCAGATCGAGTGGCGCGAAGAACGTGAAGGCGCGCCCTTCCTTGCGCAGTTCGAGCAGGTCGCGTTTCGCCAGATCCAGGAGATCGGTGCGCGCGGTCTGGTACGTCACTGTGTGTCGTCGCTGGTGCTCGGCAATGGTGTAGGCGTGGTCGCCATGTTGAAGCGCATGCTCCAGCAGGCGGCGCTGGCGGTGATTCAAGGATGCGCCCAGGCGCGAGTCGGCGCGCAGCAGCCCGGCACCGTCGCGACGCTCGGCGCGCTTGCGCCGCACGTACTGCATCAGACCATCGAACGCACGCTGCATGACGTCCAGCTGGTGCTCGACGAAGTAGCCGAGATCGTTGCCGTCGGACTCGGTGTAAAGGTAGGCGCGCTGGTAGTCCGCAGGCTTGCGCCGGATGACCGAAGAGATCGACAGGTAGCGAGACAGCCAGTAGCCCGATCGCAGCATCGACCAGTAGAACAGGGTTCGTGCGGTGCGACCGTTGCCGTCCACGAACGGGTGGTCGTAGCCCATCTGAAAGTGGATTGCGATGGCGCGGACGACCGGATGCAGGAACGGTTGCAGCTGGTCGTCATTGGCGAACGCACAGAGTCGCAGCATGCGCTCGCTGAGCTCGTGCGCCGGCGGCGGTTCGTGCAACACGCGCTGCGAGATGCCGTCGACAACATGGATCGCTTCGTCGCTCTTGCGTAGCCGCCCGGCAGTGTCCGGGTTGTCCAGCGTGCCATCGGTGATGACGCGGTGGATCTCGCAGATCCGCTCGGGCGTGAGTGGTTGTTCGATCCATCTCGCCAAATCCAGCGTCGCGCGGTAGTTGTTGACGATCATCCGTTCGCTTTTGTCGCGCGGCGGGCGTCGGCTGCGCAGCATCGCCTTGGCGACCTCGGAAGTGGTCGAGGCGCCTTCCAGCTGTGAGGAGGTCATTGCCTCCTCGATCAGCGAACGCGCGAGGTGGCGTTCGTGGGTGCGGTGGTCGCTGTCTTCGACCAGTTCGGCGAAGGAACCGGAGGCGCTTCGGTCGAAGAAATGCAGGCGCCGCTGGAAGGTATCGGTCAATGCGACCCATATGGGTCGGCCAGCCTTGTCGGTCAGCGGCAGCGGGCGCGATCGCGCCGACCGGGCCAGCTTGAGCGCTGCCCACCAGGTCTCACTGCTGTATCCCGCAGGAGGC
Source organism: Lysobacterales bacterium (assembly GCA_016703225.1). Classification (NCBI taxonomy): domain Bacteria; kingdom Pseudomonadati; phylum Pseudomonadota; class Gammaproteobacteria; order Lysobacterales; species Lysobacterales bacterium. The sequence continues at coordinate 1,096,470 of JADJCM010000001.1, forward strand.
GTCAGATGGCGCAGATGATCCCAATGCTCATAACGGCCATTGACGTCTGCCTCGCCCCCAAGCCGCAAACCCATGTCCTTCAGCAGACTGGGATTTCTGCCAAGAATCGCGTCGACGGACGGGGGGCTGAGCGGCAGCTTCATGGCGGTCCTGGTGTCAGTCAACTACTAATACCACACAAATTAGTAGTTGTCCGACACCAGCAACCGCGGCTCGCTCAGGCGGCCTTGGCGGTCTCGCTCGCCGGAGGATTTCGGAACTGCGCCAGCAACTCGACTTCGCGCGCCCGGGCCTTGGCCAGGTGCGCGGCCTTGACGTGGCCGTAGCCGCGGATGTGCTCCGGGACCTCGGCGATCTGCACGGCGAGGGCGTGGTTCGAGGCATCGAGGCGGTCGACCAGTTCGTCGACGGTGCGGAAGTAGTCCTCGACCAGTTGCCGCTCCATGCGGCGCTCGGCGGTCTTGCCGAAGACGTCGAAGAAACCGCCGCGCAGTCCCTTCATCTTCGCCAGCAACTTGAACGCGCTGAACACCCACGGACCATAGGCCGACTTCAGCGGCTGGCCATCGGCATCCTTGCGCGCGAACAGCGGCGGCGCCAGGTTGAAGTGGACCTTGTAGTCGCCGTCGAAGGTTTCGCGGATGCGCTTTTCGAAATCGCCGGTGGTGTACAGGCGCGCGACCTCGTACTCGTCCTTGTACGCCATCAGCTTGAAGGCGTGGCGGGCGACCACTTCACTGAGCTGGCTGGACCCGGCACGCTTGCCGCTCTCGGCCGCGCGCACTTTGGCGACCAGCGCCTTGTAGCGCTGCGCGTAGGCGCCGTCCTGGTATTCGGTCAGGTACTTGGCGCGCAGCGCGACGCTCTCGTCCAGCGTCTGCGCCAGCCGGCCGAAGCCCTCGAATGCGGCCGAAGTGGCGAGATGTTCCTGGGCATCGGTGGCCACTGCGGCGACACCGACGAAATCCATGAACGCCGGCGGCGTCTTCAGTGCCGCCGCCTTCTTCACTGCGGCGAGATCGTGCGCGGCGAGCCGGCCCCAGTAGAACGCGCGCTTGTTCAGTTCGATCGCGGCGCCGTTGAGTTCGATCGCGCGCATCAGCGCATCCATCGACACCGGCACGAAGCCCTTCTGCCAGGCGTAGCCGAGCATGAAGGTGTTGGTCGCGATCGAGTCGCCGAGCAGCGCGGTGGCGAGTTCGGTGGCGTCGACCAGGTCCGGCTTGTCGCCGCCCATCGCGGTCTGCACCGCGTCGACGATCTGCGCCTTCGGAAACTGCAGGTCGGGGTTGCGGGCGAAGGTGCCGGGCATGGCTTCGTAGCCGTTCAGCACGGTGTGCGCACGACCGGCGCGAATCTTCGACATCGCCCAGTAGTCGTTGACCACGACCATGTCGCAGCCGAGCACCAGGTCGGCCTCACCGGCGGCGATGCGCACCGCGTGGATGTCGTTGGGCGAACGCGCGACGCGCACGTGCGTGGTCACCGCCCCGCCCTTCTGCGCCAGGCCGGTCTGGTCCAGCACCGAAGTGCCCTTGCCTTCGAGGTGCGCGGCCATGCCGATCAGCGCGCCGATGGTGACGACGCCGGTGCCGCCGATGCCGGTGACCAGGATGTTCCAGGGTTGTTCCAGGTCGGTGCGCTGCGGCGGCAGCGGCAGGTTGGAAACGTCGATGCTGGCGCCCGATCCCTTCTGCTTGCGCAGCGCGCCGCCCTCGATGGTCACGAAGCTCGGGCAGAAGCCCTTGACGCAACTGAAGTCCTTGTTGCAGTTGCTCTGGTCGATCTCGCGCTTGCGCCCGAACTCGGTTTCCAGCGGCAGCACCGAAACACAGTTGGAGGCCACGCCGCAATCGCCGCAGCCTTCGCAGACGGCCGGATTGATGAAGGTGCGACGGTTCGGATCGACCGCCTTGCCGCGCTTGCGCCGACGCCGCAACTCCGCGGCGCAGGTCTGGTCGAAGATCAGCACGCTGACCCCGGGTACCTCGCGCAGGCGCGTCTGCACCGCTTCGAGTTCCTCGCGATCGAAAAACTCGACGCCTTCCGGGAAGATCTCCGGGCGCGACCATTTTTCGATGTGGTCGCTCAGCACGACGATCGTCTTCACGCCTTCCGAACGCACCTGATGTGCGATGTCCGGCACCGTCAGCGTGCCGTCCACCGGCTGGCCGCCGGTCATCGCCATCGCGTCGTTGTAGAGGATCTTGTAGGTGATGTTCACCTTCGCCGCGATCGCCTGACGGATCGCCAGCGAACCCGAATGGAAGTAGGTGCCGTCACCGAGGTTCTGGAACACGTGCTTCTCGTCGGTGAACGGCGCCTGGCCGCACCAGGTGGTGCCCTCGCCGCCCATCTGCGTGAAGGTGTCGGTGCGACGGTCCATCCAGGTGACCATGTAGTGGCAGCCGATGCCACCGAGCGCGCGCGAACCTTCCGGCACCACGGTCGAGGAATTGTGCGGGCAGCCCGAGCAGTAATGCGCGGCGCGCGGGAAGCTGGCGCGCGGTGCGGCCAGTTCGCGTTCCTTTTCCTCGATCCACTGCAGCCGCGACACGATCGTTTCGCTGGTGAAGAAGCGCGACAGGCGCGCGGCGATCGCCATCGCGATCATCGCCGGCGTCAGTTCCGAGGTGCTCGGCAGGATCCATGCGCCAGCCTCGTTGTACTTGCCGACGATGCTCGGGCGCGTGGCGTGGTCCCAGTTGTACATCGCCTCCTTCATCTGCGACTCGATGAAGCTGCGCTTTTCTTCGACGATCAGGATGTCTTCGAGGCCACGCGCGAAGTTGCGGATGCCGATCGGTTCCAGCGGCCAGGTCATGCCGACCTTGTAGACGCGGATGCCGATGTCTTCGGCCATGCGCCGGTCGATGCCGAGGTATTCGAGCGCCTGCAGCACGTCGAGGTAGCTCTTGCCGGTGGTAACGATACCGAAGCGCGCCTTCGGCGAATCGATCACGGTCTTGTCGATGCGGTTGGCGCGCGCGAACGCCTCGGCCGCGGCGACGGCGTATTGGTGCAGGCGCATTTCCTGGTTCAGCGGCGGGTCCGGCCAGCGGATGTTGAGTCCGCCCGCCGGCAGCTCGAAGTCGTGCGGCAGCACGATGTCGAGCTGGTGCGGATTGACGTTGACCGAGGCCGAGGACTCCACGGTTTCGGCGATGGTCTTGAAGCCGACCCAGCGTCCGGTGAAGCGCGACATCGCCCAGCCAAGCAGGCCCATGTCGAGGATGTCTTGCACTCCTGCCGGATTCAGCACCGGCATCAGCGCCGAGACGAACTCGTGTTCGGAACCGTGCGGCAGGGTCGAGGAACGGCAGGCATGGTCGTCGGCCGCAAGCGCGAGCACGCCGCCATGGCTGGAGGTGCCGGCGGCATTGCCATGCTTGAACACGTCGCCGCAGCGATCGACGCCGGGGCCCTTGCCGTACCACATCGAGAACACGCCGTCGTACTTGGCGCCCTGGAACAGGTTGGTCTGCTGCGAGCCCCAGACCATGGTCGCGCCCAGGTCCTCGTTCAAGCCGGGCTGGAACTTCACCTTCTGCGATTCGAGGTGCTTCTTCGCTTTCCACAGCTCCAGATCGAAGCCACCCAAGGGCGAACCGCGATAGCCGGAGATGAAGCCGGCCGTGTTCAGCCCCGCCGCCTGATCGCGCAGCGCCTGCATGATCGGCAAGCGCACCAGCGCCTGCACGCCGGACAGGAAGATGCGTCCTTCGCGCCGCGTGTACTTGTCGTCCAGCGTGTAGGAACGGTCCAACTGCTCGGCGGGTACGGCCATGTCGAGTCTCGGGGCAGCAAAAATGGGCGCGGAGTTTAGCAGCGGGGGGCGGGCTCGCCCCGAACGGATGTTTGGCCCGGCGCCCCGCTGCCGCTATCTTCCGGCAACAGCAGCGGAGATGGGCGATGCGCACGATCCTGATTGCGAGTCCGAAGGGCGGTTGTGGCAAGACCACGGTGGCGACCAACCTGGCGGCGTTCTATGCGGTCGCCGGGCGCGAGACGGTGCTGATCGACTGCGATCGGCAAGGCTCCTCGCTGCACTGGGCCGAGAAGCGTGCAGCGCTGGCGCATCCGGTGCTGGGCATGGCTGGCAGGGTCGGAGCGAAAGTGACGGCGAAGCTGCCCGCTGGGAGCAAGCGCTGCGTGATCGATTCGGCCGCCGGCATCCGCATCAGCGAAGTCGCCGAGCTGATCGAGGCCGCGGATGCGCTGGTGATCCCGGTGCTGCCCTCGGTGATCGACCTCGAAGCCTCGGAGTCGTTCTTCGCCGAACTGGCCGAACTGCCGGCGATCAAGCGCAAGAAGTTCCCGGTCGCGATCGTCGCCAACCGCACCAAGCCCTGGACCAATGCGACGCAGATGGCCGTCGAACGGCTCAAACAGGCGCCGTTTCCGGTGGTCGCCGAACTGCGCGATTCACAGGGCTATGTGCTGATGGCCGGCATCGGCCGAAGCCTGTTCGACTACCACAGCGAACAGATCCGCTCGCACCAGGACGATTGGGCACCGCTGCTGAAGTGGCTGAAGAAGCTCGACTGAACGCGCGCGCCGCTCAGGCGCGCACCGAATAGCCGCGCGTGGCACGCGACGCGACCAGCAGCGCGGCGACCAGCAGCAGTGCCGCGACCAGCATCGGCGCACCGGGCAGGCGCATCACCGCGCCGGGTTCGATGAAGTAGGCGAAGGTGGCGGTGAACAAGCCCGGGCCGAGCAGGCCGCCGACACCCATCAGGCTCGACAAGCCGCCCTGCAAGCGCCCCTGCTCGTGCGCCTCCAGATGCGAGGACATCAGCGCCTGTCCCGAGGGTCCGGCCATGCCCCAGAACGCCATGACCGGAATGCCGGCGAGCATCCAGTAACCATCGGGTGCGAGACCGTAGTCGACGAAGCCGAGGGCGCCGAACACCAGGCCGGCGAGCAACGCCCGACGCTCGCCGATGCGCGCGACAATGCGTCGCGTCAACCCGGCTTGCACGATCGCGGAGGCGACACCGACCAGTCCGAGTGCCATGCCCACTTCCTTCGGCCCCCAGTGGTAGCGGTAGGCGGTGTACAGAACGAAGGTGCTCGGCAGCACGTAGTGCGCCAGGCTCGACAGGAAGTGCACGCTGGCGAGCGGCAGCAGGCGGTCGTGGTTGCGCAGCCACAACAGCGAGCCGAGCGGATTCGCGGTCTTCCAGACGAAACGCGGCGTGCGTTTTTCCGGCGGCAGCGACTCCGGCAAGACGAACAGGCCATAGCAGAAGTTGGACAAGCTCATGGCGGCCGCGACCCAGAACGGCAGACGCGGGTCGATGTCGCCGAGCAGGCCGCCGAGTGCCGGGCCGATCACGAAGCCGATGCCGAAGGCGGCGCCCATCATGCCGAAGGCGCCGGCGCGCTTCTCGGCCGGGGTGACGTCGGCAATGTAGGCGCCTGCGGTGGTGATGCTGGCCGCGGTAATGCCGGAGATGGCGCGACCGATGAACAGCCAGGCCAGGGTCGGCGCCAGCGCCATCAGCACGTAGTCCAAGCCGAGGCCGAGGTTCGACATCAGCACCACCGGCCGCCGGCCGAAACGGTCGGAGAGCGTGCCGAGCACCGGCGAGAACAGGAACTGCATCGCCGCCCAGAGCATGCCGGCATAGCCGTAGAAGCGCACCGCGGTCGCGGTGTCGTTGCCGAGGAACTGCTCGAACAGATGCGGCAACACCGGAATGATCATGCCGAGCGCAAGGAGGTCGAGCGCGACGGTGATCAGAATGAACACGATCGCGGCCTTGCGTGGCGCGACGGCAGCGGGTTCGGACATGCAGGCTCCAGGCAAACAGGGCGCGAGGCTAGCAGCAGCGCTGTGCGCGCGGCAGCCGCCCGGCCGTCCCCTGCCGCACACCACTGGGCCCGATCGCGTGCCGCGGCGCGCGCGCGACCGGCACAATGCGGCCATGGCCAACCAACCCGCTGCGAATTCCTCCTGGCGCCGCCTGCGCGCTCACCCGATGACCTGGGTGGCGCTGTTCTGGCTCGCGCTCGGCATGCTTTACGTTCCGCAGCAACTGATCATGGCGGCGGTGCGCGGCGCCAGCGACCCGGACCCGGTGATCATCCTGTCGAACTTCGGCATCTGGATCATCTGGGCGCTGTTCACGCCGGTGGTCTGGCGCATCACCCGGCGCTGGCCGATCCGCGCAGACCGGGCCGCGCGCCACCTTGGCGTGCATGCGCTGGCGGCACTGGTGCTCGCCGCCGTGCATCTCGGGTTGATGCTGGCCTGGCTGCGACTGATCGGGCGCAGCGAGCCGGTGGAGCGACTGGTGGTGCTGCAGCTCTCGGGTGTAACCGCGACCAACATCATGCTCTACGCGCTGACCGCGATCGCCTGCCACGGCTACACCTGGTGGCATCGCTATCGCGAGGCCGAGCGCCTGCGCGTCGAAGCGCAGTTGACCGCGCTGCGCGCGCAGCTCGATCCGCATTTTCTGTTCAACACCCTCAACGCCCTGGCCGAACTCGCGCACCAGGACGCGGCCTTGACCGAACGCCTGATCCTGCGCCTGTCCGAACTGCTGCGACGCTCGCTGTCCGGCAGCGAGCAGCATTTCTCGACCCTGGCCGAGGAACTGGATTTCCTCGCCGCGTACCTGGAGATCCATCACGCGCTGATGCGCGAGCGCCTGCGCGTCGACATCGACGTGCCAGAGCGCTTGCGCGGCGATCTGGTGCCGAGCCTGCTGCTGCAACCGCTGGTCGAGAACGCCATCCGCCACGGCCTCGCGCCCAAGCGCGAAGGCGGCCGGGTCTGCGTGCAGGCGCGCCGCGACGGCGCGCTGCTGGAGATCGGCGTGCTCGATGACGGCGGCGGCGCACCTTCGCCATTGCGCGAAGGCATCGGCCTTGGCAACCTGCGCCGGCGCCTGCAGGTGCTTTATGCCGGCAATGCCGAATTGCACGCCCAGGCGCGCGCCGCGGGCGGCTTCGAAGTCCGCGTCCGCCTGCCCTCACCACCCCCGGAGCTCGCATGACTTCGCCCCTGCGTTGCCTGATCGTCGACGACGTCGAACTCGCCCGCGACCGCCTGCGGCGACTGCTCGGTGCAGTCGCCGACATCGAGGTGGTCGGCGCCGCTGCGAACGTGGCCGATGCCATGGAACTGGTGCACGAACATGCGCCGGACCTGATCTTCCTCGACATCGAAATGCCCGAACGCGACGGCTTCGCGCTGATCGCGCAGCTGCCGGAAAGCCTGCGTCCGGCAATCGTGTTCGTCACCGCCTACGACCAGCATGCGCTGCGCGCGTTCGAAACCGGCGCCATCGACTACCTGCTCAAGCCGGTCGAGCCGGAACGCCTGCAGCAAGCGGTCGAGCGGGTACGCACCCGGCACGGCCACTGGAGTCCGGAACTGGTCGCGCAGTTGCAGCAACTGGGCGGCGAAAACCACTATCCGGATCCGCTGTCGCTGGCGGTCGACCACGGCATTCGCCTGCTCGCGCTCGACGACCTCGACTGGATCGAGTCGGCCGGCAACTACCTGTGCATCCGCACCGGCAAGGAAACGCTGATCCTGCGCGAGACCCTGACGCGGATGGAAACGCGGCTTGACCCGAAACGCTTCGCGCGTATCCACCGCTCGCGCATCGTCAACCTCAGTCGCGTCGCGAAGCTGCTGCCGCTGTACAACGGCGACCACACCGTGGTGCTCAAGGACGGCACCGAACTCGGCCTGTCGCGCACCTATCGCGATGCGCTGTACCGGGCGCTGGCCATCGAGCATTAGGAATCGCGGGCTGGTGCCCGCTCCCACGCTCAGTGCTTCGGCTTGTGCGACATCGGCGCGTTCATCAGCTTGTCGACGTAGGCGATGCCGATCGCGGACAGAATGAAGATGGTGTGGATGGTGGTCTGCCAGAACACGCCGTCCCAGGTGACCTTGGCGCCGGCCATGCCGATCTGGCCGGCCTCGATGAAGGTCTTGAGCAGGTGGATCGAGCTGATGCCGATGATCGCGGTCGCGAGCTTGACCTTGAGCACGCCGGCGTTCACGTGCGACAGCCACTCGGGCTGGTCCGGATGGCCCTCCAGACGCAGACGCGAAACAAAGGTCTCGTAGCCGCCGACGATGACCATGACCAGCAGGTTCGAGATCATCACCACATCGATCAGCCCTAGCACCGCGAGCATGATCTTCTGCTCGCTCAACTCGGTGGCGCCGAGAATCAGGTGCCAGAGTTCCTTCACGAACAGGACCACGTACACCGCCTGGGCGACGATCAACCCCAGATACAGCGGCAGCTGCAGCCAGCGCGACGAAAAGATCAGCCAGGGCAGTGTCTGCAGCCGCTTTTGTTCGATCTGGTCGGGGGCGTTGCTCATCGGCGGTTTCCTGGGCGGGTCGGGCGACGCAGTCTAGCGGCCCGGCCCGATTCCCTCACCCATGCAGGCGCACGCCGGGCAGGCCGAGCACGAACTCCGGCCCGACCAGCTGCGAGGGCGTGTAATAGCCGCCTGCGGGCCTGTGCTCGAGCACATGGCTGAGAATGCCAAGCGCCGAGTGCGCGGTCAGGTCGTAGCCGTTCGGCGTCGTCAGCACCTTGCGCACCTCGCGCCCGCCGGCGCTGCGCGCTTCACCCCAGATGGTGCTGCCGGTACGGCCGCGCTTGTCCTCGCTCGGCCCCGGCCCGCGCTTGGCCGCCTGACCTTTCAGCCACGACTGCACGAAGCCGAGCCCAAGCAGCGGTCGCACCCAGTTCAGTCGCCGCACGCGCGCCGCGGTGGCGGGCGGTACCGTCATGTACACCTCGATGTTGAGAATTCCGGTCGAGACGTAAGCGGTGTAGACATCGCCCCACGGAATCGTCATCGCGAACCGGCGCTCACCGTCGAACTCGAATTCGCGCGTCTGATACGCCAGCGGCACCACGACCAACTCGCCATTGCGACGCACCCGGCCGCCGCCGGCGAGCCCCTCGACTGCGGTCTTGGCCGTGCCCTGGCTGGGACCGCCACCGGCATCGAAGGCGAGCACCAGCTCGTGCGCCTCGGGCAAGGCGCGCTTGAGCAGCGCCGCCATCGAATCGGTCGGTACCACATCGAAGCCTGCGCCCGGCAGCACCACGATTCCGCGCTCGCGGGCACGCTCGTGCTGCTCGTGGCAATGCTTGAACACGCTGATTTCGCCGGTGATGTCGAGGTAGTGCGCACCCACTTTCAAGCAGCCCTCGAGCATCGGCGCCGCGGTTGCCGAGAACGGCCCGGCACAGTGCAGCACCGCATCGATGCCACTCAGCGCCGAAGCCAGCGTGTCCGGATGATCGAGATCGAAAATGCGCGCCGGCAACCCGTGTTCCTTCGCCAATGCATTGATCGCCGCACTGTTGCGCCCAGCCAGCACCGGCCGCTGCCCAGCCTTCAACGCCAGCTCCAGGATCAGCCGCGCGGTGTAGCCGTTGGCGCCATACAACATCCAGCCGCCCATGGAGTTCTCCTCGTTCCGGCCCGAGAGTGTACGGGAGAGCGGTGCAACGGCGTTCACAACCCGGCCGCGGATGCCACTGCGTGTCTCGCAACCAGCCGCGCGAACTCAACGCTGAGCGCATCCGGCAGGTCGTGGCCCCAGCCGTGGATCGTGTGCAGGCGCGCGCCGGGGATCAGCGACGCCAGCTGGCGGCCATGCGCGGGCGGCACCATGACGTCGTGCGTGCCATGCAGGACCAGCGTCGGCAGCGACAGTTGGCGCAACAACGGGCTGCGATCCCCATCGGCGATGAGGGCCGCAAGCTGGCGCGAAACACCGGCGCCGGTCGGCGCGCGCTGCAGACTCAGGCGCGCACGCCGCTCCATGTCCTCGCGCGACATCGGCCAGGCCGGGCTGCCGATCAGGCCGAACAAGCGCACCCAGTAGTCGATTGCGGCATCGACGCTGACGCGCGAGCGCGGTCGCGACCACATCAGCTTCAGCACCGCGGGTGCCGGCAGCGGCAGACCGAGGCGCCCGCTGCTGGTCGACATCAAGGTCAACGAGCGCACGCGCGCTGCATGCCGGTGCGCGATGTGCTGGGCGATCATGCCGCCCATCGAGATGCCGAGCACATGCGCGTGTGCGACGCCGAGATGGTCGAGCAGGGCGACGCCATCGTCGGCCAGGTCTGGCAACCGGTACGGTGTGTGCGCGCGACGCCCGATCAGGCGTGCGCCGATCACGCGCGGCAAGGACGGCACCCCGTGCTGGTCGTACCGCGTGCTCAGGCCGATGTCGCGGTTGTCGAAGGTGATGACGCGAAAGCCCTGGCGCGCAAACGCATCGAGCAGGGACACCGGCCAGGCGATGCGCTGCATGCCGAGCCCCATCGCCAGCAGCAGGGGCTCGCCAGCCTCGGGCCCGTGCACGGCGTAGTCGATCAGGACCGAATCGCGTTGCAGTTGCGGCATGGAAGCAGTATCGCTCCGGAACGACGAGGGCACCCGCAGGTGCCCTCGTGGTTCAAGCGGATGTCCGCGTCAGACGCTGCGGCGCTGCAGGGCGACAATGCCGAGCCAGCCGGCGAGCATGATCAGCAAGCCCAGACCGAACGGCCCAAACGCCGGGACCGGCGCCGCCGGCACGAAGCCGCCGACGACCGGGCTCGACGCATTGCCGTTGCCGGCACCGGCGCCACCGAGCGGTACCGACAGGCCGTTGACGATGCTGTCGTCATCGATCAGGTCCAGCTGCACGCTGCCGGCTGCGGTGACGTTGACCACCACTGTCCACGTAGTACCGCTGCCGGAAACGGCGCCGATGGTCGCCGCGGCGCCGCCGCCCAGGGTCAATGCGAAGTCGCTCGCATCGACGCCGGTCACGGCCTGGTTGAAGGTCACGGTGAAGGTGATCGTGCCCGGCACCAGCACCGAGGCCGGTACGCCGACGATGCTGAGCACGGCCGGGACCGAGGTGTCGACGGCGAAGACTTGTCCGGCGAACGGCAGATTGGAAACGGCGCTGCCAAAGCTGTCGCTGACGCCGCCGCTGTTGACCATGTCCAGCCCCAGCGTGCCGCTGCCGCTACCAACGCTCGCGGTCACCGTCCAGCTGCTGCCGCTACCACTGACGCCGGTGATCGAAGGCCCGCTCAGACCGCCGTTGACCAGTGCGAAGTTGCCGGTGGCGACGCCGGTCACCGCTTCCGAGAAGGTGACGGTCCAGGACACGTTGGGGCCCGCAGTCGGCGTCGCGCCGATGCGGTTGATCGAGGCCACGGTCGGCGCCGGATCGGTGAAGGTGACGCTGTTGTCGACGCTGGTCGACGCCAGGTTGGCTTGACCGAAGCTGTCGGTGGCGACACCGGCGTTGATCGCCGCGATGACCGTGCCATTGGCGGTCATGCCGCTGACGCTGACGCTGTAGGTGGTGCCGGCGCCGCTGACGGTGGCGGTGGTCGCGCCGGCAGTACCGGACAGGCTCACGTCGCCGGTGACAAACCCGGTGACTGTTTCGCTGAAGACAACATCGAACAGGATCGGGCTGGTGCCGGTGGGATCAACCTGGCCGACGGCCTGGTTGATCGTCACCGTCGGCACCGGATCGGCGATCGTCACCGTGTTGTCGGCGCTGGTCGAGGCCGAACTGGTATTGCCATAGGCATCGCTGGCGACACCGGCATTGAGCGACGCGATCACAGTGCCGTTCGCGGTCATTCCGGTCACCGTGACCGTGTAGGTGGTGCCGGCGCCGGCGACCACCGCGGTGGTTGCGCCCGCCGTGCCAGAGAGCGTGACATCGGCATCGACGAAGTCGGTCACGGTCTCGCTGAAGACCACGTCGAACACCACCGGCGCCGCAGCGCTGCTGGCTGGATCAACCTGGCCCACGGCCTGGTTGATGGTGACCGTGGGACCGGTGCCGTCAAAGGTCTGGCCGGTGTTGCAGGCGCCCGCACTGCGGCTGGTGGTCGTCGCGGCCCAAGTGAAGTGCTGGTAGTGGCGCCCGGTACCAATGAGATGGAGCGAGGAGGTGCCGACCGGTTCGGTACCGGCCTGGACCACGCCGATATTGGTGGAGGTGAGTCCGATCGCAGGACCATTGGTGGCAGCGAACGCGCCTTCGTAGCTCAGAAACTGCTGAACGACGCTGGCGGCATTCACCAGCGCCAGCCCGTCCGGCGCGCCGTTCTGCAGCCCCGCAGCGGGCAGCTGCAAAGTTCCAAAGCCGCCGCATTGATCGGGAATCACGCCAGCAAAGGTCAACAATGGCGCGTAGGTGACGCCGCCACTGCCGTTGTAAAGCACGACCGTCCAGCCCGTGACGTCAAGACCCGCCGGCCCCGCGATTTCCACGAATTCCCCGGCATCCGCGCCGGTGTTGTCGTAGTGGATCTCGTTGATGAACACCGTCGCCGGGTTGACCGTGAAGTCCGGTTCGGCTTGGGCCGTCGGCGCCAGCGCGAGCGCGGCTGCCAGTGCGAGAGCGATTGGGGCAAGGATCGGGCGCATGGTGTCTCCGGGAAACAGGCGGCTGGCCGTGAGGCGGGTTCGGGCCGGCAACTCTAGCGCAGCCCGGTGACAGACTCGAATCCGGTCAATCCTCGGCCAGCACGATGATCTGGTCTGCGGCACCGAAGACCACCGATGCGGACTTCTTCGGATTGACGCGCACGCCGAAGCCGCGGTCCTTGTCCTGCGACTGCGCCGCGATGCGATAGCCGATCGCGGTTTCGCCGCGCAGCGCGGCCGCTTCGAGCAGGGTGTGGAAGTCGACCGGTACGCCGGGGCGGATGTAGTCGCCGATCGGCCGGATGTAGATCTCCGAGCCCTCGGCGCTGAACAGCACGCGGAACACTTTCTCCAGATGTTTGTTTTCGGAGAGTTGCGCGAGCATCAGGCTGACCAGCTTGTCGCTGACGATGAAGTCGTCGGCCTTGGCGACCTGGGCCAGCGCGCGATTGCGCAGGTCCATCATCTCGCTGACGATCGACAGGTCGCGACCGGCGGCATCGGCGATCGCGCGCAGGTGCAGCAGGGCGATCAGGGTCTTGGCATCCGCTTCCTGGATCGGCAGCTCGTTGTAGCTGAGCAGGATGATGTGCGCGTAGTCGCAGACCCCGAGCTTGTCGAGCGTCGCGCGGTCGCCGATGTCGCCGGCGGCGAAACGGATGCGCAGGCGCTGCATCGACTTCGACAGCGTGACCAGCGCCTCGCGCGAACCTTCGCGTTCGCACAGCACCACCAGCTCGGAGCCGGGCGCGACGTACTGGTCGAGCTCGCGCACGGTCGCGGTCGCCTTCTCGTTCCAGCCGAGCACGAGGATGCGTTCGGGTGTGGCCGTGCGTTCCGGCTTCGGCACGATCACGCCGCGATTCGGCTTGGCCGGGGTGGCATTGGTCAGCACGATGGTGTCGTCGTCCTCGCTGATCGCGATGACCTGGTCGCCGGCGGCGAGCACGGTGTCCATCGGCGGATTGACCAAGGCCTCGCCGTTCGCGCGCATCAATCCGATCAGCGCGGATTCCTCGTACGCGCCCAGCGCCTCGCGGTAGCTCTTGCCGACGAGGGCGGGCTCTTCCTTGAAGTAGATCTCGGCACCGTCGAAATCGAGTAGTTCGGTGTAGACCACGCTCAGGCCGGACTGGCGGCAGGTCTGCGCGGTCACGCGCGCGATCAGGTCCTCGCCCTGAACATAGATCGCCTCGCCATTGCCGACCAGGGCCGCGGCCTCGAGGTTCTTCTCGTCGCGGATCTCGCCGACGATGTGGTAGGGCTCGGCCTTGCGCTCGGGGTTGTTGGTGATCGCCAGCACCGACTTGATCACGTGGAGGTCCGGGTTGTCCTCCTCGGGCGCCAGCACGATGATCGAACGCGCGCCGTGCGGATCGACCACGGCGAGATCGTCGAGGTCGAGCGGATCGCCGCGGCGGCAGATGATGCGGGTATTGCCGGTGCTCGCGAACTTGGCCTTGATGTCGTCCTCCATTTCGACCTTGTCGCGGTCGGCGAGGATGACGATGCAGGGACGCTTCTGGTTGGCATTGGCGATGATCAGTTCGCCGATGATCGAATAGACCTTGCTCGACCAGCCGAGGATCAGGGTGTGCTCGCGTTCGATCACGCGCGAGCGGCCCTTGCGCAGCTCGGTCAGGCGCGACTCCAGGCCCGAGGTGATGGTGCCGATCAGGATCGAGACCAGGAAGATGCCGGCGATGGTCACGATCAACATCAACACGCGCAGCACCCAGCCGCTGTCCCCGGCGAGGTTGCCGGAGTCGATCGCATGCATCAGACCTTGCCAGGCGCCTTCGATGAAGCCGTAGCGAGTACTGGGGTCGGCCGGGTCCTGGCCGACGCCGAGCAGGACCAGGGCCAGTGCAGTCACCAGCACCACCAAGGTCGAAATCAGCGCCAGCCAGGCGATGATCGCGATGGCGCCGCGCGACAGCGTGTTCTCGAAGCGATAGCGCAAACGGTCGCGCCAGGTGATCGGATGCTCCGACATGCTTGCCCCCGGGTAGGAAAGTCGCGACCTTAGCGGGCACGCCGGCGCCGAGGCCAGTCCGCGACGCTAATGCGGCCCGCGTTCAGCCGCCACGGCGCAGATTGCCGGGCATCATCACCGCCCCCGAGGAGAGCAGGATGGACGAGGAACGCAATCCGTTGATGCGCATGCTGGCGATCGCCGGCGTGCTGGCCGTCCTTGGCGGCGGCGCCTGGTACCTGTTGGATCGACCGGCATCGCGACCTGCACCGCCGCCGGTCGTTCCGCAAGCGGTCGAGCCGGCCGCCACCCCAACCGCCCCGCAGTATCCGGTCGAGGCGATCGAGCAGGCGCTGGCGCCGCAACCTACCGATCCCCTGCCCGATCTGTTTGCCAGCGACGGCTATGTGCTCGATGCGCTGAACGCGCTGTTCGCGCATCCGCAGCTCGCGCAATGGTTGGTGCCGGAGCACCTGATCGCGCGCTTCGTCGCCTTCGTCGATGCCGCGCCGAACCGCAAGGTGGCGATCAACCTGTGGCCGGCCAAGCCGGTGTCCGGAAAGTTCTTCGTACAGGAGCAAGATGCGCGCAGCGTGATCGGCGCCGCCAACAGCGCGCGCTACGACGCCCACGTCGCCGCGCTCACCGGCGTCGATACCGGGGCCGCGGTAGTGCTGTACCTGCGCCTGTACCCGCTGATGCAGCAGGCCTACCGCGAACTCGGTTATCCGCAGGGCCACTTCAACGACCGCTTCATCAGTGTGCTCGACCACCTGCTCGCCGCGCCCGAACCCAGCGCGCCGGTGGCCGTGGTGCTGAACGAGAAGGGCGCCTGGGAATACGTCGACGCCGAACTCGAAGCCGCCTCCGCCGGCCAGAAGTTCCTGATGCGCATGGGTACGCAGCACGAAGCCGCGGTCAAGGCCAAACTGCGCGAATTTCGCACCGCCCTTGCCGGCGAACGCGAGCGGTAGCCGCCGCCGATGGAACCGACCCGCGCTCGCACGCGCTTCCCGTTCGCAACCTCCGACGCAGCCCGCGGCGCAATCATCGCGTTGATCGCACTACTCCTCGCCTGGCTGCCGCAGGTTCCGAACGCGCCGATTGCATCACCGACCCTGCTGCTCATCCTCGGCCTGGCGCTGCAGGCCTGCGGGCTTGCGGCGCGCTTTGTGCTGCGCTGGCTCGAACGCAACCGCGACCTCGACGGTCTGTTGCCGGTCGCCGCCCACGTCGGCGCCTTCGCCCGCGACGGCCTCACCGTTCTGCTCGTCGCGCTCGCGCTGTTCCAGGGCATCGGTGCGCGCGTCGCCGCGGTGTGAGCTTTTCGCCGTGGCGTTCCGACCCGCAAGAGATGAACCGGTCCAGGCGCCGAGCGTCTCTCCGACCCGAAGCCGCGCGCTGGGCTACGTCCTTAGCGCCACGCGAAATCGACCACGATCGGCCGGTGTGGCGACAAGGAACGCGACAGCTCCGCTGGCAGTTGCAGGGCCTGCTGCTCGGCGGGCGTGAGGTCTTCGCTGTCGAACACCTGCGACTGCAGTACCCGCAGCGGGCTGGAATGCAGCAGGAAATCGATCTGCTTCGACGGGAACGGCGTGCCGCGTCCGTCCCAGGTCCAATCGAGGCGGTCGCTGCCACGATGCAGCGGCGTCGGGTGGTCGAGCGTGGTGTCGGCGCGTGCGCCGCGTTCGAGGATCTGCACCGGCGCCTGCCCGTGCACGGCATTGAAATCGCCGCCGACCAGGATCGCATCGAACCTTGAGCCTGCGGCCACCGTGTCGATGGCGTTGCGGATGGCCTGCGCCTCGAAACGGCGACGGTCTTCCGCGGCGCTGTCGGGGCTGTCGCCGCAGCATTCGAGATCGAGGCCGACCACGAGCACGCGCCGACCCTGCCAGGTGACGACGCCGCCGACCGCCGCGACTCCGGCGTCGAGCGAATCGCGTACGCGGGCGCGCTTGCGCTCCGGAATGTTCGCCATCCAGGCGTCGAAATGCTCGCGCGGATACGGCAACTGGTCGAACACGTCGACCCGCGCCAGCGGCGCCCGCGCCGACACCGACGCGCGCTGATTGGCACCGCCGCCGCTGCCATACAGCGCCTGCCATGGAGCCGCCGCCACCGGCAGGGCGTTGACGATCTGTTCGCCGCTGACGCCGGCCGGCATCTCGTCGAGGATCAACACGTCGGCATCCACCGCCCGCAACACGCGCTGGAAGCCCTCGTTGCGGTGGAAGAACTCGCGGTCGACATTCCACACCAGCACGCGCAGGTCGGCGTCGGGATGGCGAGGCAGCCGCTCCGCCTCGCCGGTACTGCGCGTGGTATGCGTGCAACCGAGCACGCATAGCAGCAGCGACAACACAGCCGTAGCAACGACGCGGCGCCATGCCGCCGTACCACCTGCCGCCCTGCTGTCCATTCCTTCACTGCGCATGCGCATCCATCCCCGCCACACAAGCCACGAAGTGAATGTCAGAACGGCAGCGACCGCAAGCAAAAAAGCAACCGAGTGGCGTCGAGCGATGGACCGTCGAAGCGCCCGTTGCCCCGTGCGACCGAGGAGCCGGGCGCTGCCATCTGCACACTCGCGAACCTGGCACCGCAGACGGTCGAAGCGGGTCTGACCTCAATCCGCCAACCTCGCCACCACCAGATCGAGCAGTGCGCGCAGGCGGGGGAG
Organism: Lysobacterales bacterium; assembly: GCA_016703225.1. Classification (NCBI taxonomy): domain Bacteria; kingdom Pseudomonadati; phylum Pseudomonadota; class Gammaproteobacteria; order Lysobacterales; species Lysobacterales bacterium. The sequence continues at coordinate 1,113,587 of JADJCM010000001.1, forward strand.
GCGGCGGAGGTCGCGGTGGTAGCCGAGCCAGGTGTCGCGGCCCGGGGGTTCGGTGCCGAGGTCGAGGCGTTCGAGGGCGGGGTGGGCGTCGCCGAGCGGGACGGGCAACACGGCAAGGCCGACGCCGAGCGCGCACATCTGCGCCTGCACGTCGCGGCTGTTGCTGCGGAAGACGGTGCGCGCTTTCGGCAGTGCGGTCTGCAGCCAGGAGTCGTCGGGCGTGCCGGTGAATCCGGCGTCGAGTGCGATCAGTGCGCAACCCCGACCGCCGGCGCGCGGCGGCTTGCCACCGCGGCGCTGGTAGACGCCGTAGCGCATGTGCAGCAGCTTGCGCGACACGACATCGGCATCATCGAACGGACGGATGCGGAAGGCGAGATCGGCTTCGCGCCGCGACAGGTTCAGCAACCGCGCATCGCTGATCAGTTCCACTTGCACCTGCGGATGGCGGCGTGCGAACTCGGCCAGTACCGGCGTCAGCACATGGGTCGCGAACCAGTCGGACGCGGTGATGCGCAGCAGGCCGTCGAGCTGCTGCGCCTGCGCAGCCAGGCGCCGCTCGATCGCCAGCGCCTCTTCCTCCATGCGCTCGGCGTGACCGAGCAGGGTCGTGCCCTCGTCGGTCAGCACGAAACCTGCGGTGGTGCGCTGGAACAGCGCCTGCCCGAGCGCCGCCTCGAGTGCACGCAGGCGTCGTCCCATCGTCGGCTGGGTCGAGCCCAGACTGCGCGCCGCCGCGCCGAGCGTGCCGCTGCGTGCGATCGCCAGGAACAGGCGCAGGTCACTCCATTCCATCCTTCAGTCTCCGCGCGCGACGAACGTCATGCACATACGCATGGACGATATACGAAACGTTGGCTAGCCATGCACAGGTGAGCGATCTATCGTCGCCGCGGCTCGTCCCCCCATGGCCACCCCGGAGCGTCCCTTGCTCGAGTTCCAACGCGCGAAAGCCGTGTTGCTGAAGTTGCTGGTCGCGTTTGCCCTCCTGTTCGGCGCGGTGCAGGGCTTCCGTCTGCTGCTGTTGCCGGCCCTGCAAACCCTGTTCACCGCCGACGCGGCGTTGACCAGCGTGATCCGCCGCTGCGGCATCTTGCTGTGCGCGTTGTTCGCGTACTGGATCTACGTGCGCGGGTTCGAAAAGCGCCCGGTGCGCGAACTGTGCCCGGCGCCGCGCGCGATCACCGCCGGCGCGCTGGCCGGAGCGCTGTCGATCGCGCTGTGCATGCTCGTGCTGTTCGCGCTGGGTGCCTATGTGGCGACTGCCGATCGCGGCTGGCAGGGTGGACTGGCGGGTGTTGCGGCGCTGATCCTGATCGCGGCCCTGCTTGAGGAGATCGCGTATCGCGGCCTGTTGTTCGGCATCCTCGAACGCGCTTGGGGCACCCTGCCGGCAATGTGGTTGCAGTCGCTGGTGTTCTCCGCGATGCACCTCGCGAATGCCGAGGATCGCGCGAGCACCGTCGAACTGCTCACCACCGCGGTCTCCGGCGTCCTGCTCGGCGCCCTGTGGACGATGGTCTACGTGTACACGCGCAACCTGTGGGTGGTCACCGCCCACCACGCCGCATGGAACTTCACCATCATCCTCGCCGGCGTGCCGCTCTCCGGCCTCGAGGACTGGCGCCAGCTGGCACCACTTGCCAGCGAATATCGCGGATCACACTGGCTGACCGGTGGCGTGTTCGGACCGGAGGACTCGTTGCTCACCATGACGCTGGTGGCGGCCTGCGTGATCGCGATGGTGCGCGCTGGCGCGCAATCAGCAACCATCGAAAACGGGGTCAGCGTCATTTTTCCGCGCGGGCGATGGGTCGAGAGCCCCGGCAAGAATCCACGCGGACCCGCATCTCCTGGAAATGCACTCTGACCCCGTTTTCTAGCGGGCGAGCAGCAGGTCGAGTTCCTGTTCGCTTTCGCGCGCGAGGAAGGCGCGCAGTTCGTCGGGGCCGAAGCGGCGCAGTCCGCGCTTGATCGAGTGGCAGTGCGGGAAGCGCGTGACGATGTTGAGGAAGCGCTCACGCGCGGCGGTTTCGAGCGGCACGCTGCGCACTTCGATCAAGGCCGCGTCGACGCGCTCCCACAGCGCGTCCGGCAAGGCGTTGACGATGCGGATGTCGTGACCCTGGGTGTCGGACTTCCAGACCAGGCGCACGTCTGCCGGCAGCGCGGCGAGCAACTCCTCGCCGAAGCGGCGCCCATCGATCAGACGCACGAGTCGTCGTTGCAGATCGCCTTGCGCACGCAGCCTCGCGCCGGGTGCGAGCGAGATGTCGCCGGCATTGCGCGCACCGCGGAACAGCTCGGCCTCGCCGTCGGCATCGGACAACGCGGCTTCGTGCGTGCGCACGCCGGCGAACGGCGCCAGGTTGTGCGCGAGCAGTGCGTAGTTGTGCGGATCGGGCTCGAAGCAATCGGCGCCGACGAAGGGTGCGGCGGGCGCGGCGAGCAGTTGCCGGCTGACCAGGCCCGCGTTCGCGCCGACGTCGATCAGGTGGTAGCGCTGTCCGGGCGCGAGGCGCGCGCGCAGCAACGCGCAGTGCTCGTCGTGCCAGTGGCCGAAGGCGAGCGTGCGCGGGCCGATCACCTGGTCCATTGCCAGTTTCACCGTGCTGTCGCCATGGTGCAGCGGCGAGCCCTGCGGCGGCAGCCAGCTCAGTTCGCGGATGTCCGCCTGCGCGAGCAGCGCGCGAATCAGACTGCGCCGGCGGCGCGCGGCGAGGCCGCCGAGCAGCTTCGACCAGGCGATGCTCATGGTGCAGTCCGCAGGTACACGCGCTCGCCGCCGAGCCAGGTCTGCAGAACGCGGGTGCGAAGGATCAGCGCTGCCGGCACGCGCATCAGGTCCTGGTCGAGCACGACGAAGTCGGCGCGCTTGCCGGCTTCGAGCGAGCCGACTTCGTGTTCCATGAACGCGGCCTGCGCCGGCCAGATCGTCATCGACCGCAAGGCCTCCTCGCGACTCATGCGCTGCTCCGGATGCCAGCCGCCCGCAGGCCAGTCCTTCGCGTCCTGGCGCGAGACCGCGGCATGGAACGAGATCAGCGGATCGGGCAGTTCGACCGGCAGGTCGGAGCCGTTCGGGATGATCACGCCGCTGTCGAGCAGCGAGCGCCAGGCATAGGCACCGAGTTCGCGCGCCGGCCCGATGCGCGCCCCGGCCCAGTACATGTCGCTGGTCTGGTGGCTGGCCTGCATGCTCGGGATCACGCCGAGCTCGGCGAAGCGGGCGAGGTCGTCCGGGTGCAGAATCTGTGCGTGCTCGATGCGGAAGCGGTGGTCGGCGACCGGCACCGCGTCGAGGGCGGCGGCGAGTTCGTCGAGCACGACGCGGTTGGCGCGATCACCGATGGCATGGGTGTTGACCTGGAAGCCGGCCGCAAGCGCCTTTGCCGCCACTGCGCGCACGCGTCCCGGCGGCAGCGTCGCCAGGCCCGAATGGCCCGGCGCATCGGCATAGGGTTCGAGCAGCCAGGCGCCGCGCGAGCCGAGCGCACCGTCGGCCGAGAGCTTGATCGAGCGCAGCCACAGGCGACCGTCGTGCAGGCCGTTCTGCGCGCCGCGCGCGATCGCCCAGTCGATGTCGGCATCGCTGCCCGCAACCATCACGTAGTTGCGCAGACCGAAGCGCTGCTCGCGCGCCAGCGCCTCGTACACGGCGATGACTTCGCGCGAGACGCCGGCATCGTGGATGCCGGTGAGGCCATAGCGCTGCAGCTCGGCGATGGCGCGCAGCACGGCATCGCGCAGCTCCGCTCCGCTCGCTGCCGGCATCACTTTTGCAACCAGGTCGATGGCGTTGTCGACCAGCACGCCGCTCGGCTCGCCCGGCGCGTCATGCTCGATGCGGCCGCCGTCGGGGTCGGGCGTGTCGCGGCGGATGCCGGCGGCGCTGAGGGCCGCGGCATTGACCAGCACCGCATGACCATCGACGCGCTCCAGCATCACCGGGTGCGCCGGCAGTGCCGCGCTCAGCGCGGCATGGTCGGGAAAGCGCGTGTCAGCCCAGTCGTTCTGGTCCCAGCCGCGACCGACGATCCAGCGCCCCGCGGGCGTGCTGCGGGCGCGCTCGCGCACGCGTTCGATCACCGCCTCGTAGGACGTGGTGCCGCGCAGATCGACGGTCTGCAGACTCTGGCCCAGGCTGAGCAGGTGCGCATGCGCGTCGATCATTCCGGGGATCACGCTGGCACCGTCGAGATCGAGCAGGCGCGTGCGTGGTCCACGCAGGCTCAGCGCCTCGCGCTCGCTGCCGACGAACACGATGCGCCCGGCGCGCACCGCCATCGCACGCGCCAGTGGCCGCCGCGCATCGACCGTGTGGATACGCGCGTCGTGCACGATCAGGTCGGCGGGTGGCGTCGCGGCCTGGGCGCTGGCGAGCAGACAGAAGCAGAGCAGCAGCGGTCGCAGCATCGGGCACACTCGTCGGTTGGGCCCGCGAGTATCGGCAGCACCCTCCGCCGGCACAAGCACTCAGCCGATCGGCTGCGCCTCGATCGCCAGTTCGAGCCGCGTCAGCAGGATGCCCTCGCTGCGCAGCACACGGCGCAGGTCGTCGCGCAGGCAGTGGTTGCGCTCGGCCGGGGTCAGTTCGGCGAGCTGCGGCAGCGATCCGGTCAGTTGCGTGATCAAGGCGTCGCGCACCTGCGCCGCGACCGCGTCGTCACCGGTCTGCACGCGCTCGGGATCGAGCACCTGGAAGTAGGCACGACCGGAAACACGCGCGGTGTGCGCGCCGGCGTGCAAGCGCCGCGGCGCCAGCTCGAGATGACGCCCCAGCAAGGACACGCGGGTGGCGATGGCTTCGCCCGGCAGCAGCCAATGCACGCCGGCCGGCAGCACGCCGGCAGGACGACCGAAGCGTTGCAGGCGTGCCGCCTCGCCCTCGCGGACGCGCCGCAGGCTGGCCAGCAGGATCAGCGGTGTCGCGAGAACGGCAATCAGAAGCCACATATAAATCAGCCTCTTGCAAGATGTTCTTGAATCTACACCTCAAGAATGGCGGGAAGCAAGCTGATTGCGGATCGCTTTCGGGCACGCAGCGGCGGATTGCGGGCAGATCAGTGCGGGGCGGTAAACAGCTGCTCGCGTTCGTCTTCACCCAGCACGCGCCACTGCCCGGGCGCGAGATCGCCGAGGTCGAGCCCGCCGATGCGTTCGCGGTGCAACGCTTCGACATGGTTGCCGACCGCGGCAAACATTCGCCGCACCTGGTGGTAGCGGCCTTCGTGCAGGGTCAGGCGTGCGCGGCGCGGTGCCAGCGCTTCGAGTTCTGCCGGCAATAGCGGCGTCTGCTCGGATTCGAGCAGCAGCGTGCCGCTCGCAAACAACGCGGCCACCTCACTGCCGAGGTCGTGCGCCAGCGTCGCCACATAGACCTTGGCCAGTTCCGATTTCGGCGACGTGATCCGGTGCAGCAGCTGGCCGTCGTCAGTCATCAGCAGCAGGCCGCTGGTGTCGCGATCGAGGCGGCCGACACTCGACAACAACGGATCGCGCAAGCGGAAACGCGGCGGCAACAGGTCGTAGACCAGCCGCCCCTGGTCCTTGCGTGAACAGGTGTAGCCGACCGGCTTGTGCAGCATCAGCAGCAGGCCCGGTGGTGGATCAAGCGGCGCCTCGTCGACGCGGATGTCGGCGTGCGCGGGCTGGTCGTCGGCATACAGCACTTCGCCACGAGCATCGGTGATGCGCCCGGCGCGGAACATCTGCGCGACTTCCTTGCGGCTGCCGTAACCAAGATTGGCGAGGTGCTTGACCAGTTTCATGAACCTGCTCCGTGCGCGTTGCGGGCCTCGATGACCTTGAACCCGTGCGCCTGCACCACGCAACGCACCGACTTGAAATGCGCCGCCAACGCCGCCTCATAGGGCAAGTGGCGGTTGGCGACCAGCCACAACGGTCCGCCCGGGCACAGCGCCGCCGCGGCGGCGGCAATGAACTGGCGGCCGATGTCGGGACGCTCGCCCCGGCCCTCGGCATGGAACGGCGGGTTGCTGACGATGCAGTCGTAGCGACGCGACAGACCACGCGCCACGTCGTGCCAGAGGAACTCGAGCGCATGCGTGGCCGCGAACGGTTCCAGGTTGGCGCGCGCCAGCGCCAGCGCCGCAGCATCGGCCTCGACTGCATCGAGCGCGACCACACCCGTGCAACGCTCGAGCAGCACGCGCGACAGGTAGCCGTAGCCGCAACCGAGATCGGCGGCGTGGCCGTGCAAGTCATCGGGCAAGTGTTCGCCGAGCAGACGCGAGGCGGCATCGACACGATCCCACGAGAACACGCCGGGGTGGCTCCAGAGGCCAAGCGCCGCGACCACGCGCGGTGCGGCGAGCGCGCGCCACTGTTGCTGCAGGTCGGCATCGAGGTGTGCGTCGGCTGCGCTCCAATACACGCGACAGCGATGCTTCGACCGCACCTGGAGCGGCCCGGCCAGACGCTGCAGGTCGGCCTCGCCAGAGCGCGCGCCTTCCTCGTTGGCTTGGCAAGCGACCAGCACGCCACCCGGCTGCAGCAACGAGAGCGCCTGCGCGAACGCGGCCCGCGCCGCCTCGCGGCTGCGCGGGGGCAGCAGCAACACCAGCGGGTAGCGTTGCGAACCGACATCGGCGCGCACCGCAAAGCCCGCGGCCTGCAGCGCATCGAACGCCGGCTTGAATGCGCTCACGCACTGCAGACCGGGCCAGTCCTGCGGCTGCAGCCCGGCGCCGGCACGCGCGTTCAGAAACAGTGTTCCCCCCGCCGTCGGCCAGCTCAAGCAGCCTTCGCGCAGCGGCAGGAACAGGGCGTGCAGCAGATCGTGGTCTGGATCAGCAATCACGCGGGCCAGGCTCTGGTATCGGCATCGGCGCAGTGTAGTGGCGCGCCCGCGGCCGCGATCAGCGCGCGGGTGTGGGCGTGCTGCGGATCGGACAGCACGGCGGCGGTTGCGCCGTGCTCGACCACGCGACCGTGTTCGAGCACCAGGATGCGGTCGCACAGCGCGCGCACCGCGGCCAGATCGTGCGAGATGAACACCAGGGTCAGCTTCCGCTCGCGCTGCAGTTGCTGCAGCAGGTCGAGGATCCCGGCCTGCACCGACCGATCCAGCGCCGACAGCGCCTCGTCGCAGACCAGCACCTCCGGGTCGAGCGCCAGCGCGCGCGCGATCGCGACGCGCTGCTTCTGTCCACCCGAGAGCTGATGCGGCAAGCGTTGCGCCAACTCTGGCGCGAGCTGTACCGCTGCGAGCAGTTCACCTACCCGCTGCGGCCAGTCGGCGCGCGCGCCATGGCCGTGCAGCGCCAGCGGTTCGCTCAGACAATCGGCGACACGAAGGCGCGGATCGAGCGCGCTGCCCGGGTCCTGGAACACGATCTGCACCTTGCGCCGCCACGCCTTGCGCGCGGCGCCGCCGAGCGCGAACGGATCGGCACCGGCGATGCGCAGCGACTGCGCGTGACCACGTTGCAAGGCGAGCAGCACGCGCGCCAGCGTCGACTTGCCGCTGCCGGACGCACCGACCACGCCGAGCGCGGCGCCGTGTGCCAGCGCGAACGAGACCTCGCGCAGCGCCGGTTGCCGTGCGTAGTCGGCGCCCAGACCGGAGACTTCCAGGATCGGCGCTGCGATCACTTCCTGCGGCGGCGGGCGCGGTGCCGCAGCCGCGACCATTCGCGCCGCCAACGGGCTCGGCGGTCGAGCGAAGAAGGCGTCCGCCGGCGCCAGCGCATCGACCGCGCCGGCGTGCAGCAGCAATACGCGCGCTGCCACGCGACGCACCGCGTGCAGGTCGTGGCTGATGAACAGCACCGCCAGCGCGCGTTCGCGGCGCAGACGATCGAGCAGGTCGAGCACGCCCTGCGCCGCCAGCGGATCGAGGGCGCTGGTGATTTCGTCGGCGATCAGCAGCTGCGGCGACGACGCCAGCGCCAGCGCGATCATCAGGCGCTGGCGCTGGCCGCCGGAAAGCTGATGCGGATAGCGCGCCGCGAACTCGTCTGCTGCATCGAGACCGACCTCGTGCAGCGCCGCGGCGACACTGGTGGCGGATGCGGCCCGACGCAGCGCTTCGTCCAGCTGCACGCCGATGCGGCGCAACGGGTGCAGGCTGGCCGCCGCGTCCTGGAACACCATCGCGATGCTTCGACCGCGCAGTTGGGCGTGGCGCTTCGCCGTCAGCAGCTCGCCATCGAAGCGCAGCGGTCCGCTCACGCTGGCGCCGGGCGGCAGCAGACCGATCAGCGCCCGCGCCAGCGTCGACTTGCCACTGCCGGATTCGCCAAGCACGGCCAGGCATTCGCCCGGTTCCAGATCGAACGCTACCTGGCGCAGGGTTTCAGCACCGCCACGATGGCGCAGCGTGAGCGCGCGAACCGCGAGCAGCGGCGCGCTCATGCGCGCAGGTCGCGACGCGCGCGCAACGCGTCGCCGAGCAAAGTGAAGGCGATCAGCAGCAGCGCCAGGAACGTGGCCGGCGCCAGCAGCACCCAGGGCGCGACCTCCAGTTCCTGCACGCCCTCGGCAAGCAGACCACCGAGGCTGACGGCGGGCTCGTCGAGCCCAAGCCCGAGGAAGCTCAGGAACGACTCGACCAGGATCGCCTGCGGAATCGCCAGGCTCAGATAAACGAAGGCGAAGCCGAGCAGGTTCGGCGCGATGTGCCGCGTCAGCAGCCACCACGGCCCCGCTCCGAGCGCGCGCGCCGCCTGCACGAACGGCAGCACGCGCAGGCGCGCGGCCTCGGCGCGCAGCATGCGCGCCAGGTCGATGCTGGCGTAAGCCCCGACCGCGAGCACCAGCAGCACGCCGCTGCGCCCGAACAGAGTCAGCAGCAGCACCACGATCAGCAGGAACGGCAGCGCTGAGACCACGTCCAGCGCACGCATCATGCCCCGCTCGCTGGCGCCGCCCAGCGTTCCGGCGAGCGCGCCATAGGCGAGGCCGAATACCAGCGCGCACAGGCCGGCGCCGAAGCCGAGCAGCAGCGACACGCGCCCGGCCAGCAGCGTGCGCACGAACACGTCACGGCCGATCGCATCCGATCCGAGCCAGTGCCCATGCGCCCAGCCGGGCGCGATCTGCAGCAACTCCCAATCGTTGTGCCAGGCATCGAACGGCCGCAGCAACGGCCCGACCAGGCTGGCCAGCGCCAGCAGCACGAACAACACGATGGCGCCGCGCAGGCTGATCCTCATGCGATCGCCTCCTGCGGGGCTGAGCCTGTCGGACCCACGCAGGTGGTCCGTTCGGGCTGAGCCTGTCGAAGCCCGCTCGCACGGGGGAATGCGTCTCGGGTCTTCCGCGATCGCCCTTCGACAGGCTCAGGGCGAACGGTATGTTGGGGCGAACCGACGTTCAACGCGGCAGCAGCGCCGCCAGATCGAGCCCGGCCAGGCGGCGCGGCACACCGAGCCAGTTGCCCTGCGCGTACTCGATGCCGCAGCGGCGCAGCGCCGCGAGGGTGGCGAAGGAATCGACGTGCTCGCCAATCACCGCCAGCTTCATCGATTTGGCCAGTCCGGCGATCGAGGCGACCATGGTGTGATCGAGCTCGTTGTCGGCCATGCCTTCGACGAAGCTGCCCTCGATCTTGACGAAGTCCACCGGCAGGTGGCGCAGGTGCGTGAATGAGGAGAAGCCGGTGCCGAAATCATCGAGCGCGAAGCGGCAGCCGATCTCGCGCAGCTGGTTCATGAAGCGACGCACGGTGTGCATCGAGGTCATCTCGCTGGTCTCGGTGATCTCGAACACCAGCGCGCGCGGCGGCACGTTCGAGGCACGGATGGCATTGGTGATCAGTGCCATCGACTCGGAGTCGGCCAGCGTCTGGTTGGACAGATTGATGTTGAAGGCGATGCGCCCGACCAGGTCGGCGCGTTCGCCAAGCTCGGCCAGCGCGTGCTGCACCACCCACAGGTCGATCTTCGGCATCATGCCGACACGCTCGGCGAGCGGCACGAACACACCCGGCGACACCTGCTCGCCGCGGCGGTCGCGCATGCGCAGCAGCAGCTCGCACAGAATCTCGTGCCCGGGCGCACCCAGGCGCCAGCCATCACGCTCGCCGATCGCCGCCTCTTCGTGCGCCAACGCCGCCAACGGCACGATTGGCTGCACCTCGAACTCGAAGCGGTTCTCCTCGATGGTGTCGCGCAGCTTCGCGGTCCAGCCGGCTTCGAGTTCGCGCGCGATGCGCGTGTCCTGTTCGCCGACCCAGATCTGGGTCTGGTCGCGACCACGATGCTTGGCGGTCTTGCAGGCGACGCGCGCGTGCTCGAGCACGTACTCGGCGCTCGGCGTGTCGCGCGAGACCACGGCGACGCCGAGCGACACGGTAGCGTTGCGCTGGTGCTGGTTGACGGTGAAGCGGCAGCTGTGCGCCAGCTCGCGGAAACTGTCGGCGAGCGTGAACAGGTTGTCGAGCTGGGCGCCCGTGAGCAGCAGCGCCAGACGGTCGCCCTCCAGGCGCGCGAGCAGATCGCCTTCGCGCAGGTGCTTGCCGAGCACCTGGGCCAGATCGGCGACCAGGCGATCACCAACCGCGGGTCCGCCGGCATCGACGATGTGGGTGTAGCGGTCGATGTCGAAATACAGCAATGCGCCGTAGCCGCCGTGCTCGCGCCGGCGCGCGATGTCCTGCGCCAGCAGCTGCGCGAAGTGACGGCCGTTGTAGAGCCCGGTGAGCGGGTCGTGGATCAGCTCCCAGCGCAGCTGCTCGGTGTTCTTGCGCTCGCCGATGTCGCGGAACACCACCACGGAGCCCTCGCGGCGGGCACCGATGGTCAGCGGCAGCACCGACACTTCAACCGGCACCGCCACCCGTTCGACGTCCCAGAACACGGTCTCGATGCGCGCCACCGACTCGCCGCTGCGATACACCTGCAACAGCGGCGAATCGGCGTCGCGCACCGGCTTGCCGTGTTCATCGGAGTGGTGGATGGCGTGCTGCGCGTTCATGCCGATGAGCGCGGCCTCGTCGTCGTGGCCGAGGATGCGCAGCGCCATCGGATTGACGAAGTTGATGATGCCGTCCTGGTCGACGCCAAACACGCCATCGCCGACCGAACCGAGGATGCCGTCGAGGCGCTGCTTTTCGGACTGCGCATTCTTCTGCATGCGGATCTGGCGTGCCAGCCCGCCCATGCGCGCCAGGAACAGCTCCTTGGCCTCGTTCTTGAACGTGCACTCGACCGCTCCGGCTTCGAGGCAGCGCTTGATGATGTCCTCGCGATAGGTGCCGGTGATCATCGCCACGGCGGCGCCTGCGGTCGCCGGCAACGCCTTCAGGCGCCGGCACAGCTCATCGCCGCTGCCGTCGGGCAGGAAATAGTCGAGGATGAACAGGTCGTAGGACGCGCTGGTCGCCTTGGCAAAAGCCTCGGCAATGCTGCCGGCGACGTCGCAGTCATAGCCGTTGCGTTCCAGCAGCTGCCGATAAGCGAGGCGGATGCTGGCCGAATCGTCGACGAACAGCACGCGCACGCCGAGGCGCTCGCTCGGTTCCGGCGCCACCGCAGGTTCTGGTGTCGCCTCGGCCATGGCGCCGACGGCGGTAGCCCCCGGCATGGCGGGCCGCGCCTCGGCGGCGGGTGCCGCGGCGTTCGGCAGCAGCTGGCGCATGACCGCAGGAATGCGCGAGAAGCCAGCCCACAGCAGGAACACCGCGTCGGCGCGCTCAGCGGCGAAGGCATCGATCAGCGGGTGCTTCTCGTGCCCGAGCACCAGCACTGCTGTCTTGCGCATGCGCGGATTGCGCAGGTACAGCAGCAGGTCCTCGAAGTCGCGGCTCATGCGCGCCGGCGCACCGAGGATCAACAGCGCATAGGGCTGCCCCATGTCGGTGGCGCGACCGAGATGGTCGAGGGTATCGGCGTAACTCGAAAGCTCCGACCACGAGCCGATCTGCGCCGCCTGCAGCGTGCGCGTGAGCAGATGATGCAATGTCGCCGAACGCTCGACGACCAGGATGCCAGTCACGCCATTCTCCCCAATCCCTTGAACCACAGCATCGCCCAGGCGGGCCCGGCATTCTGGCGACGAAGGCGCGGTTTCGGCAAGCTGTGGCGAGGCATTGGCCAGCAGTGGTAGCGGCTCAGTTCGAAATATTCTCGATCCGCTCAATCAGCGCCAGCGAATCGAGCACATTGAACGATCCCCAGCACTCCGTGGCCAGCGTGGTTCCTTGCGGAGGGAATCCGGCCTGGACGACCTTCTTGCCCATCGTCTGGATGTATTCGACCGCAGGAATCATGTCGGCATCCAAGCTCCCGAGAACGGCAGCGTCGTAGGAGTTCGATAGCCCCAGACGCAAGAGGTCGGTCACCAGGTAGGTATCCACACCTTTTTCCTCGGTTGCAACGATTGGCTGTCCGCACCCGGAATGCGGGCAATGAGTGATCTCCTGATGGCAAGCCGGGCACTTCTGCGCCCCCTTTCTGCGTCTTTCACGAATCTGGACATTCACCCCGGGTTGGCGATCGAGCCATGTTGTCGCCCAGTTCTTGAATTTCCTGCCTTCGTCGGTCGCCGGGTTGAACGAGGTATAGACGTAGCAGCCCTGGTAGGAGAGGCTGGACTGCTCCACAGCGAGGACGCGGCAGGCTTCCCCGGCAAGGATCGGACCCAAATCCTTCCAGTTCACCTTCACCCGAACTTCCTTGAATCCGCGCTTGGCTGCAACCTTGGTGTTGAGCGTCAGCTGGAAATTCCAGTAGTCGATGAACACAGCAATTCTCATGATCCGCCCCTCGATTGACTGCGTGCCAGCGAGACTATAGATTTCCGCCATTGAAACCCATCCGTCGTGCCCTGTTCGGGCTCTATCTACGCCGGATCATTGAACCCCCAAGGGGCGCGTATGCGCCCCTTGTGTTTTTTACCGCCCCAGCCTCAACGCTGGAACAGGGCAGCGGCGGCCGGGCGGGCCTTGAGGCGGGCGTGGTAGGCGGCGAGTGCGGGGTATTCGGCGAAGTTCACGTCGCAGCGCTGTTGCAGGTCGAGGCCGTGGCCGAGCAGGATGTCGGCGATGCTGAAGCGCCCGCAGACCCATTCGCGATCGAGCATGCGCCGGTCAAGGGTGGCCAGATGCACCATCAGGCGCTGGGTCGAAGCCTCGAGCATGGCGGCGTCGGGCTGGAACATCTTGTAGACCATGAGCGGATAGGTGGCGGCGTCAAGCGTGCTCGCTGCGAAGAAATACCAGCTCAGGAACTCGGCGCGACCGGGCTCACCTTCGAACACCGCGAGCCGAGCTTCACGATGGCGCTCGGCCAGGGTCAGGCAGATCGCCGCGGAATCGAATTGGGTGACGCCATCCTGCACGATCGCCGGCACCAGGCCGGTCGGATTGACGCGGCGATAGGCCTCACCGCGATGCTCGCCGGCGCGCGCGTCGAGCCGGTGTTCTTCGATGGCGATGCCGAGTTCATTGGCGAGCCAGCGCACGCGCGAACCACGGTCGAAGGGCACGAAGCTGTACAGCTGGATCGATTCGCTCATGACGGGCTCCGAAGGCGGGACTGCAGGGTAGCCGATGCGCTTGACCGCGGGCAGTTCCGGCGCGAGTCTGCGCGCCCCGGACGGATGCCGCACATGCTCGATCTCGCCACCCTCACTCCTGCCCAGTTCGAGCCGCTGCTCGGCCGCCGCTTTGCGGTGAACGGCAACGCCGACGTGCTCGAACTGCTGGCGGTGACCCGGCTGCAGTCGCCCTCACCGCGCACCGAGCCGTTCTCGTTGACCTTCGGTTCGAACACGCACCAGTTGCTGCAGTCCACGTTTCGGCTGGCGCATGCCGATCTGGGCGAGCTCGACGTGTTCCTGGTGCCGCTGCAGCCGGACGCGCGCGGCGCGCTCTACGAGGCGGTGTTCAACTGAAGCGCGGGCGGGGTCCAGCCGAGGAAGTGGTAGACGCCGCGGTCCTCGATCCGTTCGAAACCGAGACGCGCGTACAGGCGTTGCGCCGGGTTGTTCGGCTCGACGTGCAGGGTGATGCGGCGCGCCTGGCGCGCCGCCACCTGCATCAGCGCGTGCAGCAACTCCTGGCCGATGCCACGCCCGCGCCAGGCCGGCAGCAAGGCGATGTCCATCAACCGGAATTCGCCGGGCGACGCGTACAGGTAGGCGCGCCCGAACGGCTCGCCGCCGCATTCGAGCAGCGCGAGCAACGCACCCGCGTAGTTCTGGCGGTAATGCGCCGCCTGCAGCCGCGACTGCTCGTGCAGGAAACCGTGCTTGGCCGCTTCCGGCCACGGCAGCGGTGCGAGTTCGTGCCACCGCGTCGTTGCATACAACGCATCGACGAAGGGCTGATCGGCCGCGCCCTCCTCGCGCCAGCTCCAGCCCTGCCCTTTGACGGCGAGCGCCGCGACCATCGCGTCGAGCGCCTGCTCCAGCAGCGAACGACTCACGCCGCGACTGCACCCACGTCGATGTCGATCACGGCGATGTCGAAACCGTCGCGGCTCAGCGTCAGGCAATAGCTGCCCGCGGACAGCACCGAGCCGGAGCCGGCGGATGCGGCACAGGCGGCGGTGGCGACGCAGTCGTCGTGCACACGCCCGTTCGCTGCCTCGAAGCCGATCAGTCGGCGCGGGTCCACCGGCAAGCGCAGCCGCTGGCTCGCGCCGGTGGCTCCGAATGAGGCCAGATCGAAGGCCTGCGCGCCGGCATCGGTCGCGAACCAGGCGCGCACGCGCAGCGGCTCGCGCTGTGCGACCAGCGCGCGCGGTGCGACGCGCAATTGCAGCCCCGCGCCGGTTGCGACGGGCTGGCTGCCATCGGTGACGCGATCGAGGCGCATCGCAAACTCTTCGGTGGGCGGCGTGGCAAGCACCCGCGCCGCCGGAGCCAACAAGCTGGCGCAAGCACCGACGCAGGCGGCATTCCTCAGGAACGATCGACGTTGCATGGGATTCTCCTCAGGTGCGCGGCGGGAACACGCCTTGCAGCGCGATGCAGAAGCTCAGGGTCAGGTACGGCATCAGGTTATTGTGCGGCAAGTCGCCCCCCGCAGGTGCGAGCGCCTGCCCCGAAAATGCGCTGGGCGGATTGCCCGACTGCGCCGCGTAAATCGGATTGGTGCCGACCTGCCGACCCAGGGCGTTGTTCGTGGGGATCTTGTTGCCTTCTTCATCCGTCTGGGCATTCGACATCTGCACCGCGTGCACGTGCACCGGTAGTTCCGATTCCAGCAGGCTGACGGTCTGGCTACCACCAGTTTCGCCCAGGTCGTGCAGGCTCAGCCCGGGTCCTTGTCCGGGATGCATCGCCGCGTTGCCCTGCAGGTCGGGAAGCGCGAAATTCGACTTGCCGTTGCCGCCATAGGTCGTGCCGAGCAGTGAAAACAATGCGGTGTTCTGCGATAGCGGGAGCAGTTGCCCGTCGCAGAAGGCCCATCCGCGCGGCGCGAAATTGAATGGGAAGATGCGGATTTCCGCTACAAAGGGATCAGCCATAAATTGCTCCTGGAGTTCAGACCATTTCCGCCGATGCATTCACCTTGAGAAACAGGATTTGCAGGCTTCAATCAGGTCGGCGACGGAAAGATTCCAAACAGGGAAATGATGAAGTTCAGGCACAGATAGGGCTGAAAGTTGTTGTGCGGCTGACTGCCGCCGACCGCGCCGACCGTCGGCGCCAGGGGCACGAACGGCCCCGTTGGAACGTAGGCATCGATCGAGGTTGGACTGGCCAGAACATTGTTTCCGGGCGAGTTGTCGGTGGCTGCCGCCGAGGTCGCCAGCAGCGGGTGGGTGTGTGCTGCGATCTGGTTCGTGGTCAACGTGACCTGTTCGACACCGGTGGCTTCGGCGAGTTGGTAGTTGCCCAGACCCGGCCCTTGGCCGAAATGAATCGGCAAGCGGCCGCGCAGGTCCGGCAGCGAGAACGTGGACTGCCCGTCTCCGCCGTAGGTGGTGCCGATCAGCTGGAACAAGGTTTCGTTCTCGCTGATCGGCAACAACTGGCCTTCGCAGAACATCCAGCCCGCGGGAGCGAAGTTGCCGGCGAAGATGCGGATTTCACCAACGTAGGGTTGCGCCATGGTCTGGTCCTCAGTTGGGTGACGGGAAGATGCCCTGCAGGGCGATCGAGAAATTGAGCGCCAGCAACGGCTGCCGGTTTTCGTGGGCCTGCGATCCACCGACACTGGTGATCGTCGCCGGGCTGGTCGCGACCATGGTGCCGCCCGCGGCGTACAGCGCGTTGCCTGCCTTCGCGAAGGTGACCGTGTTCGAGGCCGCCGGCGTGGTCGAGTTCGCGCTGGTTCCGTTCAGCACGTGGGTGTGCGTCGGCAGCTCGCTGATCGACAGCGTGTGCGCTTCCTCACCACCACGCTCGCCCAAGGTGAATCCCGCGCCCACGTGCAAGGGCGTCCGGCCACGCAGATCGGGCAACGCAAAGTTGACGCGTCCATCGCCACCGTAGGTCGTACCGAGCAAGGAGAACAAGGCCTGGTTCTGGTTGATGGGCAGCAATTGGCCGTTGCACAAGGCCCAGCCGCGCGGCGCGAAGTTGAAGCTCATCAGTCGAATCTCGGACAGGAAGGGCTCTGCCATGGGACACCTCTCTTGGAGACGCTTAAGGGTTGGATGGATCGGGCGGATTGCACGACTGACTGAAGCTCACCGGGTTGGCGGAGACTGCGACCGTCGCGCCGCCGTTGCTCGCGGCCACGTCGGCCGAGCTGGTCTGCACGACATTCTGGATCGATGTTTCCGTTTCCTGGAGGTCGATTTCCAGCGGCGTTGCGGCACGCGAGTTGGCCGTCACATCGAAACACGCGATGGCCGTATCCGTGGTGCGCATCACCATGTCCAACTCGCCGGTACCGACCCCGGTGTTGGTGTGGGCGTTGTTGCTCACCTCCACGAGATTGGTGGTGTCGCCGAGCACCGGGGTTCCGCGCTCGCCGGCGAAGAAGCGCACGCCCTCGGAGAATGCGTGCGACATGTTGTTGTTGCGCAGATTCACGTTGAACGTGCCGACGTGGTCGCGACTGAGCAGCTGGATGCCATCGTCGCCCTCGGCGTCCGCGGCTTCGCCGATTGCGATCGTGTTGCCGCTGGCGAGCACGGTCCAGACGAAGTTCGCCGAGTTGACCAGATCACCGAACACGCCATCCATGTCGAAGCGCACGCCATCGCCGATACCGAAAGTGTTGGGATCCGTGGACACGCTGACGACGTCACCGTCCATGACGTTGGTGTTCACGCGCCCCTGCATGTTGCCGTCACCCACCACCACCACACCATCACCAATGAGCTCATTGAAGGTGTTGCTGTTCACATCGAACGGCACCGTGTTCTGGTCGCGACTGACGACCGTGACGATGGCGTTGAACGGGAAATTGTCGGCACCGCCGGGGTTGCTCGAGGTGATGCCGGTGACATTGAGATCGTGGGCCGCGGTGCCGTCGGCGATGTACAGGACCGCGCCGCCTTCGAGATTGTCGAACGCGGTGCCGGTGACATTGGCGATCAAGCCCGCGCTGTCGCTCGACTGCAGCAACAAACCCGCTTGGCCATCGACCGCGTTGTTGTTGGCGAAAGAGCCTCCCGTGACGTTGACGGTGACGCTGCCGCTGTTGTTGTTCACGCTCAGCCCGTTCTCGTGGAATCCGCTGACGCTGACATTCGTCAAGGTCAGCACGCCGGTGATGTTCTGGACAGCCAGGGTTCCGAAGTCGATGGCGTTCTCGTTGTCGGCATTGGCGATGTTGCTCAGGCTCGAGTCGGTGAGCGCGAAGTTGACGACGCCGGTGCCGAACACGGCCGGGGCCCCGGTGTTGCTGATGATCATGCGCGCGAAGCTAGCGTTGCGGGTTGCCGTCAGCGAGATCGCGTTGTTGGTGACATTCTGAATGGTGCCGCCGCTGCCGGCGCCGCCGCTGCCGCTCACCGTCAATCCGCCGCTGGCGCCGGTGTTGTTCAGCACGATGCCGTTCGCGGCGCCGTTGGCGCTGATGCTCTGGAAGGTCAGGCCGCTGGCGCCGATGGTGGTGCTGGCCACGCTCAGCGCGGTGCCGGTGCTGCTGGCGATGCTGCTGCCAGTGCCCTGCACGCTGACGGTGCCGCCGCCGCTGGCACTGAAGCCGACGCCGCTGGTCGTGTCGATATCGAGCCCACCGCCGCTGAAGTTGATCGTCGCCCCGGTGTTGGTGGCGAGCGTCACGGCATTGCTGGTCCCGGTGTTCAGCGTCTTGGTCGCGGCGCTGAAGGCGATCGTGCCGCCGCTGTTGCCGTCGACGTTGATGCCGGTGCAGGGACTGGTGCAGCTCAAGTTGCCGGACAGGGTGACATTGCCGGCGCTGCGACTGGTGATGTCGACCAGGCGACCCGCGCTGGTCTTGGCGACGGTGCCGGCGTAGCTGATCACCGCGGAGCCGGCATTCAGGTCGAAAGCCTCGTTTGCGCTGCCACTGATGGCGCCGCCAGCGATGCTGAGCGTGCCAGTGGCGGCGTCGATGTTGATGCCCTTGCCGGTCGAGTTGGTCGAGGAGACGCTGGCCAGCGTGACGGTGAGCGCGTTCGTGCCGGAGGCATCAATCGCGGCGCGATTGCTGGTCGCGATGCTGCCGCCACCGATGCTGACGTTGCCGGCGTTGAACAGCAGCAACCCGACGCCGCCGCCGTTGGTCACGGTTACCGAGCTGAAACTGCGCGTGCCGCCAGCCGAAGAGGACTGCAACGAGATGGCGTCGGTGCCACCGGCGAGGTTGACCACGGTCGCGCCGAAGTCGAGGTTGGCCGGGCTGTTGCTGACCAACAGGCCCTGCGTGGTCGAGCCGCTGATGCTGGTACCGCCGAAGCCGAAAGTGCCGCCAACGCTGATGTTCTGCAGGGCCAAGCCCTGGGCGCTGCTCGACGTCGAGGTGACGCCGCTGAATCCGCCCGCGAGCGTGCCGTTGCTGAGGTTCAGCGCCATGCCGGTGCCGGTCAGCGTGACCTCGGCCACATCCAACGTGCCAAAGCCGGTGCCAGCGATGTCGGTGGCTGCGTTGCCGATGTTGAAGCCGCGCAAGCGGTGCTGGTTGCCGGCGGTGGCATCGAGCGTCAGCGCGACGCCGGCACTGCTCAGCACCGGAGCCGCGCCACCGAGCGCCGGGAACGCGCTGCCGCTGACCGGGGTGATGCCGGTGAATGCGCCCAGCGACTGCGTCGAGGCCTGGCCGATCACGCGCTCGTTGTTCTCGAGCACGGCGGTCACGCTGTGGTTGCCGTCGGCGAAGTACAGCGTGTCGGCCGCGGTGTCGGCGCTGGCAATGGCCGCGAACGTGGTCGAGGGACACGCCTGCGCGCCGACATTGCTGCCGGTGCAGGTGGTGCCGACGGCGTTGTCGTCGACGAACCAGACCAGTTCAGCAGCGGCGAAGGTGAGGGTGACCATCGCGGTGTCGCCGCCGGTGACGGTGTAGAAGAAGGTCGCCGTCGCCGGGGCGACATCGCCGGCATCGGGGAAGAAGCTGAAGGAGCCATCCGCGGCCAGCACTACACGCCCGCCACTGCCGCCGGCGGTGATGAAGTTGGTTCCGTTCGGGGCGGTGCCATTGGCGGTGCCGAGGGTGGCGCCGAAGCCGGTGATGGCGCCGCTGCCGAGCTGGTCGTTGGCATCGACGTCGCCCTGCGTGCCGCTGTTCGCGGCCAAGGTCAACTGCGGGGTCACGCTATAGCTGTCGTCGGCCGCAAGCGAGGCGGTGGTGAAGCTGAAGACGAAGGCTGCCGGGTTTGCCGGCGGGTCGATGGCGTCGCTGTCGTCGATCTGCGCAGATACGCCGGTGACGGTGCAGGTCGCTCCACCGGCCAGGTCGGCAATCGGATTCAGCGTGATGTTGGCGGTTCCGGAACCACTGACCACTTCGCCCAAGTCGCCGGCGCCGCAGTCGATGGTGAAGCTGGCGGCGGTCGCGTTCACCGGCTCGCTGAAGTTCACCACGATATTTGCGCTCGGAGAGACGTTGAGGTCGCCGTTCGCCGGCGTGCTGTTGGTGAATGCGGGCGCGGCGTCGACGCTGAACGCGAGCGCGAAGTCGTCGGCGTCGCCGTCGGTGACATCGCCGCTGTTGTCGCCATCGAGCTGGTTCGGCGGATCGACGGCATCGGCGTCGGTGACCAGCGTCGACTCGACTGCAACCGTGCAGGCGGCACCGGCGACGAGCGCTACGGACGGCGTCAGCACCAGGCTGGAGACACCGTTCTGCGGCAGCGCCGGAGTGAACGCGACTGCGCCACCGCAGCTCCAGTTGATGGCTCCGGCCGCGACATCGACCGACTCGCTGAAGTTCAGGGTCAAGGTCTGGTTCTGGTTGACGACTGCGGCCGCAACCGGCGTCGTGCCGGTGATTTGTGGCGCGAGGTCCTGGGTCACGAAGTTGCTGGTGAAATCGACCGGCATGGTGTTCGGCGGATCGATCGCGTCGTCGTCGGTCACCTGCATCGCGAACACGGTCAGGGTGCAGGACTCGCCAGCGGTCAGATCCACCGTCGGGTTGAGCGTGAAGACCGGATCGGCATCGGTCACCGCCAGCGTGCCGGCACCGACGCTACGCGTGCCGCTGGTCGTGCACACCAGTTGTGCCCAGTTGCCGGCGACCGTCACCGCTTCATCGAAGGTGACCACGACATTGCTGCCGATCAGCACGCCGGTGGCGCCACTGAGCGGGCTCACGCTCTGGACTTCAGGCGCTTTGTCGATGGTGATCGCGAGCGTGTCGGGGCCATCGCTCTGCGCACCGCCGGAACCGGTATTGCCCTGATCGCTGGTGGTGACCGACAGCGTGGTGTTGCCGCCGCTGGCGCTGCTGAACTGCAGGGTGGCGAGCGTCGCATTCAGCCCAGTCAGCGCGCCGGTGATGGTGAGCGTACTGGTGCCGTTGCCGACCACACTCGCGCCGCCCGAAGGCGTGGCCGTGAGGGTGCCGAGCGGAGCGACGTTCAGCGTTGTCTGCAGCGGGCCGGCGGCCGCGTCGACATCGGCGACGCTGATGCCGGCGATCGCCAGCGTGGCACCGGTGGCGATCGAGAGCGGCCCGGCCGGCAGCGTTTGCACCGGTGCGTCGTTGACCGCGGTGACATTGATCACGAAGGTCTGCGGCGCGGAGGTGTCGATGCCGCCATTGGCGGTGCCGCCGTCGTCGGAAAGCGTGAGCGTGATGGTGGCGCTGCCGTTCGCGTCCGCGGCCGGGGTGTAGCTCAGCGCGCCGGCGGGGCTCACCGCGGGGCCGGCGCTGAACAGGGCCGGATTGGTGTTGCCGGTGATGTTGAAGGTGAGCGCCTGGCCGGCTTCATCCGGCGGGCCGGCGCTGATCGCGGTCGCCCACGGGTTCACCGTCTGCGCCCCGGCGTCCTCACTGACTGTCTGGTTGGGGCCAGCGGTGAAGCCCGGTGCGTCATTGACGGCGTCGATGTTGACGGTCACATCCTGGGTGGCGCTGGTGTCGACGCCGCCATTGGCGGTGCCGCCGTTGTCCTGCAGGCGCAGGGTCAGCACCGCCGAACCGCTCTGGTTGGTGGCTGGCGTGAAGTTCAGTACACCCAACGGACTGACCGACGGCGTGCCGTCGAACAGGGCCGGATTGGTGTTGTTGGTGATCGTGAACGCAACGGTCTGCGCGCTCTCGTCAACCGGACCGGCGAAGATCGCGTTCGCCACGGTCGCAACCTGCGGACCACTGTCCTCGAAGCGATTCAACGGCGTCACCGCGTTGAAGCTTGGCGCGTCATTGACCGCGGTAATGTTGATCACAAAGGTCTGCGGCGCAGAGGTGTCGATGCCGCCATTGGCGGTGCCGCCGTTGTCCTGCAGCGTCAGGGTGATGGTGGCGCTGCCGTTCGCGTCCGCGGCCGGGGTGTAGCTCAACGCGCCGGCGGGGCTCACCGCCGGACCGGCGCTGAACAGGGCCGGATTGGTGTTGCCGGTGATGTTGAAGGTGAGCGCCTGGCCGGCTTCATCCGGCGGGCCGGCGCTGATCGCGGTCGCCCACGGGTTCACCGTCTGCGCCCCGGCGTCTTCGAGCACGGTCTGGTCGGCGCCCTTGGTGAAGCTCGGCGCATCGTTGACCGCGGTCAGGTTGATCGAGAAGTTCTGCGTGGCCGAAGTGTCGACACCGCCGTTCGCGGTGCCGCCGTTGTCCTGCACGCGCACGCTCAGGTTGGCGGTGCCATTCGCGTTCGCCGCCGTGGTGAAGCTCAGCGCGCCGTTGGCGGCCACCGCGGGCGCGACTGCGAACATGCCGGGGTTGTCGTTCGCGGTGATGGTGAAGCTCAGCGTCTGCGCGCTCTCGTTGGCCGGTCCGGCACTGAGTGCGGTCGCCCACGGGTTGATCGTCTGCGCACCGGTGTCCTTGAGCACGGTGACGTTGGCGCCGGCGGTGAAGGCCGGCACGTCGTTGACCGGGGTGACATTGATCACGAAGGTCTGCGGCGCAGAGGTGTCGATGCCGCCATTGGCGGTGCCGCCGTTGTCCTGCAGCACCAGGGTGATGGTGGCGCTGCCGTTCGCGTCCGCGGCCGGGGTGTAGCTCAACGCGCCGGCGGGGCTCACCGCCGGACCGGCGCTGAACAGGGCCGGATTGGTGTTGCCGGTGATGTTGAAGGTGAGCGCCTGGCCGGCTTCATCCGGCGGGCCGGCGCTGATCGCGGTCGCCCACGGGTTCACCGTCTGCGCCCCGGCGTCTTCGAGCACGGTCTGGTCGGCGCCCTTGGTGAAGCTCGGCGCATCGTTGACCGCGGTCAGGTTGATCGAGAAGTTCTGCGTGGCCGAAGTGTCGACACCGCCGTTCGCGGTGCCGCCGTTGTCCTGAACGCGCACGCTCAGGTTGGCGGTGCCATTCGCGTTCGCCGCCGTGGTGAAGCTCAGCGCGCCGTTGGCGGCCACCGCGGGCGCGACTGCGAACATGCCGGGGTTGTCGTTCGCGGTGATGGTGAAGCTCAGCGTCTGCGCGCTCTCATTCGCCGGGCCGGCACTGATCCCGGTCGCCCACGGGTTGATCGTCTGCGCGCCGGTGTCCTTGAGCACGGTGACGTTGGCGCCGGCGGTGAAGACCGGCACGTCGTTGACCGCGGTCAGCGTGATCGCGACCGTGGCCGGCGCCGAGTTGGTCAGCCCATCGTTGGCAACGAAGCTGAAGCTGTCGGCGCCGAACTCATTGGCATTCGGGGTGTAGCTGACCGAGGCCGAGGTCGCGTCGATCGGCACGATGGCGCCGAGCACGCCACGCGTCGGCGGCGTCTGGATCGCGAAGGTCAACGGGTCGCCATCGGCGTCGGTCGCTGTCAGCGTCAGGGTCTGCGTCGGCGCATCTTCGAGCCAGGTCTGCGCCTGCGACGCTGCCACCGGTGCCTGGTTCTCGACATCGACCACATCGATGCGCGCGAACACGCGGCCGTTTTCCTCGGCCGCGAACAGCGCGACGATGTCGGCGCCGACATCGGGGCCGCTGCCGTCGCCGGTCGGATCGCTGGCCAGTTCGGCCACACCGCCCCAGTCGCCAACCGCACCGTCGGTAATGAAATTCGCCGCCCACACCGCACCGGCCATCAGCAGCGCACCCAGCGTGGCCATGCCGAGGCGCAAGCGCCGTCGCGCAACGACGAACACTGCCGCAATCAGCAACAGCAGGCCGGCGAAGCCAAGCGTCGGGATCGCCACCTGCACCAGCCCGAGCAGGATCGGAGCGCCGCCGGGCAAGGTGGTCAGACCATCGCTGGTCGTCGCCGCCGCGTTCTCGGCCACCACCGCGACCCGGACCACGCCACCGCTACCGAACAACGATCGTGGCGCCGACAGTTCGATCACGTCGGCACCGGCCGTGCCGTTGTTCAGGCCCACCGCATGGGGTCCGCCAACCGTACTCGATGCGCCGAAGCTGCCACCGCTGCAAACCGCTCCGCTGACCACGGTCACGGTGGTGCCAGTGACCTCGGCGGTCAGCCGCGCCTCGACACCGCTGACCGTGGTCGGGCCATGCACTGCGGTGCAGCCGGTCGCGGCATTCACATCGCGATCGACGTAGAGGTGGTAACGGTAGTCCTGCGCCGGAACCGCAGCGGCCACGAGGAAGCCGGCGAGTGCCAGCAGACGGGCGAAGACTGGGCGCATAGGACCCCCAAGGTCGAAGCAGTAGAAGGAGGACCGGGAGTGTGCGCGCCACCACACCGCGAGCGCAACCGCCTTGATCTAGATCACGTCCTCTTCACATTGTCGTCTGCGCGAACCGGCAACCGGAACCAGCTGTACCGCTGCGCCAAGACTGGGACAATCGCCGCCCCGCCACCGGAGCCAGACCATGAGTTTCCCCAACACCCGCCTGCGTCGCATGCGCCGCGACGAGTTCTCGCGCCGACTGATGCGCGAGCACGTGCTCACCGTCAACGACCTGATCTGGCCGGTGTTCGTGCATGAGGGCAGCCAGCGCGTCGAGGCGATCGCGTCGATGCCCGGGGTCGAGCGCATGTCGATCGACGTGCTGCTCGCCCGCGCCGAGGAAGCCGCAGCGCTCGGCGTTCCGGCGATCGCGCTGTTTCCGGTGACGCCGCCGGAAGCGAAGTCGCTGGATGCGGTCGAGGCCTGGAACCCGGACGGACTGGCGCAGCGCGCGGTGCGCGCATTGAAGTCGCGAATCCCTGAGCTCGGCGTGATCACCGACGTCGCGCTCGATCCCTTCACCACCCATGGCCAGGACGGGCTGATCGACGAACGCGGCTACGTCGTCAACGACCTCACCGTGGCCGCGCTGATCAAGCAGGCGCTGTCGCATGCCGAGGCCGGCGCCGACGTGGTCGCGCCGAGCGACATGATGGACGGCCGCATCGGCGCCATCCGCGCGGAACTGGAAAACAATGGCTTCGCCAACACGCGCATCCTCGCCTACTCGGCGAAGTACGCATCGAGCTTCTATGGCCCGTTCCGCGACGCGGTCGGATCGAGCGGCAACCTCGGCAAGGGCAACAAGTACACCTACCAGATGGACCCGGCCAATTCAGATGAAGCGCTGCGCGAAGTCGAACTTGATCTGGCCGAAGGCGCCGACATGGTGATGATCAAACCCGGCCTGCCGTATCTGGACATCGTGCGGCGAGTCAAGGACGCGTTCGGCGCGCCGACCTTCGTCTACCAGGTGAGCGGCGAGTACGCGATGCTCAAGGCCGCGGGCGGCAACGGCTGGATCGACGAACGCGCCTGCGTGCTCGAAGCCCTCACCGGCATGAAGCGCGCCGGCGCCGACGGCATCCTCAGCTACTTCGCGGTCGAGGCCGCGCGCTGGCTCAAGGCATGAAGATCGCCAGCTGGAACGTCAACTCGCTCAAGGTGCGCCTGCCGCATCTCGAAGAGTGGTTGGCATCGGCGCGGCCGGACATTGTCGCGCTGCAGGAAATCAAGATCGAGACCGCGGCCTTCCCGCACGCGGCGCTTGAGGCACTCGGTTACCGCGCCGTCGTGTCCGGACAGAAGACCTACAACGGCGTCGCCGTGCTCGCGCGCGACATGCCGGGCGACGTGGTCACCGCGATCCCCGGATTCGCCGACGAACAGCGACGCGTGCTCGCGGCGACCGTGGGCGATGTGCGCGTCGTCGACCTCTATGTCGTCAACGGCCAGGAAGTCGGCTCCGACAAGTATCGCTACAAGCTCGACTGGCTGGCTGCGGTCACCGCCTGGTTGCGCGAAGAACTGGCCCACCATCCGAAGCTGGTCGTGCTCGGCGATTTCAACATCGCCCCCGACGACCGCGACGTGCACGATCCCAAAGCCTGGCACGAGCAGGTGCTGTGTTCCGCAGCCGAGCGTGCGGCACTGAAGCAGATCCTGGAGCTCGGCCTGCACGACAGCTTCCGCCTCAAGCACGACAGCCCCGGCCAGTTCACCTGGTGGGACTACCGCCAGGCCGCGTTCCGGCGCAACCTCGGCCTGCGCATCGACCTGGTGCTGGTCAGCGAAGCGCTGCGCCCGGCACTGCGCGACGCTGGCATCGACCGCGAACCGCGCACCGGGGAACGCCCAAGCGATCACGCCCCGGTGTGGATCGAACTGGCCCTGGGCGCCTGATCCGAGCGCTCGCTCCGGCTTGGGTTTCCGCGGCCGCTCCATCACAATGCGCGCCCGCAACCCAGGAGCGCGCCATGAGCACGATCAGCGAACAGGACATCGACACGCTCGATCGCTTTCTGCAGGAGCGCTGCGAGGAGACCAACGGCTTCTTCAGCGTCGAGATGCTGGACGGCTATCTGGCCGCGCTGCGCGTCTGCGCCCAGCCGATCGCGCCGGATCTGTGGCTGTCGCCGATCTGGGGCCAGGGCTTCGCCTTCCGCGACGCCGCCGAACGCGACGCCATGAGTGAGCTGGTGCTGGCGCTGTGGGAAGACGTCGGTGAACGCGTTACCGCTGCCGCAGAGGGACGCGAGGACGATTGCATGCCGCTGATCGCCGCCGCCCCCGACCTCGAGGACATGGACCCGGAACGCACCGACGAATTCCTTGGCCTGGCCTGGTCGATGGGCTTCTCGGTCGCGCTCGACCTGGCGCCGGAAACCTGGGACGAAATGTGCGACCGCATCGAGGGGCTCGGCGAAGACCTCGACCAGATCGACGAACTGATGATGATCGGCAACGAGGGCGAGAACTCGCCCGCGATCACGCTCGGCCGGCGCATGGAGATCCTGGAGATCATCCCCGGCCTGCTCGGCGCACTCGAAGCGCATCGCCTGGACCAACGCAAACCGAACTGAGCGCGCCCATGACCCGCATCCACCAGCCAATCTCGCTGACCCGCTATCTGATCGAGGAGCAGCGCGAGAAGGGCGTGATCAAGCCTGACCTGCGCCTGCTGATCGAAGTGGTCGCACGCGCCTGCAAGACCATCGCCACCCAGATCAACAAGGGTGCGCTCGGCGGCGTACTCGGCAGCGTCGGCTCGGTCAATGTGCAGGGCGAGGTGCAGAAGAAGCTCGACGTACTGAGCAACGAGATCCTGCTCGAAGCCAATGAATGGGGCGGGCATCTGGCCGCGATCGCATCCGAGGAAATGGACGACCCGCACCCGATCCCGCACCGCTATCCGAAGGGCGAGTACCTGCTGGTGTTCGATCCGCTCGACGGTTCCTCGAACATCGATGTGAACGTCTCGATCGGCACCATCTTCTCGGTGCTCAAGGCCCCCGATGGTGTGAGCGAACCCGGCGCCGAGGATTTTCTGCAACCGGGCACGAAACAGGTCGCTGCCGGTTACACCGTCTATGGCCCGAGCACGGTGCTGGTGCTGACCGTTGGCGATGGCACGCACATGTTCACGCTGGATCGCGAGCAGGGCAGCTTCGTGCTCACCGAGATGAACGTGCGCATCCCTGAGGACACAGCAGAGTTCGCGATCAACATGAGCAATCAGCGCCACTGGGAGGCACCGGTGCAGCGCTACATCGGCGAACTCGTCGCCGGCAAGACCGGCCCTCGCGGCAAGGACTTCAACATGCGCTGGGTGGCCTCGATGGTCGCCGACGTGCACCGCATCCTGACCCGCGGCGGCGTGTTCATGTACCCGATCGACGCCAAGTGCCGCGACAAGGGCGGCCGCCTGCGCCTGATGTACGAAGCCAACCCGATGGCGCTGATCGTCGAACAGGCCGGGGGCGCCGCCACCGACGGCCGTGCCCGCATCTTGGAGCGGCAACCGCGTGGCTTGCACGAGCGCGTGCCGGTGTTCCTCGGGTCGAAGAACGAAGTGGCGCGCGTCACCGCTTACCACAACGACGACGCCTGAGCGGTCGCACGACGTCGGTCGCTAGCTCACCCACACGGCAACCATGGACGCAGCGCGGCCCTCCCGCTTGCTCACCGCAATGGCGATGCTGCTCATGCTCGGCAGTGTGCTGATGCTGCCGATCAGCGCCATCAGTGCGCTGATGCTGTTCGTCGGCAGCCACGGCACCGCCCACGCCGAAGCGGGCGGCATCTTCCTGATCGTGGTCGCGCCGGGGTTGACGCTGGTGGCTGGCTTCGGCCTATGGCGCCGGCAGCGCTGGGCCCACGTCTGCGTGGTGCTGCTGCTGGTCGCGGTACTGGTGGCGCAGGGGCTGGGCTGGTGGCGCGGGCCCACGCCACAGCACACGACGGTTTCAGCCAGCGGCACCGTCACCACGGTGATGGCCGCGCCGGCGGCGTACTCGCCGCTGCTGACGCTGGTCGCGGTCGCGCTGATCGCGTTCCTGCTGCAGCCATGGGTGCGTGCCGAGTGCTATCGCCGGCGCAGCACGACATCGCCGACCGGCCCGGACGCTCCGCCGCCGCTGCCCGCCGCGTCTGCCCCGGTGCGCGACGCGTCGCCGCCCGAGCGCATTCCGACCGCTGAATCGCTGCCCGATGCCTCCGGACGCGGTGCGCTGATCACGGTCGCCATCGGCCTGATCGCGTTCGCACTGCTGATGGGCTGGCTGGTCTGGCATGGCCTCGGCAACGCCGAGATCTGGTGGCCGGCGCGCCACGCGAGTGCCCGACGCATGGTGTCGCGGGCTGAGGCCCCGCTGCTGTACTGGACCGCCCTCGGCCTCTACGCAGCACTCGGCACCGGAGCGATCGCGCTGCTCGGCTGGGGCGGATGGCAGCGTCGTGCACAGCGCCGATCAGGGCTGCGTCGCCATGGCGATGGCAGTCCCTGAGACTGCCGCACTTCTCAACCGCGCATGCGCTTCAAGGTGTCGTCCTTGTCAATGAGCACGCGCTTGATCACACCGAGCACATGCAGGACGAACAGCACCAGGAAGACGGTGGCGCCGATCTCGTGAATATCGTGCATCTGGCGGGCGAAGGCCTTGCTCGGTTCCAGGAACTGCGGGATCTGGACGATGCCGAAGACGTCGATGATCTTGCCGCGCGCCTGGCGCCAGAGGATGCCGGTGATCGGCAGCGCGACCATGGCGACGTAGAACAGCACATGCACCAGTCCGGCGATGCGGTCGGGCAGAGTCGGCGCACCGGCGCGAGCGGGTGCGGCATGGGTCAGGCGCCAGACGATGCGGAACAGGGCCAGCAGCAACACCACGATGCCGAGCGAGAAGTGGAACGGCTCGCCGAGCAGGTCGTCCCACTCACCGGTGGCCCACTGCAGGATCAGCAGCGCCGCCATCAGCCAGTGCAGACTGCGTGCGATGGGATTCCACACACTCGGGCTTGCGTTCATCGGGTTCTCCTGGAGGCGGGGTCGGAGTCCGAGGATATGGGCTCGCTGTTACCCGGCCTTGACCTCCGTCAATCGGAGAACGCCGCATGTTGCAACCGCACAAGTGCCGACGCTGGATTCGGCGTGGTGGCGACCGCTATGGTTCGCATCCATGATCCAGCTGCCGCCCAGCGAATCCGACGACCCGGCCGAGACCGCAGTGGCGCGCCTGATCGCCCGGTTGCGCAAGGCGCGCACGCCGCGCGAAGCGGCGTGGGCAGTCAGCACCGAGGCGATCACCGCGATTGGCCTCGAGGACTGCGTAGTTTACCTGCTCGACAACAGTGGCACCCTGCTGACCCAGATGGCCGCCTATGGCCCCAAGCTCAGGGCCCCGCAGGTGATCGCGAACCCGCTCACCTTGCGCCTCGGCCAGGGCGTAGTCGGACACTGCGCCGCTGCGCGCATTCCGATCCGCATCGACGATACCCGCAGTGACCCGCGCTACCTGGTCGACGACGCTGCGCGACTTTCGGAACTGGCGCTGCCGCTGATCCATGATGGCGAACTGCTCGGCGTGCTCGATTCCGAGCACTCGCGCGCTGGCTTTTACCAAGGCCACCACGAGCGCGTGATGTTGCAGATGGCTGCGCTGCTCTCGGCGCACCTGGCCCTGTTGCGCCTTTCGGTGCCACAAGGCTGATCGGCGCGGCGCGACATGCGACACTTCCCGCAACTTCCCTTGTCGCCACCACAGGAGTCGCCATGCCCTTCCTCTTCGCCGGATTGAGCGGCGTCTGCCTGATCATCGTGTTCACGACCCATAGTCCCGGCTTGCTGGGTCTGGCGCTGTTTGGCTGCGCCACGTTCGCGTTGATGGCGGTGTTCGCGTTTGCCCATGCCAGAATCGAGTCGACGCGCCAGCACGACACCTACCTCCCGTCGCCCGAGGAGCTGGAGCTGATCCGCCGCGCCGAAGAAAAGCGTCGGCAGATTGCCGCGCGCAATTCTTCGCGCAACGACGACGAACAGGAACAGGCCTGAGCCAAACCATGAGCGACCCGCGCCTTTTCCCACCGCCGCACGGCTTTGCCGACGGCAACAGCACCGATGTCGACCGCGCCGCAGCCGACCGCGTCGCCGCGTACGACCGCGCCCGATTCTGGGCACGCGAGGCGACCCAGATCGAGTGGCTGCGTTTCCCGACCGAGATCGAGGACGTGAGCTTCGACCTCGCCGACTTCCACGTGCGCTGGTACGCCGACGGCGAGCTCAATGTCGCGGTCAACTGTCTGGATCGGCACCTGGCGACGCGCGGCGACAAGACCGCGATCGTGTTCGAGCCGGATGATCCCAATGCGGCGCCGCGACGCATCAGCTATCGCGAGCTGCATGACGAGGTCGGCCGCGCCGCGAATGCGCTGCGCGCACTCGGTGTCGGCAAGGGCGACCGCGTCACCATCTACCTGCCGATGATTCCCGAGGCGGCGGTGGCGATGCTCGCCTGCGCACGCATCGGCGCGGTGCACTCGGTGGTGTTCGGCGGCTTCTCGGCCGAGTCGCTGGCCGGTCGCATCGGCGACTGCCAGAGCAAACTGGTGATCACCGCCGATGCCGGCGTGCGCGGCGGCAAGCAGGTCGCGCTCAAGGCCAATGTCGATGTCGCCGTGGCCAAGCGCGAGTGCAGCTGCGTCGAGACCGTGCTGGTGGTGCGCCATACCGGCAGCGCGGTGAGCATGCACAGTCCGCGCGATCGTTGGTGGCACGAGATGGTCGCCGGACAGGACGCGGTGGCAGCGGCCGAATGCATGAACGCCGAAGACCCGCTGTTCATCCTGTACACATCGGGTTCCACCGGCAAGCCCAAGGGCGTGCTGCACACCAGCGGCGGTTACCTGGTTTATGCCGCGAGCACGCATCGGCGCGTGTTCGACCTGCGCGAGAACGACGTGTTCTTCTGCACCGCCGACGTCGGCTGGGTTACCGGGCACAGTTACGTCGTCTACGGCCCGCTCGCCAATGGCGCGACCACGCTGATGTTCGAGGGCGTGCCGAATTACCCCGACCCCGGCCGCTTCTGGGACGTGGTCGATCGCCATCAGGTGTCGATCTTCTACACCGCGCCGACTGCGATCCGCGCACTGATGCGCGAAGGCGAGGCGCATGTGACGTCGCGTTCGCGCAAGAGCCTGCGCCTGCTCGGCTCGGTCGGCGAACCGATCAACCCCGAAGCCTGGCTCTGGTATCACCGCGTCGTCGGCGATTCTCGCTGTCCGATCGTCGACACCTGGTGGCAGACCGAGACCGGCGGGATCCTGATCTCGGCGCTGCCCGCCGCGACCACACTCAAGCCCGGCTCGGCGACGCAGCCCCTGCCCGGCGTGTTCCCGGCCATCGTCGATGCCAACGGGCAGGAAATCGATGGCGAAGGTTCCGGCAACCTGGTGCTGCGGCATTCCTGGCCGGGCATGATGCGCACCGTCTACGGCGACCACCAGCGCTTCATCGACACCTACTTCAAGACCTACCCGGGCAACTACTTCACCGGCGATGGTGCACGCCGCGATGCCGATGGCGACTGGTGGATCACTGGCCGCGTCGATGACGTGATCAATGTCAGCGGCCATCGCATCGGCACCGCCGAAGTCGAGAGCGCCCTGGTCGGCCATGCCACGGTGGCCGAAGCCGCGGTGGTCGGTTATCCGCACGACCTCAAGGGCCAGGGCATCTACGCCTACGTCACGCTCAAGGCCGGCATCGAGCCGAGCGACGAGCTGCGCAAGGCGCTGGTGCAACAGGTGCGCACCGCCATCGGCCCGACCGCCACGCCCGACATCATCCAGTGGGCCCCGGGCCTGCCGAAAACGCGCAGCGGCAAGATCATGCGCCGCATCCTGCGCAAGATCGCCGCCAACGAACACGACCAGCTCGGCGACATCTCCACCCTCGCCGATCCCTCCGTGGTCGCGTCGCTGGTGGATGGACGGTTGAATCGGTGAGCCCGTGACCCAGTTCTCCATCCGACAGGCGAAGCGCCACTTCCCGCAGCTCATCCAGCAAGCTTTGGCGGGAGCGGACGTCATCATTGCCAAGGCGGGCCAACCGGCTGTGCGCGTCGTGCCGATCGCCGCCAAGAGCAACCAGGGACTTCCGGACCAGTGCGCCGCGGGCACACCATCTCCAGGTGACGACGCACCCACGCAAACCGAGTGATGCGGCGACATTGGCCTACGCCCCGCTGTCGAGATAACGGTCCTTGAGCTTCACGTAGTGCGTGGACGAGTAGTACAGCGACTCGACATCGCGGTCGCTCAGCAAGCGCACCAGCTTGGCCGGGTTGCCGAGCCAAAGTTCGCGTTCGCCGACGGTCTTGCCCGGGGCGATCACCGCGCCGGCGCCGACGAAACCGTTCTTGCGGATGGTGGCGCCGTCGAGCACGGTGGCGCCCATGCCGATCAGGCAGCCGTCCTCGATCACGCAGGCGTGCACGATGGCGCCATGGCCGATGGTGACGTCGGCGCCGATGATCGTCGGATAGCCGCCTGGACGCGTGTAGGGCCCGTCGTGGCTGACGTGGATGATGCTGCCG
Source organism: Lysobacterales bacterium (assembly GCA_016703225.1). NCBI lineage: Bacteria > Pseudomonadati > Pseudomonadota > Gammaproteobacteria > Lysobacterales > Lysobacterales bacterium. Next base: position 1,146,307 of record JADJCM010000001.1, read on the forward strand.
TCCTGCACGTTGGTGCGGGCGCCGATGCGGATGAAGTTGACGTCACCGCGCACGACCGTGCCCGGCCACAGCGAGACATCGTCGCCGAGTTCGACGTCGCCGATCAGGTGCGCGCCGACATCGACATAGACGCGCTGACCGAGGCGCGGCTTCTGGCCTTGATAGGTTCGGATCGGCATCGCACTTCCTCGCAAGCGGAAAGCGGCCATTTTACGGCGCCTCCCCGCCCCGCGGCGTAAACTCCGCTCCCTGATCGAGGTGACCCATGAACGCGCAGCTGCAACCGGTGCCCACGTCCACGCCACAGGAACTGGCCGACACCCTGGTCAGGCTCAAGGCCGCGCGCCTGAACCAGCCACCGCCCGGCTACACGCAGCGCCGCGATGACCTCAGGCGCCTGCGCGCCACGTTCAAGTCGCGCCTCGACGCGATGAACGCCGCGCTCAGCGCCGACTTCGGTCACCGCTCGCGCCACGAATCGACGATCGCCGACGGCTGGACGGTGCTGAAGACGATCGACCAGCTGCTCGCCAACCTGCGCCGCTGGATGCGTCCGCGCTCGCGTTCGCCGGGCTGGCTGATGCTGCCGGCGCGCGCCGAGGTGCGGCCGATGCCGCTCGGCGTGGTCGGGGTGATGGCGCCCTGGAACTATCCGGTGAACCTGGCGCTGGTGCCGCTCGCGACCGCGATCGCGGCCGGCAATTCGGTGTACCTGAAGCCGAGCGAGCACACGCCACGCACCAGCGCCTTCCTCGCCGACCTGCTCGCCGCAGTGTTTCCGGACACGCAGGTCGCGGTCGCGCTCGGCGGGCCCGAGGTATCGGCTGCATTCGCCGCCCTGCCTTTCGACCATTTGCTGTTCACCGGTTCGACGGCGGTCGGTCGCAAGATCATGGCCGCTGCGGCGCCGAACCTGACCCCGGTCACGCTCGAACTCGGCGGCAAATCGCCGACCATCATTGGCGAGGATTTCCCGCTCGAACTGGCGGCCGCGCGTATCGCCACCGGCAAGCTGTTCAACGGCGGACAGACCTGCATCGCGCCCGACTATGTGTTCGTGCCACGCGCCAGGCGCGACGCCTTCGTCGATGCGCTGCGTGCCGACATCGCGAAGCGTTTTCCGCAAGGCGCCGACTTCGCCGACTACACCCGCGTCGTCAACGCCGGCCAGTACCGCCGGCTGCGCGGCCTGCTCGACGATTCCAGCGCGCGCGGCTTGACGCTGCTGCCGCTGCTCGCGGTCGATGCCGCCAAGGCCGAAGCCGAACGCCTGCTGCCACCGACCGTGGTGCTCGATCCGGTTGACGATGCGCGGGTGATGCAGGAAGAAATCTTCGGTCCGATCCTGCCGGTGCTCGGCTATGACCGCATCGATGACGTCATCGCCTACATCAACGCCCACGATCGCCCGCTGGCGCTGTACCTGTTCGACTACGACCGCGGCAACGTCGAGCGCGTGCTCACCCGCTGCATCGCCGGCGGTGTCACGGTGAATGACGCGCTGCTGCAATTCGCCGCCAGCGACCTGCCCTTCGGCGGCGTTGGCCCAAGCGGCATGGGCCACTACCACGCGCAGGAAGGTTTCCTGAACTTCAGCAAGCTGCTCCCGATTGTCTACCAGTCGCGCTTCACCGGCTTCGATTTCCTCCTGCGCCCGCCTTACAAAGGCGTCGCGGATGCGCTGGTGAAGTTCCTTTCGCGGTGAAGTGGTCGCCGTGCCGATGACAGACATCTGTCTTACAATGGCCGCATGAAGACGATCAGCAAGCGCGAATTGAACCAGCACACGGCGGGCGTCCTGGATGCCGTGGCGGTTGGGCGACCCGTCATCGTGACCGAGCGTGGCGTGGCACGCTGGCGGATCGAGTCGATGGAGGCATGCACCGACACGGTCACCCGACTGCGCGCAGAAGGTCGCATCACACCCGCGAAGGCCAAGCCTGCACCGTGGCCAGTCGCCAAGGCCCGCTACACACCTGCCCGGGTCGACGCACTGTTCGCCGAGTCGCGTGGCGAGCGCTGATGCGCTGGTACATCGACGCATCGATCGCCCTGCACGCGTTGCTGCCTGGCGGTGACTTGCGGGCTCGCCGTTGGCTCGACGCAGTAGCCCAATCCGGCGACGAAGTGTTTTCGTCCGTGCTGCTGCATCTGGAGTTGACGCGCGTGCTGCGACGTGAAGGCCTGGATGTTTCGATGGCCCGCCCGCTGCTTGATCGCGTGAATCTGGTGAGCATCGATGACGGCGTGCTCCGTTTCGCCGCCGCAATCGAGGCACACGTCAAGTCACTCGACGCCATCCACCTCGCGACCTGCGCGCTGCTCAGCGCCAACATCAGCGTGGTCACCCACGATGTCCAGATGTCCGCCGCAGCAGCAAGCCTCGGCCTCGATAGCATGGACCCGCTCGCCTGATCGCCAGCTGAGGTTCGCACTGGTTGCGTGCAGCTCGTTCCCGATCCGCGGCCAACATGAAAAATCGGAGCCGCCAAGTCAGCTACTTGGGAGGTGTTTCTTGAGAGGTTGCACGCACGCGAGACAGCAAGTGGAAGTAGTTACGCCACTCCGGATCGGGCGCTGATTGCACCTCGATGGGAAAGCGAGCCTCGCCCTGCAGCTGCGAGTTGAGTGCAGAAAGAAACACGTCGTCGGAGCGGACGTACAAGATCCATTTCTTCCGACTATTGCCGGTAACACTCAGCATCATGAAGCCGACGTCGGGACCCTCCAGCTTCTCCAAGCGGTGCTCCAGAACGAGCATTCGCTCGTAGTCTTCGGCGCCGGGCATGGCTTGCTCTCGTCCCGGCTTGTAACGCCAGTAGAGGTTTACGAGTTGGGGGTAGTGCTCAACTTTGACGTTCTCCGGTACGCAGTTGCGGAAGCGGCAGAGTGGATATTCCGGTCATGGGAAGCCAGCGTTCCGGGCCATGGGAAGCCAACGGGGCATGCCTTGGGTTAGCCGACGTGGCCTGATCTTGCTCTGCTACGGCGCGGCGTCGATCAGGCGGTGCAGCAGAGCGTAGCTGACGCGCCACGGTGCGCCGTCGCAGTCGAGCGTGACGGTCTTGCCGTTGAGGCGGGTGACGCGGCCGTGGCGCTGGTGGCCGAAGCGATCCTGGAAGCCGACGCGGTCGCCGACGGCGATTTCCTGGCGGCCGAGGCCACGGTCGGTGCGGTCGCGGAGGACGCTGTCCACGCCGTCGAGGTTGATCGCGGCGTACTCGATCAGAAAGCGCGTACCCGACTCGTGATCAAGCACGACCACGGCGGCGGGACGCAGCTCGACCACGCAGCCGTCGCGGCTGCGGTTGTCGCGGGCGTCGAAGTACTCGACCGGCTGGCCGGGCTGCAGACAGCGGCGGACCGCGGTGCTGCGCGCGGGGTCGCGCAGCGCGCGATCGATGGCGGCGCGCAGCCGGAACAAATCGAAGGATGTTGCGCTTCGCAGCGCATCAAGGATAGTGGCGGGATTCATGGCCGGCAATCATGCCTCAGCAGCCAGCCGCTGCCACGCACCCTCGGTGCTGCGGGCTCCTCTCCCCTCTCCCTCGATGGGAGAGGGGTGGGGGAGAGGGTGGCTACGCCGGTTTCTGCGCGGCCCTTCGTTGCCGCAAAACAGCGCGCCGCAGTAAACACAGTGGCTGTCGCGCGCAGAGACTTCGACTTCCAGCCAAGATGGAATGTTCCAGCGGTTCATGGAGGACTTCGCCAAGCGCCAACCATGCGTCTAACGTCGTGCCAAGCAGTTGCGGCGCGACGGGGCCTGGATGATGCGCGCAACTTCCGCGGCAAGCCGACCACGGATCGAACCTTGCTCAATCCGCGCACGGGCATTCGCAGCAGTCCCCGATTGCGCGCTTGTGCGTTGACGCATTCGGCCGTCGCTGCGCGCTGCTTGTAGATTTCCTTGGCCGCATCGCTGGCCATGCGTGCGCGCCATTGCGCCACCGCATCGGAGTCGCCGGGCTTGCGCTGGTGCTGGTCCTGCTCGATCGGGTTGCCTTGCTCGTCCTGCTTCGCTCTGGGCTCGGGTACCGGCGCATAGACTTCGGTCTTGTGGGCCACTGCGTCAATCTGCTCGTGCGCCGGGAAGCCGCCATCGACGAGCCACTCGCCGGGGCTGCGGCCCACGCGTTGCTCGACCTGCTCGACCATCGGCGCCAACTGGGCCATGTCGCTGCCGATCTTGACCACGTCCATGCCGACGATGATCTGGCTTTCGCATTCGGTGGCGAGTTGCACGTTGAACGCAGGCCGGAAGCCGCCGTCGCCCATCTTCATGACGCGGGCATCGGCATCGGTGGTGCTGGCCCTGGCGTCTTCGGCTTTCGCGCCGTTGCGCTTCTTGGTCTCGGCCACTTCGGGCAGTTGTTCCAGCGCCGCGCTTGATAGTGATTGCGTCCATGGCGTGCGGAGACACCCCCAGCGAATGCTAACGCTCAAGCCAACCTCCGCAGTGCGGCGAAGCGCTGGTCCGATTGGCGCATCGTACCGAATACCGCCGACCAACAACCCGGCCCCACAGCGACACGTGCGGTTGAGCATGGCGTTGGGACGCGCCGCACGCGACCGACTCTGGTCTGACTTCAAGCAGGTGACCTGGAGGCCGCCTCAGTTGGCCTTCCAATGAATCGTCGACACCACGTCGGCCAGAACGAATGGTCAGGTCCGTTCGCGACGGGAACGCTAGATGGTGGTTCGGGTTCGCGGGCGCCTGTGCCCCCAGCTTGTCAATGAGTGCGCGCAAAGCATGAGCACTGGGCAAGCCAGTGCGGCAGCAAGGTTGATGAACGTGGCGTTTTCTCGGTATGGGATTGCTCCAAGCGCGAGCCCCACGCTCGGTGGGAGTAGAACAGGGGGCCTTCGAGCCCGAGTTTTATTGATAATCATCCGGAACAAGATAAATTATCGCTTCTCGGATAACTTCGGATAATTACCGTGATCGCCTTCCCCCGCACCGCGCTGGCACAGGAGCTGGTGACCGCCCTGCAAGGAAAGACATGGCTGGGTGATGCCCACAACGGCCTCTTTCTGGCAGCGCCGCGTCGTACGGGCAAGTCCACTTTTCTACAGGGGGACTTGCGTCCAGCCTTGGAGGCCGCAGGCGTGACGGTGGTGTATGTCGACCTGTGGGCCGACGCCCGCCGCGATCCGGGCATTCTGATTGCCGAAGCGATCGCCCATGCCTTGGAACCCCGGTTGGGCCTGGTGGCTCGCGCCGCCCGCAAGGCGGGGGTGGACAAGCTCAAACTGGGCGGGCTGGAAGTCGACACCAGCAGGATCGGCAAGATCGATGGCCTCACGCTGGCCGACGCCTTGCGCCTGCTGCATGAACACGCTCGCCAGCCGGTGGCGCTGATTATTGACGAAGCCCAGCACGCCCTCACCAGCGAGGCCGGCGAAGCCGCAATGACGGCCCTGAAATCGGCCCGCGACCAGCTCAACCAACCCGGCGTGGTCCATCTGATGCTGGTCATGTCGGGCTCGGACCGGGACAAGCTGCTGCGCCTGGTCAACACCGCGGGCGCACCGTTCTACGGCTCGCAGATCCAGCGCCTGCCGCCACTTGGGCCTGACTTCATCGCCCATGTGGCTGAGCTGATCGAGAAGCAACGACCGGTGCTCAAGCCGGTGGATCGAGTCCTGCTGCACCAAGCCTTCGAGGTGTTCGGCGACCGGCCGCAGTTCTTCATGGCCGCGCTGGGCCAGGTACTCAGTCCTCTGGCCGCCCTCGCGGGGCGTTTCGAACCCGCCCTGCTTGAAGCCGCGCAGCAGCAGCGAGCACAAGACGAAGCGCAGATGGAGTCCGACTACCTGGGCCTCAAGTCCACCGAGCAGGCCGTGCTGTGGCGCATGCTCGAACAAGGCCAGCGCTACCGCCCCTACGATGCCGAAGCCCTGCGCTTCTACCGCGACAAGACCCGGCACCCCGTGAATGCCGCCCAGGTACAACGGGCGCTGGAGGCGTTGCGCCAGCGCACGCCGGCCCTGGTCTGGAAATCTGCCCGCGGCGAATATGCTCTGGAAGATGCCGCCATGCACCGCTGGTTTGACGAACGCCACCGGGAAGGACGCTGGCCCCCGGCAGCGCCGCAGGGAAAGTGAGCGCGCCGACTACTCTCCTGCGGCTTGACCGTCTGCCATGAAAGGGAGCGAGGATTCGGCAAGATCTTCTGCATCGATGGCCAGTTATGGCCCAGCATCGTCGGTTGCGCCTTGCGCTACGAGTGCCTTGTGGATTTTCCGGGCATGGGAAGCCAGCGGGGCATGCCTTGGGTTGGCCGACGTGGCCTGATCTTGCTCTGCTACGGCGCGGCGTCGATCAGGCGGTGCAGCAGAGCGTAGCTGACGCGCCACGGTGCGCCGTCGCAGTCGAGCGTGACGGTCTTGCCGTTGAGGCGGGTGACGCGGCCGTGGCGCTGGTGGCCGAAGCGATCCTGGAAGCCGACGCGGTCGCCGACGGCGATTTCCTGGCGGCCGAGGCCACGGTCGGTGCGGTCGCGGAGGACGCTGTCCACGCCGTCGAGGTTGATCGCGGCGTACTCGATCAGAAAGCGCGTACCCGACTCGTGATCAAGCACGACCACGGCGGCGGGACGCAGCTCGACCACGCACCGTCGCGGCTGCGGTTGTCGCGGGCGTCGAAGTACTCGACCGGCTGGCCGGGCTGCAGACAGCGGCGGACCGCGGTGCTGCGCGCGGGGTCGCGCAGCGCGCGATCGATGGCGGCGCGCAGCCGGAACAGATCGAAGGATGTTGCGCCGGTCAGCGCGTCGAGGATCGCGGCATGGTTCATGGCCAGGGATTGGCCGTCAAAGATCCACTGCCGTCGCTGCGCCACAGTGCCATCGTGCTGCGAGGCGTGGCCGACGCGATGATGAAGCTTCTGTCGCGATGATGAAGCCTGCGCGGCACCGGCTACGCGGTGACGCCCTTGATCCGCGCTTCGTAGTCCGCCATCCGACCTTCGACCGCGCGCACGCCATAGTGGAAAGCAAGGACTGCAGCCGGCCACTGGCGGATCTGGCGGCCGTCTATGGTCGTTTCAGAGAAGCGACTGCGCGTTGTCGCCCAGGCCATGGGCAGACTGTTGCCGCGCAGGAACTTCAACAAGCCTCGCAACGCCTCTGGCTTGTCCGCGTACTTGTCGCTCCACTTGATCTCCAATGCTGCTAACGGCTTGAGCGCACTCGACGATTCGACGAGATCGACTTCGCTGTCGTCGGTTCCCCAGCGCGCATAGTTCAGTCGCGCGTCTTCGTGGAAGCGCTGCGCAAACAAAGCCGTCTCCACCAGATGTCCGAACTCCGGGTCTTCGGAACGCTTCGCGCCGAACAGCCCCGTGTACATGGCCGAGTTGGTCAGATAGACCTTGAAGTTGCGTTCGCGCTGGTAGCGCTTGCCGTCCTGGTCGACGCGGAAGACGCGCTTGATGAGAAAAGCGGCCTCAAGATATTCGATGTACTTCTGGATCGTCTGCTTGCCCATCCCGCTGCGCTGCGACAACTGCTCGAAGGAGACCTCTTCCGCCGTGTTGAATGCCAGCAAGGTGAACAACGAATTGAGCTCCTGGATATCCTTGATCCCGTACATCTGCGGCAGATCGCGCAGCAACACCTTGTCGACGATGTCGGACTTGACGAAGCGCTCCGGGTCGGCGCGCACCATCGGCGACAAAGCCAATTCAGGGTAGCCTCCGAAATTCACGTACTCGACGAACTGCGCGTTCAGTCGCTGGATGTCATCGAGCACATAGAGGCTGGGCTCCTCGATCCGGATCGCGGGAGGCTCCGGGCGCAATTGCAGGTACTCGGAGAAAGTCAGCGGTGGGAGCAGGAAGTCGGTGAACCTGCCCGCGCCGGATTCCATACTCTGGCGCTTCAGCGCCGCAGCAGCGGAGCCGGATACCAGAATGCGCAAGTCGGGGCGGTGATCGACCATCGACTTGAGATACTTCTCCCAGTCCTTGTGCGACTGAATTTCGTCGAAAAACAGGTAGCGCAAACCCTCGCCGCCGGGTGCGGCATCCTCGATCTGCCGCACCAAGCTCTCGAGCGATTGTCCGTGCAACAGCGGATGATCCATTTCCACATACGAGATCCGCTGTTCCGCGACGCCGGTCGCCAACAGGTCGGCAATGAGGTGGCGGATCAGTATCGTCTTGCCGACTCGGCGCGGACCCAGCAGGACGATCGCTCGACGCAAGCTCGATTCCCGCAGCAACCGTCGAACGGGACCCAGATAGGCGCGGGGACGCAACGCCAACGTCTCGCCGTCCATCCCGGCGCCGCTCCACCATGGATTCAGTCGCTTAAGATGATCGGCAACCTGCTGATCTGAAACATCTTTCATCGAAGAACCTAGTTAAGCATATCTCTCGGTGCTTAACTCTAGCAGCTCATCCTCGCCGCAGCCCCAGCGCGGCTTCGATCTCGATGCGCAGGTCGGCGCGACAAATGTCGCCGTGCAGAAGCAGGAAGCAGGCTTCGTCGCCGAGTTGTCGCAACAGGTGCCCGCGCACCAGTGCCGCTTCGGTCGGGTTGCGCAGGTAGACGCGCAGCAGCGCGTCACGGCCGAGGTCGGCGCGGGCGTGCGCCCGCGCGCCGGCGGCGGTGGCAAGCGCCTCCAGGTTGAGCAGGATCTCGTCGAGCTGCGCCACGGTGCCATCGTGCTGCGTGGCATGGCCGACGATGCTCGCGGTACCCGAGACCAGCAGCAACGGCGACTCCCCGGTCACGAGCATGGCGCGCGAGAAACCGGGGGCGATCGGGCCGTAGTCGCGCGGGTACTCGAAGGCCGGCACCTGGCGCGGATTCTCGATCGCGATGCCCGGCCGCTTCGCCGCCAGCCAGTGCACGTGCAACTGGTCGGGTGGCGCCGGAATACCGATGGCGGTGGCGGCGGCGAAACCTTCCGCCGGCGGCTGCGCGATCACGCGCGCACGGCCACCGACGAAGGCGCGGTAGCGCTCGTCGTCGCCGTCGCCGGCGTTGATCGCGCCGAAGTAGTTCCAGGTGCGCAAGAGATGCGCGAAGCCGAGCCGGTGGCTGTGCGCCAGCAACAGCTCGTAGGCGTGCTCGGTGGCGGTGGCGAGATCGCCCTGCTCGTCGATCTCGATGCTGCCAAACAGCCAATCGCCGCTTTGCCGCAAAGTGAAGTGCTGGTGGCGCTCGATCTGCGGCGGCGTTGCGACGTTCCAGAACTCGATACGCGAGCTGCCGACCAGGTCGCGCAGCGGCAACACCAAGGCATCGGGATACTTCGCGCTGCTGCGCCCGGCCAGGATGCTGGCGAGCGCGACTTCGTCGTTGCCGGCCGATTGCGCGCTGGGGCGCAGGCCACGATCCATGAACACGTTGCTCGGGGTTTCCATCGAAGACGACGTGTTGCGACACGTCGCGGATTGCAGTCAGGGTCACTATCTTAGCGGTTCGACTCAGGAATCCGCTGCATGAGCACAAGCCCGCCCGATCTGGAACCCGTGCAAATCTGGCTGATGAGCCTGCAGGACGCGATCTGCCGCGAACTCGAAACACTGGACGGTGGCGCGCGCTTCCGCGAGGACGCCTGGTCGCGCCCACAGGGCGGCGGCGGGCGCACCCGCATCCTGCGCGACGGCGCGCTGTTCGAGCAGGCCGGCATCGGCTTCTCGCAGGTCGAGGGCACACAACTGCCGGCGAGCGCGAGCGCGCACCGGCCCGAACTTGCCGGCCAGGCCTGGCGCGCGATGGGCGTGTCGCTGGTGCTGCACCCGCGCAACCCGCACCTGCCGACCACGCACATGAACGTGCGCCTGTTCGCCACGCTGGGCGAGCGTCCGGCCTGGTGGTTCGGTGGCGGCTTCGACCTGACGCCGTACTACCCGGTGCTGGAGGACGTGCGCGACTGGCACCGGCAAGCGCGCGCGGCGGTGTCGCCGTTTGGCAATGACCTCTACGCCGAGTTCAAGGGAGCCTGCGACCGCTACTTCTTTCTCAAGCACCGCAACGAGACGCGCGGCGTCGGCGGGCTGTTCTTCGACGACTTCAGCCGCTTCGACTTCGACACCTGCTTCGCGCTGACGCGGGCGGTCGGCGCGGCCTTCACGCCCGCCTACGCCGCGATCGTGCAGCGTCGCCGTGACACGCCCTTCGGCGAGCGCGAACGCCAGTTCCAGCTGTACCGGCGCGGGCGCTATGTCGAGTTCAACCTGGTGTTCGACCGTGGCACCTTGTTCGGGCTGCAATCCGGTGGGCGGACCGAGTCGATCCTGATGTCGCTGCCGCCGCTGGTGCGTTGGGAGTACGGCTTCGACCCCGAACCGGACAGCGCGGAGGCCGGGCTCGCGTATTACCTGGAGCCGCGCGACTGGCTGGCGGACGAGCCGGCGTGATGAATCCGACGCCATTCGCGGAACTGTCGCCCGACTTCGTGCTCGATGCGGTCGCTGCGCTCGGCTTTGAACCGGATGGGCGCCTGCTGGCACTGAACAGCTTCGAGAATCGCGTCTATCAGGTCGGCATCGAGGGCGCCGAACCGCTGATCGCGAAGTTCTACCGGCCCGGGCGCTGGAGCGATGCCGCGATCCGCGAGGAGCACGCCTTCAGCGACGAACTGGTCGAGGCTGAACTGCCGGTGATCGCGCCGCTGCGCATCGACGGTGAATCGCTGTTCGATTTCGATGCGCAGCGGCTGGCGCTGTTCCCGCGTCGCGGCGGACGCGCACCCGAGCTGGAAGGCCTCGACGTTGCGCAGTGGTTAGGGCGACTGATCGCGCGCATCCACAACGTCGGCGCGCGCGGCAGTTTCAACGCGCGCGCGCAGATCGATGTCGATACGCGCGTCCATGACGCCGCCGACCATGTGCTCGATTCGCAGCTGCTGCCCGCGCACCTGGCCGCACGCTATGCACATCTGATCGAGGCGGTGGCCGAACGCCTCGACCTGCAGTTCGGCGCGATTGGGCCGCCCACGCTGCGCCTGCATGGCGACTGCCATCCCGGCAACCTGCTGTGGACCGACGCCGGGCCGCATTTCGTCGATCTGGATGATGCCGCCAGCGGACCGGCGATCCAGGACCTGTGGATGCTGATGACCGGTGGCGAAGCGCAGCGCGCGGCGCTGCTCGAAGGCTACGCGGAGTTTCGCGAACTCGAGTTCGGCGAACTGCAGCTGATCGAACCGCTGCGCATCATGCGCCAGATCCACCACGCCGGATGGATCGCCGCGCGCTACGACGACCCCGCCTTCCCGCGCGCGTTCCCGTTCGCGGCCGAGCCACGCTGGTGGGAAGAACACTGCAATGACTTGATGAACTGGCTGGAGCGGGAATAGCCGCAACGGCGCTCCCCGGGAAGAGCGTCCATTGCTATCCTGTGTTGCGAGCGCGGGAGACAGAAATGGGCATGAACGTAGCGATTCCCCGGCAACTCGAGGAGTTCATCCACGAGCAGGTGCGGAGCGGCCGCTATGGCGACGCCGACGCCGTGGTGCGCGATGGGCTGCGCTTGCTGCAACAACGCGAGCAATCCCGTGTCGAACGGCTGGATGAACTGAAGGCCCTGGTCCAGGCCGGAATCGACAGCGGCGTAGCGGCGGAATTCGACCTTGCCGCGTTGAAGCAGAAGGCCCGCAAGGAGCGGCTCACGCGGCGTGATTGCATTTGACGTCAGCCGCGCGGCAGAGGCCGATTTGATCGAGATCTGGTTGTACATCGCGGCCGACAACGAAGCCGCGGCGGACCGCCAACTCGACCATCTGGAGCGGTCGTTTCGACTGCTCGCGCAGCAACCGCTGATGGGTGTGGATCGCGGCGGCTTGCTGCAAGAGGGCGTCCGCTCGTTTGCTGTGGACCGATACCTCGTCTTCTACCGCGCGCAGGACAGGGTACGGATTCTGCGCGTGCTGCACGGCGCGCGCGACTGGATGGCGTTGTTTGAAGACCCGGCTTCGGGCGAAACCTGAGCCACATTCGCCGACCTCTGGAGCTTTCGCTCCACAACCCGAGCGTCAGTCTCGCTTTACATGCGGTGACATTGCGCGAGAATGCCGGGCCGATGAACGCACCGACCACCCCGATCGAATCCCCCCGCGACCGCCTGCGGCCGTTGCGCTATTTGTGGCGCACGCCGTTGCTGTTGCTGCATCTGCTGGTCGGGCTGCCGTTGACCCTGCTCAGCCTGGTGCCGCCACTGGATGCGATCCGCATCCGCGGTGATCGCCTCGACCAGCGCATGGTGCGCTGGTGGCAGGGTGGGTTGATGCGCTGCTTCGGCTTCCGTCTCAAGCGCTTCGGCACACCGCGACGCGAGGCCACGCTGTTCGTCGCCAACCACTGCTCCTGGCTGGACATCTCGCTGCTGCATTCGCAGCGCGCGGTCTGCTTCGTGGCCAAGTCGGAAATCGCACACTGGCCGCTGGTGGGCTGGATCGCCAGCCGCGGCGGCACCATCTACCACCAGCGCGGCAGCAACGACTCGCTGGCGCGGGTGGCGCAGACGATGCTCGACCGCCTCAACGCCGGGCTCGCGATCGGCGTGTTCCCGGAGGGAGGCACTGGCGCCGTCGACAAGGTACGCACCTTTCACGCGCGCATCTTCCAGACCTGCTACGACGCCAACGTGCCGGCGCAACCGGTGGCCCTGCGCTATCTGCGCGACGGCGTCGCCGCGCGTGCGATCGCTTTCCGTGCGCATGAGGGATTCTTCCCGAACTTCCTGCGCCTGCTCGGCGAACCCGGGACCGTCGCCGAGGTGCACTTTCTCGAACCGGTGGCGCTCGCGACCGAGGGCGGACGCAAGCGCATGGCCGAAGCGGCGCGGCGCGCGATCATCGGCGCGCTCGGTTTCGAACCGTTGCCGCCGCTGCGCGCGCGCAATGGCGACGCCGCCGATGACCTTGATCCAATCGCGGAAGCCGACCTGCACGCCCACGACGATGTCCCCGCATGACTTCCGCCCGGCCGGGTTGCTGCGCAATCCGCACCTGCAGTCGCTGCTCGCGTCGAGTGCACTGAGACGCTGGAAGTTCCGCGACCGCCACCGCGAACTGGAAGCGCGTTCGCGCGAGCACATTCTCGATTGTGGCGACGGCGTCCGCCTGCAGGGCTTCCATACCGAGCAGCAGCAACTGCCGTCGGCACGCGGTCTGGTGGTCTTGTTGCACGGATGGGAGGGCTCGGCGCACTCCGGCTACATCCTCACCGTCGGCGCGCGCCTGCTGCGCGAGGGCCATGATCTGTTCCGGCTCAACCTGCGTGACCACGGCGACACCCATCACCTCAACGAGGCGGTGTTCCATTCCTGTCGCATCGACGAAGTGGTCGGCGCGGTGCGCGCGGTAGCGCAGCGGTTTCCGACACGGCCGCTGGCGATCGCCGGCTTCTCGCTCGGCGGCAACTTTGCACTGCGCGTGGCGCTGCGTGCCGCGGCCCACGACATCGACCTGGCCGGTGTCTATGCGGTGTGCCCGGCGATCCGGCCGTTCAACATCCTGCTGGAACTGGAGCGGCGCCGCGTCTACCACGACTACTTCATGCGCAAGTGGCGCGACTCGCTGCGGCGCAAGCAGGCACTGTTCCCGAGCCGTTACCCGCTCGGCGCGGACATCTACCAGCTCGACATGCGCGGGCTGACGCGCGAACTGATCCTGCGCGAGACCCGCTTCGCGTCGCTCGAAGAGTATTTCGACGGCTACGCCATCCACGCCGGCCGTCTCGCCGCACTCGACTTGCCCGGTGCGATCCTGATGGCCAAGGACGACCCGATCATCCCCGCCACCGACTTCGCCGACCTGCAACTGCCGTCGCAGGTCCGCCTCGACCTCACCGAACACGGCGGCCATTGCGGCTTCATCCGCGACTGGTCACTCGCCAGCTACGCCGAGGACTGGCTGCTCGCACAGCTGGGCGTGATCAGCGCCTGAAGCACGGCGCCGCAACCCCACCAAGCCCATCTCCACACCCAATCCATCTCGCTCGATGAATGGGTGTAATTGGGCGTAGTATTGGTTCATGCTCCGCATCGACAGCCTGCAAATCACCACCGAAGTCCTGGCCTTCATCGCCCGCATCGACGAGTTCAAGGGCGCCTGGCGCGCCTTGGGGGCGTTGGCGCCGGACCGGCTCTCGACCCTGCGGCGGGTGGCGACGATCGAGAGCATCGGCTCGTCCACCCGCATCGAAGGCAGCAAGCTCTCCGACCGCGAGGTCGAACGCCTGCTCGCCAACCTCGCAATCCGGAAGTTCGAGACCCGCGACGAGCAGGAAGTGGCGGGCTACGCCGAGGTAATGGATCTGCTGTTCCGAGCTTGGCCGGACATCCCGTTCAACGAGAACCACCTCAAACAGCTGCACCAGATGCTGCTGAATCACAGCCCGAAGGACGCGCGCCATCGCGGCAACTACAAGACGGCTTCCAACAGCGTCGCTGCATTCGACGAGCACGGCGTGCGGATCGGCGTCGTGTTCGAAACCGCCTCGCCATTCGACACGCCGCGCCTGATGCGCGAACTGGTGGAATGGGTGAACGACGAGCGCACGAAGGCGCATCTGCACCCGCTGCTGATCGTCGCCATCTTCGTCGTCGTGTTCCTGGAGATCCATCCGTTTCAGGACGGCAATGGGCGACTGAGCCGCGTGTTGACCGGTCTACTGCTGCTTCAATCCGGTTACGCCTATGTACCCTACAGCTCGCTCGAAAGCGTGATCGAGGCAAACAAGGAAGCCTATTACCTCGCCCTGCGCCAGACGCAAGGCACGATCCGCAACGAGTCACCGAACTGGCAACCGTGGCTGCGGTTCTTCCTGCATGCGCTGCTGGAACAGGTGCAGCGGCTGGAACGAAAGATCGAACGTGAGCAAATCGTGCTGGCTGCGCTACCCGCGCTATCGCTGCAGGTCGTCGAGTTCGCGCGCGAGCACGGCCGTATCACCATGGCCGAGGCCATCCAGCTGACTCGCAGCAACCGCAACACCTTGAAACAGCACTTCCGCGCTCTGGTCGAACGCGGACATCTCGCGCTGCGCGGCCGCGGACGCGGTGCCTGGTACCAACTCGCGTGAGCGCTTCGTGCCTGTCCGCGAAAACGCTACTCTGAGTCAGGTCCGGAGGTGCGCATGAGATACAAGGTTGCGTGTTGGCTGGTCGGCGCCACACTGCTGATGGCGGGTTCGGGCAGCGCGCGGGCGCTATCGGAGGACGGCATGAACGACTTTGCGTGTTCCTTGTACGGCGTCCTGGCCGGCCAACAGGAGAACCTGTTCTTCTCGCCGTTTTCGGTCGGCACTGCGCTGGCGATGACGGCCGAGGGCGCGCGTGGCGAGACCGCGCGACAGTTGGCTGCGGTGCTGGGTCTGGATGCACCCGCCGACAACGGCGACCCGCTGCAACCCGTGGATTTTTCGCCGCTGCATGCCGAACTCGGACGGCTCGCGGAACGCCTGGCGCCGAAGCCGGCGCCGGCGCAGCGGCAGGCGCAACTCGCCGCGTGGCGGCTGGAGCTCGATCGCGCCAATGCCGCGTTGGCAAGGGCAACCGACTTCGATGCGGCGTACTACGCGCTGGGCGAGAAGGCGCAGCAGCTCGCCGCGGACATCAATCGCGTGCAGCGCGAGATCGACCCGACCGAGTTCCGTTCCGCGAACGCGCTCTGGCTGGAGCGCAGCTTCGCCATCGAACCACCCTATCTCGCCGCGATCGCGCGCTACTACCAGACTGGCGGCGCGATGCCGGTCGATTTCCGCGGCGACGCCGAGACCGCGCGCCGGTCGATCAACGACTGGGTCGCCGCGCAAACGAACCAGCGCATCCGCGAATTGCTCGCCCGCGGCATGGTCGATGCCGCCACCCGGCTGGTGCTGACCAATGCGGTGTACTTCCTCGGCGAGTGGCTCGAACCCTTCGACGCCGCGCGCACGCGCAACGAGAAGTTCTTCCTGCGCGATGGCGGCAGCGTCGAGGTGCCAATGATGCGCGACTGGAAATACGACGGCGCGAAGTACGCCGCGTTCCAAGCCGATGGCTCGCCGTTCACGACACCGCTGCAGATCGAGTTCGGCGACCGCGACCACAGCCGGCACTATCCCCAAGACGGCTTCCAGCTCGTCGAACTGCCCTACCGCGGCGATGCCTTGTCGATGCAGCTGATCCTGCCGATGCGCGCCGACGGACTGGCGGCGGTGGAAGCGCTGCTCGATAACGTGCATCTCGAGCGCTGGAACGCGGCGCTGGTGGCGCGCGAGGTCGATGTCGCGCTGCCGAAGTTCCGCATGGATTCGAGCCTGGAGTTGTCCGCGGCCCTGCAGCAACTCGGCCTGCGCCGCGCCTTCGTCAATCCTGCGGACACGGCAGGCGGCGCGCAATTCGATGGCATCAGCGTCAGCGATGATCCGGCCGAGCGCCTGTACATCGGCGCGGTGGTGCACCAGGCCTTCGTCGCGGTCGACGAGAAAGGCACCGAAGCCGCTGCCGCGACCGCGGTGATCATGCCGGCCGGCGCGGCGATGCCGGACATGGTTGACTTCACCCCGGTCTTCCGCGCCGACCGCGCCTTCATCTTCCTGATCCGCGACCGCAACAGCGGCACGGTGTTGTTCCTCGGCCGTCTGCAGCGGCCCTAGATTCGGAGTTCCCGCTTGCCTGTCCGGCGTCACCAGATCGTCCATGGAACTCGCTGGCGGGGTGTGCTTGCCGGGGCGCTGCTGTGCGCATCGACGCTGGCGCATGCGGCGCTCGCCGACCGCATGCGCCATCCGCTCGAACTGGAGGCGCTGACCGAACCGGAGCGGGTGCTGGAGCAGTTGCCGGCGTTGATCGCCGAGGCCAGCGCTCACGGCGCATCGGCGGACCTGGCGCGCCTCGAACTCGCGCGCGCCAATGCCTGTCGGGTCGTCGCCGACTGGCGTTGCCAACGCGAAGCCGGTGCCGCCGCCCATGCTGCCGCCAGCGCCGCCGGCGCGCACCATCTCGGCGTACGCGGCCTGATCGCCGAAGCGCGCGCGCGCATCGCGCTGCAGGACTTCGCGCAGGCCGAGCGCCGGCTCGGCGCCGCCGAAGCCAGTCTCGCCCGCCACCCGGATGGCGGGCTGCTCGCCGATGTCATGCTCGCCTATTCGTCGCTGGCGCTGCAGCTCGGCCGCCACACGCTGATGCGCGACTACGCCAAGCGCGGCATCGAGGCATTGGCAGACGAGGTCGCGGCGGTGGTGCGCGCGCGCCTGCTGCGCAACCTCGGCCGCGCCGAGCTCGAGCTCGGCAATCCGCAGGCCGCCCGCGCCGCGATGCTGCTGGCCGCTGAGGTGGCCGCACCGTTGGACGACCCGAAACTGATTTCCGAGCTGGATCTCGAGCTCGCGCGCATCGCCCGCAACACCCGCGACCCTGCCGAGCAGCGCGCGGCGGGTGAGCGCGTGCTCGCCGTCGCCGAGCGTTTCGGCAACGCCCAGATCGCGGCGCTGGGTCACGAGGTGCTCGGGCTCGCCGCGCGCGACGCCAACGAGCTCGCCACTGCCGAAGTCGAGCTGGCCGCTGCCACTGCCGGCTTCGGCGAGCTCGGCATGCCCACCGAGGAACGCCGGGCGCTGCGTGAGTTGCTGCGCACCCAGCTGCAGCACCAACCGCAGCGGCGCGACGTGATGCCGGGCATGCTGCGGCTGATGGAGCTCGACGAAACCATGGATCGGCGCGACCGCGCACGCGCCGGCGAAGACTTCGACGCGCGCTTGCGCTATGCCCAACAGGAGTTCGAGCTGCAGCGACTGGCCAAGGAATCGGAGCTGGCCGCCGAACGCGAGAAGTCACTCGCGGCCAGCAATCGGCAACGCGCGCTTCTGGTGGCGCTCGCGCTCTCCGCCGTGCTGGTCATCACCGCCTTCCTCGCGCTGCAACGGCGCGCCAACCGACAGCTGGCCGCGACCAACGCGCGCCTGCGACTGACCGAGCAGCAACTCGAGCGCGAGGCTCGCTACGACGCGCTCACCGGGCTCGCCAACCGCCGCGAGTTCGAGAGCCGGTTGACGGATGCCCTGGCGCAGGCGACCACCGTCGCCCTGCTGTTCCTCGACCTCGACCACCTCAAGCAGACCAACGACGCCCACGGCCACGCCGGCGGCGACGAACTGCTGCGCGTCTTTGCCAAGCGCCTGCAAGCCTGCGTGCCGCCCGACGCGCTGGTGGCGCGCATCGGCGGCGACGAGTTCGTCGTGCTGCTGGCCGAGCCCGATGCCGTCACTGCAGTCGCGAGCGCCGAAGCAATGGCGGCGGCGATCTGCGCGGCGATGGCCGCGCCGCTGCTTATCGGCGATCGTTCGCTGCCGCTGGCCACCAGCATCGGCATCGCCGTGGCCCGGACCGACAGCGACCGCGATCAACTGATGAGCGCGGCCGACCGCGCGCTCTACGCCGCCAAGGCCGCCGGCCGCAACACCTGGCGCCGCGAGACCTGATCAGCGCGTGCGCGTCGAATCCAGGTAGCGGAAGAATTCGGAGTCGGCATCGAGCACCAGGGTGGTGTTCTCGCCCATCGCCTTGTAGCTCTCCAAGGTGCGGAAGAAGGCGAAGAACTCGGGGTCGGCGCCGTAGCTTTCGCCGTAGATCCTGGTCGCTTCACCGTCGGCCTTGCCGCGCACTTCGGCGGCCTTGCGTTCGGCTTCGGAACGGATGCGACGCAGTTCGCGCTCCATCTCGCCGAGAATTTCGCTGCTCTTGCCCTGGCCTTCGGAGCGGAAGCGCTCGGCAATGCTCTGGCGCTCGGAGATCATGCGCGTCTCGACCTGGCGGCCAACGCTGTCGATGTAGTTGATGCGCTTCAGGCGCACATCCACCAGCTCGATGCCGAGCGCCGGCATCAGCTTCGCAGCGGCAGTCAGCATTTCCTGTTCGAGCAGGGCGCGGCCCTTCTTCGGGCGCTCCAGGTCGACATCCTCGCGGCTGACGCCGGCTTCATCGAGTGCCGCGGCATCCACGGTCCAATCGCGCGAACGGATGATCTCCTCGAGGTTGGTGCCAGAGATGATGTCGCGTGTGACCGAGTCGATCAGGTCGTCCAGGCGGGTTCGCGCACCGCTTTCGTCGCGCACCGAGGTCAGGAACTTGAGCGGGTCGGTGATGCGCCAGCGTGCGGTGGTATCGACCAGCACGAACTCGCGGCCGAGCGTCGGGATCTGGGTGACGTCGCCGTCCCAGGCAATGATGCGTTTGTCGAAACGACGCACGTCCTGGATGAAGGGCAACTTCCAGTGCAGGCCCGGCTGGCTGACGATGCCGGGGATCGGCTCGCCGAACTGGACGACGATCGCCTGTTCGGCCTGGTCGACCACATAGGCCGACTGCATGGCGCCGAGGCTGAGCACGGCGATGACGGCGATGGACAGGATGGACTTGTTCATTGTTGTGCCTCCGCAGCAGGCGCAGTGCGTGGTCGGCGCATGTCGAAATACGGCAGCGGCGCGGTCTTGCCGTCCTTCACCACCATCACGTTGCCGATCGTCGGCAACACCGCGTTGATCGTTTCCAGGTACATGCGCGTGCGCGTCACTGTCGGCGCGCTGCGATATTCGGCCAGGATCGAGCGGAATCGTGCGGTCTCGCCGAGTGCCTGATTGACGCGTTCGCTGGCGTACCCCTCCGCTTCAGCAATCACGCGACTGGCCTCGCCGCTGGCCTTCGGGATTTCCTGGTTCAGACGCTTGGTCGCTTCGTTGATCATGCGCTCGCGCTCCTGGCGCGCCTCGTTGACCTCGTTGAACGCCGGTTGCACCGCTCGCGGCGGGATCACGTCCTGCAACTGCACGGTGACGATGTGGATGCCGGCGTCGTATTTCTTCATCGCCGCCTGGATCTCCTCGCCGGCGAGGTTCGAGATCTCGACGCGCGCCGTGGTCAGCACGTCGGAACCAAGACGATTGCCGACCACGCGCCGCATCACCGACTCGGAAATGTCGCGCAGCGTGCGCGTCGGGTCGCGCAGGTTGTAGAGGTACTTCATCGGGTCGTCGATGCGGTACTGCACCACCCACTCGACGTCGATGATGTTGAGGTCGCCCGACAACATCAGCGATTCCTGCGGGAAATCCTCGGCCGAGTATTCGGTGCGTTCGCTCTCGCCGCCCGAAGCCGCAGTGCGGAATCCGAACTCCTGCTTGAGCACGCGCTCGGTCGCGACGAACTCGACGGTGTCGATGCCGAACGGCAATTTGAAGTGCAGGCCGGGGTCGCGCGTGGCGATCACTGCGCCGAAGCGCTTGACCACGGCCTTCTCCTCCGGCTGCACCGTGTAGTACGCGCTGAACACCAGCCACAGGGCCACGATCGCCACGACGACGAATCCGACCAGCCCCAACGGTGGCCTGGGCAACTTGGCGCCACCGCCAGCGGGCGGATACGCCGATCCTCCACCACCACCGGCGCGCCCCTTGCGCGGTCCGAACTGCAGCAACTCGGCCAATCGATCCGCGGGCGTACCCATCGCGCTCTCTCCATCCAGGGGGAGCAGAGGATAGCGAACCTGCGGTTCAGCGGGCGGCGGTGTATTGCCCGCGTTGACGGCCACGCTGGTAGGCTCAGGGATTCGGTGACGCCACGGGGAGAGGATCGATGAAGCGGATGGTGAAGATGGGGTTGTGCCTGATCGTCGGGTTGTCCGGTTCGGCGATGGCGCAGGAAGCCGCGCGTGGCCAGTTCCGCGGCGCGTCCACGGCCGTGCGATTCGATGTGTCGCCACCCTTGCGCACGATCACGCCGCTACCGCCGGCCGACCGCGATCCGGGTTGGTATGGCAGCCTGATGGTCGACCCCGACAGTGGCCGCAAGCCGCGCGACAACAACGCGCCCGACGGCCGCGCCCAGACCGTGCTGCCGTTCCTGCGCGCGATGCCGGCGCCCGGCGTCAGCTTCAACGCCGGCACCGGAACTGCGAATCCGCCGGACCCGGTCGGCGACGTCGGCCCGAACCACTACCTGCGCATGGCCAACTCCAGCTTCCAGATCTTCAGCAAGACCGGAACCTCGGCGTTCGGCCCAGCCAATATCAACACCCTGTTCGCCGGCTTCGGCGGCGCCTGCGAGACGGAAAATGCGGGTGACCCGGTGGTGATCCACGACCAGATCGCCGACCGCTGGCTGGTCAGCCAGTTCTCCGACGGCACCGGCCCGGGCTTTTTCAACTGCGTCGCGCTCTCGACCGGCAGCAGCCCGCTCGGCACCTGGTACCGCTGGGCCTTCAGCACGCCGGTGTTTCCGGACTACCCAAAGTACGGCATGTGGCCGAATGCCTTCGTGATCACCACGCGCGAACTCGACGCCGGCGAAATCGGCGTGTACGCAATCGACCGCGCGCAGATGCTGGCCGGCAATCCAAGCCCGACCCTGGTGCGTTTCGGGGTGCCGGTGGATCCCTATTCCGGTGATGGCCTGTTGCCGGCCGACCTCGACGGCAGCGCGCTGCCACCAGCAGGTGCACCGGTCTACCTGATCGGATCGATGGATGACGGCGGCCCCTACGGCGCCACGCAGGATGCCCTGGCGCTCTGGGAACTGGACCCCGACTTCAGCACGCCGGCCTCGTCCACGCTGGCAGTGGTCAAGACCCTGCCGATCGCGCCCTACGACACCAATTTCCCGTGCAGCGGACGGTCCTGCGTGCCGCAGCCGGCACCGCTCGGCGCGGTCGACATCCTGTCCTACCGCCAGCGCCCGACCTTCCGCGCCGCGTACCGCAATTTCGGCAGCTACCAGTCCATCGTCGCGACGCAGTCGGTGGAAGGCGCTCCGAGCATGGCCGGCATGCGCTGGTGGGAAATCCGTGCACCCGGCGCCAGCGCCGAGCTGTACCAGGACAGCACCTACGTGCCCGGTGCGACCGATGGCATCCACCGCTGGATGGGCTCGATCGCGCAGGACCGCTCCGGCAACATCGGGCTTGGCTACAGCGCCAGCAGCACCTCGGTGTATCCGGACGTGCGCTACAGCGGCCGCCTCGAAGCCGACCCGCTGAACGAGCTGGGCCAGGGCGAGGGCACGCTGGTCACCGCCGCCGGTGGTCACACCGCGTCCACACGCCGCTGGGGTGACTACACCGCGCTCACCGTCGACCCGACCGACGACTGCACCTTCTGGTACGTCAACCAGTACTTCGTCACCTCCGGCATCACCTGGACGCTGCGCGTCGGCTCGTTCAAGTTTCCGGACTGCGGCACGCCGAACTTTGGCCTCGCCAGCTCGCCGCTCAGGCAGTCGGTGTGCGCAATCGGTGACATCAGCATCGGCGTGCAGGCGCATGCCTACGACGGCTTCAACAGCCCGGCCACGCTCGCCGTCAGCGGCTTGCCCGCCGGCATGACCAGCAGCTTCTCGCCGGCGACGATCGGCGCGATGCCGGGCAGCTCGACGCTGACGCTCAGCAACGCCGCGGGCGTCGCGCCCGGCACCTACACCGTGCAGATCGAAGCCACCACCGCGGCGCCAGCACTGGTGCGCACGCGCCCAGCCAGCTTTACCCTGTTCGCAGCCGCACCGGCGGCACCGACCGTGATCGCTCCGGCACCCGGTACCAGCGGCCTGACCTACGCTCCGAACTTCAGCTGGAATGCCGTGGCGGACACCGAAGGCTACGTCCTTGAACTGGCGACCGACGCCGCCTTCACCAATATCGTACACACCAGCCCGAGCCTGAGCGGCACCAACTACACGCTGCCGATCACGCTCGCCGGTGCAAGCACGTACCACTGGCGCGTCACCGCCAGCAATGGTTGCGGCGCCGGCGCGGCATCGGCTGTCGCCAGCTTCACCACGCGCGCTGCGCCTGGCACCTGCGCAGTCACCGAGCAGTTGCTCAGCAGCTTCAGCGACGACGTCGAAGCCGGCGTCGGCGGCTGGACCACGGACCCGGTCTCCGGCGACACCTGGACGCGCAGCACCGCGCGCCCGGCCAGCGGCAGCTACGCCTGGCTTGCGGTCGATATCGCCAGCACCTCCGACCAGCGCCTGATTTCGCCGACGATCAACCTGCCGGCCGCCCAGAACAGCCTGACGCTGCGCTTCCAGCACGACGTGACGATGGAGCAGAACACCGCGACTTCGTGCTGGGATGGCGGCTTCGTCGAGGTCTCCACCGATGGCGGCACGAACTGGAATCCGCTCGGTGCCTCGCGACTGCTGGAAAGCCCCTTCCTCGGCCCGGTCCCGACCGGCCAGCAGGCTTGGTGCGGCACCGCCCCCTACCGCACCGCCAGCTTCGACCTCGGCGACTTCGCCGGCCAGGCGGTGAAGTTCCGCTTCCGCGCCCTCACCGACAGCTCGGTCGGCAGCGTGCCGCACGGCTGGTATGTCGACGACGTCCGCGTCGAGGGCTGCCAGCTCGACCCGAACGCGGTGTTCCGCGACGGCTTCGAGTAAGCGCTGCGGGCGTTGGCGACGGGTACTGCGCCCGTCGCCAATGCCGCAGCAGGTTCAGTCCTCGCGCCCGCGCAGCTTCGGCGCCGGCTGGGCGCGCGGCTTGCGCGCTTCGGGCGGCTTGATCGCGAGCTTGGTCTCGCTGCTGGCACCGGCGAGGCTCAGCTCGAGCGTGTAGTCGGCGGGCACGGCGTAGAGCCGATGGCCGAGGCGGATCGACTCGGCGTAGGGCGTCTTCGCCAGTCGACCGCTGCCATCCTCGGGCTCCGCGTTGGCCTCGGCCTTGTCTGCTGGCGCGCCCTTTGACTCGGCAGCGATGGGTTTCGCTTGCAACGCATCCTGCTCGGCCGCGAGCGCGAGCTTGGCGTCGACCAGCAGGTCCCACTCCAGCGTGTTGATGCCGCGCTCGGCATCGACCGCGATCTCGCGCAACAGGCGCTTGTCGCCATCGCGAACGCGCAGCGTGCCCGGGCCCGCCTGCGCCGCCCAATAGTGGATCGTCGCCTTGGGCAGAAACGGGGTTTCATCGAACCAGCGCGAGGGACGCGAACGCCAGCCGCGATCGGCCTCGATCTCGTCGACGTGGAACAGGTGCACGGGCTTGGCGCGCACGTCGGCGCTCAGGTCCTGCAGCGGCAGCACGTCGACGATCCAGACGCTGCGACCATGCGTGGCCGCGACCAGGCGACGGTCGCGCGGATGCACGACGAGATCATGCACCGGCACGTTCGGCAGGCCGGCATCGAGCGCTTCCCAGTGGCTGCCGCGATCGAGCGAGGCATACACGCCGCGGTCGCTGCCGACGTAGAGCAGCTGCGGATTCACCGGGTCTTCCTTGATCACGTTGATCGCCTCGGCGGGCAGGTTGGCGGCGATCGACTTCCAGTTGCGACCCAGATCCTCGGTCACGAACACGAGCGCAACGGCCTCGTCGTTGCGATAGGTGTTGAAGCTGACGTAAGCACGCTCGCGCACGTGCTGCGACGCGAACACGCGCGACACCCAGCGCTCGGGCAGCTTGGCCGAGACCTCGCGCCAGTCGTTGCCGCCACCGCTGGTGACCCAGACCTGGCCGTCGTCGGTGCCGGCCCAGATCAGGCCGAACTGCTTCGGTGATTCGCTGAGCGAGGTGATGGTCGCGTAGGGCACGTCGCCGCGGTTGCGACTGTTCGTCAGGTCCGCACTGATCGCCGCCCAGGTCTTGCCCTGGTCGAAGGAGCGGAACAGGCGGTTGGCGCCGAAGTAGACGACGTCGGCGTTGTGCGGGCTCAGGATCACCGGCGTGTTCCAGTTGTAGCGCAGCGCCGGATCGCCGAGCTTCTCGCGCGGTCGCACCTCGTGGCCCTTGGACGAACGATAGAACCCGAACTGGTAGCCGGTGATCACGCTGGCGTCGCGCGGGTCGATTGCAACGTGCATGCCGTCGCCGCCACCGATGAAGGACCAGGCCTCGGCATCGTCCCACTTCGCTTCCGAGGAACCTTTCCAGGTGCCGTTGTCTTGCAGGCCGCCGTAGATGTTGAACGGCTCGGCCAGGTCCACGCCGACGGTGTAGAACTGCCCGACCGGCTGCGCGTCGAGCTTGAGCCAGCTCTTGCCGCCGTCGTAGCTGACGTCGAGGCCGCCATCATTGCCGCCGATCATGCGGCTCGGGTTCGCGGCATCGATCCACCAGGCATGATGATCGACATGCACGCTCGGCGGGTTCATGCCGCTGAAGGTCTTGCCGCCATCGCCCGACGTGATCACCGGCACGCCGAGCAGGTACACGCGCTCGGCATCCGTCGGCGACACCCGCACCTGGCCGAAGTAGTAGCCGTAGGTGTAGGTCACTTCGCTGAGCATATCGTCGTGGGTCTTGCGCCAACTGGCACCGGCGTCGTCGGAGCGCCACAGCTCCAGGCCATGGATGTCGGTGTTGAACAGCGCCGCCTCGGCGTCGTTGAGCGCATTCGCCAGGTCCTGCACCGTGACCTCGTCCGCCTTGATCTTGGCGATCAGCGCCTTGGCGTCGAGTTCGGTGTCGAGGTCGTTGTCGCGGATGAAACTCTCGATTTCTTCCGGGTCCTGCGCCAGGAATTCGTCCTTCGACATCTGTTTCAGGCGCCGCGCCGAAAGCGGCCGGTCACCGAGGTCCTGGCGGTCTGCGGGCAGCTCGGCCCAGTTGTCGATGCTGGCGTAGAGCGTGCCCGGCTTCGAAGTGGCGACCGCCAGACCGATGCGGCCAACGTGTGTACCGCGCGGCAGACCGCCGTCGAGTCGCAGCCAGTGGTCACCACCGTCGCTCGACTTCCAGATGCCCGAGCCTGCGCCCGATTCGACGAAGTTCCAGGCCGTGCGCGAACGCTCCCAGGTCGCCGCGTACAGCGTCTCCGGGTCGTTCGGATCGAAGGCGAGATCGATCGCGCCGGTGTCTCCCTTGCCCACGAGCACCTGCGTCCAGGTGCTTCCGTCGTCGCGCGTGCAGAACACGCCACGGCGACCGCCGCGCAAATACAGGCGGCCGATTGCAGCGACGCAGACGCGCGCGCTGTCCTTCGGATGCACCAGCACCCGGCTGATCCGGTCGACGTCGGTCAGGCCCTTGTGCACGAAGCTCTTGCCACCGTCCTCGCTCAGGAACACGCCCATGCCGCCGTAACTGGAGCGCGACGAGTTCGGCTCGCCGGAACCGATCCACAGGCGCTCGGGCCGGTTCGGATCAACCGCGATGTCGCCGGTGATCATGGTCGGCAGGGCATCGCTGAGCGGCTCGAAGCCGACGCCGTTGTTGGTCGTCTTCCACACCCCGCCGCTCGCGTAGGCAACGTAGAAACCGTAGGGCTCGCCGGGGATCGACTCGACATCGAGCACGCGCCCGCCCTGCAGGGTCGGCCCGAGCGCCCGCCATTTCATGCCTTGCAGCGGAGACGACTGCTGCAGCGAGCGATGTTGCTCCCACGCCTGCCAGCGTGGATCAGTGGGGTCGCGACTGTCGAGGGCATGGCTGTTGCAGGCGACGATCAAGGCCGCCCCCAGCAACAGGTCGCGAATCGATTTGGCTGCTTGCGGCATAAGGCGCTCCCGGACGAAGCCGCGACGATAGCCGCGCACCCCGGCCGCGACCACGCCACGACGCCGACAACGTGACGAGCCGTGGCCTGCGGTGCGGGAGCGGGGCGCAGCGCGTACACTTCCGCCATGTCCGGACCCGACCCGCAAACCACGCAACGCCTGCGCCTGCACCTCGGCGACAGTCGTGGTCGGCCGGGCGCGCGCGTCGTCGTCATCCATGGTGAAAACGTCGGCGCCCAGATCGAGATCGGCGACCAGGCGGTTGTGGTCGGTCGGTCCGCCTCCAGCGACCTGCAAATCCCGCACGCCAGCGTTTCGCGCCAGCACTGCCGCATCGCCTTCGAGGGCAGTTGCTATGTGCTGGAAGACCTCGGCTCCACCAACCAGACCCTGGTCAACGAGGAACCGGCCACGCGCGTCGAATTGCAGGATGGCGACCAGATCGCCGTCGGCGAAGCGGTGCTCAAGTTCATGCGCCGCGAAAGTCTCGAAGACCGTTACCACCAGGCCATGGTCGAGATGGCGACGGTCGACGCCCTGACCGGGCTACCGAACCGCCGCGCCTGGCGCGAGACGCTGGAGCGGCAGGTGCTGCTGGCGCAGGGCGGCGCGCCGCTGTCACTCGCGTTTGTCGATCTGGATCACTTCAAGCGCATCAACGACGAGCTCGGCCATCTCGCCGGCGACGAGGTGCTGCGTGGCGTCGCCACCGTCATCCGCAACGCCCTGCTCGGGGGTTTCCACGGCGGCCGGCTCGGCGGCGAGGAGTTCGCGGTGATCCTGACCAATACCCCGCTGCAGAAGGCGATCGACTACAGCGAAGCCCTGCGCCGCGCCATCGAGGCGCTGCGCGTCACGCCAGGCGGCGTGCCGCGCCAGATCACCACCAGCATCGGCTGCGTGCAGTGGCACAAGGGCTTCCAGACCAGCGCCGAATTCATGCGCGCCGCCGACGCCGAACTATTCCGCGCCAAGGCCGCGGGGCGCAATCGGGTGTGTTGGCCGGCGTTCTGAGGGCGAATGCAGCCTTGCTGGCGAAAACTCCCGCTTGCCCGCTTCAATCCGTCAGCAGCACGTTCTTGAATGGCTTGTGGTTCTTGAAGCGATAGGTCTTGAAGTCGCGTTGGTCGGTGCTCAGGATGCGTCCATCGTCGAGGTGTTCGGCGAGCCAGACCAGTGAGGCATCGGCCAAGTCCATCGGCAAGTTGGCGTACTTCTTCATCATCACCGTGATGCGCGGCAATTCTGCAGCTTCGATCGCTTGCACGGCGCAGAAGCCATCCGCGACGACCTGCAGGAATCTCGACGCCACCTTCGCGCCCAGGCGCAGCTGCATCAGGTGCGTCGTTTCGGTGAGCACCGGCCAAGTCGTCACCAGGGGCTCGCGCACGGCCGCCAGGGCTTCTTCGGCTCGCGCATGGTGGCGGTCACGGCGATCGGCAAGCGCATAGAAGAAGCCGGTGTCAGCGATCAACATGTCAGCCGTGCTTGCGCGCGAGGGACTCGGCGATCAGCGACTTGTAGTTCGTCGAGCCATCGCTGTGGCCGCTGTCGCCCATGCCGATGAAGCCGGAACGCTTCATGATGTCATACGCGCTCAGCTGCTCGCTGCTGACCTTCGCGTACATCAGCGCGATCGACGCCTTGAGTGCTTCGGTGACGTTCATCTGGGTGTGCTCGGTGACGTAGCGCAACTGCTCCTCCGCCACTCGATCGATGCGGGCATTGACCCGTGCGGGCGGGTAGGGTCGGTGTGTCATACGGCGTATGCTACGACCACCGCACACGCGCCGCAAGCGCGGTTTTCGGCGTCACCAGTCGCTATCGCCGCAGTGCCGCAATTGCCTGGTCGATGCCGGCGAGGGTGAGCGGGAACATGCGGTCGCCGATCAGCGACTTGGTCATCTGGATGCTCGGTGTCCAGTCCCAGTTGGGTTGCGGTACCGGGTTGATCCAGACCAGCTTCGGCCAAGTGGCAACGATGCGTTGCATCCAGGTCGCACCGCTTTCCTCGTTCCAGTGTTCGATGCTGCCGCCGGGTTCGCTGATTTCGTACGGCGCCATGCTGGCGTCGCCGACGATGACCACGCGCCAGTCGTGCGGGAACTTGTGCATCAGGTCGAAGGTGGCGTGGGTCTCGCCGTAACGACGATGGTTGTCCTTCCACAAGCGTTCGTAGAGGAAATTGTGGAAGTAGAAGTGCTCGAGGTGCTTGAATTCGCTGCGCGCGGCGGAGAACAGCTCCTCGCACAGACGGATGTGTTCGTCCATCGAGCCGCCGATGTCGAACAGCACCATCAGCTTGATCGCGTTGTGGCGCTCGCGCCGGTAGCGCAGGTCGAGCCAGCCGGCATTGCGCGCGGTGCCGCTGATGGTCGCGTCCAGATCGAACTCCTCGCGCTCGGCGTTGCGCGCGAAGCGGCGCAGCTTGCGCAGCGCGAGCTTGAGGTTGCGCGTGCCGAGTTCGAGCTGGTCGTCGAGGTTGCGGAACTGGCGCTGCTCCCAGACCCTGACCGCACGGCGCGCGCCGCCCTTGCCGCCGATGCGCACGCCCTCGGGATTGAATCCGCCGTGGCCGAAGGGCGAGGTGCCACCGGTGCCGATCCAGCGATTGCCGCCTTCATGGCGTCCCTTCTGTTCCTTGAGGCGCTCGGCGAGCGTGCGCATCAGCTCCTCGAAGCTGCCGAGTTTCTGCAACGCGGCTCTCTCCTCCTCGGTCAGCAGCCGCTGCATCTGCTGGCGCAACCACTCCTCCGGCACCGTGCCCTCGGCGTCGAAGACGGTGTGGATGCCGTCGAGGTACTGCCCGAAGATTCGGTCGAAGCGGTCGTACTGGGTTTCGTCCTTGACCAGCGTGAGTCGCGCCAGCGCGTGGAAACGCTCGATTGACACATCAGCCAGCCCGGCGCGGACCGCTTCGAGCAGGGTCAGGTATTCGCCAACGCCGGGCTTGAGGCCACCGGCGCGCAGGGCCAGGAAGAAACTCGTCAACATGAACGCATTGTGCCAAAGGCCGCGGCCGCGGTGACGATTACTCGCGGCTGTGGCAGATTTCCGGATCGGGCCACACGAGCGCATGCATGAGCCAGCACGACCAACCCCAGACGCGCACGGACGGCGCAACCGGCAGCGCCGACGTGTTGCTCGCCGACACCGCCGCCAACCCGCGCGGCGCGCCAGACCGTTCGCTGCCCGAGCAGATCGGCGAATTCCGCATCCTCGGCCTGCTTGGGCGCGGCGGCATGGGCGCGGTGTACCTGGCCGAACAGCAGAACCCGCAGCGCGAGGTCGCGCTCAAGGTGTTGCGCGGCACCCAGGACGATCCCGGGGCACTGCGTCGCTTCGAGCTGGAAGGCGAGGCGCTGGCCCTGCTCGACCACCCGATCATCGCGCACGTGTTTGCCACCGGGGTCGACAGCGGCCACGGCGCCGGCATTCCGTTCCTGGCGATGGAGCTGGTGCGCGGCCGCAACCTGCTGGCCGATGCCGATGCGCGCGCGCTCGATGCCGACGCCCGTGTGCGCCTGATGGTCGAGGTTTGCCATGGCGTGCAGCATGCCCACCAGCGCGGCGTGATCCATCGTGACCTGAAGCCGGCGAACATTCTGGTCGACACGGAAGGCCGCCCGAAGATCATGGACTTCGGCATCGCCCGCGTGCTCGGCGCCGGCAGCGATGGCGCGACGCGTCTGACCGAAGCCGGCCAGGTGGTCGGCACCATTCCCTACATGAGCCCAGAGCAGTTGCGCGGCGAGTCGCACCGCATCGATGTGCGCACCGACGTGTTCGCGCTCGGCGTGATCCTGTACGAACTGCTCGCCGGCCGGCGCCCGCGCGAACTCGATGCCAGTTCCCTGTTCTCGGCGATCAAGAGCGCCGAACGCAAGCCGATGGTGCCGCTCGCGAAGATCGTGCCGAAGTTCGGTGGCGACCTCGACACCATCGTGATGAAGGCGCTGGCGGAGTCGCCGTCGCAACGCTACGCCAGCGTCGCCGACCTCGCCGCCGATCTCGAGCGCTACCTCGACCACCGCCCGATCCTGGCGCGCGCACCGAGCGCGTTCTACATCGCCCGCAAGTTCGCCCGCCGCCACCGCGCCCTGGTCACCGCCGCCGCGATCGCCATGCTCGCCCTGCTCGCCGCCACCGCGTTCGCGCTGGTGTCGGCTCAGAAGGAACGCGAGGCGCGCGCGATTGCAGAGTCGAAGACTGCCGTGGCGAATGCGGTCAATGATTTCACCAAGCAGATGCTCAGAGGCGCGAGCGCATTCAGTAACCAGGGCAAACCAGTTGCGGTCGTTGATCTCTTGAAGGCAGCCGAGCGGGCGCTGGATGGAAAGCTTGCGTCGCAGCCTCTCGTTGCCGGTGAGGTCGCGTTACTTCTCGGCGACGCATACCGGACGCTGGGGCAATACGACGACGCCCTCGCGATGAGCAAGCGCGCCATCGCAAGTCTGCCCACAAGCGCGGAACACGCCTCCGCCAAGGCCGAGGCGATTCTGGTTCACGTTGCGGCGCTCACCTCAACCGATCGCAACGACGAAGCCTCGCGAGAACTTGAGTCGGAGCTTCCACCGGTCGAGGCATTCCTGAGCTCGCGGGATCCCATGCGCGTGGAGGCGATTCGCTATCGCGCCAAAGTTGCCGAGCGGGGGGGCGATCAAGCCGAAGCTCGGCGATTGTTGGAGTCTGCGCTTTCCGCGCACACACTGGGTGCTTCCTCGGACAGCCTTCGAAGTGTTCGGCAAGACATGGCCTTGCTGCTTCGCGACCTGGGGAACGCCGACGACGCCAGAAGCCAGATGGAAGGGCTGTTGCGTGAGTCGACCGTTTCTGGAAATGAGCTTCAGATCCAGGAGGATCAGAACAATCTGGGCACGTTGCTGCATCGCATGAACGAGCTTGACCGGGCGCACGAATTGCTCTCCGCAGCGTTTCAGAGTTCGGTCAAGATCTTCGGACGCAACCACCCATCCACGCTCACAACGCTGCTCAACTTGCTCAACGTTACGGTGAAGCAGGGGAACCTGGACGCCGCCGACAGGATGTCGCTTGACCTGCTTTCTCGCCTTGATGCCGGAATCGGCCGCGCAACCTATCTGGGACAGAGCATACTCAACACGCGGGCCTATCTGTTGGACGACCTGCAACGAAACGCCGAGGCCGAAACGCTTTTCCGCGAAGTGCTCCGCCTCGTCGAGGACAATCCGTCGCTTCGCGGACAGGAAAGTATCGGCAACCGCAACAATCTGGCGATGCTGCTGATGGAAATGGAGCGGTTCGAGGAAGCCGCCACCGAGTTCGAGCGTGGCATCGACGAGGCCGTCAGCATGGTCGGTGCCGAACATCCCTACGTCGCAATCTTCCGCAACAATTACGGCGAATGCCTGACCAAGCTCGGTCGCTATGACGAAGCGCTAGCGGAGCTGCGTGCGAGCCACGAAGGTCTGGTCTCGACCTTCGGCGCCGAACATGAGCGGGTGAAAAAGTCGCTGGCGCGCATCGCCCTGGCCGAGCAGCGCGGGCGCTAGGCGCGGCGTTCGAGCACCAGCACGCTGGCGTCGTCCTCGCCGCGCGGGTGTTGGGCGGCGAGTTCGGCGAGCAGGCGCTGCGGTTCGCTGCTGTGCGCGCGCACGCTTTCGATGGCCGCGATGATCGAGCCGTCGGGCGCGCCTTCGATGAAGCCATCGGTGGCGATGACCAGGCGTGTCGCCGGTCCCAGCAGGATGCTTTCGACGTGATGGCGGGGGTCCGGCAGTACGCCGATCGGCGGATGGCCGCTCACCCGCAGTGCCTGCACCGCGTTGTCGGCGGCTGCGATCCAAGCGTGACCGTGGCCGGCGTCGACGATGTCGGCGCGGCCGTCGCGGTCGATTCGCGCCAGCCACAGCGTCACGAACTGACCCGGCGCGAGCACCGCCGCCAACTCGGCAGCAAGATGGTCGGCCACCGCTGCGGGTGAATCCGAGCGGCGGCATTCGCTGCGCAGGATCGCGAGCGCGGTCGCCATCAGCAGCGCGGCCGCGGTGCCATGGCCGACGACATCGCCGACGAAGCACCAGACTGCGCCGTCGCGCGCTTCGAGCACGTCGATGAAGTCCCCACACATGCCGGCACCGGGCTCGGTGCTGAACGCATAGTCGAGTGCGGCGAGGCGACCGCTGCGCGACGCGCACAGTTGCAGCTGCACGCGCCGCGCCTGCGACTGCTCGGCGGCCAGACGCTCATGCTCGGCGGCGGCTTGCAGGCCTTCGCGATGCGAGATCGCCAGCGCCGCGATGCGTGCCGCCGCCTCGACGTAGGCAAGCACGCTGCCGTCGCGGTCCTGGAACGGTTCGGCGCGATCCAGATACAGCCAGGTCGGTTCGGACACGCCGCTCAGGCGCAGGCACACCGCATGCGCGACCGGGTGCGCGATCAAGCTGGCGCCAAGGTCGCTCGCCGCGATCGACTCGAACACCGCCGGCTCCTCGGGTTCGGCCACCCGCAACAGCGTAGTGCTGAAGCCACGCTCGCTAGCGCCGGCGCGGGCATGCAGCGCGCACACCTGCACCTCGTCGATCTCGCCGCGCAGCACGGCGACTCGGTCGTAGGCCAGGCTGGCGCCGAGATCACGACACAGCGCATTCAGCAGTGCCGGTTCGTCCTCGGCGTGCTGCGCCGTGTGCGCCAGCGCGAACAGCGCGCGCAAGCGTTGTTGCGGCACCGAGCC
Organism: Lysobacterales bacterium; assembly: GCA_016703225.1. NCBI lineage: Bacteria > Pseudomonadati > Pseudomonadota > Gammaproteobacteria > Lysobacterales > Lysobacterales bacterium. The sequence goes on from JADJCM010000001.1 coordinate 1,179,439, forward strand.
AAGCGTCTGCGGCCGGCTCAGGGACGCCGGTGTAGGCGCACTCACCGGGGCCGCGAAGCGCACTTCGAAGATCCAGGAACCGATGCGCAGTTGGTCGCCAGCGACCAGCGCCACGTCGCGCTCGGTTTGCAAGCGCTCGGCGTTGAGATGGGTACCGCGCGTGCTGCCGAGATCGCGTATGCACCAGCGCCCCTCGCGCACCCCGAGCAGGGCGTGCTGGCGCGACACCGCGATGTCGATCAGCGAGATCTCGTTGTCGGCGGCGCGTCCGAGGCGCCAGTCACGTGCCGCGAGCGGACCGACATTGCCGCGCGGCGGCCCGGATTTCACCACCAGGGTGATTGGCGGCGGCGTGACCTCAGCGCCCATCGATGCTCCGCCGCGCGCTCATCCGCCGCGTCGCGCCAGGAACGCGAGCTTCTCGAACAGCTGCACGTCGGCCTCGTTCTTCACCAGCGCGCCATACAGCGGTGGCAAGACCTTGCGCGCGTTCTTCTCACGCAGCACCTCGAGCGGAATGTCCTCGGCGACCAGCAGCTTGATCCAGTCGAGCAGTTCCGAAGTGCTCGGCTTCTTCTTCAGGGCCGGCGCCTCGCGCACATGGAAGAACGCCTGCAACGCCTCGTTGACCAGTTCGCGCTTGATACCCGGGTAGTGCGAATCGACGATGCGGGTCAGGGTCTCGGCATCGGGAAACTTGATGTAGTGGAAGAAACAACGGCGCAGGAACGCGTCCGGCAACTCCTTCTCGTTGTTGCTGGTGATGATCACGATCGGACGGTGTTTGGCGCGGATGGTTTCCTGCGTCTCGTAGACGTAGAAGTCCATGCGGTCGAGTTCACGCAGCAGGTCGTTCGGGAATTCGATGTCGGCCTTGTCGATCTCGTCGATCAGCAGTACCACGCGCTGTTCGGATGCAAACGCCTCCCACAACTTGCCGGGCACAATGTAATTGCGGATGTCGGCGACGCGCGCGTCGCCGAGCTGCGAGTCGCGCAGGCGCGAGACCGCGTCGTACTCGTACAAACCGTGCTGCGCCTTGGTGCTGGACTTGATGTGCCATTCGATCAGCGGCGTGCCGAGCGAGCGTGCGACTTCCTCGGCGAGCAGGGTCTTGCCGGTGCCGGGTTCACCCTTGATCAGCAGCGGCCGCTGCAGGGTGATGGCGGCATTGACCGCGAGCATCAGGTCCTCGGTGGCGATGTAGCGGTCGGTGCCTTCAAAACGCTTGCCTTGCGGATGCATGGGTTACTCGAAGCTGTCGGTGAACAGGAGGGGCGAACGCGGCAGGTCGATGCTGAAGACCTCGAACGGCGCATTGTCCCAGTTGTACTCGCTGCCGGCACGCACCAGCATCGCCCGCACCCGCAGCGGCACGTCCAGGCCCACCGGCGCGGTCCAGGTGAAGCCGATCGGCAACGCCAGATTGCCGCCACCGTCATGGGTCAGCGCTTGCGTGGTCGGATTGAACGCGCAGGCCAGCTGCACGCCCGCGGGCGGCACGCTGAAGTCCCCGACCTTGAGCGGGTAGCCGTCGCCGCCGAGCTGGTCCGGGCGCTCGACGTAGAGCAGGATGCCGTTCAGCAGCGAGAACGTGTTCCCTGGAAGCACCGAGATGGTGATGGGCTGGCCCGGGGTATACGCTGCCGGCACGATCTGCAGCGCATAGATGCCGGCGCCGCTCGGCACCGGAAAGCCCATCGGGCAGCCGATGATCTGGTCGACATGGCAGATCGGCGCGCCGCTCGACGATGCGCGCGCCGCTCCGCTGCAGGCGAACCCTAGTGCCAGGCCACAGACGAGAAAGAAGCGCATCGCGCGAGTCTATCGCCGCAGTGTCCACGCACCGTGGCGGGAAGGGCGGTCACGTCCGCTTCGCGCGAGCGAAAGCGTCAGCAAAGGCGTGGTTTGAGGGCGGGGCTTTCTGCGCCGGTGCCTTGAACGCACCGGCGCGTGCATCCGGGCGCTGGCCGGGTGTCGCCTTCGCTTCGCCGATCGGATCGTCGAGGCGCATGGTCAGCGCAACGCGCTTGCGCAACAAATCCACCTCGAGCACCTTGACCTTGACGATATCGCCGGCCTTCACCACCTCGCGCGGGTCCTTCACGAACTTGCTCGACAGCGCCGACACATGCACCAGGCCATCCTGGTGCACGCCGATGTCGACGAAGGCACCGAAGGCGGCGACGTTGGAGATGCGGCCTTCGAGCAACATGCCGGGCTTGAGGTCCTTGAGGTCCTCGACGCCTTCGGCGAAGGCCGGGGTCACGAACTCCGGACGCGGGTCGCGGCCCGGCTTCTCGAGTTCCTTGAGAATGTCGCGCACCGTCGGCACACCGAACTTGTCGTCGGTGAACTCGGCGGGATTGAGGCCGCGCAGCGTCTTGCTGTCGCCGATCAGCACACGGATGTCCTTGCCGGCCTTGGCGAGAATGCGCTCGACCACCGGATAGGCTTCCGGATGCACGCCCGAGGCATCGAGCGGATGTTCACCGCCCGCGATGCGCAGGAAGCCGGCGCACTGCTCGAAAGCCTTGTCGCCGAGACGCGGCACCTTCAGCAGATCACGTCGCGACTTGAACGCGCCGTGCTGATCGCGGTACTTGACGATGTTCTCGGCGACACTCGCCGACAGGCCGGCGACGCGCGCCAGCAGCGGCTGCGAGGCCGTATTGAGATCAACGCCGACGCCGTTCACGCAGTCTTCCACTCGCGCATCGAGCGCACGTGCCAGCTTCACCTGGTTCACGTCGTGCTGGTACTGGCCGACACCGATCGCCTTGGGATCGATCTTCACCAGTTCCGCCAGCGGGTCTTGTAGCCGGCGGGCGATCGAGACCGCACCGCGATAGGACACGTCCATGTCCGGGAATTCCTTCGCGGCCAGTTCCGAAGCCGAGTACACCGAGGCGCCGGCTTCGCTGACCACCACTTTCGCGATCTTGAGGTCCGGATGTTTCTTCGCGAGTTCGCCGACCAGTTTCTCGGTGTCGCGCGAGCCGGTGCCATTGCCGATCGAGACCAGCTGCACGCCGAGCTGACGACAACCGGCGGCGAGCTGCGCGATCGCCTCGTCCCAGCGATTCATCGGCTGGTGCGGGAACACCGCGCCGGTGGTCAGCACCTTGCCGGTGGCGTCGACCGCGGCGATCATGACGCCGGTGCGCAGGCCGGGATCGAGACCGAGCACGACCTTGGGTCCGGCCGGCGCCTGCAGCATCAGGTCCTTGAGATTGTCGCCGAAGACGCGGATCGCCTCGTCTTCGGCAGCCTCGCGGGCGCGACCGAACAGGTCCAGCGTCAGCGACAGGGACAGCTTCACGCGCCAGGTGAGGCGCACGGATTCGAGCAACCAGGTGTCCGCAGCACGACCGGCAGCGCTGATGCCGACCTGCCTCGCGACCAGGCCTTCGGCCAGCTGGTGGCCGGCCTTGGCCATCTCGTCGAGCGCGCCCTCGTCGTTGTTCGCACGCACGATGTGCTGCTGGCCGGCGCGCGGCATTAGTTCCAGATCGAGGAATCCTTCGTTGCGCGCACGCATCAGCGCCAGCAGGCGGTGCGAGGGAATCGCCTTGATCGGCTCGGCGTGATCGAAATAGTCGCGATACTTCGCAGCCTCGTTCTGCTTGCCGTCGATGACCTTGGCGCGGATCAGCGCGCCGTCCCAGAGCCAGTCGCGCAGGGCACCGACCAGCACCGGCATCTCGCTCCAGCGCTCCATCAGGATCGCGCGCGCGCCGTCGAGTGCGGCCTTGATGTCGGCAACGCCTCTGTCGGCATCGATGAACGCGAGCGCTTCGACCTGCGGATCGCGGTTCGGGTCCTGGGTTAGCGCGTCGGCCAGCGGTTCGAGACCGGCTTCGCGCGCGATCTGCGCCTTGGTGCGGCGCTTGGGCTTGTACGGCAGATACAGGTCTTCGAGGCGCGCCTTGGAGTCGGCGGCAAGGAGGTCGCCGCGCAGCGCGTCGGTCATCTTGCCCTGTTCCTCGATGCTCGCCAGGATCGCGCCGCGCCGGTCTTCGAGTTCGCGCAGGTAGGACAGGCGCTCCTCGAGCGTGCGCAGCTGGGTGTCGTCGAGGCCACCGGTCACTTCCTTGCGGTAGCGCGCGATGAAGGGCACGGTCGCGCCTTCGTCGAGCAGGGTCACGGCGGCATTCACTTGCGCGGGCGTCGCGCCGATGTCGGCGGCGATGCGTTGGGCGATTTTCAGCATGCGGGGAAAAGCTCCGGGAGGGATCGCGCCAGGTCAGCGATCGATGCGAATGGATGCAGCGGGGCGCGATTCTAGCAATCTTCCTCGCCGATGCAGCTCTATGTGGGTTTGCAGCTCTTCGTGGGTTCGGCTTTAGCCGAACGCTTTTCCAGCAGCCAGGAGCGTTCGGCTAAAGCCGAACCCACTTGTCACCACACCTTCGGCACGCGCACGTAGCCTTCCATCAACACGCGGGCGCTGCGGCTCATGATCGCCTTGGTGACGGTCCACTGGCCGTCGCGTTGTTCGGCCTTGGCGCCGACACGCAGGGTGCCGCTTGGATGGCCGAAGCGCACGGCATCGCGCGGGCCGCCGCCGGCGGCGAGGTTGACGAGGGTGCCGGGCACCGAGGCGGCGGTCGCGATCGCCACGGCACAGGTCGCCATCATCGCGTGGTGCAGCTTGCCCATCGACAGCGCGCGCACCAGCACATCGACATCACCTGCTTCGATGCGTTTGCCGCTCGACGCGGTGTAGGCCTGCGGCGGCGCGACGAAGGCGATCTTCGGCGTGTGCTGGCGCGTCGCCGCCTCGGCGAGGTCCTCGATCAGGCCCATGCGCAGCGCCGCGCAGGCTCGGATGCGCTCGAGTTTCACCAGCAGGGCAGCATCGCCATTGATGTCGGGCTGCAGTTCGGTGCCCTTGAGCCCGAGCGCTGCCGCGTTCAGGAACACGGTCGGGATGCCGGAATTGATCATCGTCGCCTCGAACGAGCCGACGCCGGGTACCTCGAGCGTGTCGATGAGACTCCCGGTCGGGAACATCGAACCGCCGCCCTCGCCCGCATCTTCGGCCGGGTCGAGGAACTCGAGTTCGATCTCGGCGGCCGGGAAGGTCACACCATCGAGTTCGAAGTCGCCGAGTTCCTGCACTGCGCCATCACGCATCGGCACATGCGCAATGATCGTCTTGCCGATGTTCTTCTGCCAGATGCGTACCGTCGCCTTTCCGTCGCGCGGCAGCCGTGCCGCATCGACCAGACCATGCGCAATCGCGAACGGCCCGACCGCCGAACTGAGGTTGCCGCAGTTGCCGGACCAGTCGACGAAAGCCTGTTCGATCGCGATCTGGCCGTAGAGATAGTCGACATCGTGATCGGGCACGCTCGACTTCGCGATGATCACGCACTTGCTGGTGCTCGAGGTCGCGCCTCCCATGCCGTCGGTGTGCTTGGCATAGGGATCGGGCGACCCGATCACGCGCATCAGCATCCTGTCGCGCGCCGGCCCCGGCACCTGCGCTTCCGTGGGCAAGTCCTCGAGCTTGAAGAACACGCCCTTGCTGGTGCCGCCGCGCATGTAGGTGGCGGCGATGCGGAGTTGCGGATTGGATGAGTGCTGCATCGTGAGCCAAGAAGAAAAAAGGGGGGTGGTCAGGGTAGCGATCTTGCCTCAGACCAGTGGCGCGAACGGATTCAGGAGACGCACGCCGGTTCCGGCGAAATCATCCGCGTTGCGAGTGACCAGGGTCAAGTCATGCATCAGCGCGGTTGCGGCGATCTGCTTGTCCAGGGCATTTTCATGGTGCGGCACGCGCAACCGGCCCCAGGCTTGGGCGATGTCCAGATCCAACGGCAGCAAGAAATCCCGGTAGTCCTGCACGACGACTGCCAACCAGGCCTCAAGTCGTTCGGCCTGCAGTTTGTCGCCGCGATGGCGAATCAGTTCGACGCCGCGTCGCAATTCGCCCACCGTGACGACAGACAGGTAGACCCGCAAGCCCCGCTCGGTGCAACGCTTGAAGAAGGCAGTGACTCCCGGATTGGCCGCCCCGGCTTTGCGGATTTCGCTGATGACGTTGGTGTCAATCAAATACACGCCCGGCCTCGTCCGACTGGGCGCGGGTGAAGTCTGCGTCCTCGCCGACACCGGGTATCTCGGCCAGCACCTCGGCGAGAGAGCGGCGTCGCGGCTGCAGCAAGGCCTCGGCCAGAAGCAAGCGATGCTCGGCCTCGGTACTGCGTCCATGTCGGGCCGCGCGCGTCTTCAAGGCGCGTACCACCGCATCATCGACACCACGAACGATCAGGCTGGACATCAGGCGCCCTCCACTGGAACGATATCAATGCTATCAGCCGCCATGGGGAGCGCCAAGACCACGAATCGGCGCAGACGGCTTGCATCAGCCCCTTCTCCGATCAGCGCCTGCTCAGGCCGCCGCCCCGGTCTTCGCCGCCAGGAAGTCCTGCGCGAAGCGCTGCAGCACGCCGCCGGCGTCGTAGATCGACACCTCTTCATCGGAATCGAGGCGGCAGATGACCGGCACCTCGAGGCGCTCGCCGTTGCGACGATGCACGACCAGGGTCAGCGTCGTGCGCGGCTTGCGTTCGCCGACCACGTCATAGGTCTCGCTGCCGTCGAGGCCGAGCGTGAGGCGCGTGGTGCCCGGCTGGAACTCGAGCGGCAGCACGCCCATGCCGATCAGGTTGGTGCGATGGATGCGTTCGAAGCCTTCGGCGACGATGGCTTCGACGCCGGCGAGGCGCACGCCCTTGGCGGCCCAGTCGCGCGAGCTGCCCTGGCCATAGTCTGCGCCGGCGATGATGATCAACGGCTGCTTGCGCGCCATGTAGGTCTCGATCGCCTCCCACATGCGCGTGACCTGGCCCTCCGGTTCGATGCGCGCCAGCGATCCCTTCTGCACCGAGCCATCCGGCTTGCGCACCATTTCGTTCAACAAGGTCGGGTTCGCAAAGGTCGCGCGTTGCGCGGTCAGGTGGTCGCCGCGATGGGTCGCGTAGGAATTGAAGTCCTCCTCGGGCAGGCCCATCTTCGCGAGGTATTCACCGGCCGCGCTGTCGAGCAGGATCGCGTTCGACGGCGAGAGATGATCGGTGGTGATGTTGTCGCCAAGCACGGCAAGCGGACGCAGGCCCTTCAGCGTGCGCGCGCCGGCGAGCGCACCTTCCCAGTACGGCGGGCGGCGGATGTAGGTGCTCTGCGCGCGCCAGTCATACAGCGGCTTGATGTTGCCGGTGGCACCGGCGCGCGGGGCGAACATCGGGTCGTAGACTTTGCGGAAGTGTTCCGGCTTCACCGACGTCTTCACGATCGCGTCGATCTCGGCGTCGCTCGGCCACAGGTCCTTGAGGCGCACTTCCTTGCCATCGCGGTCGATGCCGAGCACGTCCTTCTCGATGTCGAAGCGAATGGTGCCGGCGATCGCGTAGGCGACAACCAGCGGCGGCGACGCCAGGAAGGCCTGCTTCGCGTACGGATGGATGCGCCCGTCGAAATTGCGATTGCCGGACAACACCGCGGTCGCATACAGATCGCGATCGATGATCTCCTGCTGGATCTTCGGATCGAGCGCGCCCGACATGCCGTTGCAGGTGGTACAGGCGAACGCGACGATGCCGAAGCCGAGCTGTTCGAGTTCGGGCAGCAGCTTCGCCTCCTCGAGATACAGCTGCACCGCCTTCGATCCCGGCGCGAGCGAGGATTTCACCCAGGGCTTTCGGGTGAGGCCGCGCGCGTTCGCATTGCGTGCGAGCAGGCCGGCGGCGATCACGTTGCGCGGGTTGCTGGTGTTGGTGCAACTGGTGATCGCGGCGATGATCACCGCGCCATCGGGCATGCTGCCGTCATCCGGCATCCTCCACGACTTCGCGATCTCGCGCTCGGCCAGTGCGGACGTCGGCAGGCGCTTGTGCGGGTTCGATGGGCCGGCCAGGTTGCGCACGACGCTCGACAGGTCGAACTTCAGCACGCGCTCGTATTCGGCGGTCGCGAGCGCATCGGCCCACAGGCCGGTGTGTTTCGCATAGGTCTCGACCAGCCGGACCTGGGCATCGTCGCGCCCGGTCAGCTTCAGGTAGTCGATGGTCTGCTGGTCGATGAAGAACATCGCCGCGGTCGCGCCGTATTCCGGCGCCATGTTCGAGATCGTCGCGCGATCGCCGAGCGTCAGCGCGGCGGCACCCTCGCCGTGGAATTCGAGATAGGCGCCGACGACCTTCTCCTTGCGCAGGAATTCGGTCAGCGCCAGCACGACGTCGGTCGCGGTGATGCCCGGCGCCGGCCGGCCCGAGAGTTCGACACCGGTGATGTCGGGCAGGCGCATCCACGACGCCCGACCGAGCATCACGTTCTCGGCTTCGAGTCCGCCGACGCCGATCGCGATCACGCCGAGTGCGTCGACGTGCGGGGTGTGGCTGTCGGTGCCGACGCAGGTGTCGGGATAGGCGACGCCGTCCTGCACCTGGATCACCGGCGACATTCGCTCCAGGTTGATCTGGTGCATGATGCCGTTGCCGGGCGGGATCACATCGACATTGCGGAAGGCCTTGCGCGTCCAGTCGATGAAGTGGAAGCGGTCGTCGTTGCGGCGGTCCTCGATGGCGCGGTTCTTCGCGAACGCATCGCGCTCGAAGCCGGCATGTTCGACCGCGAGCGAGTGGTCGACGATCAATTGCACCGGCACCACCGGGTTGACCTGGGCCGGGTCGCCGCCCATGTCGGCGATCGCATCGCGCAGTCCAGCCAAGTCGACGAGCGCGGTCTGACCGAGGATGTCGTGGCAGACCACGCGCGCCGGAAACCACGGGAAGTCGAGATCGCGTTTACGTGCGATCAGCTGGCCGAGATAGGCGTCGAGCCGCTCGGGATCGGCGCGCCGCACCAGGTTCTCGGCATGCACGCGCGCGGTGTAGGGCAGCTTCGCGTACGCACCCGGCGCAATCGCATCCACCGCGGCACGCGCGTCGAAATAGGCCAACAAAGTGCCGGGCAGCGGCTTGCGGTGGCGGGTGGCGTTCATCGGCATTCTCGGCGTCAGCGAAGCGCGCATGATATCGCCCGCGACTCGGCGACTTTGTGGCGGTTCGCTATCCTTGGCGCATGGATCGACGTGGATGGACCCTGACCCTGTGTGCGCTCGCCGTCGGCGTCGGGTTGTTCTGGGGCACTCGTGCGGGCGACACCGATGCGCCGCCCGCGGCGGCATTCGATGTCTCCGGGGCCAAGGTCGAGGCCGCCGCATCGACACCGGCAGCGCCTGATGCAATCGCCGCCGACCCAAACACGAAGCTCGACCTGCTCGCAGCCCTCGCCGATGCGTCGCAGGCACCTCCGCCGCCGCCGCCCACCTTCACCGAGCCGCTGCCGCGCTGGGACGCGAAACTGGTCGATGTCCTGCCCGCCCTCAAGGCCCGCGCCGATGCCGGTGATCACGTTGCGGCATGTCATATCGGCCTGGCCTTGAGTGCGTGTGCCTGGTCGATCAGTTTGCAACCGTCGCCGGCGGAGATTCGACAGACCCGCAGTGAAGACGACGCGACGATCGAGCGAATGGCGCGCCTGGCGACAGACACCTTTCGGCCGGGCCGCGAGAAAACCTGCGCGGACTTGCCCGCATCCGAACTGGAGCTGCGCTTCCAGTACGCACAGCAGGCCGCAGACGCGGGTGTGGGTGCGGCAATGCTGGCCTATGCCGAAGGGGTTCCGCTGCTGTCCATCGACGCGATCTTGCGCCACCCGGAGTGGCTGGAGGCGCATCGGCAACGCGCGCCGCGTTACATCGCCGAGCTGATCCGGCGTGGAGATCGCTTCGCGGCGTTTCTCTTGTCGATGGGAAGCGATGGCATGCAAATGTCCCTTCTGGGAAAGGCCCTGCAGATGGACGAGGTGACGGCTGCAACGTTCTGGTATCTCCGCCAGGAATTCATGGGACAGCCGATGAGTCCGTGGCACGGACCGACGCCGAGCATTGAGCGTATTGCCCGGGAGCGCGCTCACGCTCTTTACGAGCGCTACTTCGAGCCGCGCCCCTTCCGGAGCGGCGAGTTCAAGGATCGCTTCGACATGATGAATGTCGAGCGCTGCGGATTGACCCCATGAGCTGGCGCAAGACGACTGCTGCGTGTCTGTTGATCTTGCTCGCCTGGCTGGGAGCGCGGTGGCTCGCTGTCGACGAAACAGCGGTTCCGGTTTCCGTGTCCGAGAATGCCATCGGGCGACGGGATGAAGTCGCCGATGTCACAGCGATTTCTCCGCCTCTTCCGAGCGCAGTCGCGATGCCTTCGCGTACCAACGCGAACGCAACGCGCAAGGACAGTCATCGCATGATCGCCGCTCCCAACCTGGACACCGCGAAGCCGGTCGAGCAGATCCGGTTCTGGCGACAGCAAGCTACGACCGGAGATCACTACGCACGTTGCCGGTTTGCAGTCGTGGCGATTGGTTGCGCGGCACGCCGAAAAAACTTTGCGCCTTGGGCAAGGAATCGCACGCAGGAGCTTCGTTCGGCGGATGGCGAACTGATTGCCCAAGATTGCAGCAGTGTCACCGACGCCGATCTGCAAGGCCGATCCGAGGCTTTGCTCGGTGCCGCACAAGGCGGACATGCACCTTCCGCACTGTTGTTCGCGATGGGCGGCGGTTTGTCCTCGTTCATTCCCTCGCCTGACGAAATCCGCGTGTTTCGCGCGCACGCACCGCGCCTCGCATGGCAAGCCTTCGCCGCCGGCAACAGCGATGCTGCGGTGTTGCTCTGGCGCGCCTACAACCGGGTGAACTCGGATGGCCTGTTCCTCGCCAGCGCCATCGAGCCGGACCCGATCAAGGCGCATGCGCTCGACCTGTTGATGGGTGATCTGGTGCCGGAATTCCTCGTCGGCAACGCGCGCGAGGCGGAATTGAGCGAGGAACAGGCAGCGCAGGCCGCGGCTCTGCATGCAACATGGCGATCGACAGCGTTCGCGCACGGCAGGCCGTCGCGCTACGGTCTGGAGATCGAGCAGATGTTCGAGTGGGAACGGCGCGCCGTCGACCTGTGCGCGCCGGATGTGCGATAGACAACCTGGAGAACACGATGCGATCACGTTTCCTGATGGGGCTCGGCGCCTGCATGGCCGCCGCGGTGGTGACCGCCGGCGGCCAGACTGAAGTTGCCGGTGCTACTGCGCCGGACCTGTCCTGGCTCAGCGGCGACTGGTGCGGCGAACGCGAGGGCGTGCAGAACGAGGAACACTGGAGCAGCGAAAGGGCCGGCGTGCTGCTCGGCTGGCACCGCGACACCCGCGATGGCCGCCTGCTCGGTTTCGAGTTCATGCGCATCACCCGCAACGCCGAAGGCCTTCAGTTCCGCGCGCAGCCGAGTGGCAAGCCGGAAACCGTGTTCCCGGCCGTGCATCACGCCATCGGCGAGATCATGTTCGAGCAGCCAGCGCACGATTTCCCGAAACGCGTGCGTTATGCATTGAGCCACAGCGGCAAGCTGCTCGCGCGCATCGACGACGGCACCGACACTGGCATGGCCATGGAATGGACCTGGTCGCGATGCGCTGCTGGCGCTCGTTGACGAGTGCGGCGCTGGGCATCGCTGCGACCACGACGCCAGAGATGCCGCGCGAGATCCCCAGGCGCGTGCTGCTGGAGGCGATCCCTATTGCTCGAACGAGTCCGTCAGCAGTCGTGGCCCGCACTCGCTGACTGCACCGTTCAGTCCATCGACCCAGGCCTCGTGTCGCCCGGTTCTTGGAGCGGCGACGAAGGCTTCGGCCAGTTCCCGCAGCGACATGCCGCGCGCGCCGACGAACTGGCGGATATCGTAGAACGCTTCATCATCGTACGTTCCCTCATGTGTGCCGCATTCGGGCATCCACAGAAACGCGCTCGGGACAGGTCCGCTGGCATCCGCTCCAGTCGCCAACTCGCTTTGAGTGGCAAACCCCGACATGAACCCTTGGGCTTGGGTCAGCAGCCGAGCTTCATGCGCCGAGCCAGGGCCCACAGGCAACAGCGGCGGACAGGGCGAGAAACCAAACACGGTACAGTGGCCATAGGTGCCGTAGGGCCCCCAAGGCAGCGCATGTCCGAAGCCGTTCTGGGTATGTTCCGCGTTCGGGTCCAGGAAGTCCTCACGCAGCAACGCCGGCGTGGTTTCGTGGTGTAGTCGAACATGCAGCCGATCCCTGCACTTCCACTGATCGCCTGAGCCAGCGTGCGCTGCTGCACAGGAGGTGTCGAAGATCGTGCTCAGGGCAGCGCCCTCTGACTCGAACCACGCCCGATACTGCTCGAAGTACCAGCGGTTGTCCGCCGAGGGAAGTCGAATGAACTCGCTACCGTCGTAGCTGCCCAGTTGCGCGGACGACCCTGCAAATTGTTGTGCAAACAGGCCGGCCGGGGAATCCGGGTCAAAGGCTGCCTCGTTTTCTGCAGTGGGCAGGAAGTTGGCGTCATGGATCACGCGCACGTCGCCATGAAATCCCGCCACCGCGGCCAACGCGTCCGACAGCCTGTCGATGTTGTGGTAAAGCCCATGGGCACCCCCCGAATGGCCGACGAAGACCACTTGGGTCGCATCGGCAATCGAGGGCAATTGAACCGCCTGCGGCACGACGCCACCGATGCCATCGGCAACATAGCTGGAATACGCAATACCCGGCGCACCGGCACCGCTGCCTCGAAGCGCTTCCAGGGCAAGCCGCATGATTTTCTGTCCATGTTGGAACAACGAGAAGGAGACGCTGCCGCCAGAACCAGGAACGATTGCGCTGACCTCATGCGTGGATCGTCCGTTGAATCGGTCGTAGCTGCATTTCTCGATCCGCACCCGATGGAAGCGCGCGAACACGGGGTTGCGCTGCAGGTCGGGCTTCAGCAGTCCTTCCGAAGTGCCAACACTGCCCAATGTCTTCATCGCCGGCTCGTCCGCGGTACCCATTTCGTCGGCTTCGCCTGGCTCGGCGTAGAGTGCGGCGCAAGCGTCCGCGTTTTCGAAGCTGCCGTTCTGGTCAAGGTCCTCGGCGCTGCACGCACCACCGCCGGTGACCGAAATCAACCACCGCGATGAGGGCCCGCCCTCGGCAGGATCGACGTAAATTACCGGGCGCGTACCGTCGAGGCAGCGAACTGCGAGATCGCCATTGAGCGTGACCCTGGTGAACTCACGAAGCTGCGTCGGCAGCGTAGGTGAAGCGGGTGGCGGTTGCGGCAACTCCAGCGGATGCGCGGCGCAGCGCAAGGACGAGGCCCAATAGGGATCGGCGCAGTCGTTCTCCACGCCGCCGGCGTGCGCCCGACCAAGCACGGCGGTCCCCGTCAGGACACCCAGCAAGCCGCACGTGATCAGTCGAAGTTTGGGCGAATGCATTGCTGAAGCGATCCTCCTTTCGAACCACAACGCACTCGACGCTCAGGCGTTGACCTCGACGGCCGAGCGGCACTCTCGGCCGCACCGACCCAGCTAGCGACAGTCGTCGGGCAGATCGCTGCGATCGATGCTGGTCGTGGACGCGGAGTCGATGGTGCCAAGCGGCTGCATGCCGATCGGGGGAGCCGCGAAGCCGCAGCGGAAATCGATCTGGTAGTTGCTGTTGCGATATGGCTGCAGTGCCAAGGTGCCGTAGCTGGTGTGCAGCAACAGCGTGCCTGACTGGATGCGCACTTCCTGCAGTGCGCCGATCGGTGCGCTCTCGAAGCCGATTTCGGCCAGCGATTTCGGCACCTTGTCGGTGCTCATCACGTATTCGGCGTAGGCCACCTTGTACAGGCTCGCGGCAGCGAGTGCATCGCGCAGTTCTGACGCGCCGCGACCGAATACCGGCCGCGACGACGCGGGCATGCGCAGGAACGCGAAAGCCGCGGCGGCCAGTACCGCGAACATGATCAGTCCCGCAAACATGAACATCAGCGCACGCGTGCGTTCCGGCGAGGCGCCGGCAGCGACCGCAGCGGGCGCCGCAGTCGGCCTCGGTCGAGCGGGCGGCGGCGCCGGCATCGGCGGCGGTTCCGCGCGCGTCGGCATCGGCGGAGGTGCGATCGGCGCGGGCGATGCAATCTCGATGCCGAGCATGGCCAGGGCCGCGTCGCGCGCAGTCCACTCGGCCAGCCCGTCCCACCACAGCAGGTCGTTGGCCTGCAGGCTGCCCTGCGCCTGCAGCTGGCGAATCTTGTCGAGGTCATGCGGGCCGAGCTGGTCGTTGCCGCGGCCGATCCAGATTTCCTTGGGGTGCTCGCTCATGCGCTTCTCGCGATGTCGGGTTGGCTGCGGCGCAGATGCACCAGCAACAGGGAGATCGCGGCCGGGGTGACGCCGCTGATGCGTGCCGCCTGGCCGATGGTCTCGGGTTTCACGCGCGCGAGCTTCTGTCCGACTTCGGCGGACAGCCCACGCACTTCGGCGTAGACGAAGCCATGCGGAATCGCCAGGGCCTCGTGCCGGCGCTGGCGTTCGATCTCTTCGCGCTGGCGATCCAGGTAACCGGCGTACTTGATGCCGACCTCGACCTGTTCGGCGACGGTGCTGTCGTCTACGCCCGGACCCAGCGAGGCGACCTGCATCAGCTTCGCGTAATCGAGTTCGGGACGACGCAGCAGCTCAAGCGCACTCGCTTCGCGTTTCAGGGTGATGCCGAGGGTCTGCGCGATCTCGGCACCGAGCGCATTGTTCGGCGCCGCGAACACCCGCGCCAGGCGCGCATGTTCGGCGGCAACCGCATCACGCTTGCGCGCAAAGGCGTCCCAGCGCGTGTCGTCGACGCAGCCGAGTTCGCGCCCACGTTCGGTCAGGCGTGCATCGGCATTGTCCTCGCGCAACTGCAGCCGGTACTCGGCGCGCGAGGTGAACATGCGGTAGGGCTCGGTGGTGCCGTTGCTGATCAAGTCATCGATCAACACGCCGACATAGGCCTCGTCGCGGCGCGGGCACCAGGACTCGCGGCCCTGCACCCGCAGCGCGGCATTGAGACCGGCGATCAGGCCCTGCGCGCCGGCTTCTTCGTAGCCGGTGGTGCCATTGATCTGGCCGGCGAAAAACAAGCCGGCGATGGCTTTGGTCTCGAGCGAATGCTTGAGCCCGCGCGGATCGAAGTAGTCGTATTCGATCGCGTAACCGGGGCGGGTGATGTGCGCGTGTTCGAGGCCCTGGATCGAGCGCACCAGGGCCAGCTGCACATCGAAGGGCAACGAGGTCGAGATGCCGTTCGGGTAGATCTCGGTGGTGGCCAGTCCTTCCGGCTCGATGAAGATCTGGTGCGAGGTCTTGTCCGCGAAACGCACCACCTTGTCCTCGATCGACGGGCAGTAGCGTGGGCCGACGCCTTCGATCTTGCCGGTGTACAGCGGCGAACGGTCGAGCCCGGCGCGGATGATGTCGTGGGTGCGCTCGCTGGTATGGGTGATCCAGCAGCTGACCTG
Organism: Lysobacterales bacterium; assembly: GCA_016703225.1. Taxonomy (NCBI): domain Bacteria; kingdom Pseudomonadati; phylum Pseudomonadota; class Gammaproteobacteria; order Lysobacterales; species Lysobacterales bacterium. Next base: position 1,194,832 of record JADJCM010000001.1, read on the forward strand.
GGCGGGATGGTCGGACACCGCGCCAAGGAAACTGAACACCGGCATCGGCGTGTCGCCGGGTTGTTCCTCGAGCTGCGTGTAGTCGATGCTGCGGCCGTCGATGCGCGGCGGCGTGCCGGTCTTCAGGCGATCGGCGCCCAGCGGCAGTTCACGCAGGCGCAATGCCAGCGTGGTCGCGGGCGGATCACCAGCGCGACCGCCGGCATGAGTCTCGAAACCGATATGAATCTTGCCGCCAAGGAACGTGCCCGCGGTCAGCACCACGCTCGGCGCGCGGAAACGCAGGCCCATCTGGGTGACGACGCCGGCGACGCGGTCGCCCTCGAGGATCAGGTCATCCACCGCCTGCTGGAACAAGGTCAGGTTCGGCGTCGTTTCCAGCACCCGGCGCACATACGCTTTATAGAGTGCGCGGTCAGCCTGGCAGCGAGTCGCGCGCACCGCCGGGCCCTTGCTGGCATTGAGCGTGCGCCACTGGATGCCGGCATGGTCGGCGGCGCGCGCCATCAAGCCACCGAGCGCGTCGATCTCCCTGACCAGATGGCCCTTGCCGATGCCGCCGATGGCCGGATTGCAGCTCATTTGCCCGAGCGTTTCGATGTTGTGGCTGAGCAGCAGCGTGCGCGCGCCCTTGCGCGCGGCCGCGAGGCAGGCCTCGGTGCCGGCATGGCCGCCACCGACCACGATGACGTCGAACGTGCTGCTGAACTCCATGGTGTCGAACGGTCTCGTGGCGCGCCTGGGGCGCGATTTTGTCAGTTTTCCGGTCGCAGACTGCCGCGCCGTGTCGGTTCCGCCGAACGGCACAATTCGCCACGCTTTCAGCGCCTTCCAGGCGCGTGCAAAGCGTGCGGCAGTTCACGCTTTTCGCTGCAAGCAATTGTGAAAGGGCGCACATTTTGGCGGGGCGTGGCGCGAGTCCTGCGTCACCTTGAACGCACCGGGTCGGGCAGGCGCGAAAAGGCGCCGGGTTGGCTGACAGGGGACAGCCCACGCGCCGCTCCGGGAAGCTGCCGTTGCCCGCGGACGCGCGGGCGTCTCCCGAACCAGGCCAGATCGGTCTGGTTCGTTCTTTGCACTGACGGGCAGAAAAAGGCTGGCGCCCGGCGGTCCTCGAGGAACAGGGGGTATCCTTTGTGACCGTTTAGTCCGGGCGCCAGTGACACTGCTGCGGCGCGCTGCGGCACGCCACGGCGATACTCGAGTAGTCGGTTCGACGATCCCTGCGCCGCCCCCGCGGCATCCCCTATCGCATACGCAAAAGCGAGCTGGGCTGGATCATGCCCCCGTTTGCAATTCGCGACAACCGGCCCAAAGGTCATGGGTGGAACCGTTCACACCGGCCATGTGACTGCTGGCACGCTTTCTGCATGATCTCCATCGCATTCGAAGCAGGAGATCGGACCATGGACATGCATCTCGCCACGCTCGGCATCGACGACGTCACCCTGCATCACGACCTGCTGATCGAACTCGGCAAGGTCGAGATGGCGCTGGAACTGATCCATCCCGACCAGGAAACCCCGGCCGCGACCCAGTTCGAGCTGCTCGAAGGCCGTCGCGCCAAGCTCAACGCCATGCTCTCCCGTCTGGCCGCCTGATTCCCGCATCGCTGCACTGTTTCTGTTCCACCCTTCTCGTTTCTCCTCCCCCCTTCTGCCCGCCGCATGGCGGGTTTTTTTTGACCGAACGGGCCCTTGGCCCCCAAGTCGGCTCAGCCGGGGTTTCGGACGGGCGCGGCATCGCCCGGATCGCGCGAGCGCGACGGCGCGCGGCTCCAGAAGCGCGCGGCGCGGAACAGGGCGACGCCCCACTCGCGCTTCGCGGTGACGCCAAACCAAAGCAGCAGCAGCACGCCGTAGGCCGCCAGCAACAGCGGCTTGGGGATGTTCCAGCGCAGGCACTGGCCGATCACCAGACCGCAGATCAGGGTGAAGGCGGAAAGCCCGATCGCGGTCGAGGCCGGACCAAAGCCAGCGTCGCGCATGATGTGGTGGATGTGATTGTGGTCGGCCGAAAACGGCGAGCGACCCGCCATCAGCCGGCGCACGATCAGTACCAGGCAATCGATCACCGGCACCGGCGCAAGCCACAAGGCCAACACCGGGCTCACCGGGTGCCCTTCGTTCTGGGTCAGGCGGAAGCAGCTCCAGGCCACGGTCAGTCCGAGCAGGGCGCTGCCGGAGTTGCCCATGAACGCTGCCGCGCGTGCGCGCCCAGGAAAGCGGAAGTTGAACACGAGGAATCCGAGCAGGGCACCGATCGGCAGCAGCACCCGCTGCACCAGCATGCCGTTGCCGGAATAGCCTGCGGCCATCAACACCATCAGCAGCGTCGCCAGCACCAGGGTACCGGCCAGGCCATCCACGCCATCGATCATGTTCAATGCGTTCACCAGACCCACGGTCGCGAGCACCGTCAACGGCAGCGACAGCGCGCCAAGCGACTCCGCCCCGGCCCCGAACACCGGGCCGATCTGTTCGATGCGTACGCCGCCGCCGTAGAACAGGAGCAGTGCGGCACCGACCTGGATCGCGATGCGCCACCACCAGCGCAGGTCGTAGCGATCATCGAGCCAGCCGGTGACGATCAGCAGCAACCCGGCGCCAAGGAACGACCACAACGCCGCACCCACTTGCAGCGTCAGCAGCGACGTAATGGTGATACCGAGGTACATCGCGACGCCCCCGGTAGCCGCGGTGTCCGCGTCATGGTCCTTTCGACCTTGCGGGTGGTCGACCAGACCGAGCGCATGGCAGAACGGAAACAACAGCAGCATGATCGCGATCGTGCCGACGAAGGCAATCGCGGCGCTGAGCCAAACGATGTCGTTGAAGCCTTCGAATGCCATGTCGCCCACCATCGCGCACTCGGCGTGACGCTGACACTTTGTATCATCGACCCCAGCGTGCCGACAATCGCGCCGCGAGCCCGCCGCCAAACCTTGCGCGGGTCTCCATCCTCATCCATGCATGCCAGCGTGTTATACGAAGACCGTGATTGACCTGCACTGCCACCTGCTGCCCGGCATCGACGACGGTGCGCCCACTCTGGAGATCGCGCTGGCCATGGCGCGTGCTGCCGTCGCTGATGGCATTACCGTCACCGCCTGCACGCCCCACATCTACCCCGGCCTGTACGAGAACCATGCCGACGGCATCGAACGGGCGATCGCGGCGATGCAGTTCACGCTCGATCGCCACGGCATCGCGCTCAGGCTGGTAGCGGGCGCCGACGTGCACGTCGTGCCCGACCTGCTCGAAGGCCTGAAGCAGGGGCGTATTCCGACGCTGGCCGGCTCGCGCTACTTTCTGTTCGAGCCGCCGCACCACGTCGCGCTGCCGCGGCTCGAGGAACTGGCGTTCAGCACACTCGCCGCCGGCTACGTCCCGGTGGTCACGCATCCGGAACGACTGACCTGGATCGACGGCCACTACGAAGTGTTCCAGCGCATGGCACAGGGCGGCGCCTGGATGCAGATCACCGCCGGCGCGCTCTGCGGACATTTCGGCAAGCGTCCGCGCTACTGGGCCGAACGCATGCTCGATGAGGGCCTGGTGCACATCGTCGCCACCGACGCCCACCACATTGACAAGCGACCGCCACTGCTCGCGGAAGCGCGCGCTGCCGCCGCGAAGCGCGTCGGCGACAGCGAGGCCACCCATCTCGTGCAAACGCGTCCCCGCGGCATCCTCGAAAACGCCGCACCCGCCCAACTGCTACCGGTGCCGCAAGCTGCCGACGCGGCGAGCACACAGCCGAGCGGTCTTTGGCATCGCCTGTTCGGGCGGGCATAATGCTCGCGTAGCAACACATGATTGCGACGTGACCGCAGTGGCATCGCTCTACCCGCGCTATCGTGTGTGACCCAAGGAGAAGCTGGTCCATGACGCTGAAGCCGCTCTTGTCCTGCCTGGCCCTGTGCGGGCTGTTGTTGCTGGCCGGGTGTGCCTCCAGCGGCGGCGCAATCCGCAGCGGCACGGCGAAAGCGGTCACTTCGACGGATTCCTTGCCGCCCCCCGATACGACGTCGGCGTCGGGTGCCTACACGGGAGTCGCGGACTATCGCGTTGGTGCCCTCGACTTGCTGGAGGTTTCGGTCTTTCAGGTCGCCGACTTGAACCGGACCGTGCGCATCAACAGCAACGGCTACATCTCCCTGCCGCTCGTCGGTGCAGTGGCGGCGGGCGGCAAGACGGTCAGCGAACTCGAAGCCGAGATCGCGAAAAGGCTTTCCGAGCAGTACCTGCAGAATCCACAAGTCAGCGTGTTCGTGAAGGAGTACTCGAGCCAGCGCATCACTGTCGAAGGCGCGGTGCAAAGTCCGGGCATCTTTCCGATCACCGGCCCGACCACCTTGCTCCAGGTCATCGCGATGGTGAAAGGGTTCGACCCGATGGCCGACGATCGCTCGATCATCGTATTTCGCAAGATCAATGGCCAGAAGATGGCCGCGCTGTTCAACATCCGCAACATCCGTGCAGGAGAAGCGGAAGATCCGCGCATCTACGGCGACGACATCGTGGTAGTCGAGCGCTCTGGTGTGCGCAGCGCCTACCACTCGCTGGTGAACGGGCTGCGCAACGTCATCGGCTTTGCCGTGCTCTGAGCGGTCCACCCTGAAGGAAGCGCATGCCCGAGCTCACCCCCCACCCCAACGCAGGTCGACGGCCGCTCCCGGTCGTGGTTCCCCAGCAGGGCGGAGCCTTGGTGCCGGCTGCGGCTGTCACGCCCAGCTCCCTGCTTGCCGAGCTCCGCCAGGCCGAGCATCCAGGCGAGGAGGAGACCAACCTGCTCGACTATTGGCGCATGCTGGTCAAGCGCAAGTGGACGGTACTGGCGGCGGCTCTGTTGGTGACCTTGTTCGGCCTCGTGGACACGTTGTTGACGGTGCCAATGTACCGCGCCACCAGCACGATCCAGATCGAAGGCGAGCAGCTCAATGTCGTGAACATGGAAGGTGTGACACCCGGCGAGTCGAGTGGCGACAACCAGTTCTACGAGACCCAGTACCAGCTGCTGCGCAGTCGCAGCCTGGCCGAGCGGGTGGCGACTACGCTGCAACTTGGCTCCGATACCGCCGTCGTCGGCCCTGGCCAGCCTTCGCCATGGCGCAGGCTGTTCGGTTCCCTGTTCGGCGCCGGCAAGAGCTCGGCGCCGGATAAGGCT